>CALWJD010000020.1:0-4116 GCA_944380925.1 uncultured Clostridia bacterium | reverse complement strand
AAAGGTATTGAATTGCGAGAAGTAAATACCAAAAAAATTCTTGAGATTAAGCACGAAAATCCCGAAATAGATATTCCGGGTATAAAGTTTTACAAAGAAAAAAGCGTAGCTATCAGAATTTGAGGAGGAATTTAAAATGCCAAAAGAAACAACCATGTCGGTATATCTCTCAAAAGATGATACCAAGAAATATTTAAACACCATACTCGGCGATAAAGAGCGAGTAAATCAATTTATCACAAGTTTAATAAGTCTTGCCGGAAGTTCGGAATCACTAAAAAATTGTGATAGAAACAGTTTACTTGCTTGTGCGTTAAAGGCAACTTCAATGGGACTTCCATTTGACAGTAATTTAGGGTTTACTTGGGCAGTTCCCTACGGAAATGTTGCAACTTTTCAAATAGGAGCTAAGGGATATATACAATTAGCTTTACGAACAGGGCAATACCGATATATCGGTTCACGAGATGTAAGAGAAGGCGAATTCTTAGGTCGAAATTTTGTTGGTGATCCCGAAATATCTTGGCTACCCGATAACGAACGAAAAGATTTAAAAATTATCGGATATATGGCAGGAATTGAGCTGATAAACGGCTTTAGAAAAGTAATTTTTTGGACTGTTAATGACGTGGAAGCTCATGCACAGAGATATTCTCAAAGTTATCGAAAATACAAGAAAAGTGGCGATAAAAGCGATGCTATTTGGGCTTTGCAGTTCGATAAAATGGCTGAAAAAACTTTGATTAAACTATTAATTTCAAAATATGGGATAATGTCGACCGATATGCAACAAGCGGTTGTTTCAGACCAGTCAAAAATTAATATCGACCTTGATACAGGAGCGGAAAATATTGAATATGTCGACAATCCGACAGTTTTGGAAAGCAATAGTTTAACAAGTGGTGAACAACAAGAGCTGCTGCAAAAATACGGCGGTGAAAAGATTGAAAAAGCACTCGACAAAATGAAACTTTCAAGTCTTGATAAAGTACAAAAATCGGATTTAGAAGAATTTGAAAAATTATTGAAAGAAGGCAAATGAATTGAAAAAAGTAAAACTATTTAATGACGATAAGTTAATTTATGAGGGCAATTTAGCGGTAAATACTGCGTTTTTGAGGGGTAGGATTTATAAGAACGTTGAGAAATTCGGTAGTGTCTACCATTTTACGATTAAACTCAGCAATGGCAAAGACGAAAAAACCGGAGAGTGGCGAAAACCTACTTATGCCGATTGTACGGCTTTTGGTGAGCTTGGAGAACAAATCCATATTCATTACTGCACGGGCGATGAAATATTTATTATCGGAAAATTTTATGCCAACAAAATTGAAGATAAAGTCTACAAAGGCTTCAATGTTCGGGAAGTTATTGGTTTACAAAATAGCGAACCGCAATCACAAGAAAATAAAAAAGCTGAAGAAAGTACAGAATGGACAGATGAAGATTTACCATTTTAACTAATAAAGGAGAGTTTAATAATGGAAGAAATTAAAGGTATTTGGATACCCCAAGAAATAATAAACTTAATAAATTTAAAAAACATAACGTGGACGGAAGCAGTACTATTATCAGAGGTTTGGGTTCTTTCAAACAACAGAACGTGTACGGCAAGCAACGAATACTTTTCTAAAATTTTAGGTATTACGGCAGATAGTGTTTCAAGGCTGGTTAATAAGCTCGTAAAAATGAATTATTTGACTTCAAAAATAGGCCATCTCGAAAACAATATCAAAGTAAAACGAAGATTTTTAAAATTGAATTTTGAGCGTATTGTCTGCACAGATGTCGAACATTATCCTCATGTAGCTACGTCAATTGTCAGCACAGATGTCGAACCCCACCCCACACAGATGCCTGATAGAGAATATAGTATAGAATATAGTAGATATAACATACCTGCTCAAAATTTTTCCGAAAGTGAAAATAAACCTGAAAATAAACCTTCGAAAAATTTGAGCGAGTTGTTTGAAGAATTTTACAAAAATTATCCGAATAAAAAAGGCAAGCACCGAGCTTTCAGATGGTTTAAAACGCACAAACCTGATGAAAAGCTCGTTGCCAAAATGATTAGAGCCACGAATCTGCAAAAGCAAACGTTCCAATGGAAAAAGCAAAACGGAAAATTCATTCCTCATCCTGCAACGTGGCTTAATGGTGGTAGTTGGGAAAATGAGATAAAAGCTGAGGAAATTGCCCACACGTCAGATAAAAGCGTAGCTCGATTTTTAGCAATCGAGCTATATGAAAGACTAAAGCACAGGACTTTTGAAAATTTTGGTCAAGATAAAAAACTCGTAGATTCATGGACATTTGACATTGACAAATACCTATCTCTTAATCGCACAAAAGAGCAAGAAGATAGGATTTTTTATGCCATAGATTCTCTTGAAAATTCGAAAATCAGAACAAAAGTTTTCGATGCACGAAGTCTGATAAAAAATCTTGATTTTATCGGGAGATGAAAAAATGAGAGAAAGGCTAACGCTCGGAAGCCTCTTTGACGGAATAGGAGGTTTCCCAATGTCCGCCAAAGAATATGGGATTATTCCTATTTGGGCAAGTGAAATTGAGCCTTTGCCAATAGCGGTTACCAAAGAGCGTTTTCCTGAAATGAAACACTTGGCAGATATTAGGGTTTTAAGCGGAAACGATCTTGAACCTACCGACATTATTAGCGGTGGTAGTCCATGTCAGGACTTAAGTGTTGCAGGGAAACGGCAAGGACTTTGTGGCAAAAAATCAAATTTGTTCATGGAAATGATAAGAATCATAAAGGAAGTTAGAAAAAATGACAAAAATAAAGGACGTAAAAATGAAGAAATCAAACCTCGAATACTATTTTGGGAAAATGTTCCCGGAGTTTTCAGCTCAAATCATGGAGAGGATTTTAGAGTTATCCTCGAAGAAATCTGCAAAATCGCCGATGAAAACTTTACTGTTCCTAAACCTGAAAAATGGACCCCTTCAGGAGTTATTATGGGAGAAAATTTTTCTCTCGCATGGCGAATATTTGATGCTAGGTATTGGGGAGTCGCCCAAAGACGTAAAAGAGTCTACCTTATCGCAGATTTTGGAGGAAAATCCGCACCCGAAATACTCTTTGAGTGCGGTTGCCTGCGGAGGAATACTTCGCAGAGCAAAAACGAATGGAAAAATTCTACCGAAAGAACTGGAAGCGGCACTGAAAATTCAAGCAGGAATAACTTAAGGATTTTGCCATTTAACACCTCATACTTGATGTTTGCCGGAAGCGGTCATAATCCAAAGTTTGACGATCCTTGCTACTCGTTATCGGCTCAAGGCCACGTTCCGAAAGTAGTTATTCAGAACAGTTGCTATTGCATAAGCGGAAATGCCATTAATCGCAAGCTTGAAAATGGACCAAACGGAAAAGGTGTTTCTGAAAATACAAGCTATACACTAAACGCAACCGACAGGCACGCAGTTTATTGTATGGGTTCGGCACAAGGAAAAGCTGAAATACTCAAAGATTTATCATCGACAGTAACGGCAAGTGCAGGAACCAGTGGAAACAATAAGCCACTCGTTTTAGACATGACACATCCAAAAGAAGTAATTAGAAATTGTGGCGAACTTTCGCCCACGCTTAAAACCAGAATGGATACCGGAGGTAATCAAGTACCGCTCGTCATGAACGAACCTCGTTGTAAGGGCAAGGATGTTACATATACCATAGGCTATCCGGCATTTAACTGCGGTTTTAATGCAAAGTATGGATTTGATGCGGGAGAAAACGACACCACAACAACACTCGTTGCAAAGGGGCCGAATGCGGTTTACAATAGCAAAAATTTCTCATACATAAGACGTTTAACCCCTCTTGAATGCGAAAGATTGCAAGGCTTTCCTGACTATTGGACGATTCTAACTCCACAAGATGATTTTAGCGATGAAGAATTTGAATTTTGGAAAAAGATTTATCTTAATTCCCATAAAAAAGAGCCTTCAAAAAGTCAGTTACTAACTTGGAAAAACAAGCTTGATAGCGACTGTGCAAGATACAAAGCATTAGGAAATAGTGTGGCTATTCCTTGCGTAAAATACGTCATGAAGCGAATAAGCGAGGTCCTATATGGAGAATAAAAATCAAGA
>CALWJD010000019.1:0-5067 GCA_944380925.1 uncultured Clostridia bacterium | reverse complement strand
AAGAACACCTAATATCGATTTGCTCTCATCATCTAAAACCCCAATAACTTTTCCAATTTTATTGGCTTTTTCTACAAATTGTTTGTAAATGGTATAGATAACGGATAATATCGTCTCTACTTCCATTTTAGAAAAATTCTTACCTTTGCCTTTAAATGGCAACAACTCGTCTTTCATAAAAACCAGTGCTACTGTAGTACTGTTGCTCGTTTTTTCGGTAGACTTTATGAGCAAATATAAATCCGATAAAGAAAGATCGGCATAAGTTTTGGCACGAAGATATTCACCGTAACTATCTAACAATAACTCACTCCCATTTATAACCGCCTTTTCATAATTGGTCAACGGTCTTGGAGTATATGGCCAACTCTTTTTTTTCTTATAGTATTCCGCCCTAAGATAATCATATTTTTCCAGTTCCTTTTCACTAATTGTTCCCCCCATATTTAACACACCTTTCCTATATTCTATAAACATTTCAATTAAATATATCTATTATACATATATTATCAAAACATATCAACAACTTTGTACCATTTGTAAAATATTTTTGTTTTGAACCCTAATATACTATTTTTTATAAAATCATCTTCTAAACAAAAAGCTTTTTTTGCATACCAATTTTTGGGTACGCAAAAAGCCTAGTATTATACAATTTAATCGGCAAAGTCTATTTTACCAATTTCGAAATATGTTTCATCCACGAATCAGACAAAGAATGAAAAACCCCATAATTTACACATGCACACAACGTTCCAATTAAAGTGCGCGTATTTGCAAAATCATTATTCGACAACTTCGAAAGTATTGTATCTATTGTTTTCCCTTCATATTTTGCTTTCAACGCAGGAACTATTTTTGTATACACAGAATGATCTACGTACTTGTTCACCATGTCTTTAACATCATTAGCCAACTCCTTTACGTCTCTTTTATCTTGAGCGGTTGGAACGCCATTCTCGAGAGTCTGTGTAACGTACTTTCCAAACATATTCATAGCATCCATCATAGAATCAAACCAAGATGTTAGATTTATTTGCGAAATAGTTCTAAATAAAAGTGATCCAATTTTTCTTAATTTTTGTAAAGTTTTTTCGCATTTTGAAAGCTCAACCTCAGATTTAACATGCAAATCAGCAAGAAATTTACATAAGTCTTCCGTTTGCTCTCCTACATTGCCACTTAATGAAACACTACCGGCCGGCCATACACCGGAAAATTTCCAAACAGCTTTTTCCACGTCACCTGGGGACACATTTTCTTTAATGGTAGCATCTAAAATAGTCTTTTCCACTTGTTCTTTTGTTATTACTTCTGTTGGCATAAAACCATCTCCTTAATAAAATTAATATCATGTGCATGATATATTATTTTTCCATAATTGTCAATAGATTATTTAATTTTTTATTTATATTCTCTAGAACGTTTACAGCGTCTAGTAAAACTATACATACGCAAAGTAAAAACACGCTTACCAACCTATAAACTCAAAACATATTCACAGGATAAGATTCAAAACTTTAAACTGTAATTAAACTAATCAGGCAAACTAATCAGGAATTTCTGTTAATAATTTCTGGCACATACTCACCTCAGCAGCTCTGTGGTTTTCCAAGGCAATACCGGATAAAGCACCTAGTATCAGCGTAGCATTATTAAATCTACAACGGTATCGTCAACGGAACCTCCGGTACTGGTAGCTGCCTCACGAGACACAGTAAGGCGTGTTTTACATTCCTTATTTATATTATTTACAAGATCTTTTGTAACCAGTTTGAGCTTTCCTCCCCCAAAGTACTTATTAATTCTGTAAGTCAGATTTTGTTTTTCTTCATCTTCTGGATTTAATTCTTCATTTTTTGCGTTTTGTTCTGCTAATCTTTTTTCATCAATACCGTTAAAGGGTAAAAGCTTTTCGAGCGTTAATCCATAGTCCTTTAATTGTTTGGAGTAGTCTAAAGACATTTCTAAAAGGCTATCAAAATCAAGGAGTATACCGAACTTCGTGCAAAGATCCCGTAGCAACGGCAAAAACCAAGGTTCAATATCTGAATAGTACTTGTCTTTTTCCACAAACTTACCAAATCTGCCAACGACGAGTCTGTTATTTAGTTTTGCTTCACTGTTTGCTTTTTTCTTTGCATCGTCACTAACGGGTCCAAAGTAGGATTCTGGTATCATTTCACCATTATTGTGAATTTTTGAAATCCATTTGCGACAAGATTGAAGAACTGTGGCTGTTTTAGACTCATCGCAAGAAAACATGTACACTAAAGCTTTTTCCAAATTACTGATTTTTTCTGACATAAAAATCCTCCTCTTTTGTTATTTGATTTGGTAATAGTGCGGTTTAGTATATGAGGCAAAATATATCACATTTGCATAATTATGTCAGCAATAATATAAAAATTCTATTTTAAAAATAAATAATAGTGTGAACTTGACATATAATTTTTACGAGTTTATAATTACAATAACTAATTTTAGGAGGTTTTTATTATGTTTGGTATAATTTTATTGATTTTATTAATTGCAGGTCTACTAATATGGATAATTTCGGTTCAAAACAAATTGGTTTCGGTAAGTGAATTTTGCGAGAATTCTTTAAGCCAGATTGGAGTGCAACAGCAGAGCCGCTGGGATGCGTTAACTTCACTTTTTGATTTGGCAAAAGGATATGCATCTTTTGAAAGCGAAACACTTTCAAAGGTAATTTCTGCACGTAAGAATACGTCTAGCAATGCTTCCGCTAAAGATGTTCAAACTCAGGAAAATTTACTGTCCCAAGGGTTTGCAAGTATTAATGCGCTGGCAGAATCTTATCCGGATTTAAAAACAAACAGCATATATGTAAAAACCATGGAAAACGTTGGTACCTTTGAAGAAAACGTGCGTATGAGCCGTATGGTTTATAACGACAGTGTAACTAAATTTAATAGAATAGTTTTAAGCTTTCCCGGCTCTTTAATTGCAAGTATGCTACATTTTAAGAAGAAAGACTATCTCGAGGAAGTTGCGGAAAAGAAAGATATGCCAAGTTTCAAATAAGCTGTTTGTAAAACATTGGGAGTAAGTTTTCGAAAGGAGGTTTATGGAACGAAAAAAATATTTAAGAAGTTTTTGGTATTTGGTATTTTGATATTTAGTTTTTTTATTCAGGTAGCAAACCATGCTTTTGCGGCCTCTGCTACATATATGTCTTCTGATATATCGGTGGTTTGTGAGGAGGACGGAACAGCTCATATAAATGAAGTTTGGAAAATTAATGTAAATTCCGGTACAGAAATGTACTTGGGACGTGAAAACCTCGAAAATCAGACAATTTCAAATTTAAAAGTATCTGCTGACGGAAAAGAATATCAGAATGTGAGCGAGTGGGATATAAATGCCGGTTTAAAGGAAAAAGCGTATAAATGCGCAATAGTAGAGAAAGGGTCAGGATACGAACTTTGCTGGGGGCTTAGTTCTTACGGAACTCGTATATTTAATGTTTCTTACGATATGACGAATTTGGTAAAAGGGTGCTCGGACGGTTCTTTTATTGATCAAACTTTCATAAACAAATTGTCCTCAAGTTTGAAAACGGCTAAAATTACGATTGAAAAAAAGGGTGATAAATTTACCGAAGAAAACAGCAAAATATGGGCAGGTGGCGGCGCTACGGGTGATATATTTGTAAAGAGCGGAAAAATAGAAGCAAAGCTGACAGCGCCTATGCCTAAAAAATCTAATTTTGCAATTTTAGCTCAATTTGATAAGGGCGTTTTTTCGCCTAAAGCTTTTGAAAATACGTCTTTTGAGGAGCTTAAGGATAAAGAATTGGCCGGCACAGGTTATGAAAAGTATTATAAGAATCTAGGGAATGATTCGGAATCGACGCATTCTACATCTTCTTTTCCGTATTTAATTAATATATTGATAATACCTTTTATGTTTTTAATATATTTTATTTTCCATATTATATTTTTAAAAATCAGAAAAATCGAAGATATTGTTACTATTTACAAGGATAAATTCAGAAAAGAATATAAAGATCCAAATTATTCACGAAATTTACCGTTTAACAACAATATATTTGCAACATATGCAAGGCTTAAAGGTCTTAGAAAATTGCAAAACGAGTGCTCGATAATAGGAGTTTATCTTTTAAAATGGATTCAAAACCATGAAGTAGAACTCATAAAAGTGGAAGTCAAAAAGTTTTTTAAAACTAAAACAGAAGATGCCATAAAACTAAAAGAGTTACCAAGCGATGTGCCACCGCTTGAAAAATCACTTTTTGATTTAATGATTGAAGTAAGTGATAAAGATAGGGTACTAAAGAATAACGATTTTAAAAATTGGTGCAGAAAAAACTATAAAGATCTTGATAAATGGCTGAAAAAATACAACAAAAAAGGAATTCGTGACTTAAAAGAAATAGGTGCGGTTGTGGAAACCGACAGAAAGTTTTTGGGATTTGTAAAATATAAAGAAAATGAGCTAAGCGAAACAGGAATCAAACTGACTTCCGAAATGTTTGGATTTAAAAAGTATTTAGAAAATTTCACCATTATAAACGAAAGGGAAGCAAAGGAAGTTGCGCTTTGGAAAGATTATATGGTATATGCGCAGCTTTTCGGAATTGCCGATAAAGTAGCGGAACAATTTAAAAATCTTTATCCAAGATATTTCGAAGAGCAGCTTAATATGAATGAAAGCACAAATATTATTTTAATTAATAGCCTGGCTAACAGCTATGTACGTTCAGCGCATGATGCATATGTAGCATCTGTTTCTGCGGCAAGCGGACACGGCGGTTCGTTTAGCGGCGGCGGATTTAGCGGCTCTTCGGGCGGAGGCTCCAGCGGAGTCAGATAGCTCTAAGTTATGATTTAAAGTTATAGTTTAAACTCCCACACAATAATTTGTATTTTAAATTTTAAAAAATAAAAAGATACCCGGTGTTTATATGACACGTTTTAGTTATGTATTTAATTTTGTACGCGTAAAATAAGCATCCCCCAGCCTAGCTGGGGGTATTTCTTTAACGGGCGAAGCCCTGTACTACTAGCCGCCTCTAAAGGA
>CALWJD010000018.1:0-7596 GCA_944380925.1 uncultured Clostridia bacterium | reverse complement strand
TTTTCAGCTTGAATAGGTTTTAAATTGGCACTCGAAAGTGTATCCTGGAAAGTTTTTTGAAGTCTACCCCAAAGGTCGACTTCTCCATTTTGAATTGCCTTTTGTTGCTGGAGTTTTATTACACATAAATCCCGAACTAAACTTTCTCTTGCCATACTGTCGATTATGACTTTTGATTTCCATTCAGAAAACTTACCCTCTAAAAACTGGTATTCTTCATATGAAAATCCATATCCCCAGACTTTTATATATTTGCTCGATATTTTTCTTGATTTGGTTTCAGAGTTTTCACTTTCACTTATATCTTCGTAATCATTACTGAAAAGATAATCGTCAAATGTTTTATTAATATATGGAACTAAATTGATTTTAGATAGATAAGCATTCATACGATTTAACTGATTGGAGTTTTTCGAAGCTTCGAATAAAGAATCACAAAAATATATATCAAGAAGCATACACATTCGCTTTATAGCCTTACATTCATCGCCGTCAAACTTTTCAAGATACTTTGTGTATATTTCTCCGACACAAGTCTTACAAATAGTTAAAAAACCGCCATTGCCTTTGTATAGCATGGACCTTGTTGGTGTAAAAGCATTGCTCTTTCTCCTAAATTCATCGCCACATACCGAGCACCTATATTTTGGTTCTTTTTGTTTCTGACTTTGCTTCATTCGGTATCAGCGCTTTTTGCGGCGATTCTTAGTTTTGAACCAGGCTTAAATATTACTTTTGTACCTCCTTTAATCAAAATCGGTTTTGCTGTTCTTGGGTCGGTTCCCATGCGGTCTTTAACCTCTTTTGTACTGATTTCTAGGAATCCATGAATATTAATTTTTTCTCCCGAAGCGACCATGTCTGTGATTAACTCACTTAAACTTTTTAAAATTCTTTCGGATTCACAGATTTTTAAATTAGCATATTCGGCATACTTCCTTATAAATTGTTTTTTGTTCATTTTCTGCCTACTCCTTTACTTTTTTATTTTTGTGCAAGAAAAATAGCTCTCTTTCGAGAGCTTATATTCCTTCATTTTATATTATACTTTGAAAAAAGAGGACATTTGGGGACGAGTTTTATTTTGCTTTTTAAAATATCTGTAAAGTCGTTTCTTTAAGCTGTTTACCCTATTGCCTCCACCGATTTTAAAAGCTGTTTTTTGCCAGCTATAATTATTTACATATCTATACGTTAAAATCATACGTATCATGGGGTCATCAACGCTTTCGATGTAATCGATTAGTTCCTCGCAAAGCTTTGAAAGAGCGTCTTGTATACCAATTATTTTGATTACGGAATACCCGATTCTGTCTGAAATACTTTTAGACATCGGCATTCCTGTAATAACGGACGATTTGATTTCAGATAAAGCTTTAAGTTCTGTTAGCCTCTCTTGGTGCATTTTAATCTCTTTTTTAAGATAACGAAGCTGAGTGAGCCGATGGTTTGTCATAGGAATATCACCTTCTGATTTAAATATTTTACCGACTAATAATTAGCACAGGTATCATATTTAAGTGTAGCAAGTAATGCACACATAATCCTATAACTCACCTTACCGTACCGGTACTTTTTTATATCTGAAAACTTTAAGCCACTTTTAAAGCAAAAAATAAGTCTCCGAATGGGGAACTTATTATAATGACTATTTACTTTTGTAGATGGTGTCTGATTAGCTTATTATATTATCTCTGATTTACAAAGAGTGCTTTGCTTGGCTCTTCGATATGGTTTTATTTCATCCGTCAGCTCAAGAATATAGTCAATACTTGTATCATAAAGCATGGCAAGCTTTTTCAAAACGGATGTCGGAATATCATTTATACCAAGTTCATATTGTGAATATCCCGTCTGAGACATATTAAGAATCTTGGCTACTTGAGCTTGTGTCATATCTCTGTCTTCCCTTAGATCTCTTAATCTCCTGTACATAATGAATCACCCAAAGAAAATTCTAAGTTAACTTAGAATAAGTTATTGCTTTTTAACTTAAAATAAGTTAAACTATCATAGATATAGATTCTAAATTAATTTTTCCTTGGATATGGTTTTGGATCATCCGTCAGATCCAACAGATAATCTACACTTGTATTGTAAAATAACGCTAATTTTTTAAGAATTGGTGTAGGAATATCGTTGATCCCCAATTCGTATTGCGAATATCCGGTTTGCGACATTTCCAGCATTTTACCTATTTGTGCTTGGGTCATATCCTTATCTTCTCTTAAATCTCTAAGTCTCTTGTACATTAAAATTCCTCCTATAACTTGGATTTTATTATGGGAGGATTTTAATTCAGGAGTTTTAACTTAAAACAAGTTAAAGCTAGGCCGTGATTGAAGGTAAACCGAAAAAATTACAACGTTATATCAAAATAATTGAAAGTATGGGGTGATATTGTTAAACGCTGTAATGAAATAGATAAGAACTACGCTAAGAAACTAAAATCGGCAAGAATTAAACTCGGTTTAACTCAAACTCAGTTGGCGGAAAAGCTTGGGATATCATCATCAACAATAGGCATGTATGAGCAAGGACGCAGATCGCCCGATTTTAATATGCTTTTACGATTATGTGGTATTTTAAAAATTTCAATTTACGATTTCTTTTTTGAAAATAAAGCATTAAATATCAGTCTGATTTTAAAAGACTTAATCATCTATCTAAAAAGTAATAATGACGTGTTATTGAACGGTAATGTTTTAGATAAATACAAGAAAAACAGTATTGCATATGTGCTAAATCTGCTAATAAATGATAAGCAATAATAGTATAAATAAAGAGGTAAACATGGTAATAAAAGACAAAAAAATGATTAGAAAAATTTTCGATAGGGTATATGGGGTAGCCTGCTATGGTAATTACTTTGATGATCAAGAAAGTAATATGGGAATTCCTTACGAATTAGAAGCAGGTGGGGAAATTAGTAGGCTTTACGATCAAATTAACAATATAGAACATAAGATGGCAGAAGAATACATGGGTTCGCCGTGTGAAATAGAGGACTACGCAGATTTATGGCACTTGGATTGTTTCTATGAAAGTTTAATGAAAGAGTTTAGCTACAAAATGTTTCTCTATGGCTTTACCTTAAGACCTGACAATTTTAGTGATAGATAAAAGCAGTTTATCGCCGAGTGAGATTAATTAAAAATTTCACTGCGGCGATGTTTTTGTAAATTATCAGAAGAACTCATTACCAGATGTTTTAAACTTGGAATTTTGAATAAAAAATGCACCCGAAGGTGCTAAATCAAATGTTTAAATTTTCATGTAACATTTTTCTTTTATAAACTTTCTTATTTTTGCGTTATCTTTTCCTTCATAAAATGGAATCAGTAAACTTTTAAATTCTTCGGTTTTCTCCGCAGGAATAACAATGATTCCCTTACCTTTGGAAATAAGGTAGTGATTACTAAATATTACGGCAGTCCTTTTATTTCCATCAATAAATATTTGTTTTTTCATGGTGTAAAGCAAATACTCGATAGCTTTATCAACGTCATCTAAATTCAAATCAGAAATTTTATTTAAATCCTCTTTTATAACTGATTCAATCGGCAAATCGGGCTGCCATTTGGTACCTCCAATGCTCACGGGAATGCCTCGTATTTTTCCGGCGGTATAATAAAAGCCCTCTTCCACCATTTTGTTAATCTCACAAAGAAGTGCAAAATCAGTATTCGAAGATATGACATTTTTATTTAGTATAAATTCCCAAGCATGTTTTAAATTTACTATTTTCATTATATCTTCGGAGGTCATATTATTGACTTTTCCGCCCTCAATAATGCTTTCGGTATCTGCAAACGTGGTGGCAACACCTTCTAATATCGCTTGTTTATAAATTGTTTGGACTAGGTGCCTTTTTGCGAAATCTATATTGATTTCCACATCGCTATGTAGTTCGTTTTCAGTATAATTAAGTTTTTTAAGCTCTTTATTTATACTTCTGATTTGCTTTTTTAATTTTTTAGCTTTTATATTGTTGTTTAAAATAAGATTGTATAAATCGTCTGAATACTCATCTACGTATTTTGTAAGAGAAACTCCGTCTTCTCTATAATGAACGTAAATATACTTATTTGACCCTTTTTCTCTTATTTCAACTGAACCATACGAAAGCGACTCGAGCTGATGTTCAAGCAATTGTTTATCCTGAAGAAGTGCTATGATTTCGGCTTTATTATCCATGATGGTCCCTCCTTGATGTGAAACATTTTTATTTATTTTTTGGGATTTTGTTTCACATAGAACATTATATCATAGAAAACATAAAATGTGAAACATTTTTTTAAAAAAGTTCCGTTTTGTTTCACATTAAACCTTATTTTTTGCATCCATTTTTCCTTTAAATTTTCCTCCGACCTCAACATCGAGTGTCATAACCCCACAGCGTTTTATTACATCGAAGCCGTATTTTTTGCGTAGATTATCAATTACTATATTCACTTTCTCATCGGACTTCTTAATGGTTTCTACTTGCTTGATTGGTCTATCAAAGAAGGATAGCTGTTTACAGCCGCTAAGCTTAGTTAAATTAGCAAGAGAAATGCTGATGAGCCTAATTGGTCTCCTACCTTTCCAAAGTTCTTTGAGTAATTTTTTTGAAGCTTCGTATACTTCCTCGGTGGTACTTAGCGGTTCTGAAAAACTCATTTGATGTGATTGATTCTGGAAATTTAAAAATCTTATTCCAACGGAGACACTATGCGCTTTGTTGCCATCTTTACGCATATGACCGGTTACCGCATCGGCAAGGGCTAGCAGTACAGTGTTTGCTTGCGTTAAAGAAGATAAATTTTCCTCAAGCGTTACAGAGTTACTATACCCTTTTGGCTCAGGTCTTTCGGAAACTACAGGTGAATCGTCTACCGCATTTGCAAAATTGTGCATATATAAACTTCTTTTATTTCCAAAAAGCTTTACTAAAAAATCTATTTTTGCGTTTGCAAGTTGCCCAATTCTATATATACCCAAAGAGTTTAATTTTTTCACACTCGCTCCGCCGACATAAATCAAATCGCCGACAGGCAAAGGCCACATTTTTGTTGGCACTTCGCTTTGGAAAAGAGTATGTACTTTATCGGGTTTTTCAAAATCGCTAGCCATTTTGGCACAGAGTTTGTTTTCACCGATTCCTACATTGACCGTAAAACCAAGCTCATTTTTTATTCTGTCTTTTATTTCATAGGCAATTCTTACTGCATCTTTAGAATCATTAACTATTCCTGTCATATCGAGAAAACATTCATCAATCGAAGACTCCTCCATAGTTGGGGAATAGAGTTTGCATATATTTTTAAATGCTTTTGAACAAGAACTATAAAGTTTAAAATCGGGCTTAAAAATCTGTAACCGAGGGCATTTTCTGAGTGAAAAAGATAAGGGTTCTCCTGTTTTAACGCCATACTTTTTGGCTTCATTTGATTTTGCAAGAACTACGCCTCGCCTAGTAGTTGGGTCGCCTCCAATACATGAGGTTATTTTTCTTATATCAGATTCTCCGTTTTTAACTCTCTTTGCAGCCTCCCATGAAAGAAACGCACTATTTACATCAATATGAAAAATTATTCTATTCATAAATTTTTTTACTTACTTTTTATTTATAAATTCTTTACTGAGTTCAGATATTTTGTTCACTTGTTTGTGGTGCAAGTAATGTGTACCCTCTAAAACTTTAATATTTTGGATATCAGAGTTTGTAATCATATTATTATTTATATCTTCCCAAGAGGTTATCATGGTTCCTGATTTTATCATATCATTTACGGCATTAACTTGCTCTGTTGCCAAAAATGCAAGTACAGGTAAATTTTCAGGATATTTAATATTTTCCAGTTCTTTGGAATTATCATAAAAACTGTTCCATTGATTTACGATTGAAACATTCGCACCGTCTAATTCCTCTGATGATAATTTTTAAAACTGCCGTTCTGCCAACGCTCAAGTTGATTTTGAGGTAAAGACATATCTATTCCGATTATTCCTTTAACTTCATCCGGGTGTTTGTCCGCATAATATAAACTGTAAAGCCCCGACATTGAATGAGGCATCAGTATGTAAGGTGGTTTAATATCTAATTCATTTAAAGCAGAGCGGATCTCATTAACTATGTTTTCGTTCGTTCGCTCATCTTCAGTTATATCGCTTTTCCCGTAACCAAAATATTCTAAAATTACGACTTTATACTCGTCACTTAGCTTATCTGCCAAAGGCATAAAATCATTTATCGGATTTTCCGTTCCCCAGCCACTTAGCATAACTATTGTCTTTTCTCCCGAACCCTTTATGCATGCGTGCATGGTTTTATCATTAACTTTTACGGATTGCGTTGTATCGCATGTGGCAAATGCAGTGCTTGCCACGGTCAAACTCAAAAATAATAGTATCCCCAATAAATATTCCTTTATTTTCATAGTATCTTTTGTAACTCCTGTTATTTGTAATTTTATTCAATCATATAGTATTCAAAAGCTCAGCTATATCTTCTTCTTTGGTTGCCCAAGACGTAACTAATCTTATAACAACACTGTTATCATCATAATTACACCAATAGCATGATTTTATAAACTGTTTTGATTTTTCGTATCTATCTTTTTCGATGATGACAAACTGCTGATTTGTAGGAGAATCTATGTATAATTTGAACCCTTTTTCAAGGAGTCCCTTTTTCAGTAAATTAGCCATTTGAATTGCATGTTTTGATATTTCAAAATACAAATTATCTGTAAATAAAGTATCAAATTGGATTCCAAGTAGTCGTCCTTTTGCAAGCAGCCCTCCAGATTGCTTTATTCGTGTTACAAGATGATCTACTTTTTTATTTGTAAATATTAATGCCTCGCCAATTAATGCCCCGACTTTAGTTCCTCCGATATAAAATATATCTGTATATTCTGCAATATCTTCAAGCGTTACATCAGTACTATCACTCATTAATCCATAACCCAATCTCGCTCCGTCCAAATATAAAGGAATGTTATAATTCTTGCATGTGTTGTGTATATTTTCTAATTCAGTTTTGGTATAAAGAGTTCCGCATTCTGTAGGGTGAGAAATATAAACCGTTCCGGGATAAACCGCATGAGAATGATTTGGGTCATTGTAAAAATTGCTTAAATAGTTTTCCAGTTCTTTTGGGTCTATTTTTCCGTTATGACTATTTAGTGATAAAACTTTATGCCCTGTAGCTTCTATTGCTCCTGCTTCATGGGTATTTATGTGCCCCATATCGGCTGATATAACTCCTTCGAATGGTTTTAAAACATTTTTTATTACAATCAAATTAGTTTGCGTACCACCACAAAGGAATCCTACTTCTGCACTTGGATTTTTTATTAATTTCTTTATTTTTTCTATTGCGTTTTTTGTGTAAATATCCTCTCCATACCCAGATAGCTTCTCCATGTTTGTTTTTATCAACTTATCTAATATCTTTGGATGTGCTCCTTCTGTGTAATCGCTTTCAAAATTTAGCATTGTAAGTTTTTCCTTTCATAAATCAAGAAATTTCGGCACTTGCCTTTCAAATACAGTATAGCATTTAAAACCTAATTCTCTCAATAATTCGGGTATGTCTTGAAATCCATA
>CALWJD010000017.1:0-8480 GCA_944380925.1 uncultured Clostridia bacterium | reverse complement strand
ATAGTGTGGCTATTCCTTGCGTAAAATACGTCATGAAGCGAATAAGCGAGGTCCTATATGGAGAATAAAAATCAAGATTGGATAGGAAACGGAAAAAGTGTTTTCAGAGCCATCGCAGCAAGTAATCATTCGAATTATGAAAGAGAACCAACAGACTTCTATGCAACTGACCCTAAAGCACTAGAAATTTTTCTTGCCGCAATAAAACGTGATGGCTTTATATTGCCACATAAAATTTGTGAACCTGCTTGTGGTATGGGACATTTGTCGGAAGTTTTAAAGAAACATGGATATGACGTGCAATCTTACGACCTACATGATCATGGTTATGGGAAAACCGGAATCGACTTTCTGACCAGTGATGTGAAATCGAAATGCTTTCTCACCAATCCGCCATATAAATACGCACTTTCTTTTGTCAAGAAAGCACTTGAAAATGTTTTACCAGGCGGATATGTAATTATGTTTCTTAAAATTCAATTCTTAGAGGGCAAAGAGCGGTTTAATTTTTTTCAAAAAAGCCCTCCAAAGTTTGTGTACGTTAATGCAAGTAGACAAAATTGTGCCAGAAATGCTGATTTCGATAAGTTTTCAAGTTCGGCAGTTTGCTATGCGTGGTTTATATGGCAAAAGGGATTCAGCGGTGAACCTATTATCCGCTGGATTCCTTAATTTTTTAGGAAAGGAGTAAATGAGATATGAATCAAGAAGATGAACTAACTAGAACTGCTGAAACTTCTGTTATCGGAGCGATTTTGATTGATGAAAAAGCGTTACCAAACATCTCAGAAAAGCTAGTTATTAACGATTTTTACCATGAGGATTTAAAAGAGGTCTATGGAGTTATCTTGGATTTATCGGGGAATGGCAAGCCTATTGATTTTCTAACAGTTTTAAATGAATTTCAAAATGAACGAAGAAATGAAATTAAAAAGCTCCTTCTTTTTTGTGCCGATTCTACTCCCAGTGTCAGCAATGCCTCTTATTACGCTGAAATCGTGCATAAATCGGCAATGTCAAGAAAAATCAAAGAACAATTAGTGAGCATTCTTCCTGATTTGACGAGCGAAAATATTTTAGAAAAATCCGAAAATTTGATTGAAGATATATCGTCAGTTATTATGCCGATTCAAGCGAAAAAGATGCAAGGCCTAGAAAAATCAGCACAAACACTACTTGATTTTTACACAGGTAAAACCTCAAATATTGAAAATCGAGCAGAAACAGGATTTAAAAAAATTGACAGTATACTTCAAGGAATGTCGGGAGGAAATTTAATTGTATTGGCAGCAAGGCCTAAAGTCGGTAAAACTGCTTTTGCTTTGTCAGTTGCCGAAAATGTTGCGAAGTCGGGTAAAAAGGTAGTCTTTTTCAGCCAAGAGATGCTTTCTTGTGAACTTTGCGAAAGAATACTTTCAAAAAATTCAGGTGTTTCAATGACTAAACTCATAAACAAAAATCTTAGTCAAGACGAGATTAAACTGCTTGAAAAAACATTAGACATCTTGAAAAGTAGAGAATTAATAATCAACGATTCTTCCGGTATATCCGTAAATGACATTAGAATGAGCTGCAAAATGCTCAAAAACTTAGGCTTGATAGTGATTGATTATCTTCAATTAATGCACTCTGGAAGTGGGAAATGCGAAAACAGAAACCAAGAAATCGGAAAAATAAGTCGTGATTTAAAGAAGCTTGCAACGGACCTAAATGTCCCTATTTTATGTCTTTCACAGCTTAATCGTACTTCAGGAGAAAATCAAAAGCCTTCGCCATCGGAAATAAGAGACTCGGGCGAAGTAGAGCAAAACTGCAATAAACTTATGCTGATGTGGTGCGTATCAAAGAATGAAGGTTCTAAGACTATTGGTCTTGACGTTGCTCTTAATCGTAGAGGTGGTACAGGAACCGTTTTACTTAACTTTTGCGGTGATCGGATGAAATTTACAGAGCTTGAAAGTAAATACAAAGAAAATAAAGAATCCTCCGGTCAATATTCTGACTGGAGGCAAAAGTATTATACTACTAATAAATTATAATATTGATGTTTTAATTAATCATACAATAACTTGTTTACTGCATTAAAAGCACTAGTCCAATTTATTTCTTGTGCATAAGGATTTTTAGTAATATAGTTTTTCCATAAACTTTTAAGTTTTTCGCTTTCGCTAATATCAATTAAAATATTTTCAGCATTAGATATCTGATTTTCAGATCCTCTATTTTTTGAGGTTGCGGCTAAAGCTTTTTTAAATAGACTTGAATTTATGTTCTCGCCTTGAAGTTTGGTTAAAATATAAATATCATAAAAATCTCTCATGCGAGTATTGGCTACTCCTCTTGAAATAATCGACTCTACTTTTTCTGCTAAAACAGTTTCCAAATTATAGGCTAAAACTTCAATATTTCTATCCTCGAGAAGAAGTTTAAACGAATATTTTATTGCATCGGGAGTAATCTTATCGCCTGTTGTAATGTCAACTTTTAGCGGTATTTTAGATTCATCTACCATACCCACCAAACTAAGCCTAAAACCGTGATATTCGGCATCTTCTCGAATTTCTACTATATTCAAGAGTTTTATTGTTATACCATCATCAATTTCGATTTTCAAAATATCTTCAAATGCCTTTTCCAGCTTTTCTTTTGAAAGAGGAAAATGTCTAAGTGTGGCATCTAAATCAATTGTGGCTCTTGAATCAATCCCAACGATTGACGCTACAAGCATTCCGCCTTTAAGAACAAAATTATCTTTATACTTTGATTTCGAAATACGTTCGAGAAGACGCTCTAACATGTAGTTTCTTAGCACTATCCCTGAATTTATATTTTTCTCTTTAGCTATATTTCGTATAAGTGCTTTCATCCTCATTGATGTCATTTATAAAAGTACCTCCAAGTAATTATCTAAAACTTTTTCCACTCTAAATATTTTTGCAAATCTCGTGAGTTTGTGAATGTCTTTTTCTTTCGATTTAACATAGCGTTTAACCGCTTCATTTAAAACATATTTATCCATCTTGTTTCTCGAACGTAAAATATCACAAATTGTCCTTTCCTTATCATAAACAGTAATATTTCGCCCATAAATCGTTTTTACCGTAGTTTTTCCAATCTCAAAAAATTCTTTTTTTACAGTGTGTACTTCAATATTTGAGCTTTTGAGTTTGGAAGGATTATACCCGCTTGGCAACGTAACGGTATAAATAAGAGGATCACGATCGGAAAGATTATGAATATAAAGTGCTGTTTCATGAGAAAAAATAGCTTTGTCTGTACGCAGACTAATTAGGTACATTTCATCTTCAAACACCTCATTCGAAGCATAGATACCCCTAGATATCATTTGAATTTCGTTTTCGTTTTTTAAAATCCATAAATATTGACGAGGAATACCGGCTGCTTCGACTTCTTCCGTAGATAAAATACCCGATGAAGTTTTGAATAGTTTTTTTAGTTTCTCTTTAAAAGACATTATACTCACCTTCTCGATTTGACATTCGTGCTATTATTATAATCATAATTAGCACGGTTGTCAAATTTAAAAATTTTCATAACCCTTTTTATATCTGCATGAAAAAAATATAGTTTCAATCTGAGAATCAAATAGATATTCGTGAATTTATTTTTACAACCATCCTACAAATAGAAGTTAATTAATGGATACTTGTAAAGAATTTGAAGTATTCAAAACTACATATAAGTATAGTTTTTTCAATACTTATGTACCTTTTTAATAACTAACGCTTTTGCGTTTTTACAAATATCAAGTCTGCGATATCGATATTGTAGATACTTATAAGCTTGATTATTGTGAAAATAGTAGGGGTGTTTTTGCCGTGTTCGTAATAACTTAAGCTCGATCTATTAACGTTTATTAATTTTGATGCAGTGTCTTGACTTATGCCCGATTTAATTCTTGCTTCCCTCAGATTTTTTCCAAGTTCTTTGCTGTTTTTTATGTATTTTTGATTTTTCAATACAATCACCAGACCTCGTCAAACATTGTGCCGTTTTCTAAAAACTCATAACCCATAGAATCACAATACTCTTGTAATTCATCACTTGTTATCCCATAGAAAAAATCATAGCCTTGTTTCTCATACTCACCGCATAAATCTAAGTACCATTCTTTTATGTTCCTTATTAGTTTGTCAGCCACTTTTCTGTGGTTTTCATAGCTTTTAGAGCTCAAATTTCCGTCAATGTAAATATCAATATCAACTGAGTGTTTGTGATAATATCTTCCGATGTGATTAAAACTTATTCGGCTGTAATCTTTCAAGTTTTTGATTATTCTATAATCTGATAACTTCAAATCTTTGTAGAAAATATCTTTCAGTTCTCCGGTTATTTCTTTAAAATCTATACTTCCATAAAGACATAAACCATCACCCTGACAATAGCTTAAACTATAAAGAGGTCTTAAATTTTTAAGTCCTTTTTCTCTTAAATCTTCTATGATCTGTTCCGTGAAAACATCTGCATCTAAATTTTCTATGTAGTTATTTCTAACTTTTTCTTTGGCTTTTTGGCTTAATTCTGCATATTTATATATTCTAAATTCTTTTGATACCGTTCTCATTATGCTATACCTTTCTTTACTTAGTTTTATTTTAGGCAAGCTATGAATTCAAGCTCATAACTTGCCGTTTTGCTTTGCTTATTAATATTCGTGTGTAAAAAGTATGGTTGTATAACTTCGATCATGTTCCGTTATGATATAAATTTTGCCTTCTGACGTATCATAAGCCGCTAAAATTCTGTCATTACCATTTCTAAGTGCGCTATCGTTCATTTCTTTGTCCTCGTCGCACATTTCGCCCCAATCACAGGTAATATATCTTTTTAAACAAACCGATATTTCTTTTGCAAATTTTTCGTTTTTCGCCACCTCATTATTTATCCCTTGCGTCATTACAAGTTTTCCTAAAAAATAATTTATCATTATGTATTCTCCTTTGTTTTAACTATTCCATTGATTGTAAATTTCTTCATAAGAACATTCCATTATTTCGGATAGCTTTTCAAAGATTCTTTCTCGAATTATGCTATCGTCAATTCCGAATAAATTATAAATATCTTGGTGATAATCCAACGCTTCAAAAAGGTCATAAAATGTTGCTCGGCTGTTTAATTCTTCTCCCAATTTGTCCGCCGGATAAGCTTTTAAATACCAATCCTTTATAGTGGTGTTAGTCGCTTCTTTATGCATTTCTTCATGCGTTTTCATTGTTTTTATCTCCTTGATTTTCAAATTCACTTTTCAAATGCTTTAGTTCCAGTTTTTCGTCCTCATTTATTTTTGTATAGTACCAGTCATTACCAATATATACATAAAGATATTCAGACCAGCTACTTTTCAATTTGTTGTACATATCCGCAATGCTTTCATAGGTTGTCGGCTTGACATCTTCCCATTGTTCGCCTCGATCACGATAATAAAAAACACAAACATCATCTTGTGGTTTATCAAAACTGTGCTCTGCAGTAGGTTCGATTTCTTTATTTAGTGAACTTAAATCTCCTTCACTTATTAACTTTTTAACTCTTTCTATTTCTGGATAGTATTCCGCCAATATTCTACCGTTATATTCTAAATATCCGTCCCAATGGCAATAAATTGCCGTTACTGTTCCATCATTATTTAAAATTGCTATATTACTTCTTGTACTCATTGTTATTTCTCCTTAAATTTTTTTACTTCGTGTTTTGGTGTTTTTCCTGTAATCCGAGTTATAATTTTTAAAAACTCTTTTAATTCTTTTTCGTTTTTAAATCTTCGTGTAATTTTTTCTGTTTCGAATTTTACTATCATTTCTTTACATCCCTTTATAAGTTAGTCTTGGTGGGCAAGCATTTAAGCTCGCCCGTTTTTTACTGCTTGTATTGGCCTTTATTGTAGATTTCTTTTTTCGAGTATGTAATTTTTAAAATCTCATCAAACATATAACTATCACGACCAAACAAAGAAATATATTTTTCTCTGTCTTGAGCGTTTATATCACGTATAGAATACTTTTCATTAAACCAATTAAATGCTTTTGTATCCGTTTTAAATGCAAATTTTTGGCCGTTTTTAAATATTATTACTGTGGCGGTTTTCTTGCCGATCAGAGCATCTTTTATGGCTTTTTGCTTGTGAATTATGTTATCCTTATCGTTTTCAAATTCTTTATATTTCCGAATATATATTTCATAACTTTGGAATTCTCTGTATAGACTGTTTACTCGCTTTTTGAGAAATTCTTCCGTATAATGTGAAATAAGTTTTTCGGGATTCTCGATATACAGGAAAAACTCATCGGCATTCATATTTTTTATTTTTTCGCTGGTTTTTTCATAATTGTAAAAATTTAAGCAAATAAAATCCGATATATCTTGAGGCTCTATACCTCTAAAAAAGTGGGCTTTGGCCCTGTTGCCAAAATCTTCTTCCAATGCTAACTTTTGAAATTCGTCAAGTTCGGACGTACACCCTTTAAAATAAGTGTCACTGTTATTTCTTAAATAATCGGCGACTCGGATTTTTATCTTATCAATAATTTTGTCCTCAAATTCACTATTCAGGCTTTCCGTTTTCGTGTAATTAATCGGATAACTTAAATCAAAAAATTTATTAGCCACCATGTTATAAAATCCCACATAACAATATGCACTTTTTAACGTTGGGAGTTCGTCATAAGATGGACTTTGGCAGTATAAAAATTGATTATTTTTGTATTTGCGTTTAAATACGCAATAATCATTTATATTCATTTGAGTTTTGCTTTCGTCTTTAATAAATTCTAAAAGTACATTTTCAATTTTTTCTTCTTTAATATTAACTGACATCGTTTTTGCTCCTTAAATTTCAAAATTTAAAAATAATTTGATTTTCAAGGCAATTACAATATAATATTAAATTGTAACCGCCTTTTTACTGATGGGGTGTTGTTACTTGTCGTTTGCTGTCTGGCCTGATAGCATTCGACTTTTTTTATTATTTACAATCAAAAGACATCGCCTCCTTTAATGTGTGTTAATTCTTACCCTGCTACTTGCTCAATTTGTTTGTATTCGCTTCCTTTTTCCTTGTTGTAAACTGTAAAGCCGTATTTATCCCGAATTTCGTTCAGAGTATAGCCACCTTTTGAAACTGTGCTATCTTCTGGACGATGCCAAGACCACGCACCTTTATTTTTACACCACCTAAATTTAAGGCTTTTGAGTGTTTCTTTGTGTTCCTTAGTGTTACCACTGACCCATATCCAGCGACCTATTAATTCAATTTTTAAGCCGTCTAGTATTATTAATTTACTTATGATGTTGCGGAAATCTTCGGGAGCTTCGCTTACTGGCTTTGAATCTTCGTAAATTTCGCCCTCCTTATTCCTGAATACGTTTTTTAAACGCTTGAAGGCTTCATCATATTGTTTGTTTACCTCCTTCATTATTTCGCAAACGTTTGGGTCATTGCTTACATCTGGATGAAACTTAAAACATAATTTTTTGTATAGTGTTTTTACGTCCTCTATACATTGACAAGTTTTAAAAAAATTCATTTTCTAAACTCCTTATATAATGATAGTTGTAAGAATTTCTCACTATACTATTATGATATGTATTACATATATTTTCAAGTATTTTCTGTTACACTCTTGGTAAAATAAATATGTATTACATATATTCATTTTGTGCAAAACGCCAAAAGGTTGAAAGCCTTCAAAGTATCTGATAATATATATATTACATAGATATAAGGAGGTTAAAAAATGAGTGTAAGCAAAGCACAAAAAAATAGTGCAAAAAAATATCAAGATTCAAATTGTATGCGTGTAAGCTTGATTTTAAGTAAGGATATAGGCGAAATATTACTTAATCATATATCTAAAAACGGAAGCACAAAAAACGGATTTATTATTCAGGCGATTAAAGAGAAGATTGAAAGAGAAACAAACAAAAATTTTGATGAGCTATTGAAAGAACTTCAGCCAGCCGAAGAAACCGAAACGGCAAAAAGTGCGGAAGCTTCAGCGACTGAAAAAGGCGAAGAATAAGCCGAAAAAGTCAAAAAAATAAATGCCGACTAATTGCCTAAGTCAGCATTCAAGCGGTTTTCATGGGGGATAGTTTACATCAATCGGAGCGAAAACAGTGCAGAAAAAACAAATAGTTACCCCACAACAATCTTTCCCAAAATCCCCAAAAAACATTCTAAAAAGCTTCAGTATAATGAGCTTAAACTTACTCAAAATACTGAAGCCTTATTTTTTTATTGCCCAAAATAACTATGAAACATTAGAATTTATGAGCTTTTCACAGAACCTTTGAAATTTAAAGGTTTATAAATCAGAAGTTTTTGCGATAAACACTAAACTTTTGGCAATTGGCTGCAGAGCTTATACGTGCAAGTGATTTTGCGTTAAGATAAGTCATAAAGGAGCTGATAATATGATAAGACCAAAAAAGTTAAATAAAGGAGATAAAATTGCAGTAGT
>CALWJD010000016.1:0-8606 GCA_944380925.1 uncultured Clostridia bacterium | reverse complement strand
GAGTTTTATATCGTCCTTATATCGCTTAAGCTATTACTGAACCACGCGACTATCGCGTGGTTTTCTGCATACAAAAATGACCGGAAGCAAAATTCCGGTCAAAATTTTTAAAACTATCTATTATTTAGTAAACAACTTTTTATCCAAACTGTCTGTATTCAGGTTCAGTGGCGCCATCAACAATCATTATTGCACCTCTATTGCTGCCATTTCCTCGATAATTCGGCGAAGAGAATACAGCAACGCAACGACCCTCAAACAATTCTTCGTAACCTTGTTCTGCGAATTCGTGCGCGCGAACAATGCGATCAAGTCCGTTCTTTTCTAAAAACTCCGCTACCGCCGATCTGCCAAACCTATATGCACATCTACAGCCCCTATTGTATCCATTGGAAAATTGTGCATCAACATCGACCGGATCATTCCATAATAAGTTAACTACCATAAACATATTGTCATCTATCTCAGTTCGGTGACCACCAGTATCATTACCGGTACCTACAATGCCCACCTTCCGGACACCGCATATTTGTAGCAAAGTTGCGGGGCCGCCATTATCTTGTTGCCCTCTGGTAGGTATACCGCCATGTGCACAAAAAGCACTATTATCAATAACTGCAGCTACGGGAAGATGCACAAAAACATTGTTGAACGCATTCCAAGTTTGAGGAAGGAATTCCTCACCATACTTTGCTCGACATTCTGCCCAGAACCCATACTGCACGTTCACATTTTTATCCTCATGGTTGCCACGAAGCAAACATACTTTATCGGGAAACAGGATTTTCAATTTAAAAATTAATGCCATACACTCAACACTATTCTGGCCCCTGTCTACGTAGTCACCAAGAAAGACAATAGATGTATTACCATTGGTTTTTTCCAATTCCCTAAGAAATTCATTACAGCAGTGTTCTGCAGCGGCAAAATTACCATGGATATCTCCAACTATCATAGTTCTGCCGCTAACACCTACAACAGAAGGCTCCCTCTCAAGTAGCGGGGTAACGGCGTCACAAATGCCGTCTAACTCAGCAACATCTATATTTTCTCGATCGTTTACTTTTCCCCTGCACATTTCTAAAAAACCTGTAAAATTTGCCGTCTTCTCAATCAAGTCGGTATTTGAGCTTGAATAAAAATCTGATAGCCTAGGAATATTAGGCGTTTCAAGAGGATGCGCAGGGCGAGTGACATCATTACGAAAAAATTTATACCACAAAGCGTAAAGGCTCAAACCGGCCAAAGCACCACTTCCGCCTACTTTCGCAACTTTTTTTATTTCATTTTTCCTATCAACTCTTGCATCTTTGCGTCTGCCTTCTGAAGGCACTTTCTTACTGTTTTCCATATTTGGAACAGCAACACTACCACCATCTGCAAAAGCCGAATACATGAAACCGGATTGCAAAAATAGTGTGGCACCCAAAAAGAACGAAATGATTTTTTTACTCTTAAACATCATATTGATCTCCATCTCTTTCTTAATTGTACCATAATATTGGTTTAATATCAATGCTTTTTTCTTAAAATCATTGGGTTAAATAGTGGGTGTTGCACAGCTATTTATACATAATAAAAAGTACCCAGCACACTAAAACACTGAGCACTTTTTTAGATAAATATTATATTTACTTATTTTTATTTTTCAAACCATTTTTGCCTTGCTTTCCGAATTCATTAGCCGTTTCGGTAAGCACACCCACACCTCCGCCGCCCAAAGTACCAAGTAAGGAACCTTCCAGAGTGTCTTTTGCAACAACTTTGAAATAACCCCAAGCACTATCTATATTCCCATTAACTGATTGCACAATTCCATCAATCATACCGGCAGTAGCACCCACACCTGCTCCAATCCAAGTGCCCCACATAGCTCCTTTGCCAGCTCCGTGCTAAGCAGCATAACCTAAACGTGATGTATCGATTTCCCCCCCTGAAATTTGTCCCATTGCATCATCGGACATGGTGTTTAATTCCTTTATTTTACTGTTTAGAGCCTTCCTCATATTTTCAATTTGTTCATCGGTCACATCAATATCTTTTTCCTTAAATATTTTTTTAACTTCTTCACTGCTGTTTGCTTCCAATATTTTTTTAATAAACTCATCACTTGACAATATCTCATCTATTTTTTCTGTATTTTCCATTTTAAATACCCCCGTTTGCAAAAATACTGTTTATTATTTTTTGTTTTGCTCAAAACTTCTTAAGCCACAGAATCCACTGCTCTAAATGCTACAAAAGTCGAAAGTCTTATAGACACTGTTAACTGAATTAAAGTACCATATTTCCTCCTTTTGCATACGGCGTTCTCCTAATGCCTTTTTACTGTATATTACGATTACTTTTCGTAATATATGGTTACTTTATCATATATTTTTAGTTTTATCAATTAAAAACTATATATTTTAAAAAATAATCTGCGACTATTTTTACTTTTGATATTGCAAATTATTAAAAAATATGGTATAATAGTGTTATAAAAATATTAGGAGAATTAAATATATGAATTTTAAAAAATTTTTATCATCGATTTTATTCGGAGTCGTAGGGTTTAGTTTTCTTGCACAAATTGGTAATTGCAGTGCAACGCCTTCCCAAGTTTATAGCGATAGGAGTCATATTGAACACCTTGACCGCAGCGATAGCGGGCTTGCTATATTTAGCGGTAACCTAAATAATGGCACAGAAAGTGTCTTAGTATATTCTTGGGTAATTGTAAACAAAGATAATGTAAAGTCGTCATTTAACGGTGCGGAATATGACTATTTAGAAAATAATCAGTTTAAAATTGTTAGTAGCGACACCTTAAAAAGAAAGCTACGTAAGGAAGTGCTTAGCTACTTCGATTCATCCGAAAATCACTTTTTGGGGCTTGAGCATTACTTCCTTTTACTGGAAAACTGGACAAATAAGGCTGAACTTCCTGCATCATCAACTATTCCGGGAATCACTATTCACTATTACAAGAGTACATGCCTCGGAACGTGGTACGGATATCTAATAGATGATATTGATACATTTAAACACTGGTGTACTTCGCTGGGTATGTCAGATGGTGACGTTAAAGTATTAACCGTTTGCCAAAACACATGGATCCGTACCGAAGCATTGTCATGGACCAGAATGTGTGATACCGTCGAATTACTACCCGGTAAATTTAAAGATTCACTAAATATGGTAAGAACCAGATTTAGAGAATTCGGGCATATCCCCAAAGAAGGCCTTAAAAATTTCGTTGTTCCCGCAGAAAAATCATCTATAGGATCGACTATTGATACTTCGGACGCAATTTCTGAAAAAATTAAAAACCAACTTAGAAAACTGGGATTTTCTTCAGAAAAAGCCATAAAAGAAGTTACACAAGCAGCAGGTTTCTTCAGTTCTTCAATATCTTGGAAAATAGAATCGCTCAAAAGTTACGGATATATTAGTTAATTGTCAATATAGATGAGTTAATAATCCTCTAAATAAAGTGGTCATAAGAAAAAACCTTCAGATACACTGAAGGTTTTTTCTATTTTTTATTTTTGCCATGTGCCCATAATATTTTTGCTGTGGATTCAATTGACGTTGATTTAAATTGCAATCTCAATATACAAACTCGTGGTGCTACTATTTTAGATATCACTAAAAATAGTTCATAATTTAGATAGAGGAAAGCGAAAAGACATAAAAAATATAAATTTATTCTTGATTTATTTTAACTATCATGTATAATGAAAACAATTTTTTAGCAAAGGGTGATTTTAATGGCATCTGAAGATATATGGAATTTTGAACCGACCGAAAAACAAATTGAAGATGTAAGAAAAAAATGGGGTACGCTCCAAATACTCACGCTTGAAAGATATATAATCGGAAAAGTGGGCGTTAACTTATGTCCAAAAGTAGAAAAAGCAATATTTTTTGCACTGGCAAGCATCGCTGAAAAAGGCCAATATAAAGCTGAGATTGTCGGTGACGAATATATTATCAAAACCGTTTTGGATGTTGTTAAAAAGCACAAAGGTAAGATAGGCAAAATTGGCGATATACAAAAACTTTTGCGCGAAATATATTATGCGCTTTCCGAAGTTGAAGATACAATGGGTAGCGAAAAATTTTCCCGTTTGGAAAGATGCATTAGAGGTACATCCGTTACAGAAAAGCTTAGAAATGTGGTGACACCACAAAAACTAATTGACAAAAGAGAAGCTCTTGCCCAAAAAATCGAAGAGGTGTGCGATACTATCAACAACTACTTTAATTCTGAAAACGAAAAAGGCCAGAGCTATCTGAACGATAAAGACATGGTCAAACTAAAAAACAAAATCGATTCTATGCGTTCAAGAAAATATAAAGGTAAGCCTTACAATTTGAAAAAAGATATCGATGTAGATAGTTTTTATAGGATTACGACAATAGATTCTGCCATTGAAACTTTGGATGCTACATCAAATTTGATCAACTTTAAACGGAATTTAGAAGAAAAAAAAGATTTGTATAAAGAGGATTTGGAAAGAAAAAAGAAGTTGTATAAAGAAAGTTTAAAACGTTCTATGACAAATAATCCGGGCGGCGCAAAAGATGATTATTTTAACGCCTATGGAAACGCCCACGAAGGAAGACCAATTACCAATACTCATAAAGCGTTGCTTTTATTGATTTTTGCTCTAGCAAAGGGTGACGGCAACGCTCCGACAATTCGCAGACCTATCACTGAACCATTTTTGAAAGCGAACTCATTTTCTGAAATAGATGAAAGCCGTTTAAAGCAAATGAATGCATTTCTGGAGAAGACAACACTTGATTTTGCTGAACTTTTAACAATATACGATGATTTCTCTATGCCAATGGGAATTTTTAGCAAAATGGTTGAACCAAGATATAATAGTAATTTTTGTCAAAACGATCTTTCGTTTTTAAAGAAAATGAGTAGTAAATTTAAGACAGCGTACGAAAATGCCGTAAAAGGCGGCCATGCCCCCAAATTTTCATATAGTGAGTACCAAGATATATTCAAGGATATTTTTATAGGTCGAAAGTTTATCGTTGGAACGCTTAAGGGGTTCAAAGCCTCCCTAAACGAGGAAATGGCTGACAGAGAAAAGGGAGTGCAAAAAGTGGCAATTATGGGCAAAAAAGGTTCTATGGATGATAGTTTGCTCGATATAATCAGAACTAAAGCTCTAGAATGCAAAACGTTTAATGAGGTAGAGGATCTGCTTCTTTATTATACGACGGCTCAAGGCGGAGATTTGATAAATAGCTTCTTGCGCGGAGACCTCTCGGTCTTTGGCACGGAAAACGTCAAATTAAAAAGTTCTTTCGGAACAAACCAAAAGGTTTCTGTCAGTTTATTGCTCAATACCATGCTACAAGCTCTAAAACTAAAAAATACAATCATGTACGGTACCATTGACACACAAATAAAAGTTTACAGGGGGCTCGGGTTTGAAAGACTGTTATATTTTATAAACGTGGACAAGTCAAAATTAGAAAAAAATACCGGTAGAGGGTTAAAAAACATTGGTCGACTTATCGGTAGAAAATTAAAAAACATTGATCGACTTATAGAATATATAAACCAAAATAAGCCTATTTATTCAGCCGATTCAATGACGAGTACTACCACCCAAAAAAATATAGCAGTTGGTCACGCACTTAAACATGTTCAGCGAAGCGGTTCGGAATTCGGGGTTGTCATGAGTATAACTTTAAACAAAAACACCTCCTTTGGTAAAGATCTTAGCACGACAACATTTGGCCCCGATGACAAAAATAAAGAAGTCATTTTAAAGCCGCAGCAAAAAATTAAGTTAATACGTGCCAAAAAATATTTTGATCCTGCGTATGAAAAAACAGTAGTTGAAGTAGAATGCCAAGCATAGACACATCCGCAATTTAAACACTTGCTTTTATTATAAAAAAGTTTTCTAAGCGTATATCTCCTGGAAAGCTAGCCGTTTTCACGAAGAAGCTATAAAAGAAGTTACACAAGCAGCAGGCTTTTTCTTCAGCTCTTCTATATTTCGGAAAATAAATTTGCTTAAAAGTAGTCATGGATATTAGTTAATTGTAAATGTAATTATGTTAATAACTTTTGAAGCCACTAAATAAAATAAGTTATAAAAAAACCTTCAGCACGTCTGAGGGGTTTTTCTTATTTTCCATTTTTGCCATATACCAACCATGATTTTTGACATAGTTCGATTGATTTTAATTTAAATTGCAATTTAAATACTCGAAAGCATAGCCTGCTGTTTCTCGATATTACTAAAAATGATTTTAGAATTTAAACAAAAAAGGTCAAAAAACATAAAAAATAAGAATTTATTCTTGACTTATTTCAACTATCGTGTATAATAGAGGCAATTTTTTAGCAAAGGGTGATTTTGATGGCAAATGAAGCTGTATGGAATTTTGAGCCAAACGAAAAACAAATCGAGGATGAAAGAAAAAAATGTAGCACATCCCAAACTCTCGCACTTAAAAAAAGTATAATCGGAAAAGCAGGCATTAATTTGTATCCAAAAGTAGAGAAAGCAATATTTTTTGCACTGGCAAGCATCGCTGAAAAAAGCCAATATAAAGCTGAGATTGTCGGTGACGAATATATTATCAAAACCGTTTTGGATGTTGTTAAAAAGTACAAAGGTAAGATCAGCAAAATTGACGATATACAAGAGCTTTTGCGAGAGATATGTTATGCGCTTACCGAAGATAAAGGTACGGTGGGCAGCAAGAAATTTTCCCGTTTGGAAAAATGCATTAGAGGTACATCTGTTACAGAAAAGCTTAGAAATGCGGTGACACCACAAAAACTAATTGACAAAAGAGAAGCTCTTGCCCAAAAAATCGAAGAGGTGTGCGATACTATCAACAACTACTTTAATTCTGAAAACGAAAAAGGCCAGAGCTATCTGAACGATAAAGACATGGTCAAACTAAAAAACAAAATCGATTCTATGCGTTCAAAAAACCGTAAAAGTAAGATTTACGATTTAAAAAACGATATCGATGTATATAGTTTTTATAGGATTACAACAATAGACGATGCCATTAAAACTTTGATTACCGCATCAAACAGGATCATCTATAAAAGGGATTCAGAAAGCTCTCTTGCAAAAAACACAGGCGGTGCAAAAGATGATTATTTTAACGCGTATGGAAGCGCCCACGGAGGAAGGCCAATTACCAATACTCACAAAGCGTTGCTTTTGCTGATTTCTGCTACAGACAAATATGGTAACCACCCATTGGTACGCAGGCCAATTGTCGAACCGTTTTTGAAATCAAACTCGCTTTCTGAGATAGATGAAAGTCGCTTAAAACAAATAAATGAAATCCTGGGCTATAAACCACCAAGCTTTGATAGCCTTTTAACGCTGCACGATGAAAATAATCCAATGGGAGTTTTTAGCAAAATGGTTGATGCAAAAAATAATGATTTTTGCCAAAACGATATTTTATTTTTAAAGAAAATGAGTAGCAAATTCAAGATAGCATACGAAAACGCAATAAAAAGCGGTAAAGCTCCGGCGTTTTCAAAAAGCGAGTATCAGGATATATTTAGAGATATTTTCACAAGTCAGAAGTATCTCGACTGGGTGTTTAAAGGCTTCAAAGCCTCCATAAACGAAGAAAGGCAAGATCGCGAAAAGGCCGTTCAAAAAGTGGCCATCAGTGGTAAAAAAGGTTCTATGGACGACAGTTTACTCGATATTGTTAGAAATAAAGTATTAAAATGCGAAACGCTTGATGAAGTTGAGGATTTGATTCTTTATTATACGACAGCTCAAGGCGGCGATCTGATAAATGGCTTTTTGCGTGGAGACCTATCTATCTTTAGAACGGGAAAAGCCAAATTGAAAAGCTCTTTTGGAACGGACAAAACAGTTTCTTGCAGCTTGCTGCTCGATACTATAATAAAAGCTTTAACGCTAAGAAACACAATTATGTATGGTACTATTGAAACACAAACAAAAGTTTACAGAGGACTTGGATTTGAGGGGTTATTGCTATTCTTGAATTTAGATAAATCAAGTTTACAAAAGGGCACCGATAAAAACTTGAAAAATATTGATCGACTTGTAAACTATATAAACAAAAACAAGCCTATTTATTCAACCAACGCAATAACGAGTACCACCACTGAACAAAATATAGCGGTGGGTCATGCAATTAGAAACGCCCAGCGAAACGGTGCTGAATTTGGGGTTGTTATGGATATAGATTTAAACAAAGGCACTTCTTTCGGTAAAGATTTTAGCACAACAACGTTTGGCTCCGAAGACTGGAATAAAGAAGTCATTTTAAAGCCGCAGCAAAAAATCAATTTAGTAAGTGCCAAAAAACGCAAATTCTTTGGATACGGCCCCGTAGTTGAAATAAAATGCCAAGCGTAGTCATTAGACACATGTTTTTATTACCAAAAAGGATTTTTTAAGATCGTCTTAGAATCTTGCTATATCCAAAAATCCATAAAATAACCACTGCATGCAAAATTATTTACCAAAACAAAAAGCCAGCCATTTTACATTGGTTGGCTTTTTGTATGCAGAAAACCACGCGATAGTCGCGTGGTTCAGTAATAGCTTAAGCGATATAAGGACGATATAAAA
>CALWJD010000015.1:0-8882 GCA_944380925.1 uncultured Clostridia bacterium | reverse complement strand
AGTTTTATATCGTCCTTATATCGCTTAAGCTATTACTGAACCACGCGACTATCGCGTGGTTTTCTGCATACAAAAAACCGCCATTATTGGCGGTGACAGTAGGTTCTATATATCTCTTTTTCCGTATATAACCCTTGTAATCTGAACTGTTTTCTTATTTTCATCGATTGTGTAAAAAACAATATAATTTTTTACGGGAATAAATCTGTATTCATTTTCGAGCATCTTATGAGGTATATATACTCTGTGTGAATAAGGAAATTTTTCAAGTGTTTTTATTGACTTTTCCAAAGATGCTATCAAATTAAGAGCAGCTTTTGGGGCTTTAAGCGTTTCAGAAATATATGTTGCAATGTTACTGATATCATTTTTGGCAAGCCTTGTGTAAACTATATTATATGACATCTTTATTACTTACCCTTTGCTCCAAATTTTGCTTTAAGTCGCAGAAAACTTCATCATGAGTATACCGTTTATCAGAATTTTTGTTTTCCATTTCAGCTTCTTTGAGTTTAAAATATATTTCATTTTGAAATTTCATATTTTCATAAGCCTCAACACTCATGACAACCATATCACCATATCCGTTTTTCGTTAAAAATATCGGATTATTAGTCTCATGAACTATATTTGATATTTCAGTAAAATTGTTTCTTAAATCAGATACAGGTCTTATATTTGGCATACAAATCACTCCTTTTATCATTATATTATCATTATTATGATAAACAGTCAAGCGAATGTGTAAAAAATATTTTTATTCTGAGACTAAATAATAATCAGTCCTCTCTCATTGTATACAGATTCAGCGCTGTTTTGATTTCTTATTGCTCTGTCAAGTGCCATTATGGTAGCAACTGCACCATCGATTTTTTCTGTTGATTTTTCTTTGTCGGGCTTTATATTTCCGGCGGGGTCGGTACGCACATAAATGTTATCCATCATCCAACGAAGCACAGGGTGTCCGCCGTGAGCAATCTTCTCCTCAAGTGTAAGTTTCATAAGCTCTTTTGACGGAGGGCTCATATCCTTAAATCCTTGACCGAACGGAACAACAGTAAAGCCCATGCCCTCCAAATTTTGCACCATCTGAACAGCACCCCATCTATCGAAAGCTATCTCTTTGATGTTGTATTTTGTGCCAAGCTCCTCAATGAAATTCTCGATGAACCCATAATGTACGACATTACCTTCCGTAGTTTTAAGGAATCCTTGTTTTTGCCAAATATCGTAAGGCACATGGTCACGCCGAACTCGTAAATCAAGATTATCTTCAGGTATCCAAAAGTATGGCAAGATAATGTATTTATCGTTATCGTCTTCGGGAGGGAAGACAAGCACAAATGCTGTAATATCAGTTGTACTTGAAAGGTCAAGCCCGCCGTAACAGACTCTGCCTTTAAGAGATTCTTCATCTATTTTAAAATCGCAAGCATCCCATTTTTCCATTGGCATCCACCTGACAGATTGTTTTACCCATTGGTTAAGTCTTAATTGTCTGAAAAGGTTCTCCTCGGCTGTATTTTGTTTTGCATTTTCACAAGCGTTCCTTATTTTTTCAATGTCTACCGTTATACCGATTGAGGGATTTGCTTGTTTCCAAACTTGTTCATCTGTCCAATCGGCATCATCGGGAATGCCATAAATTACGGGATAAAAAGTAGGGTCTCGTTTTCTGCCTTTCAAGAGGTCGTCCGCTTTTTGATGTACTTCCCAGCATACCGAGTTTCTATCTGTCCCGGCAGTAGTTATGAGGAAAAAGAGAGGTTGTTTTCTTGCATCACCCGAGCCATGCAGCATAACGTCATAGAGGTTTCTGTTAGGCTGTGCGTGAAGTTCGTCAAAAACTACACCGTGGACATTTAGTCCATGCTTTGTGTACGCTTCTGCGGAAAGGACTTGATAAAAGCTATGAAGTGGTTTATACACAAGTCGTTTTTGCGAAAGGATAGGCTTTATCCTCGATTTTAATGCTGAGCATTGTTCTACCATATCGACCGCAACATCAAAAGCTATCGATGCTTGTTGTCTATCGGAAGCACAGCCATAAATCTCGCCGCCATGCTCAAAATCCCCACAAGTCAAAAGAAGTGCTATCGCCGCAGCAAGCTCAGATTTGCCCTGTTTTTTTGGTATTTCAACGTAAGCCGTATTGAATTGCCTATATCCGTTTGGCTTTAAAATTCCGAAAATATCACGCACAATTTGCTCTTGCCAATCAATTAAGTCAAACGGCTGACCGTACCACTCACCTTTGGTATGTTTTAGGCAATTAATAAAGCAGACCGCACCGTCTGCTAATTTTTTATTGTATTTGCTTTTTTCGTCCATAAATTTTGTGGGTTCATATTTTTCAAGTTTTCTTATTTTCCCCAAAAAGTTCACCTCCCAAAAGTATTGACATTTTAAAGAGCCTATATTACAATATAACGATTTGATGATTTACAAAAAAGGAGATACAAAAAATATATGTATCATTTTGAGTACGTTAGCAAAAAAGAATATCAGCCCATAAAGGATGATTTAATAAAATTGATTCACCTCGTTCAAAACGAAGTTCGAGATAAATTCACATTCCGATATGATTTTATAGGTAGTTCAAAAAGAAATATGATTACTCGAAATGTAGAATCAAATATTGGTTTTGATTTTGATATTAATATACAAGTAAACGATGAAGACGAAGAATACGATGCAAAAGACATAAAACATATTCTTATGAATGGTTTTAATAGCATAATCCGTAGCGATAGCAAATATTGGTTTAGATTTCGCTGGGATTATTGTGAAGGTAATACGAGGGTATTTACCATAAAAGCGAAAGACCAAACGCATTCAAGAATTTTACACAGTTGCGATTTTGCCACTGTTTACAATTGCAGCAATGGAAGACAACAATATATTCGACATAATACATACCAAAACAGTTATTATTGGGAATACAGCGAATATAAACCTAAAGAGTTTTCCCAAAAAGAGAGCAAAATAAAAAACGAGAAACTATGGAACTACGTTAGAGATTTATACTTGTGGAAGAAGAACAATAATACAAACGGTAACAAAAAATCCCGCTCACTTTACAGAGAAACTATAAATGAAATCTATAATAAATATTGTTAGTAATTCATTATTTTATAGCACAGCACGTTTGCAACATCTAATACACAACACTTTTTAAAACAACAAAGAAAAAAGAGCTCGGAGGCTCTCCTGTGTTTCGCTTAGTTTAATTTGAAAAGATATGCGGGGGTCTTTTTCATTTTTCCTGTTATAAAATCCTCATAGCCTTCATTTACTTCGGTCAAACCTTCTAGAGTACATCCGTTTTCTTTGAAAAGCCATGCTGTTTTAACTGCGCTGGACCAAGTAGATGAAAATGTAAACTTCTCAATACCATTGTCTCTCAAAGTCTTTATTATCGATTCAACTTCGTTGTCCCAAATGACTTCATTAAAATCAATGTACAGATTTTGGTTGTCTCTAGCTTTTTCGTACATCGTCCAAATTATTCTGAATCCATTTTCTTCGTTTTTTATTGTTTCTTTGAGCTTGCTATAAGATTGCTGCGCTTTTTCTTTTTCGCCTTCATTGTAGAGCTTTTTCAATTCTTGCATTCTGGCATAAAGTTTTTCAAATTTGTTTGTTTTCATGATTGTTACCTCACTTAAAATTTTTTTATTTCCTCTTTCAAGGTTATACACATATTCGCTCTTATCGAAGGACATAGCAAGCCGCTAAACTACACGATGTCTATGCCTTTTTTAACCACATTAATTGTGTACTTTATAGAACGCATTTTTGGGTAGCAATCACTTCCATAATTTTCAATATATTCGATTTGTTTCCATAATCAGCTTCCCATGCCATTTTTGGAAGAGTTATGAATTATTTTTATTATTTTTTCTTGTTCCTCCTCACTTATGCCAATGCTCCCGAGGGCTTCTCTCGTGCCACAATCGGGGCAAATAAGCGTTTTATTGTCTGCTCGGGAAATTGCAGGGAAGCCCTTATAAAAGCGCCCACAAAGCGGACACACTCGCTTGGTAACCGCATCGTTTTCTTTCATTTTATTTTCCTCCAATGTTTTGAGATTTACTTTTTTTAAGTGCCTTAATCAGATGCTTTTGATCGAATCCGAAAATTCGATATCCTTCAAGGCAAGTTTCAACGTAGTAAAAAGCAGGCATTCCGATTTTTCTGTTTTCATGCATAATATATGCGAAAGCATCGATGTTTCTTGTCTCTCCCGAAAGGAAAGTCACAGGAAGTTTCATTTCCTTTTTGTAGTAGAAGGTAGGGAATCCCTCGTACATGTCAAGTGCTTTTTCGTCTTCTTCCGTAATTGTCCAAATTGCTACGGGAACTTTTGAGTTTTTCCGAGGCTCAATTGTTAAGTATGAACCTGTTTTGCTTCCTTTAAAAAGAAGCTCGTAATCGGGGATTTCCGATACACCTTTAATTTTTGCCAACGGACATCTTTCAATCATTTGCCTCACATTCAAATTGCTCCCGTAGGCAATATAGTACTTTTCTTTCATGAACTTTCGTCCCTTTCTAATTTTGAATTTAGAAGAACCACTCTTCTACCACCTTAAGACCGCCGAGGCGGTGTTTGGTGACAGGAGACTGGCTCCTGACTTAATTTCTGTATGCTCCGTTGCCATCTAATCTTCTGGTTAAGACATCTCTTGCGGTTTTGAATTCGTCTCCAACAAATCCGAGTCTTAAAAGCCATGTTCTCATTGCGTATTTTGGGTTTTCGTTTTGCTGGGGTCTTGGACTCGCTGTTTTTACCGTTTTTGCCATTTGGCTGAAGACTAAGCAAAATTGTATGTAGCTTCTTAGTTGGCCTGCGTGCAATCCGTTTTGTCTTCCGTCTCTCGGTGCATCAAATTCGAAGAGTCTGAATTCAATCGTGCCTTTGGTAAATGTTGCGTGGTAGTTTAGCATATGGTATCGACTGTCGTTGTAATGGTGGCTTCTTCCGTAGGTTGTTCCATGGCTTGAATACCAAAGGTCTGCGAGTGCTGCCATGGTTGTTGGTTTTTGTCGATTCAGCCTTTCCAAAAAGTTCGGATTAACCATCCTGCAATAATTTGTAACTCGGTATCTGTCAAGATTAAGGGCGGTTGCTATCAATTTTTCGTGGCTTGCCATTATGTTTGCAAGGTTTCTCATTGTTTGAGGTGTGTGGCCATTTGCTCCGATGTGAATGTGAACTCCGCATCCTCTGGTCGCATCGCTTTTTGCTCCTGCTTTTCTTAGTTTGCGAATCAAACCTTGTAGTTTTTCAATGTCGCTGTAGTTTAAAATCGGTGTTACCAATTCGCATTGTTCGTCTAAGGCTCCGTGAATACTTGCATCGCTTTGAAATTTCCATTCTCTGCCGCTTTCGTCCCATGCACTCCAAGTTTTGTAACCATTTATTCTTGCTGTATTTTTGTACCGTCTTGTTCCGAAAAACTCGGCGGCAATTTTTGAGGCTTTTTCTCTTGTAATGCTGTTCATTTCAACTTCAACTCCGATTGTTTGCTTTTTCATTGCCTCGATTTGGTTTTTGATTTTTTCTTTCATTTGTTGTCCTCCGATTAAAATTTGATTATGTTTCCCTTTCGGTATGTACATATTCGCTCTTACCGGAGGATATAGCAAGCCACTAAACTACACGATGTTTATGCCTTTTTTAGCTACATTAATTGTGTACATTATGGCGGCTCAAAAGTAGTCCATATAAACCCATTAATTGAATATTTTTCCATATTCTGCTCCCTTATATTTTCTTGAATATATCCTCGCCATAAACCAAATTTAGCCCCGAACCGTTATCCCAAGAAACCATAACAGAGCCTGCATCGTCAACGCCTTCGACTGTGCCTTGTGTGCCTGAAGGCGGAGCGTAGACGTCATCCATTTTTATAAGCTCTACTCTTGTACCTTTCGGATACTTTTCCCTTAAACCATTTACAATTTCTTTACTCGGAAGCTTCATTTTTAAATCCCCCTTTAAACGCAGATGAACCTTTTAAATTTTTAAGCAATATTTTTCTTATATCCTTATACTCATTTCCAACAAAGCCAAGCCTGATTAGGAAACATCTGAATGCGTATTTTTCGTTTGGCACTTCTCCCGCTTTCGAAGCTATGCGTTTTTGTTTTTTGCTCATATCACAAATTGCTTGTATAAAATGAGTGTAAGCCTTGATTTCGCCATCGCTTAGTTCTCTTTTAAACCATGAAAATACGGCATTGTTATCTTTAATTTCAATTGGTACATCGTCAATTTGAAGGGCTTTCTTTATCAGATTTCCTTTTGATTTCAGAAGATTTTTGATATTTTCTATCGATAATGCCTCTGCGGGCATAGTAATCGTGAGCCCAATATCTGAGTTTTTTTCCGAGTTTAATTTAAAGCCTCTGCTTACAAGGTGGTTTATCACTTTAGAAACTTCGGATTCTTCTGTTTGCTCATCGGGTATTACCGCTGCGTTTTTTGTAACTGTGAAGTTTCCTACTTTGTAGTTCATACTTGGCATCCCTGAGTACATTGGTCTTTCATTTAAAAAATCACCGATTGCCCATGCAAGGTTCTTCCTTTCGCTTCCTGCGACATCAAATTCAAATTTCATTTCTGAATTCCTCCTTATTTTTTGGTATTACATTAATCGCTCTAAAAGGCACAAATAGCAAGAATGTAATGCTTAGAAAAATAAGGATTTATCCGGCTTTTGATTGTGTCAATTACACAACGACTTACTTTTGGGCATTTTCGGTCACCTTTGAGTATGGGATTTTTTCATTTCCTCGCACCAAAAACACATCTTCATCGCCGTAAGATTCCACATATCTTCGAATAATTACAGACGCGTATTTTGGGTCAAGCTCCATGCAGTAGCAGATTCTGTCCATTTGCTGACAAGCCATAAGTGTACTTCCTGAACCTGCGAAAGTATCAAGAATGATACTGTTAACTGCAGATGAATTTTTTATTGGGTAACAAAGTAGGGGGATAGGTTTCATGGTCGGGTGTTCACCGTTTTTCTTAGGTTTATCGTAGTGCCAAATTGTGGATTCGGCTCTGCCTGCGTACCATTTGTGTTTGCCTGTTTTAAGCCATCCGTAAAGTATCGGTTCATGACCCCATTGATACGGTGAGCGACCCATAACGAACGAGTTTTTTGCCCAGATGCACACTCCCGACAAATGAAATCCTGAATCAATAAACGCCTTTCGGAAATTTAAGCCTTCTGTATCTGCGTGGAAGATGTATGCCGAACCACCGTCAGCTAAATGGGATGCCATATTTTTAAAAGAGGATAACAAGAACTGATAAAATTTCTCGTTATCCTGCTTATCATTTTTGATTTTAAGCCCGCTCGCACTTTCAAAATTTACATTGTACGGCGGGTCTGTAACTATTAAATTCACTTTTTCATCACCCATAAGCCGATTTAAATCCTCGGAACTTGTCGCATCACCGCAAAGCATTCTGTGTTTTCCGATTTGCCATAAGTCGCCTTGATTTACAAACGTTGCTTCTTCCAGTGCTTTGTTGACATCGTAGTTATCATCTTTGCCTTCTTTTGCATTCGCATCGGAGAACAAATCCGAAATCTCGTCTTCATCAAAACCTGTGAGCGACACATCAAAATCATTCACACTTAAATCTTTTAGTAAAATCAGTCAGTAGTGGTATGTCGAACTCGCCACTAATCTTGTTTAATGCCACATTTAAGGCTTTTTCATGTACCTCGTCCAAGTCGACAACCACGCATTCGGCATCTTGATAGTTTAAATCTTTGAGGATTTTATACCTCTGATGTCCTCCCACGATATTGCCTGTTCTTTTGTTCCAAATAATCGGTTCGACATAGCCAAATTCATTCATACTTTGCTTAAGTTTTTCATACTCTGTATCTCCGGGTTTCAAGTCTTTTCTCGGGTTATATTTTGCCGGATTAAGTTTCGATATCTCGATTTTTTTTATTTGCAAAATTCCCACCTCATTCTAAAATTTGTATATGAAAAACGCCCCCAAAATAGGAGCGTTTCGGAAACCTCGTTATATTTTTTAGCTTAAAAAGTTCATTATCAGCTTTATCATGGTATCTTTTTCGTCCGGCTTTGACTCTGCAGTCATAATTGTCACCGCAACAAGTGTATAATCGTCAACTACTTTTTTACCGTCAATAAACAAAGCGTTATTTTTATCAAGAAAATATAGAAATAATGCTGCTGCGATTCGCTTGTTTCCGTCTGAAAACGAATGATTTTTTGTTATCAAATATAAAAGATTTGCCGCTTTCTCTTCAAGCGTTGGATACACATCTTGACCGCCAAATGTCTGATAGATTGCGTTTATGCTCGATTTAAATGAATCGTCTTTTTCATTTCCGAAAAGCTCACTCTCACTGCCAAACTTCATGCCGTCTATGACTTTTCTACATTCTTCGTATGTCAAAGTGTAAGTTGCGGTATTTCCTTTTGGTTTTTCTATTTTCTGATGGTCGTAATCATCAAGTAAATCAAGGGCTAAAGTATATTTTTCGATTACATCTAAAAGCTGATTACTTTCAATCTGGTTGCTTTTCGCACGTTTCATAATTCGTATAACCTCGCCAAGTTCATTTATACGATTATTATTCACGGCATAGCCTTTGAGTATGTAATCTTTTAAAACGCTATTTGCCCACTTGCGAAACTCTACACCTCGCTTGGATTTTACTCTGTATCCGACTGAGATTATTACGTCTAAACTGTATAAGGCAACAGGCTTATCGGAATTTGCAATGTGCAAAAAATGCACATTGCTTTTTTGTATGCAGAAAACCACGCGATAGTCGCGTGGTTCAGTAATAGCTTAAGCGATATAAGGACGATATAAA
>CALWJD010000014.1:0-10166 GCA_944380925.1 uncultured Clostridia bacterium | reverse complement strand
TGTAAAGGAGAAAAAATCATGGCATTAATAAAAAGCATAACACTTCCAAATGGCATCACAGTGGAATATCACAGGGTTGTAAGTGTTGATAATATTACAAATCAAAGCAGTATTATCGAGGTTGCATCCTATACAAACAAAACCAAAAGGCTCGAGGAGAAGGAAGCACTCAAAAACAATATCCCAATGGACGTTTTTATACACACCGAATACTTAAACGTACCATATGACAAGGATTTGAATGTTGACTCCGCATATGCATATCTAAAAACGCTCGAACAGTTTGAGGGTTATGTTGATGATTTGGATGTTAGCGAAGAAAGTTAATGAAAATTAGGAGGTAAAACATCATGGCAAACATAGGAATGCAAAATATGAAATATGCACTTCTCGTCACTTCGGGCGAAGGTGCCGAAACAACATATCAAACAGCAAAAGAATTCATAGGAGCAATAAGTGCGAGTATCACACCAAACTCGGCAGAGGCAAGTCTTTATGGCGATGATAAACTCATGGAATACTCATCGAGTTTTCAAAACGCAACAATATCGCTTTCAGCAGCAAATGATGATGACGGTGTGTTTGCCGATTTACTCGGACGTAAGCAAGAAACATCAACGGGAAGATATCGTTCAAACATAAACGATATCGCACCATATGTGGGCTTTGGATACATCGTCAGTAAGATGGTTAATGGTCAAACAAAATACAGAGCACAATTTTTCCCAAAAATGAAATTCAAACCATTTGTCCCGGAAGCATCAACAAAAGGTGAGAATTTGGAGTTTAAAACAATCACGGTTGAAGGCATGACCATGCCAAATAAATACGGAGATTGGGAATCGCATATTGACGTTGACAGTTTGGCAGAAGCTAAAAGTGAACTTGACAAATACTTTACTCAGCCACTTTCCGATCCGAGTACCAATATGAGTAATGGCGAAGGAGCTTGATTTAATTGATAGATAAAATTGAGTATTTAACTGACGGTGATAAAAAATATCCTATAGCATTTACGCTAAATGTTATGGAAAGAGCAGAAGAAGAATACGGCGGAGTAGGCAAATGGGTAAAATTAATGCGAGGAAGTGAACCGAGCTACAAAGCCTTAAAATTCATGATTCTGGAAATGATAAATGAAGGCATTGACATCGAAAACGATAAATTAAAAGAAAATCAAAAAATGGATTTCATGACTTCAAAACAAGTCGGCAGACTTATCTCAAGAATCGGATTTGAGGAATCGGGAAAACAAATTTTTAAATTGATAAATACCGCTTTGCCTAAAGATACAAACCCAAAAAACGTAGCGACCACGATGAGTCGAAAATAGACTTTTCGTGGATTTTGTTTGTCGGAGTAAAATTGCTCGGCTTTTTCGAAAAAGAGGTCGGGCATTTTACTATAAAAAAGTGGCTTTTGCTTTTTAATCAATACAAAAAATATCACAATTTTAAAGTTCAAGGATACAAATTTAAAGAACCTGAAAATGAGACAAATCCAAATGGTTGGATACCATTTTAAAAAAACTAAGTTGGAGGCGAGCGTATGGCAAAATGCGAAATTAAACTTCCCGATGAGCTTTACAAATCAATTGAAAAACTATCAGGAAGACAAGATGAAATCTTAAAATCAACACTTGAAGCGGGTGGAGAGATTGCCTTAAAAGCTGTGAGAAACAACTTAAATCACGCTATTACAAACTCATCTATGCGAAGCACGGGCGAACTTAAAAATTCGCTCGGAATGTCTCCCGTAAAGAAAAGCTCGAGGGGCATTTACAATATAAAAATAGGATTTGCAGAGCCAAGACGCAAACAATATGCCGCCAAAAAGAAAAGAAGTTATTACACAATAACAAACGCCATGATTGCAAATGTGCTTGAATACGGCAAAACAGGGCAATCTCCTCGCCCATTTGTGCGTTCTGCGAGAGTTGCTTCGAAAAAGCCCGCAATCGAAGCGATGAAATCAAAATTCGATGAGGAAATAAAAAGGTTGGGAGTGAAATAACGATGCCCGATATAGGAATAAAACTCGGGATTGACGGTGAAAAAGCCTTTAACAGCGCACTTAAAGACATAAATTCGGGGTTAAAACTTCTAAGTAGTGAGCTTAAAGCTGTTTCAAGTCAATTTTTAGGTAATAACAAATCAATAGAAGCATATACAGCAAAAAATAAAGTGTTAGAAAAGCAAATTGATGCTCAGAAAGAGAAAATCGATAAGTTGAAGCAAATACTTGAGAAGTCCACTCAAATGTATGGCGAAAACGATAGAAAAACTCAGGCATGGGCGACAAAATTAAATATCGCTCAAGCAGAGCTTAATAAAATGCGTGGCGAACTTAAGCAAAACAATTCTGAGCTTGAAAAATACAGTAATTTTAGCGAAAAGACAACTTCTTCCGTAGGTAAACTCGATAAAGAAATTGGGACATTAAAGGGTGAGCTTGATGCGGTAGATAAAAAATACAAGAAAAATAAGGATTCCACCGAGGCACTTACCGAAAAGCAAAAAATACTCAGTGATATTTTTTCAAATCAATCCGAAAAAGTAAAATTACTTCGTGATGCGCTTAAGAATTCCGAATCAGCGTTTGGAAAAGGAAGTAACGAAACCAAAAAATTTGAAAAAGCCTTAGTCGATGCCGAAAAGGAACTCAAAGGAACCGAGCAAGAATTAAAAAATGTAGACAAAGCAATGCAAACTTCAGGACAATCCACCAGAACCTTTGGAGATATGCTAAAAGCAAATCTATCAGCACAAGCAATCACAGCAGGTCTAAGCAAAATCGCTCAATCAGCCAAAGATTTCGGTAATTACTTAATGGGCGGCGTTAAAAGTGCTGCAAGTTTTGGCCGTGAGATGAGTGCAATGTCCGAAAAAACAGGGATTTCATCTGAGGTTTTGCAAAAATTCAGTATGGCAGCAAAAATGACGGAGGTTGACGTTGAAACCTTTACCAAGTCTTACTCAAAGTCAATAAAATCAATGAGTAAGGTCGATTTTGATGCCAAAAGTTTAAATGCCATAAGCCAGGCGTATAAGACTTTGGGGGTTGAAGTCAGAGATTCAAACGGAAATTTACGAGATGCTCAAACTGTATTTTGGGAAACAATAGACAGCCTTAAAAATGTCGGAAACGAAACCGAGCGAAACGCAATATCCATGCAGATTTTTGGTAAATCGGCAATGGAGTTAAACCCAATAATTAAGCGTGGCAGTGAAGGATTTAATGAACTTACAAAAAACATGGCGACCTTTGACGATGCTACTATGGACAGCCTTCGAAGCCTTGACATCTCGATGCAAAAATTTGGCGGAGTTATGGATTCTATCAAACGAAGTATTGGCGTTGCCTTTGCCCCGATGATGAAAGAAATCGCCGATTCGGCAGCAAATGCAGGAGGAAAGTTAAGAGCCTTATTCACGGCAATTGCGAAAGGCGAGAACCAAGAAGCTATAAATAAAAGATTTGAGGAATTTAAAAATTCCATTATTGAACTTTCGGAGAAAATTCGAGAGCAAATGCCGCTATTTATTGACATCGGCGGCAAAATAATAGGCGCCTTGTGGGAAGGTTTAAAAACAGCATTCGAACCGATTTTGCCACAGATTGTCGGTTGGGGAGCGCTAATTGCCGGGGCGATAATCGGTTGGCAAGCGTTGGTATCCGGGGCCGTGGCTGCACTTACCCCGGTGATTGCCGCAGCTTTCTCTGCAATCGGACCCTTAATTGCTGCAGCAGTCGCAGCATGGCCGGTAGTTTTGGCGGTGGCTCTTGCCGGAGTTCTTACTTATCTTGTGGTTAAATTTTGGCCTCAAATTCAGGAGTGGGCTACCAACTTTTGGAACGATTTGACTAAGTTCTTCAGCGAACATTGGCAGGATATGCTCCTTTGGATTGTTTCATGGCCTGTGGCACTTGTCAAAACCCTAAATGATATGGGTGTTTGGGAAAAAATCGGTGAGTGGCTCGGTAGCCTTTGGAATAATATCACGACATTTTTAAGCGAGCATTGGCAGGATATGCTTCTTTGGATTGTTTCATGGCCTGTGGCACTTGTCAAAACTTTAAATGATATGGGCATTTGGGAGAAAATTGGCGAGTGGCTTGGCGGTATTTGGGATAATATAAAAAACTGGTTTTCGGATTTATGTCAAAAAACGGCATCGTGGGGTTCTGAAATGTGGAATGGGTTTATTGATTTTCTTTCGAATTTGCCTGAAAAAATTGGATATTGGCTGGGTTTTGCGCTTGGCTCAATTGTCAAGTTTTTTAAAAATGTAATTGAAGGGCTTATCCAGTTTGGAAAAAACGCATGGAGATTCGTAACAGTAGAAATTCCGAAAATCATCAATGGGATTATTGATTGGTTTGCAAAACTTCCCGGAAAGATCGGTCAGTGGTTGACAAACACGATAAAAAAAGTGAAAGATTGGGGCATTGAAACGGGCAGAAAAGCCGAAGAAACGGGGCGAAATTTCTTAAATAGCGTGGTTAATTTTTTCAAAGATTTACCCGGAAAAATCGGCAAATTTTTGTCAGATACAGTGGAAGGAATTAAACGCTGGGCAAGCGATATGGTAAACAAAGGAAGAGAAATGGCCGTGAATATGTCCGAGGCAATCGTTAAAAACATAAAAGAATTACCCGGAAAAGTATATAATCTCGGAAAAAACATTATTGAAGGCATCTGGAACGGAATTCACGACATGATCGGTTGGATTTCAAATAAAGTTCAAGGGTTTTGTAATAGTTTTCTTGGCGGATTTAAAAAAGCTCTTGGCATAAGCTCTCCGTCAAGGCTTTTTAAAGAACAAATCGGTAAAAATATCGCACTTGGAATCGGAGAGGGATTTTCAAATGAAATGAAAAATGTTGTGGAAAATATGAAACAGGCAATTCCCGATGATTTGGATATGGATTTTAAATCTGATGACGTGAAAAACAATCTAATGAGCGTTCAGGATTCGAGTTATAAGTCGCCAAATGTGTATGACGTAGATGATATGATTTCGGCATTCCAAACTGCGTTAAAAGGTATGGCGTTTAAAATTGACGGTGATAAAGTTGGTGAACTTGTGGTAAGCAAAGTTGAAAGAGTGGTGTTTGCATGAGTAATTATATAATTTGGAATGATAAAAACTCTCAAGATTTAAAAGGGCTGATAATCTCCGAACTTCCCCATATTTCAAGACCTGCAATGCGTGTGCAGATAACTGAAGTTGAAGGAAAAAGCGGGGATTTTATCGATGATATCGGATATTCTTCATATGATAAATCCTTAAAAATCGGGCTTTATGGGAATTACGATATTGACGAGATTTCAAGTTTTTTCTCAGGCTCAGGCGAAGTCATATTTTCAAACGAGCCCGATAAATACTACAACGCTAAAATTAACGAGCAAATTGATTTTGAAAGGCTTGTAAAGTTTCGAACCGCAACAGTTAAATTTCATACGCAGCCTTTTAAATATCTTGTCGGGGAACAAGCCATAGAAACTGAGATAACAGGCGAAACAACTCAAATCTTAATAACAAATCAAGGACTTGAAAAATCAAAGCCCGTCATAACTTTGACAGGTTCAGGTAAAATTGAAATTTCCGTAAACGGACACGCACAATTTGAAGTAACTATCGATGATGGCTACATTACGGTAGATTCGCTTCTTGAAGAGTGCTACAAAGATAATTTAAATACATTAAAAAACAGAAGTATGGGCGGAGAGTTTCCTACTTTAAACACAGGTGAAAACACTATAACGTGGACGGGAAACTTGACTAAAATAAAAATCCATCCGATGAGCAGGTGGCTCTGATGATAAGCGTATATACACCCGATGAAACTTTATTTGACAATAACGGAATTAAGATTTTAAAGCCACTTAGAGCGTTAATTCATAAAGAAGATAATGGCGAATATTATCTTGATTTGAAAGACAGAATCGAGTATCTCGAATACTACAAAAGCGGAAATATTATAAGAGTTCCGACACCATGGGATAAACAGTGCTTCAGAATCAAAAATCTATCAATTGAAAATAACAAAATTGAAGCTCGTGCTTATCACCTTTTCTACGATTCTGAAAACTATATTATTTCCGATTCCTACGTTGTGGATATGAACTGCAATAACGCTCTTGACCACATAAATACAGCCACAGACCGCCCTTCTCCTTTCCAAACGATTTCAGACGTGCCGACTGTTCATAATTACAGATGCGTAAAAAAATCTCTGGCTGAAGCTGTAAAAGACATTCTTGGTCGTTGGGGCGGTCATATTGTCAGAGATAACAGAAAAATTGAAATACGGCAAGAAATCGGGCAAGATCGTGGAGTGAGTTTATCTTATGGGAAAAATATCGTAAGTATTAAAGCAGAGGAAGATTGGAATGGTGTATGCACTAAAATAATGCCGGTCGGTAAAGACGGCTTACTTCTCCCCGAGATTTGGCTATCGTATCGTGAAGATATGTATGATATCCCATACACAAAAGTTGTGAGTTTCGAGCAAAATGATATAAATCCCGAAGATTACGAAGATGCTCAGCAAAAAGTTGATGAAGCTAAGTACAAAGAGGCACTGATAAACAATTTAAGAATTAAAGGAAATAATTATCTTAACGAAAATTGCGTTCCAAAGGTCAATTACACTATAAATGAATACCTTAAAAATGTATCTGATGTTGGAGATAAGATTTATGTCCGTCACCCGAAATGCAAAATTGAACTCATGACAAACGTCATATCACTTGATTTTGATGTTATTTTGCAAAGGGTTACGAAGGTAGAGTTTGGCAATTTCAAAGCAGGAAACCTCAGTAATCTGATAGAAACATTCGATGGCAAAATCAAGGAAAAAGTCGATAAAAAAGTTGACGATTCTACTGCCAATTTAAGGCGAGAACTTACCGAAGCCACGCAAGTTATCCGTGACAAACTCGGTAATAGTTATGTTGTCTTTGAAGGCGATAAAATCCTGGTTTTGGATACACTCCCGAAGGAAGAAGCAAAAAATGTAATTATGATAAACAGCGGAGGGATCGGGTTTTCAAAAGACGGAATAAACGGAACATTTGATAGCGCTTGGACGATTGACGGAACACTTGATATGCAGAAAATTAACGTAATAAATATGGTGTGCGACATAATAAAAGGCGGTACTTTACGGCTTGGAAACAATATGAATCAGTCAGGAATCATGGAACTTTACGATAGTGCAAATAAGCTGATATGTCAGATTGATAAAGACGGAATAACTATGTTTTGCAGTGATGGTCGGACAATAAAAATAAACGCTCAAGACGGATTTGTGGGATATTCTGCTGACGGAAATAAAATTTACTGGGTTTCGGAAAATGAATTTCACATGAGAAAATCGGTTGTTGAAGACGAAATAACCATTGCGAATGGCCTTAGATTCATTCCCATAAACACAGATTCAAATCATGGTATCGGCATTGTTGCAATGGTTTAAGGAGGGATAGTTTTGCCGACATCTCAAAATTTTGATACATCAAACAAATATATAAAATACAGAATTGAAGTAATTGTAAACAGCCAAAGCACAGAAAATAATACTTCAAATATTACCGTGAAAGTATGGTTTTTCCGCACGAATCAGGGATATTCAACTTATGGTTCCGGCACTTGCTACTGCACTATTAATGGCGAAAATTATTCTCAAAGTATAACTCCGAGCCAGAAGATAACCAGTTCCCCGATAGTTTTATTTGAAAAATCAGCTACAATCTCTCATGAAAATGACTGTACTAAATCTTTATGGGTAAGTGCATACATTCGGCATAATGCCCCGGTTACAAGCTCTGACCAAGGATTCACCGCAGGGCTTCCGAGAATTCCGAGAGCTGCTCAGTTTACGGGTGCAGATGACTTCAATGATGAGCAAAATCCTAAGATTTACTTTAATAATCCTGCAGGTTTTAGGCTTCAATTTAAACTTGAAGCAGGTGGAAACGACCATCTGATTGTGCGTGACAATATCAGAGCCAATAACGCATATACGTTTAATCTCACGGAGTCGGAAAGGAATCTCTTGCGGGCTAAAACTCCCAACTCCAATAGATTGACTGTCAGATTTACAGTCGGAAGTTATATGCCCGGCTCAAGCTCGGTTTCAAATTGGTCTTATGGCGACAGAACTATGAATATCGTAAACGCAAATCCTACATTTAAAGCAAATCAGCTAAGTTATAAAGATACTAATGTGAACGTCATAAATGTAACGAATAATGACCAACTGATAGTCAGAAATAAGTCGGATTTGCAAGTTTCTTTTACAAATGCATCGGCTAACAAATACGCATCAATTTCAAAATATCAGATAATTTTTAATGGCAGTTCACAAGATAAAAATTCCGCAGGAGCATACAATTTAGGCAAAGTTGACTCGTCTTCACAACTAAAACTTGCAGTCAAGGTGGTAGACTCTCGAGGTAACAGCACTACAATTTCAAAAAATGTTCAGATTTTAGATTGGATTTTGCCCGTTATAAATTTAACTGCGAAAAGAGTTAACAACTATGAGGACGATACCAAACTCACCGCAAAGGTTGATATTTCAAGTGTCAATCATTTAAATTCTATCGAAATTTTGCAGTACCGAACCAAGAAAGTAAGCGATTCTGCGTGGAGTAGTTGGATAGATTTTCAAAACGACACAGAGACAAATATAATTTTAGATAAACTTTTCGCTTGGAATTTAGAAGTTCAAGCTAAAGATAAATTCGGCATTTCTCTGCAGAGTTTAATCGTTCCAAAAGGCATACCGATTATGTTTTTTGACTCACAAAAACTGTCTGTCGGGATAAATTGCTTCCCTCAAAAAAACGAGTCTTTTGAAATTTCGGGCAAAACAATATTTGATATGGTGTATCCCGTGGGCTCAATTTATATGTCTGTAAGTAGCGTAAATCCAAGCACCATGTTCGGTGGGACTTGGGTTTCTTGGGGTTCGGGGCGAATGCCTGTAGGCGTAAATACATCAGATACAAGTTTTAACTCTGCCGAAAAAGTCGGCGGGAACAAACAACATCGACATAGCTTTAGAATCGGTATGCATTGGTATTATGGTGCTGCCTGCGGTGAAGGTGTCGGTGATGGCACAGGTGCTTACAGATTTTCAGACGGAAAATATGATGGTTGGGCAAGAGAACTCGAAAGTAAGGCTGTGGTAGTTAATAACGCAGCGTATAACAACCAATCTTCAACCGAAACAGCCGCAAATGGTAAATGGTCTTATGGCGACACTACGAATGAAAGCAGTTTGCAACCATATATAACTTGCTATATGTGGAAGCGAACGGCTTAATTTTTTGCCTAAAAGTCAGCAAAAAATATAAGTTTTAAAACGAATATTGAGGAGGAATTATTTATGTTTAAAGGAATAGACGTTTCAAAATGGAACGGGAACATTAACTGGGAGAAAGTCAAAAATGCAGGGATAGATTTTGCGATAATTCGTGAGGGTTATGGCAAGAAGGACCCTAAACAGATTGACAAGCAATTTAAAAACAACATCAATGGTGCTAAAAGCGTAGGCATTCACACAGGAGTTTACCACTACAGCTATGCGGACAGCGTTGATGACGCAATCAACGAAGCCCAGTTCTGCTTGGAAAACGTGCAGGGATTAAAACTTGAGTATCCCATCGTCATAGACATAGAAGATAAAGAGCAACTAAAACTTAATAATCGTCAGCGTACGGATATTGTTAAGGCTTTTTGCGGAGAAATCGAGAAACATGGCTACTACGCTATGTTTTATTGTAATGCCAATTGGCTGCGAAATTATCTTTTTAAAGACGAACTGCTACCAAAATACGATTTATGGCTTGCACAGTGGGATGTAGATGTTCCGTATGTTTCATGCGGGATTTGGCAGAAGTCCGATAAAGGAGCAATAAGCGGAATAAATGGAAATGTTGATTTGAATGTAGCATACAAAAACTATTCCGAAATCATGAAGTCTAAAGGTTTAAACGGATTTAGTAAGTCAAATAATTCGGAAAATAGAAACTATTTTAACTATACAGTTAAAAAAGGCGACACTCTTTGGGCGATTGCCCAGAGATATCTTGGCAGTGGGTATAAATACAAGGAAATCAAAGATTTGAACGCTTTAAATTCCGACATGATATA
>CALWJD010000013.1:0-16176 GCA_944380925.1 uncultured Clostridia bacterium | reverse complement strand
ACCAGCACAAACCCAAGCTTTACAGGTATGGCAGATGCAGCAATGGAAGAAATCAGAAAATTGGGGCTTATTAACTTCTATAATGGCTGTGCGGTAGTTGAGATGCCAAACGCTTTTGACATTACACATATCGTTGACAATAATTCCGGCAAAAACTTCGAAACAATCTTGCCCGAAGGACTTTTATTTGTCGTTCCGAATGGTGTTAACTCACCTATTCAAACATTTACAAGAGGCGGTATTACTTCATTTACCGGAAATGATGTAGCAACAGGTCAAGTGTTATCTCGATTTGACCTCGAAATTGCTGCGGATATTGCTGAAGGTCAAGAATACAAAATCGGGGTCATAAAAGATTCTAACTTCTAAAGAAAGGAAGATATAAATGGCTGGAAATACAAAAGTAAAGCTTAAAAATCTAACGAGCTGGATTTTAACTTTCAAGAGAATCAATGCTGTTGGGGACGTTGTAATGCCACCTAACAGTATAATTACATTAGACGAAGATGAAGTCATGGCTCAAATATATAATGGCAACAAGCTTTTTGTCGGTGATGACGGAAAAGGCTCTCACGCCCGAATTTTTGTTGACAATGAAGATTTGAGAGTTAATGCAGAGTTTGAAAGCAAAGCCACAGGTAAAACGCAAGAAATTTTAACCGATAAAGTTTTAAAAGAAATCTTTGCTGAAAAAATGCTTGCGAAGTTCAAAGAAGCTGTAAAAAGCAAAGTTAAAACTCAAGCTGAAAAATCAAAAGCGGTAGAATTTGCGAAAAAATCAAAGCTTAACGACCACGATAAAATCGAGTTTTTGGAAAAATATACAGGCTTTAAGTTGGCAAGCTCAAAATGAACACGTCATATCTTGATGTCTTAAACGTTTTTCATTCGCTTTTAAAATCAAAGTTTGAAATTGACATGGACTTAGAATATCAATGGTTTTTAAGTGCTCTTGCGGACTATGAGCTTGAACTATCGCAGCTCAATTACTTGGAATCTCAAAGAGCTTTTGCGGATTCTTTACCTCGCTATATCGTTAAGACTTTGGGATTAATTATGTATGTTAATTACCTAACACAAGAGCTAAGCCGTGTTATGAAACTCAATGGGATCATCGGGAAAGACATATCTTTAACAGGTATGGATGCAACAAAAAGAGTAACGCTTGAAGAACTCCAAAGCGAAAAAATATATGCCGAAAAGCTACTTCATAAACAAAAGCAACACGCTTTTAACTAAGGAGATTTATGGCAAAAAGTTGGTATTTAATTACCAGACCACTATACAACAGTGGAATGGAAAAAGAAGAATTTGAAAACTATTCACAAGATGGCTTTTCGGAGCTTTTGGAGTCTTTTATTTCAATCGAAATAGAGGTTTATAATCAAAGTTTCATTCTTAAAAAATCTCTTAAGGCTATCATTCAAAATGTTACTTCCGATGCGGAGTCAAGTAGTTTTATTCGGCAAATTCTAATTCCGATTGGTAACCTTAAAACAGGTTACTATGTTAAATACAACGACTCTTTTTGGCTTATCAAAGATATTGTCGATAACAACGGAGTATACGAAAAAGCAATAATGTTTTTCTGCAATTATAAGATTAATTTCATTTCTGATATTTCGGGTGAAGTTGTTTTCTATCCTGTGCATATGAAAAATGCAACACAGTATAATTCCGGCGAAACTGCAAGAGAGCAAGAAACTATCGGTTCATCGAAGTTTTTGATTTTCATTCCGTATAATGAGGAAACCATAAAAATCGATCACGGCAAACGCTTTTTAATTGACAAAAATCACGATAACCCTACTTCTTTTGAGATTACGCAAGTTGATACTATTTCTCATAACTTTGATGATAATTTTGCGGTTATACGTTGGACATTGGTAGAATCTCAATTCAATCCAAAAACCGATAACAAAGAGCTTATGATTGCCGACTACTACAAAGTTGAAAACGATAATGAAAGTTGGTTTTAATTATGTATCTTGACGAGCTTTCAAAATATAAGTCTAAAGTTATGCAAAGGCTTTGCGAAAACCCAAAAATTCAAGTTTTGATTCTATCTAAGGAAAGTCTAAACCCTAAAAAAGAGCTAATGTATAAATACATTTTTCCGTATGCTTTTGTCCCAGATACAGTTACAAATTCCAGCACTTTTATTTGTTTTGACATTGAAGTCAAACGAGTAGAAAACCGCAGTTTTAAGGACTTATCTATAATGTTTTGGATATTTTCACATCAAAGCATTTTACGAACAAGCGAAGGTGTCATAACTGATATTCTCTCAAATGAAGTTGACAAAATTATGAATGGAAACAAAGATTTAGGTCTTGGAACTGTCGAACTTAAAACTGTCGGGAGAGTAAATCCGGCGAAAGATTATTTCGGCAGAACGCTTGTCTATCGAAGTGTTGATTTTAACAGGGTTATATGATTAGCGAGCAAGATTTAAAGTTAAAACTCATTTTAGGACTTCCGATAGAAATTGATAAAATCAAAATTCATTCGGTAAAAGTTAAAGAGATTGCTGAGTTTGGGTATTTAAAATATAACCAAGCTCTTAAAATCATTTCTGCTGATAGTTTCGAAATAAAGAAGATTTTAAATACGGATGAGGACATCTCGCCTTTTGAATTTTTGGTTATAAGCGTTATGTCGAGTATGGAAATTCGTATTTTAATTGAAGATTTATTTGCTTTGATTTTTAAAGAAAAGACAGAATTTTCGGAAGAACAGCTTTGCTTTAATGTTGGCAAACATGAACTAAACAAAGATAATTTTAACGAGATAATAAACGTAATTTGCAAGCGAAATGGAGCAACTAAAAGCAAAAAAGACTTAGGAAAACCGAGTAATGAAAAGGCGAGGAAAATTCTTGAAAAAAGAAATCTCGCAAGGAGCAAACTTAATAAAAGCGGTGAAAACGGTTTTGATTTAGCTGACCTTGTCAGCTTTTTATCTATATATTTTGATACTTCTGTACTGCTAAATCTCGATATTTATCAGCTTACAGATCGATTCACGAGGATAATTAAAAAAGAAAATTATGATATTTCAGTAAATTCACTCATTCATGGAGCAAACAAATCAGACCTTGATTTAAAACATTGGTCTGAAAAATAAAAAATTCAAAATCAAATGCAGCTCATAAATAGGCTGCATTTTTAATTTAGGAGGAAAAAATTATGTCATCAAATCCAAACACAAAATTCGGTGCAAAAGAAGTTATGGATGTTACGCTTTATGATATGCTTTCAGGCAATCCTGTAATATGCTTTGATACGCTCAAAACTTCAAGCATAAGCGTAACTTCCGAAAAAGTATACGCTAGGGGCGGAAAAGGAAATCCAAAAATAATTACTTGGGAGATTAACAAAGAAGCAACACTCAATATTGAAGATGCACTTATCTCCCCAAAATCTATGGAACTTATTTCAGGTATGGCAACACGAGTCGGTGCAAGAACTGTCTATGTAAGGCAAGATACCGAGTGGAACACCAGCGGCGAAAAACCTGTTGATAAAGGCGATATTTATCCGCTTACTTGTTCTGCGGAAGGAGTTATAAATCTTGCATTTACTCCCAAAGAAACAGCCGAAAATATCAAAATATATTTAAGGGACGATGATTGCGGTACGCTTGTTTCAATGACAGGTGCAAGCCTTTCGGCAAACGTTTTAACTTTGGGCGATACCGGAAAAGCAACAGCGGCAAACAAGAAAGTTATAGCTTATTATACTAGGGATACGGACGCGAATGCTCAAACTTATGTTATTACTTCGGATAAATTCTCAGGAACCTATAAGCTTGTCGGAGATACTGTTATCAGGAATGCTGAAACAGGTCTTGACGAACCGTTCCAGATTGTTATCCCAAATCTCAAATGGACATCCAATCTCGAACTCGGATTTTCTGCCGAAGGCGACCCCTCAACAACATCATTTGAGTGCGAAATCATGCGTGAGAGTGGCAGCTCGACTATGATTGAAATGATTAAATATGAATAGCAAATATAATGTAGATAATTCGGCACTCGGAAAGCTTAAACGCACTTTTGACGGGATTCTATTTGATAGCCTTTTGGAGTGCCGATTCTACAAAGAGGTTATAATCCCTAAAATACAATCGGGCGAAATAAAGAACGTAAAAACATAGGGAGGTATATTGCCTCCCTAATTTTTTGTTTTTATAACTAGGAAAATACCTTTTAAATGTCCTATACTATTTGTTCATTGACCCAAACAAACGGCATAAAAACTACATGTTTCAACAGTATACATCAGATGTTGACATTTGTTTTTATCAAAAGTATACTTTTTTCAAAGCAATCTTTTCCCACTATTTTAGAAAAGGGGGTTGTTTTAACTCATGATGGTTTAGTTTATTGGTTAAGTCCGAAGTGTAGTCAACAATCACTTATAACTTCTAAAAAGGGGGAGAAACATTTGAGAGTACGTGTTTCTAAAATATTAGCATTTATGCTAATGTTTACAATTTTAGCACCCGCATACAAAATTTCCGCAACCGGGGATATCAATGTGGTGGAGGGCAGAATTAAAGATTTGCATGATCCTATTGATGATAGAGATGCCGCGACTAAAAGATATGTCGATAACCAAATTGAAGGCATACCGGAACCTCTGGCAGTACTTCAAACAGAGGGACAATCTGAAACGGCAGTAATGAGTCAAAAGGCGGTTACTACATTTATAAATGAGCAGCGGGAAATGTGGCAAGATCACCTTGATAAGACGGTTAATAAAAAATTGGCTTATGGGGATGAATATCCAGATCCAAACGACATCACATTAAAAACAGGGACATATATACCTAAAAATGTAAACTTACCAAGAAACGATTCGGCCGGAATTTTGGAAAACAAAGTCGTATACAACGCTGATGGCAGTTTGTTTTATATTCTTCAGTACTTTTATAGGTATAGAGAAAATGAAACATGGACGCGAACATATAATACGGTGCTTGGAGGTACTGTTGTCAATGCATGGAGTAATTGGATAAATACGTCACCAAATTCCATATTTGATAAAATTTATCCTGTAGGGTCTATATACATGAGCGTCAGTTCCACAAATCCTGGTAATTTATTTGGAGGAACCTGGGTTGCCTGGGGGGCTGGCAGAGTACCGATTGGGGTTGATACGTCAAATTCTAGTTTTAATAATTCAGGAAAAACAGGCGGAAGTAATACCCATAGACATAGTTGGCGTATTGGACTACACTGGTTCCACGGGGATGCTTGCGGCGAAGGAACAGGTAATGGTACAGGAGCGTATGTTTATTCGGAAGATCGTTACGATGGTTGGGGCAGATCATTAGCCAACAAAAGCGTATCCGTTAATAACAACAATACCAACTCTTCAAAAACTGTAAATGCAAGCGGAAAGTATTCTCAAGGGGACACATCCAATACCAGCACCTTGCAGCCATATGTTACTTGTTATATGTGGCGCAGAACTGCTTAGCATCTAAGTAAATTAGAATAATTAGGGGGAAATATTTTGAAAAACAAATTTTTAAAATTTGCTTCATCCTTACTTGCATTCTTATTCTTATTTTCGCAAAACACTATTCTAGCTGAAGGCTTTTTGGATTTTTTATTTGGCAATAATTCACAAACCCAAGCTGTCGATGATACTCTCCACGTTCTGGGAGAAGTAGAGTCAAAGCGATCCGAGTATACGAAACATTTTCGTATGAGTGACGGAAGCATGAAAGCGATTAGATACTCTGATCAGGTACATTATAAAGATGGGGAATGTTTCAAGGAGATTGATAACAGCTTAATTTCTGAAGGAAATGATACATACAAAAACACGGATAGTCCCCTTAGCGTAAGTATTTCCAAAAATTTTAAAAATAAAAATCTTATAACTTTAAATTCAGACGACCATGAAATTTTTTTATCGTATATAAAGAAAAAATACAAAAAATTTGATACAGAACAAATTGAAAAACCTATTGATCGAAGTGTAGTCAAAGACGAATATGTTGAAGTATGTAATGAAGATGAATTTTCCGACAAGGAAGAGCCGGATGGTACTGTACAAGGTGCGTCTTCCGAGCCGGAGCAAGAACCGCAAACAACGTCAACATCTCCTGTTATTGATGCGCCTACACCTGAGATGTTGTCAAGAAAAGTTACAAAATCACTCACCCAAGCTGATATAGATGTAATTCCAGAACTTGAGCAAGGCGCAAATTCTGTGCAAATCGAGAATTTGAAGGACAAAACTATTGATGATAGAGATTTGCAAAAAATCAACGCAAATAAGGTATATTCTACGGCAGTGTATTCATCACCGGATCAAGGTATAGATCTTCGATATGCGCTTGCTGGACTTATGTTTAAAGAAAATATAGTATTAAACAACAAATTAGATGATAATGATAGATTCGATTTTGAATGTAAGACAAGCCTCAGCCTTTCAAAGAGCGACAATGGTAATTTAATATTTTCAGATGGTTCCGGGAAAGCAGTTTTTGTGATGCCGAAAGGCGTTATGTGGGATGCAAATGATAGCGCCAGTAGCGAGATTGAGTATGAATTCACACCCATTAATGGTGGCTATATTATTTCAATTGTTCCAAATAGGGATTGGATTGATGATGATTCCCGAGTCTATCCTATTATAATTGACCCTTCTATTATGACAACTGATCCATCTATTCCGGAAAGGTTGCGAACAGGGATAACGACAACCCAGTGTTCATCATCCCACCCGACCACAAGTTATGCTAGCCACGCTCATATCACTGTTGGTGCTTTAAGTCCCGCAGATCAATGGCTCGGGTATGTAAAGCTAAATAGTTTACCAAATTTTTCACATGGAGAAATGATTACTAGTGCCAAACTGTGTCTCTATCCCTATCCCGGAAGTGGTAACCCTTACGTTACTTCCCCGGATAACACTTTAGGGGTAACAAAAGTTACAGGGGCTTGGAGTGAAAATACCACATGGAATACAAAACCACTAACCGAAAATACTTTTCAAGATTATTATCGTTCTTCTTCGTCAACCCTAGGTGATTACAACACATGGGATATAACCAAAATTGTAAAAGATTGGTATGCCCTAGATAACCCCAATGTAAATGATGGTATAGAATTATCTACTACCAATATAGGAAATAGTTCTCTTTTAAGATATGTATCCGTTTATGACACGGTAAATCCAGATAAAAAACCGTATTTTGAAGTTAATTATCGTGAGTTTATAGGTGAAGAAGAATACTGGTCATATAAATCACATAGTGCCGGATATAAAGGTGTAGGTAATGTAAATATTTATGCAGGTACATTGTCGGTTGCAGAAAATGTTTTATCATATTCAGGTTCAAGAAATCCGCTTTCGATTTCCAATACATATAACATATGTGATTGTTTTGAAAAAGCTAATGGTTATGTACACAATCATAAGTTTTTAAACGGATATCCTCATTCGTCATACACAGGGTTGGGATTCAGGCTAAGTTTTAATAAGTTGGTTTATCCTATACCGAGCGACGATCTACTTAATGTAGAACGTAACTTAAAATATGTTTACGTTGATGGCGATGGAACGCAACATTATTTTAAGCTGGAAAATAATACGTTATCTGATGTGGATGGTTTGAATTTAACTTTAACCGAAGCTCTCAATGGTGAAATTGAAATAAAAGATTTAAAAGATAACAAGTTGGTTTTCGGAAAACCTTATATTGACGATGGTGCATATGCTCTTTTAAGAGAAAGTGATAACGAGGGTAATACAACTACTTACAATTATGGTGTTTCCTCAGGAACAGCAGAATCCAAAATTAATACTATTACTGATAGCGCTGGAAGAGAAACGAGTATTTCGTATAATAATGATAATACGGTTTCAGCCATAACAATGGCGGATGGAACACAAATCGGTTTTTCATATAGTGGTGACAAATTAAGTGAGATTACATATCCCGGAGATTCTGAAGGCTTGACCCTAAAAACAGGATACGAATACGATGAGCAAGGAAGACTTTCGGTAGTTTGGACAAATGAAGGCGTTGGAAGATGCGTACAATATAACTATGCGTCTAACGACTATGATAGCTTAAATTTCTTCAAAATTAGAAGTGTAACGGAATATGCAGGCACAAAAGTTGATGCTCATAAAAGCGGGAAAAAGTATAAACTTTGTTTATGAAATGAATGAAACAAAAGTTACTAATAGTATTAATAACGATAACGTTCCTTACGGTAAGGAGACTGAAATATGGCAATTTGATAATGATGGACAAGTTACCGCGGTTGTTGATTATGATGGTAATATGATTTCGAATGTTTACTACAAAGAAACAGGCGGTAAAAATCATAAAATAAAACACCAAAACGATATCGGAAAGTATACAAATAATTTGCTGAAAAATACTTATGCAAATGGTGATCTAACCAATTGGACAGTCGACAACTGGATTGAAAGCGCCTCAGATCCTGTCGATTGTGTAGGTGTTGATACAAGTTCTCCAAATTTAGGAACAAAATGTTTTAAAATAACTCGTAGCAACGATTCAGACGCTCCATGGCCAATACTTCGCCAGAGAGTGGCAATACCTAAAAGGCCATACGACAGAAAATTTACCTTTTCGGGAGATATAAAAACATCTCAAGATTTTGCGGGAGGAACAGGTGCCTCGCTACATTTAGCGTCATTTGGCGCAAACGGTCAGCAAATGTCCGGGGATGGTTATAGCAGATGGTTAAAATCTGAAACAGATTGGACACGTGAAAATGTTACAATAAATGTTCCGGCCGGGGCAACGGAAGTAGAATGCGCTTTTGGTATAAAAGAATCAATAGGTACAGCGTACTTTGATTGTCTGCAACTTGAAGAAAGCAATACTCCCAATGACTACAACATGGTAGAAAACAGTAGTTTTGATAATAAAATTGAAAACTGGACGAAAAGTCAAGATGATGTTGCTACCGTTGAGGATGGAAGGCTTAAAATAATCGGAGACACTGGTGTTACCAAAAAAGTATCGCAAGAAATTTTTATAAATAAAACAAATCCTGTTTTGGCAATTCGGGCTAACTCTCAGGGAATATCAGTGCCCAACAAAGAAGAACTAGGAGTTAGATATTGCATCGAGTGTACATTAAGATTTGATTCTGGTGATCCTTTTACTGTAAATATTCCTTTTAATACAAATGTTTCAGGTAAACAAAGTGTTTACAAGAGTCTTTCGAGTGATGATTATGGAGCTAATAAAAAAATCACTTCAATTGTAGTAAGTCCATGTTTTGATAAAAATTGCAATACTGTGTTTTTCGATAATATTCAAGTGTCTATTGATGATCAGGGAATTACGTATGACCGGGACAGTAACGGAAATTCAACTAAAATTACAGATAACACAGGAAGTTACGAAGAACGCATCATAAATAATAATAATGAAATAACTCAAATTAAAGATGCAAACAATAATCAGACTGATGCAAGCTATAATGATGCAACCGGCAAAATACATAGATTAAAAGATTACACAGTGCAAGAACAAAACGCTAACGTTAAAACATCACTTACTTATGATGATAAAGGAAATATAACAGGAATGTCATCTGCACAAGATGCTAATATAGTTGGTAACAAAATAGAAACAGCAACTGAGTATACGCAAAGCCAAAATTACGTTAGTAAGCAAATTGATTCAAGAGGTAAAACTACTGAATTTACAAGCACTGAAACTAACGGTATTATTACAAAAGAAAAAAATCCTAATAATGTTGAAACAAATTATGTGTATAATGGCGCTAATCGTTTATCCAGTGAAACTTGCAGTGGTGCTCAGACAACATATTTATACCTAAATGGAGTGCTGTCATCCGTATCGCACAAAGTAGCGGAGGGAGTAAATACAGTATATGGTTTTGTCAAAGATATGTTCGGAAATACCAGCGAAATCAAAGTTGGTGATAGAGCGCTTTCGAAAAATACGTATGATGCCGGTAATGGTCTTATTCGTCAAACAAAATATGGAAATGACCAAACAGTTAATTACGATTATGATTCACGAGGACGATTGGTCAAAAAATCGTTTGGTTACGGAAAAGGAAATAAATTTGGCGTAATAACTTATTCATACGATGGCAAAGATCGAATTACTGAAGTCTATGATTCGCTTAATAATTTTATCGTAAAGTTTGAGTATGATAAATTCGGAAGGCTTTTACGTACCGCACGCAGTGACGGCGCCAGTATGGAAATAGTTTACAGTGCATACAACAGCTTGATTAGTAGGCTAACATCCAATATTTTCGGTGTACAAACTGTTTTAAATAACACATTTGGCAAACAAGATAAGCTATTAAACTCTGAAATGAATATAGGTACTATAAAGGTTTTCAGCAATTATAATTACGGCAATGATTCTCTCGGTAGACTCATGGCTACGGAGGCCCTCAATTCTGATAGCTCATTAGGTTTGCAACATGAATTTGGGTATCTTGGCGTTGAGAACAGTTTAGATAGGACCACTAATATAGTAAATTCAGTCGAAATTAAAAAGAGGGTCGAAAATAGCTGGGTAAGTCTTGGTGAAAAATTTAATTACACCTATGATAATGTAGGAAATATAACAAACGTCACCGATATAAATAATGATACCATTGCAAGTTATGTCTACAACGACTTGAATGAACTGGTAAGAGAAAACAATGTCCAGACAGGAAAAACTGTAGCATACACGTACAATGTCGGTGGGAATATAACGGAAAAGAAAATCTATTCCTATACGATCGATGCAGATTTAACAAATGCTACTCTCGAAAGCACGGTAACGTATAATTATGGTGACACAAATTGGCCTGATAAATTAACATCAATAACATGCGGAGAAGATGAACAAGCGATAATTTATGATGCAATAGGCAACCCGCTTGAATACAGAGATGGATGGAAATGTGAATGGTCAAGAGGCCACAGACTTGACAAAATAGAAAACTCAGGGCACAATGTTAGTGTAACGTTTAAATATGATGAAAGCGGAGTTAGAACCCAAAAAACTGTAAACGGGGTTCAAAATGATTTCATAACGTCGGGCATCAAGCTACTTGCTCAAAAAACAGGTGAAAATGTTCTTCTGTGGCAAGTCGATGGAAACGGAAACACGGTCGGATTTAATTACAACAATATACCGTATTTCTACATGAAAAATTTGCAAGGAGACATTATTGGGATTACAGATGCTTCGGGAAATGTAGTAACTAAATATACCTATGATTCTTGGGGTAAACTGATTTCAATAAAAGATGCAAACGATGTAGATAAAACTACGGATATGGAGTTTATCGGATATATTAATCCTCTTCGTTATAGGGGATATTATTACGATTCCGAGACGGCTCTTTACTATTTGAATGCGCGGTATTATGACCCAGAGGTCGGTAGATTTATAAATGCTGATGAATCTTTAGATGGTGGGTATAATCTTTTTAGTTACTGTTATAATAGTCCGATTACGTTTGAGGATAAATTCGGAGAGGACGCTATTTGGTTGCACGATAAAAATGCTGTTTACGGAGCAGGACACACAGGACTTCTTATTCAGGACGCTCAAGGCACATGGTATCATTTTTATTGGGGGAACAGCGGCAATGGTAAATTTGGTAAAAAAGGAGTCGGCCAAAATCAAAAAATGTTGGAGCCACTTGATAAACATTTGCCTCGAGGGGAACTAGTTAATTATTCAAGAAAGTATTATAATGGGACATATACTGATTACATATATTTTGAAGGGGATTTTTCTAAAGGTTTTGATTTTTTGAAGAAACAACAAGGTACTAACTATAATTTGATATGTAAAAATTGCGTGGAAGTCTCTGTTACAGCATTGCTTTTAGGGAAATTTAAAAGCAGAATCAAAGAAAAAATATATAAGCCGCGTCTGAGAAAAGCATTGGTTTCAATAGTTCCTAATAGAGCATTACAAATAGTGAGGAAAGGATACTGCTAATGAATAAACGAAAAAATGGTTTTGTGGCATTGTTTTCTGCAGGTGTTTTGCTTTTATCAGTCGTTGGGTTAATTGTAGTGAAAAATTTGATTTTTGACCCACGCTTGTATCATAACAAAGTTACTGTGAGAGAGAATGAAATTAATAATGATTATAACAACTATCTCTCTGGTGGTGATTTGTGTAGGATCGATAATAAACTATATTATAATTATCGAAAAAATGCACACGATTATGGTTTAATGGAAATATCTGAAAATGGTTCTAATCTGTTAGTGTGGTATGGACCACACCCTGATTTAAAAGGAATCGGATTTCATATAGAAAAAATTCTAAAACATAATAATTCCATTTACCGTGTAAATCAGAAAAGCAGCGAACTTGAAAAATTTGATTTTTCTGAAAGGAAATTTAAGGGAATGGGTGCTTATACGGATCACAGTACTAGTAATCAATTTTCGCTTGATGAAAGTGGAAAAACGTACTATTTGAAACGGAATAAAACGCCCTATGTTAAAGATGATCTGGTTTGTAATGATAACAATACCGAATATGTCATTGCCAAACAGCTAAGCTATTTTTACTTTCTAAATAATAAAATTTATTATTTTCGTCTTGATGGTAGCAAAGGATACCTGTGCGAGTATGACTGCAACAAAAGAATTGAGAAAATTTTGTTTTCCTATGATACAAGCAACCCAAACACATACGATGATTCCTATTTTCTTATATATAATGATAAGATTGTTATAACAAGTCGTCTAAAAATTGGAGATAAAGATAATGCACTGTATAAATATTCATTGTGTGTAGCAAATTTAAACGGTGACGTTACGCCAAGGGGAGTCTATGAAATTGAAGATTATTCTAATTTTTCTTTCAATTTGTATAATAACCAAATTTTTGTTTGTACAAACAAAGGTATGGAAATTATCGATATGAATTCCGAGAAAATTAAAAAGATAACAGAAAAACCAACTAAAAGCTGCTATATACTTGATTACAAGTGGATTTATTTTATTGATCATGAATCTTGCCTTTGGCGTACAACGCACGATGGCTTAACAACTGAAAAGGTGTTTGGTTAAAAAATGGCGTATTTATACCGATAAAAATATATTTGCTGCAATTGTTTCAATGTTAATCAGCCCTTTTCAAAAATTTATTATAACAAAAAGACGCCTTATGCAGTAAGAAGGGCGTCTTTTTGTCTGCAGAAAGCCACGCGATAGTCGCGTGGTTCAGTAATAGCTTAAGCGATGTAATAACGACATAAAAACTCCTTTTGATGTAGAATAAAAAAGCGGTCTGGAAACTGCTAAAGAAAACATCAAAAGGAGGACATTCAAAGTGAATGATACACACAGTTTATCACATACAAAGTGGAACTGCAAATACCATTTAGTATTTGCACCGAAATACAGAAGAAAAGTATTTTACGCAGATAAGAGATTAGAAATAGGAGCGATACTAAGAGAATTATGCAAATGGAAAAGAGTAAATATATTAGAAGCCGAAGTATGCCCTGACCATGTACATACGCTTTTAGAGATACCGCCAAAGATGAGTATATCGAGTTTTATGGGATTTCTCAAAGGAAAAAGCAGTTTGATGATATATGAAAAGTGGGGGAATCTTAAATTCAAATACAGAAACCGAGAGTTTTGGTGCAGAGGATACTACGTAGATACAGCAGGGAAAAATGCAGTTAAAATAAAAGAGTATATCAAAAATCAATTAAAAGAAGATGAATTAGGAGAACAATTAACATTTAGTAATACGGACCCATTTATGGGTAGCAAGTAACAATCCTTTCGCATGCGCCAGATCGTATCAGCCTCCTTTAGAGGCGGCTAGTAGTACAGGGCTTCGCCCGTTAAGGAAATACCCCCAGCTACGCTGGGGGATGCTTATTTTATTTTAATTATTTTTTGGCATAACCGATATTATTTGATTTAAATCTAGCTATTAAAAAATAACGTTTTGCATCTTCGATTTGAATTTTGTGAATTGTTTTGATATTAAAATGGACCTGCATCGTTAAACTTTTTTAGTTTGATTTTTTGAGCCATTTCATAAACGTTCTCTATTTTTTATACTTATTTTTACCATTTAATGCTAAATGTTTTAAAAAACAACAAACTGTGATAAAAACTCTCTGCCACAGAGCGACAGGAAGTTATTAGATTATATTTTAAAATTAACCCAAGCGGTTATATTTTACTAAAAACTACTCAAGCCGCCGGATAACATATTTAAAAACTAAAAAGAAAGTGCATGGCCTATGTAAAAAATATTCAGGTATTGTCACTTATAGAGAGGATTTTGAAAATAATGTCTTGACGTGCTTTGCAAAAATAAAAGATTTTAAAATATAGATATGCTGTAAATTAATTTATTTATGCAGAGCATTTCTTAATACCTGCATATTTAAAAACGCAGAGTTTTGCACTTCGTGTAGACCTCTGCGCTTTTTTGGCTGTAATTAGGTAAAAGCCTATGAAATATTGGCTTGCTTATCTCGCAAAGTACCCGTAAGCATACCGAATTATTTAAAAGATTGAGTAATTCGGAGGATTTAATTATGGCCTATGAACCTAATAATATTCAAAATGAAATGGCTTACTTTTATGCAGTAGTGAAAAATATGGATTTAAATGACAATATTAAGAGGGCAAAGATATGTGAACACGAAGCCCGTTCGAGGAGGGTATTTGTGATTGTTTTTCGGATGTATCAATAATGGACAAGCAATTATCTGAAACAAGTTTACTTAGCTGGATTGAATTTATTGAAAACGAAAAGTTACATACAGCAATAAAAAGTTTGAAAACGGAGGATCAAATATTAATTAGCCAAGTAGTAAGCGAATGTAAAACATGGCAAGAACTTGCATCTATGTACGAAATTGACCAGTCAAATGTACGGAAGCATTTTAATAAAATAATTAGAATTTTAAAAAATCTATTATTTAAAAAATAATTTTTATGTTCGACAAGTTTTGCGCAAAAATGCAACCCCAAAAACACTCTTTAATAAGTAGAAGGGTAAATTTACATGATTTATCCTTCTAAAAGGACATTGAAAACCCCATAAAAAATCTTAGCAACAATTAAAGATACTCCTACCCAGTCATAGTCCGAGCGTGATAAAACCGTCGCAGGCAATGAGGGTGGCCTCACCGGTGTGAGGACGTCTCATGTTATTCAAAAAACTTTCAGTTTTTCGGCAAAATGGTGATTCGTGTGTCTAAAACGGTTTGTGTTTTAGAGCTAAGATTTCAAGAATTTTAGAAATTGTTAGAGCGTAAATATTATAAAAGGAGGCTGTAGCCGTTTATGGAAGTGATTTTACATTTTCCGGAAGATAAGGAAAAAATGGAGGAACTAAGTGTTAGAGCTGCGAAAATTTACGGCTCAGCTGTAAAACGTAATATAGAAAACCTAAAGTGTAGCAAAAATCAGAAAATTAAATTGCTTAATGAGATTATTAAAAGTTACGAAAAAATGTAAACGATTAAAAATCCCTGTCCTTAAAAATTCTAATATACATATTTTTTGACATTACACGTTTTTCTTTTTTCCAAGCAGCTACTGTTTTTGCATGGACATTTAATCCTTTGGCGAGAGCTTTTTGAGTTATATTAAGTTCTTTCCTTAAGGATTTTAATTTTATTCCTTGCCCTTGATTAATGATTGATTATATTCGTCCATAAATTCTGAAACGTCAACTTTGTATAATTCCGCAATTTTCTTTAAAATATTGGGAGGGTAATAAATGCGATTGGTTGACTCATACCCTATATATGTGGATTCACATATGTTTGCGTATTTTGCTACATCTTTTTGCAATAAAGCATTTTTATACCGATAATACCTAAGTTTTTCAGCCGTTGTTTTAATGTCTTTAGGGTTCTGAAATTTTATATTGAATAATTCAGATTCCAGTAGTTTGTGAGGACTAAAGAAATTAAACGTATGTTTATAAAATAAGGAATAGGTAGTGGCTTGAAATTCATTTTTTGCGAGTACGAATAGGTTATTACTAATTTTTAGCAAGGGATGCCAATCGCCGCTTTTTGTATCCATAGTGTGAGGGTAGAGTTTTCTATACATCTGGCAGCATAGCTTGAAAGGCGGATCCCTTTTTCGGGTTTAAAAGTGTTTACGGCTTTAATGA
>CALWJD010000012.1:0-20537 GCA_944380925.1 uncultured Clostridia bacterium | reverse complement strand
CTCCTTTAGAGGCGGCTAGTAGTACAGGGCTTCGCCCGTTAAAGAAATACCCCCAGCTAGGCTGGGGGATGCTTATTAAAATTATTTTTAATCGTAAAAATTTCAAATTATATATTGACTTTTTTATGAGTTAAATATACAATTCATTTCAAATATAAAAAATGGAGGCAAAATTATGGAAACGAACGAAAAAGTGGAACTTTTAATTAAATTGCTCAGTGACGAAAAATTTTTTGCGAGTATGAACGACACGGAAAATGATGTTTCAAAAATGAAGGCGCTGTTTGCTTCCAAGGGATTAGAACTTTCCGATGATAAGATAAACGTGATTATCGAAGCTTTGGATGAAGCGAAAAAATCGATGTATAACGGAGAAGGTCTTTCCGAAGAAGAATTAAATGATATTTCGGGTGGTGGATTTGAGATTAGTGAAAAGAGCCAAAGGATAGCTGAAAAGGCTATGAAAGCTATTATGATAACAGGTGGTGTAATTGTTACCACTGTCGGATTGGCAGAAGCCACTTATGCGGCAAAGGAAGCTATTAAGGGTATTGATAATGAAGCAAATAAATCAAGTCTTTTGGGATTTCGCGAAAAAGATTATGTGGGTGCTGCTTGGAAAGGCGCAAAAGGCGGTCATAAAGCGCTCATGAAAGATTTATCGGTTATGGGAAAAAGTTTGAAAAGCGGTATAAATAATGCCATTGAAAATTTTCTTGGCAAATAATTGTTTTGTTGATAAAGCAAGGGGTCAAATAGTTTTCTATCATAATTTGCTTTACATTTTTAATTAAATATGTTAAAATGAAACTCTAACTACCCCCATTTGCGGAAAATCTGCGAATGAGCTGAAATTTAGCTTAGGGTAAAATTTAGAGAGGTGTAATTATGTTATTAAAAGAAGAAAAAAAATCAGTCATTGAGGCGTACGCACTCAGCACAAACGACACGGGATCTCCGGAGGTTCAGGTTGCTTTGTTGACAACAAGAATTAACAGTCTTACGGAACACTTGAAAACTCATAAAAAGGATCATCATTCAAGGAGAGGCCTTTTTATTATGGTAGGTAAGAGAAGAAATTTACTCGGATATCTAAAGAAGAAGGATATTGAAAGATATAGATGCCTTATTGCGAAGCTTGGAATTCGCAAATAATTTTGCTAAGTTTATAGAATTATCGTCCGATATTAAATTATCGGATATTTTTTTAGGCATTGCAAAAACGGGATAGATAGTGAAATAGTGGTACGGAAAAAGAGATGTCCGAAATGTGTACAAACGGAAAAAAGTAAAAAATGGATTTAATAGAGGGAAACAAAATATTTTGAAAACATATCCTTAAAAATAACTCATATAGAACCTAAAAAATATGCTTAAGATAAATATAAGGCTTACGATCTTATATTAACCCCAAAAAAAGATTAATAGGTAAAGCCTATATCTATAATATTGAAGAAATAAACAGACTATTACGTCATTATTTGTCTCGATTTACTCGTAAAACTTACTGTTGGACTAAAAGTATCAGTATGATTATTGATTCTGTTCTTTTCTTTTTACATCGTCATTCCATCTCTTATATTCGCCTTTTGCAATGTCAAAAAAATTGACGCATTTGATTTTATTTATATAAATTGTTAAAATTTTTGAGTCAACGTTAAATTTTTTTATTCGTGAAGTGTCGTATTTTTATATTTTTAGTCGAATAACATCAAAACATATTTTGGTGAGTGATCCATATTTATTTCGTGACGATGTGGAGGTGTTTAATTTGAAAGTAAGGAAAATTATATGTGTCTTTCTGCTTTTATTTGTGGTAAGTTTTATTCAACGACCATGTGCTAAAATTTTAGAATACAACGAGCTTCGTGAATTATTGTTGAAAAGAATTCCCAAAGATGTAAAAGCGAAGGAGTTTTGTTTAAATAGATCATATATTTTATTTCATTATATTATTTCGAAATTGGGTGGCGACGATGAGGTTTGTGAAGATAAAGAATTTGATCAAAAGAAGAGCTTTGCACTGAAAATTTTTATAGACACGGTATGTCAGTTTGGTCAGCCTCCCTGTGATTTTGTAGAAAGTAGTATTATAGCCGGTTCATCGGACCTACTTGAGCTTAGAATTAATCTGCAAAACATGGAGGAAGTGTATCGTTTTTTATCTGATTCGGTAGTTCAATAAAATAGTTTAATTCAAATTAAAAATAGGTTTTTGGGAGAGTTTTATCATTGAGGATTAAAAAGATAGTTTCGGGATTTTTAGCTGTGACATTTTTATTAAGCGGTAACTCGGCAGTGCAAGCCGACAAAATAGGTAGTTTTGCTAATGTACGAAATCACATAGTTTGTGTTTTGACTAATCATATGACAAATAGTGAGGTACTATCCTATACCAGCCGTAAAGAAAAGAATTTCAAAAAAATTTTAGAATTTTGTTATTATTGTCGTACACAGTTGCTAAATCTTCCGAAAATCGAATTAAGGTGGGCGATTACTGACGTAATTAAAAACGACATTAGCAGTACATGGTATGATGCATTGATTACAATGAGAACTGACGATCCTATGATTCAGTATGAGCACGAAATGTTTGTTAATGTCAATAGTTTTGATGAGGTACTCTATAATTTTGGGATTATGTATCTTGTGTATAAGGAATTGACTGAGCAGTTAGAAGAAGATTGGCCATTGTGCGAGACTCCTACATGTTTTGATGGTGCAATTAATTTGGAGATGACTGATCAAGCCGCAAAAAGTGATGAACTTGTACGTAGGTTGCTACGGAGTTTGGTGTGCTATTTTGAGTGTATGTCAGAGTGTCAACGTTCACAGTTTAAAGTTCCATTGCGTCTTGGAGGGGCTTCTCCTTTGGGGGAACAGGAGCCGTCTACGGATTTTGTGCCGATTTTTGTGGATATGCCCCATGAAGAAACTTCCGAAAGTTGTATGTTGAAACGACCTGCTTCTGAACCTTGTAGTGTAAAAGAATGTGAAGAAGCGGGTGAAAAACAATTGAAAGAAGATGAAGAACAATTGGAAGAAGATGAAGAACAATTGGAAGAAGATGAAAAACAATTGGACGACGGTATGTGTGTAAAACAAATTATACCAATTATACCAATTATACCAAGTGAAAGCCCATTCCCATTATTAAGCATATTTGGTACAGAACATTGTGAAGAAGAAAGTGTAGAACAATTGGAAGAAGATGTAGAACATATTATACCAAATGTAGAGCCATTGAACGGCATGTATGATGCAGAAGATTGTGACGAAGAGAGTGTAGTACAATTGGAAGAAAAGGATGAAAAAAATCGAGGAAGAATGGGTACTGATACCACACATGACATTCCGATTCGAGCTAAGTCTGCACCTTGTGCCGCCAATTCATTTGCACGACAAAGACAAGAAAAGGAAGAGGGAAATGTACGTGGTATGCCGATTTGTCCCCAATCGGGACTACCTGACAGTGATTATCTTGGCGACGATTCAATAAACGCTTTTATGGCGGCACTGTCTCGAATGGAACCGCCCCATCTGCGATCAATACCTAACAGTGGTTATCCCGGTGACGATTCAACGAGCGCTTCTACGGAGTTGCAGCTGCGAATGGAAAAAGGCAAACGGCAACCATCAGGGCGTTCAGCAACGGTACATGATGGCCAGACATATTCGCAAGGCAGCGGTGACTTTACAAAACCTCTTGCTTTTGGTATTACCTCCGAAAAAAAGATGATAAATGATAGCCCTGAGGCTTAGGCTATGTATGTCCAAATAGGATGTTGTGTAAAGTGACCTAAGGTATCACCCTGTAAGATAACACAGGAAACAACCTGCGTCTAACCGAAAGGCGAAAGCCGACACGGGAACATATCACGGCAGGAAAGCAGTAAGTCACCTAAAGGCACATTTTGATGCGACTGAACCGCAATGTTAAGAGGATAGGAGGTTTAGGTTGGAATTAGTGAATGTGAGTTACCAGTTTCTGTTTAGCCCAGACAAATGAAAGTGCCTGAACCCTTTGGTGTGAATACGTTTGATTATGGTGGTCAATCAAACGGTTATCAATAAAATTTACGCAACCTGTAGGAGAACCTATGGTAACGGAACGAAAGCAGAACCGATAATTCGCACTTATTTATGCACAAGGTTAACTGGAGTAAAGTAAAGTGTACCCAAAGTAGAGTACAAATTAAGTTTGTGTGGTACAAAACTATGAAATATTTTTTGAATAAACAGGCAAAGGATATTCATTGGTCATTACATATTGATAATATTCATCGGGTGATAATTTAGCAAGATCCCATTGATATTGTTCAGTATTGTAATAATTTATCCAATCACCGATGATATCTTTAGCTTCATTAAAATTTTTGCACTTTGTCTGATCTATTTCATCTTTCATATGACCGAAGAAACTTTCATGTGGTGCACTATTCCAGCAGTTTTCCTTCCTTGACATAGACTGACGTAGCGGTGCTGTTGACAAAGTGATTATTTATCGACAGATGGTCTTCCAGTAGATGAGTAGAGATCAGATACTTTTTCATATATGAGGCATTGCAAAAACGGGATAGATATAGTGAAATAGTGGTACGGAAAAAGAGATGTCCAAAATGTGTACAAACGGAAAAAAGTAAAAAACGGATTTAATAGAGGGAAACAAAGATATAAGTGAAAAAATTGTGGATGTAATTATACAGGGACAAAAAATGGATACCCAGATGAAGTAAAGCAAGAAGTAATAATATATTATTTGGAGGGAATAGGATTTAGAAGAATAGAGAGGTTACTGAAAATAAGTCACGCATCAGTAATAAACTGGGTAAAAAAAGCAGCCTGCCAAATAAGAAAGGATGAAAAAATAAAGACGTCAATAAGAACTGATGTTCTAGAGCTCGATGAAATGTGTATAAATTTAAAAAAACATCTGGCTTTGTACAGCGGTAAATAGGAACAGTAAAGAATTGGTCGCTTTTGAAGTAGGAAACAGGGAAACAAAACATTTTTAAAACATATCTTTAAAAATAGCTCATATAGAACCTAAAAAATATGCTTCAGATAAATATAAGGCTTACGATCTTATTGACCCCAAAAAAAGATTAATAGGTAAAGCCTATACCTATAATGTTGAAAGAATAAACAGACTATTACGTCATTATTTAGCTCGATTTACTCGTAAAACTTACTATTGGGCTAAAAGTATTAGTATGATTATTGATTCCGTTCTTTTCTTTTTACATCGTCATTCCATTTCTTATATTCGCTTTTTGCAATGCCTTTTTTATTATATCTATTATTTTTATATTCAAATGGTGTATAATAATGAGGTCATATAAAAAGATAGTGGAGGAATTGGATGTTTGAAAATTATAAGGTATTTAAAACACAGCTTGCAGGGAGAAGTTTGGTTGTAGAAACCGGAAAATTTGCCCAGCTTGCAAACGGAACTTGTATGGTAAGATACGGAGATACATGCGTAAATGTTGCCGTTACGGCTTCCGATAAACCGAGAGACGGAATTGATTTTTTCCCGCTTTCCGTTGATTTTGAAGAAAGGCTCTATGCCGTAGGTAAGATACCGGGTTCATTTTCAAAACGGGAAGGCAAGCCCTCTGATAAGGCTATCCTTGCGTCGCGCGTTATAGATAGGCCTATTCGCCCACTGTTTCCGAAAGACATGCGCAACGATGTTTCGGTTGTGTGTACCGTTATGTCTGTGGACGAAGATTGCTCACCGGAAATTACTGCAATGATTGGTACTTCCATTGCACTAAGTATTTCTGATATTCCGTGGGATGGCCCTATTTCGGGAGTGTTTGTTGGACTTGTTGACGGAAACATTATTATCAATCCGAATGCCGAGGAGCGTAAAAAATCGGATTTGGCTTTAACTGTTGCTTCAACAAAAGATTTAATTCCGATGATTGAAGCCGGCGCAAACGAAGTAACGGACGAGATAATGTACGAAGCTATTTTAAAAGCGCACGAAGCTAACAAAGAGATTATTTCATTTATTGAAGATATTAAAGCCCAGATAGGAAAAGAGAAGTTTTCTTATGAAAGCGCAGAGCCATCGCAAGAAATGTTCGAAGCTGTTAAAGAATTTGCACTTGATGACTTAAAATTTGCACTTTACACAAACGATAAAAATGTTCGTGATGAAAGACTTGACCCCATTTATAAAAAAGTTCATGAGAAATTTGATGAGCTTTATCCGGAATGTGAAAAGCAGATTGATGAGTGCTTATATAAAACTCAAAAATATATTGTAAGACGTTGGCTACTTGATGAACAAAAACGTGTTGACGGGCGCAAAATGGACGAAATAAGGCCACTCGATGCGGAAGTGGCGCTTTTGCCAAGGGTTCATGGTTCGGGTATGTTTACGCGCGGACAAACCCAAGTGCTAACGGCCCTGACGCTCGGGCCCATCAGCGATGAGCAAATTTTGGATGGAATAGATTCCGAAGAAACCAAAAGATATATGCATCACTATAATTTCCCGTCCTATTCGGTTGGAGAAACAAGGCCGAGCCGCGGCCCGGGACGCCGTGAAATTGGGCATGGTGCATTAGCTGAAAAAGCGTTGGTTCCTGTTATACCTTCTGTTGAAGAATTCCCATATTCTTTGCGCCTTGTTTCGGAAGTTTTATCTTCAAATGGCTCTACCTCTCAGGCTTCCGTTTGCGGTTCCACCCTTGCGCTAATGGATGCAGGTGTGCCGATAAAAGCACCCGTTGCAGGTATTTCATGTGGCCTTATCACCGAAGGCGAAAGATTTATGACTATGGTTGATATACAAGGCCTAGAGGACTTTTTTGGAGATATGGATTTTAAAGTTGCGGGTACTCACAAGGGTATTACGGCAATTCAAATGGATCTTAAAATTCACGGTCTTACAAATGAAATTATAAAAGAAGCTTTGGAAAAAACGCACAAAGCAAGAGATTATATTTTAGACGAAGTAATTTTAAAAGCAATACCGGCGCCCAGAAACTATCTTTCAAAATATGCGCCTAAAGTACTTTCAATGTCTATTCCGATTGATAAAATCAGAGAAGTTATCGGTTCGGGTGGAAAAATTGTACAAAAGATTTGTTCTGAATTCGATGTTAAAATTGATATTGAAGAAGACGGAAAAGTCTTTATCATGGGCGTAGACATGGATAATTGTAAAAAAGCTTTGGATGTTGTAAAGAGTATAGTTATAGAGCCTGAAGTTGGAGCGGTTTATAAAGGAAAGGTAATCAGGATCATGGATTTTGGTGCGTTTATCGAGTTTGTACCGGGTAAAGAAGGGCTTTGCCATATTTCTCAAATTTGCAAAAGGCGTATAAACAGAGTTTCCGATGAGCTTTCCGAAGGCGATGAAGTAACTGTCCGAATAACGGAAATTGATTCCAAGGGACGTATAAATCTTTCCATGAAAGAATTTAGAGACTAAAGCGTTTTAGGATTTATTTAAAAAATTAAACTCAGGAGGTTACAAGATGACCACAAGAGCTAAACGAGGCTTAAAAAATCGTATTTTACTTGCAATACTCTTTTTATTAATAATTTTATCGACAGGATTCGTCGTTTTACGAAAAAAAACTCATGTTTTTGATAAACTGTTAGGCCCGGAAAACGTAAAAGTTTCAGTTATCATACCTGTTTATAATACAGAAAAATATCTTGATGAATGTTTAAACAGCGTGCAAAATCAAACTCTTAAAGATATAGAAATAGTTTGCGTAAATGACGGCTCCACAGACGGCTCTTTGAAGATTTTGGAAGAGCACGAAAAAAATGACAGCCGTATTAGGATAATAAATCAAGAAAACGGCGGTGTGTCCTCGGCTCGTAACAATGGAATCAGAAATGCTCATGGGGATTACATAATGTTTTTAGATTCTGATGATTGCTTTGTTCCGTATGCGTGTGAAAAAGAATATAATGTTGCGGTTAAAAACGAAGCAAACGTGGTTGAATTTGGAGTAAAAGATTTTGTAGACGGTCAGGCGGTTGATTTATCAGGAGTTAGCTATGATGATTCCAAAATAACCGTCTATACAAGAAAAGAAAACGAAAATCCTTTTTCGGCGCTTAATTTTTCTTGTGGAGTTGTCTGGAATAAAATTTGGAAACGTTCTTTTATAAACGAAAACAAGCTTGTATTTAAAGAAGGCATATATAGGGGCGAAGATAGCCTTTTTAACATGATGGCGGGGCCAAATCTTTATAAGTTTGTAAAAGATGATAACATTTTACATATTTACCGCACCGGAAGGCTGGGTTCTGCCATGACGGTTACTCAAACCAATATTAAGAAAAAGCTTGATAGTTTTCTTATAATAACAAAAGAGCTTGTTGATAACAGAAATAAATTTTCGTTTGACGGTGGAGATCAGTGGATTCTTTCAAGTGTGCTTTGGATGGTGCAACCGGCAATAGTAAATGAGCTTGATAAATTTGAGGATAAAAACTATTATTCTCAAAAGGTTTTGGAAATAATAAACGATGGATTTATAAATAAATATAATATTACTTTGCCTGAGGATTTAAATAATATGATAGATGATTTAAAGCACTTTATTTAAAACAATTATTTTAATGAGGAATGAACTATTATGGAAAAAAGCAAAAAAAGATATGTACTTATTTTTTCAATGCTATTTTTGGCAATCGCCGTGGCGATTGGTGTTTTTGGATTTATTAAATACGTAGTAAACGGCGGAGAAAACTATCCTTATAAAATTTCGGTCATCATGCCGATTTACAATACCGAAAAATATCTTGATGAAAGTCTTGCAACAGTTGAAAATCAAACGCTTAGGGATATAGAAATAATTTGCGTAAACGATGGCTCCAAAGATCGTTCTTTGGAAATTATGGAGGCTCATGCCGCAAAGGACTCAAGAATAAAAATAATAAATAAAGAAAACGGCGGAGTGTGTTCTGCAAGAAATGCAGGAATAAGAGCTGCGCAAGGCGAGTATATTTCTTTTATTGATTCAGATGATTTAATTCCCGATTATGCATTAGAAAAAGCGTATGATGATCTAAAAAAATATAATGTTGATGTTGTTTCTTTCGGGCTTAAGATGTTTGTAGACGGCGAGGATTCGGGTTTGGCGAGCCTTAAATATGATCCTTCCAAAGTTAAAGTATGTGAGCGCACTAAAAATCAAAACCCATTTTATGATATGGCGGAAAATACGGGATATATAGTAACAAAGGTGTATAAAAGGTCTTTAATTGTTGATAATAATATTTGGTTTAAAGAGGGCGTAACTCATTACGAGGATCAGCTTTTTAATTTGCTCCTGTTCCCGTTTGTTACAAAAATGGTTCAGGATGATAATATTTTCTACCTTTACAGAACCAACAGGCCCGGCTCGTCAGTTACGGAGTTTAACGCCAAGAAAGTTTTAACGGCTTCTACTAAAGCTTCTGAGGAACTGATTGACCATTTTGATAGATTTAATTTCGAAAGAGGCCATGAATGGTTGGTTTCCAAAGTGTTTGACCTTAACTATAAACATATAGTAGAGGACACCAAAAATGAAGAAGATAAAAAATACTTTGCCGAAAAAGTTATATATCTGATTGAAGAAAGACTTGTTAAAGAACATGGAGTACAGCTCGAAGATTGGCATAAGAAAGATTTAGAGGTTTTAAAAGCCCTTGTTTAAGGAGGATATATGAGAAAAAAGTTTTTTAAATTCATGCAGGTTTCTTTTATATCGCTTTTTACTCTTTTACTTACCTATAAGAATTGTTCCGGAGTTATTAAAAAATGCCAATATTTAAAGGGCGTTAATAATGCAAAAGTTTCTGTTATAGTGCCGGTTTACAATACGGAAAATTATTTGGAAGAAACCCTCCAAAGTTTAGAAAATCAGACTCTTAACGAGCTCGAAATAGTTTGCGTAAATGATGGATCTACGGATAGCTCTCTTTCAATACTTAGAAATCACGCAAAGAATGATTCCCGTATTAAAATAGTTGACCAAAAGAATAAAGGGGTTTCGGTTGCCAGAAATCATGGGATTAAAGCTGCAAAAGGTAAATATATAATGTTTGCGGATTCTGATGATTTGTTGCCGCCTTACGCTTGTGAAAAGGCGTATGAATGTGCAGAGCAGTATAAATCCGATGTAGTTATGCTTGGAAATATTTGTTTTACCGATGGCGAAAAAATAGATTTAAACTCTTTTTCTTATGATGAATCGAATATGGAGTTTTATGTTCGTGAGGAGTCGCAGAACCCTTATCGCGCTTTAAAAGTCGAGATGTCTTCAGTTTGGAACAAAATTTGGAAAAAATCATGGCTTGTGGATAATGACGTTTGGTTTAAAGAGGGAATATCAAGGGGAGAAGACGGACTTTTTAATATAATTGCTTTTTCAAACGCAGATAGTTTGGTTCACAATAATAATGTGTTTTATTGTTATAGGCAAAATCGCCCGAATTCTGCGCTTACAACTGCAAACGCAAAGAAGATTTTAAAAAATGTTATTCCCGGTGCGCATGAGCTTATAAAAAACAGATATAGGTTTAATTTTGACGATAAAGACGAGTGGCTCGTTGATAACATTTTAGGTTCAACTTTTGTGAGGATAACGGAGGATCTTGATAATAGCGAAGATAAGGCTTATTTTGCAAAACAAACAGTTCAAATTTTGCAAGATGAAATTATCAAAGAATGTGGGATTGTTTTAAATAAAGATCAGCAAGAAAAACTAAATATTTTAAAAAGCATTGCTAATTAATAAAGTGTAGTGTACAATCAATTGTGTAAATTTATGCAAAAGGGGTTGTACTGCGTGAAAGTATGTTCCAAGAGAGTATTTTCTTTAATTTTATCTTTTTGCTATGTTTTTTGTTGCTGTGGTTTTTTATATTGCTTTGGGGTGGAAGAAGGCGTTACTTCTAAATCCAACCCAAAGCTTTCTGTTGTTGTGCCCGTTTATAATGTTGCGCCCTATCTGGATGAAGCGCTTGATTCGGTTGAAAATCAGACATATAAGGATATGGAAGTAATTTGCGTAAATGACGGCTCAACGGATAATTCGCTCGCAATACTTGAAAAACATGCTAAAAAAGATAAACGTATAAAGATAATTACTCAAAAAAATCAAGGCGCCGGTGAGGCAAGAAACGTCGGACTCAGAGCGGCGGTTGGTGATTATGTATATTTTTTTGATTCGGATGATGTGTTAGCGCCTTATGCTATGGAAAAAGCAATAAAAAATTTGGAAAAATACGATGCAGATGTGTTGGAAATGGGAATAAAGAAGTTTAATTATGGCAGCAGTATTGATTTGAAAGAATATTTTTATAAAGATTTACCCATAACGCTTTGCAAATATAAAAAAGGGCGTAATTTGCTGGAAATTTTTAACACAAAAACTTCTGCCGTTTGGAGCTATGTTTATAAAAAGTCTTTTTTAACCGACAATAATTTGTGTTTCAAAAAAGAAATTAAAACACACGAAGATGTGGTATTTACATATATCGTAAAGTCTTGTGTAAAGAAACTCGTTAAAGATCCAAATATCGGCTATTTTCATAGAGTAAAACGACCCGGATCAATAATATACAATGACTCCCGAGATGTTTATAAGCGTATTAACGGTTTTTTGGATGTTGTGCATGAACTTGTACTGAATAAAAAACGGTTTGATTTTCCCGGAGGAAAAAAGGTTATATTCGGATGGATATTTGATGTTTTGTATTACGATATTGCAGGCCTTGATAACTTAAAAGATAAAAGTTTTTATGCAGGCAGAGCTTATGAGGAAGTATGTACAAACTATGTAGAAAAATACAGCATAGGTTTAAATAAAACCGAGCAAAAACGATTGGATGATTTAAAAAAGTGGTCAAAGGGCAATTTTAGCGAACAAAAGTCAGAAATGAAAAAGGACAAAAAACAAGGTAAAAAGATTAAAAATAAAGAAAAAACATTGAAAAAAGGCAAAAAACAGGGGGATAAAGCGAAAAAGTCGGCTGCAAAAGTTAAGGGCAAAGTAAATAGCAAAAATAAGAAGTAGGAAAACTATAAGGCTGAATTTAATTCCAAGAAAATTTTGATAGTCTAAGGGTATTTTGCAAGGCTGCAGAGCGAAAAATTGGTTTTGAAGCGAGGGAATATTTTTGGTAAAGACACATTTTAAAAAGCTATTTTTGGGTGTTTTGTGTTTTAGTTCTATTTTGGGGTTTGGGAAAATAGCAAAATCTTTTGCAGTAGATGAAAAAGCGGTTTCTGAGAATGCGTCAAAACTTTCTGTTGTGATGCCTGTTTACAATGTTGAAGATTACCTTGATGAAGCGCTAAACTCTGCGGAAAATCAAACATATAAGGATATGGAGATAATTTGCGTAAACGACGGTTCAACAGATAATTCACTTGCAACACTTGAAAAACATGCTAAAAAAGATAAACGTATAAAGGTGATCAATCAAGAAAATCAAGGCGTAAGCAAAGCGAGAAATGCCGGAATGAAAGCGGCGACAGGCAAATATATATATTTTTTTGATTCTGATGATGTATTAGCTCCGTACATTATGGAAAAATCGGTTAATTTGTTGGAGAAATACGATGCGGATGTAATAAAATTTAGACGTGTTTATTTTGAAGCTGATAGTAAGGCTGATTTGTCGGCATATTCCTACGATGATTCTGCTTTTCGCCTTTATGAATGTAAGCCGGACAGCAATTGTGTTAAGTTCTTTTGCGAGGGTGGCTGGGCAGTTTGGACCAGTGTTTACAAAAAATCTTTTATTGCCGAAAACTCTATAGAATTTAATAAAAATATTGAGTTTGGTGAAGTCCTGTTATTTAACTTTATGCTCAGCACACACATAAATAAGATTGTTATAGATAACAATGTGGGATATTTTTACAGATCTAATAGGGCAGGGTCGATATCCAATTCTGATTATAAAACAATGATTAAACGTTTGGAAGGAAACCTTGCTGTGGCTCACGAGCTTGCTTTAAACAGAGATAAATTTAAGTTTAGAGGTAGCGGCCAATACCTTTTTGAAATAATGTTTGGGCTTGTTTATAATAATTGGAAAGGTATTAATTATCCGGAGAGTAAATATTTACTTGCAAAGAAGATTTTAACAGTGATGGAAAATGATTTTATTAAAAAGTGCAAGATAAAGTTAGATAAAGATAAAAGCAAAAAGATGAACGACATAAGAGCATGGGCTAAAAATTCGAACAATCACGTGCGCAGCAAGAATGGCAAAAGAGTAAAACGCTGATAAATATTTTTAGGAGGGCAATCTTATGGAAGGTAAATTTAAAAAATTATTTTCTCTATTTATGTTTTTAGGTTGTGTTTTTTGTTTCTGTAATTTTAACTTTGTTTACGGAATAGATAAGGATGCAAATGCAGAGTCTAATTCGAAACTTTCGATTGTTGTGCCGGTTTACAACGTTGCGCCATATCTGGATGAAGCTTTAGATTCGGCCGAAAATCAAACTTATAAGAATTTGGAAATAATATGTGTAAACGATGGTTCAACGGATAATTCTCTTGAAATACTCGAAAAGCATGCCGCAAAAGATAGCCGTATAAAAATAATAACTCAGAAAAATCAAGGGCTCAGTGGAGCTAGAAATACCGGAATTAGAGCCGCAACCGGCAAGTACATATATTTTTTTGATTCGGATGATGTAATAGCGCCGTATATTATGGAAAAAGCTATAGGAAATTTAGAAAAATATGATGCCGATGCATCTGAGTTTGGGTATATTAAATTTGAGTATAATAGTAAGCTTGATATGTCGGAGTACCCTTATGAAGAATTACCTGTGGAAGTTTTGGAGTGTAGAGAGGGCCAAAATCCATTTAAGGTTTTAGGAACATGGCCTGTATCGGCATGTTACCGTGTATATAAAAAATCGTTTTTGGCGGATAATAAGCTTGAATTTAAAAAAGACCTTAAAATAATTGAAGATGTTTTGTTTAATTACCTAAGTAGAGCACGAATGAAAAAATTAGTTCGGGATAGTAATATCGGATATTTTTATAGAGTCAAAAGACCCGGCTCTATAATGACTGTTGATTTTTGTGTGTTAAAGAAAAGGCTCAATGGAAAATTAATGATTGTAAAAGAACTTGGTTTAAAAAGAGACAGATTTGAATTTTCCGAAAGGGACAAATATTTAATCGGAGCCATGTTGGAGTTGGTTTATAATGATATAAAAAGTTTTAAAGATCCGAGTGATAAGCGTTTGTATGCCAAAAAAGCTTACGAAGAAATCTGGACTAACTTTGCGGAAAAGTATAAAATTATACCTAATAAGAATAATAAGAAAAAATTGGATGATTTGAGGCGTTGGTCCAAAGGGCTAGACCTAAATAAAAAATCTAAAAAGCCAACAAAAGCTAAGGCTGCTAAAAAAGTTAAAAAAGTTAAAACAAAATCAAATAAACAAAGGAAAAGCCAGAGCAGCAGAGGGAAAAAGAATGTTACCAAAAGAAAAAATACGTAATTTTAGTATAATAGCGCATATTGACCATGGAAAATCTACACTGGCAGATAGAATTTTGGAGCTGACGAATTCGGTTTCCGCAAGAGAAATGGAAAGTCAGTTACTTGATAACATGGATCTTGAAAGAGAGCGTGGGATTACAATTAAGTCCCACGCCGTCAGTCTTTTTTATAAAGCGGATAACGGCGAAGAATATCTTTTTAATTTAATAGATACTCCCGGTCATGTGGATTTTAATTACGAGGTTTCTCGTTCGCTCGCGGCTTGCGAGGGAGCTATTTTAGTTGTGGATGCTTCGCAAGGGATTGAGGCGCAAACTTTGGCCAATACCTATCTTGCGCTCGATGCGGGGCTTGAAATAATACCTGTTATAAATAAAGTAGATCTGCCTAGCGCAGAGCCCGAAAGAGTTTGTAAAGAAATTGAAGATGTTATAGGGATTCCATGCGATGAAGCTCCGAAAGTTTCGGCCAAAACAGGGCTCAATGTAAAAGATGTACTTGAAAATATAGTTAAAAATGTGCCTCCTCCAAGAGGGGACGAAAACAAGCCTTTAAAAGCGTTAATTTTCGATTCATATTACGATGCTTACAAAGGTGTTGTGGTTTATGTTCGAATAATGGACGGAAAGGTTAAAACAGGCGATAAAATAAAATTTATGGCAGGTGGAGAATCTTTTGTTGTAACAGAATGCGGAATGTCCAAAGCAACTCATTTGGAAAACACAGGCTCTTTGGCGGCAGGTGAGGTCGGTTATATAGCAGCCTCCATTAAAAACGTAAGTTCTGCCAAGGTGGGTGATACCATTACACTTTCGAATAATCCCGCCACTGAGCCTTTGGAAGGGTATAGAGAAGTAAATCCGATGGTTTTTTGCGGCGTTTATCCTTTAGACGGTTCAAAATATGGCGATTTGAAAGACGCACTTGAAAAATTAAAACTAAGCGATGCTTCCCTTTCTTATGAGCCCGAAACTTCTTCGGCTTTGGGATTTGGCTTTAGATGCGGCTTTTTGGGACTGCTGCACATGGAAATTATAGAGGAGCGGCTTGAAAGAGAATATAATCTGGACCTTATAACAACAGCTCCGAGTGTTATTTATGAAATAAAGCTGACTGACGGGAGCACTGTTTATATAGATAATCCAACAAACTACCCGAATCCCGGTACGATACAGGATTCTCTCGAACCGATAACAGATGCACATATATATGCGCCTTCGGGCTTTATAGGAGCTATTATGGAGCTATGCCAGGAGCGGCGTGGAGTTTATATTGATATGAAATATATAGATACCGAAAGGGTTGATATTCACTATAAATTGCCGCTTAATGAAATTGTATATGATTTTTTTGATGCGCTTAAGTCGAATACAAAAGGGTATGCTTCTTTTGATTATGAGCTTTCCGGATATCAATCCTCCGACTTGGTAAAGCTTGATATTATGCTGGGTGGCGAGGCGGTGGACGCACTTTCGTTTATTATTCACCGCGATAAAGCTTATCAGCGGGCAAGAAAAATGGTTGAAAAGTTAAAAGAAAAAATACCGCGTCAACTTTTTGAAGTCCCCGTGCAAGCAGCAATTGGCGGAAAAATCATAGCGCGGGAAACCGTAAAAGCAATGCGGAAAGACGTTTTGGCCAAGTGCTATGGCGGAGATATAACCAGAAAGAAAAAGCTGCTTGAAAAACAAAAAGAAGGCAAAAAGCGTATGCGCCAGCTCGGTAAAGTGGAAATACCGCAAGATGCATTTATGTCCGTGCTTAAATTAGACGAAGATTAAAATAATTCAATATGGGAAGGAATATGTTTATGGATAAAGAAACTCTGGGGCTTTATATTCATGTTCCTTTTTGCACCCGAAAGTGTCCGTACTGCAGTTTTTATTCCGTTCCAAACGAAAAAAATCTTGTTAATAAGTATATAGCCGCGCTTTGCAAGGAAATTCAAAAGTGGGGCAAAAAAACGGATTTTGAAGTTGATACAATATATTTCGGCGGCGGAACTCCGAGCGTGCTTAAAACCGAGGAGCTACTTAAAATTATTTTCTGCATTAAAGATAATTTTAAAATTATGTATCCTGAGGTTACTATAGAAATAAATCCCGGTGACTATAAAAATCTCGATTTTGAAAAACTTTGTTATTATGGCGTAAATAGGATTTCTTTGGGTGCTCAGGCGATAAACGATTCTGCCCTTAAAATTTTAGGCAGAAGACACAGCACTCAAGATATAACCGATTCGATAGAAATTATAAAAAATTCAAAAATAAAGAACATTTCTTTGGATTTAATTATTGGCTCTCCCGAGCAAAAAACAAGCGATATTTGTGATTTTATATATTTTTGCAAAGAAAATAATATTCCACATATTTCCTCTTATATCCTTAAAATTGAAGAAAACACACCGTATTATTTTAATAAAGATAATTTGGTGTTTTATAGCGAAGATAAACTGGCTGACTTTTATTTCTATACATGTGCGGTTATGAGAAAATTTGGATATTTTCATTATGAGATTTCTAATTTTTCGAAAAAAGGTTTTGAAAGCCGCCATAATTTAAAGTACTGGAATTTAGATAATTATTTAGGGTTGGGTCCTTCTGCGCATAGTTTGTTTTGCGGAAAAAGATTTTATTATGCAAATGATTTAAGTGGATTTATAATGGACCCTAAAGTTACTTTCGAAGGTGATTTTGAACCTGAAAAAGAGCTTATAATGCTATCGCTGCGCACGTGTGATGGCCTTACAAATCAAAAATTTAAAAATAAACTTGGAAAAGATATACCTAAAATCTATTTTGAAAGAGCAAAGAAATTTGAAAATTATGGTTTTTTAGAGTGCAAAAATGATAGTATTAAATTGACGGAAAAAGGATTTTTGGTTTCCAATTCTATTATTTCGGAGATTTTGTAGCCGTTTTTTGAACATTTGCAGTTTGGCAAAAATTTTGTTGACAAGTGCGCATGTTTTATGATATACTTGTAAAGTAGTCTTGTATGCACTATGGTTGTGAAGATGGCGGCATAGCTCAGTTGGCTAGAGCATTCGGTTCATACCCGAAGTGTCGATGGTTCGAGTCCATCTGTCGCTACCATTTTAATTTAAGAGGCCCGGTGGTCAAGCGGTTAAGACACCGCCCTTTCACGGCGGTAACACGAGTTCGATTCTCGTCCGGGTCACCATTAGCTCTTGCAAAAGCAAGGGCAATTTTTTTGGTGTAATTTGTAATGTAAGGAAGATATAATTTGAAGTTTAAAAAGGTTTTATGTACACTAGCAAGTGTATTTATTTTTGGTTGTTGCTGCGTTCCTGTTAGCGCCGTAAAAGGTAAACGTCATAGCAAATGGCGCCAAGGCACCTAAATAGTATATGGCAGGCAACAGAGTTAATAGAAAGGGTGCAGAGCTGCAATCGGGATGCCCTTAGAAAACGAATTTTGCGTAGGTCAAAAGCTTTATTGGAGGCAAAGGAAGTTTCTACCCCTGAGAAAGAAGAGAAGGCTGAAGTTCCCGCACAAAAAATAGAGGTATTGTATCCATACTTTGATTATGAAGGCTACATAACATATGATGATATAAATCCGGATGATTTTGTAAAAGGAATGTCAAGGGATAGCATTTATTATAAAGTAGCAGAAGAATTAAAAGAATATTATAGCGTGTGGCAAGATATAGAGCGCAAGTTGTTAGATTTAAAGAAGAGTGCCAATTATGAAACGTATATTTCAAAGCGCCAAGAATGGTGGGATAAAAGCACGGCGCATCATATGAGTGTTTTTATATCCTTTTCGGATGATATCAAGGTTGCATACAGAAAGAGTTTAGATTATGACGATGTTGTCCTTGGGCAAGATGATTGTCAAATAAAGATTATTGAGCATATGAAAAAAGAATGGTCACTCGAAAGTAAATTTTTTGATATGGCGATTTTAACCATTAGTCCAATGAATTGGGAAGAGGCTTCTAGAATATTAGACAAAGCCATACGTATGGGAACAGGTTATTTGGGAAATTTGAAAAAGGCAGAATTTGAAAAATATTAGGTTATTGAAAAAATATTTAAAAAGTTTTATAATAGCGATGTTGGGGATGCATAGCTCAGCTGGTTAGAGCGTTCGCCTCACACGCGAGAGGTCATGGGTTCGAGTCCCGTTGCGTCCACCATAAAAGCTTATAATATTAAATCAACCACGCATTATCTGCGTGGTTGTAATTTTTTATAGCGTACATATCAGGTTATCGGTTAAAAAAGCCCGATTAATACTTTCAAAATAAATCATAAAGCGATAAAAGTTTTCGAAACCAATATATTTTATCCGTTAATAAGGTGAATATTTTGGCGAGGAAGTCTCAGTAATAAATTAGGCCAATAAGAAAGTATACTATTGATCACCTTACTTCCGGGGTTGGAAGGTCGGCTCAATGATGGAAAACCCTGTACCGGGTGTTGTTAGGTCTTTTTTCTTCCCACCCTTTTTCTTCCCACCCTTTTGTTGCTGCTGCTTTCTTCGCCCTTGTTTGTTCTTACCTTTATTCCGCGGCGATTCGCTCGAAATCACGGGATTTTTAGCAGGGCTCGACGGTGCAGGAGTTACTGCCGCAGCAGGAGACGTAGGCTTAGAGGAATCGGCTTGAGGTGTAGCTACGCGTGGAGCAACCGGCGTTTGAGGGTCAACGGCCGCATCGGCATCGGGGGTGGTCGGCGCGCTAGTACGTCTCGCTGTAGGAGGTCTTCTGGTAAATGTCGGTTTGGGTCTTCTAGTAATACTGCTCATAGGCGCTGCCGGCTCTACTCCCAAGTTTGTGGAAGTAGCTGGAGTCTGAGCGGGCGGGACTGGGGTTTGAGTTCTTACGTTTGCAGCGGCAACCAATGGCGCCACTGGCATCGCACCCCCTCGCTGCGGCGTGGCCGGCGAATTTTGCCCGAGTAGTGTATTGTTGAGTACTTGGGCTCTTTTTTTTAGATTGTCATGTACAGAATGTCTGTACGTGCGTGTCCTTTGTGGTTGCGGTGTTGTAGAATGTTCTTGAGTTGCGTGTTGTGCTACGCGTTTCTGTCTATCCTCTTCGAGATCCCTGATAGCCTCTGCTATCTTAGATTTCACTTTGTTTTTGGTAGTGTACTGTAGTACGTATGCAGCTCGGTCGGGGGAAGGTCTTGCAGGTGTAGTGGGTTGCGCCGAATCTAACTGGGCCTGAGCAGATTGGACCGGAGTTTGTTGAACCGGCGTTTGCGGAACACTTCTTTCCTCTCGGGCTGAATCACCGAGAGTGGGCATAGAATGTGGCACATTTGGTGTTTTAGGGTTCGGAACAGGCGATGTATCCGCCGGACGCAGTAAAGGAGAGTCAGCAGTAGGCGACCCCATAGGGCGATTATTTAAGCTTGAAACAAGGCCTTCAACTTCTCCTTTAGTAACTTGTAAATGAACATTAGTTCTAGTGTTGTTAGTTGCTGGAACATCACCCTGCTCGGTTTGCTGGCTTTGTTGGTGCCATTCATCCGTGTATTTAAGTTGCAAGGGTTGATGTTTTAATTGTTCATAATGTCCTCGTGGTGAAGCACCAAATGCTTCTTGGACGGCTCTTGCTGCTTGTTGACGCTGGTTGGCAAGAGCATCTCTTGCTAAACGATCCATAACGGTCTCCTCTTCTCCGGTCGGCAATGGGACATTGCTCCTTACGGTTTGGGAGCCGGATGAGGCCGCAGGAGGAGTGTTACCAGCAGGAGCTCCGATAAATCCACGTGTACTTCGCTGTGCTTGCGGAGGATCCGGGATCTGAACTTCATGTGCCACAGGCCCCTGCTTAACTGTTGCACGGCGAGCGTTGGGTTCAGGCGCATCTCCGATAACAGCTCGCACAGGTTGAGGTTGTGGCTGAGGCTGAGGTTGTGGCTGAGGCTGAGGCTGAGGTTGTGGCTGAGGCTGAGGCTGAGGTTGTGGCTGAGGCTGAGGCTGAGGCTGAGGTTGTGGCTGAGGCTGAGGTTGTGGCTGAGGCTGAGGTTGTGGCTGAGGCTGAGGTTGTGGCTG
>CALWJD010000011.1:0-23906 GCA_944380925.1 uncultured Clostridia bacterium | reverse complement strand
AAGGAGTTTTATATCGTCCTTATATCGCTTAAGCTATTACTGAACCACGCGACTATCGCGTGGTTTTCTGCATACAATATGAAAAACGCTCCTATTTGGGAGCGTTTCAGAAAATAATTAGCTTTTATTTTTTAAATTAAAAAGTTCATTATCAGTTTTATCATGGTATCTTTTTCGTCCGGCTTTGACTCTGCAGTCATAATTGTCACCGCAACAAGTGTATAATCGTCAACTACTTTTTTACCGTCAATAAACAAAGCGTTATTTTTATCAAGAAAATATAGAAATAATGCTGCTGCGATTCGCTTGTTTCCGTCTGAAAACGAATGATTTTTTGTTATCAAATATAAAAGATTTGCCGCTTTCTCTTCAAGCGTTGGATACACATCTTGACCGCCAAATGTCTGATAGATTGCGTTTATGCTCGATTTAAATGAATCGTCTTTTTCATTTCCGAAAAGCTCACTCTCACTGCCAAACTTCATGCCGTCTATGACTTTTCTACATTCTTCGTATGTCAAAGTGTAAGTTGCGGTATTTCCTTTTGGTTTTTCTATTTTCTGATGGTCGTAATCATCAAGTAAATCAAGGGCTAAAGTATATTTTTCGATTACATCTAAAAGCTGATTACTTTCAATCTGGTTGCTTTTCGCACGTTTCATAATTCGTATAACCTCGCCAAGTTCATTTATACGATTATTATTCACGGCATAGCCTTTGAGTATGTAATCTTTTAAAACGCTATTTGCCCACTTGCGAAACTCTACACCTCGCTTGGATTTTACTCTATATCCAACTGAGATTATTACGTCTAAATCATAGAAAGTGACGTCATATATTTTGCCGTCCGAAGCAGTTGTTGCAAAATTTGCAACAACTGAATTTTGTGATAATTCTCCATCTTTAAATATATTCTTTATGTGTCTTGAAATCGTTGATTTATCTCTTTCAAACAACTCCGACATCTGGTCAAGCGATAACCATACCGTTTCATTTTCAATATTTACTTCTAATTTAACATCACTGTTCTGTGCCTCAAAAATCACAAGTTCTGCTTTTTTATCCATATATTTCTTGCTCCTAAATTTTATTTCTACTCCCATATTAACTTAGGTTCTCGGCTTAATCAACTATTTTTGCTTTTTCCAAGAAATTATTCCGCAAACGGCGAGAATCACTTGTACAAAATCAAGAAGTGCTCTGCCGTAAGTGCCTGATGTGAAGTCGAGAGCGCACCACAAAATATCTCCGACGAGCCAAATGTAAGAACCATCACCCATCACGAAAATCAGAGATTTTCTCTGGGTGTCCCAGGAGCTACGATTATGAAAATTTGTGCAGACCTGTTTCACGCTATGATGGCTTAAAAATGTTTGTGTATAGGTATACACTACAATCCAAAAATTTAAGTTAAAAATAATCGGACATTAGATAGAAATGTATTATCGCCGAAGAGGTCATTACCTTCGGCGATATTTTTTATAAGTAAACAACAATCATTTGACAATGTAATACTTCTAAAAAGTGTCACACGTTATTTGTAGACTTTTCAATTCATTTTCTTTGTGCCAAATAATACTGTCTAAGCGGCTTGTTGTGAATCGACCGATTGTAACTTCTTTTGAAATGGTTTCTTTTGCATACTTTAAAGCAGTGTATCCATATTTATCAACCTTAGTAACATCCGCTCCCTTGTTAACTAATAACATACCTACGTAGTAATTATCTTTCATTGCAGCATAATGAAGCGGCGTTTTTCCATCCTCATCAACAGCATCTATTTCTGCTCCATGTGAAAGCAAAATATTTGCTATGTTTTCAGAAGGAGCAAAATGCAGTGGTATTCTTCCTATATCATCGGGAATATTTGGGTCTGCACCATATTCCAGCAACAATCTTACGTTGTCCCTATTACAATAGTGTACCGCAAGTGCGAGCGGAGTACATTTTCCGTAGTAACTATTTTCTATTTTGGTATTAATAAATTCAGGATTTTCTTTCAATATCAACTTGGTTCGCAAAATGTCAGAACATGAAAGGGCTGATGTAAATTCTTCAATTGTATACGCATTTATCTGTGTTGAAAACATTCCTACAAGTAAAGCCATTACTCCTAAAACCATTTTTAATTTAAAATTTTTTATCATTATTTACATCCTATACTTTAATTTGTTTTTTCTATAAAGTGTTCGTGCAAAATAACACTCTACTGATATTATATTATGCTTATTTTATATTGTCAAATAATAGTTATTAAATTTAAGTAATAAATTAATTTTGCACAAACAATTCAAATCGAATCCACGTTTCCTTGAAAATTTTATCTGCACCGAGGTTTTCACCGCCTTTTTGTAAAGAGCTCAAGTATTCGCTTGGTTTTGGAATTTCCTCGCCTTGAAGTTCTACTCCGTCTGAAAAATCCTCTGCTTCGAAATCTGTATCGAAATCATCTGTGTTTAAAATTCGTGCAACCACACCCGATAATATTTTGTCTACCAATGGGTCAGGCTTATCTCCGGCTCTAACCCTGTGTCCGCCTCTGTATGTCCCGTCTTTTGCCATTTTTACAACTTTTTATCTATAATTTGGTTAATACCCTGTTTGAATCGGACGTTTTTGCGTGTCGCCCCACGCCCGTTGCGTTTCGCTGCATCGGTGGTGATTTAAACTACCCATATAAGCAAGAAAAAACACCTGAACCTTTTCAGATTCAGATGTCATATTTATAAACTTAATTTATGGGTTAATCATACGTTTCAAGACATTCTTTCTAAACTGGGCACCACCTCTAGGGCTCGACCACTGAACTATATCACCGGGATCCAAAACAACACTATAAATATTAGCTACAGGCCCATGGTTAGCTAGAACACAATGAATAGCTATATCAGTAGGCAACGGTGTATAACGGTCGCCACCAGCAGGACTCCCACGTTCCTCCACCGGAACATTTGCCCATGTTCGAATGCGAATTGCAAAGTGACGCGTACCACGATACGTTTTAGACTCATGATCCCCAGGAGTAAGTGGAAAGCGCACTGGGCTGTACACTTCTTTAATATAATCTCTCGCATCTTCGTGAAGCCTTTTAACATTCTGACCATGTTGACCTGGAGCATTAATCCGATAATGTGGCATAAAATTTCACCCCCTTTTTACTAATTCAAAATATAATCCATTACTATTGATATTCCTAAAGAAAAAACCTATTTTAAACTATATGTATCCTCACTCAATCGAAATCTTTTTATACCGCCTATTGTGTTTGAAGACAATTGTAACATTCGAGTCGGATATGAAAATTCCACATTAAACAAATCACCCCCATACTCGCAACAAAAACTCATGCTACGTATCTCGTCCTCCTGTCCATCAATAATTATATTATCTATGGTAAGTTCTTTACCCGGTTGGGCTGTGTCAAATTCATAAAAAATGTTTAAAAATATTCTTTCGGAAAACAAAGCCGCATCAGTTGGTAAAACAATGCGTCCACTCCAACCTTTTCTAGAAAACTTAAAAGATGTTTGTCCGCCTACGCTTATCATTTCGGCACACTCCCAATCTTCAACATCCATGTTCCTTAACCACGCAGTAATAGCACTAGGAAAACAAACATATTCTAACCGGGAAGCAGTGTCAGAAACTCTGGCCGCATTAACACCTCCTCCACAAAAAAACATGGTTCCAGACAACATAAAAACTACCAATATTTTTGATAAAAAACTTTTAAATTTTAATTTCACAAATAATTTTCCTTTCAAATTAATCTATGACCAGATTATGACAAAACGACCCGAAAAATCGTTCGACATTTTCGACCATTTTTTACCACTTCGGATAACATCACCTTTACCTTTCCAGCGTGGCACATTTTTAAAAGAAATACAAGCTTTTTTATATATAATAGCGAAGAATATTAAATGCTCTTGGAGAAATCTGAGGACATTTTTGTATGCTAAAAAATAAGGAGTAGATAATATGCCAAAGAAACCGAAAAGTTCATGTAGATTCAGCGGACGCGCAGAGTTATCTGAAAGCCCATACTGCGAGAAACATACCAAACTCGTAATCAAGCATTACAACAAATATCAGCGTGATCCGAACACCTACAAAAGATACAGTAACAGGCGGCGAAAGATACGGCAGATTTACATAAAGAAGCACCCGGTTCGTGAGCTATGCGAGAAGAAAAATATCTTGAAACCTGTGGAGGAAGCACATCACATCGTCCCCCTCTCAAAGGCAGTACGCACAACGAAGAAAACTTGATGAGCCTTTGCAAGAGTTGTCACTCAAAGATTACCGCTAAAAGAAGTAATACCGATTTGGGTATTTTCAGCGTCTACAAATACATAGTTCCCATAACTAATTATGCAAAAATTACCGCCTAATTTTTTGCATATCTCACTAACCGTATACAGACCAAAACCTGAATTTGCCCAAATATCATCATTTCTTTTTTGTTTTGATGAAGGGAAAAAAGATTCGGAAATATCGGCTTTTAAAGCCATTTCAATCGCACTTAATCTAGTTTTTATACATTCACGATGCGCCTTATTTTTAATCATACTCCTATAAATACCGATACCCTCATCAATAATTGCGATTTCTACCAAATCGTCTGATGGCCAGTATTGACCGCATATCCACATTTTATCTGTGTCTGCATGTTCCGGTATATTCCGCAAAATTTCAACTCACGCACCTCTTGCGAGGTGCGACTCATCGCTTGCGCTCCGCCCTTTCGCTCCTCGCTAATTTCAACTCACGCACCTCTTGCGAGGTGCGACTAATTTTGCACGTTTAAACTCCCTCGCAGCTACCGATTTCAACTCACGCACCTCTTGCGAGGTGCGACATTTACATCGATAGGGCGCCGTGGATAACTGAAAATTTCAACTCACGCACCTCTTGCGAGGTGCGACAAAAAAGTCAACGGCACACAAAACCATTGACTAATTTCAACTCACGCACCTCTTGCGAGGTGCGACCAAAAAACACATACAACACAACAATAAATTGTAAAAATTTCAACTCACGCACCTCTTGCGAGGTGCGACAGCAAAAATCGCCGATTTTTCGCCATATGCTTACACCTACAATCAAGAAGCGGACCGTGTTTAACAAACACTTCTATATTATACACCAACTTTATGTACAAATCAAACAAAAGGTACGTGGCGAACCTATCAGCATTTTAGGGTTACATATGGTTCGCCTTAAACTATGATTACGCCTTCCGGATTATAAGATGGTTTAGCTCCTATATGCTCAACTCTTCTTTCCCAATTATTACCGAGGTAATAAAATCTCAAACTATCTTTGTTTTCATCGATTAAATTTACCAGCTTGTTCTTTAATTTCATAAATGCTGAATAATCTAAGTTTGCTTCAAACAAAGAATTCTGTACTCTTTGAGCGTGTCTTTGACATTCCTTTGCAACTTTTCTGAGTCTCGTCTGTCCTTTCCTATCCACCGTGCTAACGTCATAACTTATTATTATCATCATATATTAATTACCTCAACAAATAAATGGCGGATATTCATTTATATCGCCTCTTATATACTTCGCCAACAGGTTACTTTGCACGTATGGAATTAATCCAAATTGTATTTTCTGTTTCAGATACTTATGGTCAACCGAGGTCCTCTTTTTTTCTTGCCACTTTGTAATTACTTTTTTACGCCCGTCGCTATTTAAAAACACCGCCCCCGAAACTTGATATTCAAAATCGTTTTCACCGAGTATTCTAAGATTTACAAGTGTAAGAACAAACCTTTCAGCAATAGCTCTAACTTCCTCTACCAAATCGCATGCCAAAGATGCCCTTCCGCTGCGCAAACTATGGCAAAATCCTATATAGCTGTCAAGCCCGACCGTTTCCAGTGCTGAGGCATATTCTGACGTATATAGACTGTATACAAACGATAAAATTGCATTTATCGGATCAAGAGGAGGCCTTTTATTCCTGTAACTAAATTTAAAATTTACTCGATCATTGGTTATCAGTTTCCCAAAAACAGAAAAATAATTTTTTGCACACATTCCCTCTATCCCTAAAATTTCATCAATTTCCCGAGCACTATATATTTTTTCTATCCCCTCGTTTAAAGTATTCAAAACTTTCCGGATTTCTTCATCGTTACGAAGATTTATATTATCATGCATCGAACGTTTTATAAGCCGTACATGGCCGCTTATCTTTGCGGCTACGCTATTTTGAGCCAGTTTAATTCCATTTCCCCTAAATTTATCAATTTGAAAAACTCTTAAAAACACATTACCCTTCGTTTCGCCACATACTTTTGCCAAAAATTTTCCGCTCGGAGACATAAAATTAATCGGTATCAGCTTTTCTACGCATTTTCCCATAACCGCCGGCGAACAACCCAAATAATTAAAACAAACCACATTTTCTATATTATCAAACGGAACTCTTAAAACCTCGTTACCATCGACTTTACATATAAAATTTTCGTTATCAAGAGATAAATAAGCTAATTCATTTGTTATGTAAAGAGTGTTTAGCAGTTTACGCATTAGAATTCCTCCTTTCTCACAGATTCCGCAATTTCATCATGCACAGATCTAATCTTTTTTATTTTTGGAATGCACAAATCCTTTAAAGAACATCCATTACAGTTCTGGTCTTTTCGAACGGAAGGAATCTTGCCCATTTTTATTAAACTTCTCATTTCCCCCACTATATTTTTTAGGTCTTTGTCATACTGCAAAAAGTTTTCCATAAGCGGAAGTTTTACTCTTTTTTTAACGTCGGCATAGTAGATGTATCCTTGAGAGTTACCGTTAAATATATAATCTACGCATAATTTTTGAGCGAAAACTTGCATTAAATCCTCATAATTATACTCTCTGTTTTTAGGCTTGCTTGGCTTATACTCCACAATATTTATGCCACTATCCGAAATTTCCAAACAATCCAAAACTCCGTAAAGATTATACTCGGGCATATCATTATAAACCGAAACACTAGTAAAAACTTTTTTGTTTTTGGACACAAATTCATTAAAATCGTGTGCTCTCTTGTGAACCAAGTTTGCTTTCGTAACATAAAAATTTTCAGACCATACTTTTCCGATCTCTATAAGCCCCCACCTATGAGGGCAATACAAAAAATGCTGTAAAGATCTAATATTAATTACATTATCATTCATAAGATATTAGTTCTACACCCTCAGGTAAATCTTCGCTGACTGTTATATCATAATCTGAAAATTTTCTCGGGACTTCAATAGTTGGCTTCGAATCGATCAAATCAAATAACTTGTTTGAATGGCAATTTCCCAATATATTTTCATGTTTGAATATATATAATTTTCTCATGCACATCTTGCCCCTTGCGGCGCTATGGTCATTTTCAAACATATTCATAATCGCTTGCCATAAAAGCTCAAGGTCATCGCTGTCAAATCCTACTTTATTTGCCAAAACCGCCGATACATACCCTTCAGCTCTATAAAGCCCGTAAGGCACTATACTTTTTTTGCCAAATTCTGTATTACCTGTTTCTTGTCTGTCCGAAGTTGTTCGTGCCTGGCGGGTAATGGTAATTTCTTGCGAACTTATGGGTGAAATACTTTTAGCAAAGTTAATTTGAACAGGGCCGCGCACTATGCCACACGGATTATCGCCCGTAGACATTACCGCTCCGAAAGTTCTTACATCATAATAATTTTTACACATGTATTCTCGTGCTTTTATTACATCATCTTGTTTTTTGCCCTTAGCTTTTAATTCCAAACTTTGCTCCGCATATGCATTTTCAAATTTGTCATTAAGCGGCTTGTCCGCTTTGATAAGTATATTGTATCCTTGCTCACCCTCTTTTACAAGTTCCACATAATTCCTAATTTTTCTCTTTAAACAAACATCACTTACAAGTCCTATGCCCGTTTCGGGATCAATTCTCGGATTGTTTCCCGCATCAGGGTCGCCGTTTGGGTTTCCGTTTTCCACGTCAAAAATCATTACAAAATCATACCTATTTTTAAGTTCCATTTTAAATCTCCTCCTCGTTTTCTTCGTCATAATTATTTTCAATTTCTTTCTTTGATTTATATAAATCGCTGTTTTGATGATAGTAGCCTATTATAAATTTTCCTTGATCATCAAGTTTTAAATGTTTTGGGAATTCTCCGGATATATCATCCATTATGCTTGAAATCAATTTATTATAGAAAATTTTGTTTTTATCTTCCAGTTTTGCCAAATGATAATTTGAAAGCTTTAAAATTTGAGGAAATATACTTGCAGGTCTTGATGATGCCGATGAAAAGTATGCATCTTTAATTGTTCTGTTGAGTTTTGATGACGCTGCGTTTTGCTGCAACTTTTCCAATATAGCAAAAAGTCTTCCGCACAAATATGCTGCATTTTTATTGTTTTCGTCCAATGACATTTTAAATTCCTCCTTGTTTTTTAATTTTCTGTTTAGGCATGCTTTTATAACCCCGGCCCTTATTTTTTGAGCCAAATAATGTGTTTCATCTTCCGACAGTTTAAACCTGGTTACCATGTTGTTCAAAAGCATTTCGGGATATTTGCTACCATCAATTATGGCCTTGAAAATTTTTGCAATAATTTCGGGATCAACTGCTGTTTTTTTGCTTTTTTCGGGAATCATTGTGTTTTTAATCTGCCACAGAGGTACCAGTTTTCCGTCTTCGGAAATCTGTATGTCGCTTTGATGTTTGGCTATATTATAAAGCAGTTTTCCAAATTTATTTTTATAAAAAAACTTAATTGCAATTCTTGAACTGTTTGGTTTTAAGCCAACTATGTAAAAATCAGAATCCTCATTTATTTTGCCAAGATTTTCATCGGAAATTTTATCAAAATTTATATTTCCTTTCTTTGCATCCTTAATTAATTCCCTTATGGATTTTTCGGTCGTTTCGGAATCCATATCGTTTTCGCTTTTTCCAAAGAATTTAGCAAATATGTCCTCACATTTCTCGCCACTTTCTTTATCGCATGACCAGTATATTATGTTCATATCGTCAATTGTTATTCTATTTTTATCAACTATGTAACCCAGAGCTTCAGTATACTTTCTCATAGCCTTTTCGGAAACATTGCTGTTGTAAGATTGCGCTTTGCCATAAGATTCATCCGATTCATTATTAAAACATACCAACTTACATCCGGATGATTGACCTCCAACTAAACCTTTTACCGCGTTATGAGTACATGAAATTTTTTCGTTTTGCCCATATATACCGCACTGAGAAATCACCGCACCTTTTGAATCTTCATTACTATCGCTAAAATACCGTTGTTCCCACCGCTTCTTCACTTGCTCATCTTCCTGCAAAATCTCTCGTACGTTTCCGGCAAGTCTAAACTCAAATTTAGCATTTTTTAAATCCTTACCTATTGCTTTTAGATGTTCATTATTTAACTCATTTTCGGGATTCCAATTCAACATAAAATTCCTATATGCATTGACTATCGGTGAATCTATACCCTCAATAAACTTTAAATTGTCTTCTTTAAATTTCCTAAAATATTTCAAAATATCTTGTTTTTTACCGCTTTTGAGTTCCCAAGTATGAAATTCATCATTATCAAAAGCAAGTCCAAAAATATACGGTCGTCTGTGTTCTATAAATTCCGAACTTACTTTAGGCGAGCTTACTCTTTTAGGAAATAACACTTCTTTAGGCTCATATTTCACTTTTGTTTTTCCTTTTTTGTCGGTATATTCATTGGGTTCACGGCAATTTGCTATATAACCTATGCTTCCATTTTCCTTTAAAAAAATAGTGTGCGTGATACCAACGTATTCATATCCATTCGGGGCTGTCTTGCCCTTTTTTGCTAACATATCATAATAATCACAGAGAGATTTTATCAGCATTTTAATCCCTCCCTATATTTTTTAACATCTATTACTCCTTTTATCATATGAGGTCGGTAGTAAACCGCATCGGAGCTATCTGAAAACACGGGATTTTCCCAGTCATCATTCATGGGTCTGCCACCATCTTTAAATTTCATATCATAAAGCATATATCCCAAATCGACGTCGCCCCGTCTTACAATATCCTCACTGATTTCCGATACATCAAATTCATCAATAAGTTTTATTTCTTTTACCGTAAATTCTCTAAGTCCCAAGCAGGGCTCTTTATAAAATTGGCCTTTTTCGAATCGTCTTTTTATGATGTTGTAATGCTTATTTTCTCCGTCATCTTCATCTTCGCTTCTTAAACCGGTAAGTTCAAAATGAAATTCTATGCCATATTTAACGTTTTTAAGCACCATTGATGCCCTTTGATTCCGCGCCACAGAACTATAAATACATATATCATTATTTTTACCTTTTATCTGCTTTTTTACGCCATCAAAAGATACCTTTTCTTTGACTTCATTCCTTCGGATATTTATAAAATCTATCGGATTATATACAATTATCTTGTCAACAACGTATCTTATTGCCGGTTTCCAATAGATACTTTTAAGCATTCCGCAAATAGCGCTCGGGGTCGGCACATCATAACTTACCCTTTCAACCTTCATCTCAGGTCTTGTAAAACAAGCAAAATCACCGCTGACCAAAATCCTAAATCCATAACTCAATTCTATTCCCCCTTTTCTAAATGATATAATCTTTTGATTCAAATGAAATTCCGGTTTTGTCGCTGTAGTAATCATTATTTGTGAGTAAAAGAAGCCCGTCAATATTTTCAATTACTCCTTGACTCATTAGTATATCGAGTTCATTTTTATAAACCGAAAATGCATATTTTTGAAGCTTTCTGAGCGTTTTTATACTCTTTTTTTCTCTAAACTTTTGAATTAAATTTTCGCTTTCCTCGTCTTGATTCACCACAACGGCAAGTGTATTTTGATCTATAAATTTAAATACCTCTTCCGCATACTCCTTTAAATTTATGCACAGAGGATTCTCTATAAATTTACTGATACTATTTTTTTCGATACGATCACCATTCAAAAAATATAGCTGATCGTAGTAATGATCTACGCTTTCTTTTGAAGATACATCTTTATAATTATCAAATATCGGCAATGTTACGGATAATTTTCCGTGTTGCTTATCTATGTAATTTTCACCTCCTATTTCAAATATATTTGTCACAGCTTTTTTGCGCTTCCCCTCTCGGTTGCACCGCCCTCCGGCTTGCAAAATGCTGTCAAGACCGGCCATCTCCCTAAAAACCGTATGAAAATCAAAATCTACTCCGGCTTCCACGAGTGAAGTGGAAACCAGCCTTATTTTTCGGTCTTCGGGTACATTTTCAAAGTTTGGAAAATCGCTTTCAAGATTTTTAAGCTCTTTTTTTATTTCGAGAATAGTTTTTTCTCTGTCCTTGTAAGTCATATATGTGGATAGATGATATTTTTTACCGCTCATCATATCGTAAATTTGTTTTGCGGCTTTTCTCTTGTTTACTATTATCAAGCTTGATGGGCACTTCTGTGCATCGGATACTATATGTTCAATACTGTTTTTACCTCTGTATTTAAAGCTACATTTTTTAAAGAATTTAAAATTAGATCTGTCTGTAACCAAATCTAATACTTTACTGTTTTCTAGCGAATATTTGCTTATTAATTCGTGAAAGTTGGGCATCGTTGCAGTAAGAAACACAGCTTCACTGTTAAGGCACTTGGTTATATGCAATATACACTCAAGACACGGTTTTAAATAATCTATCGGCATAAGATGTGCTTCATCAAACACTAAAATACTATCTGCCATATTATGGAGCTTTCTTAGTTTTTTTCTTTTGTTTGAATAGACAGATTCAAAAAATTGCGCAGCCGTTGTTATTATAAAGCTCGAATCCCAATTTTCCGTTGCGATTTCGGCCTTTTTGATATAATCATTATCGTAGTTTGCATCTTTGGCATCTTCATAATCAAAAGTTGATTGATGCCTCAGTATACTTGCACTCTCGCCAAGTAATGTTTCAAATTCTTTTGCCGTTTGATCTATGATGCTGTTATAAGGAATAACATATATAATTCTTTTTTTGTTTTTCTTTATGGCTCTTTCGAGTGCGAATTTTAGACTGCAAAGCGTTTTACCACTACCCGTAGGCATATTCATTAAGTAAATTTCGGAATCCACATCCACTTTTTTAAAAACTTGGTTTTGAATCAAACTTCTTGCCTTTTGTAAATCGGTTTCACACACAAATGAATCCAGTTTCTTATTTACTTTTTCAATACACTGCTTAAAATCCGATTTTAATTCTTTCCTTTTATCACCCTCCATAAATTCGGCCGTATCAACCGAATCGGCATCAGTAAGACACGAAAAGCAATATCTTATTAAAAACGCAAACTTACTTACCAAATCTTCATTACTATTACAATCTTTACCAACGAAACTAATTATTTTGTTTTCATCAATTTGATTTTTATTAATAAACGCTTCCAGCTCAGTTTTATATACATCATAATTTTCAGTTACTCTTTTTAATCGGCCTCTTAAAGTTGGTTTATCTTTAGTATCTACCAACGTCCCGGCATCAGGGATACCGCTATGATGTCCGGCTATGCAAAGTTTTGCCATCAAACTTAAAACTTCATTTTTTATGTCTATTTCTTTTGCTCCGCATATAGAATGTTCTACTCTTATGTTTTCGCCATTTATGCGTCTTTGGAATGAAGGTTGATATTTCCCTATATCATGAAGAAGCCCTAACATATACATAAACTGTTTAAGTTCGCCGACAGAATAATCTTTACACAAATTTGCCGTATTTAAACTATGCTCCTTAACCGCCTGAATCGTACCATCGTCTTTTTTGTGCGCCAAATACATAATCTTAATCACTCCCACAAATAATATGGCGTTATAATATCATGCATCAATAATTTTTACAATTATTTTTATAAATTTTATACAATAGTTGCATATTGCTTTTAAACCGACATTCAGCAACACAGGCTCATATTTTTCGAGTTTATATTTTATTACGTTGGTCTCATTTTTTGATAAATGCAATATCATCTTCAAAAATACTATACTTTGGATTATTCCTATATGTACGTCTGCTTATTTTTTAACATCATTGATTGTTTAATAGTTTTGTTCGTAACTCGCCAAACGCATTTTCGAACAATTTATATCTGTTTTCGTATATTTTATCGCAGTTCAAAAAATCTGAATAAAAAGCAAAATCTTCATCTTTTACAAATTCATATCGTCTAATCTGATCTTTCAACCAATCATCGGTTATTGCCGCTAATCGCTTTTTTCCTTTTGATATATTATCATTCTTTGGCAATAATCCCAGATTAAAAAGACTATTCATTTTCGCCTCATTGTCAGCTATGGTTGAACTTTTGAATAAATCCTGTGGCAAAATGTGATCTATCTCTATTGAGCAACCGGTATCCGGCCCTGAAATTTTTTTCAAACAATAAAAATGATAAAGCAGAGCCTTAAAATTTGTTTTGCTATTTATCTTATTTCCAAATACAGAGTGCTTATCTCGAATTTCTTTCAATAGTTGTATCCATTGTTCGGTTTGTACGGGGCAAATTATCTGATCATTTGAATTGTTAAATGCGGAGATATTGGATGCTATTTTAGAATCCGCCGAGCCTTTCCATTGTGATGACATATATTCATATATAAGTTTGTCCCAAAGTATCAAGCAGTTCTTTTCAAATTGTCTGGCTTTACTGTCAGAACCAATCGGCTTGCCTTTTCTTACCCAGTCATTATAACTCAGTATAAAAAAATTCAGGGCAATACTATCACTTGTTAACTCCATAATATTCGAACGCCAGGAATTGAAAAATCGAAAATATGAGAAGGTATTTATAAGCTTTAGCATGGAATTTACATTTGATATAAGTTCTTCGTATTCATATGCCCAGTTTATACTTTTTTTACTAAGCTTATCAATATCTTCCTTTTTAACTCCATCTTCCAATATACCTGCCAAAATTTTAAAGCCGTAAGTGATTTCCTTTGCAAATTCTTTCGGATCACACGTAAAGGGTTTTATAATAATATTATTTCCTATTCTCTTCAAAAATGTCGCAGGCAAATCCCACTTAACTATATTTGAATTTTCTGTACCAATTTTTTTATATAATTCCCTCACCGATGTTTTCATTTCAACCGGTCATTTTCTATTTTGGTATTCCAACTTGGTTTTGCAGAAAGAACTTCTACAGCACTTAATTTTTCGCCTCCCTGATTTATAATATTGAATATTTTTTGTGAATCTGCCGGTGAAATTTTCTTAACCTCTATTAAACCTATCTTGCTATTAGATAGTAAATTATCAAGCCTTTCCAGGATATTGATCCTTATCATTATTTCTTTCCAATTTGAATTAATATGACGCTTTAACTTGCTTTCATCTTTAATCTGACACCTTGAATCAATAAATTTAAAAAAAGAATCTTCCTTTTCAAAATCCAACTCTTCATTAAAACAATAATTGTTTCTATACTCCCCCAAAAATGTTTTAAGCCTTTTTGAAGACAGTTTCTCATTTCCTTGATCATTATCCAAATATGGTAATTTAGAAACAAACCTAGTAAAATCGAATGGCTTAGTAAATCCGGTATTTTTTTGTTTTTATTATGAATCATCTTGATTATCTCCAGCAAAAAATCCAATCCAAATTTTTGGTCGATGCATTCTTCATCTTGATATTGCGATTCAACAACCTCCGTACTGTCCTCAGAGTTATCTTCATCAATTTTTTCTGTTTCATCTTCTTCGCTATACTCTATATATTCGTCTATTTTCTTCCAAAACATTTCTCCCAATTCACTCGGCTGGTTATTATTTTTAAACCCAACAAATCTTTTGGCCCAATTGTATATGTTTTCAGGGTCTTCATACATTTGAAGAAACGCATTTCTCCGTTGCCGTCCGTCCAGTAACCAACGAACCTTTTTACCTTTTATTTCCTCAACACTTAATATTGTTACACTCATGGGGTATTCCTTAAAAAGGCTTATACATAATTGAAAATTTTTCTTTTCATCCCAAGTTTGTTTTCTCTGAAATCGCGGAAGCTTTATATTTTTGTCTGTAACAAAAATTTTTATCGTTTCAGGTCTTAGTACTGACGATAATGCAGATAATGAAGATAAAATTAATGCTATGATGGAAGGTCGCAAGCTTGTTTCGTCTGCTAGCTATTTTGCCTTTACAGCTACTCCTAAAAACAAAACCGAAGAGATGTTTGGAGTAGCATATGAAGAAGATGAAGAAATCAAACACCGTCCGTTTCATGTTTATACGATGAAACAGGCAATTCAGGAGGGCTTTATACTCGACGTGTTAAAAAATTATACAACTATTGATAGTTGGTATAAAATTATGAAAGCCGTTGAAGATGATCCGATGTTCGATAAGAAACGTGCGCAAAAAAAATTACGTGCTTTTGTTGAAGGAAATTCTAATGTTATTGCTAAGAAGGCTGCTATGATGGTGGACCATTTTCATGAGCAAGTTATCGCAAAGAAAAAGATTAATGGTAAAGCTCGTGCAATGGTTGTTACTTCGAGTATTGAACGTTGTATCGAATATTACTATGCAATAAATAAACACCTTTCAGAGAGAAATAGCCCTTATAAAGTAATTGTGGCGTTTTCGGGTGAACATAAATACAGACAAAATGATGTAGCACTAATATCAGCATCCATTAATGGGTTTTCTGATGCTAAGATACCTAAGGAATTTAAAAAAGATCCATACAGAATATTAATTGTGGCTGATATGTTTCAGACGGGTTTTGATGAGCCACTGCTGCAAACAATGTATGTTGACAAGCCTCTCTATGGTATTGCGGCTGTACAAACACTGTCTCGTTTAAATAGGGCTTGCCCCGGAAAAGATGAAGTATATGTTTTAGATTTTGCTAATAAAACATCAACAATAGAGGATGCGTTTTCTAAGTTTTATAGAACAACAATTCTTTCAGGAGAGACAGACCCAAATAAACTCTATGATCTCATTGCACTTATGGAAAGCTACCAAGTTTATGATCAAGGTAACGTTGAACAACTGGTAGAAATGTTTTTGAGTGGTGCTCAGCGTGATAGACTCGACCCGATTCTTGATGCCTGTACAGCAGTTTATAAAGAATTGGAATTAGACGATCAAATAAAATTCAAAAGTGCCGCTAAGTCATTTGTGCGTACATATGGTTTTCTTGGATCGATTTTGCCATATGGTAGTGTTGACTGGGAAAAATTATCTATTTTTCTTAACTTGTTGATACCTAAGTTGCCTTCTCCACGTGGCGATGATCTTTCAGAAGGTATTCTTTCAACGATAGATTTAAATAGTTATCGTAATGAGGCACAAGAGGCTATATCTATAAAACTTGAAGATACCGATGCAGAAATTGCGCCAGTACCTACAGGTAAAGTTGGTCATACTTCGGAGCCGGAAATGGACTTGCTTTCAAAGATTATTATGAATTTCAATGATATGTTCGGAAATATTAATTGGAATGATGCGGATAATGTTCAGAAAATGATTCTTGCTATACCTGATATGGTTGCCAAGGATAAAAAATACCAAAACGCCATGAGAAATTCCGACATTCAAGAAGCACGTACGGAAAGTGAACGGGCTTTACACAACGTTATTTTTTCAATTATGTCGGACAATATGGAATTGTTTAAACAGTTTCAAGATAATCCATCTTTTAAAAAGTGGCTATCCGATTTAGTGTTTAAAACCACTTATAATCCGGAAAACAAAAATCACGCTGCTTCGCCCCCAGATAACGAAAGCATTATAAATTGAGCTCCAGATTGAGTAACTAAAAAAGACACATAGAAAAATAATAGGTTAACCTTTTATACGATGAAGGTGTACGTGTAAAGAGAGAATCACCGGAAATATTTCGTGTTATAGGCAAACGGCGTCCAGATTTGGTCAAACCATATATCAAAAAATTAAAAATAATGTCCTAAACCGATCTCGATAATGTTGTAAAAGCCCCACGCAGCCAGTGCGGTAAAGGCAGCCAAAAGCTAAATAAAACGAAAGAATATACCAAAAAATAAAATTCCTTTATTAGATGGAATGTGAAAATACTTATGGATCGAATAATTTTTCATATTGATGTGAACAGCGCTTTTCTTTCGTGGGAGGCTGCAAAAAGAGTTAAAAACGGAGAATCGGATATAAAAAAATAGCCTCGTGTATTGGCGGCAACCCAACTACAAGGCGTGGTGTGGTTTTAGCCAAATCAAACGAAGCCAAAAAGTATGGCGTTAAAACAGGAGAGCCCCTATCTTTTTCGCTTAGAAAATGCCCTCGGTTACAGATTTTTAAGCCTGATTTTAAACTTTATAGTTCTTGTTCAAAAGCATTTAAAAGTATATGTAAACGTTACTCTCCAACTATGGAGGAGTTTTCGATTGATGAATGTTTTCTCGATATGACAGGAATAGTTAATGATTCTAAAGATGCAGTAAGAATTGCCTATGAAATAAAAGACAGAATAAAAAATGAGCTCGGTTTCACAGTTAACGTAGGTATTGGTGAAAATAAGCTCTGTGCCAAAATGGCGAGTGATTTTGAAAAACCCGATAAAGTACATACTCTTTTCCAAAGCGAAGTGCCAACAAAAATGTGGCCACTACCTGTCCGAGATTTGCTATTTGTCGGCGGAGCTTCAGCTAAAAAGCTAAACTCAATAGGGATACATAAAATAGGTCAATTGGCAAATGCAAAGATAGAGTTTTTGTCAAAGCATTTTGGAAATAAAAGAAGTCTATATATGCATAACTTTGCTAATGCGGTCGATGATTCACCTGTGGTTCCCGAAAGACCCGAACCCAAAGGATACAGTAACTCTGTAACACTTGAGGAAAACTTATCTTCTATTAGAGAGGCAGATACTATACTTCTCGCCCTTTCTGATGCAGTAACGCAGCATATGAGAAAGGACGGGAATAAAGCACATAGTATTTCGGTGGGTATACGGTTTTTAAATTTCAAAAATATTTCTCATCAAATGAGTTTTTCTGAGCCTTTAAGCACAACAAACGAAGTGTATGAGGCGGCGAAAAAGTTACTTCGGGAGCTTTGGAAAGATAGGCGACCGATTCGTCTTATAAGTATATCGCTTACGAATTTAACAAAACTTAGCGGTTGTAGGCAACTTTCATTTTTTGATAGGCCGAGCAAACGAGTAGAAATAAGCAAAAAATCTGATGAAAGAGTAGATAAGGTTATTGATACTTTGCGTAAAAGGTATGGCTTTAATGTGATAAAACGTAGTGATTTATCAACTGTAACACTGACATCGTAGGAAAAATATAATATATAAATACGTGTAGATAATTTCATATGCTTTAATTAGGGGGTGTAGAGATCCTCACAGATTAAATTAATTACAACGGACGTGGGAAGGCACACGAGAAAAGTCAGGTTCAACCAGGGTATTAACCCCTACAAATAAAAAAGAAGATAAAAGCTTACATAAAAAGAATTGCAAAGCTAATATAGTAACAGGATTCAAATTTAAGGAGAACAGAAACTCAAGGGAAAAACAGAATTAGTAATTTTCAAAGTACAAGACGGAAACATAAAATTAGACATTAAATTGGAAGACGAAACAGTGTGGCTGACGCAAAATCAGATGTCAGAACTTTTTCAAACTACAAAACAGAATGTAAGTTTACATTTGAATAACGTTTTTAAAGAGGGTGAACTTGATAAAAGTTCAACTGTCAAAGAATACTTGATAGTTCAAAAAAGGTAATCGTTAAGTTTCAAGGAAAATAAGTTTTTATAATCTTGATGTGATAATTTCAGTCGGATACAGAGTAAAACCTAAATGAGGTGTAAAATTTCGCAAATGGGCCAACAGCGTTTTAAAAAATTAGTAGTAGACCTCTTTGATGAACACAAAATTGAAAAACTTTCGATTGAAGGTGGCAATGATAGCAAAACTAAACTTTCATGAACTAAAGACAATGGTATTAAAATTGAATATTTATCTAATGTTCTGATGTAATAAATACTAAAGGAGGAAATAAAATGGCGATAATATCGGTACATGTATCGGATATTAAATACAAGTATGCTCAACAGTTTGTAGAAAGTAAAGGTGTTAGTTTATCAGAATATTTTAGGGGTTTGATAAAAAAATAGAAAATTTTGAAGATGAGCAAATGGTAAAATAGTTTGAAAATGAAGCGGTAGAAAAGTGATTGTTACGTTTAAAAATGGACGGAAAGTGCTTATAAATGTTTAAATTTAAACTCTAAAAAATAAGTCCTATCTTTTGGCGAGTTATTTTGCCTTAAGGTAGAACTTTTTTGTTATGCAAAATTCACATTAATTTTAAAAATATAGTGTAACGATTTGTTTTTTGCTGTAACGATTTACCGATTTTGAAGCAAAAATTTGCACCCCCCTCGGAGTGCAAATCGTTACACCTAAAACTACATTGTATCTAAATTGGTCTTTTAGTATGGCAAAGGTGACCCATTTAGATACCATACTATCCCCCACACTTACTGAGCTTTTCAGCTTCTATACAAAAATAATACTGCATTTTTTAGAATATTACAACTCTCATTCTGATTTTCCTAAATCAAAATTTGCACCCCTGCTTTAGAAAAAGTTTGCACCCCTAAAACGCTTAAATGAGTTAAATCGTTACAGCAAAAAACAAATCGTTACACTATATTTTTAAAATTAATATGAATTTTGCACAACAAAAAAGTTCCTACCTTAAGGCAAAACGACTTGCCAAAAGATAGGACGTATTTTTTTAGAGTTATTAAAAGAATCTAGCTGTTTATTACATCAGAACAGTGGATAAATATTCAATCTTAATACCATTGTCTTTAGTTCTTGAAAGTTTAGCTTTGTTACCATTGCCATCTTCAATCGAAAGTTTTTCAATTTTGTGTTCATCAAAGAAGTTTACTACGGTGCTTTCTACGAATCCTGCCCACTTTTGAGGACTTGGCTTCTTTTTAGGTTCTTCATCCTCTAACATTTTTTTGAGTTCATTAATTGAGTCTGTCATTTGTATCTCTCCGAACAATATATTTTGCTTTGCTAAGCCATTTTATTATACCAAACTTTTAATCAAAAAGGCAGATTTATTTTTTTATATTCATAGGTACTTCCTGTCCGTTTTTAAACACCACAATCACTTCGGTGTAAGATTTAACCATGATTTTATCTATTACACGAATGAATAACTTATCGTCAAAGCTATCAATTAAAGTTTCGTTTTCAGAGATATCTTTTAAGAAATTTTCAATCGCAATTATCCTTGCACGTTTATCTTTTAGCTTTGAATCTAAAATCTCGATTTTTTGTTTCACTGTCTCATAATCGTTTGATAATTTGATATAGTTCTCTTTGTATGTATCTTGATTTAAAGTTTCTGTCGCATTTTTTTCGATGTAATTTTGAATCTTGGTATAAATAAGCCGGCTCTCACCACAGAGCTTGGCTTTTTCTTTTTCCATAACCTCGGTATCATCAATAGATTTCATGAATTCTTTGATGCCACCGATTACTTCATCTTTGTTTTCCAGTAGCTTATTAAATGCTTCAATGAATATATTTTCAATATCTTTCGGATTTAAGTCCGGCGTTTCGCATTTATGCCCTTTTTTAAGTTTACTCTTGCATTGCCATACCACACGTTTGTATTTATCTGTGGAATGAAATGTTCTGGGACCGTAAAATTTGCCACATTTACTACAAACTATCCTACTGGAAAATACGCTGTTTCCACTGTTTGACAAGCCCTGTTTTTTACGTTCTTTGATTTCAGCTTGAACTAAATCAAAAACTTCAGGCTCGATTATTGCTTCGTGGCTGCCTTGCACATAGTACTGCGGAACTTCGCCATTATTCTTCTTTTGTTTTTTAGTTAAAAAATTCACGGTGTATTGTTTTTGCAAAAGAGCATCGCCCTTATACTTTTCGTTTTGAAGTATGCTAAGAACTGTGGTCTTACTCCACTTTTTATTACCCATAGGACTTAGAATTTCCTTGCTTTCCAAGTACTTACATATTCCAAATGGCGTTTTACCATCAAGAAATAATTTGTAAATAAGTTTTACTGTCTTAGCTTGCGAAGGCACGATTTTTGGAAGTCCGTCTTCGCCTTTTTCATATCCTAAAAAGTTACTGTATGGCATTATAATTTTCCCTTCAGCGAATCTTTTTCTATGTCCCCATGTTACATTCTCACTTATCGACCTTGATTCTTCCTGAGCAAGTGAACTCATGATTGTAAGTAAAAGCTCGCCCTTTGCATCGAATGTGTATATGTTCTCTTTTTCAAAATAAACTTCAATTCCTTTATCTTTGAGTTTTCTGACAGTTGTTAATGTGTCAACAGTGTTTCTTGCGAATCTTGAGACCGACTTTGTAATAATTAAATCTATCTTTCCATTTAGTGCATCGCTTATCATTTCTTTAAAGCCATCTCTATGCTTTGTGCTGACTGCAGAGATGCCCTCATCTGTATAAATTTTCACGAAATCCCAACTCGGATTTGAATAAATATAATTTGTATAATACCGAACCTGCATATCATAGCTTGTGATTTGTTCGGCTTTGTCGGTCGAAACTCTCGCATAAGCCGCCACTCTTTTTCGCTTTGCTTGTGCAGTTGGCGTTGCTGAGTAATAATCAAGCGTTGCAGGTATAACCGTTACGTTTTTCGCTGTGTTCAACTTTACTTTCCTTTCTTAAGGCACGTTCTCTTGCCAGTTTTTTCTTTTCGTCAGTCCAACTTTCGCTCCGAGAAGCGTAGTGCCATGTTTTTTGAATTTTATTTCCGTTTTTAAACACGAACTCCAATATTCCTTTGCTTGGAACTATAATCTGCTCAATTTCTTTGTTAAATAATTCCGTATCAAACTCTTTAGTTTTAAGTACTTCGGCAGATAACTTTTCAAGAACATCATGTGGCACTCTGCTTGATGGACAGTATTTTTTTCCATAAGTATTAAACGTAGAGCATAGCCATATGATTTTTTCATAATTTGTGCCTTTGGCGGAAATTTTCCTATTAAAATTTTTACCGCATAAACCACATTTTATCTTGCTCGTAAAAGGATATTTCTTGGTTCTATCAACTTTTGAGCTGCTTTCAGCTCGTTTTTTAAATTCATTTTGAACTCTCAAAAATGTATCTTTGTCAATTATGGCTTCATGGTCGTCTTTTATGTGATATTTCGGAAGCTCTCCTTTATTAATACACTTTTGTTTGCTCAAATGGTCTTTGATAAATGTTTTTTGTAAAATCAAATCACCTATATATTTTTCATTTTGCAAAATGTTTCTGAGTGTACTTCTGCTCCATTTTTTGTTGTGATAGGTTTTGATCCCCATTTTTATAAGTTTTTTTGCAATGGCATGCAGCCCTGCACCACTTAGATAATCGCTAAATATCATCTTTACGATTTCGGCTTCTTCGGGGACAATCTCGAACTCATTATCTTTATAATCATATCCTATAGCTTTAGAACTTGTGGAGATTCCATTTTGAAATTGCTTTCTTATTCGCCATTTGCAGTTTTCACTCACGGATAAACTTTCTTCTTGGGCAAAGGAAGCAAGAATCGTAAGCATAAGTTCTCCGTCAGAGCTTATACTGTGTATCCTTTCTTTTTCAAAATAGACATCAACACCTAAATCTTTAAGGCTTCTTGTAACATTCAAAGTATCAAGTGTGTTTCTTGCAAATCTCGATATTGATTTAGTGATAATCATTTCGATTTTTCCTTGTTTGCAATCAGATAGCAGTTTTTGAAACTGCGGTCTTTCGTTTTTGGTACCTGTGTATGCTTTGTCTGAATATACACCCACGTATTCCCAGCCGGCATGGTTTTGAATGAGCTGACTATAATAACTTACCTGTGCGGAAAGGGAATGGAGCATTTCGTCTTTTCCACTCGAAACCCTCGCATAAGCTGCTACTTTTTTTAGTTTCGGCAAAGGCAAAACAGCTCTGTCAACAAGACTTATTATTTTTGCCAAGATAGCCCCTCCTTTCAGCGTTACATATTAGCTCTTCAAAGCCTAATAATCAAGCCATTTTAAAGTAAAATATCACCCAAAATAGGGTGATATTTTTTGTCCGCATTTTTACAAATTATTTTATATTCTTTCGGTGTTATTAAGTTTAAATTTAGCATTTTTTGTGCTATATATACGCTCAGAGAATAGCTTTTTCCTTTTCAAATTGCTGATTTGATATCGTCATGAAATCCTCTTTTCTTTTTACGCCAATACTTTATTCTGCAAGATGATGAGCAGAATGTTTTTGGCTTTTTATTTGGAATTAAATTTAAAGTTTTGCCACAATTTTTGCAGAATTTTTCCTCTTTATATTCTCTTCGAAGAAATGATTTGACTGTATTTTCGGATAAAGATAGCAAAGAGGCTATCACTTTGTAGCCTTTACCTTTGCCTTTTAAAGTGATAGCTTGCATTTTTTCGAGTTCTGTCATAAATATTTGCTCCTAAAAATTACTTAATTTGCCGATTAAATCACAAACATAGTTTGAACCTCTTGAAACCAGTATCCCCGTTAAAATGCAGCCAATGTAGGGGATACCCGACTGCATTCCGAAATGTTTAAGAAGGTCAAAATTGTATGCCACAGCTATTGTTACCCCCAAAACAAGGCTTACGATTATTTGCCATGGAGTTATTCCCGAAACTAAGAAATCGTTTAAATAAGTAATTATGCCTTCGATCAGCATAGCAGTCATGGCGATTTTTGAAATATCATTATTCATAAATGTATCTCCTTTATTTTATTTTGGTATTTTTAGTGTTTGCCCGGCATATATCATGTCGGAATTTAAAGCGTTCAAATCTTTGATTTCCTTGTATTTATACCCACTGCCAAGATATCTCTGGGC
>CALWJD010000010.1:0-30482 GCA_944380925.1 uncultured Clostridia bacterium | reverse complement strand
TGGTTCGGAATAGTGTAGTGCTGGCGGTCTATCTCTTGTTTTCGGTTGCTTGCTTCCTTACCGTACATGAGCATTTAATAAAGTAATGAAACAGGTAGAAAATTTTGAAAAATATTCTGATTCAACTACATAATTCGTCAATTTTTATACCAAAAGGAGAATTAAATTTTGAAAAGTGATTACGAAACACTTAACGATAATGTCAGAAAGACGTTTGCAGGTATTGTATGGACTCATAAAATACACGAAAAACAAGCTGATATATATTATAAAAAATCTGAATTTATGAAAAACGCTGGGGTAATCACCTCAGCCTTGACCTATGCTGGTGTGTCTTCAGCAATATTCGTTGACCAGTCTTGGGTTAAGATTACTTCCGTTTTGGTATCTTTTATATCAACGGCAATAAATTTATATCTCAAATCTAATGATTTAAATGCTCGTATACAAAGCCACAAAAAAACAGCAGTCGAACTTTTAGAATTAAAAGATGAGTTTGAATCCTTACTAATGCATATTAAAAATTCAGCTAATCATAGCATAGCTGATTTAGAAAAAACATATAACGAACTGAAAAGCAAAAAGAATAAAATATATAAAAATGCACCCATTACTACAGAAAAGGCAGTTAAACTTGCAAAGCAAGCTTTAAATATATCAAAAGACAACAAGTTTTCAGATGAAGAAATTGATGGTTTTTTACCATCATCTTTACATAAGGAGAAATTGCCCAAATGAATATAATAGTAAAAAGATATAAAAGGACTATACCCAACATGAATGAAAGTGTTACTAATACTATTTCTAAAAGGTGCAAAACAGTTACTAAATTGATAAATGAAAAATTTTGGGGCATATCTAGTGATACAAAAAACAGTTTGTATGTTGGATCTTACGGCAGGGAAACGGCAATATCAACAAGCGATATTGACATCTTGGTCTGCCTCCCAGAAAGTGAATATATACATTTCAATACCATTAAAGGGAATAGCCAATCGAGGCTATTACAAGCTGTTCGCCAAAACATATTATCAATATACCCTACAAGTAATGTTAGAGCTGATGGGCAAGTTGTAATAATTGAATTCAGTGATAATATAAAATTTGAAATTTTGCCTGCTTTTAGAAAATATGATATGACTTACAGGTATCCAGATTCTAACATGGGAGGTAGGTGGCTTTCTACTAAACCGGAGATAGAACAGGAAGCCATAAAAACAAAAAACTTTGATACTGATGGCCTTCTAATTAATACTTGCAAGTATATGCGATACATTCGTGATAATTATTTTTCAAGCTACCATCTAAGCGGAATAGTTATAGATAGTTTTGTATATAACGCACTGGCTTATAACATATATAATAAATTTACAAGTACTTACAGTTATCATTCATATCTATTGAATTATTTTAAAACTTTAGGTAATTATATAACTACACCAGGCGGTAAAGAACTTATTTCAATGTCTGAGAGCAATTTTTGTTTAGAAAAAGTTTTGAATTGCATGGTTCTAACAGCTTATTATATAAAAATCACTAAAAAAGAAAATGCAACAAAATTTTCACAAAATACACTAAGGTATTGCCCAAGAGAAAATGGACATTACGAATTAAAAAATAAATCCTCTGTAATTTTTAGCATTATAGAAAATTAAATAATCTAATTTAAAAGTAAAAAATATATTCACTAATTTTTATAATAAATCTAAGCCCAAAATTAGTGTTAGAATTTTTAATAAATATTTCTAAACTAAATTCAACAACACTTTAACATGACGTTTACCTTATTTCGGAAGGAGTATAACCATCATCTGTAATTGTTAAATTATTGTAATAAGATATAAAATTATCAATGATTCGATATACCTATGAGACAGTTCTAGGTTTTTCTAAATATGAGCATTCCATTTTAAAAATATTATAAAAATTTTCAGTACATGCATAGTCACTCGTTGTTTATGAGGCAGACGCTGAAACTATTATTCCTTTACATTTCGAATATTTATGGTACGAATATGAACGATATTGTCTTCCTATATCACTTTGCAAAATTAAATTTGACGTAAATAGTTTTTTAATTTGTTTTTCGTAATTAAAATATAGGTGCAAAATTGTAATGATTAATATTTTTATGTAACGATTACTTCCGCTACTGTAACGTTTACTATTTTTATGTAACGATTATAAATTTTAGTTTTTTATAGATGCACCCATTGTAAAAATCATAGGTGCATGATAAAATAATAAAAAATAAGGTTAATTTGGTAGATGGTTCAGATTTTAATATATAATTTTTAACGCAACCCCCTTCAAACCCAGTAGTAATGGGAAAGTACATTGTATACAAATGACAAGCTTATGCCAACAGAGTATAAAATGAACACCCATTACTTCAAGAATGGTTTTGCTGTTACAATTTGGTTTTAATATCTACCTAGAAAAGACTGTCTTCCAATCATGGAAGGCTGTCTTTTTTGTAGTCCGGAAAAAATCACCTCATAAAACGTTAAAAATCGATTTTTATAGCCTGACAAACACAAGGTATTACCAATTCAAATCTAACCGAAATATACGTTTATAACGGCTAAGCTCTCCATACTATCAGAAACTTTATTTTCTATTCTTTAAAAAAACATTGTGTGAAAGTGTAATTTATATTATAATATAATTATAAAACATTACTTATCGCAAAGGAGTTACAACATGACATTTGACAGAAACGCTGTAAAAAAGCTATCGAAAAAAGAAGAAAACCGTATCCTATTGAAAAGTGGCACACTTTTTTATATTATCGGCGCTATTATCTCAGTATTAGGATTACTGATGTTAATGTGTAATTTTGGACTTGGCAGTTTGGCCGTTATAATACCCGGTATATTTATAACGCTCATTGGTTTTAAAAACCTTTTGCTAAAAAATGAAAAAAGAGAAAAGTTTTTAACTTCTAAATTATTAGGTAAAGCAATAAAATTGGAAAAACAAAACGGCAACAAACTAAGTAAAGAAGAAGTTCAAAAAATAAAATTTAAATATGACCCAATATTTCATGATAAGGTAATGATGCATATTCATAAAACTGAAGATAATAAATACTTTAAGAACATAAAAAACGCAGAAGACAAAATCAAATTTTTAAAAAATGCCAGAAAAAATGAAATACAGAAACTTTCTAATAACAGATGGCAAACAGCAGGCGGCAAAAATTTGGAATACAATCTTGTTGAAGGAAAAATAAGAATTAATCAAACAGAACATTTGTTCAGTGCAATAAGAGCCGCAGAGGTAAATAAACAAGATTCATATAGAATTATTACTACTGATAAAGTAATTACAAAAGAAAAAGGAAAATCTAAAAAACACATTTCAGTAGGTAAAGCCTTGGTCGGGGGGATTTTGTTTAATGTACCTGGGGCAATCGTGGGGGCAGCCATGGGTAAAAGGACAACAAAAAAAGAGCTGGTAACAAATGGTACATCGGTTTCGAATTCTATACCCACATGTAATCACATTGGTGTTGTTATAGATATTAACGGTTTTAAAAGTGAAGTTATTTTATTAAATCATACTGTGGATCAATCAAGCAGTTATTATAAAACATCTTTACAATATGCTGAAGAAATTGTTTCAAAATTGCACTTTTTGGCAACTCAACCGGTTCCTGAAAATTTTAAAAAAGTAGAAGAAGAAATATCTGTTTTAGAATACGATAGGAAAATTGTAAGCGCCCAAGAGGAATTAAAAAAAATCAAGGCAAATAAACCCACATATGATATACCGCAAAAATATCTACAATAGCACGATTTTTAAATCTGCACTAGTGTGTAAGTAATTAGACATAAACAAACATATCCATTAATACAAGCTAGCCCTCTGTAATTCTGAGGGCTTATATATTTTCAGAAATCGTTTTTAAATGGTTTCGGCTAACTTTTTTATATTTTTTGAATTTTGCATTTTTAAAAATGAAAACTATTTCACTTCCACACAACAGTTTATTTGATTTTATGCACAAATTATTTCTTTTTAATAACAAAAATTTTGTTTTATGTTGAAAATGTTTGCTTTGTCGAATATAATAAAGTACACTATCGTTGATTTTTATCAAAGGACATCAAATGGATCATTTAACATCAACTCGGCCTACGGAAAAATGGAACGCATCTCAAAAGCAAATAGACGTTCACTGTAAAGAAGGAAAAATTAACAGTGCAACATTAATCAAACATAATATACACAATTTTTTCGAGTAGCAATTTCCTAATAATTATGAAGGAAGGGTAAAACACATGAATATAACGAGTAAAAAAGAAATGACCGAGGAAGACATAAAATTTCAGTTTATAACCCCGGCAATTCTTAATAAATGGGATAAGAGTCGTATAAAAATGGAAGCCAAAATTACTGATGGACAAATTGATATTAGAGGGAATATGGCTTGTCGTAAGAGACCTAAGAAAGCAGATTATTTGCTTTATTTAAATGATTCTAAACCAATTGCAGTCGTAGAAGCAAAAGATAATAATCATTCTATTTCCTATGGAATGCAACAGGCAATTACTTATGCGCAGATGCTAGATATTCCATTTGCGTATAGCTCAAATGGTGACGGTTTTGTAGAACACGATTTTCTTACGGGTAAAGAGAAAAATTTATCACTGGATGACTTCCCTTCTGAAGATGAGTTGATATCAAGGTTTAAAGGCGAAATACATAATGGTGATGGACTAAGCCCAAACGAAACCAAAATTCTAAATCAGCCTTATTATACAAGCCAAAACACTTATCCCCCAAGATACTATCAAAGAAATGCAATCAACCGTACTGTTGAAGCTATTGCAAGGGGCAAAAAAAGATTACTGCTTGTCATGGCCACGGGGACAGGAAAAACTTACACCGCTTTTCAAATCGTATATAGATTATTGCAGAGCGGCTTAAAGAGAAAAATACTCTATTTAGCTGATAGAAATATTTTAGTTGATCAATCTATACATCAGGATTTTTCACCACTTAAAAAAGTTATACATAAAATAAATTTTGCAAAAGATGATAAGAGGACAATCACATCTCACGAAGTTTACTTTTCTTTATACCAACAAATGGTCGGAGATAATAGTGAAGAACACTATTCTGAATTGTTTGACCCCAACTTTTTTGATTTGGTAATTGTAGATGAGTGTCATAGAGGCTCAGCTAAGGAAGAAAGCCGTTGGAGAAAAATACTGGACTATTTTAGTAATGCTACTCAAATTGGCATGACAGCAACACCAAAGGAAACCAAATATACATCAAATATAAATTATTTCGGCGAACCCGTGTATGAATATAGCCTAAAAAAAGGCATTGAAGATGGATTTCTTGCGCCTTTCAAAGTTATTAATATTGTGACAAATATAAGCGATGGCTGGAGACCACGGGCAGGGCAAAAAGATTATTACGGAAATGAAATAGAAGACCGCATATACAACAATTCTGATTATGATTACAATATTATAATTGATGACAGAACAAATGAGGTAGCAAAACAAATTACGGAGTACCTTAAAGCTACAGACCGAATGCAAAAAACAATTGTATTCTGCCCCACGGAAGAAGCCGCGGACAGAATGCGAACCAAACTTATAAACCACAATAGCGATATGGTTAAGAAGAACCCCGATTATATAGTCAGAATAACAGGTAGTGATGATTATGGTAAGCGCAAGCTTAAATACTTTATCTCTACAAGCGAAAAGTATCCGGTGGTCGTAACTACCTCCGACTTGCTCTCTACTGGAGTAGACTGTAAAATGACAAAGCTCATCGTCATTGATAAAAATATTAATTCAATGACACAATTCAAACAGATTATCGGACGTGGAACTCGCATTCGTGAAAAAGAAGGTAAACTGAATTTTACGGTAATGGATTTTAGAGGCGTTTCAAGATTGTTTGCTGACCCTGATTGGGACGGTCCCGTTGAACAGGTTAATGGCTTTAACCCTAACGCTACTGGTACAAAACGCAATAAAGAGTCCTCTGACACGCAGATTGACGATACTCCTTACCCAATTGATACACCCCCTACTCCACTTATAGATAAAGACGGATGCCAAGTTATAGTTACTCAAAAAACTGTTTCCTTTTATGATAAAGACGGGACACTACTTCGTCAAGAAAATATCGTGGATTATACTCGTGAGAATATACTGGGTACTTATTCTTCGCTTGCAAACTTTATTAGAAAATGGTCTACCGAAAACAAAAAAGAAGCGATTTCAAAAGAACTGCAAGAGCGTGGCATAGATTTGGAACAATTAAAAAGCGACCAAAATATGACATCAGTCGATGACTTTGACTTCATTATACATATTGCATTTGACCAAAAACCGCTCACAAGAAAAGAGCGTGCCGAAAATGTAAAAAAGAGAGACTTTCTACATAAATATAGTGGTGTTGCAAGAGAAGTGTTAGAGGCATTACTCGAAAAATATGAAAATGAAGGAATCGAAGAAATCGAGAGTGCCGAGGTATTGAAACTTGACCCATTCAGAAAATACGGGAAACCCACCAAAATTGCTGCTGCTTTTGGGGGTAGCCAACAGTATCAAGAAACATTAAAAGAATTAGAATATGAGATTTATAGAATAGGATAACAAACGATGAGTGATTTAGGAAGTTTTGTAAAGAAATTAAGAGACATAATGCGAAAAGATGCAGGAATTAACGGTGATGCACAAAGAATTGAACAAATAGCATGGATACTATTTTTAAAAGTGTATGATGCAAAAGAAGACGAGTGGGAAATTGATGGAAATTACAAATCAATTATTCCTGATGAATGCAGATGGAAAAATTGGGCAATTGATGACCTAAAAGGTACCGCTTTGACGGGAGACAAATTGCTTGATTTTGTTAATAATACTTTATTCCCCACTTTAAAGAATATAAATGTTGATGCTAATACTTCAATCAATAAAGCGATTGTAAAAACGGTTTTTGAAGATGCTAACCAATACATGAAAGATGGTGTTTTCCTCCGCCAAGTTATAAATATTATTGATGGAATAGACTTTGGCGATTATGCAGAAACACACGCTTTCGGAGATATTTACGAGTCCATTTTAAAAGGTCTGCAAAGTGCAGGTTCAGCGGGAGAATATTATACGCCGAGGGCTGTAACAGATTTTATGGCACAAATGATTAACCCACAGATTGGCGAGAGAATGGCCGACTTTGCCTGCGGTACAGGTGGATTTATTATAAGCTGGCTCAAAGAGCTGGAAAAGAAAAAACAAAACACTACAGAAGACCATGCCAAATATGTCAACTCCATATATGGAATCGAAAAAAAGCAATTCCCGTATATGCTATGCGTAACTAATACCTTGTTACATGATATTGATGTTCCAAAAATTTATCATGCCAATAGTTTGGCACATGATGTTTTAGATTACACGGACGATGATAAATTTGATGTTATTCTTATGAACCCACCTTTTGGTGGTTCTGAAGATTTGACAGTCAAGAATCATTTTCCTGATGATTTGGCGAGTTCAGAAACCGCAGACTTATTTATGTCTGTTATTATGTATCGTTTGAAAGAAAATGGAAGAGCAGCGGTAATTTTGCCCGATGGGTTCTTATTTGGTGCAGATAATGCAAAGATTAATATTAAGAAAAAGCTTTTAAACGAACATAATCTTCATACTATAATTAGACTGCCTCATAGTGTGTTTGCTCCCTATACTTCCATAACCACAAACATTCTATTTTTCGATAATAAATCGACCACGGATGAAGTTTGGTTTTATCGTTTGGATATGCCGGAAGGCTATAAAAACTTTTCGAAAACAAAACCTATGAAAATCGAACATTTTCAACCTGTGTTTGATTGGTGGAGTAATCGAGAAGAAATCGAGCAAGATGGTAATCCGAAATCAAAAAAGTATACGGTTCAAGAAATAGCGGACAACAACTATAACCTTGATTTATGTGGTTTTCCGCACGAAGATGAAGAAATTCTCGAGCCGATGGAACTGATAAATAAATATCAAAAAGAGCGTGCTGAATTAAACTCAAAAATAGATAGTGTGCTTGCTGAGATAACAAAAATGTTAGGAGAGAAGTAGGCATGACGGCACAAGAATTAAAAAACTCTATATTAATGCAAGCGGTGCAGGGAAAGTTAGTGCCTCAAGACCCAAATGACGAACCTGCTTCGGTTTTGCTTGCCAAAATACGAGCGGAAAAAGAGCAAATGATGAAGGAAGGCAAAATCAAAAAAGAGCCTATTTCTGAGATTTACATCGATCCTTCCGATAATCAGCATTATGAGAAAGTTGGGAAGACAGTTAAATGCATCGAAGATGAGATTCCTTTTGAAATACCTAAAGGGTGGAAATGGTGTAGATTTAATTCTATTTATTTGGCTAATATTGGAGGCGGAACGCCATCAAAATCCAATGCGAACTATTGGAATGGCGAAATTTCATGGGCAAGCGTAAAGGATTTGTCAAAAGATAGTTTTTATATAGATAAAACCATAGACAAAATTACAGTTGAAGGTTTAAAAAATAGTTCTTCAAATGTTATCCCTAAAAAAAATTTGATTATTTGTACTCGAATGGGATTAGGCAAAGTCGTGATAAATAATACTGATATGGCGATTAATCAAGATTTAAGAGGAATTATTATGCCAAAAACAGTTAATAACCTTTATATTGCATATTACTATAAGAACTCAAAAATCGAATCGCAAGGGTTGACAGTTAAAGGGATCAAAAATAAAAATCTTTCAAATATGCTAATTCCGTTACCTCCAGAAAAGGAACAAGTGAGAATAATTAACAAGGTAGCAGAACTTGAACCTTATATCAAAAATTATCATCAACTTTATGAAAAGATTAATTCGATAAATACTTCAATAAGCGGTCAATTGAAAAAATCAATTTTACAATACGCTATTCAAGGCAAGTTAGTGGAGCAAAATCCCGATGACGAACCCGCAAGTGAATTAATAAAGCGTATTCGTGCAGAAAAAGAAAAACTAATTAAATCCGGCAAGCTCAAAAAAGATAAGAACGAATCATTTATTTACCGTGGCTCTGATAATTCATATTATGAGAAGTTTCAAAATGGTAAAGAAGTCTGCATTGATAATGAAATTCCCTTTGAAATTCCACAAAGTTGGGCATGGTGTAGACTATCATATGCTATGTCCGTTTATGGTGGAAAAAGAATACCTGCTGGACAAAAATTAGTAACAGAAGATACAGGGCACAAATATATTCGAGTTACCGATATGAAAAATTCAAGTGTGTCAAATAGTGATGTACATTATATCACTAATGAAGTATATGAACAGATCAAAAGATACACAATTTCTTGTGATGATTTATATATAACGGTCGCTGGAACTATTGGAAAAGTTGGGAATATACCAATTGAATTTGATGGAGCAAACTTAACTGAGAATGCAAATAAACTTATAACTTATGATTTGGATAATGATTATGTAAAACTTATGATGAATAGTGCTGCGATACAAAATCAAATTACAGAAGCTACAACTAAAGTAGGTCAACCAAAATTAGCAATTATGCGTATAAAAAGTTTATTAATACCTCTCCCTCCAATTGCTGAACAACAAAGAATAGTATCCAAAATAAAAGAGTGTCTTAATTTATTAAAATAAGGTACAAATAATACCATTTTATAAATCGTTATGGGTGCAAATAATTTTTAAAATAACTTGAAAATTGGTGCAAGTTATGTTAATATCTGCTCATTAGGTATAGGGGGCATATATATGGAGCGAATTGCACTGGAAAAGTTAATAAAATGGAACAATGATAAACGCAAAAAACCATTAATCGTTTGGGGAGCAAGACAAGTTGGAAAAACTTACCTTGTTCAAGAGATTTTTGCGAAAACATACTATAAAAATAGTTATATTTATGTAGACTGCAAAAAAGAGGACGAAATTCGCGAGTTTTGTTTAAAGACCGCGAATGCAGAGAAAATTATAGAGTACATTTCACTGCGCAAAGGAAAACAAATAAACGAAAAGACTTTGCTAATTTTTGACGAGGTGCAAGAATGTCCCAATATAATTTCGTCATTAAAATACTTTTGTCAAGATTATCGAGAAATCCCTGTTATTGCGACCGGTTCCATGGTAAGAATTAAACTCCAACGTGAAACGCACAAAAGAGGATTCAAAAATGGCGAAAAATTTCTTTTTCCCGTGGGAAAGATCAATCAAATAACGATTTACCCCATGACATTCGATGAATTTCTGATGAACAGCAATAAAATGCTTTATAACACGATTAAGAAAGCATATAAAGACAAACAACCGTTAGAAGATTCCATTCATAAGCTTGCCATGGAACAGGTTTACAAGTATCTGCTTGTAGGCGGGATGCCTGAAGCGGTAGAAGCCTATATTAGTGGAGAAAATCTTCTCGAATCAAGAGAGATCCTTAAAGTTTTGTATGACAATTACCTTTCCGACATGGAACTTTATCAGGCCAGTCAGGAAGCGATCCTTCGTTCTCGCACATTATTTAAAAATATTTATAAAGAATTAAACAAAGAGTCTAAAAACTTCTCTCCGGGCTTAATTGAAGAAAAAAGCAAAACACGAGATTTTGCAACATCTATTCAGTGGCTCACAATGGCACACGTAGTTAACCAATCTTTCCAATTGAAAGAACATATTACAATGCCACTTATGCCAGATAGCGAAAATAGTTTTCGTTTATTTCTCGGTGATATTGGTATGTTTTCTTATCAAAGCGGTATAAATGCTGCATCATTCGTATCTAGTGAAAGAGAAAATACCCTATCAGGAATATTTTTTGAAAATTTTGTTGCCAACGAATTGATTGCAAAAGAGCACAAATTATTCTATTGGCGTGGGAAATCATCTGCTGAGCTGGAATTTATTATTGAATCCGGAAATAAACTCTATCCGATTGATGTTAAAAAAGGCCGAGGCACACTTAACTCCCTCGAAAAATTTTCAAACCATAATAAATTTGAATATGCTATAAAAGTTTCAAAAAACAATTACGGTTATAATCTTGAGCAAAAGCTTCTAACGATACCATTTTACTTTATTCCATTTGTATCTAAAGATCTCGCAGAAGGAGTAATGGCAATATAGTTATACTACAGAACGAATTCCGTATAGACGGCAGATCTATGCGGTAATTTTGTTGTCGCCACAAAAAATACAAATCTATACGAATAGATATCTTTTAAAGCTCGCACAAAATCTGTTACAAAGTGTGTAAATTTGTTTATTTAAGGCGGTCAGTAGTTTTACATTAAATATTTTTGAAAATAGAAGATATATCAAAATGTACACTTTCACTTTCTTTTATAGTTGACGCATTTATATTTTCTTCTATTGGAATAAACTTGGTATAGATCGTCAAAAGACGACTACATAACTGAATTTTTACATTAATTGGCACGGAATTATCATTTATAGCGGATATTAAATAATCCGCTGATATAGCCGCTCCATCAGTGATTTTCTCTATTATTTCACGCATCTGAATACGGTTTAGGTTATTGTATGCTTCTATAAAATCCCTGTTTTTCAAGTAGGAATATATTGTTTTGCGGCTAACATTTGCGTTTTTAGCCGCTTCAGTTATATCTTTTAAATTAACTAGAGCGTTTAAAACCTTATCTTTCTTAATCTTGCCTATACTAATATTTTCGTTGTTCATAAATTTTTTAACTCCTCCAATTTTTATACCTAAAAGCCCTAAAAGTATAACTTCATATTGTTTTTATAACCTTTTAGGTGTTTTAGGTATCTTTTATCATAGGATTTAAAATTATTTTTTGTTTTGGCCTTCCTTCTGTGGAAATAGTAATTATCTTTAAATAGTTATATTTTTGCAAGATTTGCAAACACTCATCTAAGTACTCTGATTTTAAAATTCTACCCTTACACATTTGATAAAGCTCTTGTTTATCAAATTCCAAGCTTTCAATTTTATTTATGCGACTCAAAACATATTTCACATCAAAAAAAATACTTGTTTTACAGTTAACTTGATAAACTTTTTCAATATGGCTAATAATACATAGCGATATTTTAACAGCATCATCTACAGTTTGTTTATCAATATTTTCTTGCTCGGGATTTTCAACTTTTGCGCAGTGCAAAAGCCCTGCAATTCGTAGCATGGTGCCAGGAATTTTTGATGCAAAATCTCGTATACTGTACCATTCATCTATTAACTTTTTCTCAACCATGATTTGAAAATCAAAGTAAGCATTTTTAGCTTCTTTCGAGAGAAAAATATCTTTATTTTTAGCGGTTCTTTTAAGCATCTTTTTAATTAAATTATCATAATTTTCGAATACGTGCTGTGGTATCGATGGTGGATTAATATCACGATATCCTTGAGTAGAACGACAGAATATAATTAAAAATCTTGCAACTAATCCACATTCTTTGTATTCTTCATTATTTAAAAACTTTTTTATTCTCTCGGGTTGAACTCCTATTACTATCGACAAGGCCGGATTTTCTATATAATTCGCCGGCCTATTTATACGTTCAAAACTAATAGAATCCCCATCGTGCGCCTTTAAGTAAGGGTCTATATCTATATCTTTTTTATAATCAGAACCAAAATTTTTAAGAATACCGCCTTCAGAACTTATAATTGCAATCCTACCGTTTTGCTCTTGCATTAAATCCACTAGTTTTTCAGTTGTCGCGTTATCTAATGCTATCTTTAATTTTAAATGTGGACTAAAATTTGTTAATTCTATAGTTTCTTTTTCAACCTCTTCTAACGAGGCCTTACCCTTCGCAAAATTTTTTTCAGTCTCTTCAAGACGTTTTTGCAAACTTCTGTATGTAGCTTCGCTTTTTGCTATTTCGTTTTTGTAAGTTATATTATAATCTTTCACGAAATCCGAAATCGGTTTACTAACAATACTGATTACTGCACTTTTACGTTCACCGGGATCCGCTACCGCTACAGTATAAAGACTGAGCGCCTCAAAATATTCCGGTTTTAGTCTTACTACAAACTTGCCTTGATTACATACTGCAAGTATTCCCAGTGCCAAAATACCGCTCATTTCTGGTGAGGTTTGTGTACTGATGGAAAGTGCATTTAAAAATTCCGATATTTCATTAGGATAACATTCAATAGGAAAATCCGGCATACCTAAATTATCTAACAAAATGGGTTTCTCCCACTTATCAATATCGTGGATTTCTTCTGTTTCTGATATAGTCTTATCGTCTACGACTTCTGATAATTCAGAGGCTTTTTTTACTTTCTTTTTATAATCCTTAAAAAACTCACTGCTTTTTATTTTATTTATAAAACTCCGTTCCAACCTCAAAACCTCTCCATATAATCCAACAATTGTGATTGATAATTTTTAATGTTAGTGTACTCTTCAAGTATTTTTTCACGATCATTTGATGCAAAAATCTCAAGGATTTGCTCGATATGTTCTATATTATTGAGAGCCATAATCCAAAGGCTAGATGGCTGCTGATAATCTCTGGGCACAAAATTTTTCTTAATACTTTTAAATAGCTTAAACACTTTAAAAAACCACTGTTCCATGTAATCTCGCCATACATCAAATAATTGTATTACAGCGTTAACTTCTATCCGCTCTTCTCTCCTATTTTTCAATTCGCAAATTTCAAATTTATCAAGCGGCTCAAACACTTCCAAATTAAAATCTTTGTTTAATCTTTTAGCAGCCCCAAATACCGGAACATTAAACATATTCATCACCAAATCGATTGCTGTACCACCAATCCCACACGCAAAGCACTTAAATTTATTATTTTTAAAACTAAGACTTGGATGATGGTCATCGTGAAATGGACAAATCGCCTTATTTACAGGTACTATAATTATTCCGTAATACTCCGCTACTTCCATAATATTAAGCTTACTCTTTATATCATCGAACGGATTTTCCACGAATCGACTATATCTATATTTTTCCATTTTCAAATTTTTCACCTTTCCACGTAGTAAAATATTTTTTTAAAAATTCTTTGTATTTTTCTTTGTTAGAGGATATATAAGGCTTGATTTCATTAATTATAAGTCCTGCAAATTCTTTTGCTTGTTCATCTGTCATCAGAAGTTTCTTCATATTTTGGTAACCCTTTTAGTAAAGTTGAATTTGTGTCTTGCCAGCAATACTAAAATCATAAATTTTATTCAATGTTATTTACAGAGTCAAAATGTGTGTGTTATAATGAAATTGAAATGAAACATTTGGAGATGATCAATATTATAGAACTAACTTTTCTTAATAACCAGGACAGTTACATATTAAAAGAAGAGGGTAAAAAAGGTGTAGTTAACGAGACTTTTACTGGAAAAGAATTAGCAAATTGGATTAATAATCGCGTAAATAATGCTTTTGAAGAAGGCGCTGTAACAATTAATCAAAATGGTGGATTTTCAATAAAGATGGAAGCGAAAATTGAAAACTCAGTTGAAAATGCCTTATACCTTATTAAAGGCACATCTATGAATAGACAAACTATGGAAAATCCCAAATTTTTAAAAGGCGAGTTTTTATCTTTAAAAAAAATCTTACGTGAATTTTTTGAATACAATTTTGAAAAAAAATTATCTATAGATGAATTGAGATTTTTATTGGTGAAAAACGGGTTTAAGCAATTTATAGTTCCACACCAAGATAATTATTTCAACGGTGAAGATGGTCTTGAATTTTGGAGGCCAGCCATTATACCGGATTTAGTTGAAAACGTAAAGGATGATTTATTAAAATATAAAAAAAGTAAAAACACACGAAGTTACAAATGTAGAAACGATATAGAATTTTATATCACTCTTGCTAACGAAGTTATTTTGCACAACCTAAAACCAAATTTCTGCGTACATTGTGGTGGATTGTTTTTTACAAGTACATTAAAACAAAAATATTGCCATAGAAAAAGCCAAGTGAGAAATTACACTCACCGGGATTGTAAAGATGCAGTGAAAGATACCAAGCAGCAACTTCGGAGATTAAAAAAACGAATATATAATTATCTTTACAATTATGGAGGCAAAAATGATATCGATAAATTTTTAAATGAAGTGAATCCATATTTTGACAAAATAAAATCCACTCCATCAACAGAAAATATAAACTCGTGTTTTGACATTTGTGAAAAATGGAAACAATTTACCAAAAAGAAGGGTAAAAAATGAATGCTGTAATATATGCCCGTTTTTCTTCTCATAGTCAAACAGAGCAATCCATTGAAGGGCAATTGAAAACTTGTTACGAGTTTGCACGAAAAAATAATTATATTATAGTTGGCGAATATATCGATCGGGCAATATCAGGTACAACAGATGCAAGGCCAGATTTTCTGAGAATGATCGATGACAGTGAAAAACATAATTTTGAATATGTTATTGTTTACCAGCTTGATCGTTTTGCTCGTAATCGCTATGATAGTGCAACATATAAAGCGAGGCTCAAGAAAAATGGGGTCCGAGTATTGTCCGCTCGCGAAAACATAACAAATGATGCGAGCGGAATATTGGTGGAGGGTTTGCTCGAAAGTATGGCAGAATACTATAGTGCAGAACTTGCTCAAAAAATTCGTAGGGGCATGGATATAAATGCTGAAAAATGCCTTTCTACTGGCGGCAATATTGCTCTCGGATTTAAAATTGCACCGGATAAACATTTCATAGTGGACGAACAAACCGCTCCTGTTGTGGTAAAAATCTTTGAAATGTACGCAAATGGACATACAGTTACACAAATTTGTGATACACTTAATGCGCAAGGATACAAGACGTCTCGTGGAGTCACTTTTAATAAGAACAGCCTGAGAAATATACTTAAAAATAAGCGTTATATCGGTATTTACACTTATAAAGGCAAGGAAATCCCCGGCGGTATGCCAAAAATTGTTTCGGAGAATTTATTTTATAAAGTACAAGAGATTATGACTAAAAATAACAAAGCTCCTGCGCGCTCTAAGGCAAAACAAGAGTATCTATTGACTACAAAGTTATTTTGTGGTTACTGCCGAGAAATGATGAGAGGCTACGGTGGCACAGGAAAGTCGGGCAAATCTCATTATTACTATGCGTGTAAGAATATGATTAAAAAGCAATGCAAGAAAAAGATTACTCGCAAAGATTACATTGAAAACTTAGTTATTGAGGAATGCCGTAGACAGCTTACTCCTAAAAATATTGATAAGATAACTCGTGAAGTTGTGGCGCTTTGTGAGCGTGAAAAAGATAATTCTAATATCAAGCGCATTGAAAAGCTTATTAAGGATAATGAACGCAAACAGCGAAATCTTATGGATGCTGTTGCTGAGTGTGAAATTGACAGTGTTAGAAAATCTTTGTATATTGAAATTGAGCGACTCAACACAGAATCAGATACTCTAAAGAACGAATATACGATAGAAAAAGCCGGAGCTATATCATTGACCGATAAAGAAGTTAAATTCTTTCTATCAGAACTTCGCAAAGGAAAAGCAGATAGTTTGTTTTATAGGAAGGCACTCATCAGCGTCTTTGTAAACGCGGTTTATCTATACGATGATAAAATAACTATCATCTTTAATTCTGGAGACAAACCCATTACAATAGATGATAAGCTTTTATCAAATATAGAGGAAAGCGATAGAATAGCGGAGAGTTCATTTTTAGATAATGTTGCTCCACCAAATTGATTTACCTCAAAACATAAAAAGCTCGATATGGTCGAGCTTTTCTTATTCTAATGATATAATCTTTGCGATATTTCAAGTACACTTTAAGCATTTTAAAATAAAAAAGCATAGCCAAAACTTTTATCCCTACAATACTATACTTTTACAAAAAGCAAAACAAAGGCTTAGTTACTCTAATTTTTTGTATGTCAACCCCCTTACGGCAGCATCGCACAATAATTATGCAATAGCATATAATTTTTTAAAAATATATTGACATTATTGTACAGTTGATATAGAATATGTTTGCAAATGATTTTTCATATTACTATTGTGAGGAGTGGTCAAACCATGGGTAAAAAATTAAAAACAATTCAAAGGATGTCTATAGAAGAGCGGAGAACACTTATAGCAAAAGAATTGTTAAAATCTGTAGGCGTTAATTCAACTCAGCTAAAACTTAAAGGGCAAGGTACTTATAACACCGTGTTCAAAGGTCCACATCCTGATACGGCGGTTAATCCAGGTATAGTGGCTCTTAGGGTAGCGAGTGGCATTAAAGAAGAAATAGAAAATGAAAAATACACGGCAATAGAACTGGCCAAGTTAAAACCTAAAAATTGGGGACAATTGCGGGAAAAATTCTCGGCTTTTGCGAAAGCTCTTTGCGGACCGAATGCAGATGTGAATCAGAAATATGTTAAACAAGCAAAATATTACGAAAAATACCTAAATATTCCTGAGCTTTACAAAGAGTTTAGCGAAGATGATGTTCGCAAAATACTAAAAGCAAAATATAGGGGGGAATCGGAACAAGACAGTATACTCAATATTCTATGGCCACATGATCCTCCAGATCCAAAAGTTGCTTATATTTTTATTTCCCCATTAGCTGAAGGTGATATTTGGAATCTATTTAGGGAGAAAACAGAGGATGGCATGGAATTAAAAAAACGTATTGAAAACATAAGAAAAGCGGCAAATGGAGTTTTAAAAGCTTTAGTCACCCTACACGCAAAAGGAAGACTTCACTTAGATATAAAACCCGATAATATATTCCCCTGCGTCAACGAAAAAGGAAAAACGATCATGCAACTAGGCGATTTTGGTCTCTTGGATGTTAAAACCACGCCAAATAACGATCAAAGAATAGAAAAGGGCGAAATTGACGATGCAGGTTTTCCCGAAGGTGGCGTAGAAGAAAAACATTCACCGATAGGCGCTCCCACATCCGCCAATTCAGCAAATGTCAGGTGGAAAGTAACGTCTTGGTATAAAGCGCCGGAACAAACTGCACAAAAACCATTGGATTTGAAACAAATGACTAAAATAGATATTTACGCTTTGGGCGCCTCACTGCTTATCATGTATAATGCCGCAAAAACCAACGCTGATTCTGCTAATGAAACAGCATATATGTCCGACGGAATACAACCATTGCTCAAAAATATACCCCGATATATGGAGGATGTGGACAAAGACAACCGAACAGCAACACTTCCAGAAGTAAGAAAAGCCGAATATGAACTTTTAGATCTCATACAGCGCATGACACGTTATGATCCTGACGACCGCCCAAGTGCATCAGAATGCTTAAAACATCGGTTTGTCAGAACGAAACTTGGTGCATAGTTGTTAAAAACCATACTATCCATACTATATTGATTTAAATAAAAATATATCTAACATATTTTATCGATTATCAGTCCCCGCTTTTGGGAAAGAGATAATCGATTTTTCATATTAAAAATATTTGGGTGATTTCGATATTCTTTAAAAATTATTATTTTAAATTGAACAGCCAAAGTCATAAATATGCGTGCAACATCTCAAAAATATTTGACACCACGCATTAAATTATTATAGCATATAAATAGTATTTTAAAGGAGCGTGAATTAATATGGGTCTTAAAAGCCGAATTAACGGCGCATACGCCGAATGGGACAAGAAAGTATCAAGTTTTAAAAGCGAAATAGGTTTGTGTGAAAACAATTTGGACCAAGTACAAGCCAATATAAGAAAATTGAAAGAGAGTTTGTGTAGATTTGCGGTTAAGTTTGATAAATCACCTTCTATAAGCGTTGCCACTTTAAATTGTCGTCAAAGAAATCCCATGTACGAAGATATCGCAAGTAACTTTGTGGGAAGAATATTAGATGCTGCGAATAATTTCATTTATATTTACGCAAAAGGGGAAAAAAGCAAAAACGCATTTGAAGAAAAGTGGGGGCGGGCTATCGAGAAATTTAATTTTCCATACCGAAACATATTAGACAAATTCGAGGATTATAAAAAACTGATAGACTTTTTTAATGATGCAAGCGAATTCTTTGGAAAATCCATGCAAGAAGGAAATTTTTGTTGGTGGAAAGATGTGCACGGTATAAATCCAACCGATGATATAGATATAATAAAAATAAATAGCGCATTAAATTTGTTTGTTGGCAATATATTTGGCATTATGGCTGATGAATTAGAACATAAAGACGAATTGATAGTCGTAAATGATGAAAAACATTTTAATGACTTAGATGCTCTGGTAGGACGTGGACTGCATAGTCCGGTTTTTGCAGAAGTTATCAAAAAAGCTGAAAAATCTTTAAAAAGTAACCCGGACTTTCAAGGTGACCTGGATGATGAATGTCTTAAAAATTATATAGTACAAAACTTTGCCAAATTATTTCCGAAAGGTATAAAGCTTCCGGAAGATATGTTATCGTTACTAGAAAAACACACGATTCAACCCGTAATCGGTAACGTTAAGATATTTCCCTCAAAGGTGTCTCCCCTACCGAAAGAGGTAAAACAAGCAGGAGTGGGAGATTGTTATCTGATGGGATCATTAATAGCTTTGGCAAAATCAAAGAAAAACGCACAAGATATAAAAGATTGCTTCGTCCAGGGAATCGATAAGATAGAACAATTGGATAATATCAAAATAAGGTTTTTTTACATCAAACCGGATGGCTCTGTTGGGAAAATAATAATACTTGTAAATAAGAAAAAGGTTATTATGCCGGAAAGTATTAAAGACGGCGCCCTATGGCCAAAACTAATTGAAAAAGCGTATGCCATATATAGAAAAAAAGGTTATGAAAAAGACGTTATTAAAAATCGCAAGTATTTAGATAGCGGAAAATCAAAAAATGCATTGTTTGCCATTACAGGAATACCGCCGGGAGAATATACGGTGGGTACTGATGCCAAAGACAAATTTAATTCCGAAAATATCATGAAAACAATTGAAAGAAAACTTGGAAAACAAAAAGCAATATCTTGCCGTTTCAAGGAAAATTTTACAATAAACGACTTAAAAAACGGCGAAAAAATAGAAGTACACACTCGCCATGCCTATGCTATTGTTGGAGTTGAACAATCCAAAAAATATATTAGACTTATCGAACCCAATAAATTTTGGGGAAGAATGAACGCAAGAGTGATTGGCAAAGATGAGAAAACAGGGAAAGATATAATCAAACTCCCAAAAGAAGGCGGACATATTGCCATGAGTTTTGATGACTTTAATGCACATTTGGATAAATTGTACTATACTCGAAATCCAAAAATATAGCTAAAAAATATAAATAAAATTATTAGCACTGCGTAACAATATGGTGTTAGCCGTGTGTGATTTAAAATTTATGAAAAGGAGGGCGCCGCAATGGTAATAAATGCTTTAACGGAGGTCTTGTTTTGGTCGGATATTCCAAAAACCATAAACAACGCAAAAGAGTTAGCAAAAAAATATTTTCCCGATAATCCCGAAATGTACTTTAGCGAAAGAGAAAAATTTATAAAAAAAGAAATTCCAACAAAAGAGGAGTTTATACGCCGCTTGGAATATTACGAAGAAAACGGAACTCCCACATGGGTTGGCGGACGAAACGATTCTTGCGATGATATATCCTTTGAAGATCTTAAAAAATCAATTATCGAAAACTCTACTTCAAAGCAAGGCGAAATTTTAGCAAAGCGGCACGCTTCTGTTTATTCTCAAAGGCCTGATTTTTGGAAGTTTTATACCGATAACATATTTGCAGAAATTGAAAACAATATTCTTGAATTAACCGTTGGCGCAGGCCTCGGAACCTCCGCTTTAATGCAAAGAATGTCAGATAAAGACTTATACATGGGCGTAGACATAGATTTTATATGCGCAAAGCAAGCTGATGCTTTGGCAAAATACCACAAAGTAAATGGACTCGGAATAGCAACTTCTCTTTGGAACATGCCGTTTGACAACGGTATATTTTCATCGGTCTGTTCTAATAATGGATTAGATGAATGTAGAGAAATCCCCACCATTTTAAAGGAAGCCGCAAGGGCTTTAAAACCAAAAGGAAAAATGGCTTTAATTTGCAGAGATAAAGAAAACTCTTGGTATCCGGATTTTAGAAAATATGGGTTCAGTGATGACGAAATCGAAAGTTGGTTAAAAAAAGTAAGACTTTATGCCGGAGCAGAACAAATAGAAAATTTGGCAAGTGATTGCAGGCTACATTTAATTTCTAGAAGAGAAGAAAAGTCATACTACGGCAAAATATTGGTTTTTGAAAAATTAGAATAATTAAAACAACAAAACTTACCACATAAAATAAGAAGCTTAAAAATAGGCTTCTCTTTATTTTGTTTTTGAAAAATAAAAATCATAGTATCTTACGCTATTTCAAACGTAAAAGCACTATGATTTCGTGATATTATTTAAAAATTTATCGCCCTACAACTCGGTTTCGCCACTCCACCACTTATGGAGTTATAACAATCAGAATAAAAGTTTATTTATAAGAAAACGTGCTGTTTGATTTATCAAAAGTAATTTGAATTTTTTTATTTGCATCCTTACCTATGTTCTTTGAAAACATACTATAGATTTTATCTTCAAGTTTGTTTTTGGCACGTCCTTGCATGATTTTATCGTTAAAAATATAGTTTGCCATCGCTTCCAAGCTCTCTTTATCAAAAGTTACGCTTTTGACTTTGAAAGATCCTTGTTTATCGGTCAAAACATTTGAAACAGTTTCTACCAAATCATTAACAATACCTCTGCAAGCATCTATCGTTAAATCGTCAAATTCTATTATATTAAGTCTTTGCGCGCCGCCGCCTTTCACACCGCCGATACCAAAGTTTTGTTCCAGTTCTTCTTTTGTTTCATTGGTTGTGATTAAAAACAGGGTTCTGCTGCAATCAATTTCTTTATTCATAAATTTATATTTTCCGGTTGAGGCAATTGAACGAAGCACTTCATCTGCACTATTATCACATTTCGGAGCCGTAGCCTGAGCCCCTGCAATAGGTATACTCATTCCGCCCATCATCATTGTGGTTCCGGGCTTTGCGCTTTGTTGTTTCATTTTTTCATATTCATCTATGATTACAACCGAATCATACCAGTTAAGAAGGTGTTTGAGCATCGGAGATTCTTCTTCTTTGGCAACTATTCCATCGCTTCCGGTAAATATATTTTTCTTGTGCCTTTCACCGATATCTTTTGCACCTACTGTCTTAAAAAGTTGGTTGCCAAGCGTTGATTCATCGGTAATACTTTCGCTATGTAAAAAAATTGATGACTTTTCAGGGTGTTTTAAAAATGCATCGGCGATTGCATAACACATTTTAGTTTTTCCAACTCCGGGACGCCCTATTAAATAGGCTATGTTTCCCCTGATCTCTTTGACGTCACTTTTATGGCGTTTTATATTGTCAATTCTGGTTACCACACTGCTTAAAGCGTCTACCATTTGAGATTTTGCTTTTTCCTGACCATATATTTTTATTTCTGATTTGTTTTTTACAATATCGTCCAACTTGTTCATTATTTCTTGGGGTGCTCTGAAGCCTTTATGTTTTTCTACATCCCTGTACGTCATAAATCTATCATAATTTGACGTGGCGGCATCGTAGATTTTTTCTAAAATTTTAGGAATTGAACTTACAACTACCGAGCCTACCACGTTCGGCATTACCATTTTCCAGTCCAGTGCGCTGGTACGTGCGCTAAAAACACTTGTTGATAAAATTAAAGATGCCAAACCTACTGATAAAACTTTCTTTTTGCTATTTTTCATTTTAAATGAATACTCCTTTATTTTTTTAAGTTCTTTAAATAATAATCAGATGCGCTGTTTAAAAATTTAGTAAACCCCTTGCCGTATTTTTCATCTTGCATTTTTTTAACTTCAGCAAAAGCTTCTTTGTATTTTTTCTTTTGCTCCGGATCTTTCGGAATTTGTTTTAAATACCACTTCCTCGCCTTTTCTTTTCCTTCAAAACCGCCCATGTCCATTTTTAGCATTAAACTATCCATTTCTGCAATTATAGTTTGAACTTGCTTATCGCTTACATCTTTGTCTGTCATTTTTGCAAGCTTTGAATAAAGCTTAAGCAACCGGTTGCTACACTCCTCTACGTTTTTAATCCGCTCGGGTAAGTTTTGCATGGATTTATGGTAATTTTCTAAACTTCCGTATAGATCAACTATCAAATCTTGATTTGCAACCGTTGCATTCATCATTACTTCATTAAATTTTTCGTAGCTTCCGTATTGCGATATTATAGCGTTGTATTGTTTTTTATGATTCGGATCGTTTTTTAAAAATTCAAAATTTTCAGCTAAAGTTTTTTCTATATCTGCAAAATCAAACTCCATAAAGCTCATCGTTTCTGGATTCTTTATAGTTTTATCAATAAGCTTTATCAGATTGTTTAGCCTATTTCTTTTTAGCGTGAGCGCTGCTTTATGACTTTTAAGTAACGCTATTTTATCAAGATTCGGGTTTTCGAGTATTGCTTTAATATCCTTAAGAGGTACATCAAATTCTTTAAAAAACATTATTTGCTGCAAAGTTTCCAGCGCTTTGTAGTCATAAAGCCTATAACCCGAATCTGAGTAACCCGCCGGATGTAATAATCCCGACTCATCGTAAAATCTGATGGCACGTTTGCTAAGGCCCGTAATCTTTGATATTTCACTGATTGTTTTCATTTCTTCACCTCCACATTTTTTATTATAAAGATTAACGCAGCGTTAATGTCAACACTCTTTTAAAAATTTTTTATAACCCCAATCTCAAAACCAAAACACACAAAAAGCGAAGAGAATGATCCCCCTCTTCGCTAAAATAAAATATATAGTTTCCATGCATTTAAACGCAAAAAAAGCTCTTTGAAATAAGTTCTATTTAAAAAAATTTATTTCTTCGTAGCTTAGCTCCCGCCACTTACCTACCTCAAGCATTCCAAGTTTAAGGCCGCCGATTGAAATTCTTTTAAGGCGAGCAACTTCCAACCCTACAAATTCGCACATTTTTCTTATTTGCCTATTTCTTCCCTCTTTAATAGAGATTTCTAAAACGACTCTATTTTTTTCTTGCGTAAGGACTTTAACCACAGCAGGCTCTGTGGGTTTACCATCGACTTCAACGCCACTGCACAATACGTTTAGCTGCTCTTCTGCTATTTTAGGCCTTACTGTTACGCGGTAAGTTTTCCAAATGTCTTTCGAAGGATGAATCAAACTATTTGCAAAATCACCATCATTTGTCATAATGAGGAGTCCCTCCGAATTCTTATCAAGCCTACCTGCAGGATAAACTCTTTCGGGAATATCTTGCACTAAATCCGCAACGCACTTCCTACCTTTTTCATCCTGCATAGTTGTGACAAATCCGCGAGGTTTATTTAGCATTATATAATACTTCTTTTTATTTTCAAATAGTATCAGTTTATCATCCAAAGAAACTTTATCGGCGTTTGGAATAACCCTATCCCCTAATTTAGCAATTTTTCCATTAACTTTAATTCTGCAATTTAAAATCATCTCTTGGGCTTTTCTCCTTGAGCACACCGAACACATGGATAAATATTTTTGTAATACTATTGCTTTATTTTCTTTTTTTAATTCATCTTTTGAATTTTTAAGTTGCAATTTTTAAATTCCTTCCCTGCCAATTAATTTTGCTTTTTAAATAGATTTTCAAAAAATCGGACTATCCCGCCAAAAAAACTTTTTTTCTCAGGCGCTTTTTTAATAAATTCCGAATTTGAAACTATATCGTTAGTCCCTATAACTTTACTGCCTAAATAGTATACCACTTTTCCGATTGTTTGTCCTTTTTGTACGTTGCCCTCATAAATTTTTGGAGCTTCTATACTACGCACAACGCTGCACCCTTCTCCTTTTTTAAAGGTTCGCGAAAAGCTTGAAACACCCGATGCTATAATTTTTTCATTCGGGAAATTTTTAATAGGTATTTCTATTTTTAAATCACGGTCATCAAAAACCTTGCTTTCTGTATTTTCAAACCCAAAATTATAAAGTTTGATATGGTCTTCCCAATCGTTCGGGGCGTTTAAAGTAACGCAAATTAGTCTTATTCCGTTTTTTTCTGCACAAGAAACCAAACAACGCCCCGCAGATTTGGTAAAACCGGTTTTAATTCCAATGCAGCCACTATAAAGCCTTAAAAGCTTATTGTGATTTTTATAGCTAACCACTTTGGAAGGGTTTATGAATTTAACCCTCATGCTTTTTTGCGAAACTATTTTTGCAAAATCCTCATTTTCCATGGCGTAGGCTCCAAGTACTGCCATATCTTTTGCGGTTGAATGGTGGTCGTCTTTATCAAGTCCGGAAGGAGTTACAAATTTAGTATCTTTCATACCAATTAATTTTGCTTTTTCATTCATAAGAAAAATAAAATTCTCTGTATTTCCCGAAACCGCTATCGCCGCAGCGTTTGCTGCATCATTTCCCGAACAAAGCAGCATTCCTTGCGCCAATGAGGTCAAATCCACAATATCCCCCGCACGCAGTCCCATAGAAGTTCCTTCAACTTTTACCATTTCTTCAGATATTTCCACTTCCTTATTTTTAGTCGCTCGCATTGCTTCCAATGCCAAAAGGGCCGTCATGATTTTAGTTGTGCTTGCCATAGGGAGCGGCTCTGTTTCGTTTTTTGACCATAACACGCTGCACGAATCAGCGCACATTAAAATTGCAGATTTGGCAGATATATCCATATCTTGAGCCCAAACCGATGGCACGCAAAAAACAGAAAAAATCAAAAATCCAACAAATCCAAGCCGCAACGCACGTTTTATTTTCGAAATAAAAAAACAAGCTCCCACTTGCCATTCACCTCTTATTTTAAATTTTTTAGCATATAAAATTACTATGCTTAAAATTTTAAAAAATTAACTGCACATTCGTGAATTAAAAAACAGATATCTTCCGATAATAAATTATATTTAAGATTATTTTTATCGGAGGCTATGAAAATGCAATATGAAAAAGTTAAAATATCCGGTATAAATACTTCCGAACTAAAAACTCTTACGGAAAAGGAAAAAAACAAGCTTTTAAAGCTCATAAAAAACGGAGATAAAAAAGCTCGTGAAAAATTAATAAACGGCAACTTAAGACTGGTACTGAGCGTTATCCAAAAATTTGCAAACAGAGGGGAAAATCCAGATGATTTATTCCAAATCGGTTGCATCGGTCTGATAAAATCAATAGATAATTTTGATATAAATCAAAACGTTAGATTTTCAACTTATGCGGTGCCTATGATAATCGGTGAAATAAGACGGTATCTTCGTGATAATAATCCTATTAGGGTGAGCAGATCTTTAAAAGATACCGCTTATAAAGCCATGCAAGTGAAAGAACATTTAACACGAATAAATAACAGAGAACCAACTATTGAAGAAATAGCCGAAGAAATGAAAATCCCTAAGGAAAATGTTATTCTATCGCTCGAATCGGTAGTTGAACCACTATCACTCCAAGAACCGGTCTTTGCGGATAAAGAAGGCGATACGGTATATGTTATGGATCAAGTTAGCAGTAGTGATACCGACACGAGCTGGATATACGAAATTTCTGTAAGACAAACTATTAAAAAGTTAAGCAGCAAAGAAAAAAATATCTTATCGCTCAGATTTTTAAAAGGAAAAACACAAACGGAAATAGCAAAACAAATAGGAATAAGTCAGGCGCAAGTATCAAGGCTTGAAAAGAATGCAATTAAAAAAATAAAAGAGGGGTAAGTTTAAAAATAACAAACTCAGGTTTTTTTACACTTGACGCATATATCATTTTGTGATAGACTAAACACATGTGATATATGCGCCCGTAGCTCAGCTGGATAGAGTGTTTGGCTACGAACCAAAAGGTCGGGGGTTCGAATCCCTCCGGGCGTACCATTGTCAAAACTAGTCGGTTACTGTGTAATCGGCTTTTTTGTTTGTTTATGATGTAAATTTTTGAAAAAATTGCGCTCGAGAAGGCAAATTATATCCCTTTTAATCCGTATTATAGGAGGACTTTTTTATAATACGGAGGTTAAAATATGGATATTAAAAAAATTTATGGCTATGCGGCGCTCAAAAAGAACTTAGGATTTCTTTACAAAAACTTGGATGATACTTATGACCCTTGGACTGTTCCGAGTATACACTTTAAGCATTGGCACGCAAATATCACAAACACAACCTGCTCTATTTGTTTAGAACAAAACGGAAAAATATATGGTTTAAGCGATGAAAACATTTTGAAGCCTCCCGCACATACGCACTGCAAATGCACTTTGATACCTTTAGAAGCGATTGTATCGGGAAATGCAACCAAAGACGGGGAAAACGGAGCCGACTTTTGGATAAAGTATTATGGCAAATTACCGGATTATTATGCCTCGGAACAAGCAATAAGCAATTTGGGTTGGAAACGGGGAAAATCACCTAAAAAATTCGCACCCGGAAAAATGATAACTAGAGGAGTGTATCAAAATGAAAATAAGCACCTACCGGATAAACCGGACAGAATCTGGTACGAAGCAGATATAAATTATTATGAAGGCAAACGCAATAAACATAGGCTACTTTGGTCAAATGACGGATTAATATTTGTAACGTATGATCACTATGAAACATTTTATGAAATAATTTAAGGAGAGAATAATTATGGAAAAAAAATTGAAAAGGCTTAACGAAATACCTAAAATAGTAAAATTAGATCTAACGGGTTGTGAATCTCTGTTAGAGATTCATGAAAGAATCAGGAAGGCTTTTGATTTCCCCGATTGGTATGGAAAAAACTGGGATGCTTTCTGGGATTTGTTAAGTTTTGAATGTGATGCCGATAAAGTTGAAATATTTGGCGAATATACGTTAAGTCATAAATTTGATAAGTATTTAAAAATGATTCACAAAATACTTGACAGAATGGTAAAAACTTGCGCAAAATGGGGCGAACTTTTCGAATATGAAATAATAAATTAAAAATTTTAAATATTACAGGTGATTGTAATCCTATTAAATACAAGGTTTGCCCAAAGCACTTATAAAACTTCACGCTATTGCCCATTACCCGATAATCAACTTTTTTATTTACATAAAAGACAAAACAATATGTGAAATAATCTTGATACCTTTTGGATTCACGGCTGTTATTTATTTTAACTCATAACAATTTTTGATAAAATTTAACAAAATCACTTGACGCTATGCAAAATAATATGTCTACTGACAGCAAGCTATTTTTAGAATTTAGGAAATTCTAAAACCGAAATCAAGCTTGGTAAGGGGTGAACAAAGCCTATAAAAACTCAAATATGAAAAATTAATTTTGAAAAGGTGGTTGAGAACTATGCCTAAAAAAACAATTGACGACCAGTTAACAGAACTAGAAAGAAAAATGGACTCTATTATGTCCGGTTCCGATCCATTAAAAGATTTGCCGGGGTGAAAAATTGCTGTAAATAGAACGATAAGCAGCGTACAAAATAAACTAGAAATGGTACGTTTGATGCTCGGCAAACGAATTGTTGAACTAAAGAAAAAGATGGATGACAGAACGTTGGAAAATAGAACAGCAGAAATAGAAAAACAGTTAAACTCGTATTCTAAACCACTAGAGGATTTTCAGGAGTGGAAGATTGCTGTAAATAAAACAATAAGAAGCATCCAGGATCAATTAGCTGAGAGAACACGTATGTTTGGCACTCAGATTCATGAGATAGAAAAAAAGATAGACTCATACAACAAAAAATAAAATCGAAACTATTTATGAAAAGCGTTCATAAACTAGTTTGCATCATGCATATAAAGCGACCTCTATATTTTTCGTATTGAGGCCGTTTTATTTTTATAAAGTAAAAATAATTCCATATAGTCAGTAACCTCGCATGCCCATTTAATACATTCTCGTCGTTAAATTTTGCGTATCTATCATAAAACAGTTTTTATACACATCATAAGCCCTTGGATAGTTTCCAAGGGCTTTGTATCTTATATACTACATAACATAAAAATTCTAAAGCTAAGCCGGTGCCAATATTTGAGAAACTCCTAATTCACTCAATCTTTGGTAAAATGGATGTCTGTGGGAACCATAATCTGTAAATATAATTTCAATATCTTCATTACCCATATCGCTGCGTGCATCACTTATCGCAGCAAGCGCAACATTCGCACTCTCCTTACCGAGAACAGTAGGATCCACTGTGCCGTCCGGTTGAAAGAAAATGTTCATTCCCAACGCAGGCACCAAAAGTCGCTTACAGCCACAAGCAATAGCCAGTCGCACAGCATTGTAATATGCACTGTGTAATTTAGTAAAGTCATTCCGATTATGGATCATAGGACTTACCGCCTGTATTACGTACGGAATATTATCATATCTATCTGCAATATCAAACGAACTGTGTATAATAGCGCCGCCGGTTTCAATTCTAACAGGTTGCCCCGTATAGCCATCACGCATATTTTCGCCCCTGCTATCTTTGTAGGGCTCTAGATTAGCACTTATGTAAGGGCGTGCTCTACCACCCATTTTGCCAAATATCATACCATCCACGCCACCGCCACCCAAGCCGGATCGGTTTGACGCATCGACAATGGCTGTACGCTTTTCATAGCCTCTATTGTAACCAAGCAAATCATTCCATAAACCCTCGTCAACAATTCCTTGAGGGTATCTGCCATTGTCGCCTGTTATAACCACTTTTATGTTATTAATATCAGGATTTTCCGGCAATCCTTCAAAACGTTCCACAGGACCCAGGCGCTGAATTATTCCTCGATCGCAAAAATGCAAATCGTCACTTTGAGCGTGTTGCTCTTGTCTCACATCTTGAACACGACCGGCCTCTCTCGGCCAAAAATGATAAAGCGTTAAACCTAATGCATAAGCAGTAGCTAAACCACTGCTAATTTTCCAACCCAAGCCATTACCAGAATCATTATGTTTTTTTTGCAATTTTTTCTGATTGAGTAAAGCATTAGAAGACTTTTTATCATTAACATTAGGTGCAGCGTACGCACCAATATTGAGAGTAGACACTAAAATCAAAAATAAAGAAAAAATCTTTTTCATCTAATACCCCTTAAGTGTTTCTTAATTTAATTATAACACATAAAGCGCATAATGTCAAGAAAAACAAAAAATCCCGCCCGTAACAAAGCAGAACAGGTGGGAAAAGTAAGCGATAAAAAGCATGGTGACTCGTACGGAAATCGAACCCGTGTTGCCGGCGTGAGAGGCCGGAGTCTTAACCGCTTGACCAACGAGCCAAATATGAAAGAAAGTAAAAATATTTTAGCATAAAATTGAATGAAAATCAACGGAAACAAAAAATAAAAAAGAATAAATGTCAAAATTCGAATCAAAAATAAATAAGCGAATAAACAAAAGCTCCCGCCAACCTCTTTAGTTGGCGGGTAGGAGATGGTACACCATCGGGGGCTCGAACCCCGGACACCCTGATTAAGAGTCAGGTGCTCTACCAA
>CALWJD010000009.1:0-34824 GCA_944380925.1 uncultured Clostridia bacterium | reverse complement strand
TCCTTTAGAGGCGGCTAGTAGTACAGGGCTTCGCCCGTTAAAGAAATACCCCCAGCTAGGCTGGGGGATGCTTATTGTGCATAAAAGCCATGCATTATTCGCATGACTTAAATATTATTTTAATTTAAAAGTCTAAAATATTCCCGAAATTTTTGAATTGTTATCTATATTTATTTTTTCGGCAGCAGGAATTTTTGGAAGTCCCGGCATTTTTAGTATATTTCCTGCTAATGCCACGATAAATCCGGCGCCGCTCGAGAGCGTTAAATCTCTGATTGTTATGTTAAAATTTTTAGGATAGCCGAGCTTGCTTGCATCGTCTGAAATAGAATATTGCGTTTTTGCAATGCAAATCGGCAAATTTTCTTTACCCATTTTTATAATCTCACTAAGTGATTTTTCGGCTTCTAATGTGTAGACAACGCCATCAGCTCTATATATTTCTTTTGCGATTTTTAGTATTTTTTCTTTGATTGTTAAACCATCGGGGTAAAGAGGGGAGAAGTTTGAGTTTTTTTCACATGCGGTGCAAACTTTTTTTACAAGGTCAAGCCCACCGTCCCCGCCTTTTGCAAAAATTTCCGAAACGGCAAATTCACAAGATTTATCCAAACAGTATTTTTTAATAAATTCAATTTCATTTGCGGTGTCTGTTTCGAATTTGTTTAGCGTTACAACTACGGGAACACCATATTTTTGCATGTTTTCTATATGAACTCCCAAATTATCAACGCCATTTTTCAGCGCTGTGATATCTTCATTTTTTAAATTTTCAAGTTTTGCTCCGCCGCCGTATTTCAGAGCACGAACGGTTGCGACTATTACTATGCAAGAAGGCTTTAAATTTCCGATTCTACATTTTATATCCAAAAACTTTTCTGCGCCCAAGTCAGCGCCGAACCCTGCTTCCGTTATGGTGTAATCTCCGAGTTTTAAGGCAAGTTTGGTTGCTCTTAGGGAGTTGCAGCCGTGAGCAATATTTGCAAAAGGTCCGCCGTGCATTATAACGGGCGTGTTTTCCGTTGTTTGAATTAAATTTGGTTTTATTGCGTCTTTAAGCAGCGCTGTCATTGCGCCATGAACATTAATATCTTTTGCAAAAACGGGAGTGCCGTCAAATTTATAAGCCACTAAAATATTTCCGAGCCTTTGCTTTAAATCGCTTATATCGGAAGCAAGGCAGAGTATAGCCATAACTTCAGTTGCAACTGTTATTATAAAGCCGTCTTCTCTTGGAACGCCGTTTGTTTTTCCGCCCAGACCTATAACGGTGTTTCTGAGCGCCCTATCATTCATATCCATACATCTTTTTATAAGTATTCTTCTTGGGTCTATATTTAAGCAGTTGCCCTGATGAATGTGATTATCAAGTGCGGCACATAAAAGGTTGTTGGCCGATGTTATTGCGTGCATGTCGCCGGTAAAATGTAGGTTTATATCTTCCATGGGGAGAACCTGCGAATAGCCGCCGCCTGTTGCGCCGCCCTTTATCCCGAAAACGGGCCCTAAAGATGGCTCCCTTAGTGCTATAACCGCATTTTTACCGATTTTGTGCATAGCTTGACCAAGGCCTATTGTTACGGTTGTTTTTCCTTCTCCTGCCGGAGTTGGGTTTATTGCCGTAACCAATATAAGTTTTCCGTCGGGGGTATTCTTTAAGCGATCATATACACTATCGTTTATTTTTGCTTTATAGTTTCCGTAAAGCTCGTATTCTTCGGGGGATATACTTAATTTTTTTGCTATTTCGGTAATTGGCTCAATTTTTGTTTGATTTGCTATTTCAATATCGGAGAGCATGGTATCGTTCCTTTCTTGTAAACTTAGAAGATAATACCATAGATTTAAAAAAATTTAAAGGTGCCAAAAATAATATAGAAAAACAATATAAAGTGTTGACAAACTAAAAATATATTGTAAAATGTTGTTCATAAAACGTGAGAGGAGTGCTAATATATGGGATTGATGGCAAAATTTGCAAAATTCAAAAATAGTATGGACCAAAAAGCAAACGAAAAATTGGAAAAAAGATTAGTGAATTTGCTGAAAAAAATTAGAATAATGTTGACAAATTAAAAATATACTATAAAATGTTGTTCATAACACGTGAGAGGAGTGCTAATATATGGGATTGATGGCAAAATTTGCAAAATTCAAAAATAGTATGGACCAAAAAGCAAACGAAAGATTGGAAAAAAGGTTAGTGGCTTTGCAGGAAAAATTAGAAGCTAGTTCTCGTTATAAAAAGCTTGGTAAGAAACCAGATGATATTGCAATTGCAATTAATACGGAAATAACAACACCAAAAGATAGGGGAAATTTAAAACTTCTGTCAGAACAAGCTTTGTGGTTTTCGGAGGAAGCTACTGTTGAAAAAACAGTTAAAAACCATATTTTACTAACATTTCCGATTAAAGAAGAATTTAATAGAGCAAATATTAAAGACTGGGACGATCTAGAATCTGCTGTTTTTGGTCCTAATAACTGGAATCTGCTGAAACTTGAAAAGCCTGCACGCGGAACAGAAGAGTTTGAAATATATAAACATTTTTTTGCCAACCGTAATCCTTTAAAAGGCTTTTTGACGGTGTATTTTTCGAAACAACTGGGAATAAATCCGCCAAATTTAGTTACAGGCGTAGCAAGAGATATAGGAAAGGGTATGCAGCGTGGGGCTGAAAAAATTGTTCAGAAGGGTGAAGATCTAAAGAATAAAATGGGTGATAAGCGCGAGGGAGTTAGACAAAAATTTAAAAGGTTAAGAGGATCCGGCGATGGATTGAAAAAGGAAAAAGAGAGAGCAAAAGCGCTTGTGAATTGGTGCAAAGTATTTAAGTCATTTGGTCCCGAGTTTATGTGGATAGAACAGAAGAGTCGTGCTTATTTTGGACAATGTGCAGGTTTAGTTAAAGAAGGTGTAAAGAAAGAGTATTTTGGTGATAGAGGAAAACTTTCTAGCGATTGGTCTTCTGGTAAAGTGGCGGAACTTAAAGATTTGTTAATTAGCCAGGAAATAACTTTTCAATTAAACAATTTTATGGAGTTATGTAAATATCCATACAAGAATAGAGAAGAAATCACCAAGTTGGCTGGTGTGGTTAGAGAAAAAACGATAAAAAATGTGAGAGAAAAAATTCAAAATTGTAAAGAGGAAATTGAAAAAACATTTAAGAAAGTAATAGACACGGTAAATAAAAACAGGAAAGAAGGAGCACCGGCCGCCACGCCTCCGCCTAAATTTGATGATACTTTTAACAAGTGGCTACAAAAGCTAAGGGGTGTTAAGGCGCAATTTGACCTGACATATTCTGACCTTTAAGAATAATCCCACAGAAAGCATATTATATCAGTGCTATCTGTGGGTTCTTCTTTTTTAACTTTATCGGCTAATTACTCAAATAAAATTTAATCAAATGCTGTAGGAGTTCGAATCTATCTATTTTTTTCATAAGGCTTCTGGCCCCACCATGCGTTGTTATATATGTGGGGTCGCCCGATACAATATATCCTGCTATTTGACTTATTGGGTTATAGCCCTTTTCTAAAAGTGCGTCGTACACTGCAGTCAATGTGTTTTTAAGATCCAGTTCTCTATCATTTTCCAGCGAAAAAGTCATGGTTTTATCATACATAAGTTTTCACCTCATAAAGATATGCTCAAGTGGCTTGTCTATTATGATATCTTTAAGTTAAATAAAAATCAAGTGTAGAATTATATCAATTCTTTAAGGGCTTGCATGGCTAAAAAATAGCTATTTTTGCCAAAACCTGTTATTTGTCCTACGCATACATCAGAAATGACGGAGTGGTGCCTGAATTTTTCTCGTGCATATATATTTGTCATGTTTACTTCCACGCATGGGATTTTAACAAAAGATATAGCATCCCTTATAGCATAGCTGTAGTACGCCAAAGCGCCGGCGTTTATTATATATCCATCGTGGGTATCTCTGCATTCATGAATTTTATCTATCAAAGCGCCTTCCCAATTGCTTTGAAAGACGTCACAATTTATTCCGAGTTCTTCGCCGAACGATGTTACTTGTGCCGTTATACTTTCTGCCGTTTCCTCGCCATAAATGCCTTTTTCTTTTACTCCCGTCATCTTAAGGTTAGGACCAAGGAGTAATAATATGTTTTTGTTCTTCATTTTCCGTAGCTCCTTGCGTATTTATTGTGTATTCCGGATCACTTAAATTTGATACTTGTAATTTTTTTCTAACTGATACTTCAAGTTTCCTCTTAAGTTTTAAAGTAAAATTTTTGGCCGGACTTAATGGCTCTACGAGCACAGAATTGATCCTTGTAAATTTTGCACCCAATATATCCGCAAAAACTTGATCTCCTACCATTAAAATATTTTCTTTTGGAAGCGAGAGCATTTCAATGGCTTTTTTGAGGCCTTTTCTAAATGGTTTTTTTGCTTCATATATGTGGGGGATTTCAAGAATTTGTGCAAAATTCGCAACTCTTTTTTGAGAGTTATTAGAAGCTATAACCATCTTAATTTTGTCTTCTTTTAGTCTTTTGACCCACTCCAAAACACTCGTCTCCGGATTTAAGCATCCCAAGGGAGCGAGGGTATCATCTATATCCAAAATTAAACCTTGGCAATTTACCCTAAACAAAAATTCAGTATCTATATCTATAACACGTTTAAAAAAATAAGTGGGACTAAGTATAGACATATTTATTTTTCGCCTCCTGTTTTAATATCTATTATATACAACCTCCCCCTCATACTTTTTTCAAAAGTTGTGAGGGGGGAAAAGTAATAAATATATTCTACTTTATATTACCATTTGTTATAGTATTTACCTTTTTTTCTGCGAGCCAGCTCTGATTTTTTCTTACGCTTTACGGAGGGCTTTTCGTAAGCTTCTCTTTTTTTGATTTCGGCAACTATACCGGAGCTTTGTCTTTTAAATCTTCTTAGTATGGATTCCAAAGATTCGCTTTTCTTTTCAGGTTTAACTATATTTTCCTCATTCGACTTTAAATTTCCTTCAAAAGCGTTACTTTTCGCAAGAATATTTTCGCCTGAGTTCGAAACACTTTCGGAAACAACATCTTTTGCGATGTTTTCTTCATTGGGATTCGAATTTTCTGCAGGAATAGCATTCTCTACAACGTCTTTTGTTTCGTTATCCATTTGCTTCCCTCCTATCTGCCGAGATTAGGTCGTTTAAGGCATTTATTTTAGCTAAAATTCACACCTTTAAAACACACAAGGAGTATTATACAATATTTTGTTTTTTGTTGTCAAGATATACCACATTTTATTTATGAAAAAAATTAAAAAAATATTTTGAATTTTGTGAAAAGCTCTATCATATTGGATTTTGGTACAATCTATTTACATAATTTTTCAAAAAAATTATAATAAGTATAATTATTAAAAAATAAATTGTTTTTTGTGGAGTAAGTCTATGAAACTTGAAAGTATGGATTCGATTTTTCCTGAAGAATGTGATAAAGTTTCGGTTGTGTTGCCGATTTTGAATGAAGAACGATATATAAGAAATTGCTTAGATTCAATTTTAAGCCAAGATTATCCAAAAAATAATTTGGAAATTATTTTGGTTGATGGGAATTCGGAAGATAAAACAATTGATATTATTAAAGAATATACCCAAAAGTATAATTTTATAAAACTCTTTACAAATGAGAAAAAAACGGTTCAATATGCTCTAAATATCGGAATAAAAAATGCAACCGGTAAATATATAGTCAGAATGGACGCTCATGCGAGTTATGAAAATGACTATATCTCTAAATGCATAGAATATTTAAAGAAGACAAGATGCGCAAATGTTGGTGGAACAACGGTTGTAAGAGGTAAAAGTTTTATTCAGAAAATTATAGCGGCGGCATATCATTCGCCCTTTGCGCTCGGCGGAAGCAAACATTATGACGAAAATTATGAAGGATACGCGGATACGGTTGCCTGGGGGGCTTTTGAAAGAGAATATCTTTTAGAAATTGGTATGTATGATGAAAAATTGCCAAGAAGCGAAGATGATGACCTTAATTTCAGGATTACCGAAAGAGGCGATAAAATTTTCGTAACTCCAAAAATTAAAAGCGTTTATTATCCACGTGATACTTTTTCAAAGCTTTTTTTGCAATATTTTGGATATGGCAAATGGAAAGTTGCGGTAATAAAAAAACATCATAGACCTTCAAGAATAGCGCATTTAATACCAATGCTTTTTGTGGCGTTTTTGATTTTGGGAAGTATGATATCGTTGATTGTACCTGTTTTAAGGCCTTTATTTGTTGGTGTGTTACTTATTTATCTTGCTATGAATTTTATTTTTTCTTTTAAAAACCCCTATACTAAAGATATTTTAAGTAAATTATTGCTTGTTTGGGCGCATTTTGTAATACATGTTTCGTATGGGCTTGGTTTTTGGGCCGGAATATTTAAATTTTTAAGTGTTAAATTTAATTAATTGTGGTTGGTGATGTTGTTTTGGAAGATAAATTTTTAAAACTAAGCGACGAGGAGCTAAGAAGCCTACAGCTTAAAAGTTTAGAAATACTGCTTTATTTTAAGAAGTTTTGCGAAGAACATAATTTGATGTTTTATTTTTGCGGTGGTTGTTGCATAGGGGTGCTGCGCCACCAAGGGTTTATTCCGTGGGACGATGATATAGATATTTTTATGCCGCGTAATGACTATGAAAAACTTTTTAAAATTTGGAATAAATATGCAGATACCGAAAAATATTCGTGCAATCGTACAACAAAAGATGTGTTTATAGGAAACGTAATGACCACCATAACCGATAATCACACAAAAGTTATAAGGCCCTGGCAAAAAGGAAAAGATGGGGCAAAGGGTGTTATGATAGATGTTTTACCTCTTGATGGCTGTGCTCCCAAAGGAATAAAGAGAAAAATGCAAATGTTTTGGAGTATGGTTTTTACTCTTTATTGTTCAAAAATGGTTCCTGTTAATCACGGAAAAATAATGTCTGCCATATGTAAAATTTTACTTGGTATTATTCCCGGTGATAAACTAAAATATAAAATTTGGAAGTTTGCCGAAAAGCAGATGAGCAAATATCCAATAAAGGATTCAAAATTTATAACCGAGCTTTGTGCAGGCCCCCATTATATGAAAAATGAATATCCAAAAGAAATATTCGAAAAGGCAGTATATAAGACTTTTGAAGGGTATCAGATGCCGGTGCCGGTTGGTTATGATAAGTATCTAAAAATGGCATTTGGGGATTATATGAAGCTGCCGCCGAAAGAAAAACAAATTCCGCATCATGATATAATATATATGAATTTAAATGAATCTCAATAAATATTAAAATGGAGGATAATTTTATGATTTTTGGAGCAATAGTTGCAGGTGGGGTAGGAAACAGAATGAACCTTTCGGGACTCCCGAAACAGTTTTTGCCACTGGGAAAATCCCAGAAGCCAATAATAATACACACTTTGGAAAAATTTCTTATTTGTGAAAAATTGGATTTTATTTATTTGGGTATAAATAAAGATTGGCTTGGGTATGCAGAGGAGCTTTTAGATAAATATGATATTGATAAAAAGAAAGTTTTTATCGTGCCGGGTGGTGCCGATAGAAATTTGACTATTTTAAATATAATCGAAGCTATTGAAAAAAATCATGGCGAAAGCAAGGAACATATAATAGTCACTCATGATGCGGTCAGACCTTTTGTAACTCTTAGAATGTTAAACGAGAATATTGAAGCTGCCAAAGAATGCGGAGCGTGTGATACTGTAACCCCCGCAATTGATACAATAATTGAATCAAAGGACGGAAAATTTATTTCTTCGGTTCCGCAAAGGAGTTTTATGTACCAAGGCCAAACCCCGCAAACTTTTAATATGTCTGAACTTAAAAGGCTCTATAACGATCTTACGGAAGAAGAAAAAAGCATATTGACCGATGCATGTAAAATTTTTACGTTTAGGAACAAACCCGTTAAAATGGTTCAAGGTGATGTGTTTAATATTAAAATTACCACCGTTAGCGATTATAAAATAGCCGAAGCTATAATTGGGGGAAACCTGTGTGATTAATTATGTTTATCAATTAATTAGACCCGGTGTGATTTCCATAAAATACGAAGATGTAGAATCAAAAAACGATGTTATTGTAAGGCCTTTATATATGGCGGTTTGTCATGCGGATCAAAGGTATTATAGGGGGATGCGTGATATTGATAAACTAAAAAATAAGCTTCCCATGGCTTTGATTCACGAGTGTGTAGGCGAGGTTGTTTTTGACCCTCATAATGCATTTGAAAAAGGGCAAAAAGTTACAATGATCCCAAACGTTAAATCTAAAATAAATGATGAAAGTATATACGAAAACTACCAAAAGGGTTCGGCTTTTCTTTCAAGCGGAAAAGATGGATTTATGCGTGAGTTTGTAAATTTAGATGCAGACAGGCTGGTAAGTATCGGGAGCGTTTCTTGCCAGTTTGCAGCTATTTCCGAATTTATAAGCGTTGGAGTGCATGCGGTTAACAGATTAATTAAAAACGCCAATAAAAATATGAATTCTTTCGGAATTTGGGGTGATGGAAGCCTTGCATATGTTGTTTCATGCATTATCAAACAAACATTTCCCAAAGCAAAGCTTTGCATTGTAGGTAGAGATTTATTTAAACTATCACAATTTACGTTTGCAGATGAAACTTACTTTTCCGATAATATTCCGAAAGATTTTTGTATTGACCATGCCTTTGAGTGCGCAGGCGGCGAAGGAAGTTATTATGCCATTGATGATATTATAAAATATATAAATCCTCAAGGCACCGTTATGCTGATGGGCGTTAGCGAAAACAAAGTTGCCATAAATACGCGCGATGTTTTGGAAAAAGGTCTTAAGCTTATAGGTTCAAGTAGGTCCGGGCGAGAGGATTTTGAAAAAGCTGTGGAGTTTTTAAATGAGCCGACATTTCAAAAGAGAATTAGCAGAATTATATATGAAGACGCGCCTGTGGGCTCTATTTCTGATATACACAGAGTTTTTGAAACTGATTTAAAAACGCCATTTAAGACCGTATTTAAGTGGAATTTATAATTAATTTTTAGAGTTGGAGAAATATATATAATGCCAGAGATAAGCGTAATAGTTCCTGTTTACAATTGCGAAAAATATATAGGAAAATGCATAGAATCAATTTTAAACCAAACATTTAAGGATTTGGAATTAATCCTTATAGACGATGGTTCGGCCGATGAAAGCGGAAAAATTTGTGATGAATATAAAATTCAGGATAAACGGGTAAAAGTTATACACGAAAAAAATTCTGGTGTAAGTATTGCCAGAAATGTGGGTATAAATGTTGCAAAAGGAAAATATATCGGGTTTGTCGATAGTGATGATTATTTAGCGCCCGATATGTATGAATCCTTATATGAAAATCTGATGAAAAGCCATGCGGATGTAGCGATATGCGGAATTATGAATTGCTTTTTAAAAAAGCTTCCAAATGGTAAAATAAAAGAAGAACACGCATTGCAGTCCAATACATGCGAAAAGGGCATTTTAAATGGCAAGCAAGCTTTTTCGGAAGCGCTTAAGAGTCAGATTTTTTCGGTTAATCCCGTTAATAAACTGTTTTATTCAAGATTTTTAAAGGAAGAAAGATTTCCTGCAAATAAAACTTCAGAAGATGCTTTTTTGATTCCGAAAATTCTTGCAAAAGCCGAGCGGGTTGTTTATGATATGGAACCAAAATACTATTACGTAAGGCACTTAGGCAGCATTACAACATCTGATTTTAAAGAGAGCGACTGGAGCGTAGTAGATGCGTATAAAGAGCATTTAAACGTTGTAAAGGATAAGTACCCTGAGCTTTTAGAGGAAGCAAAATTTAGGTACTATTGGTCGTATATATACGTTCTTGACAAAATGATTAAAAGCAAAACAAAGGTATGCGCGCAAGATTATAGTAGAGCGATTAATTTTGTAAAGCAAAATTTTAAAAATATCATTTCCAATCCTTATTTTTCAAAAAAACGAAAAATTGCCGTTTGCACTTTAATGATTAGTAAAAAACTTTATGAAAAACTTGTGACTAAATTAGTAGGTTAATAGTAGCTTTAAGAGGAACTATCATGAAAAATTTGTGTTTTATTTGTTTTAATATAGAGGATATGGGGGGCATAACAAGGGTTATGTCCAATATTTGCCGAGAATTTGAAAGTGCAGAAGATTATAAACTAAGCATTATTTCCATATGTGATACAGGAAAAGAAAGCCATTATCATTTTTCCGAAAATATAGAAATTTTTAAATTAAACAACTGCCCAAACGATAGAATAAGGAATATAATATTTAAGTCGTTTTGGTCACTTAAAAAAATCTTTAAACAAAATTCTTTTGATATAGTATTTATGGAAGGGCACTATATTCCGCCAATAGTTTTGCCGCTTAAATTTTTCGTTAAAAGTAAATTTGTTTTTTGCGATCATGGCGCACTTGCGAATCAATTAAACGATAAAAAAGCTACTTTCTTTAGAAAGCTATCTTCCAAAATGTGCGAAAAGATAGTTGTGCTAACTCATCAAACAAAAAATGAATATAAAAAAATGTTTGGTATTTCGGATTATAAAGTGCGTGTTATTCCCAATTTTATAGATGAAGATATCTTTAAATTTAAAAAAGAATATAATGCGCAGTCAAAGATTATACTTTCTTCGGGTAGATTTACCAAAGAGAAAGGCTTTGATATGCTTGTGGAAGTTGCGTCAAAGGTGTTTTTAAAGCATACGGATTGGCAGTGGCATATATATGGTGATGGCCCGGAGCGCGGCAGGATTGAATGTTTGATAAAAGAAAAAAACCTTCAAGAAAATGTTAAACTAATGGGTTTGGCCGATAATATGTATGAAAAATATAAAGATGCGAGCATATTTGCTCTTACGTCATATAGGGAGGGCTTTGCGCTTGTGCTTTTGGAGGCAAAAGCCAGCGGGATACCTTCTGTTAGTTTCAATTGCGTTGCGGGACCTTCGGAAATAATTTCAAATAACGTGGACGGATATTTAATTCCGTGCTATAATAAAACGATGATGTCTGCAAAAATATGTACTCTTATAGAAAATGATGATTTAAGAAAGCGCTTTTCCCTGAATTCAAAAGCGGGAATAAAAAAATTTCTTAAACATGAAGTTATGAAAAAATGGCATAATATCATAAAAGAGATAATTTAAAACGCAGGTTAATTTTTATTTTTGGGTGGATTGCTATGGATTTAAAAGCTTTGTCTAATGCGAAATATATGGATAAACTAAAAGAATTTATGTTAATCATTTTTTCTTTGATGCTCATGGGTAGGTTTGTAAGCTTATATTGGGTTTTGCCACACTCTGTTGACGCACTAATATTCTTGGGAATATCTGTTGCGGCATTATTTTTTGTTGGTATAGATATTGCATGTAAGAAAGATTTGCTTAAAACAAGTAATATTATTTATTTGATGGTGTTCTTTGTTTCTTGCTGTATTTCTTGCTGTATTTTTATAAAATATGGTTGGCTTGAAAATTTAAAAGCACTGATTTCCATTGCAGTAAGTGCCTTTTTTCTATATCCTTTTATGAAAGTAAACGGAGAAGAAAAGACAAAAAAAATTATTGTGTTGGTTCAAAAAATAACGATTTGTGCTTGGCTTATTTTAGCTTTGATTTCGATTTTTACATTCTTTATCCAGTATTCAAACATATTTTATATGCATGGGACCCGTATTTTGCTCGGATGCATTGAAAACAGACTTTTCGGAATGTTTTCTGACCCTAATTACGCATCGATTGTTTCGATTTTGACAATTATATTTTCTATTGCAATTTTAAATTACAAAAATCAAAATAAATTTATCCGTGTGATTTCCGTTACAAATATAGTTGTTCAGTTTTTCTATATTGTTTTGGGTGCCTCAAGAACGGGCGAAGTTTGTTTGTTGCTTGTAACTTTTTTTGCTGCTTTGGTGTTTAGCTACCGTATTAAACCTCAAGGCAAATTATATCTTTTGATTATTCGTATAGTTGCTGCGCTTGCAGTATGTGCTGCGGTTCATTATGCGATAGAATATACAAGACTGGTGTTTTCATACGTTCCATCTCTTTTTGAACCGTTTTTCCAGGGCGGCGGACATGGCAGAACCAGAGCAGGATTTATGTTTCATAAAGTTTCCATGCAAAGGCCCGATGTTGCCGACAATAGCGATATATCAAATTTAAGATTTAGAATATGGTCAAGTGCGGTTGATATTTTCAAAACCTCTTGGCTTTTTGGGGTTTCGCCGAGAAACGCACTTTCTTACGCTAAGGACGTTTTGCCAGGTGCATTTATAGCGCAAAGAGGATATGATGCCCATAATTTCTACGTTGCAACACTTCTTTATACGGGAATAAGCGGTTCTTTAACTCTTGGAATATTCTTGGTAAAGTCCGCCTACAGTATTGCAAAGCATTATATAGAGAATAAATTTTTAATTTCTGATGCATTTTTTAATTCAATGGTTGCCTCAGCTTTGTGTATTGCGGCATCAGGTATGTTTTTATCCGAAATCTTATTTATAACTACTGTCGGGTCATTCTTTTTCTGGTTGTTTTTGGGTTCAATATCCCATAGGATTTGCAAAGAAAATAAGAGCATTTAAAAACAATAAGGATAGGTATAAAAAATATGAGGACGAAAAATTCTTTAATAAATGCTCTTATGGGCTGTTTATCGTATGGGATAATAATGATAGGGTCTTTTGTTACTCGTGCAACGTTTATACGTATACTGGGTTTGGAAATGGCGGGTATCGAGGGGCCTTGCATACAAGTTGTAAATGTTCTTGGAGTGGTAGAGCTCGGCATTGGTATAGGTATTGTGTACAAGCTTTATAAACCTATTGCTCAAAAAGATTGGGAACAAGTAGCAATAATTCTTAAATTTTTGAGGCGTTTTTATGTTGTTATAGGCGTGGCGGTAGCGGCGCTAGGGCTTTCTGTTGCGTATTTTGTGGTAATGCCGATAAAAGAAAAAGCTCCGGAATTTTCAGAATTATGGCTTATGGAGATTTTTTTGCTTTATGTTGCCGATGTGGTTGTTTCGTATTTTTATTCGCATAAAAGAACAATGTTTATTGCTGATCAGAAAAACTATATTAACCACGTAATACATATTTTAGCGCAAGTTTTGATGTTCGTTTTTCAAATTGCCGTGCTTAAAATTTTTGCCTCGTTTGAAGCTTACCTTATTTGCAAAATATTTTTTAGATTCTCGGAAAATTTCGTTATTTCCTTGCGGTTTGATAGAATTTATAGTTTCGTAAATTTAAAAATAAAAAAATCCATGCCTCGCATAGAAAGAAAGGATCTTTTTAAAAATTTAAAAGCGCTTTTGTTTCATAAAGTGGCGGGGTTTGGAACCACTGCTGTTTCAAGTCTTATTATACCCAAGGCGTTAGGATTGAGAGTCAGCGGAATATATTGTAACTATATGCTTATATCAACAGCCTTAACCACAGTAACGCAGCAAATTTTTGATGGCGTTTCGGCGAGTTTTGGAAATTTACTGAGTACCGAGAGCCGTAAAAAAGTTTACGGTAACTTTAATACAATATATTTTATAAATTTCTTTATGTATTCGTTTATTACAACGTCATTTATATGCTTAGGAACTCCGTTTATGGGGTTATGGACAGGCGAAGGAACGGCATTTGATATATGGGTGGCCGTTTCGATTGCTGCTTACACTTATATTTATGGTATGCGCCAATCTATTGGTATGGCAAAAGTAAGCGCAGGAATATATGATGAAGATAAATACTTGGCTATTGCCGGTGCTTTGGTTACGTTTGCCGCATCTTGGATTTTAGTTTGGCCACTCGGTGTATCCGGTGTTATGATAGGAAATTTAATAGGAATTGTTTCTATTCCTTATTGGGTTCAGCCTTATTTGGTTTATGATATGATTTTTAAAAAATCTGTGTGGTCATATCACCGCAAATTTACTCTATATACGGTTTTAACAATCGTTTATTCGTATGTATCTTATATGGTTTGCCGCTGGGTTTACGGCAGCACCCCGGTGGTACTTGGCATTGCCGGTAAAATTTATCCTTTGCTGATTAAACTAAATATTAAGGAAGCGCCGTTTAAGGCCGATGCGATAGCTCAGATAATAGTAAATTTTTTAATTTGCATAATAATTCCCAATACTTTGAATATGATATTGTTTTGCAAAACTGAAGAATATAAAGGTTTACTTAGCGTTGCAAAATCTTTCTTGAAAAAATTTAAGAAAAAATAATTTTGAAGGTAAGCAAAAATAGGGTTGGGTGATTGGTTTTGAATATGCTTTTATCGGTGATTTTGTATTCAATACAAATCATATTGCCGTTTATGGGTGCCTTAATAACCTACTATTGCCTCAGATCTTTGTTTGAAAATATAAGCCCCGAGTATCCGTTGGTTGCTTTTTATAATCAAACAAACAAGAAGAAAATTCCTATACTATATTGGGAAAATTCAATCGGGCGCGATAAGCATTCCGATATAGTGGTCGATAGCCCAATGGCTTCCCGAAATCATGCGGTTTTTTGCCGAAGAAACGAAGGGTGGATAATATCAGATACAAACTCTAAATGTGGGGTTTTGTTAAATGGTGAAAAAATTAGTAAAAGCGAAACTGTGTACATAGATGATGTTGTAGAAATAGGTGGGGAGGAGTACAAACTTAGCAAATCGGAGATACTTGGCAAAAATAACGTAAGGCCGCTAAAAGCGCACGCATATTCAAACAGTTCTATCTTAGTTCTTATAAGCATATTTGGTTTTTTAGCCGCTTTGGTTTTATGTTTTTCTTCCGGAAGTTTTAACTATAACCCCATGATAATTTTTGGATTATTATTTTCGGTATCTTGGATAAGCTATTTTGTTACAGCTTTTATATTTAAAAGGGTTAATTTTGAAATTGAACTACTTGGAATATTTTTAAGTAGCATTGGGATTTTAACGCTCGGTGGCGTTGATATGGGGGAAGCTTATACCCAAATTGCGGCATTGGGAATAGGAATTATATTTTTCAACCTAATTTTATTTATGATAAGAGAGCCTGATTTAGCTATGCGGCTCAGACCTTACATCGCTATCATGGCGGTTATTTTGTTAATTATAAATTTGGTGTTCGGAAAAGTTAAAAATGGTTCGCAAAACTGGATTATGATTGGCCATTTTTCCTTTCAGCCCTCGGAGCTCGTAAAAGTTGCCTTCATTTTTTTTGGAACATCTACTTTACAGGGCATTCAGACTACAAAAAATTTAACGGGATTTATAATTTTTTCCGGAATATGTATGGGTGCACTAATCTTAATGGGCGATTTTGGAACTGCAAGCGTGTTTTTTATAACGTTTATTTTGATATCTTTTATGCGTTCGGGAAATATAAGAACGGTATTTTTGATTTGCGCTGCGGCAGCTATTGGATTTTTATTTATAATGAGGTTTAAACCTTACATAATAACACGTTTTTCTGCGTGGCGGCACGTTTGGGAGCATATTAACGATACGGGCTATCAGCAAACCAGAGTTTTAACCTATGCAGCCAGCGGAGGACTTTTAGGTCTTGGTTTGGGTAAAGGGTGCTTAAAGTATATTTTTGCCGCTCCAAGCGATTTGGTTTTTGGAATGCTTTGCGAGGAGTGGGGACTTATACTTGCAGTGATTATTCTATTTAGCATTGCCTTTTTGGGGATATACTCAAGAAAAGCAAGTGTTAAAAGTAGATCCGCTTTTTATTCCATTGCGGCTTGCTGCGCTTCGGGTATGATAGTTTTCCAGATGATTATGAATGTGTTTGGAGTGGTTGACATTTTACCTCTGACGGGTGTTACGCTACCTTTTGTCAGCCAGGGCGGTTCGAGTTTGATTTCTGTTTGGGGTTTACTTGCATTTATTAAAGCTTCCGACGAGCGAACTTATGCGCTTAGGAGATAGTATTTAATTTAAAAAGTTTAGAGGGGAGGCTTTGCAATGAAAATCGTAAAATTAAGGTCACTTATGCTTTATATAATCATATTTGCATTTTTTGCAGGGATTGGCTTATTTATATATGAGTTTATCACGCAGTCATCGGCATGGGCGTTTTCTCCGGTTAATAGGCATTTGGCAGAAAACTCCATTGCAGGAGGAAAAATAACGGATACCCATGGGCTTGTTTTGGTGGAAAACGTTAACGGAAAAAGAGTTTATAACGAAGATGAAAGTATACGAAAAGCTGTTTTACATACAGTAGGAGATGGCTCGGTTTTAATTCCTACGTCTATTCAGAGTAGGTATAGTAAGGAAATATTTGGGTATAATCCTATAACAGGGTTTGGTGCTCCAAAAATTTTTAATGTAAATAAAAATTTAAAACTTACGATAGACAGTAAGGTCTGTAGCGATGTTTCAAAAAGTTTTAAAGATTATAAAGGCGCTGCAGTTGCCTATAATTATCTTACAGGCGATATACTTTGCATGGTGAGTTTACCGACTTATGATGTTTATAAAAGGCCAAGCGCGCAAGAACTCCAAGATGAGCGATATGACGGCGTTTATATTAATCGCGTGATATCTTCGAGCTTTACTCCGGGTTCAATATTTAAGATTTTTACGACCGCTGCGGGACTCGATCTTATTCCAAATATCGAATCAAGAACTTTTAATTGCAACAAAGTAAAGATTATTGACGGAGAAAAGGTTACCTGCATGAGTAGCCATGGGAATATAAACCTTAAAAATGCGCTTTCCAAATCCTGCGATATAGTGTTTAGTGATATAGGCCTTGAACTTGGCAAAGAAAAAATGAAAGCCAAAATGGAAGAATTTGGATTTAACAAGCCGCAGTATTTCGAAAATATGGAGATAGCGAAGAGTGAGTACGATGTCAGCGAAGCTTCTCAAGCTGATTTGGGATGGTCTGCGATTGGTCAGTATAGGGATAAGGTAAACCCTATGTATATGATGAAAATAATGGGAGCAATTGCAAATAACGGTATACCTGTTGAGCCTAAGATTATAAAACATGTTTCTTCAGGGTTAAATCAAAAATCTCAAATCGGCAGTAGATTAATGCGCCAGGATACTGCAAAAAAACTAAAAGAGATGATGCGCTATACGATGAAAAATCAGTATGGAGATAATTTGTTTGGTGGAATTCCCATGTGCGCAAAAACGGGTACTGCCGAAGTGGGCGAGGACAAGGCACCACACGGTTGGATGGTGGGGTTTTCTTACGATAAGAATTTTCCTGTTGCGTTCTCGGTTGTAGTGGAGCACGGAGATTTTGGAATTAAGTCTGCCGGCCCGATTGCTTCTGTGTTAGTTAAAGAGTTACATAGCGGATTTAAAAATAACAAATATGTTTAAAAAATTAATTGTAAATGTTTATAAAATATGCTTGACTAATTTGTAAGGTTGCGATAATATATCCCTGAAATAATAAATACAAAGGAGGATTTTTATGGGTGAGTATGTATTGGAGACAGAATCTCTTACTAAAACTTATAGAGGTAAAAATGCCGTAGATCACATAGATTTGAAAATTCGTAAAGGCGATATTTACGGCTTTATCGGAAAGAATGGTGCAGGTAAGACTACCACTATAAAAATGATTGCAGGTCTTAATAGGCCAACTTCCGGGAGCATGAAGCTTTTCGGCAGTGATAATTTACAAGAGGGTAGAAGAAAGATAGGTACGGTTATTGAAAACCCTGCCATTTACCCTTATTTGAGCGCAAGACAAAACATTGAGGTTCAAAGAATATTGAAGGGCGTATCTGATAAGAGCGTTACAGATGATTTAATTAACATTGTAGGACTTAAAAATGCCGGCAAAAAGAAAGCTAAAAACTTTTCTTTGGGTATGAAGCAAAGACTTGCCATAGCGCTTTCGCTGGTTGGAGACCCTGAATTTTTACTTTTGGATGAGCCGATTAACGGTTTAGACCCAACGGGAATTAAGGATATTCGTGAGCTTATTCTTAAACTTAACAAAGAAGCGGGCATTACCATTTTGATTTCGAGCCATATTTTAGGTGAGCTTGCCAAGATATCAACTGCATATGGTGTTATCAGTGAAGGTACAATGACTGCACAATTTACGAGCGAAGAGCTGAAAGAAAGAGTTAAACCTTCGCTAACCATTACAGTAGATGATCCCGGAAAAACTGTTGACATCTTAGAAAATGCAGTGGGAATAAAGGATTTTGAAGTAAACGAAAATTGCATACATATCTATGAGATGCTTGATAAATCTTCGCAGATAAATGCAGTTCTTGAACAAAGTGGAGTTGTGGTACATTCTTTAAGTAAAGAGCAAGGCGATTACGAAAACTACTTCATTAAGTTGATGGAAGGAAGTGTAAATAATGATTAATTTGTTAAGAGCAGATTTTTATAAATTGTTTAGAGCAAAGTCTTTTTACATTTGCGGATTGATTGCTGCGGCGCTGTCGATTGTGGGTGTTGTTTATCTTAATTCTTCCATAAATTCTGATCTTGGTATAGATGCCGCATTATTAGGGTATGATGGTTTATATGCACTAATCACCGGAATTGGTCAGGCAACTTTGTTTATCACTATAATGAATTCTATATTTGTTCCGAGTGAATTTGCTCATGGTACAATGAAGAATATAGCTTCCAGGGGATTTAGCAGATGGAGTATATATCTCTCTAAATTACTGGTGGCAGCGTTTATCTCCGTTGTTTATATTTTACTTTGTTCAGCGTGTTCATTTGCGCTTGGCAGCATGATGTGGGGAATGGGTGAAATAGATAGAGCGGTATTCTTAGATATCGCAAGAATGCTTGGACTTTTCCTGCTGGCTGAAGTTGCAACACAATCGATGTTTGTTATGTTCGGATTTTTAGTGCGTCATACGGGCGGAACTTCTTTCACAAATTTGGGAATTACAATATTGGCTTCATCGCTTATTTTGCCAATGATAAATTTCGGACTTTCCGAATGGTGTAAGGTGGAAAATTTTGATATAACCAATTATTGGCCGATGACATATCTTGTTAGGTACGTATCTTTGGATATTATGCAAGAAGATATCGTAACAGGCATAATTGTAAGCTGTGCATTCATAGTGGTTACAACCGCTTTGGGAATTTTTTCGTTTACAAAAAGAGATATCAAGTAGAAGATCTTACTATTGAAAATGTTTTAAAGTAATCGGCTTGAGCGTTATTGCTCAAGCCGATACGATTTTTTTATTTGATTTAAGTATGATAATTCAAAATGTGAGTTATAAATTAAGTTTTTTATAAGTAGGCATTGATACTATTTTTAAAAAGATAAATATGAAGTTATATGGCGTATATTTAAATTGGAAATTTTGATGATACCGTGAAATTAAAACTTTCAAAAAATATTTTTTACCCAAAGTAAACCATGCCCTATCACTATTTTAAATTTACCAAATACTTTATAAGTTTTTTTAGTCTAATGTAGAGCATAGTTTTTATAAAATATATTCTATTAAGAAAAAGCTTTATCAATTTCTTCAAATTTTCTTTTGATCATTGGCCACATTTCTTTCCGAACGGTTTCGTCTGTTATATTTTCACCAAATTCACTGAAAACACATGTGTATAGTGGAAAAATGTCTGTTTCCATCCTTTGGGTATTTTTAAATTTCCCAAAAACGACTATTTCAAATAAACTACCGAGTTTAAGAATCATTTTTATTTTTTCTCTATTTATTTTGGTATTTGCAATAATATTATACTTATCTACTATTTTCGAAATGATTTCGTAAGGTATGCCGTTAATTGCCATTGCTTTTGATGTAAACCCCAAGTACATTTTTCCTGTTTCATCGAGCGAATCGAAGTCAATAAGTGCAAACTGTTTGGATTGAGGGTCATATACGATATTTTGGTACCTTATGTCGTTGTGAATGAGGCAAGTTCTTTCATCGCTGGTATCGCGATTTCTAAACTTTTCTACCAAATTAAAGATCATATTTTTTTCTTCTGAATTTATTGCGTTTGCTTCATCTAAGTAGTTTACGGCATCTTTAAAGGTAAATTGGTCGTGATCTAGTCTTATTGGTGAAACGTTCCCTACACTTTGGCTATGTGTAAATTTTAAAAATTCAGCCATTCCATTTATAAATTCTGAAGTTTTCTCTTTAGGCAAAGAATTCCAAAAATCCTCTTTTCCTATTTGTTCTCCCCAATTCTTTTCTATGACAAAATCTTTTCCTATAGTTATATAATTTGTTATTTTCAGGGTTCTTTGGTAATTTTGGTAATATTTTTTTATTTTTTCTTCTGCAGATTTTTGGCGTTTTATCCAATATTCTGTGTTAGAAGGATCCCTTGGAATTTTTAAAACAAATTTATTTCTATCTTTATCTTCTAATTCATATGCTATTGCGCAATATCCGCTTCTGCCGGTAGTGTTTGTTATTTTATATTTATCTCCAATTTCTTTTTGGTAATATTTTATATCTTCCTCGGAAATAACGTTGTTTCTTATTGCTTTTTTTGGCGCATTGTTTATTTTGTCTGTGGGCATTTCTTGTTTTATTTCGGCGGTTTCTGTTTTTGCTTCAAAAATTTTTGGTTTAATATTGGAGTTTTCCGGTTTTATTTTATGAGCTTTCTGTTTTTTGGATTTCTTTTTTATTGTAGTGTTATGTGTTTTATGTTTTATGGGGCCTACTTTTTTTGTGGTGTTTATATTTTTTATTTTATTAAGTTTATTAGTCGGTTTTACGCTTTTATTTTTGCTACTTTGTTGGTTGTAGCTTTTATATTTTGGGTGATTTGTAGCAAAAGAATATCTCGGAGCCATCACATAATTTGCTAGTAATAATAAAACAATAAAAAGAATTTTGAACTCGGTGGGTATTACTTTTCTATCAATCGGTTGTATATTATTAGCGGAGTAGTTTGTTTTGGCTTTTAAACTAATCATATTTTGTTCTCCCCCCCATTTTAAACATAATTTTATGCTGCGCATACAATTTATACCGCCTATATGTTGAAAATTATATAATGTTTTGATATTAAAATCGATTGTGCGGAACATTTATGTTTTGGTGGTTCTATGATATGACAGTTTCAAATTGCAAAACACATTGTAAAAAGTTAAAATTATAGATAAGTGCTTGTATGCATACATATATCATAGGGGAGTGTTTGTATTGAATTCTAAAGTAAAAAAATCCGCGATGGCAGCGTTATTGTTTTGTGCTTTATCTATCGTATTTATTTTTTTATTAAAAAATGTAGATGTGGTGCCGGTCGGAGCGTATGGGAGCGTAGTGGGTTTATCGTCTATTAATAGATTTTTTTATAATTTATTTGGGTTAAATATGTTTTGGTATAAGCTTACGAACTATCCCGGAATGGCAATAGATGTTTTTATAGTGTTTATATTTGCCGTTATTGGACTAAACCAGTGGATAAAAAGAAAAAGCATACTAAAAGTGGATAAAAGTTTGTTTGTTCTAGGCGTAACATACGCTGTTTCTTTAGTGCTTTATGTTTTGTTTGAGAAATTTGTAATAAACTATAGACCTGTTATTTTGCCCGGTAAAAGTGTTTTGGAGCCTTCGTTTCCCTCGTCGCATACGATGCTGACTTTGATTGTTGTTGGAACGGCAATTATGGAGTGCGCCAGAATGTTAAAAAATTTAAAAACCAGGAAAGCGATCAATGTTCTGCTATATTCGGCGCTTATTATTACGATACTTGGCAGAATGATTTCCGGCGTGCATTGGTTTACAGATATTTTGGGAGGAATTTTTATAGGTTCTGCGATTCTAGCCATTCACTGTTTGATGTTAAATTTGATAGATACCGGAAAAATAAAGAATAGAATGCGTTAAGTTTTATATTTTTTGCGTACCATAAATCCCCTGTATATTTAAATACAGGGGATTTGTTTGATTAATAAATACTATTGTTTTTCTGGCAATTCATTATTTGGCGGAAAATCCTTTTGTAATTCTTCAGGCATGTTTTTAATATCGAACATAGGCTTTTTCCATGGGTGTGGTCCATGTGGGTGTTGGTGAGGCATGTGTGGATGCATAAACGGAGGTTTTCCTTTGAATTTTTGTTTCTCCCATTTAGATACTAACTTTAGGGCGGCTTCAGCATCCTCTTTAGTACTAAAGTGAGGTACATCATCTGGGATTAAAAAAATCCTTTCTCGTCCTTTATCTCGACAATTTGTGCTCCTCCACTGACGGCGTCTAATTCTTTTTCGTGAAGTTCCATAACTATTCCCCCTAAAATATAATATTTGTGTATAATTTTTAAAACTAACACAGAAATATTCTAGGTAAAAAACATATTTTTGTCAATATATTTTAAACTGTTTCTATATTTTACCATTTTTGTTTTTATGTAATAGTAGTCTAGTAGTCCGATTTATTTTATGTTTATATATAAATATTAAAAAGCGCCCCTAGAATTTAGGGGCGCGGAAAGAGTACTCAGTTATATGCCTATTTACATATCGTTTTGGTCCATTGGGTGTGCAAAAAATTTTTTAAGAGAGTGCAACATATCACCCTTGTGCTTTGCTGCCGTCGTAATAGCCCCACGGCTGCGAAGTAACTGCGCTAGTTCTGTATTGCCATAGCGTTCAGCAAGGCTCAATGGCGTTTGGCCAATAGGATCTTGTGAGTTTACATCAATATTAGGATTGTCTAGTAAATATGTAACTATTTCACGATCAAGCTCAAAGTCAACCGGAGTGCGATGTACGAATATATGAAGAAGGCCAAAACCGTTTTCCAGTGCATTCAACAGCAAACGCTGTCTACCGGGTGCAAGAGGGGTGAGAATGCGATTTAGCCGTGTAACGTCGCGGCCATAAATAGAATCCTGTATGCCTAGGAACAAAACGAGATCTTCCCCAGACAAATCCTCTAGCGTGTCATTGGTCGTAATTACGCCGGGGCGAATAGGACGTCCGCAATGCAGCAGTTGGTCGGTCGAACCAAGGGTCGCACCATGTTCGCGGAGAAATTTTTCTAGTTCATGGTTACCCTCTTGTATGGCTATTGATAACGCGGTATAACCGTTACAATCCGGTGCATCTATTTCAACACCATCAAGGCTGCATAAGTATTGTACGCCTTCAGTAAAACCGTTGCGCGTCGCCAGCGTTATAGGAGTGTCCCAGACGCTTGAGGAGTTGGTACGGGTACTAAGTAGATAAAGCCTCTTATCGTCTGGAAGCTGGGCGATTGTTGAACTTAACTTTTCAATGTTTTGATCATAAATATTGCAAAGTATACGGATGTATAACGGACGATCTTTATCGGACAGATCTTCTTCTGCCAGACCTCTTTGCGGCGATTCGCTGTGTGCAGATGACGCTGTGGTAGCTGTTGCAGCAGCATCGTCATCATCAGTTACCATTGCGTACAAGGGGGAGATAGAGCTCATTTGTGAGAGCGTTCCGGAAACTATAAATGCTCCGAGTAAAATTTTTGCTTTAGTTTTTCTGTTCATGTAATTAGTCCTTTCATTAAGATGTACTCTTATTGTAACATATAATTAATTAAAACACAACTATTAATTTGAATAGTTTTTAAACTGTATATGCACAAAATAAAACCACATAAACATGATGTTTACATGGTTTTATCTATCATAAGTATGAGTAAATCGATAAGCCGAATTCTGTCTCGAGTAATCATCTATCTTGGCTAAGCGTTGCCGCAGTAGCTCAGTGCCACCTTTATTTTAAGCCGAGCAGGCATTTACCAAACGGTGTTGCTCCGATTAGGGTTTACATGGCCACGCAGTCTCCTGGGTGCCGGTGAGCTCTTACCTCGCCTTTCCATCCTTACCCGAAAAATGGGCGGTATATTTCTGTTGCACTTTCCCTGAGGTTGCCCTCGGCGGTCGTTAACCGCTAATCTGCTCTGTGGAGTTCGGACTTTCCTCACATATTTATTAATATGCGCGATTACTTAATTTACTCATGAGTTTATTGTATCACATATTTAAATAGTTTTAAATCATATTTTATATTTAGTTTTTTGATTTCCGAATTTCTATATTGCTTGGTAGCTGCGTTAAGATTTTTGTTTTTTAAAAATATTTCTTTATTTATATCATGAAGAGGAACCGTTACAAATGCACGTTCGAACATACGTGGGTGGGGGATGGTCAAATTTTTTTGATGTATATTCTCGTTTTCGTAAAGTAAAATATCTATATCAATTGTTCTTGGGCAAAATCTGTAGTTTCTTTTTCTCCCTAACGCCGATTCAATTCCCAGGCACGCTCCCATAAGCATTTCAGGCGATAGATTGGTTTCTATTTTTAAGCAACAATTTATGTAATTATCCTGTTTTTGGGGGACTTCAAAAGGTTCTGTTTCGTAAAAATCGGAAACGCGTATTACTTTAGTATCAATAAGATTATTTATGTATTTTATTGCGCTACTTAAATTTTCTAATTTGTCTCCTAAATTACTTCCAAGCGATAAAAATACTTCTTTCATTTGATATAATCACTTCTGCTTCTTATAATTTTAATTCCTACATATTCAAAATCTTCGTTAACCGGTGCTTCAGGTTTTTTTACTGTTAATTCCAGTTTTTCAAGTAGCGGATATTTTTCAAACATTTTTTTGGATATGTTTTCCGCCGCTGTTTCTATTAAGTCAAAGGATTTTTTGGTCATTATTTTTTTTACATACTTTATTGCGTCTGAATAGCTTATTGTGTTATTTATATTATCTTCAAAAATATTACGGATATTTGTGTGCAAAATAGCATCTATATAAAAATTTTGTCCGTTTTGTTTTTCGTGTTCGTGAACTCCGTGAAAAGCAAAAATTTTTAAATTTTTAATTATTATCATGTTCATATTTTATACCCTCACGATACCATTTTCTTTTAGCAAGTAATCTATAGTTTTTGCAGAATATACCGCTTCTTTTACGTCATGGACTCTTATGATATTTGCGCCGCCCATTATAGCAACTACGTTTGCCGATAAAGTCCCTGCCATTAATGCGTTTAAGTCTTGTTTTTCACATCCGGAGCTTTGTGCAATTATTCTTTTGCGAGATAGGCCAATAAGAATCGGAAAGTTTGGGAGTTTTATTTTTGATATATTGTTTATTATGTAGGCATCCTGGGAGCGACTTTTTCCGAAGCCTATTCCCGGATCAAAACATATATTTTCAGGGTTTACTTTGTGTTTTACTAGTTCGTTTAATTTGTTTTCGAAAAATGATTTTATATCTAAATTTTCAAAGCAATGCGTAATTATTATTCCGCAGCCGCTTTCTTGTACGATTTTAATCATATCGGTGTTTTCGGTTCCGGATACGTCGTTTATTATATCTATTCCAAAGTCAATTGCTTTTTTTGCAACTTCCGGATAGAAAGTATCGATTGATATCGGAATGCTTACATTTTTTCTTATATCGGCCAAAAAAGGATTGAGCCGTTTCCATTCTTCTTCGGCCGAAATTTTTGTAAATCCGGGACGCGTAGATTGAGCGCCAATATCTAAAATATCAGCGCCTTCTTTTTGAATTTCTATTGCACGATTTAATACTTTTTCATAAGTAGTAAACTTCCCGCCATCGGAAAAAGAATCCGGTGTGATATTCAAAATACCCATGACATACGTTTTTTTAGATAAATCTATACTTTCATTTCTGAACTTAAAGAAACCCAATTTTTAAATCTTACCTTTCGTTTTATCCGATTTTTTCGCCGTAACCAAATGTTGTTTTTGTGGTGGAGCCATGTGCTTTTATTCCTCGCATAATCATGCAAAGGTGCTCGCATTCCAGAGTTACTTGCACACCGAAGGGGTTTAAATTATCATATAAAAATTTGGCAATTTCTGCGGTTAAGCGTTCTTGAACTTGTGGCCTCTTTGCAAAATAATCAACTACTCTTGCAAATTTAGAAAGCCCCATAATACGTCCGTCTTTTGGAATGTATTTTATGCTGGCAGTGCCGATAAACGGTAAAAGGTGGTGTTCGCAAATAGAATAAACCGGTATATCGTTTATCTCGATAATTTCTTTTTCTTGGCAGTTAACCCATTTTTCTTCAAAAATTTTAATTAGATTTTCGGGAGGTTTTTCCAGCCCCGAACACAGCTCCTTATACATTGCGGCAACTCTTTTTGGGGTGTCACTAAGTCCGGTGCGGTTGGTGTTTTCCCCCAGAGCTTCCAATAGTTCCTTGATTAGCTGTTCTATTTTTTTTGTGTTTATCATAAAAACTTTCCTTATTTATAAAATAACTCTATTATTAAAACTTTTTGCGTTTTGTTATCGCTATAGTTTATTTTGTTAGTGCTTAACTTGTTATTTGATTTTTTATTTGCGTCGGCAATGTACTTAAACAACTTATATGGCTTTTCTCCGATCAGTTGCTTTTTGATATCATTATAATTAGAGGTTATTTTTATATAAATATACTTTTTCTTTTTTGAAGCTAAGTCTGCCAATTTTTTAATGATGCTGTTTGCCGAGTTACTGTCAAGTTTTTCTATTTTTATGGCGTTTTTGTTATAGTAGTTTTCTGCCATTGAATTACATTGAGGCAACTTAAAGTTGTAGCGCTTGCTATCCGATAATTTTTTGATAGTATTTACGTCTTCGTTTATGGTGTGGTCTGATTTTATGGTTTTATCATCAACGTTGAAGTAATTATATCGACCCGTTTTTCCTGAGCCGTCCCAAGTTACGTCTAGGTGATACCATCTATTTTTTATTTTAACAATGTTCCACATGTGTGGTTCATTTTCTTTCTTTTTTGAACCTGTAATAGTACTGCATTCGATTCCGAGCGTATTTAAAAGTAATTGCGCTGCTTTGGAATATCCTTCGCAAACGGCTTTGTTTTCAATCAAGCAGCCGTAGGACGTATAAATTTTTTGGTTATCTTTTTGATAACTGTATTTGCAGTTGTTTAGTATATAGTCGTGTACGTATAACTCTTTTTGGTATGCCGAAGAATCGGCTGAAATTTTTGATAAAATAGAGGAAACCTTTTTGCTAAGACGTTTGATTGCCTCTTGTTGGTCATTACGGCTTAAAATAGAATTTAGTTTTAAAATGGTATTATTACCCACATACTGATAGCTAAAGCTGTTTGCAATCCAGAATATATCAGGGTTATCGTTTTGAATAGCATACAATACTTTTTTTATCTGGAGTGGGGAGAGTTTGTTATCTTTTACCGTTATTTGATCTATGGCATAAAGACCTGATTTATGCGAGGTTGTTGCGATATTATTACAATTTGATTTGATTAACTTATAGCACAGTTTTTCGCTATCTGTCGGAAGGCCGTTATATCCTACCAAGGTGGTTACGGGTTTTATCACTGATTTTTTTTGATCTTTGGCTGCATCTACCAAATAATTATATATCTGGCTGTGTTCTACAAATTCATCTTCCGTATCATTTTTGTTTTTAAAATTTCCCGTCATTAAATAATTCATACTTTCAGCAAGACTTCCTAAGTGATTGTTTTCCTGAATAACTCTTAGAACATAGTACGCAACCGAAAGAAACATTATAAATACTATTGCGCAAATTCCAAAAGTATACTTTTTTTTCATTTGAGATACATTCTTCATTTTAAATACACCCCTTTTTTACACTATTTTACATCTCCGCTTCGCTTTTTGTTTTCTTTTTGGTAAACATATATTTGTTGATAACCATTGCAACAAATATTCCCAAAAGTGTGTCGCTGACTCTTTGGATAACATACTGCAAAGTGCTGCTTGTACTGGCTCCTGACCTTGAAAGTATAACAATTACAACTACGCAACCTATCGAAACTGCATTTTTTTTGTTTACGAAATTGCATATGTACACAACGCATATAATACAGATCGGTAGAAAAATAATTCTAACCCATTCGTAGTATGGGAAAGCACAAGCACATTCAAGACCTAAATATCCTATTATACCGCCAACCAATGTGCCAATAATTCTGTTTATTCCGGTATCCTTAGTTTGTGCATAGGTTTGTTCCATACAAATTACTGAGGCTATACATGCGCAAAAAATATCTTCGTGGTTGAAAAACATGGAAATCAGCGCACATATAGAAACAGCAACGGAAGTTTTTATGGCTCTGAGCCCTATTTTATACTTTTTGTTCAGGTTCATGGCGGCAATTTTGGATAAAGTGTTATCCGAGTTCCTCCCTGATTAAATTGTTTTTGAGTAATATGCTCGTGGGTAATTATATCACATTTTTATTTGTAATGGCAATTTTTAATAAATTTTTCTATATAAAACAAGGTTGGATTTGTTTATTGTTTATTGCCATGTCTATTGCTTCGGGAATTAAATCAAAGTTTGAAACCATTGAGTGTGGCTTTATAGTGGGACTGTCCTGTTTTAGCGGAACCATGTATACATTTTTTGTATTTAGAATTTTCCCGAGGTTTTGTGCAGATGCTCCCAGCGCATCATTTGTTGCCAAAGCGATTACCAAAGGCCTATTTATTCTAAGGTGGGATTTTGCCGCCATCAGAGCCGGAGTGTCTGTAATTCCGTTTGTAAGTTTTGCCAAAGTATTTCCGGTACATGGAGCTATCAGCATAATATCAGCCATCTTTTTAGGGCCAATCGGCTCTGCGTCGGGTATGGTATGTATTATTTGTTTTCCGCATATGTTTTCTATTTTTAATCTAAAATCTAATGCTTTGCCAAATTTGGTATCCCAGTTAAAAGCATTATAGGACATTATCGGAATTATTTCATATCCTGATTTGCTTAGTTTTTCCATTTCTTTTATAGAGCGCTCCATAGTGCAAAATGAACCGCATATAACATATGCTAAGGTTGTTTTTTTCATATGTTTTCCTCCTTGATAATTTTGTAGATGTTTTTTTTGATAATTTCGCTTGCAGATTCGGGGAAATATCTTCCGGGTATACCTAATTCGTGAAAAAAGGTGATATTTAAGTCTTCTGCGCATTTTTTATCTATTCCGCCGGGCTCCGAGGCGAGGTCTATAATTATGGTGTTTGACAAAATTTTTTTTAAAACATCTTCATTTAGTATAATTGCAGGAACGGTATTAAAAATAGCATCGTAAGACGGTAAATTTTCGTCATCGGTTATCTTGTTTGTATTGATAAAATGGTAGCCATTTTGTTTTATAAGCATTTTATCTTTAATATTTCTTGCAGAGGCCGTAACACCGGCTCCCATATTTTTTAAAATTTTACACAAAACTTTTCCGATTCGGCCGTAACCCAAAACTAAAAACTTGCTTTTATTTATTGATTTTGAAGAATGCTCCAAAAACACTTTTATAGCACCCTCTGCGGTAAGAGCGGCGTTTTCTTTTATAAAATCTTCGTTATAATAGTCGAAAAATGAAAAATCTCCTTTTTTGACGTATTTTTCAATATGTGGTATAATTATTCCACCAAGTATTTTTTTGTTTTTTAACGAATCTATCAGTTCGTTATTAATATAGATTTCGTTTTTTGAAAAAGGTGCATTGATAGTTTGGTTGTTCCTTGTTATCGGAACGGGAAAGATTATGTATTCGGAACTGTTAATAACTTCAGGTAAGGACAATTTTTTAAAATTATCCGTTTCTTTCGTGATTCTTTCAAATCCAAAGACCGATACATTGTTGTTATCATGAAGTAAACTTTTTGCTAAATAATACTGGCGCAAGTCGCCGCCTATTATTCCAAAGCTTCTTTTTGTTTGCATGTTTTTAATTCCTTTCTTTAGGGATTTATATATTTTAAACTATTATATTAAAGGTGATATTAATTGGTGAAAAACTTTTTAAAATTATCAAAGGAAGAAAGCTTAGAAGAATACAAGTTGCTTTTGCAAAATTATGAAAAAATAAAATCTCAGAATTTAAAACTCGATATGTCCAGGGGAAAGCCCGAAAGCCGTCAGCTCGATTTATCACTTAAAATGCTCGATGAAATAAACAGTGAATCCGAGTTTATAACTCAAAGTGGGGTAGACGTTCGTAATTATGGTGTTTGCGACGGATTGCCGGAAATGAAAAAATTTATTTCGGAAGTTACGGGTACGGACGAAAATAATTTTATTGTCGGTGGCAATTCAAGCCTTAGTATGATGTTTGATGCCATATCATTTTTTATGATTCATGGAGCTTGTGGCTGCAAACCTTGGGCAAAACAGGAAAAAATTAAATTTTTGTGCCCTTCTCCCGGATATGATAGACATTTTGCCATATGCGAACATTTTAGCATTGAAATGATCCCCGTAAAGATGAATGAAAATGGCCCCGATATGGATTTTATTGAAAAAAGTGTTCAAAACGATTCTTGCATTAAAGGTATATGGTGTGTTCCAAAATATTCTAATCCGCAAGGCATAACATATTCTGATGAAGTTATAAAAAGGTTTGCAAGATTAAAGCCCAAAGCCAAGGATTTTAAAATTTTTTGGGATAATGCCTATTTTGTGCACGATCTTACCGATGAAAAAACTTCCATTATTAATATATTACAAGAATGCAAAAAAAATGGGAACGAAGAATTGCCGTTAGTTTTTTATTCCACTTCAAAGATAACCTTTCCGGGTGCAGGGGTTGCATTTCTTGCATGCAATGGAGAAAATCTTACAAACTTAAAGAAAACGTACACGGTAAAGACGGTTGGATTTGATAAGATAAATCAGTTAAGGCATTTGAAATTTTTGAAAGATAAATCCAATTTATATGACCATATGCAAAAGCATCGTAAAATTTTAAAACCAAAATTTGATATGGTAACAGATCTACTTAAAGGTGAATTTGAAAATAACCCCATTTTGAAATGGAATGTGCCCAAAGGTGGATATTTTGTAAGTGTTGATACATATCCAAATTGCGCAAAAGAAGTCGTAAGGCTTTGTAAAGAAGCGGGGGTTAAGCTTACCTGCGCCGGAGCAACATTTCCTTATGGCACTGATCCTTTAGATAGTAACATACGCATTGCACCAACTTATCCTAATATAGACGATTTAAAAGCCGCAATGGAGCTTTTTTGCTTATGTGTTAAGCTTGCGTTTTTAAAAAAGAATTAGATATAAAATAGAAAATGAAAGCGAGAAATTAGGTTGATTAAATTTAGAAAGCAAATAATTTTGTGTTTTACCATTATCGCAGTAAGTTTCCTTTTTTTAAATTTGGATTGTGCAAAAGCTTCTAACTTTTTTTCAAGAGAAAAATATAATATCCCTGAAGGAAAAAGCATTTTACTATCTCCCGAGTTTAAAAATCCTGATAGAAAATATAACTGGCATTCTGAAAACTCATCCGTCGTTTCGGTGGATTCAAAAGGTATCGCTTACGCAAAATCCCGTGGAACAGCGACTATAAAGGTTACCGATAAAAACGGAAAAAACATTTCAAAATGTGTCGTGGAGGTGGGGGAGAGAGAGCCCTTTAGAATAGTATATTCTTCCTCAAATGTAGTAAACGTCAATGAAAACTTTAAATTAAAGGCTATAACCTATAAAGATGTTGAATCTTTGAAATTTGAAGTTACAGGCGAAAATTATTCAAAAACGTTTGAATGTAAATCAAAATCGAATTATCTTGACTATTACGTTTGGGAACATAGCGTTAAGTTGCCGCATAACGGGAGCTATAACATAAAAGCTTATGCAAAAATCGGAAACAGTTGGAAAACTTGCGCAGAAGCTAATGCTAAGGTTTTGGTTTCTGAAAAATATGATAGAAAAAAAATGACTTTAAATGAAAAAATGGTAAGCCGTGAGTGCGCAGATATGATTGCGGCATGGGAAGGTTCTTGCCCCAGAGTTTATAAAGATGCGTCCGGCATTTTAACCATAGGATATGGGAAGCGAATTTACCCGTACGAAATTTTTTATAACAATTTAAGTCCGGCAGAAATGTCAAATATGTTTTTGCAGGCATTAAACCATAGTTCGTACGCAAGAAGCGTAAATAAATTTCTTTGCGATAATAAAATTAAATTTAATCAGCAACAATTTGATGCCTTGGTGAGTTTTTCTTATAATTTGGGTTGCGGTTGGCTTTATTCAAATAGCGGACTATCAAGAATTATATTGGAATGTTCCGGAAATTGCGCTAAGAACGATAAAGTTTTTTATCGTGGCATTGTTAATTCTTCCAACGGGTTGTGTGTAAGAGAACAACCAAGTACATCTTCAAAAAAACTATCGACACTTGGAAACGGTGAGACGGTAGAGATAATCGATTCTAATAAAATAAATGGCAAGTGGTATAAGATTAAAACAAATAACGGCATAAACGGGTATTGCTATGGGGATTATATGGAACTTATTAAAAGCTATGGCGGAGAAAAAAGTTTAAACGATATAAATCGAGATAAATTTGCAAAGGAATTTTTATCTTACCATCACGTATGTAGAAGATGCAATAAAGGCCTTTTTAAAAGGCGAGTAGAAGAACTGGATATATTTTTTAAAAATAAATATGAGCGAGCTTATAACTTCAAAAGATTACATATTACGTATCCGATCCCCGAATGTGTTAAAAAACTTTGTTGGTAATGATAAAAAACCTCGGTTAAATACCGGGGTTGTTTGCTATACAAAGAAGACAATGGTTGTATGAGCTGCATGTGATATAACTATGTTGCCTGCCCGGTAAAAAAATCCACTTGAGAATGGCAAGTTGTAGTATGGGTATGCCCAAAGTTGCAAAGCGCTTACTGTGCGAATATACATTGGGTATAAATACTGGTTAAATTTGGCCAAATACTTTTTCTTGGTTTTATGAAGATTTATTTTCACGCTGTAAAATTTGTGATAATTTTATGAATTTTGATTGACAAATGCGTTAATATAACCTACAATGCCCGTAAACGTGTTTGATACAGAATAAATTTGCAAATAAAGGGAGATGTTTTTAATGTCAAAGCCTATTTTAAATGCTTATAAAATCATATGTTATTACCTATTTCAAAGTAGGTACAAAAAAGATGGAAAATTTGGAAAAAATCAAGAATCTCAATTAGCTAAATTATTGTATAAAGATTTTGTATATAAAAATAAAGTATTCTCCGATGTAGATCGGTCTTTTTTAGAATTTCTAATTCATTATGTACCCTCGAGTATGTTTGATGACCGTGAAATGATAACTTTTTTTAAAGATGCGATAGATAACGATGTCCCGGGATTACTGGATTGGCTTGAAAAAATGCTCCTGCCTCTTAGCCAAAAGCAGCAAGAAGAAATTACGCAATATATTAAAGAAAAAGAAGGTATAAACGAGAACGGGTCCGGAGAAAGTATTAAGGCCATCAGCCAAAAAGTAATTAAAAAATACTTTTTAAAAAGTAGATTTGAAAACCAATTTAGTCCCAAGAAAATAGATCTTTTTTGCAAAAGCTTCAGGGATGATATCAAAGAAGAAATAAACAGAAGAAACGAAGCTTTGGATAAAAGGGTTTCCGCACATGCTAATGAGCGAGGCAAAAAATATTTTGATGATGATTTAGTGGATCATAGTCATGACGCTGAATTAAAGAAAAAATTTATAAAAGAAATGGAGGAAAAGATAAAGAACGCTAAAAACTTTGACGATCTTGATGAGCTGTTTGCTTATTATACGACCAGCCAGGGTGGGGATCTTATGAATGCGTTTTTTAGAGGAGATCTTACGGTTGGAAGAAGTTCAAATAAAGAGGGTGCTTGGAATACCAATCTGTCTGTTGATATTCCTACCTTTCTGGATACAATGAATAAAGCTTTGAAACTAAGAAAAAGGCTCGTCGAGGGTGTTTTTAAAGAAGATATGGTTCTTTACAGGGGTTCGTCAGTAGATAATTTGTTAAAATATATTCCCAGCGCGAAAGATAGAGAAAAAGTTAAAGAGTGCATTGATGCCCCGGCTTTAGGTAAAAAGTTAGAATACGATAACTTGAATATACCTTATAATCCCCAGGGCGCTTCCAGTACCAGTACCGAAGAGAGTATAGCATATTATCACGTGTTTAGAAAAGCGAAAGAAGGCAAAGGCGGAGGCGGAATTCTGATTAAAATTAACGCAAGAAAAGGAACTGCTTTCGGTGTGGATTTTAAAAACACGGCATTTGGTAATGAAGATAAAAACAAAGAAGTATTATTGAAACCAAACCAAAAATTTAATATAACAAAAATTGTAAAAGAAAGTTATTTTAGGTATATAGAATGCGAAACAATAGGCTGAAAAATTTGCCGCAAAGCCACATGATCGGGTGTTTAAATGGCTTTGCAGTCGTATAAATCGCTTAGATGATTTTTATAGATCAAAAATATTCTAAAACATAAAAAACAGTAATAAATCGAAATTATATTAACACTTTCTCGTTTGTTATCAATCTGAATGTAATCAAAAATGTGGATAGAGAAGCAGTGTAGCTAACCTATTATCATAAACTTTTTTCGAAATTAAAGTAAATCAATAAGAAAACCAATATTGATGATAGATTTAAAAATTTGACCATGAGCAATTTAAAATTAATTATGTTATAGATTTGGTGCCTTTCTTTATTTTAGCGTTCTAAACCTCACTATTATACTTTTATAATATGCCATTTTGCTTAAGCTTCAACCTTACACGCATGGCTTACGTTTTAAAGATATGCTTTGTGCGCTCTCTTTGGTTAAAACATAATAACAAATTGTATTTAAATAGCCGCGCTCTGAACATAGAAATAAAACACTAATTTTGTAAATTATTATTGACTTTTAAATTATTTAAGTTTAAACTATATTTTGTGGTTCGTTATTAGTTATGTGCCGGTGTGGCGGAATAGGTAGACGCAAGGGACTTAAAATCC
>CALWJD010000008.1:0-37920 GCA_944380925.1 uncultured Clostridia bacterium | reverse complement strand
TCCTTTAGAGGCGGCTAGTAGTACAGGGCTTCGCCCGTTAAAGAAATACCCCCAGCTAGGCTGGGGGATGCTTATTTATGCGAAAAACTAAGGAGAGATTAATATGAATATTTTTAAACATTTGTTTCATTCGAGAGACAAGCCCAAAGTAATCGGCATCATCAAAGAATTCATAAAATCCAATGACGATACTGATTACTTAATCTTTAGCTTATTAAATGTTTCAATGAATATGCTTTCAATATCTTTCATACTTAAGTCCGGCGTTTCATATTTATGTATAATGATAAAACCTGTAAAATTCCTCAAATCCGATATAAAAATGACTTTGAAACCAAAAAATGGCATACGCTTTTATAAACTTGCGTATACCGATGTCTTAGTGACCTTTGTGTTTTTCTTTTCTTTTTTGCTGTTTCAAATCAAATTTTCGTTGTTTTTCGATTTCTTTTTGGTGTTTGCTGATTTGTTTGCGTATAGCTTTAAACCTTTCATGTTGTAACTTTAACGCTTGCTGAGATTTGGTACCTACGCCAATACCGCTTACTTGCTTTTTGGCTTCACGCTGTCTGCGCTTTGGATTATCCGAAGTCTTTTTTATTTCAGTATTGATGGCATCGCTCAAATTTAAATTGTTATAGTTTTTAAGGATAAATTCCCAAACTTCATAATCTTTCGGCTCTGATCCAAATGTAACTTTACAAACAAACAGTTTACCACCTGATATTCGCTCAAAAACACCTACCCAAAATGGGTTTTCAAAAAACACTGTAAATTTCTCAATTGTTTTGTCCACAACAATCCCTCCTAAAAAATGTTATGAACAAAGAATGGACAACCCAGGAGGGAAGGTTACTTACCTTATTTTTACAATAAGACGTCCGGGCTACCTACCGGCTCTGGTACGCTTTTGAACGTACGTTGCGTTTTTATCTTTGTTTGATGAATAATATACGAATTAGTTGTTAAATATTTAAAATTCGTATACACCTACACCTGTGATTATACCACATTTAGCGTTATTATGCAAGGTTGAGGGTTAGAAACGCATATATTATAATGTATTTAAAATTAACGGGGGATGGGTATAGAGATTTTTATTTTAAATAGAGGAAGAATTTAAAGATGAACATAGGAGTAAAAAGAAGAACTGTTAAAATTTTTGAGTATAATTCTGAGTGGAAAAATGAATATTTAAAAGAAAGAACTGTTTTGGAATATGCTTTAAAAAATTATGATGTCGACATTCAGCATGTTGGTAGTACTTCGATTATAGGCTGCAGCGCTAAACCTATAATTGATATAGCTATAGGGGTACCAAATCTTGAATATGGTAAACAATTAATTCCAATCTTGCAAAAAATGGGATATTATTATGATGGCAGAAACGATTTTGGTGTACGGTACTTTCTTAAAAAATGTGAAAACGATATTGAAACTTACTTTATACATATAGAAGATACAAACAGCAGAATATGGCAACATCACATACTATTTAGGGATTACATGAATCTTAACCCTGAGGAAGTTATGAAATATTCGAATTTAAAAGAAAACTTGGCTCAAAAATTTTGTGATAACAGAAAGGGTTATACAAAGGCTAAAGAAACTTATATTGAAAAAATTATTGATAAAGCTTTTAAGCTTTTTAATGTAAAACCGGTGAGTGAAAACTATTCTATGTGATTTTTAGAAAGGAAATTTATTATGAAATCAGAAGTTAAATTAATAAACAGTAAAGTTCTTGGACGAAATATGAGTATATCGGTATATATTCCAAAAGGGTACGAAAATATAGATTTACCCACCTTGTATTTTTTACATGGCAGATGCGGAAATGAAAATATCTTAAAAGGGCTTGAGATGGATAAAGTAGCAGACGAGCTAATAGAAAATCATGTTATTAATCCATTTATAATTGTCTGCCCTTATATTGCAAATAGCAGAGGTATTAATTCTTCGCAAACATACGAAGAAGTTCAAGGTAAATATGGCATAGTTCATAAAGGATTGTTCGAAGATTACATTGTAAAGGAAGTAATTTCGTTTATAGATAACTCCTATAAAACCATAAAAAACAAAAATTCAAGATACATAGGCGGTATTTATGCCGGAGGTTACGCTGCTTTACATATTGGGTTTAATTATCAAGATATTTTTTCTAAAATAGGAGCACATATGCCGGCAATTGACTTAAACTACGAAGATGAAGACGAGTGTTACTTTAAAAATAAAGAAATTTGGCTAAAATATGACCCTATTACAATTGCTGCGAATAAAAAGATCAAAGATGTAAAAGTATTTTTGGATTGCGGAAATGAAGATGAAGGTAGATTCTATATAGTTTGTGAAAAACTATATGAGATATTAAAATCAAAAAATGTAAATGTAGAAAATCATATATTTAAAGGGCATCACAATGCGGAATATATAATTTCAAATCTTGAGAAATATTATAAATTTTACGGAGATAATTAAAAATTTAGCTTTTTGAAAGTGGTGTGGCTATGCCTAATTTGCGGAAAAATATGCAGCGAAAAAAGTATATGTGTAAGTAAAATCAAAGAGGCACAAAAAGTAATAATACTTTCGCTAGATGAGATTATGCTTACTTTATTTGGCCAAAATGCAGATGATGGCTATGTTACAAAGGCAAAATCCTATTCATATAAAAAATCTTTGGAGATATTGGATTGGGGATTTTGGACTAAAAAAGAGCGTGAATATGTAAAATCAGCTATCTCGGGGGGCGGAAAATTTTTATTTAAAAAACAGAAATTTGCCGCCGACTCGTGAAATGTTTCGTTTTGGGATGTATGGAGGGAATATAAATATGTTTAATCCAACTATCGGTTGATACAAAAATGTATGTATTCAACCGATAGTACGTTTATTTTTTAGCAGTAATATTTTAAAATAAAATCAAAGGGGGCAAGGAATATATGCATCAGATTAAAATCGGAAAATTTATAGCTGAGCGCAGAAAAAAGAATAGTTTAACTCAAATGCGGTTAGCGGAAAAGTTAAATATTACCGATAGAGCCGTATCTAAATGGGAAAACGGTAAATCGATGCCCGATTCATCAATCATGCTGGATTTATGCAGTGAGCTTAAAATAAGCGTAAATGAGCTTTTATGTGGGAGAACTTTGGAAATGGATGATTATAACGAAAAAGCGGAAAAAAACTTGCTGGAATTAAAAAGGCAAAAAGAAGAATCGGATAAGAGACTCCTGACCATGGAAGTTGTCATGGGAGCGGGCACGGTTGTTATGTTTTTGGCATTAGTCATGTTAGCTTCGTTAGTAGATATTGAAGATTGGTTAAGATTCTTAATTATAATACCGGCGTTTGTTTTTGTGTTTTTTGTTTCCCTTGTGTTACTGCGAATTGAGCAAACAGCCGGATACTATGAGTGTAAAAAGTGCCATCATAAATATGTGCCTACATATAAAAGCGTGTTGTGGGCTCCGCACATCAACAGAACAAGATATATGCGTTGCCCAAAGTGTGGTAAAAGAAGCTGGCAAAGGAAAATAATAAGTGCGGATAAGACATCAAAATAATATAACGGAAGATAGGGTGGTTGTATATGGTTTTTGATTATAAAAAAGAATATAAAGAATTCTATATGCCCAAAAATAAGCCCGGCATTGTGAAAATTCCTAAAATAAACTATATTGCCGTACGTGGAAAGGGAAACCCAAATGACGAAAACGGAGATTATAAAAGCGGGGTAGGGGTGCTATATGGTGTTGCTTATACCATAAAAATGAGCTATAAAGGAAATCACAAAATAGATGGCTTTTTTCAGTATGTTGTGCCGCCTTTAGAGGGCTTTTGGTGGCAAGACGGCATGAAAAAAGGGACAATTGATTATAATAACAAAGATGTGCTGCATTTCATATCGGTAATCAGGCTGCCCAATTTTGTTAAAAAATCAGATTTTGATTGGGCTGTGGGAGAAGCAGCCAAAAAGAAAAAACAAGATTTTGGTAGGGTCGAGTTTTTAGCTTACGAAGAAGGGCTTTGTGTTCAGTGTATGCACATAGGTCCGTACGATTCTGAACCTGAAACGGTTAAATTAATGCATGAATATATGAAAGAAAAAGAATACGAGCCTGATATTACAGATACGAGATATCACCACGAAATATATTTAAGCGATCCGAGAAAGTGTAGCTGGGACAAGTTAAAAGCAATTATAAGGCATCCTATTAAACCAAAAACCTAATTTTATATAGTTTTTCAGGTCTATGAGTATTTGGTGAATATTTAGTGTTTATCGCTTGAATCTACGATTTTTAATTTTTAAAAATTCAAAGGCTTTGCGGCAGCCTCTAAACGTGATGTTTCATAATTAATTTAGATAATTAAAAAATAAAGCTTCAATATATTTTGAGCCGCTTTTGCTCATTATGCCGAAGCTTTTTATATTGGGTTTTAAAATTTTTGATGAAGTAACCACTTTAAGGCTATTGACTATGTCATATGTGTTGCAGACGATATCCTAACCGAAGACATAATTAAAAAAATCCATTTTATACTAAAGCAAGGAACGAACGATTCATCACTTCCATGGTATGCGGTCGGCAATTACAAGAAAAGATCCAACGTTGTAGGCGGTAAGGAAACTACTAAACCCGACGACGTGCCTGAAAAAATGAAATTGCTTTTGAATAAGTACAATTTAAAAAAGGATAAAATTATAGATATGGCTATATAAAATTGTAAATAGCGTAAATATTTCTTTTGCCGATTCAAGTCATATTCTATACCTAAAACATAAGAATTTTGCACCCCTGTTACAAAGCGTGCAAAATAAAAGTAAAAAGTGTAACGATTACAGAAAATTTAGGGGTGCAAATTTTGATTTAGGAAAACCGGAATGAGGGTTGGAATCTTCTAAAAAATGTGATATTGTTTTTTGTGCGGAAGCTGAAAAGCTCAGTAAATGTGGGGGTAGTATGGTATCTAAATAAGCCATCTTTGCCATAAAATCTACAAAACAAAGTCCTTTACGTATCAAAAAATTGGTACGCAGAGGGCTTTTTTAGTGCATGGCTTTCTGTGAAATTAATCAAAAAAATTAAAAACAGCTTGATATTTTATGCTTTTGTATATAAAATGAATAATAAATTACAAAAGGAGATGGTAGATATGAGTCCCAAAGCAATTGATAGAACTCCTAGGGCACCTTTACCGAAAGGCTCTGTTGATGATCTTGAAATGGTGCGAACAGGAGGTAAGAGACTTGATAAATTTGATAAAGCTGTGTTGAGTGTATGTTTAAGTTTGAAGGGAGCGCCTAAGGCTGTATGTTTAAATCAGTACAATACAATTTTTGATTTTAACAAAGATGAAATAGGACGTATCGAGGAGCGTCTTCCTGAGATAACTGAAGAGTGGTTTGGGCAAGGTAAAGAATTGCTGAATGTGTACAGCGGTTGAAATGATACTTGTGACCTGGCTTTTCTTGCCAATGGCTTTAAAAAAAGAGATTTACCACCGGATGGTTCTGGTGACTCAACTGAGTATGATAAGATGGAAAAACTTTTTTCAAAAAGTTTAAAAAAGGCGATTAAAAATATCGAGAATTTTTTAAAACAGTATAAAGATGAGGCTAGGAAAATTTACAGTAAAGATCTTGCGGATTACGCCAAGTTTATCGGAGGCGTGCAAGCCGAGTTGGAAAGACTGAAAGACGCCATACTTGCCGATGAAAAACCTGAGATTATAGAAAAAAATGAAGAAGCGTTTGAAGCATTGGCCAAGCAGTTCGAAAATGGCTTGATTACCAAAGACTTAAATAAATTAGCCGGATATTAAAGCTTTAAAGGGGATAAAGTGTTTAATGGCCTTTTAAGAAATAGCAATATAAAAACAATAGATCCAAAAGATTATGCGAGAGTAATGACTAATATAGCTTCCCTGCGTGCACAGATTTTAGCAAAAAGTAAGAAGCTGAAAAGTGATAAGCCTATTTCGAAGGTTACCACACTATATAGGTATACAACACTTGCTAAAATTTTCAGAATGTTGGTAAATTCTAACTTAGCTCGTGAAAACTATATAAGTGAGTTGCGTAATAAATACAAAAAGATGATTAAATCAAAATTGGAAGAGCTAAATACGCAACTAGAGCAAAACAAATCTGATCTTAATGTTTCGTGTGCGATACGTCGCTATAAAAATGCTTTGAAGGATATCGATTCAGTGAATTTTCCCTTCGATCCACAATATGACGTTCTGAGAGCTGCAATGTTTGAGGGAATTGAGTATATTGATGGTGTTTTGAAAAAGAAACCGGTAGTTCGGGATAGAGGATTTTTGAGTACTACATCCGGAGAAGGTAACCCGGGCTATTTTGGAGACAACAAGTTCATCATCGAGTGCACCCCCGATTCGTTAGCAAATGAGATTTCTATTGAAGATTTCTCACGTTATGGCAAAAAGGAAGCGGAACACCTTTTTGCACCAAATACAAAATTTAAAGTTATTGAAAGTACAATTAATTTTGCCGGAAGTTTCCTTCCAAAATTTGTGATAAAATTGAAAACAGTATAAGAGGTTGCTTGAACACCACATTACTTACGAGTTGTTTTATGTGTTCCTATTGATTATCCGTACCATAATAAAACGTATCTTTTGATACAAGCCAAAGTCCAGTATTACTGGGCTTTTGTTATGTTTGAAATTATAAGGTAGGATAAATTTGTGCGGACGCCGTGTCTTTAAAGACGCAGATGTGCGTTTGTAAAATGTGTCAGAAAATATGGTTATATATGTAGCTAAAAAGTTTGGCGAGGAAACTTTGTGCAATTGGTTTTAATAAATCATATAAAAATATTGACAAAATTGCCATTGGTGTTTTATAATGTGTACATATTTTATTGTGTTTTCAGAAAGTAGGTGCGCATATGGTTAAAAATGTAATTAAAAAAACAACCGTTTTTAGTTTGATTGGTTTGATGTTAATACTTGTAGGAGGATGGTTCGGCGCTTTTACCGATTATGCCGCAAACGATTACAGTGATATTATGAAAAGAGCAAACAAAGGAAATCCAAACTTTGGTAATTCTTCGGCTTATGATATTGCAATGCTTGGTACGCATGATGCGATGAGCGATAAGATAAATGCAAATTCTGAAATTGATTATGGTGATGATGTGCCCGACCTGGGAGTGCTCTTAAAATTGGGATTTGTAAGGTCTATTATTGCAAACTATTGTCGTACGCAGTCTGTCGGACTTGCCAAGCAATTGCAAGCGGGCGCGCGCTATATTGACTTGCGAATTACATGTAGAAATGGAATTTTTTATGGTACTCATGGTTTAGTCGGCGGTAAATTTGAGGGTTATTTGAAAGAGTTAATTACATTTTTGCTTGATCATCCCGGTGAATTTGTGGTATTTAATATTGCCCAATACAATAGAAACGAGGGTAACACCGTAACCGAACTTGCCGAATATATGAAAAAAATAACAGTAAATAGAGATGATAAAGACTATAGTATATATGATTTTATTAACTACGATACCTCGCGTAATTTTTCGCTGGTTACGTACAATGACATTACCGAAAACGGGACTAAAGGCGGCGTGGTAATTGTTTCGCGTTGTTTCACAAATGCTAATGTAGACAATGTGTTTTTGCGAGATTTTTTTAAGCGTAAAGCAAGCTACGCAACTTGGTATAATAAATCAAGTTCAAAAGAATTACTCAGCATGGTTGATGCACAGGCTCAAAAATATAAGGATGTGAGGGCGTTTAGATGCAATGGATTGCAGACAACTCAAGATGCTACCTCCATAGCTACACATTTGAGTGGCTCACTAATCAAAAACGCGGAATCAGAAAATGTCGGGGCAGTTAACCACTCACATTTTGATTACTGGCTTTCGTGTATGCCGGTTGTATGTTTTGATGAAGTGATAAGCACAAAGGGAGACTTTAACAAGAAAGTTAATGATAAAATTTTAAATTACAATTTGAATTTAAATAAAGGTCTGGAAAAAACTAAGTATAATAAAATAACGTCGGAGTCGGAACTTAAAGATGGCATGAAAATTATACTTAAGGAAGAAAATGGGGTTAATGGATATATAGGAAACAAGTTTGACGCAACTCAGGTAGGAAAATATGTTGTCAGCCAATTTGTTGCAAATGACAACCCGGATGATATGTGGATTTTGAAAAAATCCGGAGACGGCTGGAAAATAAAAATGCCGAACGGAAAATGGCTTGATCGTAATGCATTTGGATATTTGGTGGATACGAAAAAGGAAAAATCAGGTGTAACATTTAAGTTTGATTTCACCGATTCCGGTACGGCTAAGATACACTACGATAAGTACTATATGTATATCAGCAGTCGGAAAGTGTTGGATCTTTCAAAAAAATATAGTAGCGAATTTGAGATTTATGCTTAAAGGTTAAGAGATGCGCTTAAAAAAATAAAATTTATTTAAGGCCCCGGAATATCATCTTATCTTGATGTTTTTGGAGGCCTTTTAAAGTTATTAAAAAATATTAAAAAAGCACCGTTGATTTATATTGGTATAGTTGACGATCAGATAGTTCGTAGGTAATGACAGAAAATTAATTTTTATTTTAAAAATTGAATTGCGCAATTGGCTAAAGTTTGAATTGAAGTTGCAAAATATAGTATTATCTAATGTGGGTTCCGGTTTTGTTTAAAACCAAGTATTAATTGGGAGTGCGTATATATGCAAGAACTATATTTAAAAAGTGTGGATATAAATAAAAAAGAAATACCTCAAGATGATTATATTTACGATTTATCTGTAATCAAAAATTTTAAGAAAATAGAATTTAAAAAACCTATCACAATATTTGTGGGGGAAAACGGACTTGGAAAATCAACCTTAATTGAATCCATAGCTACAAAATCGGGATTTAACGCAGAGGGCGGTTCAAAGCATTTTAATTTTAAAACTCGGCAGACCGAATTTGACCTAAACAAATATATTACAATGGTAAAGGGGCCTTATAGACCAAGGGACGGGTATTTTTTAAGGTCGGAATCGCTTTATAATGTGGCATCAAATATTGATGATCTTGATGAAGTTAAGTGTGACGCACCGCCGATATCGCTGGCTTATGGAGGAAAATCATTGCATAATCAATCTCATGGTGAAAGTTTTCTTAGTATATTTTTTAAAAGATTTATGGGGAACGGACTTTACATACTCGATGAGCCAGAAGCTGCACTTTCTCCTGTTTCTCAAATGTCTCTGCTCATAAGGATAAATGAGCTTGTTAATTTAAATTCACAATTTATAATTGCAACACACTCGCCAATTCTTTTGGCTATTCCAAATGCCGAAATACTCGAAATAACTGAAAAAGGGATTCTCACAAAGAAATATTTTGAAACCGAACATTTTAAAACGATGAAAAACTTTTTTGAGAACACGGAAAAAACAATCGATTCACTTATAAATGAGTAATTTATATTCTATGCGGTAATAACAAATGAAAATAAGAAAAATCAAAAAATTCGATGATATAAACGCTATCGGTAAAATATATGAAAAGTCCTGGAAATACGCTTATAACGGGATAATTCCAAAAGATTATCTTGATGGTATTTCGGGAGATAATTGGCTGCCTCATTTTGAAAATAAAGAAATGTTTAGCCTTGTACTCTTGGAAAACGACAGGTTCATCGGTACTTCAAGTTATTGTAAATCAAGAAGTGAAGAATTTAGTGATTTCGGTGAAATTGTTTCTATATATTTGCTTCCCGAATACATCGGAAAAGGCTTTGGGGCGAGATTGTTTGAAGCTACTTTAAACGAACTTATTAAACTTGGATATAGAAATGTTTTTCTTTGGGTGCTTGAAGAAAATACGAGGGCAAGACGTTTTTACGAAAGCCGAAATTTTAAACTTTCAGATAAGTTTAATTTTATAAATATCGGCGGTAGAAATTTAAAAGAAGTAGCTTATATATACCGTAGTAAATAATTTTAAAATTTTTATAGAAGAATAAATAATATGGAGATAAAATACCGTGAGGGAAAATTGGGTGAAAATATTGGTCAGTTAATAAATGACGGATTTACAAAATATGCAGAAAAATCCGGTATAAGCACGAACTATAAAGAGTTTAATTTTGTGGTCTATGAAAGCGGCGAGGTTGCCGGTATATTGGAAGGCGTTACACTTTATGATGAGGTTAGAATCAATAATTTAATAGTTGACGAAAAGTATCGCCAAAAAGGTGTTGGCAGTAGGTTTTTAAATTCTGTTTTTGATCGGTTTGACAGCAAGATTTTTAGGTGTGTTTCGCTGTGCACTTTCGATTTTCAAGCGCCCAAGTTTTATGAAAAATGCGGTTTTGAGCTTGAATTTGTAAGAAAAAATAAAAGCAATCCAAAGTTAACAAAATACTTTTTTATAAAATATCTGTAAGAAGTATAATTAGACATTTAAAAGCTATATTTCGTCGGGCAAAATAATGGTATAAATAGAGGTAATGGTTCTAATTTAACTTTTTAAATGTAGATTTTATAAGAAAAACGTAAAAATACAAAAAGCACCCGCTTAAAAAGCGGGTGCTTATTTATTTCTGTAAAAACGGTAAAATAGTTGGAATAGTAATATTATATTGCTTTTGGCTTTTCAAAATATTTTGAATTTATTTTTTCAACTATTAATGCAATTGCGCCGTCTCCCACAACGTTGCAAGCGGTTCCGAATCCATCTTGCGCCGCGTGAATTGCAACTACTAGCCCGAGCATGTTTTGGTCAAATCCGAATGAACTTTGGAGTATCGGAAAAACTGCAAAAATCGCACCGCATGGCACTCCGGGAGCGGCTATCATTATAACCCCGAGCAAAAGAATAAAAGAGAGAATTTTAAAAAATGATATCTCCATATTATTCATTAGCATAACCGCCACAATGTTTGCGGTTATGGATATTGCGCTTCCGGTAAGATGCGTAGTGGAACATAGGGAAATGATAAATTTGGAAATTTTTCCGGAAACGCCATTATTTTCAGCGCATTTTATGGAAACCGGTATTGCTGCCACAGATGACTGTGTTGCAAGGGAAGTTACATATGCGGGTATAGCGTTTTTAAGAAGTTTAAACACGTTCTTCTTTGTGAAGATTCCGGCAACTATATATTGAAAAAGCAAAATTAATATATGTGTGCAAATCATTATTCCTATAAATTTTGAAAAATTTAAAAGCACCCCAAATATTTTTCCGTTTGAGCTCATTCTCGCAAATATTCCGATTATGTAAAAAGGGATTATCGGTATCATCACTTTTTTAACCGTAAGTTCAATGATATCGTGAAATTCGTCAAATAAGTTTTTTAGCATATTTCCTTTTATTTTTGAAATTCCTATTCCGATTATGAATGATAAAACTATTGCCGTCATTACGTCCATTAAAGGCGGAATGTTTATTACGAAATGTTGTGGGTTTATTTTAAAATCAAAGCCTGAAAAATCAATATTCTGAGCTTCTAAAAACATTGGAAAAATATTTTTAGAAATCAAATAGGAGGTAATCCCCCCTATAAACATAAAACTGTAAGAAATGCAAAGAGCTACGGCTAAAAGTTTTCCGGAAGCATTTTTTAGTGCACTTATTCCGCTTACAACAAAGCCAAGTACTATAAGCGGTATAAAAAAGCCTATTAACTTTTGCAAAAAGCCGCTTATTTCCGTAAAAAGCACGGCTACGCTATTTGGAGTGTACAGACCTATTAAAACTCCAAGTATAATAGCAAATATTATTTTTATGAGCAGTGTATTTTTTTTAAAAGCGTTTATCATCAAATGCGTTCCTTTCAGAGTATAAGTGTTTCTAATTAGTATACTACACGAAAAGCTGATTTTTATCAATTAATTATGATTTAATCAATAAATATTTATTATCAGAATACAACAATTTATGTCTATTGTTTTTTAAAATGAATATGTGCACGTGATGTCAAGCATCATACATTGTTAAAAAATTTTTTATATAAAATCAAGAAATTTATGTTGAAAAAATATATATTTTGTGATAATGTGCTTAATGTATTAAAGTTTAAGGGGATATCTTACATGGAAAAACTCAAAAAAATAAATATTGATTGGCGAAAAAGGTTTAAAAATTTATATGTTGATGTTGGTAGTAAAGCCAAAAATTTTTTCAGGCTTGATTGATCCAAAAAATCTATAGAGAGAAAAAAGCAATATAATGAAAAAGTTGACTATGTGATAGACTACGCAGGTGCTTTAAATGATGTTTTACAACAATATGGTGGATCTATTAGATGAATTAAATTATAAGTATACTTCAGACTACAATAATGTTTACAGTCGCATCGAGGATGCTTTAAAAGATAGTGGGTCTGTTCAATCTAAAATGTCAAAATTTTCGAAACGAGTGATTGGACTTGAAAGTCAAATTGGTAAAACAAATTCTAATTTTGGAAGAGCAGGTATCAATATAGAGAATTGTAAATCAAACATATCAAATGAGGGAATATGTAAAGATAAAATTAGCAAGTATAAAAAAAGAATTAACGGTCTAAGGACGCCAATAATTGAAATAGAATCTAAAATCAAAAAGCTAAACTCTATTAAAAGTAAGCAACAAAAAATACTTAAGGGTTTGAAAGTTTCAAAGGGCGCATGCGAGGGTCAGAAAACATTGTTATATGCGCAGCTCGCTTTTGGAAACGGAAGAAGATCTGCTATTGAGTTGGACATTGCGAAAATAGACAGGGATATTGCGCGCATGGAAAGTGAAATTGCTGATGCTGAGGATACGATATATGATACAGATCGGCAGATAAGAAAAAACGAAAGTAGGCGAGATGATCTTAAGGAAGAACTGGCAGATCTAAAAAAAGAGATAATTGACAGTAGTAATCGGATTATTAAAAGTAAGCTCAAAGATGTAAATGAATTTGTATCTGAAAAGAAGCAGTTTATAGATAGTAAGTATTCGGAAATAAAAAGTGCTCAGTCTGAGATAGCATCTATTGCTAAAAATGGTAGTATTTTGTCAATGAACGAACTGACCACTTTTAATAGTAAAGTTCAGGAATATTTTAAATCAATATCTGCATTTGATAAATTAACAAAAATTAGCGATAAAGAAAATGATTACGGTGAGGGCTTTTTTAGAACTATATCTACCAAAGAAAAACGTATAGAAAAGCTGAAAAACGAATTTACTGCTTTGCAATCCGGAATGGAAACAACATATAAGAAAATGCTTGACTACCAATCCCAAATGAGTAAGTACAATAGTTCTGCCGAGGGAAACGAGGAAATAGATAGTATTTTTTCGAAACTACCCGTCGTAACAGAAAAAATCGAAAAATTAAAAGTTCAAATTGATGATGCTGTTGCCGAGTTTGAGTCTGATTTGAAAAAAATTCATATAGTGACCATAAAACCGTATTATTCTAGTGGTTTGCTTTACGACGTTAAAGAAGTGGTTTTATTGCTATAAACAGTATTAATGACTATTTTTAAAACATCAGAAAGAGCTAAATAACATCAAGTGTTATTTGGCTCTTTGTTTTAAATTTTTGGTTTTTTAAAATCACACCCTTTAATATATTTCGAAATAGTATATCAAAGAGGTGATTTTTTGGATATCAAACACATCTTGAAGATGCTTGAATATTGCGGAATGTCCTATAGCAATTTTCAACCTGAATTTTCGTGTGAAAAACTAATTTTTATTAATGATAGGGCAACTGATGTGCAGTGTTTTTTGCGAGCAAATAAAAATGTTGCCACCATAGTATTTAGGGGTTCGGATTCAAAAAAAGATTGGCAAACAGATTATAAATTTTGGAAGACGACTGTTCCTTACGGCAATTATTCTTCGAAAATAAGAGTACATTCAGGATTTATAAATGCCTATAAATCCCCAAGTATTCGTTTAAAAATTCAAAAATGCATAAGTGATTTTGATGTTCAAAAAATTTTTCTTACAGGCCATTCTTACGGCGCGGCTCTTGCTGTGATTTGCGCCGTGGATCTTGAATATAATTTTCCCACAAAAGACTACGAGGTCATAGTTTTTGGGTGTCCAAGAGTTGGCAATAATGCTTTTAAAAAATCCTATAACCTGAGAGTTTTTAAAACTTTAAGAGTGGAAAATATGGGGGATTTGGTAACAAAAGTTCCGTTTTCTTTTTTAGGATACCGTCACGTTGGAGCTAAACTTAAGATTGGTAAAAAATCCGGTGTTTTACCTTTTTCAATGAAAAAACATAATTTGCAAGAGTATTACTCGAACATTTGGTATGTTTAAAACTTTTTATTTGTAGTTCTTTCCCAGTTGTTTTTAAATGCCGTTTCGGTTTTGTTTTCTTGAGGATAGTAATACTTTTTATTTTTAATTTCATCGGGTAAATATTGTTGCTCTTTCCAGTGATTTTTATAATCGTGAGGGTAGTAGTAATAGCTGTTCGGCTGCACGCTTGAAATACTGTCGCAATGTATATTTTGAAGATGTCTTGGTACGGGATAGACATTTCCTTTTTTTATATCTTGCATAGCATTATTTATTGCTTTATAGGCAGAATTGGATTTTGGCGACATTGCGACCATTATAACCGCATTGGCAAGAGGAATTCTTGCTTCCGGCATGCCTACGCTCATAGCAATATCCGTAAGTGATTTAACGGCGGAAAATATTCCCGGATACGCAAGACCTACATCTTCGCACGTGCAAACCAAAAGTCTTCTGCACGCGCTTATAAGTTCTCCGACTTCCAAAAGCCGTGCAAGGTAATAAATCGATGCATGCGGATCGGAACCTCTCAGTGACTTTTGGAATGCCGAAAGAAGATCAAAATGGTCATCTCCGGTTTTGTTGTATCCAGCAAATGAGTTTTCCTCAAATTTTTCTATTAATTTTTCATCTTCTATTTTTATTTTTTTGTTTTTTATTTCGGAAGATATATAGCAAATTTCCAATATGTTAAGTGCTTTTCGGACGTCTCCGACCGCTAAAGCTGCAATGCGTTTTTTTATATTTTCATTTATGGTTATTTTGATGTTATTTTCATTTTCCAAAAATTTGACGGCATTTGATATTGCTTTTTCGATATTATCTTTGCTCAAAGGTTTAAATTCGAATACGTTTAGTCTGCTAAGAAGAGCATTATATATGTAAAAATAGGGATTTTCGGTTGTGGAAGCGATCAGCGTTATTTTCCCTTTTTCTATAAATTCAAGCAAAGATTGTTGCTGTTTTTTATTGAAGTATTGGATTTCGTCCAAATAGAGGAGCACTCCGTTTGGGGCAGTTACGGGATTGATTTCCGATAAAATATTTTTTATATCTGATAGGGAAGCTGTTGTTGCGTTGAGTTTAAAAAATCTTTTATTTGTTTGGTTAGAAATTATTTGTGCGGTTGTGGTTTTTCCCGTTCCGGGCGGACCATAGAATATCATGTTTGGTATGAATTTGGCGGATATCATTTTTTGAAGCATATTATCTTTGCCAAAAATGTGCTTTTGTCCGATAATATCTTCCAATTTTTGTGGACGTACCCGCTCTGCAAGTGGTGCTATCATAACTTTATCTCCAATTAATCAAAAATTTATTTTACATGGTTTCTTAAGTATATTATAATTATATATGAATAAAAAATAAAGCGTGATGCGCTAAAAAACGCTTGAAAGGATGTTTAAATTTTTATGGGAAATTGGTTTGGCGAAATTATGAATTGGTTTACGGTTGAAGGCAATCAGCAAATTTTGTGGACGGTTCTTTCCTGGCTTATGTCAGCCATAGCTTTTGCGGGAACGGTTATGAATGCGGAAAGAAACAAGTGGGGGTTTGTTTTTTGGTTAATTTCTAATTTATATATGAGTGTTAGGTTCTTTGTAATAAAAGAGTATGCCCAGAGTATTTTGTTTTTCTTATACTTTATACTTGCAATCCGTGGCATTTTTTCTTGGACCAAGAAAGAAGAAAGGGAAGAAGCAATCGAGGAACAACTTGCTAAATCCCAAAAAGAAGCATAAATTTGTTTTTGGAAAGTGATTAATTTGGAAGATATTGTTTTACATACCTGTTGTGCACCGTGTTCTGTAAAGTGTATAGATGAGCTTCAAAAAGAGGGGGTTAACCCCCTAATTTATTGGTATAATCCCAATATTCATCCGTATATGGAATATAAAAGCAGGAAAAATACACTGATTGATTATACTAAAGCTAAGAATTTAAAGTTAGTTTTGAATGATGAATATGGCCTTAGGAGTTTTATAAACGGAATATATCCGGATTTTTCAAATAGGTGCGAGCATTGTTATAAGGTAAGATTAAATGAAACCGCAAAATATGCGCATGATAACTGTTATAAAGCGTTTTCAACAACGCTTCTGATAAGTCCTTATCAAAAACATGAGCTTATTAAAAAAGTTGCCGAGAAAGCAGCAAAAGATTATGGAATCGAGTTTTTGTACCGGGATTTTAGACCTTATTTTAGAGAGGGTCAAAAGATAGCTCGGGAGCTTGGACTTTATATGCAAAAATATTGTGGATGTGTTTTTAGCGAAGAAGAGAGATATCTACAAAAACAGAAATAATTGAAAATAAGAAGCTATTTCGATTTGTGGACAACACTTATTGTGACAATTTTGCATAGATAGTAGATACGCAAAATAGTTGATAATGTGTTTTGTTTATGTTACAATAGAGTTGAGATATAGATTTTGCAAAAAGGATTAACTGGATTATGGTTGAAACAAAAAAACTATTACCGTGTGGACAGCTATTAGATGAATCTGAACTCGAAAGTGTTGTTGGTGGCGTTATTTCGGAAGAGGTAGTACGTAGTATGTTTCAGTGGGGATTTGCTTCATGGGGTGTCCATTCCACTTTACGTGGGTTTCATCAAATAGTAAAGCCAGACAGTCCAGTTCTTCTGCGTATTATGTATGGATTTTGTTTATGTTTCATGGGGGCGAACGGTGGATGGGTAATAGGTGATGCTTTAGCCGATACATTCTCGAGTAGTTGCGAAGAAGATTCTAAAGAATCCGAGCCCTCCAAAAACTCCGAAAAGTTAGAAAACTAAGTTTTATTGTGTTAGGTGTTTTGTATATTAAAACAGTTAATAAGATTCATCGTTTTATCGATGAGTCTTTATTTTTGTTTTTTAATTAGAAATTCAAACGAATAAATTAAAATGCGGACATGTTTTTAGATATTTATTATTTTAATGCGTATTTTAGGGTTGTGTTGCGCAATAAATAAAGGATATTATAATTTTTTTCAATGAGGATAATTTAATGTTTTGATATTAAACTATTTTTTATTATTTTTGCAGTTTTATTGAAAATATTGTAAAGTGTTTTTAATTCGCTTAACTTATTGCACACAACATATATAATTTGAAACAAGTGCGAAAATTTATGTTTTTTAAGGTAATTTACCGCTAACTGACGGCAAGTTCATTTAAAAGACACATAATTTTGTGCGAAATTTTTTATATGGGGGAGTTTATTGTGAAAAAACAGGTATTCTTTAAAAAAGTGCTGCGGGTCTGTGTGCCACATTTTTTGGGGCGTCTTCGATGGTGGCCAGTGCGAAGGAAAGTCAATTTGGCGGTAATGAGAAGTTTTATACGTGTAACAAAGCCATTTTGGAGCACACTCATTCTAAAAAGTTAATGAAGTTACCGATTTGTAGACAAGCTTCCGATTATACTTGCGGCGTTGCTTGTGTACGATCTCTTTTGCGTTATACAAAATATGATTTTGATATTAGAGAGGATAATTTGAAAATAGCGCTGAAAGCCGATGAAGACAATGGCACCAAGTGGTATAACATAGCAAATTATTTAAAAGCTGTTAGGTTAGATGATACCAATCATAAATATTTTGAAGTTGAAAAAAGAGAACATATGACTGTAGAAGATTTGATCAAAGAAATTAAAAAAGGTCATCCGGTTATGTGTGCCATACAAGCTTGGAATTGGGATGAAAATGAACAATACACTATGGACTTGGATTATAGTAAAGAGTGGGAGTGCGGACACTGGGTCATTGCTATCGGATACCTTAGAGATAACATAATATTTATGGATCCTTCTACTGAGGCGAACTATACGTATATTCCAAAGGATAAGTTAGTTGCAAGATGGCATGACTATAATGTTGATGAAAATAACAAGAGATATGATGCCATACAGTTGGGTTTGATTATTAAAATTAACGTCAAAAAGCCGGATGGAGAGAAACATGCAGGACATATATATGGATTAATGTAATAACTTTTTGATTCTTTTTGTAACTGTGTTTTTATATTATTTTTAATTAGTCGGTAAAAACCACGTGATAATTATCACGTGGTTTTAAAATTAGTAAAAAGCTGAATTTTTTATTCAGCTTTTTACTTATAATCGTTTAAGTGTATAAAGTTTAAGTAAAGTATGCAACCACCTGATTAACTATTGCTGAAATCTAAAGTTTCGAGAGGAAAGAACGGTTGCATAGATACTTTTAAGAAGTTTTAGACTTCAATCGCTTGACGTAATTTAATCGGCTTAACTCTTTTTTTAGCCGGACTAATTTGTTTGGGTTGCTCGGGTTGTTTGGGCTGCTCAGTTTGCTGAACCTGTTTAACCACAAACTTATGTGTATCGAAGTTAAACGATACGTGTACCGTTCTCGGTTTACGTCTTGAGAATGTGCTGCGGATTCTTTCTTGTAAACTCTTCGGTGCGGCTTTTTCGTTTTCGTCAATATCCAAGCTTGTTATAGCGCCTGCCATTTCAGATAAGACAACAGCTACACTACGTCCGCCCATCATTCTATGTTCACTTTCACGTGCAAGAGTTTTTGATAGTTCTGGGTCAAATACCACTTTTATTCCAAACATTTTTTCGCTTTCATCAAATATGGATTTTAACGCTCTGTCATACATTTGCTTGTATTCATCCACTTTGTAAGGATTAAACTTAAATCTCTGGAATCTTTGTACCAATGATCCGCTACGTTCAACAACTGTTCTACCAACATTGTATGCCGGTTCGTCCGGATCAGGCTCTAATCCCCAACATTCAGGTTTTTCGTTGGTTCCGACTATTACAATAAGGCCTGAAACGTCTATTGATTCTTTATTTACAACTTTAGCTGTAGAGGTTCCACGCATGCCCATTTTTTGTTCAGAAGTCTCTGACATTGCCTCAATAGTACCTCTATCAACAGCATCGCGCAAGCACTCTAATAAAGCGTTTGAATCTTTATATTTATCAATTTCATCGAAAAATAGAACTGTGTTTCCTTTGCAACGTTTCAAATTCTTAATTAAGTCTGAATTTACATCGAAGAACTGATCAACAGGTGAAACACCGGGCTTTAATGATGCGGATGTTATATATCCCCATGATGGAATCGGTTTGCCGGTTAATGCCATTGCGTATTTTTGAGCCAGCAAGGATTTACCCATTCCGGGAGGTCCGATAAATGAAATCAATTGGCAACGATTTCTGTTTATTAAACTTTTGCTCTTTCTGAGTGCCAAGTTACCGGTTACCATAGTTGTTAGTTTTTCAATAGTATCGGTTAAACCAACAACGCCGTCTTGCATCATCTTCTTAATTGCTGCTCTTAATTTAATTGGGTCGTTCATTACTTTATTACGTTCTGCCAAGAATTCGTCTTTTGCAAATTTCGAGGTGCCGTTAACAATGTTTCCAATTTGGTCACACATCCATCCGCCAAATCTCCAAGCCGCCAGCGGAGCCATTGCAGTGGCAAAAGCCTTAACGCCGAATGCTCCCCATTTTCCAAGTTTATATTTTACTCTTTGATACCAATTTGCTGAATCGTAGTAAACACTTAGCGCAATCGTGGATGCCCGTTTTATATTCATAGGTGCAAGAAATTCGCCAATAGCATCGCCAAAGCCAAACGAGGTAAGCATTCCGTTTACAGAATTCATAATCCCGCCACCGCCGGTGTTTTCAACCCATAGCATGTCATTCCAATAACGATCTAACATTATACCCACGTGATCATTTTGAAGGAGTTCTCTGGGTGTTAGGGTGGGGTTAGCTTCGGAAAGCTGGTGAAGGTACACTGCAAAAGCACCTGTTTTTAAGCTCAAAATAGGTAGGCGGTGAACCTCAAAATAGATGTCAGCGTCCTGATCATTGCCACCATCAGGCACAAAAACTATAGGTTTGCTGGCTTCCATAAATGTGATAAAGCCGCGCCACTGATTTTGGTCCTCGATAATAGTCGAAATGAAATTGTGATCGTTTAGCGGCTCAAGTCCCCAACGGTCGAACTCGGTACGCTTTGTTACACACGGAGCTCGTTTAAAATTGGGCTGGTTAAGGTTTAATACATCGTCCTGCCCAGTCTGTTGAACGGCGCGTGCAACGTCATCGTGGGAATCAGGAGTTATAACCATGTATCTACCGTGCTGTTGTTCGCGGTTATTTAGCCAGTTTACGTATTGACGCAATTCGTTATGCATGTATGTGCGTACTGCCTCTACATCCAGGGGGTGAAGCAAACCTTGCACCGGTTGGGTGTTAAAGCCGTGGTAATGGCCTACAGCTTGCGCATGTGGCAACATAAGGTTGTTCACAAATGCGCCTTGCAAAAAGGTTGCGAGCATTGCTAACGCCAAAATGCGTTTTTTAAATTTTCCTTTCATAAAAATCTCCTTTAAAAAATTAATGTTTTAAAACATAATCCTATTATAACAAATAATTATAGCTTTGTCAACGCCTTTTTTATGTGTTACAAATTAATTATAAATCATATTTTAATATAGTTTGATGTATCTATAATGTTGCGAGATTAACCGCAAATATTTGTTAGTATGTTTTAAAAGTGCGTATTAATACTTGAAGCCTACGATTATAAGTAAGAATAATATAGATTAAATGTTTAAATAAAATTTACATACATATTGTTTATGTGGAAGTGTTATAAGCGGAAGTTATGACAAAGTTAGTGTATTTTGGAATGGCAGAAAAATGAAATCTAAGTAAAAATTGCAGGTCTTAACTTTGTGACAAAAAAGATTACAAAATAAAATAGCTCGATAAAATCGAGCTGAATTTGTTATATCATCAAAAATTAAATGGTGGGAGATGGTGGATTCGAACCACCGAAGCGTGACGCAACAGATTTACAGTCTGCCCCCTTTGACCGCTCGGGAAATCTCCCTTTTGAAACGATTGCTGGAGCTGGTGAAGGGACTTGAACCCCCGACCTATTGATTACAAATCAATTGCTCTACCAACTGAGCTACACCAGCAACTGAATATTTACTACTCTACACAGCATATCATTTATTGAGGTGTGTGTCAATAGTAAAAATATTTTAAAATTGAGTTAAAATTTTTTGTAACTTAATTTTTAAAATGGGGACGGTAAATGTTGAAAACATATATTAAACATTAAGAAGGTGATTTTCTGAAGTATAGTGGCATAGATGTTTCGGAAACGCAAGGAAATATTGATTGGAAAAGTGTAGAGCGTAGCGAAATCAAATTTGCGATGATTCGTTCAACGTATGGCTCTTCCGGAGTTGATGTTCAGTTTTTAAACAATATGGAGAACATATCAAAAACAGACATTTATGCAGGTGTATATCACGATTTAGGGGCAAGCAGCGTGGGGGAGTCTGTAAGGGAAGCAAATTATTTTTTAAATACGGTTAGGCCGTATAAGTTTGTATGTCCTTTAGCTGTCAATATTGAAAATGAAATGGCTATGCAAATGGGTAAGGAATTTTTAACAGGCATAGTTGGTGCTTTTGTGGATGTTGTAAAGGATAGCGGATATTATCTTTTGATTTTTGCAAACAAAGAGGTTTTAGAAAGTATTGATTTGAGTGCTATGAAAGGCGTTGGCATTTGGCTTAAAGAAAAAAGTGTTGATGCCTCAAAAGGTCCTAGCATCAAAAAAAATATAGAAATATGGCAACATTCGGATCAAGGCATTATACCGGGTGTGCAGGGAAAAATTAATCTAGATATTTCCTACCGGGATTATTCAGGAAAAGCAAAAAACCAAATACAAAATATTTTAAAATTATCAGAAAATGGAGCGATACATATGGCCGAAAATTTAAACACAGAAAATGTAACAAATTTAGATAACACAAACGGCGGCTTAGCCGATACTGCCTTTTATACCGTGCAAAGAGGTGACACGCTAAGGGGCGTTGCAGAAAAAATATTTGGAAATTCCGAAGACTATAAAAGATTAATGGAATTGAACGGATTAACAAGACCCGTGATTTTTGTGGGACAAATTTTAAGAATACCAAATCCTGATCGTAATAACACTTTTTCGTACAGGGTTGTCCCCGGCGATACGCTTTGGAAACTTGCTCAAAGGTTTCTTGGATATGGTCCGAGGTATAATGAAATTATGAATGAAAACGGTCTTACAAATGATATGATATATCCGGGACAAATTTTAAAAATAAAGATTGAGAATAGCAATAATAACGGTAGCAACAGCAACAACAACGCTATGCCTTATGTAGTAAAAAAAGGCGATACGCTCTGGAGTATAGCGCAAACCACCTTGGGCGACGGGAACAGATATGCGGAGATTATGCAACTAAATAATTTAAAAGACGGAAATTTAACCATTGGGCAACCATTAATACTTCCTTCCAATTAATTATTTGCATTTATTTTTTATTTTGCATATGATATAATCAGTTATGATTTGATTTTTGCCATAGTTTATATAGTTTTAATAGTAGCGAACGTAAAAAATCATAAGATTGTAAGAAGGAATGAAAATTATGTTAAATGATTTTTGGAGTAAACTCAAAAGCGGTTCGGATATAAGAGGAGTGGCAACCGATGGTGTTTCGGGAGAAGAAATTGCGCTTACAAACGAAACCGTTCAAAAAGTTTCGCTTGCGTTTGCAACGTGGATAAAAGAAGCGTTTAGAGTTCCTTGCTCCTTGGTAACGGTTGCCGTGGGTCATGACAGCAGAATTTCTTCGCTGAGAATAAAAAATGCTATGATAAATTCTTTAAGAAGCGTTGGCATAAATGTTTATGACTGTGGTTTAACATCAACCCCCGCAATGTTTATGGCAACGTCTGTTCTAGATTGCCTTGCTTCTGTGCAGATTACTGCAAGTCATCACCCTTTTAACAGAAACGGATTTAAGTTTTTTACTTCGCAAGGTGGTTTTTCAAATTCCGATATTGAAGAAGTCCTAAACTTTGCGCAAACGGAAGAGTTTCCTCCGATAGGTAAACTTGGCAGCGTCAGAAGTATAAATCTTATGAACTATTACTCCGAAAAACTGATTAGAGTTATAAAAAGTGGAATAGGTAGGAGCGAGAATAGAAAAGATGGCGACATTTTAAAAGGTTTTAAAATAGTTGTTGATGCAGGTAATGGCGCCGGAGGCTTTTTCGTGGAAAAGGTTCTTAAAGTGTTGGGTGCTGATACAAACGGTAGCAGGTATTTAGAGCCTAATGGTAATTTTCCAAACCATATTCCGAACCCTGAAGATCCACAAGCTATGCAGTCTATCGTAGATGCTGTTAAAGAATCGGATGCTGATTTAGGAATAATATTTGATACCGACGTGGATAGAGTTGCGTTTGTGGGAAAAAGTGGACGGGAAATTTCCAAAAACAAACTTATAGCATTAGCTTCCACTATTGCTCTTAAAGACCGGAAAAACGGTGTTATAGTAACTGATTCTATGACTTCCGATTACCTTAAGAAATTTATAGAAAACTTGGGTGGTTCGCACTTCAGATATAAGCGTGGTTATCAAAATGTTATTGGAATGGCAAAAAAGCTTGGCGAAAAGGGAGTTTATTGTCCGCTTGCGATAGAATCTTCCGGCCATGCAGCATTTAAGGAAAACGATTTTGTAGATGATGGCGCATTTTTTGCAGCCAAAATAATAGTTGAATTGGTCAGCGCAAAAATGCAGGGTAAAGATGTGGAGGACTTAATCAGCAGCTTAATTGACGCAAAAGAGTCGGCAAGCTTTAGAATAAAAATGGATTCGGAGCTATCTGATAAAATTTTGGGCGACTTTAAAAATTATGCGCGCTCAAATAAGCTTTTGGAGCTTGATAATGAAAATATAGAAGGTGTTCGGGTAAATAACAATTCCAAGCATCAAAAAGGGTGGGTACTACTTCGAAAAAGCATTCACGATCCTGTTTTAATAGTATATGCAGAAAGTTATGTTACAGGTGGGGTAAAGCCTATTGTTGGAACTGTGCATTCATTCTTAAATAGGTATAAGCTACCGGGTTTAGAGGACATGGAAAAATTTTTAGGTAAGAATAAAAATAAGTAGTTTTAAAATTGTTTTTTTAAAAGTCTGCTTGCTTAATGCGGCGGGCTTTTTATCTGTTTGAGATGATGTGTAGAATAATTTGTTTTATAAAAATTAAACAACTTTTTTCAAAAAGCGCTTGACAATATATATATAATGTGGATCGTACAAGAATTCTTATACACATTTTATTTTAAATTTAGAAGGGATGATTTTTATGTGGAATGAAGATGACTTTATTACGGAGGATGATGTTAAGGAATTAAAAAAACAGAACGAGCAGTTGAAAAAACAACAAGAGCAGTGGAAAAAACAATGTGCCCAATTTTCAAGACAAATTGAAGAAGGCGGAAAAAGTGAAGAGAAATCTATGCAAGAGGTTGATAAAACCTTGGGAGATCTGAGGGAGTTATCGAAAGAACTTAGCGATAGTGAAAGCGACGATGATGATTGGGATGAGTTGGTAAAGAAAGAGGAGGCTAAGTTAGAAGCGGAAATAGAAAGTACGAGAAAATTCAAGGAAGAGTGTGAGGAACACAAGAGAAAACTTGATGAGGCAAAAAAGAAAGGCGATGAAGCGTTTGCGCGAATGACTACAACGGTCGAGCAAATGACCAAGAAATTGAGGGATTTGCAGAGGCAATCTAACAAGAGACATTAAATTTAGAGCGTATATATTAGTAGTTTTATAAAATTGAATTTGAGAGAGATGTATTTAAATGGTATTGTTAAAAGCCTAACAATAAACGGATTGTTGGGCTTTTTTTATTTAAAATGATTCGTTTTATAAAAATTAAATAGTTCTTGTTGATAATATTTGAAAATTATTATACATTAGTTTCGGGATGCCTCCTCTGTATTTTACTTAAAATTAGAAAGGGTGGCTTTTATGCCTAATAATATGGGGTTAGATGAACAGTCGCGTGACGAAGAACTGCGTGGGCGAATAAACAAAAGAGTTAAAGAAATGGAAGCGGAGGATAGCGCCGGAAAGTTATCGAGAAGGGATTTGAAAAAGCGTTGGGAAACACACAATCTAAGGGATTCTCTTTATAATACCGATCAACATGGCAGCCGGTTGCCGAAAGTTTCTGATATTGACCAAGGCAGTGCGAGTGATTTAGATTATTTGTTTGAAGGCAGTGAAATTGAAGATTGCTATTTGCTTGCCAATTTAATGGGATTGGCCCAACGCAACCCCCGATATATTACTTCTGAATTGATAAAAAAGTTGGTAAAGATGAGGTTAAAGTAGGCTTTTTCGAATATGAATTTTCCAGAATTACAAAAAGCGATGGTTCGGAAAGACTTAAGTGCGCTAAAAAAGGATCACGGAGGAAATACTATTCTGTGAAGAAGCCGGAAGCATTAAAGTGGAAAACAAGCCATTTGGCACTTTGGCCTGTTGTAATCGAAATTGCTTTTGCAAAATTTCTCAGGGATGAAATGAAGAAGCATGAGGATCTTAAGAATATATTTAGAGATTCTTTAAGCGACTCACTGCAAAAAAATTGATAGTGGTGTGGAAGAATTTTTAAGTCAGTCAGATTTTAATTCTCGCATAGAGGACGAGCTTCAAGATATATTAAGAAAAGACGAACGCCTTAGATCTGTATACCATGGGGGGCTTTTACCTTCGTGGGCATTAACTGTTTTAACAGGTGTCGAATCGAAAACTATGCTTGGTCTTCCTGAATTTAGAGATGTTGATGGTTCGCCCAGAAATGCGTTTTCCACAAAAGGATATTCTGATCAAGAACTTAAAATTTATAATAGAATTGAGAAAGAATTGAAATTAAATAAGGTGGTTTCGGTTGGCTTTAAGGGTGATAAACTTAGCGGAAAACCTCAAAAACTTAGTGATAGTGAGGTGGCTGCCTATGTGATTACCCTTTCTCGTGGATTGAAAGCGAACGCAAAGGGTTGTGTTAAGTGTTTATTGGACGAGGGCTTCATACCGCTTATGAGAGGCATGAATTGGTTTGGTAAACATGATATGGCTCCTGAAGACTTGCAAGTTGCGACGGATGAGGAGCGTAGGAAATTTATATTAGATAATGTTGATATTGAAAAATTCGGTAGAGTTTCAAAGACTAAATCCGGAATATATGGTCAGCACACTTATCTGATTTTAGATACCATAGAACACGGGGGATATAAGTATATAATTTTTAAGAACCCTCATAATGAAAAAACCAAGATTGATTATCGTAAAAGTCATAAACTCCCTCCGAAAATAAGCTTGCCGCAAGAAATCAGTAGAGCTAAAAATGAATGTATGATGGAGTTGGGTGATTTTTGCGAAAGAGTAGCGAGCATAACTTACAGTAAAGGTGATATACCTTTAGGCAGTGAGGAAAGCAGTACGTGTACGTTACTTTGAATAGTTTTTTATAGCTATTTTTGTGTTTTAAAAAGCCTAGCAATAAGCGGAGGCTAGGCTTTTTTGATTTTTTTGTTTTTTAACGTTCATTTCGGATTGAAAATAAACTACAGACTTTTGATAAAAATATTTTATGATTTTTTCGGTTTGATAATTGTTTACGTATTTAAAATATTATGTTGAAATTATTTTTGTTTGTGATATAATAACCTTGTAGAAGATATTTATCCGGGTGTGGCGCAGTTTGGTAGCGCGCTTGAATGGGGTTCAAGAGGCCGCTGGTTCAATTCCAGTCACTCGGACCATGATATTTATATATTTTTGATATAAATTGAAGCCTTCAGTATTTCTGAAGGCTTTGTTGTTTTTAATATTTTTACAATTATATTTGTTCGTTTTTTAATATTTTGGTGGCGTTGGTATGAACCCAAATTTGCGACAATCTTCATCAGTAACTGCGTTTATATCTCCCGGTATAGCTACATAATTCAAATAAATTTCAATCGGTACTCTGCCAAATTCTATACCTTTTTCCACTAGTGATACTGTTACAGGGTCAAATGGCTTTTCGGCTTTAAGAACTCCGATTGCCTGGCTAAATGTACATTTTCTATCTTCCTCCATTTTGGCGGCGTCTGTTAATGTAGCGCCTGTTTTTTTATCCACGGCAAAATTGTGATTTTGCGCCACTTGAAGGAGCATATCTGCAACGTACCAATCATCACCCAGTGAGTAAGCGACGGCGATGTGGCGCCATTGTTTGGTAAATAAAATTTTAAATTGAATACCATGTTTTTTGCATAATTCAGCTACACAAATGGAAAAGTGTCTACATAATCCGTGATGATGTTCTCTTACTATTCTTGAAAATGCTTCGCGATTTTTTTGTGTATTCTTCTTCTGCTTTTTTAGGTAATTTTATCGCTTGAGTAAGGTGGTTTAGTTTAGGGCAACCCCTTATCTCCGTTTCTTCGCTTTCATAATCAAAATATGGGTCATAATTGCAAGACTGCGCTAATTCTCTAAATTCTTCCAAAAAAATTTGATGTCTTATTACTGTATCGATACTCAAACCGGATTCAATACTTTTCGGTTTTGTTGCAGACATCATTGCATGAGCTCCAGGAGTAAAGCACGGTGCGGCAGCCACCAATGCCAAAAAATAGCGCCTAAAATTTTTGATTTTTTCATTTTAATTCCTCGTTTCTATATTTTTAATTATAACATCTCGTTTTATTAATGTCAACAAAATATTTACAGTAATAATATTTTTTTATCGATCGATATATCGTATATGATTTGCAGCTATAATCCCGATAATATGTGAGTGATAATTGAATATTTTTATCTTAGAAAGAGCAAAAACGTTTTTTATAAGGTGTTTTTTGTTCTATGATTTTGTTATGTTTTAGTTAACCTTATAATGTTGTAGGTGTTTTTTATTACATTGTATAACTAAAGTACGCTAAGTTTATGAAATTTGCTTGGTGGAAAAGCCGGTTGTAGTTTGATATGGGAATTATAAAATTTAATTTTTATAAAATAAACAAAAAATATTTAAAAATAGCTTGACAAACGTTAAAACATAATATATTATGTCGCCAAGCCATTACAAAATTTAGCTTTGAGGCTGTGAACTAAAGCCGAAATGGTCTGTAATTTTTAATGGTTGCCAATTAAAATTTTTAATTTAGGAGGAGATATTTATGTCACCAGAAGCTAAAAGAATAAGATTTAGTCCAAAAGAACCTTTTGTTTCGGGGGAAAAGTTGAGTGAAGTCCTTAGAAAAATTGATTATGAAACGCTGCTAAGTAACAAACTTTGGTATGCTTCATGCGAGCGTGCGCGGCAACACTGGTATGGTACCGGGGCGGGCTCTCAAAATGCCTTAAAATTTTATACTGCTGGAAAGTTGGGCGCAGATGCTTATGAAAGATCATATGCCCTTTATAGTACAGTTATGTCCGATTCTGAGGTTTCGGAAGCATTTCAGAAAGCGCAACCAGACAAGTACAGGGTTTTTGCAAATAGGTTTCTAGGGTTAAACGCTCTTGTTGAGTGTTATGCCTATATCAAGAACGATTCGTGGGATGCTACGAAAAAAAGAATGACTGTGGGGGAATATTTAGACAAAAAACTGAATACGCTGCTTGGTGATGATAGTGACGAAAAAAAATTCGTAAAAGATGTTACCACTGCGGTGAAAAAGGCGAGCGGAGATGTTTCTGGTATTCTAAAAACATTGGAAAAAGCGATTAAAAATTTGGCAACGAGAATAGGAAAGTATTTAGATGACGTTTATAACCGAGGTGTCACAGAAGTTTTTCGTGACTATGCTCAAGCTTATAAAGCATTAGAAAAAACACCGGAAAGTGGTAACAAGTTGTCAAGTTCGATGAGTGCGACCGCCGAATTCAGAACTGCTAAAGATAAGGAGGAAAGGAAAAAGCTGGATCATGAAGGAGAAAGGTATCATCACGCTGAATTGGTGTTGGGTGCGTTGGCGGGTATTGCAACAGATGCCTATGATGATAGAAAAGCAGGGCTTTGTTTGAGGTTGAAGAGAGATATTCCTGACTAAGCAGGGAGCGCGTGTTATTTTGTTGGGAATTTCAAATTTATAAGTTATAAATAATAATTCTATTGACAATTATGGAAAAATAATATATCATGCATATGATATTAATTTTATTAAAGATGGTTTTATGCCAACAGAAGTAATAACAAAAGAACAAGTGGAAAAGACTATTTTAGATGCTACCATTAAAAAAGTGTGTCCCCAGGTGACGTGGAAAAAGCTGTTTGGAAATTTTCCGGTGTATGGCCGGCCGGTAGTGTAGATGTTATAAAGTCATGCATAGAAAAATTGGGAGATAAAGATTCAAAATTAATCTCTCAAGATTTTAGCGGCAACAACATAGTATACCAATCAAAAGGTATAACAAGCACATCCACTGATAAGATGATCGCACAAGGGAACGCACAGCGCTCTAAAAAATCGATCACCTTGGATAACGGAAAGCAGTTCACCTGTCAGCTTATTATGAAGATTAACGTTAAAAAAGGAACCGCTTTCGGAAAAGATTTTGAAGATACTACATTCGGAAACGATGATTACAACTCGGAAGTAATCCTGGCGCCGGACCAAAAAATTAAAATAAATAGTGCAAGTCTAGAAGGAAAATATATCGTCCTTGATTGCGAGACCATACCGAGCAACGTTTCTTTCTAGTAACAGGGGTTAGAGGAACACTTTATAGGTTTCTCGTATCTGCAAAGGCCATATCATTTGGCATTAGGATATCAGATATTTTTATATTGAAAGAAGTGATCTTTATGAGTACTAGGCAAACAGTTGAAAAATACTATAAATATTTGGAAGAAGATTATGATGATCTAAAAAATGTGTGTCACCAAAAGATAGCAACTATGAATCGGTATACAAAAATGTAACTCAATTAAAAATAAATATGGCCAAATTTGCAGATAATTTTGATAAAGATATAGATGAAGTCACCTCATTAGATTTTGAAATTTTAAGTCGTAGCAAATGCTATGAAGATATACGTGACGGGTTGATAAAACCGATTGTAGATTTTGCAAAGTGCGATGACCACTTTGTATATGTGCGACAAGCTCACTGTGGAGAAAGTCTTGCAGATGCCAAGAAAAGAGTAGACAGGTATATCATAAGTCGCTTTGATTCTAAGTATCTAGGTTTAAAATCCGATTTTAGGAAATCGAGAGATTTGATACGCTTTTTTGAAGAAAACTCAGAAATATTTTCGCCGAGTTCGTCTAAGTATCGTTCATGGGAAACTCCCGTTACTAACAAAAAGTCTGTCTTGATAAACAAGGATACAGACAGACTTGTTCGCAACACATTTGATATCGTTGCTAAAAAACTTAAGTTTGCGGAAAGAGAGATGCTTGCAAAAGACGATGAATATTTTGATAGTGAAACTTACGCACTGGGCGATGCAGGGGATGGTGCGAAAATATTCCCCATAGTTAGCCCCACCGGTTCAGGCAAATGTTCTCCCCTACCCAGTGAAGTTAAACAAGCTAAGATCGGAGATTGTTTTTTAATGTCTGCGTTAATGGCTTTATCAAAAACGAAAAAAAATGCACAAGCAATCAAGGATTGCTTTATACAAGGCATCGATGAAATAGAAAAAAGAAACGATATAATCATAAGGTTTTTTTGCAAGGCAGGCGAGGATGTGGTACCGATAAAAATAACTATAGATAAAAGAAAGGTTTTCATGCCTGAAAGTATTAAAGATGGTGCTTTATGGCCAAAGCTAATCGAAAAGGCATACGCAGTGTACAGAAAGAAAGGCTTGGAACCGGTAAACTTTAAAACAGATTTAGAAGGTGGACTATCAAAAGATGTAATGTTTGCAATTACGGGAGATAAATCGTATTACGACTCTGATCCACCTGAAAAGGAAGATGTTATATTTACAATAAAGAAAAAATTAGAAATAAAGCATGCTGTAACTTGCGGATTTAAAAGAAAGGTTTCGGTGAAGGATCAAAAAAGTGGTGAAAATGTCACCATTTACCCTAAACATGATTACGCCATCGTTGGTATTAATGAAGAAAAAAATTATATTAGACTTATTAATCCTTGGAAAAATAGTGGTAGAACAAAGAGGTTAGATGAGAAAGCATTGAAAGAGGGCGGACATATTGCTATGAGTTATGAAGATTTCAGGAAGTACTCTGATTTAGTCTAAGATTTTCAAAAATCACGTTTAAAAGTAATGACTAAAAATAAGAAATAAAATTTTTTGCCAAAAAGCCAAAAACTAAAATAAACAGCAAGACCTCAAAATAATGTCTTGCTGTTTTCATAGATTTTTACTTTAAGAACACTATTATTTAGTTATCCGTTCCTTTAAAAATTGGGAACACGGACGATTTACCGTAATTTCTTATATGCTCTATATTTTTAAGGAAATTCATGTCTTCATCAGAAATCGTAAAATCGAGCTCCGAATTTGTTTTCATGTGCTCGGGATTATCAGTTTTCGGCAATACTACCATGCCAAGCTGCAAATCATATTTTATGCAAAGCTGCGGCACGCTTACGCCATACTTATCGGCAATTTTTATTATCTCCCCGTTACGCAAAATTTCTCCATGAGCAATCGGCGAATATGCTTCCACTAAAATATCTTTGTTTTTACAATAATCAATAAGCGCAAACGGGGTGTTGGAGATATGCGCAAGCACCTGATTCACCGCCGGCTTAATAGTACAGCTATCCAAAATATTTTCGATATCTTTTTCTGAGAAATTCGAAACACCGATAGTCTTTACCTTTCCTGCATTTACCGCATCTTCAAGCGCTTTCCATACTTCTTTATTTTCTTTATAATAATGGTCCTCCGCTTTAATAAACTCCCCCCAAGGCCTCGGACAATGGATAATCATCATATCAATATAGTCAAGCCCCGTTTTTTTAAGAGTTTTATTAATCGACTTGGCCGCAGAATCATAGCTCTTATTTTCTGCCGCAACTTTACTGGTAATAAAAATTTCCTCCCTCGGCAAACCGCAAGTACGGATCCCCTCTCCTACACCACGCTCATTAAGATACGCTTGAGCCGTATCTATGTGGCGATAGCCGATTTTTACGGCCTCTCTCACAGCCTCAGCGGCCTTATCATCATCAATAAGCCAAGTACCCAGCGCCACTTTCGGAATTTCCAAACCATTATTCATTTTGTATTTTTCATTTAAAATCATATTTTTCCCTCCTATATTGTAGTTTAGACAGTTTAAAAATTAAATATTCAAAGAATCAATCCATTTTTTTAAAGAAGAAATATCGTAATTTGCAAACCTTTTTCCTTTCATAAAACTAGCTTTCCAATACACACCTCTTTTAAAGAATCACTTATGTTATCCATCTCGCTACTGCCGGAAGTTGCAAACGGAACAATAGCTTTTCCGGAAAAATCATAGCTTTCCAAAAATGTATCAATAATTCTCGGAGCCGTATACCACCAAATGGGAAAGCCAAGAAAGATAATTTGGTATTTGCCCATATCTTCAATTTTATTTTTTATCTCGGGACGAGCACTCTTATCTTTCATTTCGGCACTGCTCCGGCTGTTATCGTTATGCCAATTTAAATCCTCGTCAGTATAAACTTGAGTTGGCATAATTTCAAACAAATCAGCGCCGGATGCTTTTTGTAGGGTTTCTGCCAACTTTTTCGTGTTACCTGTTGCAGAAAAATACGCTATTAAAGATTTTTTCATAAGTACCACTCTCCTTAAATTTAATAAATGATAATTAAAGCAACTCGTTAAAAAACGAACTACCATTAATTGCTTATTCTATCACATTTTGCAAATATTTTTTTAAATTACAATAATTTTATACAATCTGTAAAATATTTTTTGCGGCCAATACCAACCACTTATAAACAAACATAATCGTTTTTGCGATCCGAATCTTTAATAACAACCAATCTAAAAGCATGCGGTTGCTCATACCTTATAAAAATTACATATAAATATTGACAATTTTGCAAAAACAATACATAATTATTTTAAAAATTACATTAAATTGAGTTATCAGAACTTTGATAACCAAATTCAATCCACAAATGACCAAAAATTATCCTTAGTTTACAAAAGTAAGTTTATTCTACAATCACGCAACAAAAATATACCGTATAGGATGATGATTTGTATGATTTATTTGACGCAAAAAGCACAAGAAGCTTTTAAGCAACAGTTTAAAAGGTTAGACGATGTCAGCAAGGATCGTCATAAGGGTTCACTGGTAATTGCACTTAAAGAAGATAAGGACGCTACAACGAGCAGTGATATAAAGAAAGAATACAGTATGTATGCGTTATGCTTCAAAAAACCGACGGCCAATAAAAGTGACAGCACAAATAAAAGGGTATTCTGGGAAGGAATACTCAGTACACCTGAATTTGTCAAAAACATTTATGTAACCCTGTTTAAGCGTCTTAAATTAAGAATGCTGTGCCAACAAACAACAAACAACCTAGCTGACATTATAATATTTTCAAAATCGGAAGAAAAAGAATACGAAGATAAAAAGAATCCTGATAGCACATGGCCGTGTGCAGAAGTCAGCAAAAGTAAAGGAAAATTTTTTAAAAATAAGATACAATCATTAGATGAACTTTCAGAAATAGTACAAGATATGGAAATAACAAAAAACAAATAGCCAAAGTAGGTGAAATTATGATAACCAACAAAATTTTAAACATGCTAATGGGCTTGAAGAAAGGAAAAAATAATAAGCTATACAACGAAGCAAGAGAAGCTTATGAAAATATATCCGCAACCAACTATGCGGAAGCCGCTCAGAAATTTGAACTGCAGTTAGCAAAATATTTAAGCAAACACAAACTGGCTCACCAAGGAATCGATGATGCTCTAAATTTCTATACCACAAAGTATCCAATAGAAAAAAACTTAGAAGCTTATGCGCAAAAATCCAGTGTTGAGTCGGGTGCAGTTGGGTTAAATGAGGAAAAAATGAAAGAAATAGTTCTTATGGGTAATATGAGAGAGAAAGTAAGTATGCTCTGTAACTTTTCGTCATTTGTAATGGCTCATAAAAAGGCGTTGAGAGACAAAAACAGCAAAGAACATATGTTATCCGAGGCTGAAACATATGGTTTTACCGACCAGCTCTCAGAACATTCGGGAGTAAATTTTGACCGTACCAATCGTATGCCAAAAACACAACCAGTTGAACCGGCCAAAAAAAATCAGTATATGAGATTTCAGAAATTAGAGGATAAAAAACATATTTTAGAAGATATTTCTCAAGGACTCAGAACATCCAGAGAAGCCGAATATTTTTTTAAAAGCAACCCGGACTTTACCAAAAGCATCGGCGGTACGGAAGCTGCAGCAAAACACATTGCTGCACTAAAAAGAATAGAAGAAATAGATATGATATTGGCAAATGAAAATACTACCGAAACAAAAAAGATTCAAAGAAAATTAAAAAAAGAGAAAAAAGAATTAAAATTAAAAGTAAAAAGTATTGATAAAAAAATCAGAAAAAGGTTAAGGCCGGGCTCGGCATACTGGGATGTTACGTCAAAATCCGGAAACGTCGTCGCTTTCAATAATAAAAGCGTAAATTTAGTAGCCGGTCCATCGGGCACAACCAGAACTATATATATAATAGCGCAAAAATTAGGTTTACCCAAAGAAATAAACTTAAATCTTAGATTAGCAATATTATCACAATTTATCATGGAGCGTCACCATTCATTTCACGAAATAATGGAAGTAACAGATAAAATGTTTGGTATGTCATATACCGATACTGACAAAAGATATAAACACATTGAACCATTAACAGAAGATGAATTGCGAAAAAATGTAACGGAAAACAAAAACTATTATAGCGGTCATCCTGAATGGAAAGGTAAATTTCCCGATGAAATAGGCAAAAGCATTTCTACCTTTGAAGAAAAAAGAGCAAAAAAACATTTAAAGTGAAGTTTTTAGTGTAGAGAAAATAATGTAAGAAACTTTTTAAAACCATCATCAATAGCCGTCGGAGTTAGTAAATACAAATATCATCAAAAAACAGAAAGTACGTTTTGCAACAATTAATTACAAAAAATTTAAGGTCTCGGCATTTTAAGCTATATATGGTTTAAAATGCCGGGGCTTTTTATTGTTGAAATAACTTTAATCTAAAAAATTTAGACCGGCACACAGTTCGCTTCAAAATATCCGTCACTACCCTCTTTTTTGAAAGACACAGACTTAATTTTTAGTTTTACTCCCATCGGCAGAAGAACTTCCTGCTCATGTTTATTTTGGGAAACGGGAACAAGGTCTTGCCCTTTATCGTAGTTTAACACATCAATTACCAAAAGCGAGCCCGTTTCATTCGATTGCTTACGCAAAAATGATTGAGCTTCTTTAATACTTAAAGAAGTGCTTGAAGCAGCAAGATCGATCACTGTTTTTCCTGTCAAATATTTAATAACCTCATCGCATAAACTCTCCTCAAAAACTTTCTTTTCTTTCCACTCTTTTGGCAACACGCCACCTCGTGTTCTTTCCAAAAGCTTATAAAGGGGTAAACCCCTATATAAATATTTACCGCTAATCCAGCGTTCCCAAAAAGTCTTTTTTACTCCCTTGGAATTTTTTAATTTTTCTCTGAGTTTAGATAATTCGATAACCGTTTTTATAAACAAATCTTCGCTTATACATCTGGTTCGATCGACTACTGCTTTTGGAACAACATCTATGTTTTTAGTTATCAAGTCGGCATACTGTACTGAATTAAAAGGATGTCTCGCAGCACCATTTAACAACCTATACTTATCTCCGGTATATTCCCTTAGCAATTCATCGCCCTCAGTAAATTTGCCTTTGTTGTAAAGCTCAATCATCTTTTTTCGCATATCCATAAAATCTGAATAATCTCGGCTTTTCTTATTAGATAAATACGTTTTTCGGTTTTTAATCTCATCTCTCGCATTTTGGGGTATAGATTTAAGAACTGTACTACAAAGAAGCATAATGTCATTAGGATCAAAATAAAAATCTTTAAGATCATCTTTGTTTTTTTCCTCATCATATTCACATTTTAAACACTGCTTTGCCAAATCGGTTTTATGTTCCCTATAGTATTCGGAATTATCAAGAACACCTAATATCGATTTGCTCTCATCATCTAAAACCCCAATAACTTTTCCAATTTTATTGGCTTTTTCTACAAGTTGCTCATAAATGAAATGAATAGCAAATAATATTTGCACCACGCCTTCCCTAGAAAAATTTTTAGCTTTGCCATAATACGGTAATAGCTTATTCTTAATAGTCAATAATACACCTGGTACATAACCCAAACCATCATTAGCCTTCTCGAGTGATTTTAGCTCGGAAAAATAAAAATCTGCATAGGTTCTCTTTGCGCCAATGTATTCATCATCCACTGTTTTCAACAGCAACCCACATTTGGATATAACTGCCTTTTCATAATTAGTCAAAGGCCTTGGGGTATATGGCCACCTTCCGTTTTCCTTATAGTATTCAGCCCTCAGGTAATCGTAGCGTTCCAATCTTCTTTATTGATCGTTTTTCCCACATTCAACACACCTTCCTGAAATTTATAAATTATACCGCCATACTATATATGATGCTTTTAGCTCGCTTTTTTCATTTTATGATAGATCTCAACAACACTTATACAGGCATACAGTTTATTTTGAAATAATGATCTATTCCTTCATCTTCTAGGGCTACAGATGTTATTTTCAATTTTACTCCTAAAGGCAAAAGTATTTCTTTTTCACCCGACAATCTAGAAATCGGTGCCAAATCTAGGCCCTTACGATATTTGGATACGTCAATAACTAAAATTGCAGCTGTGTCATACATATCATCAAACGAAAAATCCTCTGCAACACTAATATCCAAAGAAGTACTTGAGGGGGCCGGGTCCACAACTACCTTTCCAACTAAATAGTCAGCAACCTTATCACGCAAATTTTTTTCAAAAGTATGCTTTTTTTCCCATTCTTTCGGCATTTCCTCACCACGTACTTTTTGTAAAAGTTTATAAAGCGGTATACCTCTATATAAATACTTTACACCCTCATTCTTACAATCCCAACTCGATTTTTCTAATTTTTTCTTAAGCTTAGCTAGCTCAATAACGCCTTTTATAAATAAATCTTCATCTATTATCTTGCTATTTTTACCGGCCAGTTCATATATGGAAGTTGCGCCTTGCTTGCTCCCAAAGTCTAAGCTAAAAGAATGTCTCGCAGCACCATTTATTAGCCTATATTCTAATCCGGTATATTCCGTTAGCAATTTATCGCCCTTAGTAAATTCGCCTTTGTTGTAAAGCTCAATCATCTTTTTTCGCATATCCATAAAATCTGAATAATCTCGACTTTTTTTATCGGATAAATAAGTTTTTCGGTTTTCAATTTCATCTTTTGCGTTTTGGGGTATAGATTTAAACACAGTAGTGCAAAGAAGCATAACATCCCCCGGATCAAAATAAAAATCTTTAAGACCATCTTTATTTTTTGATTCGTCATATTTGTGTTTTAAAAATTTTTCTGCTAACTCACTTTTATTTTTATTATAGTATTCAGAACCATCAAGAACACCTAATATCGATTTGCTCTCATCATCTAAAACCCCAATAACTTTTCCAATTTTATTGGCTTTTTCTA
>CALWJD010000007.1:0-71806 GCA_944380925.1 uncultured Clostridia bacterium | reverse complement strand
TTTTATATCGTCCTTATATCGCTTAAGCTATTACTGAACCACGCGACTATCGCGTGGTTTTCTGCATACAAAAAGCCGATTGTAAAACAATCGACTTATTTTTAACTGGTACCGGTGGTGGGACTTGAACCCACACGTTGTTGCCAACAACGGATTTTGAGTCCGTCGCGTCTGCCATTCCGCCACACCGGCATATAAAACCAAAATATAACTGCTATAATTCTACCATGCATAAAAATAAAAGTCAATTTATTTTTTGTATGGGATAGGATCAGAAGACAGATTTACTATTTTTTTCATAAATAAAATGTGGTGTGTTTTGACGGCAAAAAAACAAAGCCCTTGACCTTATTTCGTCAAAGACTTTGCTTTTATAAATCATCTTGTAAAATACCGCAAGGCAACGGCGCATTCTATTTTTTTCTTTTGCAAACGGCAGTTAATATCAAATGGAATCATAATATCGTTATTTTTAAAATAATTTTTTGAGGCGCAACCGCCCGTACAATAAAATTTAGCCCAGCAATCTCTGCATTCTTCTTTGTTATATATATGGCTGCCGACAAATTTTAATTTCAAATTTTCATCAAATGCACCACTATTTACGTTACCCATTTTAAATTTTTCTTCCCCGACAAATTGATGGCAAGCAAAAATATCTCCGTTTGGAGTGATCGCAACATAATCATTTCCGCAGCCGCAACCTTTGAGCCTTTTTACCACGCACGGACCTTTACTTAAATTGATATTGAAATTGAAAAACGATATATACTTACCACTTTTTTTGAGCTCTATAAGTTTTGAACAGGCTAATTCATATTCTTCCAAAACTTTTGGCATCTCGTCATCGGTAATGCAGTATTCAAAATTTTCCGCACATATAACGGGCTCCAGTGAAAGACTTTTAAATCCCAAACTGTAAAGATGCATTAAATCGTTGGAAAAATCAAGGTTTTTCTTTGTATATGTTCCCCTCACGTAGTACTGCTTACTTCCACACTTGGATACCAACTTTTGAAATTTGGGAACTATCAAATCATATGAACCTTGTTTGTTTTTCCCTATTCTAAACCTATCGTTCGTTTCCTTTCTGCCGTCAAGCGAAAGAACCACATCGTAGATTTCTTTGTTTATAAAATCAATTTTCTCATCATTTAGCAGCATGCCATTTGTTGTTAGTGTAAACCTAAAATTTTTATTATACTTTTTTTCTAAACTCCTTGCATACTTTACAGTTTCCGTTACAACATTCCAATTAAGCAAAGGTTCGCCACCAAAAAAATCCAGTTCTAAATTTCTTATATTACCTGATTTTTGAATTAAAAAATCAATGGCTTTCTTTGCGGTTTCCAGCGGCATAAGCTCTCTTTTGCCGCAACCAAATTTACCTTCAGACGCAAAACAATACTTGCACCTTAAATTGCAATCATGCGCAACATTGAGGCAAACGGATTTTATAGGAGAAGATAATTTTTCGGGCGTTGCCAAGTTTTCGTACGTATCTTTTGAAAAAAGTTTTTCGTTTTTATAAAGTTCCAAAAGTTCTTTGTAAGATTCTCTTATTTCATCTTTTGGATATTTATTTTCGAGCTTTTTAACAACGTAATCTTCCGTATAATCTAAAAAAACACCATTGATATAATCTAAAATATCATAAGAAACATCATCTACAACGTGCACCGCTCCGCTGTTTGCGTCCATAACAAAATTAGTGTTTCCCCATTTAAATTTATGTATCATCTAATTTTTGCCTTTCTTTTTAAAATAAATTTTACCCAATAAAAGATTTATCTCTCGGCAAAAACCGAAAGATAAAAAATAATAGTATTCGATTTTTTAAACTATTTGTTGTGTTCGCATTCTTGATTTGTAACTGTGTTGGTATCCTTAGAAGCAGTCTGGCAAGAAGCTTGGCATTCTCCGCAACCGCCATAAACAGCGCTTTTTTTAAGGTCCACAGTTTTAATAGTTTCGATATGTTTCATACTAACTCTCCTTATATAAAAAATTTGCATATTTATATACTATCACAACTACTTATTTTTTTAAATAACCAACTTTAAAATTAATGTTTTAAATTTTTATAAGTAATAATATGTCCGATTTTCAATATATATTTTATTAAAGCAACTAAAAGACATTAAAAATATAGAAGTTATCGGAGCTGAAAAAATGAATGAACATACACTTAAATCCGGCGAAGTACTAAAAAAATTAAAAACCGATCCAAAAAGAGGACTTAGCAAAACAGAAGCAAAAACAAGACTCATAAAATACGGCAAAAATTCGATAACTTACGAAAAAAGCCAAAGTTTTTTAAGAAAATTTTTCGCTCAGTTTTCTGATTTCATGGTAATAATACTCATCACCGCGGCATCTGTTTCATTTATAACATCCGTAATCAGTAAAAGCGGAGATTACATAGATACAATAATAATTTTAGGAATAGTAATAATAAACGCTTTTATTGGGGTTTTGCAAGAAAGTAAAGCAGAAAAAGAAATAACATCGTTAAAAAAACTTGCAACCCCCCTTGCAAAAGTAATAAGGAACGGGAAAAAACAGCTTATCGCATGCGAAGAAGTCGTCCCCGGAGACATACTTGATATTGGAATCGGTGATTTAATATGCGCCGATGCAAGAGTTATAGAATCTTCAAATCTTGCCGCGGAAGAATCGTCCATTACGGGCGAATCGCTGCCGATAGATAAAAGCGAAAAAGAAGTTTGCCCCCAAAACGCCCAGATATCAGAAAGAAAAAACATGCTCTTTACGGGCTCTATCATCAATCGTGGGAATGCAAAAGCCGTTGTTGTTGCAACAGGCACAAATACGGAAGTAGGCAAAGTAGAAAAAATAGTAAACGCAGAGCCTAAAATTAAAACTCCGCTCCAAGCTAAACTTTCTGTTACGGGCAAAATCACATCCATTTGCATAATAGCCGTAAGCGTAGCTGTTTTTATATTGGGGATACTTCAAAAAATAGATTTTATGGAAATGTTTATGATTTCAATAAGTCTGGCTGTTGCGGCAATCCCCGAAGGCTTACCGGCAGTCGTAACAATAGTTTTGGCAAACGGAGTCCGAAGAATGGCAAAGAAAAATACCATCGTCCGAAACTTACCCGCCGTTGAAACTCTGGGGCATGCAAGCGTAATTTGCTCAGATAAAACAGGGACGCTTACCCTTAACAAAATGACTCTACGTGAAATACGAAATTATACCAAAAGTTTAGATTTTAAAAGCGATTTTTCAAAATTTATTCTAACACTCGGCACCCTTTGCAATAATTCCGAAACATATATAAACTCAGGCGAAATAAAAGCAAACGGCGAGCCCACCGAAAACGCTTTAATAATTGCAGCTGCGGAAAATAACATAACCAAAAAATTTTTAAGCAAAAAGTATGTTAGAATTTTGGAGCTTCCTTTCGATTCTTCACGAAAACTGATGAGCGTAGTTTATAAACATAACAGCGAGTACGAAATAATAACCAAAGGTGCACCTGAAATACTTTTAAAAAAGTGCTCACACTACTACACCGAAAATGGGATTTTTCCAATAAACGAGGAAATCCTACAATCCATAAATAAAAATAGCTCCGAAATGGCCTCAAAGGCCATGAGAGTTTTGGGAATCGCCTACAAATACGAAAAGGAAATTCCAAGTGATTACATTGGTGCAACGGAAAAAGCGGAAAACAACCTGATTTTTGTGGGTTTATTTGGTATAATCGACCCACCAAGGCCGGAAGCCAAAATGGCCGTGGCGGAATGCAAAAAAGCCGGGATTAAACCCATAATGATAACAGGTGACAGCCCTGAAACCGCAAAAGCCATTGCCGAAAAAGTTGGAGTGCTTTCAAAAAACAGCAAAACAATTACAGGAGCAGAACTTAGCAAAATAAGTGATACCGAATTAAAAAACAGCGTTTCCGAATACTGCGTTTTTGCAAGAGTTTCTCCCGAACACAAAGTAAGGATAGTAAAAGCATTTCAAGAAAACGAAAATATAGTTGCTATGACGGGCGATGGAGTAAACGACGCACCCGCCCTTAAAATCGCAAATATCGGTTGTGCTATGGGCAAATCAGGCACAGATGCGGCCAAATCCGCTTCCGATATGATAATTACAGACGATAATTTTGCAACCATAGTAGAAGCCGTAAAGCAAGGTAGGGGTATATTTGAAAACATAAAAAAAACGATACATTTCCTTCTCTCTACAAATATCGGAGAGGTAATGGTTGTGCTACTTGGCTTTCTAATGCGCTTACCCCCGCCGCTCCTTGCAATACATCTTTTATGGATTAATCTTGTAACAGATGCTTTCCCTGCTTTAGCGCTCGGCGTTGACCCAATTGATAAAAATATAATGAACCGCAAGCCATTAGACCCCCAAAAAAGTTTATTTGCGGGCGGACTTGGATATAACATCATAATCGAAGGTATGTTCATTGCGTCTATGGGTTTTCTTTCGTACAGCATAGGAAGATGTTTCTTTGATATTGATCCACTGCATCCAATAATTGGTCAAACGATGGCCTTTCTCACTTTGGGGCTTAGCCAATTAATACACGCTTTTAACGTACAAAGCAGAAAATCACTTTTTATAACCGGCTTTTTCAGCAATTTAAAATTGATATTTGCCGTCCTTATATGCACTGTGCTTGAAGTTATAACTGTAACGGTTCCAGCGTTTACAAATTTTTTTAAAACTTACTGTTTAAATGTTTTAGAATGGTTTATAGTCATATTCTTATCTCTTTTGCCACTTTTAATTTCAGAGCTTGAAAAATATTTAGAATCTAAAGAAATTAAAATATACAAGAAAAATACATAGGTATATAAAAACATTCCATTTTGTTTATCTCAATTTTTAAATGTCAGATTTTAAAATATAAAAAATATTTATTTTTTAAAAAATATAAATAAAAACTATTGACATTATATAAATTAATGCTATAATTATCCTAAACATGAATTATCAAGTTCATGTTGCTGGATATACTATTACTTGTGTATATCTTTATTAACAAAATTGGAGGGATTATTTATGAAACCAGAAAACAAATTCAGAAAAGACGAACTAAACAAAGTCGCAGGAGGTGTAAATGAACCAACACCAACCGAGGAGAAAGATCCGCTTAAATTAGAAGTGGAAACACAGAAAACTGTTGCTCCAGAAGACTTACCTAAAGTTGCAGGTGGTGCCGGTGAACCAACACCAACCGAGGAGAAAGATCCGCTTAAATTAGAAGTGGAAACACAGAAAATTGTTGCTCCAGAAGACTTACCTAAAGTTGCAGGTGGTGCCGGTAAACCAATACCAACCGAGGAGAAAGATCCGCTTAAATTAGAAGTGGAAACACAGAAAACTGTTGCTCCGGAAGACTTACCTAAAGTTGCAGGTGGTGCCGGTGAGACGACACCGGCAGACGAGAACGATCCGCTTAAACTTGCCAATACCAAAACAAAAGAAGATGTTAATAACCTACCCCCGGCCTCAGGCGAAGCCGTTGCACCGGCCGACTTAACCAATGTTGCAGGCGGAAAAGGCCCCCTTGGCAGAGTAAAAAAAGAACTCCAATTAGAGAAGATTGATCCTGACAGCTTTCCGATTCCTAAATTTCATACTCCGAAATTGCCTCCTAGGACGAAATCACCACTAGGCGGACCCGGTAAAAAAATTAAGTAGATTAGCTTTTGGTTTCTTAGTATTGTTAGAAAATTTACTTGGAAAACTTTTTTGGTACAAAAGTAATTTTCTTTAATACTTGTAAAATTTAATCGTATGGCGATAATTTTTATAAATTATCGCCAGGTTTGTTTGTATAAAACTATATATAAAAATTTATGACCTCAATCACTTGATAATTTTATTTTTACATGTTTTGGTTCAACATTTATTTAAAATATTTATACGACTATATACCATTAATTTTTCTAATTACAATTAGAAAAAAACAATCTTCAAAAATTATTTTGTATTTTCGTAAAAAACAAAATAATATTGATATTATAAATATTAATAATATAAAATTACTTTAAGCATGTATTTTAATTATATATTTAATGGAAAAAATTTACAGATTTTAAAAATTTTTATTAAGGGAGGAACTTTTTATGCCGAATGTTAGCAATGAAGACTTAAAATCTATAAAAAATGCAATAAGTGAATACGCTAAATCAAAAACAGCCAACTGCAAGGCAAAAGAAATCCACACGGGCTATATAAATTGCAAAAAAAGCTAAAAGTTAAAATTGTAACCGAAGAAACTACAGAAAAAGTTGTGGATGAATTAGAGCAAATAATTACTGATACTCATAACCAAAGCGTTCAAGAGTGGGAAGGGGTATTGGATGATGCTGGACGTTGGGGGATTACTAAAGGTCTTAAAATCGCCGGCAAGTATATCGTAAGTGCGCTTGGAGGAGAACAATTACTTACTTTTTTCCCACAAGTTAAAGACATTTTAGCGTCGTTAAAGAAGTTTGTTCAAAATTTTTTCAAAATACTGGATGAAATTAACTTAGAAAACCTATTCGAAGAAGAAGAAAACCATGCTAGAATATTAAAACAACAAACATTTAGATCCCCCAAAAGAGATCTTTCCGGGAAACTGTTTCGTGAAAAGGTTGTATATCTAACAAACGAGTGTAGCCGCCTTAAAGCTTTTTTTGCTGAGTATGCTATCAGGAAGAAAACTGACCTTGGTAGTTATTTTAATGAAAACACCTATATTGAAAAACTGCCTATTACGTCCACTTATATTAGGATCTTAGCCGGTATTGCTGGGATTAAAAGTAAAGATAAAGATTCAAAAGATGACGAATATTACGAAAAAGACTTATTTGGAACAGGTTTTCTGGGCATCTTGTTTGCAAGACTTTATCATATACTGCTAAACAAATTTTATGGAGCCAATATGCCTGAAGCGAGACTAAAATATAAACCAACAAAAACAACGAAGCAGCAATCAAAACGTCCGGGTCGTCATGTAACCTTCGCCAAATCTGCCGAATTTAAAGAATATGAAATCGATGACGATGAATTTAAAGCGCAACACAACCGTGATTAAACAAGGCCACTGACTTCAACAAGAATGTATAATCTTCGAAAATTCAATGCCGCTCTAAAGAAACGGGGTAAAGCACCAGTAGACTCCATCCCTATCGATTCAGATGATGCAGGATACGTTTATGGAACAGAATAATTAACAGCTACTATGTTGTTCAAAACGTGACTTTGAAGATTAATAGGAAAGTTTTAAACCGCCGCCTGATTATTGGGCGGCGTATTTTATTTAATATTGAAAACTAACTTATAAGATTATACATATAAGTCCGTTACATCCCTCGTTTATTATTCTTTCTATTGTTTCCTTTATTTTAGCTCTCGCATCAGTCGGCATACGGTAGAGTTTATTATGAAGGCCCTCATTTACAAGCTCATTTAAAGATTTACCAAAAATATTTGATTTCCATATTTCCGAAGGATTTTCTTCAAATTCTTTTAAAAGGTACATTACAAGCTCCTCAGACTGCTGTTCGGAACCGACTATCGGCGTTACTTCCGTTTCTATTTGTGTTTTAAGCATATGAATAGACGGCGCGTGAGCACGAAGCCTTATTCCGTATTTGCCGTTTTGTTTGATAATTTCAGGCTCATCTAGATGAAGCTCCTCCATAGACGGCATGACAATTCCATATCCCGATTCATTTACGTCATCATAAGCATTTGCTATTTTTTGATATTTTTCTTTAAGATTTGAAAGATCCATCATGGAATCCATTAAATCGCATTCGCTTTCAATATCCAATCCCGTTTTTTCGCTTAAAATTTTATAGAATAACCCGTCATTCGGGCGAACTTTTACCTTTGCACTGCCTTTACCCAAATTTACCGATGAAATTTCGGCGCTTTCCACGTACTCGCAATTTGAAAGCGAGTCTATAAGCTTTTGTATCTCATTTATTTTGGTAATCTCACCTACCGAGCTTTTTATACATCCATAAATCGATTTTTTAAGCCAGTTATCGCTTTCAAGGGACGATATCCAACTTGGCATATCTATTTTTATTTCTTTTATGGGAAATTCAAAAAGTATCTCGGCCAAAATCCGTTTTATCTCTTCTTCGCTAAGCTCGGCACAATTTACGGGTATCACGGGGACTTTATATTCCTCGACCATATAATTCGTAAGATTTTTAGCAGATTCTGAATAAGGTGCCACGCTATTAAGAAGAACTATAAACGGCTTTTTTATCTCTTTGAGCTCATTTATTACTCTTTTTTCGGCTTCTTCATATTCGCTTCTTTCTATATCTCCGATACTTCCGTCAGTGGTAATGACAAGCCCTATGGTTGAGTGATCCGTAATTACTTTTTTCGTTCCGATTTCCGCCGCCATGTTAAAGGGAATTTCTTTTTCGAACCAAGGAGTCATCACCATTCGAGGTTGATCGTCTTCAATATACCCCAAAGCACTCGGAACTATATACCCCACGCAATCAATCATTCTTGCATTAAAATTGGCTTTTTCGTCTATGTTAACTTCAACAGCATCTTCCGGTATGAATTTAGGTTCGGTCGTCATGATAGTACGCCCTGCTGCGGACTGAGGAAGTTCATCAACTGCTCTATCTTTTTGCCCTACATTTGAAATATTCGGAATAACCAAAGTATCCATAAATTTTTTGATAAAAGTTGATTTTCCGGTTCTGACGGGTCCCACAACACCTATATAAATATCACCATTCGTTCGCTCTGAAATATCTTGATAAATATTACGTTCTTCCAATTTTTTTCCTCCCAAAATATGATAATAAAATTCGCCTTATTTTATGGGTATCAGCAAAACCCTGCATGATTCCTGCTTGGCGGAATCATCAGAAATATCGTTTTCGTCCTTTATTGCACGCAAAGAAGTATGGTATTTTCTTGCTATATCCCATAATGGTTCGTTTTCTTCGGTATAATAAACCGTAAGGCTGTTAGAGCGGTCCTTCGGTATGGGTTTTGATTCATCACAATCTGCATCAGTTACCATACCCAACGAAAGTTTTCTAAATATGCCGGCGCTTATATCACAAGTAAGTTTTATATCGATGGTATTTTCAGAAGGTAATCTGTACCCTATTGATCTTGGCGAAATCTTCACGGCACAAACCATGTTGTGCCCCAAATCATCAATCTCTTTTTGATATTCAAACTCTGCCGTGCGTTCAATATAAAAAGGAACGTGATTTTCTCCATACGCAAGAATGCAAATATTAATTTTGCTTTTAAAATCTAATGTGTTTTCCTTATTCGTGCCGCTTGCCGAGCAGTTTTCACTCCATATATCTATGATTTCGGATATATTTACATTGCCCATTGGTATGGAAAGCTTTTGGTCAAAAGTTTCGTTTATTATATTTTCAAGGTGAGTTAGGTTTACGTCAGACTTTTGAACATTTAAATCATATTTCGTTGAATAAATATCCGAAACTATCCCCATTTCTTTTTCCTCGTAATACATAACGGTTGCCACAATTTTTGATTCAAGTGAAATCATATTTTTGGTTTCATCACTACCGGGATGTATTTTTTCGCTGTGCCCCAAAACTTCACCTGTAATTATATATTTTCCTCCCTCTTTTGCCCCAGGGACATCTACTATTTGGCTTATGGGTATTTTATATTCGGACGTACCCAAATTGCCTGAAGATAGATCATCCATATAAAGAACCTTTAAAATCGCTTCACCTTTTGCAACCACTTTATTCGGCATAACTTTATAGTCGCTAAAATTTACAGATAGTGTAGAATTAACAATCAATTCCGGAGAAATAGACCCTTCCATATCCAAAACTTCGTTTAAACTAAACTGTTGCTGCCCAATTCCAACCAATGCACTAACAGGAAAAGTTTCTATTTTTTGCTGTATATCTTTGCCGTTTACAGAGCAAGAAATATTTTGTTCCGCCTTGCCATATATTCTTGCAAAAATAGAAATTGCTCCATGAACATCTATTTTTCTTTGGCTTACTGCACGACAATTCATATATTCCGTTTTTGCAAAAGTAAAGCACACCGCATTTTCGGGAGTTGATTTTATATCTATCGAGGCTGAAAACGCAGCTGTATTTTCACAGCACCTTATCTGATTATTTTCCGCATCAATGTATATTACCCGAATATTCGCCTCCCCATCAATATTTAAACGATCGCCCGAAATACTGCGTGAATTTATGTTTGGAAAAACCCTACATTTTAGAATTTTTTGAACATCGGGGCAATAATCGGGGAGTGAAAAATCTAAATCAATAGGAACCTCCTTACACCCCTCAAACACAAGTTTACCGACGGATAATTTTTCAGAGCTTACGTCATAGTTCATTTTAAACCTCTCCTTGTTTTATGTAAGTAAAATATATTTTGAGTTTATTAAATGTTATTAGATAAGCCATCTTTTTATTACTTAATTTTTAAGTATTATTGATTTGGTATTTGTTTTCCTTGGCTGTTTATCGAATAATTCTCCTTAAAAATAATTTCTGAAATTGGAACTATTTGATATCCTTCAGCTTTAATCATGTCTATTATTTTCGGGAGTGCCTCGGGAGTGTTTTTTGCACCGTTATGCATTAAAATGATCGAACCGGGTTTTATCTTTGTCTTTATTCTTTTAACCATATCGTCAGGCGTTGGATCTTTCCAATCAAGACTATCAACGTCCCACTGTATGCAGTGCATACCAAGCTCATTTGTGCATTCAACAACACAATTGTTGTAATCTCCATAGGGAGGTCTAAATAAAATAGGTCTTGGAGCTCCCGCGGCTTCTATTTTTTTATTGCAGTCATCGATTTGCGCAGTTACTTTTTCTTTTTCAAGTTTTGGTAAGTGCGGGTGAGTATCGGAATGGTTTCCGACATCGTGCCCGGCTTCATATATAGCCTTTACTGATTCGGGATATTTTTCAGCCCAAAAACCAACCAAAAAAAATGTTGCCTTTACTCCTTTATCCGCCAAAATATTAATAAGAGTTTGCGTTTGTTCGTTACCCCAAGCAGCATCAAACGAAATGCTTACTACCTTTTCTTTTTTATCAACGCAGTATATAGGAAGTTTGCGCTCTTTTGCCATAAAAACACCATTATTAATTCCCACCAAACAAGAAAGCACAGCGGTTATAAAGGAACCTACCAGCACCATAAGTTTTTTTCTATTCAATATAAAAACTTTCATATTAAAAATCCCCCTTTAAAAATGAATATGCAAAAAAATTTGATTTTATTATCATAGGCATAAAAATAAAGCCATTCGGAAATCGAATGACTTTATTTAAATAAAATCTATTTATCTATTATTCCAGTATTTACGATCCAAACTTCTATACTGCACCGCTTCTGCAACGTGCCGGGTATCAATCACTTCGGAGCCGTCCAAATCGGCAATCGTTCTGGCAATTTTTAAAATTTTATCATATCCTCGGGCGGAAAGCCCCATGGACTCAAAAGCACCTTTTAAAATATTTTTTGCGTTTTCAGTCATGGGGCAAGACTTATGCAAAATATGCGCGGGAATTGATGAATTACAAACTATATTCTCATTTTTATATCTTTCCTGCTGGATAGCCCGTGCTTTATTTACTCTTTTGCGGATTTTTTCGGAAGTTTCCAAGTTTTCTTCTGAAGATAAGTTCTCAAAATCAACGGGCGGCACTTCAACATGTATATCCATTCGATCGAGCATTGGGCCTGACACTCTTGCCAAATATCTTGCAATGGCATGCGATGAACACGTACAACTTTTGGTTGGATGCCCAAAATATCCGCACGGGCAAGGATTCATCGCCGCAACAAGCATAATTGAACACGGAAAAGTAAGGGTACCGCGAACTCTTGAGATTGTAATTTGCCCTTCTTCGAGCGGTTGTCTGAGCGCTTCCATAGTAGAACGAGAAAATTCTGAAAGCTCATCTAAGAAAAGTATTCCGTTATGCGCCAAAGAAAGCTCTCCCGGGTGAGGGGTGGTTCCGCCTCCCGAAAGCCCTATGCGCGAAATTGTATGATGCGGCGACCTAAACGGGCGCTCCGTAATGAGCGGAGAAGCACCTTTTAAAATACCCGCGATGGAATAAATCTTTGTGGTTTCTATGGTTTCATCAAATGTCATTTCGGGTAAAATTGTTGGGAGCCTTTTTGCAAGCATGCTCTTTCCCGAACCCGGAGGCCCAATCAAAAGTATGTTATGTCCTCCCGCTGCGGCAATTTCTAAAGCACGTTTAACATCGTACTGCCCCTTTACTTGGCAAAAATCCAAATGTGCATCTGATTTTTCTTTAACTACTTTTGTATGAGGCTGCAAAGATATTGGCTTTTCAAGCTGTATAAAATCTGTAAGCTCTTTAACATTTTTTATCGGGTACACGTTTATTCCCGATATAACCGCCGCCTCCGCTGCGTTTTCATGCGGCACAAATATATTTTTAAATCCTGATTGCATGGCGTGGATAGTCATAGGCAGAACTCCGTTTACGGGGCAAACTTCCCCCGTTAATGAAAGCTCACCTATAAAAACGGAATCTTCGGGGATTTTGTCTATTTGACCGTTAGCTTTTAGAATCGACAAAAATATTGGCAAATCGTAAAGGGCGCCTGTTTTTTTGATATCTGCCGGAGCAAGATTTACCGTAACTCTTGCAATCGGAAAACTAAATCCGCAATTTTTTATTGCAGACCGAACACGATTTTTGGATTCTTTAATAGACGTATCTGCCATACCCACTATATCACACGCAGGCATTCCGCCCGAAACGTCAGATTCTATTGTAACCGTGAAAGCTTGCAAACCATTTAGTCCTATACTATGAATAATTGAAACCATTACTAACCCTTTCTTTTAGTTTAAATAATAATTTTGATAATATTAATTATACATTATATTTTAATATTTTGCAAATAAAAATATCACCGGTATACACACCTGTGATATTTTTTGGTTACTCATTCAAATTTTTCTAACTAATTATTTAATATCAAAATCCTTGCAAATGCTTTTTCCTACCACACGTCCACATTCAGCACCTATAGCAACGGAAATAATATTCACACCAATACAAAAAATTTGGCAGCAGTAAGCCCTCTTTCTCTGGGCATGTTTCTGAACTCATTGACTGCATCTCTACCCAGCGATTCTTCTAGTTCTTTTCCCAGACTATTATAATATAAAAAGTATCCTATGCTAGCACCAATTATTTCACCAACAAATTTAATTCTGCCGGCTCGATTACTCAACCGGCACTCAATATATTCAATCATGCCTCTAAAAAACTTTGAGGTCGCTTCCCTGTCCTCCCTGTCGTTACCCCCAGCAATAACTGATAGTTTTTCATCGCTCAAAGCTATGATGTTTTTTAATTTTGCCATAACTATATTCACATCCAATCATACTGTAATCGTAGCAAAAATCTCATTAATTGTCAATATTAAAAACTAAAAATCACGCGGCGCAACTGCGCTGCGTGCACAGATTTATTTTAATTAAACTAGTCTTCGATATTTAAACTCCTACAAACGGCATCACCCGCTCCGGACCCAATCTCAGAGCCAATAAAAGTTGTAACACATGTGACAAGCAGAAAGGTAAACCAGGGAATTGCTTTAGATATAATAAAATTGGAAACTGTTCCATATGAACCATTTTTAGCTTTTTTTACAAAACTTAGATTTTCTATTTTAGGGTTAAGTAAATATATATTGAATGCTTGTCCTAAAGCATACCCCAATACGTCACCGGCAAGCGTTACTCCTGTTTTTATCTTTTCGGATTTAGTAGGTACGCCGCCAGCTACATTTTCCAGTTCTTCGTCACTTAATGGTACCCCATATTTTAGAGCTTTTTCAAAATTTTCGATCATTTCCGAAACTTGATTATCCGCAATTTTTTCTTTACATAAAACTCTTTTTATTTTGCTCTTAAATTCTTCTTTTTGTAGTAATTTTTTCCCAATTTCACCATTCTTTGACATATTTTTCAAATCTTCAAAATCTATTATGGCGCACACCCCCTAACTTTTCGTTATATAAAGCTATTTCGTTATAGATTATAAATAATTTTAAAAGTATTGTCAATTACGCACAATAACAAATTTAAACAAACTTATATCCAAATGCTCAGGGGTGCAATTTTTGACCCTATTTTTTAATATGCAACTTTTCACAAATAGTATCCGCTAAGGCCGCTGCCCATACTGCACCTTGCGAAATTACAATCCATCTGGAAGCTATATTAACATATCTCACCGCTTTACTGGTTTTCGCCCAATTTAAAGATAGACGCACCTGTTTATCACGCAAAAAGCCGCCGATAGACTTATCATATGCTACACTTGCAAAGTACGCTCCAAAAGCCGCACACGCTGCCTCAATAGCATATGAAAGCGCTCCTCCGCCACCGGAAATATTTTCGAGTTCTTCGTCACTTAAAGCCTCTTTTTTGATTAAATTGATTTTCTCTTCGTTTTTCATTGTCATAATTTATAATCTCCTAAATAAAATTTATATACCCAATTATATAACATATTTTTAAAACTATCAATATCAAAAAACTATCAATATCAAAACATAACAAATCACAAAAACTAACAGCTCGATGCAAAAGCGCCGAGCTTTTTAATCTATATCATAATTCGCAATGTGAGCAAGAATCCCCGTGGCATTCTCCATTTATAGCACCGACTATCGGTGTGGGGTCTATGCCTTTTTTTGTATAATAGTCGGAAAGCGCTGCTTTTATTGCCTGCTCGGCCAAAACAGAACAATGCACTTTTACAGGCGGCAAGCCGTCAAGCGCTTCCATAACAGCTCTATTTGTCACTTTAAGCGCCTCCTCAATGGATTTGCCCTTTATAAGCTCTGTTGCCATGGAGCTCGTGGCTATTGCCGCTCCGCAACCGAACGTTTTAAACTTTACATCTTTTATAATTCCACTTTCTATTTTGAGATACATTTTCATTATATCTCCGCATTTTGGATTTCCTACTTCCCCTATACCGTCAGCATCTTCAATTTCTCCGACATTACGAGGATTTGCAAAATGATCCATTACTTTTTCGCTATAATCCAATTTTACTTAGCCCCTTTCGCCTTTAATTATTTTTTCCCAAAGCGGCGACATCGCTCTTAAGCGTTTTACCGTCTTATTTACTTCTTTTACAACATAATCTATTTCTTCATCGGTGTTATCTTCATTCAAAGTAAGCCTGAGTGACCCGTGTGCAATTTCATGAGGTAGACCTATTGCAAGCAAAACGTGGCTGGGGTCTAGTGAGCCCGAAGTACAAGCCGAACCGGAAGAAGCGCATATTCCTGCCATATCCAAAAACAAAAGGAGCGATTCGCCTTCTATTCCTTCAAAACTTACGTTTACGTTGCCGGGAAGCCTTTTATTGCTATCTCCATTTAAACGTGAACGCTCTATTTTTAAAAGTTCGGAAATTAATCTATCTCTTTTAGAGGTAAGCGCTTTGTTTTTTTCGTCAATATTTTCATAAGCAGCCTCAATAGCCTTTCCAAGAGCTACTATTCCCGCAACATTTTCGGTACCTGAACGTTTTCCCGATTCCTGCGCTCCGCCTTCCATGAATTTTTGTATTCTAACGCCTTTTTTTATGTAAAGAACGCCTATTCCTTTAGGAGCTCCGAATTTATGTCCCGAAAGTGAAAGCATATCAATATTCTGGGCCTTTACGTCAATTTTAACATGTCCTACGGCTTGAACCGCATCGGTATGAAAAAGGACTCCCTTTCCCTTGCATATATTACCAATTTCGGCGATCGGCTCTATCGTCCCGATTTCATTATTTGCGTACATTATCGTAACTAACGCAGTTTTATCGGTTATGGCATTTTTAACTGCTTCAGGATTTACCAAACCGTTTTTATCGACATCTAAGTATGTTATTTCGAATCCGTCTTTTTGCAGTCTTTCTGCGGTATGTAAAACGGCGTGGTGCTCAATTTTGGATGTTATTATATGATTTTTTCCTTTTTTTAAACCCTCATAAGCTGCGCCCTTTATTGCCCAATTATCGGATTCCGTTCCGCATGACGTAAAGAATATTTCTTTGCTATCCGCCCCAAGCAAATTTGCAACGGTCTTTCTTGCCTCTTCCACGGCTTTTCTTGCCTTTTTCCCAATACTATAAATAGTTGAAGGATTTCCAAAATCATCCTTTAAAAACGGAAGCATTGCTTCAAGCGCCTGAGGATTTACTTTTGTTGTTGCCGCATTATCCATATATATAACTTTTTCCATTTACAAACACGAAACTTGCCAAAACGCAAATTCCTTTAAAACACAACCTTTCTACTTTATATTTTTACTACTAATTTCATATTTTACTAACTTAAAAACTAATCTTATTACCGATATATTCCTTTAAATCGCTTATTTTAATACGCTCTTGCTCCATTGTATCACGGTCACGCACCGTTACGCATTCATCATTTTCGCTATCAAAATCGTAAGTTATGCAAAGTGGCGTTCCGATTTCATCTTGCCTGCGGTAGCGTTTTCCGATAGAGCCCGCTTCATCATAATCAACCATAAAATATTTTGAAAGTTCTTCCCTTATCTTTTCGGCACCCTCGCCTAATTTTTTAGAAAGAGGAAGTACGCACGCTTTAAACGGCGCAAGAGCAGGGTGAAATTTTAAAACTACACGTGTATCCTTTTCGGAAATCTTTTCTTCTGTATATGCATCGCAAAGGAACGCAAGCGAAACTCTATCCGCGCCAAGCGACGGCTCTATTACGTAAGGGAGGTACCTTTCGTTTGTTTCGGCATCAAAATATTCCAAATTCTTGCCCGAAAATTCTTGGTGCTGCGTTAGGTCAAAATTTGTTCTGTCCGCAATACCCCAAAGCTCACCCCAGCCGAAAGGAAATTTATATTCAATATCGGAAGTAGCGGCCGAATAATGGCAAAGCTCTTCCTTTGAGTGATCACGAAGCCTTATGTTTTCTTCCGTCATACCAAGACTTAAAAGCCAATTTTTGCAAAACTCTTTCCAGTATTTAAACCATTCTAAATCCGTTCCGGGTTTACAGAAAAATTCAAGCTCCATTTGCTCAAATTCACGTGTACGGAATATAAAATTACCGGGAGTTATCTCATTTCTAAACGCTTTACCTATTTGCGCTATACCAAAGGGCAATTTTTTACGTGAAGTTCTTTGAACATTTAAGAAATTTACAAAAATACCTTGAGCTGTTTCAGGCCTTAAAAATATTTCATTTTTGCTCTCTTCCGTAACTCCTTGAAACGTTTTAAACATAAGATTAAATTTTCTTATGCCGGTAAAATTATGCTTACCGCACTGCGGGCATTTTATATCATTTTTTTCAATGCAATCTTCCATTTCTGCAAACGTCATGGCATTCGGGTCTATTCCATTATCTTCAATCAATTTATCTGCTCTGTGCCTTGTTTTACATTCCTTGCAATCCATTAAAGGATCCGAAAAACCTCCCACATGACCGGAAGCTTCCCAAGTTTTTGGGTTCATAAGTATTGCGGCATCAAGGCCAACGTTATACTTACATTCTTGAACAAATTTTTTAAGCCATGCGTTTTTAACATTATTTTTAAATATCACGCCAAAAGGGCCATAATCCCACGCATTGGAAAGGCCTCCATAAATTTCAGAGCCCGGAAAAACAAACCCACGATTCTTGCAAAGCGCAACTATTGCATCCATATCTTTTCCCATTGTAAAAAATATTCAACTCCATTATCGCAAATTAAATACGGATTCCCTTAGCTTATTTTAACGGCATGTTGATTATCAGAGCTAAGAGTTACACCCAAAACCTTATCATAAATACTTTTGGAATCAGGTATGAATCTGCCGTACTTAATTATAATATTATCAAATTTTTTTAAGTTTTGCACCTCATTTTTAATTTCATGCTCATAATATCCCGTATAAATTACAAAATCGTCATGGCAGTTATTACTTCTAAAATAAGATACCAAATCTAAAACCTCTTTAAACTGGAGCATCGGCTCAAGACCGCCCACAACGACGGCATTGGTTATGGGATTTAGCATATAGCGTGAAAAAAGATGAGGAATAAACATTTTTTTATTCGGCATTTTGGAAATCTTCATATTTTGGCACATAGAAAAGTCAAGGCCACGCTCCTTGAGACATTTAAAGTCACAACGAGACGTGGCAACAAACATGGATGATTTTTTATAATCCTGAAAATTTTCGTCAACAATTTCCTTAACCGTAATAGAAAGGCTATCGGAAGGAAACTCAATTTTCATTTAAATCAAACCACTTTCTTTGCTCAAATTCTTGCTTACGTTCTTTACTGTAAGCCGAAACGGGAACTAAAAATCCAACAACCCGTGAGTAAGTATCGCTTGCCTCTTTGCCGCACTTGGGGCATCTTGGAGAAAAGAAAGCATGTTCATCTTCGCAAACAGAAATCTTGCAGTTATAAGCAAAATATATAACTCCGGACTTAGCTATATGGTTAAGTAAATTCCAAGCCTGTTCTTCACTTGCAAATTTTCCGGCAAGATTTATGTGGGAAATCTGTCCGCCGCCACACTCTTTATCAAGTTTTGCGCCAAGTTTGATTTTTTCGTTTAAAGTACATTTTTCCATAAGCGGAATCCACTGATTTGAATAAATAAAATACTGCTCTTTACTCGGGTACAAAATAGCATCTTTCTGGCTGAGTATTACATTTGCGCGTTCTGCGGGAATCGCCTCAACGTTTATGCTATAATCAAATTTATAGGAATCTTTTTGAGCATTTATGGCATTTAAAATTTCGGTTGCAAAATCAAGGCCTTCCTGAGAATAAGATTTATTGCCAAATTCATCTGTATCAATAAATCCAAATTCGGAAATTGCTTCATACATTGCTGTAATTCCGATTGTGTTGTACTGTTTTTCAATCTCTATAAGTCCGTAAGAATAGTTGGGCAGCAAACCTCTTTCTATGTTTTGCTTGATAATATCACGCACAACATCAAGAACTTTAACGCAATTATCAAGGCGCTCACGCAATATTTCCAAGAATTTCTCCTTGCTTCCTGCGGCTTCTATTGCGATACGTCGCAAATTTATTGTGTTTACCTGTATACTTCCTATCGAAAGCGATGTTCCACCAACGGAATTTATGAAAGCATCAAGCTTAGAAGTATTGGAAATTAACCTACAGCAATTTGAAAGACTCGTTACGTCATTACCTACGTAGAAGTTGCTATCGTACCACGTCATATTGTGTTTATTACACCAACGAGCAAACTCTTCATCAACAAATTTACCATTTTGATAAAGTAAGGAATACGTAAGCACAGGGAACGTCATCATCGTTTCTTCCCTGATTTTTGAAACAACTTCCATAAACACTTTTTGGTGTTCAATTATGCCTTCAATATGGTCGATAACATATTCGCCGTCAGGGAACTGTCTGCCGCCGAAAAGTTCCGTTAAATAATTTCTATCCATAACGCTAATATTCGAAAAAGCGCATTCGGTTACTCTTAAATACGGCTGATTTAAGTCATAAATAAATTTTTGGAAGCACTGTCTGCGGTAGTATTCGGGGTCTTTTAAATAAAAATTATTTTTAACATCGTTATACCAAAAATAGTAAGAATAAAGCAAATAGCTCGGAAGTCCAACCGCTCCGCTACTGCGATTCGATGCCCAACTTATAAATTCCAAAACGTGGTCATTAAAAGTTGTAAGGTGCTTTGGAGCGCCAGTTTTGAATTTATTTATAAAGAACAACCCTTTTTCAACGAGTTTATCCAAATCGTACGCATAACAATAAGGAATAAATGAGGCCGTTGCGGAATTATGAAGATAAAACTCACCGTTCCATTCGCCCTCGAGCCAATATTCAGCAACTTCTTTGCCATATTTATTCGTTATTTCTTTAAAAAGTTTATTATAAGAAAGCAGTTTGGTATGGGGTTTAACCATATCGGAAAGCAGTGTACGAACGTCCCTTGTGGTGCTGTTTGCATTTGCATCTATTGTGGTTTCCGCAACAGTTTTCGACTGTATAAAATTATCTATAAAATCAGTAAAATTAAGATTCGAATTTGAAAATCCATTCATCATCGAAAATCTTTCATCATACTTGCTTTTTAATTTTTGCAAAAAATCGGTAAATGGCTTAAAAAAACTTAGCTCTATATTCATATTCTCAAACATCCTCTCAAAATCACCTTAAAAACAAACCTCACAAATTGCGCAGTTTAAACACCAACACTATTAATTTAAACACCAATGCCGGCAGTTACTGGGCTTTCGGCCTTTTCAGTTTCGTTTTTCTCACATTCACTATTATAGTTATTTACCCAGCTGTTGGCAGTGGGAAAATCCAAAAGACTCCCATCCACCTCCAAAACAGGTAAAGATTGCTTTCCTTGCTCCAAAAGCTTATCAAAATTATCGCTTTTTTCAAACTTAATGTTTTTTGCACCCAATTTTGTTTCAAGCACCCTACATTTAGGGCAACCGTTACTATACAGGATAATTTCTGCCATTTAAAAATCTTCCTTTCTGTTTATCTTATATCTAAAATTTTTGATAAGTATACTAAAAATATCTCAAAAAAATAGACCAAATACTGTTGCGACTACAAATTAAATCGAACACTATATATGGTATGTTAGGTATATTATATCCCCTATATGTAGACAAGTCAATGCCTATTTCAGTTCTATTTCCCTTAAATTTTCAATAAGTTTATTCCACAGGCATTCAACAAAATTTTACACATAACAGATTTTTTAAAAGCAAAAGCGCTCCCTGCCGCAAAGCAAGCAAGGGAGCAAACAAAACAGAATGTTAACTATTTTGAAAAATCTTAAAATTATGCCTTACCTTTACTTACAATCAGCGTAACCTGAGAGCCATACTCAACTTCATCGCCTGCTTTATGATTTTTATATCCAACAACTGTACCCTCTGGGTATTTATCGCTAAATTCGCTTACGGAATCTGATTTTATTTTATTTTCGGAAAGCAGCTGCGATGCTTCGGAAAGTGTTTTCCCCTCAACGGACGGAAGCGGCTTTGCTTTCTTGCCTTTGCTTACGTTTACCGCTATCATAGTGCCTTCATATGCTTCCTCGCCGGCGCTCGGAGTTTGAGAAATAATACACCCTTCGGCAATTTCATCACTAAATTCCTCGGATAAAAGCACTACGCTATATTCATCATTATACTTTAATTCATCTTGAACAGATTTAAAATTTCTGCCGACAATGTTTGGAACCGTTATTTTACCGGCTGTTTCATCTTTTTTCTTATCAATATCGTTTTTTGTGTATTGGTCGGTCTGCAAATTTGTGTTTTCCGGAGTACCGTTATTTTCAGATTTATTTCTTAGCCAGAACCAATAAACGCCCAAGCCAACTAATAAAACAACAAGCGTTATAACGCACGAAACAATTCCCCAAGAAATCGGCTTTGACTTTTTGCTGTTATAAGATGATTCTTCATAATCAAAGTTTTCGGGAGCACCATCATCACTTTCAATATCTTGCACGTTAAGAACAGGTGAATCGGAAAGTTCTATTTTAAGGGTTTCAAAAGAAAGCGTACGGCTATTAGGATAAACCCTTAGCGCAGTGGCTATCGCCGAAACAACATTTTCCGGCAAATTATTAAGTATTATCTGCGGCATCATTAATTTATCATCTTTTTTGCGTTCCAAAGCTGATGGCGGATATTCTCCCGTAAGTGCAAAAAACAAAGTGGAAGCAAACCCATAAACATCGGTACTTTCCGAAGATTCATAATTATCTAAATATTGCTCATACGCCGTACAGCCGTCATATAATTGACTGCTTATCAAGGAATTGGCGCTTCTTAGACTTTTGGTAGCAAAACCGGTTAATTTAAGCTCTTTATTTTTAGTTACCAAAATATTATCGGGAGAAATTCCCAAATGCCTAATCCCCACAGCCTCCATACGGCTAAGAGAGCTCAAAAACGGCATAAACATCTCTTTAACTTCGTTCCATTCAAGGCGTCCGCCTTTTGAACCCAAAAAGCGGTCGAGTCTGGTACCTTCTACCCATTCGCTTATAACATAAACTGTGTTGTTTGCTTCGAATATATCATAAACCGAAACCACAGACGGCAAATTTCGAACTCTTGCAACAAAACGAAAATACTTAAAAAAGTTTGCACGTAAACTTTTAAAAACTTTCTCAAAATTTGGCTCAGTCGTAACGCCTACACCATCGCTTGCACGGGAAGAAAAATTCGAAGGATAAAACTCCCGTACATATACCTTGGTTTTTTTACTCTCATCATAACCTATATAGCTAAGACCTTCTCCATCTATTTCCAAACCTTTGCCCACAATATACCTGTTTGCAAGCGTTGTTTCTTTCGGCATAAACGGCAAAGATTGCTGTGCATCTGTTTCGTAGCCACATTTTGAGCAAATATCTTCATTATTTTCCAAAAGTTCCATACAGTTCATGCAACGATTTTCCATAACGAACGAAACCTCCTGAAATTAAAAATGATAGTTTTAAATTCTCAATTTAAGTTAGAAATAATACTCTTTATACTATTTTCACTTTTTAAGAAAAAATTGTCAATATTTAATTTTTTATTATCTGTATCTTTTAATATTATATAATTTATATCTATTATATTTAAAAGTTTTAAAACAGGATCAATCTGCGCACAAACAATATTTTTATCAAATTCATAAGATCCTGCGGTTAGTATTATAATACCTTTTTTTGGTTTTTTTTCAAAAGGAGAAGCGCCCCTGGCTTTTTTTATATTATAATACCGCTGCATTCTATCAACTATCGATTTTAATGGAGCGGGAAAAGAATAATTATAGACGGGAGACGCCAAAATTACTAAATCACAAACATTTAAGTAATAGTCCAAATCCTCAAGATCATAAAACACACATTCGCCCATTTCTTTACATTTTCCGCAATCGATACACGGTTTGGGGGTCTTCTCGTAGGCGTTTATCGTATAAAAATTAAATTCGGATTTTATCTTTTCTTTCAAAAAATTCAAAACTTTTGCGGTGCTTCCGCTTGAATGCGGAGAAGCAAACACCACCAGTGCTTTTTTCATAAATACTCACTTTCCATTTGCTCATTTGTCAGCTTCTTTTTGGTTTCATCTCTCGTAAGATATATACTTTGAATTATACCCATACCTAAATACAAACATGCAGCCGAAGAACCGCCAACACTGAAAAATGGTAAAGTAACACCCATAACAGGGAGCAAACTTAGGCACATTCCCAAATTAAAAACCGTCTGCGATAAAATAAGGCCGATAAACCCAAAGCAAATCATTGAGCCCACTTTATTTCCGGTCCTTTGTGATATAAAACCGATTCTAAAAATCATACACAAAAGAAGAACTATTATAAAAGCGCAACCTAAAAATCCAAGTTCTTCGCCGGAAACAGAAAAAATAAAATCACTTTCCTGTATCGGAACCACATTATTTGCAACTCTGGGTCCGTTAAAAAGCCCTGTGCCGAAAACTCCGCCCGAACCAATGGAAAGTTTACCTTGAATTTGCTGATAGCCCATATTAAGGGGGTCGGCTTCCGGGTTAAGCTGAGTTATAAGTCTTTTTTTCTGATAGTCCGCCAAAACAAAATGCCAGAAAACAGGCGCCATTAAAGCCCCAAGAGCTCCTAAAAGGGCAAAATACCGTATTTTAAGCCCTGCCATAAAGAGAATCATTAAAGCTATACACAAAAATATTATTGCCGCTCCGTCATCACCTTGAAAATGCGTTAAAATAACGGGGACTAAAATATGAACCCCCAAAAGTACCAACTCTTTAAGATCATCGATATTGCTTATTTTTAGTTTGCTCAAGTTAAGCTTTGAAACATGTTTGGAAAAAGTTATTATAAACCCGATTTTAACAAGCTCCGACGGCTGAAAAGTTATTCCGCCCGGAAGTTTTATCCATGCCCTTGCGTTAACACCCGAAGAGCCCTCCACGGCAACGCCGGTAAATAAAGTATAAATTATAAGCAAAACACCCACTACTGCTATAATCTTAGAATATTTTGCAAGCAATCTATAATCGAGAATCTGCAAAAAAACAGCGCCCAAAAGACCGATAGCTATCGAAATGGATTGAACCGTAAAATAATTAAATCCTTCCCTTGAAACGCTGGCAACAAGCAGCAAGCTATAAACCGATACCAATAAAGTAACAGCCCATAAAAACTTATCACTATATTTTAACGCACTTAAAACTAATTTTAGCAGTTTTACGATAATCACCTTGATTCTAACCATTTTAAAATTAACTCAAATGATAAATTTTATTTGTAAAAAACGTCATAAAGAATATCGCCGCCGAAACCAAAACTATCGTGGCACCCGCAGACGTACCCATATAATATGAAATTATAAGCCCCGATATTCCCGAAACAAGAGAGATCAAAACGGAAACAACGTGGTACCCTCTCATATTTTTGACCAAATTTCTCGCCGATGCCGCCGGCAGTACCAAAAGCGAATTTATAATTAGCATTCCGACCCATTTTATCGAAACGGTAACTATAAGCGCCACCAAAATTACAAATATATTTTTATAAAATCTAACGTTTATTTGTTTACTCCTAGCCATATCTGAATTAAGGCTTGAAATCATAAGTTTGTTAAAAGATAAGAACCATATCAAAACTATTATAACGGCAGCTATTGCCAACGTTAATATTTCATTTTTGGTAATCGAAAGCACATCGCCGGTTAAATACCCGGTATATTTAGAAAACCCACCGCTCGCCGATAAAATTACTATTCCTATGGCCATGCCGGCTGACGAAAAAACCCCTATAATGGTATCTGCCGAAGAAACTTTGGATTCGATAATGGTCGATATTCCAAGCGCAAATATGATAGCAAACGCAATCATGGAAACAGCATAATTATTGATCCCAAGCATAACTCCAATTGCTATACCCGTCAAAGCGCAGTGCCCCATGGCATCCGAAAAGAAAGACATTTTATTGTTAACAATCATGGTGCCTATAAGTCCAAAAAGCGGCGCAATAAGAAGCACTGCCAAAAACGCATTTTTCATAAAAGAAAACTCCACCCATGAAAAAGGCAGCATTTTTTCCATAATCGAATAAACTATTTCCATATCTTTTCGCCCCCGTCTATGTTAAGGCCAAAAACTTCACGTACCTTTTCGCTTTTATATAGCTCCTTTGCGCTCCCCACTTCCACAACGCTGCTGCTTATAAGCGCATAGGAAGTTGCATATTTTGCAACGTGCCCAAGGTCATGCGAAACCAATATGACGGGCATATGAAAATCTTCACGCATGGATTCAATTAAACTATAAAACCTACTTATTCCCTTACGGTCGACCGCCGAAACAGGTTCGTCAAGGAGCAAAATATCAGGTCGGGGCTCTAACGCAAAAGCAAGCAAAACACGCTGGAGTTCTCCGCCGGAAAGGCTTCCTATGGGCTTGTTTATATTTTTTTGAGCGTCTACTTTTTCGAGTATCTCGATGGCTTTATTTTTTGCTTTCTTACTGTGTCCAAACCAAACAGGCAACCCCGAAAAATTGGCACAAAACAAATCCAAAACAGTCATAGGTGTGTTTCTTTCAAAACTAAGTCTTTGAGGGACATATCCAATTTTCGGATGAGCAATGTTTTTATTTTCCGAATCAAAAAAATTTATAGTTCCCGTATAATCCACGTTTCCGAGTATTGCTTTTAAAAGGGTGGTTTTCCCTGCACCGTTTTGCCCGATAAGCGCCAAAGTTTCCCCGTGATTGGCAGTAAACGAAACATTATTTAAAACCGTTTGCCCTCCACGCTTAACGCACAAATTATTAACTTTAACGCTACACTTACATTTTTCCATAGTTTAAAAACCCTTTGCTTTTTAGTCTATTTTAATGCTTCTTTTAAAACCGCCATATTTTCTCTCATTTTGTTTATATAATCGTCTTTTAAGCCATTTCCCGTAACAATCGGATCAAGAGTGTAAATCTTTGCGCCTGTTTCTGCCGATATAATTTTAGCCGAAGAATCCGAATACTGTGGTTCGGTAAATAAAGCGGATATATTATACTCTTTTACCTTTTCCATTATTTCAGAAATTTCTTTTGCGCTCGGCTCACTTCCCGGCTCGCTGGTTATGACATCAACTATATTCAGTCCAAATTCTTTCGCAAAATAAGGGAATGCCTCGTGGAAAGTAATAATATTTTTTCCTTTTATACCACCGAGCCCGGCTTTCATTTCACTTTTTAAATCATTTAATTTCTTTATGTATTTATCTGCGTTTTTTTGGTATTTTTCGGCATTAACTGAGTCTATTTTTGCGAGTCCTTCCGAAATATTTTGAACTTGTTTTATAGAGTTATCAATTGAAAGCCAAATATGCGGATTATATTCATGCTCGCAATCTTCCTCGTGATCGTGATCGCAATCTTCATCTTTTATCAAATCTATTTCTTTACTTGAATCAACTATCTTAACACTTGGCAGTTCATTTACTACTTTACCCAAAAAAGATTCCATTCCTGCTCCGTTTATAATAAACGCAGAAGACCGCTCGATTTTTTTAAGGTCTTCCGACTGAAGCTGAAAATTATGAAGGCACCCTTTATGACTTTCGGACATATTGAGAACCTCTACGTCATCTATACCGTCTGCTATATTGGAAACCATAATATAAACGGGATAACACGAAGCCACAAGCTTTTTTTTGCTATCATCATGCTTCTTGAAACCACCGAAAAATATTACCGTAAAAGCAAAAAGAAAAACCAAACACGTAAAGCTAAGAATCTTTTTAATATCAAACTTAAATTTAAAAATATTTTTCTTTCCCATACAAAAACTCCAAACAATATGATTATTACCCATGATAACCTTCAGACTGAAGATACATATTTTCAACTATTATATCGTGTATTTCGCCAAGCGAAGCACAATACTCAAGCACTTCCCAAGGAGTGTTTGTGTGGAAATGAAGCTTTATAAAATTTTCATCTCCCGTTACCAGCAAACAATCCCCTTGTATGTTGTCTTTTATGTAATCATTTATCTTATCTTCGGATAAATTTTCTCCCTCTATTAAAAGCTGAGTATCAAACTTATATTCCAGCATGTTTATTCCCTCACTTATAAACTTAAATCGTAATTTCATCTTTTAATTTTTCAAAAGTTTTTTCGCCTATTCCGCTAACTTCCATAAGTTCCTCTTTTGACGAAAATCCTCCGTGCGTTTCTCTATAATTTATTATCTTTTCGGCTGTTTGCTCGCCGATTCCTTTTAGTTTCATAAGTTCGTCTTTTGCGGCTTTGTTTATATTAATTTTTGCAGCACCCAAACTATCATTTTCTTCTCTTGTGACCATATTATCGGCACTAATTTGAACAGAAGTATCAACATCCGGAGCAACAAAAGCGTTGTATCCGATTATCAACGCAAAAATTAAAATGGCCAAACCTATCAAATACCGCACATAATTTGGCAAATTAAATTCTTTTTTATAAAGCTGGTTTTCCTGATCCGGTTTCGTAAATCTCATTCCCTTTTTTCGAACTTTTATTTTACAAACGTAAGCTTAATTATAACAAATTTAAATTCATAAAGCTATAATTTTACAAAAAATAAAACACGCACGATTAAACCCACAGAATAGCTTCGCTTAACCAAATTAAGCACTTAAAAGACAAATATGACCTCACGCTAAATTTTTAGAAGAATGCCATTAAAGCAAAGATTATAGAAAAACAATAAAAAACATTGACTAAAAAAATATTTTATGATATTTATGTTAATAAGAGTTTTTACTCTTTATCCGTTTACTTATAGCGGAAACAGTATTTTGAAATAAATTAAAAGATGCAATTGATTTATTTCGAAAAGTAAAATTCAAGGAGGTTTATTTATGAAAACATGGAAATTTTTAGGGGCACCGCTCATGCTTATGCTCCTTGCAGGCATGCCGTGGTGCATTGCATCTGCCGAAGATGACAGAACCGAACCGGTGGCGATAGAAGCCGGGCAAAATATTACGATTGAAAGTAATGTAGCCGTAAGCCAAGCTCCAAACGCTATAAGCGTTTTTGCATATCCGCCGGAAGTAGGTGACAAAGATGCAACCGTAACAGTAAATGGGAATGTTTCTTTGCAACACGATTCCGATGCGGTTGCGATTTATGCAGAAAGCGATGACAGCGGTCAAGCAACCGCAACTGTCAAAGGTGATGTCAAATCCGCCTCTGATGAAAATGCTCAGGGCATTGAAGCCAGAAGCTATGGTAACACAAGTAATACGACTATAACGGTTAAAGGTAGCGTTTCCTCAGATGGCAAAAACTGCTCAACAGGAATTGCTTCATACAACTCAGATATTAGCATAGGCGCAGACGTAACTGCAAATGGCACATACTCTACGGGGATGCGTATACGATCTGATAAACAAGCATCCGTGTCGGTAGCGGGAAATGTTTCCGCTTTCGGAAACAATGTTGCAGGTCTGGCAGTAGTAGAATCATACGGTCGTTATCCAATCTACGCTGATGATTCTTCGCTGATCGCTAACGGAAATTTCACAGTAGACGTAAAAGGAGATGTTAAAGCCAAAGCACCTGACGGCGGTCAGGCAGCCGGGCTGTGGATTAGTACAAATAATTCTGTGGTAGCTGAGGAAGAGCAACCAACAAAAAATTTGTCTGACAATCAAGACAATCAGCCTACCACCTCACCTACCACGGAAAAAAATTCCATTCTTTTACACAAAAATTTAATCTCTGATGGTGTAGGAATTTTGCATGAATTATCATCAGAGGAAATGAGTGGACCGATAGATGTTCCGAACAGGGATAACAAAGTTAATGTTTTAGTGGAAGAAGTACTTGATGCGAAGGACGTAGGTGTTCTGCTTAGAGAATATTCACCCACTGAGCTGGATCCCAACTTAAATTTAACTGTATGGAAAATAAAATTGAACGATAACAACAATGCGGCAGAAAAAGAACTAGCAGCGTCAGGACTGGATATACCTGTAACTAACGCCGAAACACCATCAACAAATTCCAAATACAATTTGACTGATGTCCAAAAAACTTCACGTCTAAACACACGAGGTAATGCTTCTACTCGGACCACGGCCAGAGATTTTGAACTCAACAATATTATGTATATTATAAAAGTTGAGCAGCCAAGCGAAGGCGGAACAATAACAGCCGTGGATGAAAACGGAAATGATCTTGCAAAAAGTTTTGGGTTTGACGTGGCTCACGAAGGCGAGAAAGTTATGCTGAAAGCAAATTTAGAAGAAGGATACAACATAATTGCTGCTTATAACGGACTAGGTGAAAAACAGCCTCTTTTAAAGGATGAGCAAGGTAATTATTATATCTTTATTCCAAAAGGAGGCGGAGTTTACCTTAGTGCAGAACTCGAGGATACAACTGAACACTCTTATTCCAAACCAGAAAATGATGAAAAAGAATCCATCAAAAATGAAACCTCAAACGGCGACCTTGAATCAAAAGATAAGGATGCGGAAGAGCTAGATGTCAGTCCGGTGATGCCAAAAACTGGAGATAATGCTAGGGTAATGCCATGGCTGATAATTTCAGTAGTTAGCATTGGCGGAATATCAATAATAGAATTATATAATAAAAAGGCGAAAAGAATATATTCAAACTAAGATTTTTGTATATTTACAGCCATCTAATTATCCACTGATATAATCGGTGGATAATTTTATGCAGACAAAACAAACGCTAAAATTGCAATCAATATGACCGCCAAATATACCATTTATACCTATGTATCGACTTTTATTGTCCTACTCCTCATAATTCTAGAGGAACTTGACAATAACATTAAATATGTCATATCGTAGTTAGTAAATGTTTATTTAATTAATAAAAAGGATCACATTTGAAAAACTTGCAAAATAAACAATTTTTGAGCAAAACGGAATTGTAAGTTATCCATGGGCCGCGCTGTCAAATCCATTCAGTTTTTTAAGTATTAAAAAAGTTTGCAAATTTTGATTGCAATTACAAACACAAATAGACCTCCATACCTTAGTCGAAAGGAGGCTCATCATTTTCAGTCTATCCGCGAAATGCAAGTAACCTTATTTTTTAAAGTTTTTGTGAGCACTTGCGTTTTTTGAGTCACAAAGTCATATTATTTTTTATTATTAGATCAAACTGTATAATTTTAGTCAAAAGTAGTTACTTTACGTATTAAACAAAAGGACAATCAATCAAAATTAAACCCTTTCTCCCCAACAATTTGCCTAATTGCCAAATCATAAAACATTCCTTTTTTGGCCATAAGATCGTCATATTTACCTTCCTCAACAATCGTTCCTTTATCCATAACCAAAATTCTATCACAAGACTTAATCGTAGAAAGCCTGTGAGCTATAACTACCTTTGTGCCCTCTATTTCACTTAATTTATCGGCAACATGCTTCTGGGTTATGTTATCAAGGGCAGAAGTTGCTTCGTCCAAAAACAGCACCTTAGGTCTATTAATAATAGCTCTTGCTATCATAAGCCTTTGTTTTTGACCGCCCGATAATCCTCCTGAACCTTCGGAAATTAAAGTATGCATACCCATGGGCATTGCTTTTATATCCTCGTCAATACCTGCAAATTTTGCAGCTTCCCAAGCATCATCCATTGTCTTCCAGGGAGATGTAATAATTATATTTGAAAATATGTCATTCGGAAATAAAGAGCCATTTTGCATAACAACGCCAATTTTCTGGCGAACGCTTCTTAAATCTAAAGTCTTAAGATCTCGCCCGTCATAATATATCGCACCAGTATCAGGCACTTCAAACCCAAGCAAAAGCCTTAAAAGTGTTGATTTACCGCAACCGGTCTTACCAACAATTCCTATATATTCGCCTCTTTTAATTTTTAAATTTATTCCTTTTAAAACCTGAGGCCCATCTTTATCGTATTTAAATGTAACATCATTTATTTCAATATCTCCATAAAGCTTGGTTGGAATTTTTCTTCCTTCACTGCTTTCGGGTTTTTCTTCCATAACAGGTTTGATAAGTTTTAAAATAGGCTGAATCGTTGCAAACTGAAGCGCAACTCCGTAAATCGTGCTTATAGCGCCACTCACTCCGCCGTAAGCTGTATTAAATGCATTGTAATCAGCGTACGGAACTTTTGAAGTTATTGCAAAATAGTAAATCACCATGGTTCCTATAGTTGAAACTATCAGGCTTATAATGCTGTTAATCCTTATGAGCATCGGGGGCGAATAAGTAAATTTCTCAACCTCAGAAAAAATATCCGCCCATTTTGCAAATGCTCTTTTTTCGGAACCTGTAACTTTAATTTTTTGAATGCCACCAAAAATTGCATACGTGAGCGATTGCAATTTCGGTTCAAGTTCCAACTTTTTCTTGTTGTATTGCTGCTGGTAAAGAGTCATAAAAGTACCAAATCCCAAATTTATAAAAACAATTATGATACCGGGCACAACCAAACTTGGCGCATAACGTCCCATTTGGAAAATATAGGTAAACGAGAATAAAGTTGTAATACCTACGGAAAATATCGTTTCCTTAATCGTTTGGCAAAGCTGACTTATATATCCCACGCGAGTAGCAAGTTCACCTGCTGTATACTGCTTAAAAAACTTTGTCGGCAGACTAAAAAATCTTATCATTACCGCACTGCTAACGGCAAGCCCAAATTTAGTCCCGAACCTAGCCGTAACAAGCTGCCGCGTTATTTCGATTAAAATATTGCCAAAAGTTATACCAAACATGAATGAAGCTATCGGGAAAATAAGGGAAGTTGAACCGGAAGGAATTATTTTATCATAAATAATTTTTTGAATTTCAGGCCCCAGTAACGCAAACATCTGCGCAACACCTGCAAACAGGAGCATATAAAAAACATCTACAGGTGGCATGCTTTTGATTATAAATTTAACTAAATCTATAATTTTAAGGGATTTAAGCGGAAACGCTTTATAAAAACAAAATGCATCAATGTTTAAATTTTTTGCTGTTTGCTTATTTATTTTAATTTTTTTGCCGTCTTTATCAATATAATAATACCCCGCCCATGTGCCGGGCAATATCGCAATAACATCACCATCTTTGGTAGAGCCCAAATAGCAACCGAAGGATTCTTTCCACCACTCCCCCATAAGCTCAACCCTTCTGTGCATGGTGTGGGACGGGCGAAGCATATACTCCATTTGCTCATTTAAATCCGTTATACTGTCAGGTACTTCAGGCACTTCGTTACCAAGATATTTTAAAATATCTGCAATTGCACCTTTGGCACGAACAGAAGCTTTTTTTGCATTTATGCCTATAACGGAAAGTAAATCCGCAAAAGCGCCTCTGAACATCTCTTCGTCGCCACGTCTTCTTTGATTTATCTGATTTTCAAAAAATTCTTTATCCATTACTGCCACCCCCTTTTTATTCCGTTATTACCAATTCTTTATATTTACCTCCACCGGCTATAAGCTGATCGTGCGTGCCGCGCTCAACTATATGTCCTTTTTCCAAAACAATGATTTCATCGCAATCCCGAATTGTTGAAAGCCTGTGCGCTATAACAATACAGGTACACCCCATTTTTCTTATGTTTTCCATAACTTTTTGTTCTGTTTTGGCATCAAGCGCCGAGGTAGCTTCGTCCAAAATTATAATCGTAGGCTCCTGAGCAATCGCTCTTGCAATTTCCAGCCTCTGACACTGCCCGCCCGAAAAATCCGAACCGCCTTCTTTAAGAACATGGTCATAACCGTCGGGACGCTCAATTATGGCCTCATGTATATCCGAATCCCTTGCCGCCAAAGTAACCGCAAAATCTTCGATAGACTTATCCCACATTCTGATATTATTTTTTATGGTATCGTGGAACATAATCTTATCCTGATCCACCATCGCAACGGAACTGTGGAATCTATATGAGTCTATTTCGCTTTTTGTTTTACCGTCAAAAGTAATACTTCCGCTCCATGGTTTATAAAGGCCGGTTACAAGTTTTGCAACGGTTGATTTTCCGCTTCCGCTTCCGCCGACTATTGCCGTCCACTGCCCCGGTTTTAAGGACATACTAAAGTCATGCAAAACAGGTTTTGCAAGTTTACCATAGCCAAACGTAAGATCTTTAACTTCCACTTCACCTAGTAATTTTCTATCATCTTTCGCTTCGGTCGAAATTATTGCATCAACATCTGTAGGGTATTCAAGAACATCTTCCACACGTTCCATTTCGCATCTTATACCAACATAACTTTTATATAGGTTTACTATATCATTTACCGGAGCCAAAAACATTCCAAGATATGATGAAAACGCCGTCAGCATACCGATTGTAAAATCTCCGCGCATAATCAAATATATACCCGAAAACGTTAAAATTAAATTTGCCATACTACGTATAAACCCGGGTATCGGACCGATATACTGAGTATACCTTTGCACTGCAACACCCGTATTATTTTGCTTTGCCAAATAACCTGCCCAGCGTGCAAAATAACCACTTTCAGCGCCCGTTGCTTTTATGGTTTCTATCATTTCAAAACTGTTATACGTTGTGGTCATCAGCTTTCCTTGAGTCGGCATGGCAGCTCTTTGGAAATCAAGCATCTTTTCAGATGTATACTTGGTTATAATCATATTGATTGCCGTAGAAACAATACCTATAAGGCTCAAGGCCCAACTATATTTAAGAATAATAAACAAATAGAAAAACATCGAAACCACGCCACTAAAGAGCGGCGCAATCTTTCCTATAAGCATAAGAGCTATATTAGAAGTTGAATCTTGCCTGGAAACAACGTCACCGACATTACGCTGCGAGAAAAAGTCAAGCGGCAATCTTAAAACGTGCCACATAAATTCCGCATTTGAAGTAAGAGCGAATTTACCCTCAATTTTGAGCCAATATATAGATTTTACAATTCCTACAAGAACCTGCAACACCAACACAACAGCCATTATTCCCAAAAACGGCCTTAGCCACTCAGGGTTTTTACCACTCATAAGATTATCAACAAATACTCTGCCGAAAGCGGGGTGGGCTGCGCCTATAACGTCACCTATAACGCTTAAAAATACTGCCAATATAAATGGGATAAGGGCACCTCTTAAGCACCTTTTGGCAAAGCTCCAAACGCTCTGAGGCTTACCCTCAGGCTTAAATTTAGGAGTCGGGATCATTGTAAGCACAATACCCGTAAAGGCTTGGTCAAACTCCTCTGCCGTTACGGTAACCTTTCCCCGTGCGGGGTCATTTATAAAATACTTGCCTCTTTTATCATCATATCCTGTAAGAACCACAAAATGGTTAAAGTTCCAATGTATTATAGCCGGAAGCTGAATAGAACTTATAGCGGCAGGTTCCATTCTGTAACCGGCACTTTCAAAGCCATAAGACCTTGCCGCTCCAAGCATGTTTTTGGCAACACTTCCGTCCCTTGAAACACCACAATCCGCACGAACTTGCGTCAGCGGTACCCATTTTTTATAGTAAGCCGCAATCATGCAAACACAAGCTGCGCCACACTCAAGCGCTTCAAGCTGCATAACAAGCGGCACTTTTAACTTCTTGCGCATTATAATCCTCCTCCTTTCTCATATCAAATTATTTGCTATCTATTTTGCCATTACCAAAAACCAAATCATAAGGTTTAATTTCATCTAAAACCACCAGAGCGCCGCAATTTGCGCCTCCGGTTACTTCTATACTTTTTCCTTTTTCGTTAGACCACTCGCCCATACTGATCTTAACCTCAACAACATTGCTTCCGCTCAATTGCATGGACCTTGCAACTGCGGCTTCCACCAATTGAGGATTCGAAAAATTTTTAAGCAAATAGTCATCGGTAACCATTTCATCGCTTACCGAAAGGACCTTACCTTTTATATAACCATACTGCGAACGATCTGCATAATCCGGAGAAACTTCCGCATCTTTGCCTTCCTTGATTTGTTTGCTTTTTCCAATAGGCACAAAACAGTGGAGCGTATTTGTACCCGATTGATCGGTTACTACCACTCCGTTTATCTCAACGGTTTTAGGTATACCACCCGCAAAAATCCATATGGCACCAGAAATCACAATCGAAAAAATTCCTATAAGAATAACAATCAAACTCGGATTCGTAATTTTTATATATTCATTGAGTTGCTCAGGTGATGAAACTCTTTCCAAAGAACTTTTTCTAAATAAATTACTTTCCTTCTCTACCATAAACTTCACCTTTCTTTACGTAATGTTGTTCGCAGTCAGACAAAATACTTTCCTAAAAGCAAGCTGTCGCTTTTACCAAAAATAATACTATACTTTCAATTTATATGTCAATATTTTTTTGGATTTTCTACACTTTATACAAACTAAAAATTTGACGTGCAATTTATATTAATAGCAAATCCCCCACCTATAATGTTTTTTGTTTGAAAAAAACATTTTATTTAAAAAAATTGCTGTTTATTCTCATTTAACGGCAGATTAATTTATAGTATAATATACGTAGTATAATCATTAAGGAGTGTTTTATAAAAGTTATGAAAAAGTTTTTTATTTGCTTATCAAGCCTTTCTTTGCTTATAGCCCAGAATTCTGCATATTGTGCGCAGCAAGAGCCCTCAGAGCCATATAATTATGTTGCAGACGTTGTTTCTATAACTAAAAAAGATGACCCCAGCACAAGCGATTTTTTAAAACTGGCTTTAAGGGCAAAAATTATCAAAAGGTGGGAACTTCTTTACCAAACAAAGCCGGAAACTCTAAATGATCACCATATGGATACAAGTAGAATTGCGCATTTGCTGGTACTGATAAAAAACAAAAAATATAGCGATAAAAATGAAAAAAAATTAGATGCAAACCGAGCCGCCGTTTTGGCAATGTACCACGACGCAACCGAAGTTATTTCAGGGGACATGCCCACCCCAATTAAATATAAAACTCCCGGCATGAAGCCGCTTTACAATACAGTGGAAGATGGCATTACCAAAGATTTTTTAGCTCTTTTGCCGGAAGAATTTAAAGAAGATTTCGATTCAATCTTAAACAGAAAAGAAGAAGAACAAGAACTTTGGAAAATAGTAAAATATGCGGATACAATGAGCGCTTTCATAAAATGCCTTGAAGAAAAAAGCGCAAGCAATAATGATTTTGACACGGCATATGATCGCCTAGAAAAGGCTATTTTAGCAATTGATGCACCGGAAGTAAAATACTTTATAAAAACATTTCTACCGCCCCTTGGCTATAAACTACCGGAGCAACTAAGTGCCAAAGCTTAATTTGAACTAAAGAAGCAGCACCTTTCAAAAGGAAAGTTGCCGCTTTTTTATATTTAGAATAAAATCGCTATTTTTTCATATTCTTAATAACTTTAAGCCGTGAAAACTCCTCACGCTCTTTTTCTTCCAAAGCGGAACTTATAAATTTAATTCTTTCTTCAAATTTTGGAATCATTATATTTTTAAGAGCATTAGCACGTTTTTGAGTTTTCTTTATTGCATTTGCAAGAAGATATACGCTGGTTTCAACTTCTGCCAAATTAACGGTTAAACGTCTTACTTCCCTAAAGCATGAATAGGCTTTGTCAAGATCCGAATTTGAATCGTAAAGTCCAAAGGGGATTTTTGCATCTTCTTTTTCTTTAAAATTTAAAATCGGAATTTCCACACCCATGACGCTACGAAAAGAAATACTGATTCCATCTTCAATCGGCACGGCCTGAGAAAGCTCATCGCAAACTCCCAAAGCAATGTTTGCCTTTTTAAGAGTTGAAAAAGCTTTGTTATAAGTTTCATCTATATTTTTTTGAATTTCTGCGGCTCTGTCAATAAGCGCCATCATTTCACGAACCAAAATATTTCTTTTTCTGTCCAAAAGGTCAAATCCGAGTTTTGAAAGCTCAAAAGATTTTTTTGTTGCCATCAAATTGCCTTTTGTCGGTGCGATTTGCTCTGCCATACTCCATACCTCCTCCGCTCAGCACTACGATACTTTTAATTTTCGGTATCTTCAATATCATCTATATCGTCATCAGTATCTTCGTCTTCAACACTCAGTTTAATCAAGTCAGCTTTATTTTTGCGTTCCAAAAGCTCTTTATCTTCAATATAGTATTTATTTAAAGTTTCGTCGCTTACCCTATCGAGCTCCGAGCGAGGCAATGAGGAAAGAAGCCGCCAGCCAAGCTCTAAACTTTCTTCAATCGGCCTGTTTTCGTTAAATCCCTGATTTATAAACTGCTTTTCAAAAGCTTTACCAAAATTTATATAGAGCTTATCAATCGGTGAAAGATCTTCCTCACCGATAACCGAAGCAAGCGCTCTGGCGTCCTGAACCTTTGCGTAAGATGCAAACATCTGGTTTGCAAGCTCGGGATGATCCGCTCTTGTAAAGCCTTCTCCAATACCGTCTTTCATAAGTCTTGAAAGTGACGGCAAAATCGATATCGGTGGGTAGTAGCCTTTTCTATCTATTGCCCTATCCAAAACAATTTGTCCTTCCGTTATATATCCCGTAAGATCGGGAACAGGGTGAGTAATATCATCGTTCGGCATGGTAAGAATCGGAATCTGCGTAACCGAACCCGTTTTCCCTTTAACCATTCCGGCACGCTCATAAAGGGAAGCAAAATCCGAATAAAGATATCCGGGATATCCTTTTCTTCCCGGTATTTCGCCTTTGGAGGAACTAAATTCACGAAGTGCCTCGGCATAAGACGTCATATCCGTCATTATCACCAAAACATGCATATTAAGTTCAAATGCCAAATATTCTGCGGTAGTCAGCGCACATCTTGGGGTCAGTATTCTTTCGATAACGGGGTCATTTGAAAGATTTAAATACATAACAACTCTTTCAATAACGCCCGATTCATCAAACTTTCTTCTGAAATACTCTGCAACATCGTTTTTAACGCCCATGGCGGCAAAAACTATTGCAAGTTTATTTCCTTCTCCCTCCGAAAGTTTAGCTTGCCTTGCAATTTGAACAGCCAATTCATTATGTTTCATACCTGAACTTGAGAAAATAGGTAATTTTTGACCTCTTATAAGCGTAGAAAGCGTATCTATCGATGAAATTCCGGTATTTATATAATTCTGAGGATACACCCTTGAAATAGGATTAATCGGCGTTCCGTTAATATTCATTCGCTTTTGTGGGAAAACTTTTCCAAGGTGATCAATAGGCTCACCGGAACCATTAAACACCCTGCCTAAAATTTCCGGAGATAGCGAAATTTCCATAGGATGACCGCTAAGCTTTACCTTTGTATCATCAAGCGAAATGGACCTTGTACCTTCAAAAACCTGTACAACTACCCTATCTCCCTCAATTTCTACTATTCTTCCTTTTCGGTAGGTTCCATCGCCAAGCTTAATATCCACAACTTCTTCATAAGAAGCCCCTTCAACGCCATCTAAAACTATTAAAGAACCGCTTATCTCTTTAAGTCCAACGTAATTAAGTATCATAAAATCACCCCTCCCGCTTTTAAACTTTGCTGATTATAATTTTATCAAGAGTTTCATCAATTTGTCGCTTATAATTCTCTAAAAGTTCCAATTTATCATTGGGAACATCATACTTAATTCTCGTCAGTTTATCGAAAATGCCCGTTTCAATTACTTTTGAAATCGGAATAGATGCACTTATAAGCTGCCGTACACGTTTATTTAAGTAAAGTATCACTTTCATCATAAGCTTCTGCTTTTCAAGCGGCACAAAAGTATCATCTTTATGGAAAGCGTTTTGCTGCAAAAATCCGACCCTTATTACCTTTGCTATCTCTATTATAAGTTTTTGGTCATCGGGTAGAACGTCCGCCCCAACCAGTTTTACTATTTCCATCAGCTTATCTTCTTCACTTAAAATAGAGGCTATCTTTTTCCGGTACTTAATAAACTTATCCCCAAAACGCTCTATATACCATGGGTCTAAGTCGCCAAAATACTCACTGTAACTATTTATCCAGTTAATTGCGGGGTAGTGCCTTGCATAAGCAAGAGCCTTATCAAGCGCCCAAAAGCATCTTACAAAACGTTTTGTATTCTGAGTTACAGGTTCCGAAAAATCCGAACCTTGCGGAGAAACCGCACCTATTATGGTAACGGATCCTTTATTATCGCTAAGCGTTTCTGCCCGACCTGCTCTTTCATAAAACGCCGAAAGTCTTGAAGGAAGATAAGGAGGGAATCCTTCTTCAGCCGGCATTTCTTCAAGCCTTCCCGAAATTTCACGAAGCGCCTCTGCCCATCTGGATGTCGAATCTGCCATTATTGCAACATCATAGCCCATATCCCTATAATATTCCGCCAAAGTAATACCCGTATAAATCGAGGCTTCACGTGCCGCAACAGGCATATTTGAGGTGTTTGCTATAAGAACTGTTCGCTCCGTCATGGGTTTATTTGATTTAGGGTCAATAAGCCTTGAAAACTCATCAACAACCTGGCTCATTTCATTGCCGCGTTCGCCGCAACCCACATATACGATAATATCAGCGTCGCACCACTTGGCAAGTTGGTGCTGCGTCATGGTTTTGCCTGTTCCAAATCCGCCCGGAACCGCCGCAGCGCCACCTTTTGCAACAGGAAAAAGAGTATCTATAATTCTCTGCCCCGTTATAAGCGGAATATTGGAAGGAAGCCGTTTTTTCATTGGCCTTGGTATACGAATCGGCCAATATTGGCACAAAGTAAGGTCGTGCACAACACCGTTTTCGTCTTTTACACGAACAATTACGTCTTTTATTTTATATTTTCCGTCCTCTTTAGCTTCTACTACCTCTCCGCTAATACTCGGCGGAACCATGCATTTATGGGTTATTATGGAGGTTTCGGGACACTCTGCATAAATAAATCCGCCATTTAAATGGTCACCTTTTTTAACAAGAACTTTAACATCCCATTCTTTTTCCTCGTCAAGCGGCTCTACACTGCAGCCTCTTGCGATAAACACGCCACTTTCTTTTTCTATGGATTTAAGAGGTCTTTCAATTCCGTCAAATATATTATTAAGTATTCCCGGCCCCAAACAAACATTCATTGGGCCGCCGGTTCCAAAAATAGGCTCGCCCGGTTTTAATCCCGTTGTTTCTTCATAAACCTGTATGGTCGTAAAATCATCGGTAATGCCGATAACTTCTCCAACAAGGCGCTCGGAACCCACGTAAACCATTTCCGTCATGGAAAATGATTTCGTGTTCTTTACGGTAACCACGGGTCCGTTTATTCCATATATTACATCTTTTGAAGATATATTTTTAAAATTATTTTCTTTCATATATTTACAAGCGCTTATTGATACCTCGCACGCTCTCCCTCCCATCTTAATTATTTTATGTTAAAAGCACGCCAAAATTTTCTGCTGCCCAGTCTTCTTGGTCTTTAAGCTTTGCATCAAGAGTTTCATCGGCAATAAGGCCACGAGAAACGCTATATCCTCTTATTCCGCCGATTATAATATCACCGGATGCTTTAATTTCACATTTTCTGCCAAAAGCTTTTTGTATAAGATCCGAATGTTTCAAATCAGATTCTTTCACAAACAGCTGTGTATCCGGCTCCAAAAGAACTTTGGATATTTGCAAAGCATATTCTTTAAGCGCCTCGGTATATTTCTGTGAAGATGTAAAGTCCACAAGCTTCTGGCGACACTCTTTAAAAATTTCTTTCATCATTTCTTTGCGACGAAGCGAAACTTTTTTACGCTCGGAAAGTTCTTTATGGGAAATTTCAACCACTATTTTATTTTTCATGTTTACAAGCTTCCGCTCCACCATGCTGTTTACATCTTCTATAATTTCAGCTTCGGCTTTTTTGAGCTCTTTTTCTTCAATTTCCTTAATTTCATCGGTTATTTTAGATTTTCTGCGTTTTGCATATTTATCGATGGTATCTAAGAAATTGCTGAACTTAAAACTTTTGTTCATGTCTATCGGCCCTCCTTTGCAAGGTAAGCTTATATCTTAATGCCTACCGCATCTCTTATATACTGCGTTATTGCATCTTTTTTGCGCTTTGTCGACTTACTGTCGGGAATTTCAACTATCAAAGTTTTTATATCGGAATTTTTAAGTTCATATATCAAATCTTTGCACATTTCCGCAAGTTTCTCGGTTATTAAAATTATTGCAACATCTTCATCATCTATGGATTTTTTGAGTGCTCTTTTGATTTCTTCTTCGGTTTTTGCCATAGTGCCCGGAATACCTGCAAGCCTCATACCGACTAATGTATCGGTATTATCGCTTATAAGTTCAAACCGCATTACCCTATGCCCCTATACCAAGCGAACCGAGTTTTGCAAAAATCATGATAGAAATCAAAAGTCCATAAATTCCGAAGCCTTCACCAAGCGCAACAAATATCATGGCTTTACCAAACGCTTTCGGATCTTCGGAAGTTGCGGCAATAGCGGCCGGTGCAGCCGATGCGACGGCAATTCCTCCACCTATGGAAGCCAAGCCCGTTGAAAGCGCCATAGCAATAAGGCCTATTCCAAAAGCATTGTAAGCCGCATCGCTGACGGCTGCCACAGTGGGTGCCGCATCAGCGGCATGAGCCATAGGAACAAATAAATATGCTGCCATAACGGCTACAACCGAACAAATTTGCAAAACAACTGCTTTCTTTTTGCTAAATCCTTTTTTTACGCCTCGGCTTGCAAGCCATGTGGTTAAAACAATACAAATAACGGGAATAATAAAATACAAAACTGACATAACAATCTCCTCCAAAAATTCAATTTTATTTATATAATAATTTTAATTATTATCAGATACGGTTATAGGCGTAAACACCTTTCCCTGACCTTCAAAAAATTTACTGAACATTTCGTAAAATTCAAGGCGCATAACCTGAATGCCGGCAAGTAAAGCTTCCAAACCGGAAATTATAATGTTACCAACAACTACTATCACCCAATAGGCAATTCCGCCGGCACCGCCTGCCATCTCTGCCATTGTAAACACAACCATCATCATTCCTGCGTGTACAAGCACAAACGCCCCGACCCTTAAAAACGACATCGTGTTCGAAACGTAGCTAAGCATTACCTCAAAAAGTTCAAAAAAGCTTTGCGCTATATAATCTCCCCATTTTTCCGGAAGCCAATTTGGATCTTTGTTAACCAGTTTTATCAAAATTTCTTCGAACATCATACATACAAGAGGTATAACCAGTAAAGCGGTTATATATAATCCATTTACAACACCTGTATGGAGCATTACCATATCCAAAAGCATAAAGACCATAGAACAATAAAATATCAATCCCATAAGCCCGTTCGGACTAAAAAGCGCTTCTCCATACTGTTTTTTCTTGATAAAGGCATATATTCCAAAGAGCATTGAAACAACCATCAAGAAAATTCCCACTCCGACCGCAGAATATATTATATAGTTAATGGACGAGGATTCCATAACCTCAATCGGCTTGTGAGGAAGCCCGAATACGTTTTTATAAAACGGATCAAGCACATGTTCAAATCCAAAAACGGAGCCGAATATTGTTCCAAATATCGCCGAAAAAAATCCACAAGAGATCATAATTTTTCCGAGCCGATTCTTCTTTAGCTTCCACATCAGATACCCAACCAAAGAAACCATAAGCCCTTGCCCCAAATCGGCAAACATTATTCCAAAAAGAATATTATAAGTTATTGCCACAAACACTGTTGGATCTAATTCGTTATAGGAAGGCAAACCGTAGGTATCAACAAGAAATTCAAAAGGCTTAAAAATTTTCGGATTTTTAAGTTTTACAGGCGGCGTGTGATTTAACACCTTGCTGCCTTCTTCGGTAGAATATTCTATTCCTTTAATACTACCTATACTCTCGGTAAATTTCTTTAAATCATCTTTTGGAACCCAGCCGACCAAAATAAAACTTTCGTTATACTGTGCGGCGTAAGATTTTATTTCAAAGTACGTACTAAGTTCCTTTAGCTTTGTATAAAACTTATAGCACTGCTCTTTATTGGCATTTAAAAAATTTTCTATGTTTTTGTCTATCGATTCTATCTTTTTATAAATATCCTTTTGCAAATTTCTAAGATTATTGCATGCCTCAAAAGGAGTAGCATCGTGAGGTTCAAGTTTAATCTCTTCAAAATAAATAGAGGCAAACAATCTATCTATCTCTTGCTCGTTGGGAGTATCTGCAAAATAAAGTCCCCATTGATAATCATTATCTTTTTCAAACGGGAAGAATACAAGCTCTATGCCTTTTTTCTCGCTTTTCTTAAGAAGATCTTGGTAACCTTCGTAAGAGCTAAGAGGAATTCTTCCGAATTTAGGTTTAATATAACTACACGACATAATATCTTTAAGCTTTTTATTAAGCCCATAAAAATGCTTGAGTTGTTCTATTTCGGATTTATAATTTTCTATCTTACCGTAAAGCGCCCGTTTTTCATCAACCATATTTTCAATATTTTCGGAAATATAGCTAACATAGCGCTCTATCTTGGATTGGTTTACATTAAATCCCTTTATATCAACCTTTTCAAGCACTCCTCCGCAAGAATACACGGCATTTTTAAGATTCTGAAGCGGCCCTGCGTACGGATTTTCTTCCGCAATGGGTTTAAAGTTTTCAGTGTTCGAATAAAAAGAAAAAACATTATCCGGCTGAAAAACTCCCATCTCTCCGCAGATGTTCACCAATTTGTTAATATTTTTCATTGGTCCTATCATACTGATAAAACTCATCTTTGATACAGCCATTTTTAAAAGCACCTCTCTTTATAAAAAAATTAGTTTACTCCTATAAGCATCGCCTTTATTTGTTCGGGTGAAAGTCTATACTTAACGCCTTCGATGATATTTATTATATTGTGAATTTCAATCTCTTTTAAAAAGATATAAGAAATTAAAACTATCGGAGGTGAAACGGAAAACCTTATGTTATGTCTGCACCAATCATACCTCATGTTTGTCGGCACTTTATCTATAACATCAAGCCCTCTTGAAAACCACTTTTTCCCCATGGAAGTGTTTTTCATATCTATCATCATCTGTTTGGGATTTGGCGAATCCAAAAACACTTTCAGTTGATCTTTAGATAAAGTCCCGTTATCCATAAGCACAGACATCATGTAATCATCGCTTAGATTATAAAATTTCCGCATGCGCACTATTCTTATAAGATTACTAAGGTCTACGTAGAGGTTGAAAAAATCTTTAAGTTTTTTCTTTGATTTTCCTTTAACATACTTATCTATAATTCCAAAAACTATATCGTAAAGGTGATTGTAAAGTGCGGTTTCTATTCGGGTCAAATCCAGTCTTTCTCCGTTTTTCGGTTTAAACGGCAGTAAAACTTTGTAATAATGTGACTTTTTTATTATCTTTAAAAAGTCATCGTAATTTCTTATGTTGGCCAGCGCTTTAAGCTCAAATTTTGTATGGCTGTAAAAGAAATCCGGTATGGTTCTTATATATTCACCTGACTTTCCGGCAACCAAAAGCATTAAACTATGCATAATTTGCTCTATTTCCGCACGTGATATTATATACTCAAAAAAATGCTCTCCGACCGAAATATCGTATCTACCTAAAGTTTCGAAATCCACAAAAAGTTTATACTTAAGCTTTTGCTCCAAGTCTACTCTGTGAACGCTGTTTTCGCTGATTTCCGAAAGAACCTGTGCATAATTTGTCCTCCGCTTAAGATACGAGGTAATATCGGGAATATTTCTGCAAGATAAAAGTTCTTCATAACTTTTGGCCGTCAAACTCTTGCCATAAAGCGCCCTTGCTTTTGAAAGAACCGCATTGGAAGCATAAGATATCATAATAAAAGCAACATATAAAGTCGCCGTTCACCACCATTCTCTTTTAAATAAAAACATAAAATAAACAAACATAGCAAAAAATCGCTACGTTTGTATTACCTTGCCGACTATGGTATCAATCCAGTTTTGCTTGTTTTTGGAATAAATATCCTCAATTCGCTCAAGTTTATGATTATAAGAATGTTCAATAACTTTAAGCCTCACGGCAGCTTTAACTTTTTCTCTTTTTTCCAAAGCTTCCATATTTTCTGTAGCTTGGCTCAAATACTCACTTCTTTTTTGCTCTTTTACATCGCTTATCTTTTTTTCAAGGTCTATTCTGAGCTGATTCGCCTTGGTGAGGTCTTCTGACGCTTTTCTATCGAGCTCAATTATCTTTTCAATCATATCATCCATACCAAATACCTCACTTTATATATTGTTCTAAATTTTTATACCATTGTTATCTAGAATTATGATACAAATATTTGAAAAGTCAATAGAATATTCGAAAAAATTAATTTTTTTATTTATAGCTTTTAAAAATTAAATATATATTGTGCAAAATAGCTAAAACATCAAACTATTTACATATTGCTGCCACTAATGTAAAATATTATAGATGAAAATCAAACTTAAACTTATCTGGGAGTGTTCGAAAATTGAATCCAATTTATAAAAGATTGCTTTTAAAAATCAGCGGCGAAGCTCTTGCGGGCGATAAAAAATTTGGTATCGATTTTGAAGTTCTTGAAAATCTTGCAAAAATAATAAAGAAATGCTCCGATATGGGCACAGAAATTGCCATAGTAGTAGGCGGAGGAAACTTTTGGAGAGGCAGAACAAGCGGAAAAATGAACAGGGTAAAAGCTGACCACATGGGCATGCTTGCAACTGTTATGAACGCCAGTGCAATTTCGGAAGCGCTGATAAACCAGAATGCAAATGCAAAAGTCATGACGGCTATCGCTTTTCCGCAAATCGGAGAATTATACTCCCCCGAAAAAGCCATAAATTATCTGAAACAAGGATATATCACAATATTCGGTTACGGAACGGGTAATGCCTTTTTTACAACCGATACGGCAGCTTCCCTACGTGCATCGGAAATAGAAGCCGAAGCCATATTTAAAGCAACAAATGTAGACGGCATATATGACTGCGACCCACTGACCAACCCAAATGCAAAAAAATATTCGGAAGTTAGTTTCGAAGAAGTGCTTTCAAAAAATCTTAAAGTAATGGATTCCACTGCCGCTTCCATGTGTAGAGATAACGGCATTGCCGTTCACGTTTTCAACATGGACGACCCGGAAAATATTGTGCGTGAACTAAACGGCGCGCACCTTGGCACAATAGCAAAATAATAATTTAAATTATAACAATAAATTACGGAGGAAAAATTATGAACCAATTACTAAATGACGTAACCACACGTATGAAATCAGCATGTGAAAGACTCGGAAGCGAATATGCAGGTATTCAAGCGGGAAGAGCAAACGCTTCCGTGCTTGATAAAATTAAAGTCGATTATTATGGAACCCCCACGCCCATTAACCAGGTGGCAGCGGTATCGATTTCCGAAGCAAGGGTTCTTGTTATTCAGCCCTGGGACGTTTCACTTTTGAATATAATCGAAAAAGAAATACAAAAATCCGATATAGGAATCAACCCGCAAAATGACGGCAAAGTAATAAGACTTATTTTCCCGCAGCTTACAGAAGACCGCAGAAAAGAAATAGCAAAAGAAGTTTCAGGAATGGCGGAAAATTCCAAAATTTCGGTAAGAAATATTCGCCGTGATGCCATGGATAAAATCAAAAACATGAAAAAAGATGCCGAAATAACCGAAGATGACCAGAAAAAAGGCGAAAAAAAAGTTCAAGATTTAACCGATAAATTCTGTAAACAAATTGATGATATGTGCGAAGCAAAAACTACGGAAGTAATGTCTTTATAAAATTGATCCCTAACCTATATTCATAGGGGAAAGTGTATGCAAAAACTAAATTTTTTTAAAATTTTTCGTTCTATATTCAAAAAGAATAAACCAACACAAACAGCGGAATCGATTAAAGCCGATTCCCTGCCTTTGCATGTGGGAATAATAATGGACGGAAACCGCAGGTGGGCAAAAAAAAGAAATTTACCGGTATCAGCAGGTCATTCCAAAGGTGCGGAAACATTTAAAAAATTAGCTCTTTATTGTAATAAAATTGGACTTCGTCACCTGACGGTATACGCCTTTTCCACCGAAAATTGGAAACGTTCCGAAAAAGAAATTTCAGCACTAATGCTACTTTTTAGAAAATACCTAAAAATGGTAATGGAAGAATTTAAAGAGGAAAATATCAGAATAAAATTTATCGGCGATATTTCAAGATTTTCGGAAGATATCAAAGAGATGGTCAAAGTTATAGAAACGGAAACTAAAAATCGCACGGGGCTTAATTTAAACATAGCCATGAATTATGGAAGCCGTGCTGAAATCTTAAGAGCGGTCCGGAATATCTCCCAAAAAATAGAAAGCAAAAAATTAAAAACCGAAGACATAAACGAGCAACTGCTCGAAAATAATCTTTATACAAAAGGTCAAGACGATATAGACTTAATAATAAGAACCGCCGGCGAACAAAGAATTTCCAATTTTTTGCTTTGGCAAGGAGCCTATGCAGAATTTTATTTTACGGACGTCCTGTGGCCGGATTTTTCGGAAAATGAATTTAATAAAGCTATCACCGAATATAATAAACGTATCAGAAAGTTTGGAGGCGCATAGTAAAGTGTCAAAAAGAATAATATCGGGCGTTACAGGCGCCGCACTGGTTTTGTTTGTTTTGTTTTTTAATGGTTCATTCCCAATAATTCTAAATTTATTTATAGCGGCAATAGCGGCTTTTGCGATAAATGAGCTTTTCTCCGTAATGAATATTTCCAAAATGTTTGTTATAACTTTGCCGTCACTTGTGTTTGTTCCGCTTTTTGTGCTATTTAAAGATAACGTGGGTTCAGAACTTATATGGTATTTATATACGCTTTGGATGCTCTCGGCTATGATTTTAAACTCAAAATTAGAGCTCCGGGATGTTTTTGTAACCTATGCTATGTCTATGATGATATCAACTTGCCTTAGTAAAGTCATAGAACTCAGAGATTTTGGCGGTGAATATGGCGGATTTTTAGTGCTTTTAGGGCTTGGCGTTGCTTGGATATCAGATACCGGAGCTTATTTTTTCGGAAAATTTTTAGGTCGACGTAAGCTCTGCCCGGACGTTAGCCCCAAAAAAACAATAGAAGGCTTTTTTGGCGGAATGATTACTTGTACCGTTTCATTAATTTTAATATCACTTATTTTCAATAACTTTGTTTTCCCGTCAAAACACCAAATCAACTACTTAATGATAATATTTTTAGGTATAAGTGGGTCACTAATTGCAGCACTTGGAGATCTTTGCTTTTCAATTATAAAAAGAAGATGCAACGTAAAAGATTTTGGCAATATTATGCCCGGCCACGGCGGAATTTTAGATAGGTTTGATAGCGTAATCTTCACGGTTCCGTACGTATATATCTTGGTAAGATTAATTCCCATAATAAGCTAAAAAGAGTGAAAATCTATGAAAAAAAATATAGCAGTGCTCGGCTCAACGGGCTCAATCGGTACGCAAACTCTGGAAGTTGCAAAAAATTTAGGTATTAAAGTGGGCGCTATATCGGGAAATAAAAATATTTCTTTGCTAGAGCGCCAAGCACGAGAATTCAGCCCCGAAATTATTGCCGTATTCGATGAAAAAAATGCAAAAAAACTAAAAGAAAACATAAGGGATTTAAGCACCAAAGTTGTTTGCGGTATGGAAGGGCTTTGCGAAATTTCATGCTTTTCTAAATCTGATATTTTAGTAACCGCAATTTCGGGCATGATAGGCTTAAAACCAACAATTGCCGCCATAAATGCAAAAAAAGACATCGCCCTTGCAAACAAAGAAACACTGGTTGCGGGCGGAAATTTGGTTATAAATTTAGCCAAAGAAAACAAGGTAAATATATTACCGGTAGATAGTGAACACAGCGCAATTTTTCAGTGTTTACAAGGTTGCCACGATAAAAAAGATTTAAAAAAGCTGATTTTAACCGCCTCGGGCGGCCCATTTTTCGGAAAAACAAAAGGGGACTTAAAAAGTGTTACTTTAAAAGATGCTCTAAATCACCCGAACTGGAGCATGGGCGCAAAAATAACAATCGATTCCGCAACCATGATGAATAAAGGGCTGGAAATCATAGAAGCAACGCACCTTTTTGATATGCCCGAAGATAAAATAGACGTGATTATACATAGAGAAAGCATAATTCATTCTATGGTAGAATACAAAGACGGCGCCGTTTTGGCGCAATTGGGAATCCCAAGCATGAAAATACCGATTCAGTATGCTCTGACATACCCAAAAAGAAAAACTTCGGAAACCGAGGCTTTAAACCTAGGCAAAATAAAAAATCTTTCTTTTTACCCTCCGGATACAAATGTTTTTGAAACAATAAACATATGTAGAAGAGCCATAAAACAAGGCGGAAACAAACCAATAACAGTAAATGCCGCCAATGAAGAAGCAGTAGGAATGTTTCTTGCAAATAAAATTAAATTCACCGAGATAACCGAGATCATAAAAGAATGCGAAAAACACTTTGCGTATGCAAAAATCAGCACTTTGGAGCAAATCCTTGAGGCAGATCAAAAAGCCAGAGAATTTATACGCAACATGGATATTAAAAGTTAAAGAAAATCCAAAACTTTTATAAATATGTATTCTGTTGTATAATTATAATATAAACGATAAGGAGTTGTGGATATGAACATAGTTTTGATAATTATAGGTATATTATTTTTCAATTTAATCGTATTTGTGCACGAATTCGGCCACTTTTTTTGGGCGAAAAAATTCGGCGTAAAAGTTAATGAATTTGCGCTCGGAATGGGACCAAGAATTCTTAAGTTTAAAAAGGGCGAAACCATATTTTCGCTCAGAGCTTTCCCAATCGGCGGCTTTTGCGATATGGAAGGCGAAGAAGAAAAAGTGGATAGCCCTACTTCATTCGGAAAAAAACCTGCTTGGCAAAGGTTCATTATTGTCCTTTTCGGCGCAGTAATGAATATTATTTTGGGTTTTATAATGTCCGGTATACTTTTATCTCAAAATCCTTATTTCACTTCAACTACCATTTCTAAATTTTCCCCTGATGCCGTTTCTTCTACAACAGGACTCCAAATAGGGGATCAAATAATTAAAATTGATGGTTCTGACATTCATAACTTTAAGGACCTTGCTTTTAATCTTTCGGTAGACGGAAAAGGTCAATTTGATATAACTGTTTTAAGAAATCAAGAAGTAGTCGAACTCCAAGAGGTTCATTTTCAAACAAAAACCGGTGACAACGGTAAAAGTGTAACATGTTTGGATTTCTACCTTGAGCCTATTCCAAAAAGCTTTTGGTCATTTATAAAACAAACTTGGTATGACGTAATTTCCACAATAAAAGTTGTTTGGGTAGGTCTTATAGGGCTAATAACTGGAAGATTTTCAATTTCTGCAATGAGTGGGCCGGTAGGCATTGCCAACATGATTGGCGAAGCAACAAACGAGGGGCTTAAAACAAGCTTTTTGACGGCCTTTAACAATATACTCGCAATAATGATGGCGCTTACCATAAATTTGGGAGTTGTAAACCTCCTTCCTCTCCCTGCACTTGACGGCGGAAGACTTATGTTCTTACTTTTTGAAATAATAACCCGCAAAAAAATAAAAGAAAAATACGAAGGCTGGATTCATGCTCTGGGATTTATCCTTTTCATCGGCCTTACGATATATATGTTCTACAGCGACATAATGAAAATTTTTTGGAAAGCTTAATTTAAAATGAGAAGAAACTCAAAAGAAGTCAAAATCGGAAAAATAAAAATAGGTGGGAATAATCCCATAGCTGTGCAATCTATGCTAAATGTTCCGTCTTACGAAATTCAAAAAAGCGTAGAGCAAGCAGAAAAATTAAAAGAATGCGGCTGCGATATTTTAAGAGTAGCCCTGCCCGATAAAGACGCTTTAAAACTAATTGATGCCATAAAGTCAAAGGTTGATATTCCACTGATTGCAGATATTCATTTTGATTATAAACTTGCAATCGAAGCAGCCTACGCCGGAATTGATAAAATAAGAATAAACCCCGGAAATATCGGAAGCGAAGAAAAAATAAAAGCAGTGGCAAAAGTATGCATTGACAAAAATATTCCGATAAGAATAGGCGTAAATTCAGGTTCGGTTGAGCGTCATCTTTTGGAAAAGTATGGAAGTGCTACAAGCGAAGCCATGGTAGAAAGCGCAGTTTATAATGCAAAACTACTTGAAAAATTTGATTTTGATAATATAGTTATTTCAATAAAGTCCTCATCGGTAGTAAAAACGGTTAATTCCTATAAAATGCTCACCGATATGTGTGGTTATCCGCTCCATTTGGGCATAACCGAAGCCGGCACCGAAGATATAGGCATTATTAAAAGTTCTATTGGAATAGGCTCTTTGCTCTTAGGTGGAATCGGAGATACAATAAGAGTTTCGCTAACGGACGACCCTTGCAAAGAAGTAAAAGCAGGAATAAACATTTTAAAATCGATTAACATGTATGAAAAAGGCGGTATAGAATTTGTTTCTTGCCCAACATGCGGAAGAACCAGAATTAACCTTATAAAAATAGCTAAGAAAGCTCAAGCGGCTCTTAATGGCATCAATAAAAATTTAAAGGTTGCAATAATGGGGTGCGTTGTTAACGGTCCCGGAGAAGCAAAAGACGCCGATATAGGAATAACAGGCGCAGACGGGGTTGGCATAATATTTAAAAAAGGAAAAGTAATAAAGAAAGTACCCGAAGAAAACCTGGTGCAAGAACTAATCAAAGAAATAGAAAATATGTAAATAAAAAATTAAAACAAAGGAAAATTAAAACACATTGAAAACTTTTAAAGATGTATTTGGAACCCATATCGAGATAAATAAAATTTCAGCCACTCTTGCAAACGCAGAAGTGGCACTTTTGGATGTAAACACGAAAGAACGTAAGCTGTTTATAAATCTTAAAACTTCGCCCGAAAACGAAAAAATAATCACTCCCGAAGAAATAAAAAACTGCGAAAGCTTGCTTATACAATCAGGCTTACAAATCAAAAGCGCTAAAATAGAAATATTAAACTCAGAAAACAAAGCAAAAGAAGTAAAAACTTCGGAAAATACAAATGATATCGACGTCAAAAAATTAATATCCGAATTTACCTCCAAAAGCTCGGTTCTTAAAAAAGTTTTTAAAGATTTTTCCTTTGAAACCCAAAATGATAAAATTAAAATCTCCGTTATACACGGCGCAAAAGGCTTGATTGAGCAAAAAAATATAGATAAGGAACTTGCTATATTCATATCGCAAAATGTCGGGCATAAAATAGAAATTGAAATAAACGAAAAAATTCCTGAGGCCACGCCTGAGGTGCTGGCACGCACAGAAAATAATGCTCCTATCAAACAAGACGTAAAAGAAGAAAAAACCGAAGATGCTCCAAAAGCAGAAAAAAAAGAGGCCCCCACAACAGAGATACGGCCTACAAAAAACATACTCCCACAAATTGCGCCTGAAACTGCTTCCTTACTCTATGGAAAAATAATAACAAAACCGCCAATTTCAATCCGTGAAATAGACCCGCAGATGCAAAGCGCAGTTATTTGGGGAGATATTTTCCTTACTGATTTTCACGATACAAAAGATGGAAAAAACGTAATTTGCAGCATATATATAACAGATTACACAGGCTCCATAATAATTAAAATCATCGAAAACAAAAAACAATCTGCATATCTTGAAAAACTTAAAAAAGGTACAACTATTTTAATCGATGGCACTATCTCCGAAGATAAATACGAACACGAAGCCGTGATAAGGCCTAAAAATATAAACTTTGTTTCAAAAATAAAAGTTGTTGATAACGCTCCAAAAAAGAGGGTTGAGCTTCACTTACATACTAATATGTCCGCAATGGACGGAATAAATACCGCTTCTGACCTTATAAATAGGGCAGCATCTTGGGGCCAGCCGGCGGTAGCCATAACCGACCACGGCGTAGCTCAAGCTTATCCTGAAGCAATGAATACCGTAAACTCACTTAAAAAAAGCGGAAAAGATATAAAAGTCCTTTACGGTGTTGAAGCCTACTTTGTAAATGATATGATACCGATAGTGACGGGCGATGAAGAAAGAGCGCTAGACGGCGAATTTATATGTTTTGACCTAGAAACCACAGGACTTAATGCTGTATCGGATAAAATAATCGAAATAGGCGCAGTAAGAATTAAAAACAACAAAATTTTAGACGAATTCTGCACATTTGTCGATCCGGAAACATCTATTCCCGAGCGTATAACGGAAATAACAGGCATAACAGGCGATATGGTAAAAGGAGCGCCAAAAGAAAGAGAAGCTATGGAAAAATTCATGGAATTTTGCGGCAGCTCCCCCGTACTCGTTGCGCACAATGCTAATTTTGATGTTTCCTTTATTAAAGCAAACTGTAAAAGGCTTGGCATAGAATTCTCATTTACTTTCGTTGATTCGGTTCCAATGAGCAGGTGCCTTATAATGAGCATTAAAAACCATAAACTCGATACCGTTGCAAAATATCTTAAAATACCAGAATTTAACCATCACAGAGCATCTGATGACGCAAGAGCGCTTGCTTATATATTTATAGAACTTTTAAAAATGTCCCATGAAGTAAGAGGAATAACATCGCTTCAGCAGATGAACACCTCCCTTTCGAGTAATGACTACAAAAAAGCAGTTTCAAATCACATGACGATACTTGTTAAAAATCAGGTTGGTCTTAAAAATCTTTATAAACTTATCTCCATGGCACATCTTAATTATTTTTATAAAAAGCCAAGAATCTCCAAAAGCCAGCTTTTAAAATTAAGAGAGGGGCTACTTATCGGGAGCGCTTGCGAATCAAGCGATTTATTTAGAGCCATCACAGGCGGCAGACCCTTTGAGGACCTTTTGGAGATAGCAAAATTTTACGATTATTTGGAAATTCAGCCGCTCGGTAACAACGAATTTATGCTCCGTGAAGGAATTGCAAAAACAGAGGAAGAGCTAAAAGGGTTTAACAGAACAATAATCGAGCTTGGCGAAAGACTCGGTATTCCTGTTGTTGCCACAGGGGACGTTCATTTTATGGACCCCGAAGACTCAGAATACAGAAAAATACTCATGGCCGGCCAAGGGTATGAAGATGCCGACAATCAAGCCCCGCTTTATATGCGAACAACTGCCGAAATGCTGGAAGAATTTAAGTACTTGGGTAAAGAAAAATGCTATGAAGTGGTAGTTGAAAACACAAATAAAATTGCCGATATGATTGAAGAAATTTCGCCTATTCCACCCGGGGTGTTCCCGCCATTCATACCCGGCGCCGAAAAAGAACTGGTGGACATAACCTGGAGCAGAGCAAAAAAAATATATGGCGACCCATTGCCAAAGATAGTCGAAGAAAGGCTAGAGCGTGAACTCGGTTCCATTACAAAACACGGATTTTCAGTCCTTTACATGGTAGCACAAAAACTTGTTGCGGATTCCGAAGCACACGGATATTTGGTAGGCTCAAGGGGGTCGGTAGGCTCATCTTTTGTCGCAACAATGTCGGGAATTTCAGAAGTAAACCCCTTATGCCCACATTACCTTTGCAAAAAATGCCATTACAGCGAATTTTTCGAGGACGGCAGTTATGGTTCGGGGTTCGATTTACCCGAAAAAAAATGCCCCAAATGTGGGGAACCTTTAAGCCGAGATGGTCACCAAATCCCATTCGAAACATTTTTGGGCTTCGATGGCGACAAAACCCCCGATATAGACCTTAACTTTTCCGGCGAATATCAAAATGATGCTCACAGATACACGGAAAAACTATTCGGAAAAACCAACGTTTTTAAAGCAGGTACCATAGGAACAATTGCAACAAAAACGGGAATCGGATTTACGAAAAAATTTGCAGAAGAGCGTGGCATTTCCTTGGGAAAAGCTGAAACTATGCGATTAGCCGAGGGTTGCACGGGCGTTAAAAGGACAACAGGTCAGCACCCCGGCGGAATGGTTGTTGTTCCAAAAGGGAAAGAAATTTACGATTTTTGCCCCGTACAGCACCCGGCCAATGACCAAAATTCCGATAATATCACCACTCATTTCGATTTCCACGCAATACACGATACCATTTGTAAACTCGACGAACTCGGGCACGATGTTCCGTCAATTTACAAATATTTGGAAGATTATACGGGCATTAAAGTAACCGATGTTTCGATGAGCGATAAAAAGGTAATGTCCTTATTTACCTCAACCAAGGCGCTCGGAGTAAATCCCATAGATATAGATTCTCAAACGGGAACTTTTTCGCTCCCTGAGGTCGGAACTTCGTTCGTCAGGCAAATGCTAATTGAATGTAAACCAAAAACATTTGCTGATTTACTGCAAATTTCAGGGCTTTCCCACGGTACGGACGTCTGGCACGGCAACGCCCATGAACTTATCCAAAAAGGCATTTGCACCATATCGGAAGTTATCGGAACACGTGATAATATAATGGTTTACCTTATGCAAAAAGGCGTTGAACCAAAAACCGCGTTTAAAATAATGGAAATTGTTCGTAAAGGAAAAGCAACAAAACTACTTACTCCCGAACACTTGGAAACAATGAAAGCTCATAATGTTCCAAAATGGTATATAGATTCTTGCATGAAAATAAAATATATGTTCCCAAAAGCTCACGCCGCAGCTTATATGATATCAACACTTAGGCTCGGATGGTATAAGGTTTATTATCCAACAGAATACTATGCCGCTTACTTTACCGTCCGTGGCGAAGATTTTGACGGGTTAACGGTTATGAAGGGCAAAAACGCAGTTAAGAAAAAAATGGCAGAAATAACCTCCAAAGGCAAGGAAGCAAGCGCCAAAGAAAACGCAGCGTACGGGACTTTTCAAATAGTAAACGAAATGCTTGCCCGTGGAATAGAAGTTCTGCCTGTTGATTTATATAAATCCGATTCATATAGATATTTAGTCGAAAACGGAAAAATAAGGCTTCCTTTTGCGTCCCTTGCAGGGGTTGGAGAATCCGCCGCCAAAAACTTGGAAATAGCAGGAAAAGAAGGAAAATATATTTCGATAGATGATGTCCAAATCAGAGCAAAAGTTACAAAAGCGGTAATAGAAACTCTTGAGGAAGCGGGAGTGCTTAAGAACCTACCTCAAAGCAATCAAATTTCATTTTTTTAATAAAATATATGTAAATTTTTTCTTTTAAGTATGGACTGTCTATTATAAGGAAAATATGTTTCGATAGATAATATCCAAATCAGAGCAAAAGTTACAAAAGCGGTAATAGAAACTCTTGAGGAAGCGGGAGTGCTTAAGAACCTACCTCAAAGCAATCAAATTTCATTTTTTTAATAAATATATGTAAATTTTTTCTTTTAAGTATTGACTATCATATTACTTTGACATATAATTTGCAAAAAATATGGTTAGGAGATGTTTACTTATGGAAAATAAAGAAAAATTTGAAGAACTTATGAAAAATGAAGATTTTGTGATGAAAATTTTGGAATTACAAACTCCCGCAGAAATAGAGGCAGAATTTGAAGCCAATGGCGTAAAGCTCAGCAAAGAAGAAGTAACCAGGCTCCGCAATGAATTCGATGCCATTTCGGATGTGTTGGATGAAGAATATTTATCTTATATAAGTGGCGGCAATGGAGCTCCATCCGAAGAAGGCTGGAAAGAGTACTTAAAAAAATGTGGTAAACAAGTAGTGAATAAAGCGCTTGATAAAGTCGGCGAAGGCATAGGCATAGCAATATGGGCAATTCCAACAGCCTTCTTATTGGAGTTTGGAAAGGATATATATAACAGTAAATTTAAAGGCAATTAACGCTATTTTCAGTAATAATTTGCGCTTCTTGCCTTGCCGCCTTACGGCAAGGCTTTTTTATGGTCTTTGAAATTATATTAATCGCCTATAATTTTAAACATAATTTATTTAAAGCAAAACAAAGTTGTGCGAAAAACATTGACATTATATATTTTTTGAGTACAATGATATACAATAGAAAATGAGGAGGTTATTTATATGTTTTCTTCAAAAGAATTAGAAAAGGCAAACGAACAATTTTTACAATACGTTGATCAAAAATCAAACACCACTGCTGATAAAATAGTTAACAAAGGGGAGGCATTTGATGCAACAAAAACTGTCCAAGAATTTACGAATAACATACAAAGTTGCTGGCTCAGTCAGTATATAGGAAAAACGATCAACATAGACCAAACAGCAACCGAGCAAGATGGTTATCACGTTTTACGTTGCAAAGTGTTAGGCTTAAAACTTCTGGTATCTACTATAGGTAAGCATACCGTCACAGGTTCTTTTTCAAAATTGGTTGGCAATGCTTTGAACAGCCCCGAATTAAATAACGTAGATCTTTTCAAAAAAGAAACCCAAAGAGATGCGGGAATCTTTTTAAAAGCACTAAACACTAAAAAAACCGAGTTGGTGAAAATAAACAAGACCTTATTTGATAACTACCTTAAAAAAGAGAAAGGGATCATACGTAAGATTCTGAAAATAGACTCAAAGCTTCAAGTGCAACGGCTGAAAGCTGCTGTGGCGGCTTATGTTTGTGCGCTTATAAATTGTATGACCATACTACTTGATGTAATAATAAAAAATGTAAAAATCCAAGAATCTAGACTGGCTGAAGCTAAAAAAGCCGCCTCAGCTGCCGTAGCAAGAGCATGGGCAGCCAACGCCAAACACCCCTTTCACAATGCAACATCTGGGCAAAAAACCGCGCCTACAGTAGACGCAAAAGCAGCTCCGCATGCCACTACACCTGGCCAAGCTGCAAAAACCGGGCATACTTGGCATAAAGCCACAACACTTAAACAAAAAGTCAAAACTCAAGTCACAATAGGTAAAAGGCCAGTGTCACAATAGGTAAGGCCAGTGAAAACTTTGGAAAATTTAAGGTCTACCCTGAGGTCAAAACAACCTAAAGCCGATGGTAAATTGGCTATGCTTATAAACTCACCTCCCTTCTGTGTTGCATGGCACAACAAGGCATTGGGATCAATTGATGAAATAAATTGGTTTAACAGATGGTATGGCGATGAACCACGGTATGGAAGAAACAGTGTCACTCTTCTGTTCCCAACGGCATACGCATACAAATGTACTGCAAAAAATAAAGAAGAATTAGAAAAAATTGTAGCTAACCCAAAGAATTGGAAATATGATAAGTACTGTAATGATAAAAAAAGGTTTATTTTTACGAACCAAGAATCACAAATACAAAGTTTTAACGATTATTATACTTATTTACAACGCGAAGACAAAATCTAGAGTTATTATAATATGATAGAAAGGTGCCTATGCAATAAGTTGCATAGGTATCTCTTATTTCAAATTTTCTAAATTTGGTTCCGCAAATTCGCTCTCTCTATAAAATTCCTTTGTTTCGTTATTTCTTATTACAGCGCTTTTATTCTTTTCCAAAAGCTTTGTTATTGCCCAAAGATCAATCCATATTTCGTTATCGCACTCTTTTTGCGATTCATCAAATATAAGCTCCATTCCAAAATGCAAATGGCTTTCGCTTATATTATTAACATTTTCTTTTGCGCTGTATCCCGTACGCCCCACATAGCCTATAACGTCCCCTGCTTTAACTATGCCGCCTTCTTTTAAACTCAAATGAAATGGCCTATCTTTACGCAAATGTGCATAATAATAATATCGTTTTTTATCAAAACTTCGAATACCTATCCGCCACCCACCATACTGATTCCACCCCATTATCTCAACAGTACCTGATTCCACCGCTATAACGGGAGTTCCGATTGCGCACATCATATCGTGCCCTAAATGAGGCCTTTTATATCCATAAGAACGGCTTGCCCCAAAATCATCATAATGTGAATAAGGAAACGTTTTTGCAATCGGAGAAAAAGCTTTTAAGCCATAAACTTCTGTCCACTCTCCCTCTGTACCTTCTTTTTTTGGCTTTGTCTTTATTTTGTAGCTGCCTAAAAATTCTTTTAACACGGCTTCATATACCTGATGATAATAATCATAATTTTTATTATTCTTTGTAATATCGCCTATCTTTTCGCCGGACTTTAATTTTTTAATTATTTCGTTTATGTCCGCTTCTTTATACTTTTTAAAATCGCCGCCATACTTGCATCCCAAACACGAAAGCACTTCTATCCAATTAATTTTTATATTTTCGTTTTGCGATTTTATATCCTCTTTCATGGCTTTATCGAGCGCCTCGTAAGTAGGGTTAAATTCTGCATATTTTATAAATTTTTTGTTTTCATGCGCCCTCGCAGGCAGCGCTAATTTATTTAAAAACAAAACCGATATGGTAAACACCGCAAAAAGGGCAGAAAAAATAATAAGCGTTCGCCGCTTTAATCTTATAACAAACAAGATTTTATCATCTCCGTTAATCTATATTTTTAATTATATGTACCTCCAAAACCTAAAAACACAAAAATACTTGTTATAATTAAAAATTTTCGGTTGCCAAAAATTAGCGTAATTTATATATGCGTTTAAACCTCTTTAATATAATAAGTTCGAAAAGGAGGGGTTTTTATGAACTACAAATTAAAAAAGTTGATAAAAATTATGCTAACTTTAATAATACTATTTTTTACAAATATTACTCCGGTATTTTTCGCACAAATGGGAACACCTTCACTATATCAAAAAACTGATGACGTCGTCGTAACACTACCGGCAAAGCCAAAGACAACCCAAGATTTTTTAGATGAACAACTATATGATGCCGTAGCAAAAAATAATATAAATGAAGTAAATTTTTGGTTAAAAGAAAGCGCAAACCCAAACTCCAAACCAGGTCCTCATGAAACATCGCCACTTCACTGTGCAGCGCAAAACAACAATTTAGATATAGTAAAGATTTTAGTTGGCAAAGGCGCCAATGTACGCATAAAAAACCGCAGTGGATTAACTCCTTTGCACTATGCCTGGTTTTATAAGAGCGGTGAAGTTTTATGCTTTTTAAATCACGTTTTACGCACTACCCAAACGGATAGTTCCAAATCGGGTTAAAATCTAACTCCATGCAAAACTCTGCTTGAAAATTTTTGTATATAGAAAACCATGCACTCGGTGCATGGTCTTTTAAAAAATAAATTTTTATCTTAAAGAAAAACAAAAACTATTCAACAACGATTGCATCAACGGAGCAACTTTCTTTTGCTTATTTTGCTTCTTCCGTAACAATTGCATCAACAGGACAAACTTCTTTTGCTTCTTCTGTTTTTGCTTCTAAACCTTCGGGGATTGTTTCGGAAATAACCTCCGACTTAGAATCATCATTAAATCTAAAAACTTCCGGACAAATATCTATGCACATTCCACATCCTATACATACTTCTTGGTCAACAGTAACTTTCATTAATACTTCTCCCTCTCAAAAATCATAATCAGCGAGCATAGCGCTCACTAATAATTATATATAAATTAGCGCACCTTATCAACATCATTGCGCTTAAAAATTTATTTTTGGTATTTAAAAAATGTATATTTTTCAAAGATTTTGTCAAACTAAAAATAAATATAAAAACCAAAAGGAGGTTTCGCTTTGAAATCTACAGGAATAGTAAGAAGAATAGACGAACTCGGAAGAATTGTAATACCCAAAGAACTGAGGCGCAGTTTTCATATCAGAGAAGGGGATTTACTCGAAATTTATACAGGCAATACCGAAGAAATAATTTTTAAAAAGCATTCTGTTGTTAAGCACTCCAGCGGTATTATGAATAGGTATTCGGAAATTTTATCACGCTCAATCGGTATGCCCACTCTTATAAGCGATAAAGAATCTATAGTTGCCGCCTGCGGTACATCAAGAAAAGAATTTATAGGAGAAAAAATAACACCTTTTTTAAGAGAAATTATGGAGGCTCGAAAAAGTATATCCGAAACGGAAAATAACACTGCCAAAATTAAGCCCATAGAAAAAACTAAAAATGAATGCCTATTTATGTTTCCGATTATTGCAAACGGAGATCTTTGCGGCAGTATAATAATCTTAAAAAACGAATCTTTGAAAAATAATGATTTAAAAAATATAGGAAAAATCGTAAAAATATCCGCAGAATTTTTAGGAAGTGAGCTGGAAGATTAATATTTTAAAAAAGACTTTTCCCCGTCATTTCAGGTGGCTTTTTTAAATCCAGTATTTTTAAAATCGTGGGAGCTATATCACAAAGGCTTCCACTTTCTTTTAACTTTTCGTGGCAATCTAAAATAACAAACGGTACTTTTGCTGTTGTGTGAGAAGTAAACGGTTCGCCGTTTTCATCTTTCATCTTTTCCGCATTCCCATGATCTGCCGTAATAATCATTGTACCGCCAAATTTTTTCATTTCATTTTTTAATTTTAAAACGCATTCATCCACGGTTTCAACCGCTTTTACTGTCGCCTCTATATTACCGGTATGCCCCACCATATCGGGATTTGCAAAATTAACAATTATTAAATCATACTTTTGACTTCTTATGCCGTTTAGTACTTCTTCCGTAACGGCAAAAGCACTCATTTCCGGCTTTAAATCGTATGTTTTGACGCTCGGTGATTTAACTATTATTCTATCTTCGTTTTTATTTGGCTTTTCCACTCCTCCATTTAGAAAAAACGTAACGTGAGCATACTTTTCGGTTTCAGCGGTCCTGAGTTGTTTTAATCCACAATCTGCCACATATTCTCCCAAAGTGTTTTTCATAATCCTTGGTTTAAAGATAACATTTACGTTTTTAAACGTTTCATCATAAGAAGTAAGCGAATAATATTTTACGGTTTCCAAGATGTTTTTATGCTGAAAATTTTCGGTAAACATCTTCGTAATTTGCCGCGCTCTGTCTGATCTAAAATTCAAACATAAAACACAGTCGCCCTTTTTTATTCCTTCATAGCCTTCGCTCACACACGGCTTTATAAATTCATCAGTAACCTCTTTTAAATATGAATTTTCTATGGCCTTTTTAGCATTTTGGAATTTATCGCCTTGAGCACTAAAAATTGCATTAAAAGCAAGTTCGGTGCGCTCCCAGTTTTTATCTCTATCCATTGCAAAGTATCGCCCGCTGATTGTTGCAACTTCTCCAATTTCATTTTGGGCTATAAAATCTTCAAGCGTTTTTATGTACCGGAGCGCTGATTTAGGCAGCGTATCACGCCCATCGGTCCAAACATGGATATAAACTTTTTTTAATTTATATTTTTTGGCAAGCTTTAAAACAGCAAAAAAATGTTCTATACTGCTATGTACTCCACCATCTGAAAGTAATCCCATTAAATGAAGCGAAGAGCTGTTTTTTTGAGCGGTTTCCACCAAGTTTATAAGTTCTTTATTTTCGTAAAAACTCCCGTCTTCAATACATTTATTTATATAGGTTAAATCTTGATAAACAACTCTTCCCGCTCCGATATTTAAATGCCCAACTTCAGAGTTCCCCATTTGCTCCTCCGGAAGACCAACATAACTTCCGGAAGCAAAAAGTTCGGCGTATGAATTTTCTTTAAATATTTTATCAAGCGTAGGGGTTTTGGCTATAAAAATTGCGTTATTTTCGTCTTTTTTTCCGATTCCAAACCCATCCATTATTATAAGTAAAACTCTTTTTTTGTTATTCATATTTACTGCACCACGCTTTCCGCTTGATTTATAATATCGGTAAATTTAAAAGGATTCAAAGATGCTCCGCCGATAAGACCGCCATCTACATTTGGAACCGATAAAAGCTCTTTTGCGTTTTTCTCATTCATCGAACCACCATAGAGAAGTCTTATACTCCGAGATTCCTTAAGTCCATATTCGAAAGCCAAATAATTTTTTATAAAAACAAACATCTCTTTGCATTCTTCTATACTTACAGTTTTGCCCGTTCCTATGGCCCAAATCGGTTCATAAGCAACTACAATTTCCGAAATTTTTTCAGGCGGAATATCTTTGAAAGTAAGCCCGATTTGCGTTTTTATTTTTTCTTTTTCTTTGCCTTTTTCTCGCTCTGAGAGTGTTTCGCCTACACAAATAATCGGTTTTAGTTTATTTTCGAGTACCGTTTTTACTTTTTTGTTTACGATTTTATCTGTTTCATAAAAATAATTTCTTCTTTCGCTGTGCCCCAATATCACATACTCGGCGCCAATACTTGCCAGCATATTTGCCGATATTTCCCCCGTAAAAGCGCCGCTCTTCTCAAAATGGCAATTTTGCGCACCAATTTTTATTTTACTTTCCTTGCAAATTTTTAAAGCTTTTTCCAAACACAAAAATGGCGGACAAATCGCAACCTCAATATCTATATTTTTATTTAGTGAAATAAATCTTTTTAAAAATTCCTCTGCCTCACTTACAGTTTTATTCATTTTCCAGTTTGCAACAATAAATTTTTTATTACTCACGATAACGCCTCCACTGTGTCTTGCTAAATTTAAAACCATTATAAATTAAACCGCAAAATAAAAAAAGCCGACCCCTGTCGACTTAAGAGCAAAAATATTAATATTTCTTCGCCCAAGCTTATTACTATCCTATATTTAGACTCACAAAACTAGTTCAAGTCACCCGATCTAAACCCGTACAGGCACCATTTTACATCGTCAAACGTCCAACAAGAATCGTCAACAGGTAGATCATTAAGCCGCTTCATTTGTTCATCGGTAAGTCCACCGTTATTTTTAGAAAATCTGTTAATTGCCTCTGATGGAGTAATCGGCAAGTTTTGCTCAGAAGAACTCTTCTCAACTGGAGGCGACCCATTCCTAGGCAACGTACGATATAACAAATATAAACTTACAACCGCTGCTGCACCAATTCCCAACCGTTTAAGTATCTGTTTACTGCGTTCGGAAAGCCCACCAAGCAACTTATCTGCCATAATTTTAGCTCCGCCGGAAAGCGCAGCCGCAGCTCCCGCCGCAGAAAACCCTCCTGCTATTTTTTCAAGCTCTTCAGGGGTCATTTGTTCTAAAAAATTATTTAAACCTTTAACCTGTTCTTCACTTATTTCACCGCTAAACTCTCTTGCCACTTTGATTACCCCTTTCTGAAAATAAAAAACACCTAAATTTTATCGCTATTGCTCATATCTCCACCACTCGAGTTTCGGTTACACTTCCCAATAGGGCGGTGCACTAGGCTCACCAAAATTCGGATCATCAAACTTTTCATTATCATTGTTATACCATTCCCAATTAAAACGCGAACCGGCAGAAGGAACATTATCAAGCTTTGTATTATCATTATCAAAAGAATCGCATTTAGAACCAGAAGTAACCTTCGGAGACGAATCTCTTTTCTTGATTTTTATATCATTATCAGAACTTTTTATATCATTTTTCAGTTTATCAGTCACAAGCCATATTGTTGCCGCTGTAAGTGCAGTTGCACCGATACCTTTCAGAATTTGTTTTGTTCTGGGCCTCAGCCCTCCCACTGCTTTTTCAAGTGCCTCGTCAGGAATTTTTTCAATCAGTTCTTTTACTGCCTGCGTTTCCTCTTTGTTTAATGTTTCTTTTTTCATATTAATCCCTCCCTAATATAATTGAACAAAATTATATCATATAGTTATATTTTGTCAATATTTTTTGATGTTTTTATAATTTATATCTTAAATTTATAAAAAATAAAACCCCTTAATTAAAAGTAGTTTTAAACTTTAAAACGAATACTATTTATCCTCAAGGCACTCAAGCGCAACCATTGCGCCACCTTCGACAAGCTTGATTGTTGCTCCTCCGCCGGTTGAAATATAAGTAAGTTTATTTAAATATCCGGATTTTCTCACAGCTGCGGCAGAATCTCCTCCCCCAATGACGGCACGGGCATGGCTTTCAGATATAAATTTAGCAATTGCGTTGGTCCCTTCTGCACATTTTGGAAATTCACAAACACCCATAGGTCCATTCCACAAAATAGCTTTTGCTTCCTTTATTACTTCCTCAAATTGCTTGCACGATTTCGGCCCTATATCCAAACTCATGCATTCTTCCGGGATTTTATCGGCCTCAACAACTTGAAGCTCGGCATTTTCTTTAAACTCTTTTGTAACTTTCACGTCAAACGGAAGCGTAAGCCTTACGTCTTTTTCTTTAGCTTTTGCCATTATGTCCTTTGCTGCTATGACTTTATCGCTCTCGCAAAGAGATTTTCCAACCGAATACCCCAAAGCATTCATAAATGTATTGGCCATTCCGCCACCTAAAATAAGCGTATCGACTTTATCAAGAAGCGAATTTATCATTCCGATTTTATCCGAAATTTTTGCTCCTCCCACAATGGCGACAAACGGATGTTCGGGAGACTCCATAATCTTCATGATTGCGCCTACTTCTTTTTCCACCAAAAGTCCACAAACAGACGGCAAATAATGCGTAACGCCAACCGTTGAGGCATGCGATCTATGGCAAGTTCCAAATGCATCATTTACGTAAATATCGGCAAGAAAAGCTAATTTTTTGGAAAACTCCGAATCGTTTGCTTCTTCACCGGGTTCAAACCTTAAATTTTCAAGCAAACACACGTCCCCGTCTTTTAATTCGGAAACAATTTTTTTTGCGCTTTCTCCCACAACGTCATCAGAAAGTTTTACTTCTCTTTTCAAAACGTCGGAAAGATATTTTGCAACCGGCGCCAAAGAAAACTGTTTTTCAAATTTTCCTTTAGGTCTACCTAAATGCGAACATGCAATAATTTTTGCATCTTTTGCTCGAAGGTATTCAATTGTTTCAAGCGCTTGATCTATTCTGGAAGTATCGGATATATTCCCGTTTTTGTCAAGCGGAACATTAAAATCACAACGAAGTAAAACTCTTTTGCCCTCTACTTCTATGTCCTGAACTGTTTTTTTGTCAAGATAATTCATGAAACCGCCCTTTCAAAAATAGAAATTTACAAAATAAAAAACAACGGATGTATTATACCTTACTTTAAATGTTCTTGCAAGTAAAGATATAAATACACCCAATTTGCAACTGCGTTTTATTAAGATTTTACTTATATATCAAATCAGATAGACGCATTATTAATTTCTTTAATACAGTTTTCGCAAACGTTTTTGGATTTAAACGTTCTTACGCCATTTGCTTGGCCGCAAAAAATGCATTGGGGTTCATATTTTCTCAAAATTATTGTATCTCCGTCCATAAAAATTTCAAGTGAATCTCTGGGATCTATATTAAGGATTTTCCTAAGCTCCCTTGGCAAAACTATCCTTCCCAAATCATCTACTCTTCTGACAATACCCGTGGACTTCATTTTTAAGCACCGCTTTCATTAATATTTTCTATAATTTTAAATTTTACTATTTTTAAACTTTTTTGTCAATATATGTATTTTTTTGACGAATAATAGTTTTCTGCCCAAAAAACACATAAAAAAAAACTATATTTCATATCTATTTAGAAATATCAAACATTTGGAGTTATTATTATGATGAATTATATTTGGGGAATATCAATTTTAATAAGCATACTCTGCGCAGTTTGTACCGGTAAAATAAATAGTCTTTCTTCAGCTATCCTTACAGGGGCGGGTGATGCGGTAACGCTTATAATTTCGATACTCGGAATGATGGCAATGTGGAGCGGAATAATGAAAATAGCGCAAAAATCAGGAATTACGGATTTTTTATCAAAACTATTTTTACCGATAATAAAGCTTCTTTTTCCGGATTGTCCCCTTAAAAGCAATGCCGCAAAAGCAATATGCATGAATATAACCGCCAATTTATTGGGGCTCGGAAATGCTGCCACTCCATTTGGTATAAAGGCTATGCAAGAACTAAAAAAAGAATCCAAAATGAAAAACCCTTTGGTTGCCACAAATTCAATGATAATGTTTGTTGTTATCAACACGGCATCACTGCAGTTAATCCCAACTTTTTTATGTACTCTCAGGCAAAATTACGGTTCCAAAAACCCTATGGATATAGCGCCTGTATTATGGATAACGTCGCTTGCCGCTTTAACGGTGGGAACTGTATCTTCCAAGATTTTTGAAAAGGCAGGATTAAAACAAAAATGACGAGGTTCGGTTTTTATATTATTCCCGCTGTTCTGATGATCACGGTAATAGCGGGATATATTAAAAAAATTCCTGTTTTTGATTCTTTTTTGGAAGGCGCAAAAGAGGGCATAAACTCTACCTTTACGATAGCTCCTTCTTTAATAGGCCTTATAATATGCGTTACCATGCTAAAATCCTCGGGGGCGTTTGATATTTTTTCGTGGCTCCTATCGCCCGTTTTTAAAATAATAAATATTCCCGCAGAAGTCATACCCCTTGCTATGCTGCGCCCAATTTCGGGAAGCGGCTCAATTGCCGTGCTGGATAGTATTTTTAAAAATTTCGGCGCTGATAGTTATATTGGTAAAATAGCTTCCGCAATAATGGGCTCCACAGAAACAACTTTTTATACTTTAACGGTATATTTCGGCAGTATCGGAATTAAAAATTCACGCCATGCGGTAGTTTCTGCACTGCTCGCCGATATAACGGCGATAATAACGGCAACATGCCTTATCAATATACTTGTGAGCATGGGGAAAATTTAATTGGAAAAAATTACCTATAAAAAACCTCAAACAAAAAATTATAATAAATATTATATCGGTTAGTATTAAGCATCTAAAGTTACACACTCATCACACTTTTAAAAAACACTATTCGACAAAAATTTTTATTTTTTTATTTTTTTTGATATTTTTTGTTGACATTCTAACGCCTACATGTTACTATATATAGCATATTTTTTTGAGATTAATTTCTATATTGTGGGGAATCATCTTGCCAAGTATAGGATACATTGCTTAAAAAATATATTGTGCTACTTTTCTAATCTTTATTTAAAGATATATGATATAGATATAAAAATTTGAAATGGAGGGTTACTAATGTCAGAATTTGAAGGAAAATCGTTTCGTATGGTTAAAAAGGATGACTTAGACTACGTAACAGGCGGTGCAAAGGTTACTGAAAGCATAGACCCCCGTTGCAAAGAGAAACCACGCTCAAATAAGTGCGATTGTGGGAAATTTGAGCCCAGAGAAACTTGGATGACGCTTAATATTTGCGATAATTGTAAGAATGCTGGGGCTAAAAATAAAGATGCCAGCAAAGTTTTTTGCTCCGTGGATTTAATTTAAAAAATTACCTGTTATTAATCCCCCATCACCAATAGGTTTTGGGGGATTTTTATTTTTAAACACAAATATGTAAATTTTAAAAAATTTGTTTTTTTTTGAAAAATTTTTAAAAAATGCTTGACATTATATTCATCTATTATATAATACAGCCATATAGTTTTTCAAAACTATACTATTTTAATTAATTTAGGAGGTAATTATTATGACAGAACAAGAAAAAATGCAACAAGAAGCACTCGCAACGGAAGCACTCGAAGAAGTTTCGGGAGGAAAATTAACAAAGGATGACGTCAAGAGATATTGGAGCAACACTAAAAAATTCGTTTCAGACCATAAAGTCGGTGTAGGCGCAGCAGCAGTAGCAATCGCAGCCCTTGCAGTTGAAGGCGGCGGACGTAAATTCAAGGATGTTAAAGCTTTGGTAAATGCGATAAAAGGATTTTTACCTAACGCTTCAGAAATCCAAGGCAGCGGCCTAAGCCCCACTCCAGCCAGTACCTCAGGCGGAGTCGGAGTCGGAGGCGTAGGCAGCAGCCAAGACTCCAGTTCAGCCCCGCTTCAGCCGTTATCTCAGGCGTAGGCGAAGGCGAAGGCGAAGGCGAAGGCGAAGGCGAAGGCGAAGGCGAAGGCGAAGGCGAAGGCTAAACAATCTAAGTCGGTGATGGTATCTAACCCTTATGTGTTTGCATGACGAACATAGTGCTATTAATATGTTATTTATAAACGTAACTACTTGGTAGCGACTATATGTTGGCGTTTTTTAATCTATTTTCTCCACCCCTTTTTGGGGTGGATTTCTATTTTGGTAAGAATATACGCACAAAAAGTTATAAACATTTTTTGCTACGTTGCGAAAAAATTTGGGAGCCCTTGACATTATATATATTTGTTATACAATATTTGCATATAGCTTTTTTGAAACTATACTATTTTAATTAATTTAGGAGGTAGTTGTTATGCCGAATCAAGAAAATTTTCAAAACGAAGAATTACAGCACGAGAAACTTGCATCAGAAGCACTCCAAGAAATCTCAGGAGGAATGTCTTGGGCCGAATTTAAAAAATATGCAAGAGAACACAAATCAGAAGTTGCCGCATGGGCAATAGTCGCACTATACACTACAGGACAGATACTGGATTGGTCAATAAATGATGGTAAAGCCACTATCGCCGTTGGTAGAGCTCTGGGGAAAGGCGGCCGAGCTGCCGGCAGAGCCGCAAAAATTGCCGGACGTTACACTGCAGAAGGCGCAAAAATTGCCGGCCATTACGCTGCAGAAGGTGCAAAAGCTGCCGGGGATTTCGCTGCAAAAGGCGGCAAAAAGCTTTGGGATGCAGGATCCAATTTGTTTGGATCAGACGATGGTATTCCTTATCCCCACGACAACTAACCGTTACTAAGTGCATCTTATGCTTTTAAGTATTACCGATCCTGAATATAATTCTTTATTTCCGGGTCTGTATTACGCTCATGGGAATACCACGTATATGTGAACACTAGTATGTGGTCCTTTAGAAATATTATTAATTTAGGAGGTAACCGTTATGCCGGAACAAGAAAATTTAGAAAAAGAGGCACTGGCCCTCGAAGCACTCCAAGAAATTTCAGGCGGTTTGTCAGCTGCCGGGATTAAAAAGGGAGCAAAATCAGCAGGAGAAAGTATCAAAAAGGCTTTGGCGTGCTAGCAAATTACGCTAAAGAAAATCCGGGCAAAACCGCAGCCATAATATCGACTTTGATAGGAGCCGGAGCATTTGCTAAAGGGGAATACAAACACGGCGGAAGGCTTATTAGAGATTTACTGAAAGACGAAGGCGACCCGGCAGAAAATTTTAAAGAGTGGATATCTCGTGCGTCTGTGGAAGCAACTACAGGCAAGGATGATCCACCTGATAATGATGACTATGATCCTGAACTTGAAGATTGATATTTAGTTGATCGCTAGAAGCGTCTTCCACTCCTTTTGGAGTGGAATTTTTGTGTATAAAAAAATTTTATATTATTTTACTTATATATTTTAAATCTTCATGCTTGCTTTTGCATTAAGGCTAAGGCCCGCTGTTTTTCCTTTTAAAAATTCGTAATATCCTTGCGAGCCTACCATAGCGGCGTTATCTCCGCAATATTTTAAGTCTGGTGTGAAAAACTCAAATCTTAATTTTTCGCATTCTTCCAAAAGCGTGGCTCGGAGCAAAGAGTTTGCTGAAACTCCGCCCGCAACGGCGAGTTTTTTATATCCATAATTTTTTGCCGCCAAAATAAAGTTACCGACCAAACAATCCACAACCGATTTTCTAAACGAAGCCGATAAATCTTCTTTAGGTAAAGTTTCGCCTTTTTGATTAAACTTATTTATTATATTTATCATTGCGGTTTTGAGCCCCGAAAAGCTAAAATCATAATGATTTTCGCTATTTTTTAAAGGAATTGGAAGTTTAAAGCTTTCGGGGTCCCCACCATTTGCAACTTTATCTAGCATAACTCCGCCGGGGTAATCAAAGCCAAGGCGTCTACCAACCTTATCAAAAGCTTCCCCTGCCGCATCATCTAAAGTTCTGCCAATAGTTTTGATATCGGTATAATCTTTTACTTCCAAAATATTAGAGTGTCCGCCAGATACAACCAAGCATAAAAACGGCGGTTTTAAATTTTCGTTCGAAATATATAAAGATGCTATATGAGCTTTTATGTGATGAACCGGAATAATAGGGAGTCCTGTTGCAATAGAAAGACCCTTTGCAAAGTTTACTCCAACCAAAAGCGAACCCACCAGCCCAGGAGCGTACGTTACGGCTAGAGCATCAAGCTCCCCAAATTTCAAATTCGCGTTTTCCATAACCGCTTGCACGAGCGGCGCTATGTTTTCTATATGTTTACGAGATGCCACTTCCGGCACTACTCCGCCATATATTTTATGAACATCTATCTGCGAAGAAACCATCGAACTTATTATTTTTCTTCCGTCCTCCACCACTGCGGCGGCAGTATCATCGCAAGAAGATTCTATTGCCAATATTTTCATTTCTTATTCTCTGCCTTTTTATTTAAAATAATAACTCATTATAACGCCGTCTTCTTTTGGTAAATCATAAAAATTTTTTCGTATTCCTATTTTCTTAAATCCGATTTTTTCGTAAAATTTTATGGCATTTAAGTTAGAAATTCTGACTTCCAAAGATAGAAACGAAAGCCCCAATTTTTTCGAGTGTTCCAAAAGATTATTTAAAAGCGCACTGCCCACGCCCTTTAAGCGGTACTTTTCGCAAACTGCAATATTATATATATACCCTTCGTCTGCGGCACTGTACATACCGGCATATCCTAAAAAATCATCGGTTTCAGATTTTGCGGCGATAAAATAAGAAAGACCTTCGTTTATCGCATCTTCAAATCCTTTTTCGGACCACGGCGAAGAAAAGCATTCTTTTTCAAGCTTTGCCGCATTTTTTATATCGTGCCCCTCAAAAGGGTTTAGTTTAATCTTTTGCATCAAACCACGTCTTTCCCGAAGCTATATGAACTTTAAGCGAAGCAAGGGGCTTTGCCGCGTTTTTTATATCGTGCCCCTCAAAAGGGTTTAGTTTAATCTTTTGCATCAAACCACGTCTTTCCCGAAGCTATATGAA
>CALWJD010000006.1:0-98125 GCA_944380925.1 uncultured Clostridia bacterium | reverse complement strand
GCAGTAAACTATATCATCTATTTTGTAACAATTATCACCTTCAAAAATTTCTTCATCGCAAATATCACATTTATATAAGGGGGTTTGCTTATTTTCCGGTGGGGAAAGGTAGGGTTTATCATTTAACGGATGATTCATTGTTTTTTACTCTCCTTAGTTCACTTTTCAAAATATCAATTTCTTTTGCCATTTCCATAAATGTTCTTTCAGATTTAAACTCAAGCTTTTGAACTTCCGAATAATTATAAATACCCCAAATCATACAGCAAAAGCTGACTACCAACAAAACTAATTCCATAACTAATTCTCCTTAACATAAAACAAGACTCGGTATATATAGAAACCGAGCCAATAATAAAATTATTTTAAATTGTGTGTTTTAAAATCTTTTTGTATTCTTGATAACTTTCGCTAAGTACGTAGTCTATAAGCCAAACTTTAGGAATATAATAAATCCCGTCAATAACAAAACTCTTGAGAATATTTTTCTTTAGCAGTTTTCTTATGCTTTTTGTGTCGATACCACCAAGCATTTCTGCGGCTTGTTTTGAGGAGACTACGTCCTTGTAATCTTTAAAAAGATTTTGATAATACGTTCTGTTTTTCATAATAGCCATCTTTCATGATTTTGTCCGACAAATAAATTTTGATAGCTACCAAAATGAAATATGAAAAAATTTTATATCCTTCCAAATATCCCTCCAATATCCCTCCAACGTGCAAAAATTTTTTCAAATTTTGAAAAATTAATTTTTTAATTTTCATCGGGATTAGAAAGATTTTAACGTCTAAAATGCCGATTTTACGCCATTTTCAAGGGGCATAAAATTCTTTCGTATGCCATCGTGTACCATTGTGTTCTTTGTGTAACTTCGGACTTAAAATCCCTCGGTGGCGACACCGTGCCGGTTCGAGTCCGGCCACCGGTACCATCAAGGTACTGAAGAATAGGCTTTTTGTGTATCGAAAAAATCGATACGCAAAAAGCTTGTTTGCGTACTCAAAATTCAGAAATTCGCAGGAACGCATAACACTCTTTATTTGAATCATATTTTTTATTTCCTTCAATTAAATAGTTATAAATACTCATCAATATATCACCCTTGAATTTATAAGTTGTTATACGAAGAATTTTAAAAGCAATCAGCTATTATGCCTTTAGCAATCTTTTCGGTCTGTTTACCTGAAACATTTTCTCCTGCAGATAAGTTAATTGCAAGATATGTTTTTTCGTTATTCTTTTCATAGAATCCAACAAACCAACCGTTGTTACCCTCTCCGCTTGTTCCGGTTTTGCCGTACAATATGCCACCGTTTATGCTATCTTTTCGCATAATTTGTTTCAACGTTTCTATGTGGTGATTATCAACGTCAAGTCTGTATTCAAACAAGTTTTTCAAAAAGTTCACTTGCTCTTTAGGCGAGATTTTTAGTGATGAATCAAGCCAACAAGGAATTTCTGCTGATGCATCTTTATTGCCATAAGAAATTTTATTTACAAACTCTGCTAATTTTTCTTTTCCGATTTCATTTGCTACTTTTTCAAAATACCAGACGGCCGATAAATTAAAAGCTTCTTTTAAACTTAAATCCTTATTCCACTCATCAAAATATCTTTTTTCGCCGTCCCATTTGATGACTGTGTTCTCATCTTGCAGCGCACCATACTTGAGTCCGGCAAGAGTCAGCACTATTTTAAACGTAGAACATGGTGATTTTTGAATATTTGCTATTTCATAATTATATGTGTAATACTCGTTATCTTTAAAGAAAACTGCACAGCCACTATTATTTTCAAAATATTTTGAGTAGCTTTGCTCGGGGGTATTATCTTTTTTGCATCCGCAAAGCATAATTAATCCAAAAAACAAGCAGATGAGCAAACATATTGATTTTTTCACGATTTTCACCTCTAAATTTACAAAAACATTTTTACTTGGTTCAAAGCGCTTATTTTGTTTTTGCAGGGTATGTTTATTCCGTAAAATGTGAGATTAAAGCTTTCGGCAAGCTCTTTATCACATAAAGAATCTCCGACATAGAAAGATTTACTTAAATCTATATTTGGATATTTATTTAAAGCCTGATTTACAAGACCTGGATTTGGTTTTATACAATCACAGTTTTCACTTCTTGCGTGGGGACAGTAAAAAACATCAAGTACTTGAGCATTATTCTGCTCCAATGCTTTCAGAAACAAACTGCTAAAATTTTGATAATCTTCCAACGTAATTATTTTTTTTCCGATTAAATACTGATTCGTTATTATGATTATTTCGAAACCTTGCTTTTTTATATATCGCAAGGCATCTATGGAACCCTCTAAAAATTCGGGAGTCTTTATATTTGCCCATTCTCTGTCGGGGTAGTCTTTTATTATGGTTCCGTCTCTATCCAAAAATGCTATTTTCATTTTCCGCTCCTTTATCTATCCTACTATTCAATTTTACCATAATTCTGCCAAAATTTTTAGCATGGTTTCTTTCTTTTCTTTCTCGATGCCGCAATACTTTAACGTCATTTTTTCGGAGCTGTGATTTAAAATATCTTGAAGCGTAGCTAAATAAAAACATACAAAAAGCAAAATAAAAGCCACCGAACACGCAGATTCGGCGGCGATTTCTACTTACAGTAAAATTCAATAGCTTTGTGTCTAAATTCAAAAGCTCCTTTTCCAAACTCTTTGTCATATGTTTTAGATATCGTTTTAAGCTCCTTTTTATGCTCTTCCGATTTTTTGGGATCCTTCAAAACCTCTTTATTATATTCTCTTGTTTTTGCAATTTGTTTAAATCCTATCCCAGACATTTCTACCATCAAATCATCAAGCCTGCCAATCAGACTTAGGATTTAATGCAGTTGAATATCTAAATTCTAAAGAACCTCATATATGCTTATATAAAGACGATATTGAAATAATCCTTACGTATTCACAAGGCAAAAAGATTATCCCAAATCATGAATTATACGGCTACGGATATGACGTTTATATAATTGTAAATAATCAAGAGAAATTACAGAAAGAATTTAATAGCAAAGGGCTTAAAGTTGTAAAAAGGCTTTCTGTAACCGACTATAATAACAAAGAATTGGTTTTGGAAGATATAGATGGTAGATGGCTTGCGTTCGGGGTAAAACTTGAAACAGGGAACCGGAAAAACTTTATAAAAAATGCGGGGCTTGGAGCTTGAGTTTATGAGAAAAAATAAAAATAATCAGAAACTTACAAAATACTCTTTTATAAAATATCTCTAAGCCTGATCTTAAGTATAAAAATTCTTGATATATAGGAGGAGTTTAATAGTGCGTAAAAATAGATTGGATGAAAAAGAAGTGTATCAAAAATTAATTTGCTTGGCAAAATCTAAGGATAATTCAGATGCTATAATTTCAAAAGTGGCAGAATATATAGATTATTCTTCAAGTAAAGTAAGAGCTAAAGTTTTATGGATGTTAGGCGAATTAGGGCTAAGAAATTCTCAAAGAGTTAAACCTTACATAAGTAAATAGCAGAAGAACTTAAAAATCATGATCCGAAAATACGAGAGCGTGCAGTCGGTACGCTCGGCAGAATTGGGCGAGGAAATTTTGAACTTATAAAACCTTACATTCCTATGATTTTAAGTAAGGCTAAAGATTTATACCCGGATGTAAGAATGAATTTTATCTGGGCGTGTGAAAATATTGCAACAAATACTCCTGATATATTTGGCAGTTCAATGGAGATTTTTGTTAGTCTATTAGATGACGATGGAATACGTGTGAGAAGGGAATCACCGGAAATATTTCGTGTTATAGGAAAACTACGTCCGGATTTTGTTGCACCTTATATTTCAAAATTAAAAGTAATTTCGGAAACTGATCCCGATGATGTCGTAAGAATACACGCAAATGGTGCTATAAAAGCAAGTACAACTTTATAAAGTAAATAAATTAGATTTCATTTGCAATAATAGACGTTTGATTTTGCTCAAATTTCTTATGATTTTTTAAGCGATTTCATTTTGCAAGATTTTTAAAAAGCAATGGCCTACGATCGGAAAAGTATCCGATCTTTTTGTTTTGGCTTTCTTTTAAGTCAATATCTATAACCACTCCGCCGTATTGACCGACATATTCCGTTATTACTTTGCCTTCGGGTGAATAAGCAAATGCAAGCGGTATCTCCCCGCAAAAATGGGAACAACCAACTAAAAAAACTTCATTTTCAACAGCTCTGGCTTTGCATATGCTTGTCCACTGATAAAGCTGTTGTGAATGATACATACCTTTTCCTATTAAATTTATAAGGAGTACCGGATTATCATACATCATAATTCTTGAAACTTCGGGAAAATGAATTTCATAGCATATGGGAATGCCGATTATTCCATATTTTGTTTTTATGGTATGGATTTTATCGCCGGCTTTTTTGCCTTTTGCGTACTCGCCTTTTGTGAGTATACATTTACTATATTCGCCAATGATTTTTCCGTTTTCAATTATCAATGCTTTTTCGTATTTGTCTTGGCTTTTAAATCCTGTAATAACAAACTTATTTTCAGTTGTGGATAACGCTTTATCAAGGTTTTCATACCTTAAAAACCCTTCGGGAAAAATATAAATATCTGCATTAAACTCACTTAAAAACTTTTTTAGTTCGTGTATTTCATTTTTCATCTCAGGTACTGCAAGAAATATTTTCATAATCTATTTCCCTTAAAAGCTAAACACTTTTTCAAAACAATAATCGAGCGTATGGACGAACAGCCCTTTTTTAGATAAGTCATAAATTTCATCTGTTGTCATCCATTTTACGCTTTCCACCTCATCGCTAGTAGCGTTTCTTAAATCTACTGTGCCGTCATACTCAAAAAGATAGACATCCAATATACTATTTAAATTTTTGCGTACGTCTGAGTAAACCGGTTTTGCTTCCTTTGTTTCTAAATCGATTCCCACTTCTTCTTTGGTTTCTCTTATTGCGGCTTGTAAGCTATTTTCGCCTTTTAAAGCCGCTCCCGCTACGGTTTCAAACATCAAAGGATTTTTGAGTTTTGTTTTGGAGCGCTTTGATATTAGGTACTTTCCTTCGGAGTTTTTTATCCAAACATTGACAACTAAATGATATTTTTCTTTAGGTAATGGATTGCCTCTAACGTGTGTTTCACCGGTTTTTACTCTGTTTTCTGTATACAAATCCCAAAGTTCCATTTTTCTTTCTCCATTTGATTAAATTTATAAACTCAGAGTGCATTTGTATCTTGTATATTCTCTATTTTTGATGATTTCAGTTTTAAAGCCATATTTTTCATAAAATCCTACTGCATCGTTATCTGTTTCGGCAAAAAGAGTTTTAATACCTAGATTTTCTATAACATAGTCAATCAATTTTGAAGCGACACCTTGATTACGATAATTACTTCCAACCGCTATATCAATTATTTCGTAAGTTCCGCCTTCGATTTTTTGAACCACGATTATTCCGGAGATTTTATCTCCGTCAAAGCTTGCAAAGGGGAGAATATCTTTACCTTCATGATATTTTTGTACAAGTTTTGACAGTTTTTCCTTTGTTGGATTAAAATGGCTATACTTCAAGATTTCTAAAACATCTTCGTTTGTATTCACAGTTTGTTTTATGTTCTTAATCGTTAAGTTTTTCATTGTTTTCCTCCACATCAGCTAAAAAATGCAAATGAGATGGTATCGACAAAACAGTGTGCAAATATCGGCACAAGTATATTTTTAGACTTATAAAACATTAGACCAAAAACACTTCCCATGACAAATACGCAAAAACCTTCTGTTAACATTCTTGCCAAAGGATATCCACGATAAAAATAATAAGATAAATGTATTATCACAAACAATATGTTGGTTATGACAAACGATAATATTAATCTTTTCTTACTAGGTGACTTACCAATTAATGCGTTTTGTATCCATGCTCTAAAAACCATTTCTTCCGGAATCGCAGGTACCGTAAGTGAAACCCAAGCCTCTTGCGAAAGTTTAGCCCACATTTCATTTATGTTATCAAAATATACTACTTTCCCGATTCCTCCAAATCCCGTATATTGAGACACCAAAACACTAACTATATAAAAAGTCATTAATGGCAATATACACCATGCTAGTGTTTTCCACTTTACTTTATTAGTAAACATATCTTTAAAACCTATGTATAAATCATCTTTAAACACTATCGTTAGTATTACGCATGGTACTACCCATACAAGCCATCTTTCTATCGGGAAATTTAGTCCTTTTATACTAAGAGCTGGAAATAAACTATGTCCAAGAAGAAATGGTAGAGTATACAAAGCATCAAAAATAATAAAATGTATGAACACAGTTGTTATCAAAGATTTTCTGCTAGTTTTAATATTAATCATAAATATAAACTTCCTTTCCTTTTCAATTCATAGACGCTACTAACCTAAAAAGTCCCAAACGGCGTGAAAAATAATAAGTGGTACGATAGATTTATTTTTTGTTTTAATCATAAAGATGCACATTGCTACTCCGAAAACAAATGTAAAAATCGTAACTGAAATAAAATTTGCAAGATTAAACTTGTTGTCAAAAAGCATAAAGAAATGTGCAAACCAATGGCTCGCCGAAAAAAACGCACTCTGAATTATAACGGCATTCCTTTGCGAAGTTACCTCTTTAAAAGCATTATAACTCCAGCCCCTGAAAACAAACTCTTGGCAAAGCCCTAAACTGAGCCATAAAACAACTTCATATAACACTCTTTCTGGAGGATTAGAGTAAATTTTGCCATTTGTAAAATAAGAAACCGCACATGGATAAGCTATACAAAATAGTAAAACAATAAAGAACCATTTGTAATTAAATTTAAGCGAAAACATCTCTTTAAAATTAGTTTTGATGCTATTCTTGTAGTAAATAAAGAATAAAACTGCAGGTAGCATTCTTAAGTATTCACGACTGATTTCGATTAAATTATTAATTGTTGTGCTCAAATCTCTTGGAAACACAAAATACTCAAACGGATACCAAAATATTGTCCAAAAGAGCATTATTACTGCCATTGAAAATATTACTTTGCCAAAACTCAATTTTCTTGACTTTAAATTTTCCATAATTTTACCTCTTTGTAAAAATTAGATACAGAATATTCGAATTTATATCAATTATATATAATCCCAATGGCTTTTGGCAATTTAATACCGCAAATTTTAACTTCGTGTAAACGTCTTACACGCTTTCGAAATCAAATTTTTTAATTGTATCTCGAGACTATACATGGACACATTTTTGCATATACATGTATTATATTTTATAGAATTTTGCAAATCAATCATCGAAATATGCAGGTGTCACTAATTAAGCACATTTTATTACACGTATAGCACAATTATTGATATGTGAAAATGGTATCCGTAATAACTTGTTATTGCGTAATAGGCATTTTTATAGTTCAAGGTGAGGGAGGAGGCGGTTGGTAAAATAGGGTTTTGCCCGCCAAAGAAATCCCCCCCGGCTAGGCTGGGGGGGGGGGATTATTAGGCCATATATTTTCAAAGACCTTATGCATAAATGTTTGAGTATGTAAACTATTCGTAATACCTGTTGTTTCAGTTAGTTAAATTTGCTTCTGAATTTTTTTAATTTAGAAATTGGAATCAAATCATTTTTAAATGTTACTATTTTTTCAACTGATCCATTTTTAATTTTAAAGTAAATCTTCGACTTATAATCAATGCCGTGAGCAGACGTAATATTTTCAAATAAATATGGTCTTATTTGGCGATAAATCTGGGAATTATTATTTGCTTTTAACTCTATATCTTGTCCGTTTTCTAAACTCTTCACATTAATTAAATCAAAGTCTCTTGTTCTATTTGCAAACCTTGTTCTGGCGTGTACATAACTGCCCTCAAGTGTTTTTGTGTTTACTTTATCGAATTTGGGGCGGTTTTTGTTATACTCACTACCTGTCAAAAGTGAAGTTACACCGTAAGCAATATCCCATCCATTTTCATCGTTAACTAAAACTGCAACGGAAAATCTCTCTTTAGGAACTATTACAAAATGTGAAACCATGCCATTAACACATCCCGTGTGACCAACCCCGCTATAATTTCCGTTTGGTCCCCAAAATCCGTGATGCATGGAAAACAAATCTTTTCCTGTGGGTGTATAGGATATTTTAAACATTTCTTCTAAAGTTTTATTATTCTTAAAAAGTGGGGATTTTTTGCCTTTTGCGGGCATAAGCGCTTTTGCAAATTTTGATAAATCATTTGCTGTTCCGACTGCTGATCCCGAAGGGTAAAGCCAATCTCCGCTATATACAGTAGTTAACTTGAATTTTTTCCCATTAAAGCGGTACCCTACCGCTTTGTTTTCCATAACTTTTTCTATCGGTTTTCTTTCCGGATAACATGTATTCATATTACATGGTTTAAAGATGTTTTTTTCTACATACTCAAGGTATGGAGTTTTGGATATTTTTTCAATAATCAGCGCCCCTAAGTTTGCGCCAACATTGGAATAACCCTGAAATTCACCGGGCTCAAAGCACTGAACAGTGCTGTAGCATTTGCGCACGGCTTCTTCGAGTGATGAAAAATCGCGAGACATCCCTGAACCGCTGTAATGAGTCCAATACGCTTCGAAACCTGCATTGTGGTTCATGAGATTTAAAAATGTTACAGGTTTTTTTGATGTTATATGTAAAGGATAACCCTTAGGTAAATATGTTCTAATATCTTTATTAAGATCAAGCTTTCCTTGCTCGACAAGTTGCATTGCCGATACCCATATGAACAATTTACTTACAGAGGCGTAGTTAAATGACGTATTGGTATCAACCGTTGTTTGTGTTTTGCGGCTGGCCAGCCCATACCCTTTTGAAAAAACTTCTTTCCCGTCTTTCGTTACAGATACTTGCGCTCCGGAAATATTTTTATTTATAAATTTGCTCATAAGATCATCTATGGCAGATTCAATATTTTGGGATTTAATACCGGATGGTGTTACAAAATCGTAATGCTTAGAATCTACGGCATTATTTTCGGATGTAGCCAGACAGCTTATTGGCGCAAAAAAAACGCTACCGGCGGTGGCGAATAAAGCTAGTTTTTTTATTGCTTTCATAAAAACTTCCTTCCATATTCAATAATATTATTATAGCATCATATCACGAATTTGTCAAGGCCAATCTCCTGTTTCAACGCGACTTTTAGTATTGCAATGTAAAGGAAAGGCTTTGACTATTTAAAAGACTGTTTTTAAGGATGTGAATCAGAATTTTTTAAATTAATATAGTGATTTTGAGCAAGCTTTTCTATTTGTGATTTTAATGTGTCGGCTTGCATGCTTAAAATCGTTTCTTTATTTGTATTATTGCGTTTTGCCATATGAAACAAATTATAACGTGGGGTGGGGAAATGCATTTTTACGCTCCTTTATTTTGTTTAATTTATATTGTATTTTCTGAGTTTTGATAAATCTGTTGTGTAAATTAAGATTAATAAAATATTTTTAAATTTCTTATTGATTTTTTGTTTAGTAATTAATATAATTTAAAATGTGATTTTAAATCACACGAATTATTTAATTAGGATGGGTATTAAGTGTTGGAAGATCAAAAAAATAAGAAAATAAAAGTATTGATAGTGGAAGATGAGGTAAACATAAGGAGAGCGCTACTCGATTTTTTAAGTCGTGATCCAAATATAAGTATATGCGCCTTTTTTACAAGCGGATTTGACATAATATCCGAGATTAAATTTTATAAACCCGATGTTGTTATAACAGATTTCTTGGCAACAGATATAAGTGATATTAAAGTTTTAGAAATCATCAACTCAAACATTAAAGATAGTAAACCGAAGATTATTGTAACCTCATATACAGATGACGTAAGTGTTTTGGAAGAATCGTTTAGACTTGGGATAGACTATTATATTAAAAAGCCGATTATACTATCGCTATTACAAGATGCCATATTTATGGTGTGCAGGGATAAATCCAAGACAATCTCTTATGATATGGAAAGAAAAGTAAAAATAAAAAGTTTGTTGCAATCTTTCGGAATACCCACAAATATACTGGGGTACACCTACATTGAAGAAGCAATTGATTATATGATAAATTCAAATAAAATTGTGTTTTTAAGTGAAGTTTACGGAAAAATTGCAGAAACGCATGGGACATCTTTAAAATGCGTTGAAGCATCTATAAGAAATGCGATAAAAAGGGCGACACTTACTAAAAGCGATGAATTTATAAAAATTTTTCATTTTTGCAAGGATGTGCCGAGTAATTCAACTTTTCTTTCCACATTAAAAGAAAAACTTGTGATTGAAGAAATAAACAATCTTATTTAGTTTAAATAGCGTATATTAAATTTGAGAACACATAGAAAACAATTCATACGTATATAATTTTTTAAACAACGAATTCATTTTGTTTGATAGAAAAAAATTTAATTAATGGGTTTTGTTTTTAATATTGTCATGGGATTAATAAACTTTGAGTCTTTAAATACCGAAAAATGTAAGTGAGCAGGTTCGGATACTTCACAAGGGACTTTTCCTATTATTCCTATCGTTTCTCCGGATTTAACTTTTTTGCCTTTTTCTATTAGTTTCTTGTCATCGAGTCCGGAGTAGTAAGCAATAAATCCGGAAGCGTGTTCTATGGATACGGTTGTTCCGTATGATGGGTCTTGGTAAACATCTTTTATGACGCCGTCGGCTATAGCTTTTACTTTGCTACCGACTTCCGCTTTAAAATCAGTGCCGTCATGCGTGCGCCAGTCGCCCATGGTTGCCGAATATATTGGTTTACCATCGCTGAATTCTTTTAAAACTTCTTTGCTGTCTACGGGATACGTAGCTTGAATATTTGTGGGCGCAGCCGAAACGGGCTGTGCTTTTTCTGTGGCTTTTTCTGGATTTTTGGATTTGTTTTCTTTTTGCTTTCCATAAGGTATGGATTTTCCGCTTTTAGAACTTAAATTTTCGTCATCTTTATCGTTTAGTATAGAGTTTTTGTCAGCGCTAAAATTAGTATCTTTTGAAACTTTGTTTGATGATTTTGCAGCTGATGAATTTTTAAAAGGCGAAACAAACGTATTAATACTTTGGTAAGTTGACCAAGCAATAGCTGATACCGTGATAAGGCATGCGCCCAATGCAATATAAATTTTTTTGTTACTACCGTGCTGCTTTCTTGTTTCACCAAGATTTTTCTTAAAATTGTTATCTTCGTTTTTTGGCATTTTCATTTTCAATGCACCTCCAGTTTTTATTATTGCCAAGTAAAAAACATTTATACATTTTCTATATCAAAAAAATGGCATATTATTAAAGAAAATGATATAATTGTGCCGGAGGCCAAGTAATAAATAAAGAAGGGAATTAAAAAATGTCACTTAAAGAAGAGTTTATTGATATATATAATGAAAATATCAAAAGGGACGGGGCGCAAGAACTGCTTTCCTGGATGGAGACAACGGATTTTTTTGTTGCTCCGGCAAGTACTAAGTATCATTGTGCGTGTCATGAGGGGCTTTTAAAGCATAGTTTGAATGTATACAAAGTAATGATGGATAAACATTTTGATAAAGAAACAGATAATATTGAAAGCGCCACAATAAGCACATTGCTCCATGATATTTGTAAGTCACATTTTTACAAAGTTTCTACAAGAAACGTAAAAAACAGTGTAACGGGTGCATGGGAACAAGTTCCGTTTTATATGGTTGAAGATGTTTTTCCTTACGGACATGGAGAAAAGTCTGTTTTTTTAATTGAAAGATTTATGAGGCTCAAACCTGCCGAAGCTATGGCCATAAGGTGGCATATGGGCGGGTTTGACGATAGCGCAAGAGCAGGAGGCAACACGATGAGCCTTGCTTTTGATAAATATCCTTTAGCCGTAAAAGTACATATGTCCGATCTGGAAGCAACTTATTTGCGTGAAAAAGGCACATCGGAAGTAAATAAATAAAGTAATTGTTTTAATAAATAAAAGGGGTGATTAGTATGAATATTTTAGTTTTGAATTCAGGAAGTTCTTCGCTTAAGTATCAGCTTATAGATATGAATAGCGAAACAGTCCTTGCAAAAGGAATTTGCGAAAGAATCGGCCTTGGCGAAAGCAAGATAAAACAGACCACAAAAACCGGTAAAAAATTTGAAAAAGATGTTTCAAACATAAAAAACCATAAAGAAGCTTTTTCTTGGATAGAAGATATGCTGACAGATGATCAATTTGACGTTATTAAAGATATAGGTGAAATAAATGCGGTAGGGCATAGGGTAGTCCACGGAGGAGAATACTTTAGTAAGCCTGCTATAATAGATGATGAAGTTGAAAAGATAATAGAAAAGCTGATTCCACTGGCGCCACTTCATAATGCGGCACATTTAGAGGGAATAAGAGCCTGCAGAGAACTTTTGAGTGATTCCATACCGCAAGTTGCCGTGTTTGATACTTCGTTTTATTCCGATATACCCAAAGAAGCTTACATTTTTCCTATACCGTATGAGTATTATGAAAAATATAATATAAGAAAATATGGATTTCATGGGACTTCTCATAAATTTGTTTCGAAAAGGTATTGTGAACTTGCAAAAAAAGACTTTAATAATATAAAGATTATAAGTTGCCATTTGGGTAACGGCTCTTCAATTACCGCAATTAACAACGGAGTGGCAGTAGAAACCAGTATGGGGCTTACTCCTCTTGGCGGAATTATGATGGGTACACGTTCGGGAGATATTGATCCTTCGGTAATTTTAAGTATTGCCGAAAGGGAGCAAATGAATGCTTCGCAAATTAATAGCATACTTAATAAAAAATCTGGGCTTTTAGGCGTTTCCGGACTTTGCAGCGATGATAGAGTAATTACGGAAGCTGAAGCTCAAGGAAACGAACGCGCAAAACTTGCCCATAAAATGATGGTTTACCAGATAACACAGTTTATAGGGGCGTATATCACCGTATTAAAAGGTCTTGATGCACTTATATTTACGGGCGGCATAGGGGAAAATCAATGGATGCACAGAGAAAGTGTATGTAATAATCTGGATTTCATGGGCATTAAAATCGATAGTAATAAAAATAAATTTATGGTAGGCGGTAAAGAGGGAAGAATTTCTTTAAGCGATTCTTCCGTGGACGTTTTTGTTATTCCAACCGATGAAGAATTATCTATTGCAAGAGATACGCTAAGTTTGCTTGAAAAATAAATTTAGGAGGTCTTTAGTTTTGAACATAAAAAATATAGCTGTCCTTACAAGCGGCGGAGATGCACCCGGAATGAATGTGGTTGTGCGTGCTATAACAAGATATGCAATAAGTAACGATATAAATGTATGGGGCATAATACGTGGATATATGGGGCTTAGAATTGGCGATAAAATTGAAATGAATCTAAGAACTGTTTCGGATATAATTCATAGGGGAGGAACAATTCTTTATAGTTCACGTGATCCGATATTCCAAACCGATGAAGGGCTAAATCAAGCGGTGGATTTTTGTAAAAGCTCAAATTTAGATGCCGTCATTGCAGTCGGCGGAGATGGAACTTTGAGAGGCGCGCAAAAGTTATCAAGTAAAGGCATAAATTGTATTTTTGTTCCTGCCACTATAGATAATGATGTTGGGTGCAGTGAATATTCCATAGGGTTTGATACGGCAATGAATACCGCCATGGAAATGGTGGATAAAATAAGAGATACTGCTCAGTCGCACGAAAAATGCAGTGTAGTGGAAGTAATGGGACGTCATTGCGGAGATATAGCGCTTCATACGGGTATAGCGGTCGGAGCAACGGCAATAATAGTTCCCGAAATAAAATGTGATGTGGAAAAAGATGTTATAGAAAGAATAAAATATACCCAAAGTATGGGTAAAAGGCATTTTATTGTTATAATTTCGGAACATTGCGTGAATTCAAAAGAAATAGCGGATAGAATATCAAACGAAACCGGCATACAGGCAAGATGTACTATTTTAGGGCATGTACAAAGAGGCGGCTCACCGACCCTCAGAGATCGTGTTATGGCAAGCGTTATGGGTTGCCGTGCCATAGAAGCATTGCTTAGCGGACGCAAAAACAGGGCAATTGTTTCAAGATGTGATAATATAATGGATTTAGATATAAATGATGCCACGGCGCAAACCAAAGAATTTAATATTGCGCTTTATGAAAATGCACTTAATATATCCATATAGTATAGTTTTAAGTTTCAGAAGAAAGGTTTTATAAAATGGGCAAAGAGATAGAAATTCGCAATAAGCTTTTGAGTAAAAAAGAAGTACTGGATTTTTTTAATAAAAATGGAATTACACCTTCAGTTTTAAAACACCAAATTGATACGTACTATGATAATCCGGAAGATAGTCTTTTTAAAGATCCTGATAATATAAACACTTGGATTAGAATACGCGAAGAAAACGGAAAGCTTATATTTACATATAAACATTGGCTTCCGGAAAATACAGAAATAAAAACGTATTGCGAAGAAAAAGAATATGCAATGGACACAAAACAAGAATTACATAAGCATTTAAAAAAGCTGGGACTAGATGGGAATAATTTTGTGCCATTTATAGTAACTGATAAAATAAGGCAATGTTTTAATTATAAAGATTGCGAAATTTCTATAGATACAGTTAAGGGTTTGGGTGATTATATAGAAATAGAATATAAAGGAAAAAATGATGATAATGTCGATAAAGTAAGAACTTTTTTAAATTATGTATTAGTAGAAATAAATGCAAAAGTTGGACCTGCGGATCAAAAAGGTTACGCTTATCAGATTTTTAAAATGCAGCGGAATCAAAATATAGCCTCCAAAAAATAATTTTTTATTTGTGGAAAGCGAAAATAGATAACAAATCCACCTATACAAAATTAATATTTTGTATAGGTGAGGGGATTAAAATATGAAAATAAGTAAAACTCTTAAAATTACATATAATTCGGTGTTTATAGTACTTACATTGGTACTTGGATATTTTGGAAGACTTTCAATCTTGCCTGTTTTTCCTTTTTTGAAATTGGATTTTTCTGATATACCCATTTTTTTGGCTACTTTAATTTGCGGAATTCCTTCGGGCGCCGTTGTTCTTTTGGTTTCATCTTCTTTTAGAACGCTTCTTTTTAGCTCCGCAGGTTGGGCCGGTTTTATTATAAGGCTTACTTCTTTAATAGTAATACTGTTTATTGGAATATTTGGCAAACAAAAGAATAAATTTATCAAAATTTCAGGTATAACTTTTGGAACTATTATTTGTCTGTTTTTGAAGCTGCTTATAAATTATTTTTTATGGATAAATTTATTTTTTATTTCTCCTGAAGTTCTAAACAAGTTCATGTTTCCCGTAATTGTTCCTTATAATGTAATTAAACTTGCTGTTACAGTTGGTATGGCTTTTTATTTAGAAAAGCCTATCAAGAAGCTTTTAAAGGTTCATCAATAAATTTTTTAATAAATAGAGTATCCCGGCATGAAAAACTTTTTTCTTATGCCGGGATATTCGTTTATTGAACTATTTATGCGGTAAACATACTTTTTAATATCTTATTGGTAAAAAACGAAACAGTCGTAGATAAAACGGCGACAGCGATTGCCTTTACGTATGGGTTAAACATTTTTCCGAAACAATCGACCCAACTTTCTCCGGAAATCAATTTGTTTACCTCTTTGTTTCTATCTACTAAAATTTTATATGCATTATCAAGCTTATTCTTGTAGTGATTGTAAAAATTAATAAAATTTATGCATTTAGTCACGTAACTATAAATCTCTTCCATTTTTTTGCCCACGATCTTGGAGTCAACATCATTTTTAATATCATCTTCCAAGCTATTCAATTCTTGCTCGAATGTTTCAAAATTATCAATCGGCGTCGCTACTTCTTCGCTTCTACGTATAAAATTGGATAGTACTTTATCAAACTCATCAGTTTCTGCTTTTGCATCGATCAAAGCTCGGAGGTCAGTAGGCTTTACGTTGCCGTCTTCATTAGCTTTTTCCTCCAATATTTTTAGGTTCTTTCTTAAATTATCGATTTCATTCTTTAGCTTTTCAGAAAAAATTTTGGTTTCATGAAACGCTATATTGGCATTTGAAAAATTTTTCTTTAATTTTTCAAAATCTTCTTTTGCGCCCTGGACGATTTCACCATAATTGTTTTTAGAATTGTTACCTATATTTATCACTCCTTAGTGAATTTAATGCAGGTACATTATACAATATTTTAAGCAAAATATCAAGTGTATTTTTCAAAAAGCATATATTTAAAGCAATTTTATTTTTTTGACAAACAAATTAGTTTTGTATATAATCGAGATTATAGGATTATACTTTGCCCCTTTAGTTAAATGGATATAACAAATCCCTCCTAAGGATTAGTTGTCAGTTCGATTCTGGCAAGGGGTACCACATTTACAAGGAAGCGACCACAAAAAGGAGCCTAAATCGATTTGGGCTCCTTTTATCTTTAAAAATATGAGAATTAACTAAAAAAAATACTCCTAACGGCCTGCGCGGCGAAAACTCCAATTACAGCATTTATCACAGTAAACTGTAAAACTTGTAACGAAGATTTGAAATTATCAAAAATCCACTCTCCCCACCCTTTTTTGTTCGCAGCGGTGAGAGAGTTTTTAAGAGTGGTATTTTGCTCTTTTAGTATTTTAATCAAGGATTCGATTGTGACCTTTGATTTCTTATAGAAATCGATAAAATTCAAACACTTATTCGAATACGCAGCTATTTTTTCCATTTTTTTGATACAATCTTTTTCGTTTGCCGATCCTGCCACGCACGCTCTTTCCATTGCGGTTAATTCTCTTGTGTAGTCTTCAAATCTATCAATAGGTTTATCCGGCCTATTTTCTCGATATAACTGATCAAAATCATCTAGCGCCTTTCTAAGGCCTGAAAAACGTGCTTTTCCATCTAGTAAAATTTTAGTTTGATGGTCCGTTAAATTTCCGGCGAATTTTTGCTCAAAAGTTTTTATATTGGTATCCAGCTCATTTAATTGTTCTTCCAAATCATCGTGCAGTGCGATTATTTCTATAAAATATGCATTTGCGCGTGTGTAATTTGTTTTTAATTTTTTTAATCCTTCTTGAGCATTATGAATAATTTCAGTTATAGCCATGATATTTCCTCCTTTTTAATTAATCATATTTTTTATTATTATAAAAAACCATATGCCCTTATCCAATACTTGTGCGGAAATGGCATATGGTTGCTTACTTATTATTTAATCATCAAAATCTCCGAAATCGTCGTCTTCTTCTTTGATTTCCTGACTATTTTCCAAATTTTCAGGTTTTGAAAGTTTCTGACCGCATTTTGCGCAAAAAACAGAATCTTGTTCATTTAGGTGTTCGCACGTTTTGCAAAGAACTTTATTTTTGAGCGTTGCAATTTGTTTTTTAAGTTCCTCTATTCTAAGGCCTATATTATCGATTTGCGCTATACTTACATTAATTTCCGATTTGCCGTCTTCTCCGCTTTTTGCACATTTGTGAACTAATTTTCCCAGGTTTTCATATTCGTTTTTAAGGTCACCCTTAAGTTCCATGAGCTTTATATTTAGCTTAGAAACATCCACATACTGCCCGGCTTTCTCCCCTATTGCATCTACTGCTCCTTTGGCTTTTAAAAAAATATCTTCAAATACTCCCATTTCTGCCATCTCCCTTTTAAATTTTTTATTTAATTAATCAATTAAGTTGAGTGTTAAAATCACAACAGCTACATTCTATAATTCTAATTAACGTTTGTCAACTTTATAGAGCATGTTTTTACGGATTATATTCTTTTAATGGATAGAATGTTTTTTATATGAGAAAAACTTTTAAGTATGAACATAAGGTGATCCAAATTTTTTACTTTGGCCTCTATTGTAAGTGACATCTTATTATCTTCTAAAATCTTTATGTTCATGGATTTATATTTTAAGTGAATGGAAATTAGTTTGTTTGAAACATCACTTAAAAAATCAGGGTCGTTATTGGCTATGATTTCTATTTTGGTATCAAAATAATCTAGTATATTTTCCGCCCAAGAAACATTCGCAAGGCGGCACAAATCTTCCTTTTTGGAAGAATGATTCAAAATGTTTTTGCAATCACACCTATGCACGGAAACACCGTACCCCTTTGTTATAAATCCAACTATATTATCTCCGGGTACAGGATCGCAGCATTTTGATATTTTCACAAAACAGTTTTTCATATCTTCTACTATTATAGCATCTGAATTGTTGGTAGGTGACAATTTGTTTTTGTTTATGGCAAATTGTTTTTCCTTGCGGGATGTGCGTTGTTCTATTTTTTTCCTTTTGCTATATTCATTTTTTAGCCTTGGCATGAGCCTCCAAAGCTGCACTCCGCCATAACCGACTGCGGCGAAAAAGTCGTTTATTGTCTTACAGTGATTTTGCTCCAAAATAGGTGATAAAAATTTTTCCAGCTCTTCTTCCGGGACAAAAATTTTGTTTTTCTTAAGCTCCAGCTTGACTTCCGCTTTTCCTTCGAGTATATTTTCTTCTTTGCATTCCTTTTTAAACCATTGGCGAATTTTGTTTCTTGCTTCGCTGGTTTTAACAACATTTAGCCATTCTCTGTCAGGGCCTTTTTCGGATTCATGCGTGCTTATAATATCAACGATCTCACCTGTTTTTAGTTTGTAGTTCATGGGAACTATTTTTCCATTTACCTTTGCGCCCATCATGTGATGCCCAAGTTCTGTATGTATGGCATAGGCAAAATCTATTACGGTTGAACCTGTAGGCAGACTTATAACATCGCCTTTTGGAGTTAAAGTGAAAATTTCTTTTGGTACCAAATCAGATTTAATGTTTCCGACAACGTCGGTTACATCCTCAATATCCTTGTGGTTATCAAGAAGTTTTCTAACCCAAGAAAGCGAACCGTTTAGCGGACCGTCTTTGCCGGATACTCCAAGTTTATATTTCCAGTGAGCAGCAATTCCGTATTCGGCAGTTCTATGCATTTCCCAAGTTCTTATCTGAATTTCAAACGGAATACCCTCTTTGCTAAGAACTGTTGTGTGCAAAGATTGATACATATTTGGTTTTGGTATGGAAATATAGTCTTTAAATCTTCCGGGAACCGGCTGAAACATATCATGCACAATACCAAAAACATTATAGCAGTCCGTGATCGTGTTTACTATAACTCTTACGGCATATATGTCATAAATTTGATCCATGGATTTGCCTTTGATATATATTTTTTTATATATCTCGTTGGCACTTTTTACACGGCCTTCAATGTACACATCGGGAATATATTTTTGTATTCTGTCCATGATGCGTTTTTTAATTAAATTTATAAATTTTTCCCGATCATCTTTTTTAAGCGCCAGTGAATTTTCAATTTCTTCGTAGGCCACTGGATCCAAACACTTAAGCGATCTATCTTCAAGTTCGTCTTTTATGGTTCGTATACCGAGTCTGTGCGCTATCGGGGCAAAAACCTCCATATTTTGCAAAGCCTTATCTCTTTGCTTTTGCGGATCCATGCACTCGATTGTGCGCATATTTTGGAGCCTATCAGCAAGCTTTATCATGATGACGCGTATATCGTGCGATGATGCCATAAGCATTTTTTTAATATTTTCTGCTTGCTCTTCTTCTCTTGAAGAATATGAAATTTTCCTAAATTTGGTAACACCATCAACCAAAACAGAAATTTCTTTTCCGAATAATACATGTACATCATATTGAGTTACATACGTATCTTCCACAACGTCATGAAGTAGCGCTGCGGCAACGGAAGCGCTATCCATACCCATTTCCACAAGTATATAGGCAACGGAAACGGGATGAAGTATGTAGTCAACTCCTGCGGAAACTCTTTTTTGTCCTTGATGCGCTTTACATGCAACTTTATAGGCCATATCTATAACTTTCAAATCATAATCTTTTCCGCTTTCTTTTATGAGGGCTAAAAGTTCATCGTATGTATGATAATTAAATCCGTTTACCAATTTAATCATCCTTTCCTTTTGGACAAATATCGTTAAATAATTTGGAGTCCTCGATATTTACTTTGCTTTTTAAGTTTAATATATTGATTTTTATTTTGTCTCCGGCTAGGTAAAAATCAATAATTCCAAGTTCTTTAAAAATATCAAGAATTACATATGTTTTAAGTAAAAAAACGTCTTTTCCGAAAACTCTTTGATTGATTATATCTACCCTTGAATATCGGTTATTTATTACTTTTATGTACCTATACATTAATGCTAAGTCATTTCTCGAAGGATACATTAATTTTAAATTTTCTTCGGAAATATTATTTTTTGCTTTGAATTCGTTATATGTATTTTTTTGCTCCAATATGTAATCTAAATTGCAATCAGATAGCTTTAAATCAACAAGATATGCTGAAACACGCTCTGCGCCTTTATATGTATTTTTTGAAAGTCTTACAGCAACGTCTACTTTATCCGATTCCTTATATATAAATTCTTCCGGAGTTTTATTAAAACATAGAACTTCAAAATCACATCCGTTTTTACTCAGCAGTAGTTTTAAATGTTTGCCTTGACTTAAGCTAAATACTCTTTTTAAAGTTACTTCGAAAAAACCAAATATCGGCTCCGGATTTTCGTTGCCGAACGGTTCCAAAATTTTAAGGCCGTCAACTAAAGATACGTCCAATTGGCTGGGCGCAAGCTTTAAATCTATATCAACGGTCATGTTAGGCATTTCATAATTTTCGCTTAAATCATATACTGCATTTCTAAAATTTTCTATATTTTCAGTTAGTATATTAAATCCTGCCGCCAAAGTGTGGCCTCCGAATCTTAAAAGATATTCGGAAGATTTATTTAAAACTTCATATATCGAAAAATCTTCAAAACTGCGGCATGAGCCTCTTGATTCTTCGCCTTCTATTGTTATAATTATGCAAGGTTTTCCGTACTTTTGCATAATTCTTGCCGCAACTATCCCTAAAACTCCGTGATTCCAGTTTTCGCCTTCTGCAATTATAATTTTTTCGTTTTTTCTCCAGGGCTCTTTTTTAAGTAAATCTTCAGCCATGTTAAAAACGTTATTTTCTATATCTTTTCTCATTGCATTTAAATTATTTAATTCTTCGCAAAGGGCTTCTGATTCGTGTGAGTTTTCTGAGATTAGCAGCTTAAGAGCTATCTCTGCATTTTCCATTCTTCCGCATGCGTTTATACGAGGCACTAAACTAAAGGAAACAAAAGAAGAATCTATTTCCTGGTTTTCTGCTCCGATACATTTGAGCAAGCTTTTCATGGAGATAGAATTGGTGGCGGCCATACTTTTTATACCAAATTTTACTATATTCTTTGTTTCTCCGATTAGTTTTATGGAATCTCCAATTGTGCCGATAGCCACAAGATATGCGTAATTATTTAGAAGTTCCGCATAACTTTGTTTGCCGTATTCCATCGCCTGAACAAATTTAAAAGCAACACCAACTCCGGCAAAATTTGTATATTCTAAATTTGCGCAATCTTTTCTGCAGGGATTTACAACTGCGCAAGCCTCAGGGAGTGTATCCATTACTTTATGATGGTCTGTTATTACGGTATCTATACCCAATGTTTTGGCATATAAAACCTCATCAAATGCCACACTTCCGTTATCAACGGTAAGTATAACATCTGTGCCTTTGAATTTAATTATATCTATGGCTTTTTTGTTAAGCCCATACCCATCTCGGCTACGCTCGGGAATATAATAATTGGCGTTTGCTTGTCTACTTTTTAAGTATCGGTAAATAAGTGCGGTTGCCGTTATTCCGTCAGCATCATAATCGCCGTATATACAAATTTTTTCGTTTTTTTCAATTGCACTGTTTATACGCTTGACAGCTTTATCCATATCGCAAAAATCAAATGGATTTGTATATTTGTTTTCTATATTAAAATAATTTGATAGTAATTCTTCGGAATCTATTTTTCTGTTTTGCAAAATTTTTAGCGCCACTTGGGGTATATTAAACTTTTTGGCAAAGTCATATGCGCCGTTATTGCCAATAGATTCTTTTATTCTCCACTTTTTTATAACCAGCGTGTCCACCTGCTTTCTTATTTAATATTTTAGCGCTGATTTCTAAGTATTACAACTAGATAGTACCCACATAGTTTTCAAAAATTTATTTTATTAAATCCTTAATTACCTCACTTGCCAAAACCAGCCCGGCTACAGAAGGGACAAACGATATACTTGCATTAACCTTTCTTTCTACCGGTTTATATAAGGGCTTTTCCTTTGAATATAAAATTTTTAAATTCTTTATATTTAACTTTTTAAGCTCTCTGCGCATAACTTTTGCAAGCGGGCAAACCGAAGTTTTAGAAATATCCCCTATTTCAAGCGAAAGAGGATTTATTTTGTTACCGGTTCCCATGCAGCTAATAACGGGTACGCCACAAGATTTAGCTTTTTTTATTATTAAAATTTTTGAAGTTACGGTATCTATGGCGTCGACTATGTAATCGTATTTTTTAAAATTGTAATTCTTTTCATTTTCCGCACAAAAGAAACATTTATATTCAGAAATATTTGCATTTGGATTTATATCAAGCATTCTTTGTTTCATAATTTTGACCTTTGGCAAACCAATTGTGCTGCTTGTGGCAATCAGTTGCCGGTTTATGTTTGTTTCATCTACCAAGTCGCCATCGAAAATATCTATGTTTTCAACGCCGCTTCGTATAATCGCTTCAGCAACGAAAGAGCCCACACCGCCCAAGCCAAAAATGGCTATTTTGACATTTTTTAATTTATTCATTGAATTTTTTCCAAGCATTAATTCCGTACGAAAAAAATAATTATTTATAAAAAACATTCCCTTCAAAATATTTGTAAAAAAACAAAAATCAGATAAATTAATTATCTGATTTTTACTGCTAAATATCAATTCAAAAAACTAAATTCTAAATAGTACGCTTTCCTTTTTGAATAATTTTATGATCATGTATAGTATTACCGCTATATACAAAGCTAACCACAAAAATACTATTAATAGATGTCCTATATTAAATGCTCCCGCCAAAATTTCCTTTATTATACAAACCACATTATAAATCGGTATGCAAAGCTCAAGAATACTTATTTTGCTGGCTTCAAGAGTATATGAAAACATTGTCGGTATAACAGACAGAAAAGAAAGCGGCATCATATATGTTTGAGCTTCTTTATAGGATTTGGCATAAACGCCGATCAAAAGATTTATAGATGCAAAGAACATAGACGCAAACACTGTTGTCAGTAACAGTAAAATCATATTTAATGCCGAAATGTGACTTTTTGCAGCGCCTCCGGAAATAATCAAATATCCCCAAAGTCCAATTGCCGTACAAAGTCCGCTTGTTACGCCCATGGCCGTTGTTGCAAAAAGTTTTCCGAGTATTATTCCCGTACGGTTTGCAGAAGTTGAAAGTAAAGGCTCTAAAGTTCCGCGTTCTTTTTCACCGGCGCTGAGTTCCGAAGCTGTTCCTGCCGAACCCATGCAACAATAGATAATGATCGTCATTGGAACAAGCATAGTAAAGTATATGGAACTTGTATCAATGGTCGGCATATTGGTGGCGGTTTCGTCTAAAGGTACTTTAAGATGAAAATTCCTACGCAGGATGTCTGTATTATCAAGTGTACATCTCTCTGCCAAATATCTAAACGTACCTTCGTATTGCTTTAATATTGGAAGAGTCATAACAGAGTTTAGGGAAGATTCTCCATATTTTATATCAAGATCAAAATTTTCATGTTTTATTATTTTTTCATCTAAATTTTTATCAACAGTTATATAAGCTGCTATTTCCCCGGAATCCAACGATTTTTGATAGTTTTTAACGTCTACTATTGTTATGCTGTCTTGCTCGGAAAGAAAACTATAAAAAGAGTTATTTTTACTATCCATCGCAATCGTTACGTGGTTTGCGCCATTTTTTTGCAAACCGGAAATCGAAAAATCGCTGATAAATAACATTGTTGGTACCAGTATAAGTGGCAACAAAAGGCCAAATATAAAAGTTCTTTTATCTCTTAATATGCATTTCATTTCTTTTATAAATACTGCAATCGCTTGTTTAAACATGCTTTTCACCACCTGAAAAAATATTTTTTACTTCGTGCTTTTCTTCCCCATAACACACAAGGTTAAAAAGTAAATTATTCATTTCACGATAGTCATATTTTCCCCTGTATTCATGAACGTCAAATACTTTAACAATTTTTCCTTTATGTAGAACTGCCATTCTATCTGAATAATTTTTGATGTTTTCCATTGAATGGCTCGAAAATATTATGCTTTTTCCTTCCGATTTACAAAGTTCCATAAAATCAAAAACCATTTTTGCGGAGGTAAAGTCAAGCCCCGATTCAGGCTCGTCCAGTAACATTACGGAAGGGTCGTGTATGATGGAGCGAGCCAATGCTATTTTTTGCTTCATACCTTTGGAAAACGTATATATCTGGCGGTCTATATACTCTTTAAACGAAAATTTCTGGGATAAATAATCTATTCTTTCGTTTATTTTGCTTTGTTCCATACCGTTTAAAGTTGCAAAAAACTCAAGGTTTTCTCTTGCGGTTAGCCTATCATATAGGCCCGAATCGCTTCCAAATAAAATTCCCACACTTTTTCTGACGTCTTCGGGTTTTTTAGATATATCATAACCGTTTACTTCAGCCGTACCGCCACCTGGTTTAATCATGGTGCTAAGGATTCTTAAAAGAGTGGATTTGCCTGCTCCGTTTTCGCCGAGAAGCCCCATTATTTCGCCATCTTTAACATCAAAACTAACGTTTTTCAAAGCTTCTATATTACCAAATTGCTTGGATATTCCTAAAATATTTATCACAACACATCACTTCTTTCCGCAGATTTTTGTTTAATTTCCAAACGGGAAATTTTCTCCTAACATATCATTACCCCCGTTTTTACTTGATTTTTTATAATTATTTTTGATGTCGGTAATGTTATTGAACAGTACCTCGTTTGGCTGATATATCTCAAAATTTCCGCTATAATTTTCTCCGACTACTTTTATTGTATTAACACCTGGAATACATTTAACAGATATATTGCCTTCAAACTGATTGTGTTCTCCTCCAAATACAGTTTCTGCCAAAATTTCAACTTCCGAATCTGGCTTAACTAAAACTAATTTTCCCTTGCCTGAATTGGCGGTAAGTTTAATCTGTAATTTGCTTTCAGTATTTTTATCGACATTTGCTGCCAATATTTCATCGACTCCGTATAATGCCCCTATTTCACCGCAAATTTTGCCATTTATTAAAGGCTTTATGCTGCTGTTTACAACATTACAATAACTACCCTCACTTGCAATTAGCTTATTATCGTTATAATCATACCGATTTTCCATTGATTGATTATTGTTGTAATTGTTACTACACCCTGAAAGCATAATGGGCAAAAGGGCAAGTATCAAAATTTTTAAAATTCTATGTTTCATATCGTTTTTCTCCTAATCCATACTTAATCTTCTACATTTTAGGATTAACAAAATACAGCCCCGTACATTGTATCAAAATTTTGCAATTTAATCAATGCATTTACTTTTTCAAAGCTAAAAGGTTGCATAAAATGGTATAATAAAATTAAGAATAAATGATAAAAATCAAAATGTGTGGAAGTGAGATATCAATGAACTTTAAAATAGAATCAAATTATAAATTATGTGGCGACCAACCCCAAGCGGTTGATGCTTTAGTAAAAAGTATAAAAAACGGAAACAAAGAACAAACACTTTTGGGCGTTACGGGTTCGGGAAAAACATTTACCATGGCAAACATAATAGAAAAAATTCAAAAACCGACGCTGGTTCTTGCGCATAATAAAACTTTAGCGGCGCAGCTATGTTCCGAATTTAAAACTTTCTTTCCAAACAATGCGGTTGAATATTTTGTTTCTTATTACGATTATTATCAGCCAGAATCTTATATTGCTTCAACGGATACCTACATTGAAAAAGATTCATCTATAAACGATGAAATAGATAAACTTCGCCACTCGGCAACTTCTTCTTTGATAGAACGAAATGATGTTATTATAGTTTCGAGTATCTCTTGCATATATAGTTTAGGTAATCCGATAGACTATAAAAATATGGTAATATCTTTGCGCCCGGAAATGCAAAAAAGCAGAGATGATTTAATAAATAAATTGGTGGAGCTGCAATATGAACGCAACGACATGGACCTTACCCGAAATAAATTCAGAGTTCGTGGAGATACCGTGGAAATTTTCCCCGTGGTTTCATCGGATAAGGTTATAAGGGTAGAATTTTTTGGCGACTATATAGATAGAATTTGCGAGGTAAACCCCGTTACGGGAGATATAGTATCAACCTTAAAACACGCTGCGATTTATCCATCTTCGCACTATATCGTCCCGAGAGAAAAGCTACTCGAAGCAATAGATAATATAAAAAATGAAGCAAAAGAAAGAGCCGAGTATTTTAGGAATAACGGTAAGCTAATAGAAGCTCAAAGAATAACCGAAAGAGTAAATTACGATACGGAAATGCTTTACGAAATCGGCTTTTGCAAGGGAATAGAAAATTATTCGCGTGTGCTTTCAGGTCGCCCCGCAGGCAGTATGCCGTTTACTTTGTTTGATTACTTTCCTAAAGATTTTCTAATGTTTATTGATGAATCCCACGTAACATTGCCTCAGGCAAGAGCAATGTATGCGGGTGACCGATCAAGAAAAGATAATCTGATAGAATACGGCTTTAGACTCCCTTCTTCTTATGACAATCGCCCCATGACATTTGACGAATTTTATTCAAAAATTAATCAAGTTGTTTTTGTAAGTGCAACTCCGGGAGATTTTGAACTTCAAAAAAGTAAGGTCGTTGCGGAGCAAGTTATACGTCCGACAGGGCTTTTAGACCCCGAAATTTTTGTAAAGCCGACAAATGGACAAATTGATGATCTTATAAGTGAGATAAATGAAAGAACAAAGAAAAACGAAAAAGTTTTGATAACGACTCTTACCAAAAAAATGGCGGAAGATTTAACAACCTATTTAAAAGATGTTGGTATAAAAGTAACTTATATGCATAGCGATATTGATACAATAGAGAGAATGGGAATAGTCAGGGATTTGCGGACAGGCGTTATAGATGTATTGGTTGGAATAAATCTTCTGCGTGAAGGTCTTGATATACCGGAAGTATCTTTAGTTGCCATACTCGATGCCGATAAAGAAGGATTTTTGCGTTCAGATAGGTCTTTAATTCAAACAATCGGAAGAGCGGCAAGAAATGCAAACGGCAAAGTAATAATGTATGCCGACGAAATAACCCCATCTATGAAAAAAGCAATAACAGAAACCGAAAGAAGACGAAAAATACAATCAAAATACAATGAAGAACACGGAATTGTACCTAAAACAATAGTTAAAAAAGTTTCCGAAATTCTTGAAATTTCAAATAAAGATACAGGCTCTCGAAATTACAAAAAATTAAGTACAAAAGAAAAAGATAGAATAATCAGAGAGCTTACGAAAGAAATGAAGTTAGCTGCGCAAATGCTTGAATTTGAACATGCGGCATTTTTGCGTGATGAAATAAAAAAACTTAAAAATTAAATTATATGTATGCGCAAAAGGAAATAATTAATTTATAGAAATATAAACTTTTATCAATCAAGAGAGGTGTTTTAAAATGAATGAAAATATAGTAATAAAAGGCGCTAAAGAGAATAATTTAAAAAATGTAAATGTAACCATACCGCGCAATAAATTGGTTGTCCTTACGGGACTTTCAGGCTCGGGAAAATCATCGCTTGCGTTTGATACGATATACGCAGAAGGTCAAAGAAGGTATATGGAATCGCTTTCTTCATACGCAAGGCAATTTCTTGGGCAAATGAATAAACCTAAGGTGGAAAGCATAGAGGGCCTTTCCCCCGCCATATCAATTGACCAAAAAACAACTTCCAAAAATCCAAGGTCAACGGTTGGAACCGTTACCGAAATTTATGATTATTTAAGGCTTCTTTATGCAAGAATAGGTGTACCCCACTGCCCGATATGCGGACGTGAAATATCGCACCAAAGTATAGATCAGATAGTAGATAAGGTAATAGAGCTTGGTGAAAATGCAAAAATTCAAATTCTTGCTCCCATTGCTCAAGGTAAAAAGGGCGAGTTTGTAAAAGAGCTTGAATCCGCCCGAAAAAATGGTTTTGTAAGAGCACGAATAGATGGTAAAATCGAGGATCTATCAGAAAATATTAAACTTAAAAAAACATTTAAACATGATATCGAGGTAGTGGTAGACCGAATTGTTATAAAATCCTCCGAAAAGTCAAGAATTGCGGATTCCATAGAAACTGCTGCCAATCTTTCAGGTGGGGTTATAATTGTAAATCTAAATACGGAAAAAGATATTATTTTCTCTAAAAATTACGCTTGCCCTATTCATAATATCGCCATAGAAGATTTAGCACCGCGTATGTTTTCGTTTAACAGTCCTTTCGGCGCATGCAAAAAATGTACGGGACTTGGTGTGTTTATGAAAATTGATCCAAATTTAATTGTTCCCGATAAAAATAAATCCATAAATCAAGGAGGAATAAAAGGTAGCGGCTGGTCTATGGAGGGTAATTCCATGGCAAATATGTATTTTGAAGCACTTGCCAAAAAATATAAGTTTTCTCTTGATACTCCCATAAAAGATTTGCCTAGTGAAATATTAGATATCGTTCTTTATGGTACAAACGGCGAACAGCTTGATTTGGTCCGAAAAACGTCTTACGGAATCTCAAAATATAGAAATTCATTCGAAGGTATTATTACAAACCTAGAACGCAGATTCAGAAATACTTCCAGCGCATGGATAAAACAAGAAATCGAAACTTTTATGAATGAAGTCCCTTGCGATGAATGTGGCGGAAAAAGGCTTTCTCCCACTGCTTTAGCGGTAACTGTCGGAGGTATAAACATAACTGATCTTTGCGACAAATCGGTTGTTCATCTTTTAGAATTCTTTGAAAAATTAAAGCTTAGCAATAAAGAAATTTTGATAGCTGCACCAATCTTAAAAGAAATTAAAAACAGACTCAGATTTTTAAAAAATGTCGGACTTGAGTATCTAACATTATCAAGAAATTCGGGCACTCTTTCAGGCGGCGAAAGTCAAAGAATACGTTTGGCAACTCAGATAGGCTCAGCTCTTATGGGCGTGCTTTATGTTTTAGATGAGCCGAGCATAGGTTTGCACCAAAGGGATAATGATAAGTTATTAGAAACACTTAAAAATTTAAGAGATGCGGGCAATAGCGTATTGGTTGTTGAGCATGATGAAGATACGATGTATGCCGCAGATTATATAGTTGATGTCGGCCCTGGTTCCGGCGTGCACGGCGGTCAGATAGTGTGCGCAGGTACGGTAGATGATATTAAAAACTGTAGAAATTCCATTACAGGTCAGTATCTAAGTGGCAAAAAATCGATACCTATTCCAAAAACACGCAGAAAAGGAAACGGAAAGTTCTTAAAAGTAATAGGAGCTGCGGAAAACAACCTAAAAAATATAGATATTTCCATACCTCTTGGAACCATAACCGGTGTAACGGGTGTTTCAGGTTCGGGAAAATCCACTTTGGTTAATGAAATAATCTATAAAAAACTATCCGTAGCGCTGAATAAAGCCAAAAATATTCCGGGTAAACACAAAGAAATACTGGGAATTGAAAATCTTGATAAAGTAATTGATATAAGCCAGTCGCCAATAGGCAGAACTCCAAGGTCAAACCCTGCTACGTATACGGGAGTTTTTACAGATATAAGGGAGCTGTTTGCAACCACCAATGACGCAAAAGCAAAGGGATATAAAAGCGGAAGATTTTCGTTTAACGTTAAAGGCGGAAGATGCGAATCTTGCCAAGGCGATGGAATTGTTACGATAGAAATGCATTTTCTCTCGGATATATATGTCCCCTGCGAAGTATGTAAAGGAAAAAGATATAATCGGGATACTCTATCAGTAAAATATAAAGGCAAAAACATTAGTGATGTTCTTAATATGACAGTCAGTGAAGCGTGTGAGTTTTTTGAAAATCAACCCAAAATTAAAAGAAAACTCGATACACTCGAGCAAGTCGGGCTCGGATATATAAAACTTGGGCAATCCGCAACCACCCTTTCAGGCGGAGAAGCGCAAAGGGTTAAACTCGCAACCGAACTTTCCAAAAAATCAACCGGAAAAACTCTTTATATTTTAGATGAACCCACAACCGGTTTACATGTTGCAGATGTGCACAGGCTTTCCGATGTTTTACAAAAGTTGGTAAAGAGCGGAAACACGATACTAATTATTGAGCACAACTTGGACCTAATAAAGACTTGTGATTACCTTATAGATCTTGGGCCCGAAGGCGGAGAACACGGAGGGACCATAGTTGCGCAAGGTACTCCGGAAGAAATTTCAAAAAATAAAGATTCTTATACAGGAAAATATTTAAAAAAATTATTTTTTTGTTGACATCTAATATTTATTTTTGTATAATGGCGTTGTTTATAGATCCATTATAATTTAAAGGGGTGGATGTGTATGTCAAGAAAAGAACTAAAATTCTCGGCAAAACAGCAAATCAGTGGCAATGTATTTATTTTGTTCCTATTTGGATTGATAGCTAATGTATTTATATGGTACAGTAGCTTTCAAAGTGCATTTTTAAATTCTTCCGGTATCTTAAAGAATTACATGAACTCTTTAATGTTTACCAGCAAGATGGGAGCCTTTTCAGCTGATTATTACAACACTTTATATTCTTTTTTTGGAATGATGGTTGGTTCCAGCCTTATTGTTACGCTTTTAGATTATGCGATTGGTTCGCCTCTTAGAATTTCCCTTTCGCATACATACCTCGAGCTTGCATCAAACGATAGTAAGCCTGTGTTTAGTATGCTGGGGTTCGGCTTTAAAAAATGCTGGTTAAGATCAGTTCTACTTAAATTTCTTTCCGGTTTGTTTATAGGACTTTGGACATTGCTTTTAATTATACCCGGAATTATCAAAAGCTATTCTTATGCAATGGCAAACTACATCATGGCAGAAAATCCTGAAATAAGTGCCTTAGATGCTATTACCAAGAGCAGAAAACTAATGGATGGACACAAATTTGAACTTTTTGTTTTGGATTTATCGTTTTTCTTCTGGTATTTGCTTGTGGCAATTACTTTCGGATTAGCAATGATTTATGTTGGACCTTATATGGAAGCTGCAAAAACAAACTTTTATTTAAATATAAAGTCAAAGGATTCTGAAGTGGTAGCATAAATTAATTTGTTGATATAAAAATGGCACGGTTGCTCAGTGTTCGGATGCGACTGTGCCAAATTTGTTGCTTATTAAAAATAATCTATGATATAATACTATAAAATTTATATTTAAGGAGCTGATAAACATGCCAAGAAAAGAAATAAAATTGTTATCCAAAAAACAAATCAGTGGCAGTGTATTTATCCTATTTTTAATGAATTTGATATCGAATTGCGCTTTTATCGGAACGCTTGTGAATTCCTTTATATTGACTATTATTTTAACTTATGTTGCGGGTGCTCCGCTAAGAATTTCATTATCTCGTACATATCTTGATCTTGTAACAGATGATAAAAAACCCGAATTTGATACGCTTGGATTTGGATTTAAAAAATGCTGGACACAATCGGTTTTACTTACTTTTTGGAGTGGGCTTTACGTGTTTCTTTGGTCACTGCTTTTAATTGTACCCGGTATTATAAAGGCGTATTCCTACGCTATGGCACATTATATTATGGCAGAAAATCCTGAAATAAAAGCGCTAGATGCCATGAAAAAAAGTGAAAAAATGATGGACGGGCACAAGTGGGATTTATTTGTTTTTGATTTATCGTTTATACTTTGGAACTTGCTTGTAATGATTACTTTCGGAATAGCTGTAATTTATGTTGGACCTTATATAGAAACTTCAAAAGCAAATTATTACCTAAAACTTAAAGAATTAACATCGGAAAATGTAATCTCGGAGGAAAATGTAATTCCAGAAGAAAACTAAAAAACCGGCACAGCTGCTTACAAAATAAGTCGGCAGTGCTTTTTTTATGCAGAAAAACGCGCGGAGGTTTTTTGGCTACATAATAATTTAAATTTAAAAGACGTAAAAACAAGATAAAAGATCCTTCTGATGTAAAACAATAATGGTCAATTAAAAAACTACTAAAATTTACATCAAAAGGAGATATTTAAAATTAGTAATACGTATGGCCTATCATGTAAAGTATAATGTTAATTAAATAGATAGAAATTCGATTAATTACCAAATGTCTTTACATAATTCTCATTAATCATTGTTGCCATATTCAACTGAAAAGCTCTGGATGAGTTGAGGGTACAACTCTGCAAAAATTGACTATTTTTTTCAGGACCCAATCCACGATTCGCCCTAAGATAATCTTGCTCTAAGTGTCCTATGGAGTTACTAATAGAGGCAAAAAATAGATCTTCATTTGTTATATTGTTTCTATCAGTGCAAACTGCAACAATTACCTCACAAGGAGCCTGGCCTCTCGGTTCGCAAACAACCTCAATCATACGGCGTATATCTGCTTCTACTTGCTCCTGTTCTTGGTCCCCATCAACTGCAACCACTATACATTCAAATTTCCACTTTTCGCTGGTTCCTGTCCTAATGTGGTATCCATTTTGCATATCAAAATCCAGAGATGCATGCGAAAATTCATCAATACCAGGGTGTACGTAATAGTTTATAGGAAACGAATGGGGCGCAGCGCTATTTTCAGGCGCATATGTGTATTCGCGCGTAAAATAACCCAAACCTTCGGTTCCTTCAAACATAATTCTTGTAAACTTTCGTCTGGCATCTCTATCCTTGCTTACAACCAACACATTTCTATCATGAGAATGTGGAATACAAGCACGAATTAGGGGAAACCATTTGCCTGTGACCAAACGTTCTATACCCAAACAAACCGTACCGCCGATAGCCAAACCGGTGCCTAAGTTTTTTGCGGAATGTTTCTTGCTATCTTTTTTAATATTACTTGAAATTTCTTGCTTTTGTGGTTGCCTACTTTGGTCTTGATTTTTCTCATGCGCTAAAGCTATGGCGTTAAGAGATAAAATAATTGAAAGTGTGCTTGCCAGAAATTTTCCTACCTTATTTTCATTCTTTTTGCGCCATACTTTTGCATTAATGTTCTTCGTTTTTAATCCAATCCTCTTTTAATAGTTTTAAAACTTCTACTGTTTTCTATTGTTATTTTAACATAATTTTTAAGTATTGTGAAGTATTTAGCTTTTCTTATTTCATAAGTAAAATACCCTCGGTATAGCCCGAGAGAGATTTTATTTTATATTTCAAAATCCAAAATAAGTAAGTAGTCCGCTATAAATAGCTTTGGCAAACTGATATTGATTATTTTTTAGTTTTTCGGCATCTGCCGCGTTTGTTATATAAGCAAGCTCAATTAAAATTGCAGGCATATTGGTTTTCCTTAAAACGTATAAAGAAGGCCTTACCCTTATGCCGTTATTTTTTGTACCAACATTTGAAACAATCGCACTTAAAACTCGTTCGGCCAAATAATAAGACTGTGAATATTCTTGATATACATACACTTCCGTCCCATTTATAACCGGATTTGTGTTTGCGTTTGCATGTATACTTATGAAATAATTTGCAGGCCAGCTGTTTGCGGCATTTACTCTTGCGGATAAACTGGTTGAGTTACTCGTTCCCAAAACTTCATCGGGTGAGTTTCGGGAAGTTCTTACTTCGAATCTGGAGTCTTTCCTAAGTAAATCGGCAAGATACATTCCAACATTATATGTAACGTCTTGCTCTCGCAGTCCAAACCCTTCTGCTCCTGCATTGATGCCCTGAGGATTGTGCCCTTGATCGATAAAAATTTTAATTGCCATGAAAAATCACACCCTTTACATTAAGCATACTATTAACTTAATTTATAAGGTGTGATTGATATTTTTGGTTACAAAAAAATTGAGTAAAATATTGCAAACTATAAGTGCTATCAGCGTTTCGGGCACAATATAAATTAAATTATAAACCAAAGAATATATACAAATATTGTATTGCGTTGGTATATACTCGCTCCAAATTATAATTCCCGAAAGGAAACCACATAAAAAACGAACGGAATACGAAAAAATTATACTTAAGACAAAATACTTTTTTGTGTTATGAAAAACATTTTTTTTAAAAAACTCCGTAAAACCTATAAATACATAAGGAATTACATAGTCAAGCAAAATTGCGAATATAAAAGCAAACGGAGTCTGTGCGGGCGGGACATGAAAAAAAATAGTTATTTGCAAAATGCTGTAAACAAACCCTGCAAGCACTCCGGACTTTAATCCGTAAAAGTACGTAAAAAAAACAAGAGGCAACATCTTCCCTATGGTTATTGCTCCACCAAACGGAAGCCTTAATATAGGGAAAAAGCTAATTATAAAGCATATGGCCAATGTAAGTGATAAATCAGTTAAATATTTTACTTTCTTTATTTAAAACATCTCTCTTATAATATGGTAAAATTATTTTATCTAAAAAACAGATAAAAAGGAGAACATTTAATGCATTTGGATTCAATTTTAAATAGCGATAGCGTATGGATTATGTACGATGCAGAAAACAAAGACCCATATTTTGCAAAGTTTATAACCGGTAAAACCATTGTACCCGCTGTTTCAATTTTAAGCAACAATGAAAAATATCTTATAGTACACAGTCTAGATTATGAAAACGTAAAAAATTTTGAAGGGAATGTTATTATTTATTCGGGAGAAAATTCCCTTATAGGTAATGTCTTTAAAGTTTTGCAAAAATTAAAATATCCAAAAAATATTTATCTTAATTTTTCGGATAAATTAGATTCTCAAACAGATATTTTAGGCTACGGAATATTTAAATTTTTGCGCGATAACATAAGCTCTTATTATAGCGAAAGCAAGAAAATGGTTCCTAATTTTTTGTCTGCGGATAATATCATATATACGCTTATGGATAGAAAAACAGATGAAGATATTAAGTATATGCAAATCGCCGCTAAAAGGGCTCTTCAGATATTAGAAACCGCATTTAAGAAAATAAGAATAGGTATGACGGAAAAACAAATCGTAAATTTGGTGCATAACATCTTTAGCCAAAAGCCGTATTATTTTAAAAAGTTTGGAATAATAAAAGAAGAGTTTTCTTGGGAGCCGGAATTATGCCCTGTGGTTTTAATAGGGCCAAATTTAAAAAAGGGCGGGCATTCATGTGCTGAAAACTATTCACTGCACAGAGGAGAAACCATTTATTTTGATTTTGGAGTAAAAATATTTTTAAAAAATGGAAAAAAATACTCAAGCGATATACAGCGTATGGGATACGTTTTGCAAAAAAATGAAATGCGGCCTCCGGAAGATATACAAAAAGTATTTGATACCCTTGTAACAGCCATAGATATGGGAATAAAAAACTGTTTGCCGACTAAAAAAGGCTATGAAATAGATAAAATAGTCAGAAGCAAAATAACAGAAAGCGGTTACCCTGATTATAACCACGCAACAGGTCACCCCGTGGGAGAAACGGCACACAGCCCGGGAACCAGTTTTTCGCCAAAAGGGCATAAACGATCTTCCTTATTTTTGCAAGAAAACGCAGTTTATACGATAGAACCAAGAATACAAATTGAAAATGGCGGGTCAATAGAAGAAATGATATGGGTAACAAAAAACGGAGGCATACCGCTATGCCCTCCGCAAAAAAAGCTGTATATAATAAAGTAATGCTACTGGTTGTTTGAATTAATTTGTTCGTTGCTATTATTTTCAGGCAATAAAGTGGTGTTGTTAGATTCTTGCCAATACTTTTTAAATTCACTGGCATTCATAGGTTGATTAAACTCATCAATATATGTTCTTTCATCATCTGAAAGCTTGGATAAAATCTCCAGAGCTCTATCTCGTGACATCCCCGCAACATGATTTTCGAGTCCGCCGACAATATTGGTTAGGTCTTTGGTATTGAGTTTTTCCATCGTGAATTACCCACCTTATATATAATTTGAAATTATATATATACTTTACCATGTTTTAGGAGAGAATATCAATTTTTTCATTAAAATACCATGACAAATTATTTTAAAAAAATTTGTATACTATCACAGTATACAAATTTTTTGATAGGCCTCATCTATATCAGCTTTTGGAGTTGAAGCACCGGCCACAATGCCTATATTCTCATATTTTTTTATATTCATACTTTCAAGCTCCTTTGCGTCTTCTATCCATACTGTCGGCGCATTTTCCGAACAAATATTATAAAGCTTTAAAGTGTTAGAACTTTGTTTTCCGCCGATAACAATCATTAAATCAGACTTTTTCGAAAGGTCTCTTGCTTCTTGTTGCCTTAAATTGGTGGTATGGCATATGGTATTAAAAATCTTGGCATTTGGGAGCTTACTTTTTATAAAATCGGTACATTTACCCCACTCTTCGGTACTATAAGTAGTTTGCGCAATAACCAAAACAGAGCTGTTTTTTAATTTGCTATTTTTTGAAACTATTTCCTTTAATTCATCTAAATTTTTAAAAACAAAACTTTCACCTGAAAAATAACTTCTGATGCCAACTACTTCCGGGTGAATGCTGTTTCCTGCTATAAGCAAAAATTCTGCCACTTTGGAATATTTATCAGCTATATCATGAATTTTTTTAACGAACCGACAAGTTCCATCAACAAAATTGATATTGTTTTCTTTTATGTATTCAAGTTCAGATTTTGTAACACCATGAGAACGTATTACAACCACTGACTCGAAATCGCTTTCGGAGGCCTTATTAATGATTTTAACACCTTTGCGGGCAAATTTTTCTATAACTTTTGGATTATGTATAATCGGCCCTAAAGTGCAGACTTTTTTGTTTTTTTCAAGCAAATCTTCAACCAAAGATACAGCATTACCGACTCCCATACAAAATCCTGAGGTTTTAGATATTTCAGCGTTCATAAACTTAGCTCCTTAATTCTTTTATTTTATCCATTATTAAATTGGTTGCAGATTTAAGTTCCAGACGGGTTCCTTCGTTTATTCCAAGTTCCTTAAAATCTATAGGATCACTATATTCTATTGTAGTTTTTTTAAATAATCTAATTTTGTTATCTTTAGATGCCCCCGTAATGCATGCTGTTACAACTGTTGACTTTGTTTCATATGCAAGTAGCGCTGCTCCGGATTTTGGCCTTAAAAATTCTCCGGTTTTAGAGCGTGTTCCTTCAATAAATATACCTAATATATCGCTATTTTCTAAAACTTGCTTGGCATTATCAAGAGCGCTTCTATCCCCTTTTCCCCGTTTTACTGCAAATGCTCCCAAAGAAGAAAAAAATCTACCTAGTATTTTGTTTTTAAAAAGCTCTTGTTTAGCCATAAAGCAGATTGGTTTCGGATTAAACAAAATTAAAAATACCGGATCCATATTTGATAAATGATTGGCGCAAAGTATATATCCGCCTTTTAATTTTTCCAACTTTTCCAATCCTTTAATTTCGCACGGAAACAGTATTTTTATAATTGGCCTTAAAATAAATGATACAAATTTATATAGTTTCTTATTTTGCTTCACGGGGGATACGCTCCTTAATAATTTTTAAAAGGTTATCTACTGTTTGTTCAAAATCATATTTTGAACTATCAAAAAAAATGGCGTCTTTTGCTTGCTTAAGAGGCGAAATTTTTCGGTGTGTATCGTTAAAATCACGCTTGATAACGTCAGCAACTATTGCATTATACTCAGCCTTTTCACCACTTTCGATTAGCTGTAAATATCTTCTTTTGGCACGAACTTCGGGAAAAGCCGTTAAAAAGATTTTGACGTCCGCATTTGGTAAAACAACCGTTCCGATATCTCTGCCATCCATAATAATATTATGTTTTTTTGCCATGTTTCGCTGAAATTCCAAAAGATAATTTCTAATGCACGGCATTGCCGATATACGGGAAGAAATCATTGAAATTTCTTCAGAACGTATAACATTTGTAACATCTTTATCGTTTAAAAATACCCTCTGATTTGAATTTAAATACCTTAAATTCATATTTATATCTTGAAGATTTTGTGCTACCGTATTTTCGTCTTCGTAATTTATTTTTCGGGTTTTTAAAAAATACGCAATTGTGCGGTACAGTGCTCCGGTGTCAAGGCTTATGAATCCAAGCTTTTTTGCAAGAACTTTTGAAATACTGCTTTTTCCCGAACCGGAAGGACCGTCTATAGCTATCGAGATCATCATTTACTCTCCAATTTTAGTATTATTTTATTTGGCTTTTATTTTAAATTTTTTATACATAAGCACTCCCAAATATATTAAAACAAACATGAGCAAAATTATAACCAGCATCCATTCGGGACTATATGCACCACCGGATTTAACTTCAATCCAAAGTTCGTCCATTAGTTTATTTATATTTTCCGGAAGATTAACAAAAACATCGGATTTTTCCATTATATCGTTATCGGGATAGAAAATTTTATTTTGTTTTATGTCATCGCTAAGCATTTCGTAGGCTTCTTTTTGGGGTGTAGAATAACCGGTTTGCTTTAAATTTGCAAGTGATATATCTGTTTCGCACATAAAATTTATATATTTTTCAGCAAGTGCTTTATGTTTTGAATTTTTGGGTATGCACATAGAATCTACAAATTTATTTGTTCCTGATTTTGGAATAACAAAACCTATGTCAGGATTATTTTTAATCAAAGTGGCTGCATCGCCTGCATAATACGGAGCCAAAACCGCTTCACCATTTGCCATTTTATCAAAAATTTGATCCATAACGTAAGCTTGTACCAATGGTTTTTGTTTTATAAGTTCATCGGCAGCTTCTCGCCAATTTGAAGGTTCGGTTGTGTTTAATGAGTAACCGAGTCTTAATAAAGAAATTGCAAAAGAATCACGGGCATTATCAAACATAAGTATTTTATTTTTATATTTTGTTTCCCACAGTATATCCCAATTTATTTCACTTTCGGGAATACTTACCTCTTTTTTGTTGTAAAAAATGCCAATTAGCCCCCACATGTATGGTACGGAATATTTGTTTTGTGGATCAAAATTTAAGTTTTTGAATTTCTCGTCAATTAAGTTATAGCTTGGAATATTATCAAAGTTAAGGGGTGCAAGCATATCATTTTCAATTAAGCGTGAAATCATGTAGTCGGAGGGGATAATTACGTCATAATCCGCACCGCCGCCAACAAGTTTAGCAAACAATTCTTCATTATTCTGAAAAGTTTTATAATTTACCTTTATCCCTGTTCTTTTGGTAAATTCTTTGTTAACGTTAATATTTCCGTCAGTGCCGTTTGCAATAAATTCCCCCCAGCTGTAAACATTTATGCTGTTTTCTTCGTTTTCCTTATCAAATGCACAGCCACCGAACAGAAAAATGGCAAATAACGGTATTAATAAACAAAGAATTTTGATACTAAAATTAAAAATTTTTTTCACTTTTTTCTCCAAATTATAAATTTAAGATGCGGATTTATTTTTCTTTTTTAAAGAAGTAACAATTTTATCTTTTTCTTGACGCAAATTTATTATTAGTAAAAGAATAAACACAGCTATAAACATTACACTTGAAAGTGCGTTTATTTCGGGGCTTACTATTTTTCTTGTCATAGAATAAACCGCAATCGGCAGAGTTTGAGTTGTACCGCCTACAAAATAACTGATAACAAAATCATCAATGGACATCGTAAACGACATTATCATTCCCGTAACTATTCCTGGCATAATTTGCGGCATAACAACTTTAAAAAATGCTCTTGTCGGGCTACAGCCAAGATCCATTGCCGCTTCATATATATGCGGATCCATTTGTCTAAATTTTGGCATAACGGAAAGTATAACATATGGTAAGCAAAATGTTGTGTGTGCCAATACTAAGGTGAACAAACCAGGTTTAAGTAAGCCAAAACTATTATATAAAAATACAAACAAAAGCATAAGCGATACGCCTGTTACAATTTCAGGATTTACCATCGGCAAGTTAGTTACGTTCATTATTATTTGTTTTGGCCACTTTTTTATTTTGGAAATTTCAACGGCTGCAACCGTGCCAAGCAGTGTTGCCAGTATTGCGGAAACCGAAGCTACTATCAAGGTGTTATAGAACGCGGAAAGTATATCTTGGTTTTCAAACAATCTATAGTACCATTTAAACGTAAATCCCGACCAAACAATTCGGCTTTTAGAGTTATTAAAAGAAAACGCCATAAGCACAAATATTGGTGCGTATAAAAATATGAAAATTAGCGCCATGTAAACTTTATGCAAAATTTTCAATAGTTGTTATACCTCCCTTTTAAAAGAAGTCGGTGACAATTAAACCGCCAATTTTTCTGAGCTGGAATTGCTATCGATTTGGTTCATAATTCCCATACAAATTAGAATTATTACCATCAGTACAAGTGAAATTGCAGAACCTAAATACGGATTATAGGCATTGCCCAAAAACTGCATTTCTATTAAGTCACCTATAACTAAAATAGACCCCCCGCCAAGCATTTTGGAAATTATAAACGTACTTACCGATGGCACAAATACCATTGTAAATCCTGAAACGACTCCGGGTATGCTAAGCGGAAAAATAACTTTTAAAAATACTTTTATGCCATTTGCTCCTAAGTCCTGAGCAGCTTCGATTACTCGCTTATCTATTTTGGCAAGGACTGTATATATGGGAAGTATCATGTATGGCAAAAAGTTATAAACCATGCCCAAGATTATTGCGCCCGGTGTGTTTATCATATTCATTTTGGAAAATCCCACAAAAACCAGGAGCTTATTTAAAAGACCATTATATTCGAGTATCGTCATCCAAGCATATGTACGAAGCAAAAAGCTCGTCCACATAGGAATCATCATAAGCATTATCAAAACACTTTGATATTTGATTTTTACTTTTGATATGCAATACGCCATGGGATACCCAAGAATCAAGCATATAACAGTGGATATTATTCCAAGAACAATAGACCTTAAGAAAACACTCGAATATTTACCCACATACATTATATTTTCGAATGTAAATCCACCACTCGGGTTTGTAAATGCAAAAACGAACACCAAAAACAAAGGTACTATCACAAATATTGCCATCCATATCAAATATGGAAATAAATTTAGATTTATTTTTGTTTTCAATTTGGCGTTCCCCCATTTCCCATTTAGTATTTCTTGTTATTTGATATTGTTTTTAGTACTATGTTGTTCTTCATAAAACTCATCACTAAACGCACTGTAATCTCCAACTTTTGAAGAATAGATAGATTTTCTCATAATGTGTATATCATCCGGGTCTATAAGCATGCCTATTTTATCATTTTCTTCCTGATTTTCTGTGGTCTGTATCATCCATTTAAATCCGTCAACATCAACTATTATTTCGTTGTGTACTCCTTTGAAAGTAACTGAAGTTACCGTACCCGATATCTGGCCTTCTTCGGGCGATGTTACCTTTATATCTTCAGGCCGTATAACAACATCGACGGGCGACATTTTTCCAAAGCCCTTATCTATACACTCAAACTCTTTTCCGGCAAACTTAACTTTAAAATCCTCTATCATTAAACCCTCAACGATATTACTTTCGCCTATAAAATCGGCAACAAAAGCGTTTTGAGGCTCGTTGTAAATATCGGTTGGAGACCCAATCTGCTGAATTCTGCCTTTATCCATAACAACAACCGTATCGGACATAGAAAGTGCTTCTTCTTGGTCATGCGTTACCAAAACAAACGTTATTCCCGTACGCTGGTGGATATTTTTAAGTTCCGTCTGCATATCCTTTCTAAGTTTTAAATCAAGCGCCCCCAACGGTTCGTCCAAAAGCAAAATTTTAGGATTATTGGCAAGCGCGCGCGCAATGGCCACCCTTTGTTGCTGGCCGCCGGAAAGAGAGTCTATGTTTCGGTCGACATATCCGCTAAGGTTTACCATTTTTAGCATTTCATGGACTTTTTCTTTAATTTCATGTTCCGGTTTTTTCTGAATTCTAAGACCAAATGCCACGTTTTCATAAACATTTAAATGTGGGAAAAGAGCATATTTTTGAAATATTGTATTAACAGCACGTTTATGCGCAGGCACTTTATTAATCTGTTTACCTTTAAAAAATATATTTCCGCTATCGGGAGAAAGAAATCCCGCAATAATTCTGAGCGTTGTAGTTTTACCGCAACCGGAAGGCCCAAGCAATGTTACAAATTCGCCTTCTTTGATGCTTAAACTAAGATTATTTAGTATTTGTTCATTTTCGAATGAAATATTTATTTTATCGAGCATTATTATTGATGATTTCATTTTATGAATTTGTCACCAACCTTTACTTTATACTATATTTTGTGCCTTTTGCAGTATCCTCTATTATTACGTTTTTGCTTTTGAGTTCATCGCGTATTTCATCGGCACGTTTCCAATTTTTTTCCTGCCTTGCGATCTCACGCTCTTTTATAAGACTTTCAATTTCATTTACATCTAAAGAATTATTATTTGATTTTGCATTATATAAAATTCCGAGTACGTCCGTCATTTCATGGAATAAACTTAGAATTTCTTCAAGAGCTTTTTTATTTGTATTTGATTTTGAAAGTACTTTTAAATTAACTTCTTTTACGTATTCAAATATAACGCCCAAAGCGTCTGCGGTATTTAAATCATCATCCATTTCTTCAATAAATTTATTTTTATAACCTTTTAAATTGATTGGATTTTGTAAATCATCTGAATCTTCTGCGTTTTTAATTGCAAAACTTAAGTTTTCTTCAAAAGTATAAAGGCGTTCGAGCGCTGATTTGCACTGCATTATAATTTCTTCGCTAAAATTAATTGGACTTCTGTAATGGGAAGAAATCATCAGATATCTTATTGGTTCATAGCCGTACTTTTCTGCAATTTCCCGAACGGTAAAGAAATTCCCGAGCGATTTCGACATTTTTTGACTATTAACATTTATGTATCCGTTATGTAGCCAGTAATTTGCAAATTTAACTCCATTTGCGCACTCGCTTTGAGCAATTTCGTTTTCGTGATGCGGGAAAATTAAATCTTGGCCACCGCAGTGAATATCAATTGTTTTACCCAAATACCTTCCTGCCATTGCGGAGCATTCTATGTGCCATCCGGGTCTACCTTTTCCCCAGGGGCTTTCCCAATAGGGCTCTCCGGGTTTTGCGGCTTTCCAAAGGGCAAAATCTAGCGGGTCTTTTTTAAGCTCATCGATTTGGATTCTTGCACCGGAGCGCAAATCATCTATTGTTTGGCCTGAAAGCTTGCCGTAATCTTTAAATGAGCGAGTGCTAAAATATACATCGCCGTTTGGCAAGGAATATGCAAACTTTTTATCTATTAACAGTTTTATTATTCTTATTATTTCATCGATGTTTTCGGTGGCTTTAGGGTGAAAATTAGCTTCTTTGATATTAAGCCCCTTAGCATCCTTTTTATATTCTTCTATATATTTTTTTGAAACCGTTAAAAAATCTGATTTTTCTTCAATTGCTTTTTTTATTATCTTATCATCCACATCGGTAAAATTCTGAACAAAAGTAACATCGTATCCAACATATTTTAAGTATCTTCTAAGAACGTCAAAAACACAAATCGGTCTGGAATTACCAACATGAATATAATTATAAACAGTTGGACCGCAAGCGTAAATTTTAGCTTTGTTTTTTTCTATCGGTATAAATTCTTCTTTTTTGTTCGTAAAAGTGTTATATAATTTCACCCTGTTTCCCCCATTTATTTAAAAAATTTAATATTGCGAAGATATATGATTCCGGATATCCAAGAAAATACTACACTTAACCATATTAATAAAATTCCCGAAATATCTAAAAAATTTAATATGTAGTGCGGTAAAGAAGTATGCTTACAAAGAATCTTAAGTAAAAATATAAAACAAATAGCAAATATTTGGCTAAGCGTTTTGATTTTGCCCCAATTGTTTGCAGGTATTACTTTACTTTCATTTTTCAAAGCAAAAATCCGAACTATTGTAATTAGCGTTTCGCGCAAAGCAATCAGTATCACCGGCCACCAAGAGCAAAATCCTAGGAAGCAAAAACAAGTTAGAATAGAAATTACCATTAATTTATCTGCCAAAGGGTCCATTATTTTTCCAAAATTTGTTATGTACCCAAATTTTCTCGCAATTTTACCATCTAAATGATCGGTATATGAAGCTAATATAAATATCAAAAATGCGTAAACCAGATGAAAAGGAACGGGCCAAACAACAAATAAAACTGCAGGAAAAATCAAAAACACTCTGAAAATAGTCAGAATATTTGCTATGTTCATTATATTTTCTGCACTTTTACTCGTTGTCAAAAAAATTCACCCCTCTTTTTATTTGTGTCCAACTATAGCCAAGCCTTTGGCAATACGAAACAGCCTTTCTAAATTCTTTTTCGTCTTTTAAGGACTTTCCTTTACTAATATACTTTTTTTCTAAAATGTTTTTTATGTTTTCATCTTCATTAGGATCTATCTCTTCCAAAACCAAATCTATTACGTCGCCCGATATACCTTTTTCTGAAAGTTCATATCTTACCCTATTTGTTGCATGAAACTTTCTAAAAATAAGTTCTTTGGCGTAAGAAAGTGCAAACTCTTTATCATTTAAAAGGCCTAACTCTTCCATTTTAGATGCTGTTTTCTTGGCATATTCCTCTCCTAAAGAACGCGTTATTTTGTTCTCCAATTCTTTTTTGGAATGCGCTCTTAAAGAAAGAAGTCTGAATGCTTTTTCTTTGGCTTTGTTTAAATTTATTTGTTCGTTTAGTTTTTCGGTAGTTTCACTATCTATATAACTTCCGACTTTCAAACCGCTTTTTAAAAATACTTCCGGGCATACACTGGTTAAATAAGAACCATCGGCATATATAAGAATATTACCTTTTTTCGATTTTTTTACAGCGGTAATTATCATATATATGCCTCCGGATTTTTATAAAATCGTATTATTCTTTTTCAGGTTCTTCGGATTGTTCTTCTTTTAAATCCGCCGATGTCTGGGCCTCCATATTACGAGCCATAGAGGGCTTTGCGTAAATAGTTTCTGAAGATTTGCGTACCTTATTTTCAATTTCGGAAGCAATTCCCGGATTATCACGCAAGAACTCTTTTGTTTTATCTCTTCCTTGACCTAATTTTTTATCTCCATATGCAAACCATGAACCACTTTTTTGGATAACATCTAATTTAACAGCCAAGTCAAGAATTTCACCTTCGTGTGATATTCCTTCGCCATACATGACGTCAAATTCAGCCTCTCTAAATGGCGGAGCAATCTTATTTTTAACCACTTTTGCTCTTGTACGTGAGCCAATCATTTCGCCATTTGATTTAAGTGTTTCGATTCTCCTGATGTCTATTCTTACGGATGAATAAAACTTAAGCGCTCTTCCGCCCGGAGTTACTTCCGGATTTCCAAACATTATACCAACTTTTTCACGGAGCTGATTTATAAATATTGCAATGCAGTTAGATTTTGAAATAGCGCCTGCTAACTTTCTAAGGGCTTGTGACATCAAGCGTGCCTGAAGTCCTACGTGCGAATCTCCCATTTCGCCTTCTATTTCTGCTCTTGGAACTAGCGCCGCAACAGAGTCCACAACTATAACATCGATAGCGCCTGAGCGTACTAAAGATTCTGTAATTTCAAGCGCTTGTTCGCCTGTATCGGGCTGCGAAACTAAGAGTGAATCGATATCTACTCCTAAATTTGAAGCATAAACAGGGTCGAGAGCGTGTTCAACATCGATAAATGCTGCGTTTCCACCCATTTTTTGACCTTGTGCAATACAAGAAAGCGCCAATGTTGTTTTACCGGAAGATTCGGGGCCATATATTTCAATTATCCTTCCGCGCGGTAAACCGCCTATTCCGAGTGCGATATCCAGTGAAAGCGAACCGGTAGATATTGCATCTACATGCATAGCTTCATTTTTGCCGAGCTTCATTACGGCGCCTTTACCGAATTGTTTTTCAATTTGTCCGAGTGCTGTTTCCAATGCTTTGTTCTTATCAAATGACATTATTTTTCCTCCAAAAATTTAATAATACTAAAAATCTAATTTTTCAAGCCTTGATGCGGCTTCTAAAACGTCCTCATAATTACCGAAAGACGAGAATCTAAAGTAACCTTCTCCGCTATCTCCAAACCCTGCTCCCGGAGTACCTACTATGTTGGCTTTTTCCAAAAGCAAATCAAAGAAATCCCATGATTTCATGTTGTTGGGGCATTTTATCCAAACATACGGTGAATTTTCTCCCCCAACATGCCAAATACCGAGTTTTTTCATTGTATCAACGAGAACCTTTGCATTTCGGCGGTAGTAATCTACCATTTCTTTATTTTCTTTTTGGCCATTTTCGGAAAGTGCAGCCAGGGCCGCTTTTTGTGTTATATAGGTGGCACCGTTAAATTTACAAGACTGCCTGCGCATCCAAATATCTCCGATTTTTTTGCCATCAACCTTAATTTCTGAAGGCACTACGGTATATGCACACCTTATTCCCGTAAAGCCTGCACCTTTTGAAAATGAACACACTTCTATCGCGCATTTTTTGGCATTTTCTATTTCATAAATACTGTGTGGCAAATCTTTATCTACTATAAAAGGTTCATAAGCTGCATCAAAAATTATTATTGCCTGTTTATCAAGCGCATAATCAACCCATTTTTTTAGCTGCTCCTTGTCATATACTGCACCTGTCGGATTGTTCGGTGAGCAGATATAAATCAAAGATGGCGAAATTTTATAATCGGGCATTGGCAGAAATCCATTTTCTTGAGTAGCTTTGACGAAATGGATATTTTTTCCGGCAATTATTGAAGAATCAACATAAACGGGATATGCAGGATCTGGAATTAAAACATCTCCGCTTGCATCAAAAATATCCATAATGTTCGCCGTATCACTCTTAGCACCGTCGGAAACATATACGTCATTTTTATCAATTTCTATATCATATTTTAAATAGCTTTTGCTAATTGCCTCCCTTAAAAATTCATACCCATTGGAAGGGCCATATCCCTTAAAAGTTTCTTTCTTTGCCATTTCATCAACGGCTTCATGCATGGCTTTTATTACCGTTTGGCATAACGGCAAAGTAACATCACCAATGCCTAGTCTTATTATTTTAGCTTGAGGATTTTTTTCTTGGTATGCTTTTATACGGTTTTCCATTTCGACAAAAAGATAATTTTTTTTGAGATTTTCAAAATTTTTATTAACTTTAATCATCTGTAAATTCCTCACTGATTCAAATTTATGCGTGGCTTGCTGCTCTTACAAACTCACGGAAAAGTGGGTGCGCATGATTTGGGCGGCTTTTAAATTCCGGATGATACTGTACGCCTACGAAAAATTTATGGTTTGGTATTTCAACCGCTTCAACCAACACTCCGTTTGGCGAAACACCTGTAATCTTCATGCCATGTTTTTCTACTTCATCACGATATTCATTATTAAATTCATATCTGTGGCGGTGGCGTTCAAAAACCTCTTGTTTACCATAAGCATTACTCATAAGCGATTGATCCTTGATAATACACGGATATGCTCCCAAACGCATGGTGCCGCCTTTTTGCTCTTTATCTTTTTGGTCGTTCATAAGATGGATAACTAAATTTTTACTTTCAGGATCAAATTCTTCCGAATTGGCATCCGGCAACCCCAAAACATTCCTTGAAAACTCGATGACAGCCGCTTGCATACCAAGGCAAATACCAAGATAGGGAATGTTGTTTTCACGTGCGTATTTTGCGGCTTCGAGCTTTCCTTCAATACCTCTTCCGCCAAAACCTCCCGGAACTAAAATTCCATCACAATCGCTCAGGTGATCTTTAACGGTAAACTTGGTTATAAATTCAGAATCTACCCATTTAATTTCAACATTTGTATCTGTTTCAAATCCGCCGTGATTTAAGGCTTCTGCAACAGAAAGGTATGCATCATGGAGCTGAACATATTTTCCGACCAGCGCAATTTTTGCTTTGCGCTTGCGGTTATCTATTCTTTTTAACATTTCGTTCCATTCAGACATATTGCACTTGGGACAATCTAAATGAAGTTCTCTGCATACTATATCCGAAAAATTGCTTTCTTCAAGCATAGAAGGAGCGTGGTAAAGTGACGAAACAGTTATATTATTTATAACGCAATCGGGTTTAACGTTACAAAACAGGGAAATTTTATCCTGTATACTTTTTGTAAGGGGCTTATCACAACGCGCTACGATAATATCAGGGTTAATTCCAAGTGACCTTAATTCTTTGACGGAATGCTGAGTGGGCTTGGATTTATACTCACCTGAACTTACTATATAGGGAATTAAAGTTACATGAATGAAAATACAATTTTCTTTTCCAACTTCCAGAGAAACTTGTCTTATTGCTTCCAAGAAAGGCTGGCTTTCTATATCTCCCGTGGTACCGCCTATTTCTGTTATAACCACATCGGCGTTAGACTTTTTACCTACCGAATATATAAATTTCTTTATTTCGTTGGTGATATGAGGAATAACTTGGATTGTTTCCCCCAAATATTCACCTTTTCTTTCTTTTTGCAAAACATTCCAATAGACTTTACCGGTGGTTAAATTAGAATATTTATTAAGGTTTTCGTCTATAAACCTTTCATAGTGCCCAAGGTCAAGGTCCGTTTCTGCTCCGTCTTCCGTAACAAAAACCTCACCATGTTGATAAGGGCTCATGGTTCCGGGGTCCACGTTTATATAGGGATCTAACTTTTGAGCCATTACTTTTAGCCCTCTTGATTTTAAAAGCCTGCCGAGCGAAGCGGCGGTTATGCCCTTTCCTAAACCCGAAACCACTCCGCCTGTTACAAAAACATATTTTGTCATACTGTTATTTCTCCTTCAAAAACTCTAACTGCATTTCCCGTTAAAAATACTCTTTCATCTGAGTAATTTACAATCAATTTTCCGCCGCGCAAATGTACCGTTACATCTTCATTTTTATTGCAAAATCCATTTTCAACCGCTGCAACAACGCTGGCACAAGCTCCGCTTCCGCATGCAAGTGTTTCGCCGCTTCCGCGTTCCCACACACGCATTGTAATGTTATTTTTATCAACAATTCCTACAAACTCAACGTTTACACCTTCCGGGAAAATTCTATGCGAAGATAGTTTCGAACCGATTTCCTTAACTTTTGCCGAATAAACTTCATCGCAAAATATAACTGCGTGCGGGTTACCCATAGAAACACAAGTAATATTGTAAACTTCGTTATTTAGAGTTATGGGTTCGTTTATTACCGTATCTTTTTCAAAAATCATGGGAATACTTTTTGAACTAAGATCTGCCTTACCCATATTTACTTTAACTAAAGCTTCATTATCTTTATTTTCTAATATCTTTAGATACTTTATACCGCTTAAGGTTTCAATTTTTATGTCATCTTTGTTTTTGATTAATCCGGAGTCGTAAAGATATTTTGCAACGCACCTTATGCCGTTACCGCACATTTTTCCTTCGCTGCCGTCTTTATTAAAAATTCTCATTTTGGCATCGGCTACTTCGGACTTGCAAATCAGTATTATTCCGTCTCCGCCTATACTGTGGCGTCTATCCGAAAGTAAACAACTGAGTTTTGCCGGATCTTCAATCGTCTGTTCAAAACAATTTACATAAACGTAATCATTACCGCAACCATGCATTTTTGTAAATTTAAGTTTCATATTTGCCTCCTAAAAAAACTTATCCATAATCTTTTATTTTATAGTAAAACTTAGTCAATTACAACCGGTTTGCAATTAACCTGTATTTTGAACAAAAATTAATCCGAAGCTCTAAATAAATTAAAAAGCTTCGGCATAAATTTTTAAAAAATAAAACTAAAAATCGGTTCTATGATTAGCTTTTCTGCTATTTCCTCTGCGTTTTGTTTTTTCCGTAAAACTGCTTATTTTTTCATCACTGATTTGTTTAAACTTGGCCATCATATCTTCAAATCTGTTAGAAGTCAATTTGGAATCGACAAACTTTTTAATACTCTTGGTACCACCGGATTTACCAAAATCATTGTTGTTTTCAGGTTTTTTCTCTTCCTGAATGCGTTTAATGGAAAGCCCCAGCTTTCCTGAAGGGTCCTTGCTTATCACCTTGGTTTTTACGGTTTGACCTTCCTTTAAATGATCCTTTATATCTTTAACAAAAGTATTGGAAATTTCTGAAATGTGTACAAGACCGGATTTACCATCATCAAAATCAATAAAAGCGCCAAAATTGGTGATGCTTTTAACTTTTCCCTCTACGATTGACCCTATTTCAAATTCCATAAAAAACCAACTTTCTTATCAATTTTATATACACATCCATTATTCCGCAACATTTTCAAATACCCTCGTGCGGGAATTTTTATTTTCGTTTTCACCGGAAACCTGTTCCATTTTTTCACGAATTTCTTCGCTTTTTTTCTTTTCTACCGCTATTTGCTTATTTATATAATCGAGTTCATCATTTTTCATTTTGATTTTTATTCTTTGATTGATAAAAAAGTAAATACAACATCCGATAGCAAACAGTATAACAAATTTTATTACAAATTTTTTGCTTTTTCTTGCAGACAATTTCATTTAAAACTTCCTCTGACAAAATTTCTGATACGTTTACAGTCTATATTATGCACTTTATGAATATATAAATGCAAGTTATTTTTTTGTTTTTGGCAAATAATTATTTTTTTGTTGTTTTGAAAAATAACATTTTATGAATTTTCGATATTACACCCTTGGTTTTTGAATAAATTTTGTTAATACACGATTTTAAAACAACAACAATTTTTCCGGAGCATTTGTAAATCATCTCTCCAAAAGTAAGATGATAGATAATCCATCCAATTCCCTCTCCCGCCAAAATATAAAAGCGAGATTCTCCCTTATTAAATACAAGTACAAACAAAAAGGTAATAAGTGCACTTACCAAAAAATATATAACATCCTGGATAAACATAAAAATATTTCGTAGATTGATTATCATTCTTATCAGTCTAAAGATATCGTAAAGCAAACCTAGAGCAACTCCCAGTAAACAAGAAAACAAAAAAATCATAAATTGGGTCTTATAAATTTCATCCATCCATATTTCACCTTTTCGATTAGTCTGTAAATTTTTTAAAAAGATCTGAAAAACAGTTTTCTCCTTTTTCTTAATTTACAGTCACTATATATTAAAGATGAAACTTTGCCTTCTACTTCCAGTTCTCCGATTTCTAAATTTAATTTTTTTATATTTAAATTTTCACCGCTTATACTAAGTTTGCCAATATCAGTGCACGCAGTTATGGATTTATCATCAAAATTGTCAACTTCCGATATTCCATTTAAAGAGAGTGTTTTCCTGTTGTCAAGACTCAGTGTATGCGGCATTTTTGGTACTTTGTTAATTGTTTCGTTATTCATAATTCTATCTCCCTTAAAAAATATCTTATTAAAAATATTTATGCCGAAAGAAAAGAAAAATAGTACCGATTCTAAGAATTTAAAATCTTTTCCGCAGCTTTCATAATTCCTATTTTTGCAGCGTAGAAATTAGTTCCTCCTTGCATCCAAACAACATAAGGCGGTCTTAATGGGCCATCGGCCGAAAGCTCCAAGGAAGAACCCGAAATAAAGGTTCCTGCCGCCATTATTACCTTATCTTCGTAGCCCGGCATATCCCAAGGCTCGGGGGAAACAAAAGAATCGATAGCTGAACCTTCTTGAATACCTTTGCAAAATTTTATTAAAGCGCTCGAATCCTCAAGCACTATGGATTCTACAATATCTGCTCTTTTTTCATTATATTTGGGAAAAACTTTATAACCCATTTTTTCAAATAGAGCTGCCGCGAAAACTGCTGTTTTAAGGGCTTCTCCTACAACGCACGGCGCATTGAAAATACCCATAAACATTTCTTTGTTTACTCCCAAGTTTGCTCCAATTTCTTTTCCTATTCCGGGCGCGGTGAGCCTATATGAACACATATCCACAATTCTTTTCTTTCCGGCAATGTATCCGCCTGTTGGGGCAATACCTCCGCCGGGATTTTTTATAAGCGAACCGACGATTACATCTGCACCCACTTCTGTGGGTTCTTTTTTCTCGGCAAATTCGCCGTAACAGTTATCTACTATGACTAAAATTTCGGTATTCATATTTTTAACGAGCGAAATTATTTTTTCTATTTTTTCTATATTTAGCGAATCTCTAAGACTATATCCCCGTGAACGCTGAATATAAACGGCTTTGTAGTCTTCGTTCGAAAGAGCATTTTCAATCGATTTAAAATAAGCGCCCTCGTTTTTATCAAAATCTATATACCTAAATTCTATGGAATAGTCACTCAGCGAGCCCATACCGGGCTCAGACTTTATAACATCCGATAATGTATCATAAAGTTTGCCCGTAACGCTTAAAACTTTATTGTTTGGTCTTAAAATTCCAAACAAAACTGTTGCTATGGCATGAGTACCACTTACAAAGTTATGCCTTACCAAAGCATCTTCCGTTTTAAATATATCGGCAAATACTTCATCGAGTTTTTCCCTACCCCGATCGTTATATCCATAACCTGTGGTTGCAACAAAATGGCTTTCGCTAATACCGCATTTTATAAAAGATTCCAGCACTTTTTGCTGATTATATTCTTTTATTTTTTCAATTTCATTAAACTCTTTTTGGCAGATTGCAAGCGCCTCATTAGCCATGTTCTGAATTTTGCTATCAAACTTAAAAATAAAAATTTCCCCTTTGCTTTTTATACTAATTAAGTAAACCACAAAACAAAAAAAAGAGCCAGTAGTTTAAAAACTTACGGCTCAAAAAACTTTATTCATATGTAAAGTATGTTCTGTTTTGGGTTTTTAAATCTTTTAGATTTAAAGTTCCTCTTTCAGTTTTAGAAATTTTATTATTTAATATTTCTTTCAAAGTTAAAATTTTATAATCTAGGTCATCTTGACTCCCGATATTTATCTTTATTCTGTTTTCATATTTCAAAGTTATATTTTGCAAATCGGAAATGTCTACCTCATTTATGTTCTCAATTTCTTTACTTCTAAGCGTATTTAAAATTTCCTCCATAAGCTTTAAAGACTCAGGATTTCTGTACTCCACTTTTCCGTTTTCTTTAATTTCCGCCTCTATTCCAATTAGCCCGACAGTATTATCGGGAGGTTCTGAAAACTTAGCTAAAAATTTATTTTTGGCGCTAATTACAATATATTCGTTTTCAATTTTCAAGTGGTAAGTCGGTATGGCATCTTCTAAAGAGATAATCAAATTATTCGGGAATTTTTTAGAAATTTTTACTTCATCTACATTTGGGAGCGATGTATAAATTTTGTTTTCGGCTTTCTTTGAATTTAAAAAGAGCAAATTTTGTTTAGTATGTAGTTCGCCGGCTGAGATCACTTCGGCATCTGAATAGCTACTGCTACCCTGAACCGATATATTTTTTATGGTAAAAAATTTAGAAAGGGAAAAATGTATACCGAAAAAAAACAAAAAAACAACGGATAGGCATATCGCAACCAAAAAAAACCTTCTGAATATAAGTTTTCTTCTTTTCCTTTTTAAAAATACTTTTTTTCTAAGTCCCCTTTTGGTAGGTCTTTTTGGCCGCTTTATATTTGATTTTTTTGATAATTCCCTGTTCATAGATTTTTCACCCTATATGTTTAAATTCTTTTTACTGAAGCTCCCAACATATTTAAATTTTTTTCTATTTGTTCATAGCCTCTATCAATGTGTTTAAGCCCTGAGATTTCCGTTATTCCTTCGGCGCTGAGCCCTGCAACAACCAATGAAGCTGCGCCTCTTAAATCCATTGCCGTTACTTTTGCGCCAGATAGCTTTTTTACTCCCTCCACAATTGCTACTTTATCTTCAACCTTTATATCTGCGCCGAGTCTTAGAAGTTCTCCAACATGCTTATATCTGTTTGAAAAAATATTTTCTACAAAAACGCTTGTTCCGTCCGCAACGGCAGTCATGGACATAACGGGTGCTTGGGCATCGGTTGGAAATCCGGGATACGGCATGGTTCGTATTATTCTGTTAAAATATGGTCTTGTTGGAGAATCTATTTTTAAAATATCCTTATCTTTAAACATTATAACGCAACCCGCTTCCTCGAAAATTGGAATTACGGAGCTTATATGTTCTTCAATAACCTTCTCTATTGTAATATTGCTCGAAGTAGCCGCAGCTGCCGACATATACGTAATAGCCACAATTCTATCCGATATTACGGTATGTTCTGCGCCGTGGAGCTTGGTTACTCCCGTTATTACTATTGTACCCTCATGAGAATACTTAATTTTCGCACCACACTTATTTAGAAAATCAATTAAATCAATTATTTCCGGTTCTTTTGCGGCGTTGGTTATAATAGTTGTCCCCTTGGCAGTGACAGCACCCAAAATCAAATTTTCCGTTGCTCCAACGCTCGGAAAAGAAAAAGCAATATTGCAACCGATTAATCCTTTTCCGCTATCGCATTTTAAAATACCATGGCTTTCGGTAATTCTCATGCCAAGCTGACGAAGTCCATCTAAATGAATATCTATTGGTCTTGGCCCCAGTTCACACCCTCCGGGCAGGGAAAGATTTGCACTACCAAATCCGGAAATTAAAGAACCTAAGAATATTATAGATGATCTCATCTCTCTCATCAAGAAGTCAGGTATATCATTTTTTAAAATATTTTTTGAATTAACAATAAAAGTATTGTTTTCAAAACTTGTTTTGCATCCTAAATATTCCAGAATACGCCTTGTTATTTTGACGTCCAAAATATCGGGGCAATTGTGTATTATGCATTCATCTTTACACATAACAGAGGCCGCCAAAATCGGCAAAATACTATTTTTTGATCCCTGAACTTTAATATTTCCATGGAGTCTTCTTGAACCTTCAATAATCAATTTTGACACTCTTGCTTCACTCCTCTTGGAAAGTTATTCTAAAATAAACAAACTTGATATTTGTCATAATATTCAAATGAAGTTGTACACTGACAATATTTTTCAACTGCGCTTAGTTTTACTTGACTTTATGCCAAATAAGGTTATTCTAAGTTTATGGGGATTTAAATAACTTCTTCGGAGGAAAATCTTTTGAAAAGTAAAATTGGTAAAAGACTTATTTTAAATATATTGATGCTACTTGTTCCTATTGGATTTGTGGTTTATTTTTTTGTATCTGAAAACGGATTTATAGACCTTATAAATAATATAGAAAAATTCAACTGGTGGTGGATTTCGGTTGCAATTTTTTGTCAATTTGCAAACGTTTTTATTGATGCATATGTTCTTTTTAGAATTACGCATAATTATGCAGAAGATTTTACTCTTAAAAAATCGCTCAAAACCACTGCGGTCGGGCAGTTTTTTAGTGTTATCACTCCGGGAGCCATAGGCGGTCAACCCATGCAGCTTTATTCTATGAAAAAGCAAAAAATTGATACGGGTGCCGCAACATCTTCTCTGATACAAAAGTTTTTAATATATCAAACAACCATAACCTTATATAGTTTTGTAGCTCTAATGTGTAATCTGGATATATTTAAAGGTCACTTGGGCGGTGCAATGATAGGACTTTCGTTGTTTGGGTTTATCTCTCACGCAGTGGTAATATTGTTTGTTTTAATGTTTTCATTCAACAGAAAACTGACCTCGTCCATAATAAAAAAATGTTTTAGGTTACTATCAAAATTCAAAATTATTAAAAACGCTTCCGAAAAGAGCGAAAAGATAGAACAGCAACTTATGAAGTTCCATGAAAGCAATATAAAACTTTACAAGAACAAACGAATGTTTATAATTGTTTTCGGTTTGACCATTTTGCAACTTACCTTAATTTTTGCAATACCGTATGCGATATATCGCTCGTTTAACTTTATCGGAGCTAATTTTTTTGATATGTTAACCGGTCAGGCATTTGTAACAATGGTTGCCTCTTTCATGCCTTTGCCGGGTGGTTCGGGAGCTGCCGAGGGAAGCTTTTATATTTTCTTTGAAATTTTCTTTAAAGAAAACACCATAAAATCGGCAATATTGGTTTGGAGAATAATAACATACTTTATGAATATCGTTGTTTTTGCTCCGTTTGCACGTGTTGGTAATATTGCAGAAACAGCGGAAAAACTGGAAAAAATTGAGGAAGCTGAAGAAATTTAAAAAAATAGATTTTGAAAGGAACATTTGTTTTGAAAAAAGAGTTTAAATTAAAAAAACCGGTTGTCAGTTTAATAATGCCCGTATACAACGTTGAAAAATATCTTGAAAAAGCGCTTAGGTCCGTGCAAAATCAAACATTTAAAGATTTTGAATTGATAATAGTTAATGATGGCTCAACAGATGGAAGCGTTGATATTATAGAAAAGTTTTGTAGCGAAAATGAAAATTTTAGGCTTATAAATCAAGAAAATCAGGGCCCTTCTGTTGCAAGAAACACGGGGATTAAGGAAAGCAGAGGAGAATATATAGGTTTTATGGATAGTGATGACTATCTCGAGCCTAAGTTTCTGGAACTGCTATATACGGCAGCGGTTGATAGCGATGCGGATATTGCTTGTTGCAATTTTAATATGTACTATCCGGCCAAAAAACTAAAAATATTTATGCCGTTTACGTCGTTCCCCGGGGTTTACTCCAAAACAAAGGCGCTTAGAAAATTGATACTTGATATAGGAGTTCATTATTTTGTATGGAATAAACTTTCTAAACGAAGCCTTTTTTTTGATAATAATTTAAAGTTTGATAAGATGTATTTTGAAGATATAGCAACATCTCCAAAAATGTTTTATTATGCTGATAAAATAGTGTTTTTGGGAGAAGCTCTTTATAATTACACAAGCCGTGAAAGCAGCATACTGCATTCCATGAACGTTGTGAAAATCAATGATTTTATAAAGTCGCTCGGAGTTATAAGAAATTTTTTAGAAAATGAAAAAGTTTATAAAAACTATAATGGCCATATTTGGGTATATGCTCAAAAAGTAAAAATAGTAAGCTATTATTATATATTGATGTTACATGCCAATGCCATGAATTTTAAAGGATTTTGGGAAAACATAGCGTCAGCCACAAAATCCATAGATTATTTTTCAGGCAGTTCCTTTGTTCCCAATAAAGAAAAAAGCATTCCTGATTTAATAAGTTTAGTTAAAGCACCCCCCAGAAATAAAAAAATTAAAGTTAAAAAAAATAAATAATGAATTTGAAAAAATTTTCCGTTAACAATAGTTTGTATGGAAAATTTTATTTTTAATATAAAAAAACTTATAAAAGATAGCACACAAAATAAAAAAATTAAAACCGCGGTAAATATAGTTTTAATTGCGGTTTCTTTTGGCATTTTGCTTTATTTTTGTTTTCAAAACAACAACTTACTGAATTTATGGTATATACTGCCGCGTTTAAATTACATATATTTGCAGTTTGCTTTTTTATGTATGATTTTATCTTGGGTGTTTGATAGTTTTATAATAAAAGAACTTGCAAAGAAAATATGCTATCAAAATTATAAAAATATTTTTTTCTTTAAGATTACCATGGTCGGGCAATATTTCACTATCGTTACCCCTCTTGGAATAGCTGCGCAGCCCATGCAAATTTTAGAATTTAAAAAATATGGTATAAATCAAAAAAATTCTGTTTCGTTGCTCTTGCGTAAATTTTATATATATCAGCTTTGTTTGTTTATATACTCCGTGGTATCGGCATTTCTTTATTATTGGCGGATAAAAAACTACTGTGTTGATTACCTATGCCCTCTGATACTTACCGGAATATTATTTCAGGGAATGATTGTATTTTTAGTTATAATTTTTTCAATTAGTAAAGCTTTTACTTTAAACGTATCAAAATTTATTGTAGCGATACTTTACAAATTAAGAATAGTAAAAGATAAAAATAAAACTGTGGATAGATTAATTAAAAAATTAGAATACTTTTCGGTTAATAACAAAAATTTAAGCAAGAATAAAAAACTTAACCTCAAGCTTTTTATTCTTACATTTTTACAATTGACATTTTCTTTTTTAATAACATTCTTTATATTTAAAACTTTTAATCACAGTAGCTTCCCAATAGCATCTATGACTTACACGCAAAACGTATCGACAACAATATCTTCTTTTACTCCGCTACCGGGAGCTGCGGGTATGGCCGAAAATATGTTTCTTACCTTATTTAAACCTTTTTTCTATGAAAATGAAATTATTCAGGCAATGATAATTTATAGGTTTATAAGTTTCTATTTTGCATTGATACCGGGAATTATATTTTACAAAATAAAAATCAAAAACTTCAAAAATTAGTTTTTAAAACTCTACGCAAACATCCTTTTTGTTTTCTCTTGGTGCTATCGACAAATAAAAATCTTTATTGCAAGTCATACTTTCCCTTGCAAGGTAACTAATAGACGTTTGTAAAGCAAGATCAGGTAAGTTGTTGTGTGCACTTAAGTGAGACAGTACTATATTTTTAGTCCCGTTATTTACTAAATAAGGCAGTAACTCTCCGCAAGAATCGTTTGAAAGATGCCCTACATCTGATAGTATACGTCGTTTTAAATAATATGGATACGGGCCGTTTTGCAGCATCATTTGGTCGTGATTTGATTCCAAAATAACAGCATGTGAGCCTTTTAAATCGTTTTTTATTTCATTAGAAACATATCCAAGATCCGTACAAACTGAAACTTTTTCTCCGTTTCCCGAAATAAAAGAATATCCGTACCCTTCCTTGCAGTCATGCGAAATTGAAAAAGGCTTGACCGAAAAAAAATCCAAATCCTTTTCGGCCTTCTTTAAAACTTCAAAAGAGTCATTTTTAGAAATTATTCCTTTTTCTTGCAAAGCTGATAATGTTCCCCCAGAGCCATAAACTTTAACATCATGGTTTTTAAGGAACACCTTTAGCCCCGCAATATGATCACTATGTTCGTGAGTGATGAAAATTGCTTTTATATTGCTGGGATTAATATTATTAATTTTAAAAGAATTTTCGAGTTGTTTATTGCTTTTTCCGGCATCGACCAGAATAGCATTATCCTTAGAAAACTCAATATAAATGCAATTTCCACTACTGCCGCTAAACAAAGGACATAATCTCATATATAAACACGTATCCCCAAAACAAATTCATATTATGTATTTTAAAATTAAGCTAAATCAATTTAGTTTTTATTAAAGACTCGATACGATCGGCTCACAAAACTGGGGGCTAACCACTTTTATATCTGCCCCTAATTTTCTTAATTTTTCGACTATATCTTCATATCCACGCTCGATATGCTTTACATTTTCAATAGTGGTGGTTCCTTCCGCTACAAGGCCGGCAATAACCAATGCCGCACCGGCACGTAAATCTGTTGCTTTAACAACAGCTCCTTTGAGTTTCTTTACGCCTTCCACTACGGCCACCCTACCATCTACCGATATTTTAGCGCCCATACGGTGAAGCTCATCAATGTACCTAAAACGATTATCCCATACCGATTCAGTTACCATGCTTGTGCCTTCCGCAATTGAAAGAAGCGCAGTAATCTGGGGCTGCATATCGGTAGGAAATCCCGGGTGTGGCATTGTTTTTATATTACATTTTTTAAGTTTTTCGTCAGCATATACCCTTAAAGCGTCATCAAACTCTTCAAACTTAACGCCCATTTCCTCGAGTTTTGCCGTTATGGATTCCAAATGCTTTGGTATTACGTTTTCAAGAACGATATCACCGCCGGTTGCGGCAGCTGCCACCATATATGTACCGGCTTCAATTTGGTCCGGTATGATGGAATACGTAACACCTTTTAAATTTTTCACACCCTTTATTTTTATAACATCAGTTCCGGCGCCAAATATATCGGCACCCATGCAATTTAAGAAATTCGCCAAATCAACTATATGTGGCTCTTTTGCTGCATTTTCAATAATAGTAAGCCCCTGCGCCTTTACGGAAGCTAACATAATATTAATCGTAGCTCCAACTGAAACCACATCTAAATATATATGTGCACCACGTAGTTTTTCGCACTTGACTTTAACTATACCGTTTTCTAAAGAATAATTAGCGCCCAACGCTTCAAATCCTTTTAAGTGCTGATCTATCGGCCTTAAACCAAAATCGCATCCCCCCGGAAGATAAACATTTGCCTCTCCAAATTTTGAAAGCAAAACACCTAAAAGATAACTTGAAGCACGCATGCTTCTCATAAGTTCGCTGGGAGCTGCCGTGGACGACATGCCCCTTGGATCTATTTCAATAGTATTTTTATTTATAAGTTTTATATTTGCGCCCATATCGGAAAGTATTCTGCACATCAAAGTAATATCTTTTATACTGGGTATATTTTCAATTCTGCAAACATCATCCGAGAGCACCGCAGCCGGAAGTATTGCCACAGCAGCATTTTTAGCTCCGCTAATCGAAACTGTTCCTCTTAATTTTTGCCCTCCGGATATAACAATTTTTTTATCCAAAGCGCCCACCTCTATTCTTTTTAATTTATTTTAATTATTAATCATCGTACTCATCGGATTCGTCTCTCGACTTGGATTTGGATTTTGCCGGATCGGAATATGAAAAAGATTTTACTCTTTTAACATTATTAGATGATGCATCAAAGTTAACTTCATACACCCTATACTGAGCGCCATCTAAATTAACACTTACATTGATTTTCCCTTCGTTACCTTTGACGTTAAAGGTGTACGTTCCGTAAAGCGACGGATTTACCTTTTTTGTACTATCCAAAACACCGTTTATATATGTTGTTACTGTCACATCGTGGTTTACATTGGCAGGTAAATCCACTACCACCTCATATTTTTTTTCTCTCTTAACGCCTGAGCTTAAGGTGAGTTTGACGGCCGAATTTTTATTTACTTCATTTCCCGGAAGAGGATCCATAGAAATTACAGTATCTTTAGGTTTGTCGCTACTTTCACGTGCTATATTATCCGATACGCTCAGTCCCGCAGCTGTAATGGTACTTCTGGCGGCATCAAGTGATTTATTTAAAACGTCAGGAACAACAACTTTTTCTTCGGACGGCCCTTTACTAACGTAGAGACGTATGGTTGTATCTGAAGTTACCTTACTTCCTTCGCTCGGATCAACGTTACATACAATTCCGCTTGCGGTGCTTTCGTCTACAATCATTAGAACGTCACATTTCAGTCCGGCTTTTGAAATTTTCATTTTTGCAACATCTTCGGTTAAACCTTTGACGGCCGGAACGGTAACAATAACGCCGGAGCTATTTACGGTTAAAGTTATTGTTGAACCTTCTTTGACTTTTTTAGAGTTTGGAAGGGGGTCTTGGTCAATAATAATTCCTTCTGCCTTGTTTGGGTCATATGCCGTTTCTACGTTCCAAACAAATTTGTAATCTGGATTATTTTGGACGTCAGAAAGCTTTAATCCGATAAAGTTCGGTACGTCTACGTCCCTTGCATAACCTTTACCGCACGATGTAAACATCGTAATAAATACAAATATTAAAGCAAAAATTCCAACAGCAACTGCTATTCCACCCATTATAAATCCGGCTTTTGCTTTCTTTTTCTTTTCGTTTTTATAATTATAATTATCGCCGTATGATGATTTTCCTTTGCTGAGGTCATCATCTAACATAAACTTGGTGGGATTATCATCTACAAAATATTGATAATCAAAATGAATTTGAGGATCATTTTCGAATTTTTCAATATCTTTTATCATATTTTGCGCTGACAAATAACGATTTGAAGGCGATTTTTGCATTGCTTTCAAGGTGATTTGCTCCAAGCCTTCGGGTATATCAGGATTTATCTCTCTTGGGGATCTTGGGGAAGACTGCATTTGCATTATTGCAACTGAAACCGCATTGTCGGCTTCAAACGGCAATTTTCCCGTTATCATTTCATAAAGCATAACTCCAACGGAGTATATGTCCGCTTTTTCATCTATGACTCCGCCCTTTGCCTGTTCAGGGGAGATATAGTGTACCGAACCGATTGCTCTATCCGTCATTGTTTGTGTTTCATTACTCGAAAACCTTGCAATACCAAAATCCGTAACTTTTATGGTACCATCGGCAAGCAACATTATATTTTGTGGTTTTATATCACGGTGAATAACGCCTTTTTCATGCGCATGGTTTAAAGCGGATAAAATCTGATGCGTAAAATATACGGCATCTTTCCAATCAATTATTTTTTGCTTTGAAATATATTCCTTAAGCGTTATGCCATCAATATATTCCATTACTATATACTGTATTTTTGTTCCGAAACTTACGTCATAAACTTTTACTATGTTGGGATGAGCAAGTACTGCAATTGCTTTTGATTCATTTTTAAATCTTCTGATAAAATCTTTGTTACCCAAAAATTCATCTTTCAAAATTTTAACGGCGACAATCCTATCTTCAACAACGTCATAAGCTCTATAAACAACTGCCATACCGCCAACGCCTATAAGCTCTTGTATTTCATATCTTGCATCTAATCGCTTACCAGTATATTTATCCAATTTTTTATCCCCAATCAAATTATAATTTTAAATTTGAGCCACCGAAACGGTTATGTTATCTCGCCCACCGGATATATTTGCCGCCCTGATAAGTTTTTCCGGAATTTCAGAAATTGCATTATTCATGCAGAAATTATATATATCATCGTCTGAAATTTCGTTAGTTAAACCATCGGTACATAGTAATATAATATCATTTGAGTTTAAATTTTCTTTTACGTAGTCAAGTTGTATATTTTCCCTGACTCCAAGCGCCCTTGTTATTATATTTTTTTGAGGGTGATTTTTTGCATCTTCAGGCGTAATTTCTCCGCTATCTACCATCTCTTGTACTACGGAATGATCTTTTGTAAGCTGCGTAATTCCTGATTTTGATAATAGATATACTCTGCTATCCCCTGCATACATTATGCTAAGAGTTTTATCTTTAACGATACAAAGTACAATGGTTGTACCCATGTTGCTAAATTCTGCATGTTTTAATGATTTTTCAAAAATTTTATTATTTGCATTTTCAATCGCATTATACATCAAAACTTTTATTTCTTCCAAACTCATATTTTCGCTTAAATTTTCATCGAGGTAATTTGAAACTTCGCTTACTGCCAAATTGCTTGCCACATCTCCGCCGTTAGCTCCACCCATTCCGTCGCAAATAAGCGACCACGCAAAATTTGGACTTAGAACTTTTGAAGCCACAGCGTCTTGATTAACCTTTCTTAATGCGCCAACATCTGTTTTGTGGTAAAACTCCATACCATTCCTCCTTTTTATACAAATATCATTCGGAAGTTTTTAAATATTTATTCTTAAGCTGCCCACACGAAGCCTCTATATCTTCTCCAAGCGTTCTTCGTATGGTTGTTGTTATTCCTCTTTTTTCTAAAACTTGCTTGAATTGATAAATTCTATTATTAGGGCTCTTTTTTAAGCGGCTCTCTTGATGTGCGCCATTGAGCGGAATTAAATTAACATGACACAGCATTCCTTTCAGTAACTCTGCAAGTTCATTTGCACATTCGGGTGTATCGTTTAAATTATCTATCATTGCATATTCAAAGGAAATTCTCCGATTTGTATAAGAAATATAATCTTCGCATGCTTTAATAAGCTCTTTAATATTCCATTTTCTGTTTATCTTCATAATCTTATTACGAATTTCATCATTTGGAGCGTGCAAAGAAACTGATAAAGTAATGGGCATTTTCTCTTCCGCAAGCTTATATATTTTATCGACTAAACCACACGTGGAAAGTGAAATATGCCTTGCCCCTATATTTAAACCATCCGGGGATGTTACCAGCTTTAAAAACTTTAATACATTCGGATAATTATCAAGCGGTTCCCCCATTCCCATAAGGACTATGTTAGAAATCTTAATGCCACTGTCTAACTGCGCTGATTCTATCTGGGCAAGTATTTCGGAAGAGCTCAAATTCCTTGAAAATCCGCACTTCCCGGTAGAACAAAACGAGCATCCCATCTTGCATCCCGCTTGAGTAGATAGGCACATGGAATAGCCATGCTTATAGTTCATAAGTACGGACTCTATCAGTTCCCCGTCTGACAATTCAAATAAATATTTTACCGTTCCGTCAATAGAAACTTTCTTATCTTTTATATTTAACTTTGTGATATAGTATTTGGATTTCAAAATTTCTCTGAAAGTTCCCGGCAAATTTGTCATATCGTCAAAAGAGTAAACACCTTTGCTCAGCCACGAGTAAACTTGAGATGCTCTGTACGATGGTTCGGAAAGAGCTTCGAAATCACTCTTTAATTCCGGCAGGGACATCGACTTTATATCTTTTAAAACCATAAAACCTAACTTTCACACCTCCGGAAAGTATTTTGGTTTCATATTTATATTATATAATATTGTAGAATGCTGTCAAGTTCGCGGTCTGGTACATAAAAGCAATTAATCTCTACCTAGTATAGAAATAACGCTTTCGTAAACTGCGCTCGGATCATGATAAAAATTATCCCTTATTGTAACGGCGGTATGCATATCCGGTGCATAAAGTTTAAGTTCCATCATATTAAACTCCCCACCGGAAACTTTACACGAAACACTGTATCCAAACTGACTTTTTCTGATTGTTACCGTGTTTTCTTTTTCACTTTTAAGTCTTGAAAAGTAACGCTTGGCGCTATTTAATGCTTTTTCTCTGACGGAAACCGGCAACGATGATCCAAGCTCATCAACTATCATTTTTCCCGTGGGAGTCAAGATATAGTTATTATTTTCTTTATCCAAAGTGATATTTTTGCCGGCAACCATCTCCTCAAACGCTTGGCTAAGCTCAAAATAATTGGCTAAACCCTGCATTTGAAGTATGGAGGTAATATCGTTTTTTGTTAAATTATGATCTGTATTATGCAAAAGAAAACAAATCAAAATTTTGATTTCTTGTTTATCCTTCAACCCCCCCGGTACTACTCCGGCAGAAAATGCATCATTGCCCATAAATTTTCCTTCTCAATTTCAGTTTGATTTTTAATTGATTTTATGCTATAATTAAATTAATTCCAAATTATATTTAGAAAAAATCTTTTTAACAATTTTGTCAATATCCTGCCCAATAACCTCTTTATACTTATTCTGAGTCCAAATTCTAACATATAAACTAAAGCCGTTTTGCTCAGGTACCAATTTAACTTCAGGCGCAGGCATGGACATTATTTTTTTGTTTAAGATTAGCTCTTTTTGGAATAAAAGTTTCATCTCTTTAATTTTATCACAATTTGAACTTGACGTATAGGATTTTTCAACTTTAGTCATATTGTATTCGCTGACCCGTTTGATATTGTTTGAAACAAGCTTAGAGTTTGGAGCAATAACGAGTTCGTTGTCTGCATCTGATTTTAAGGTGGTAAACATCATTTCGATTTTTAAAACTTTACCCTTTACTCCGTCAAATTCAATCAAATCGCCAACGTGTATGGGCTTACTTACAACCAGTATTATACCGCTTACCAAATTAGAAATATTATCTTTAAGAGCAATTCCTATTGCAACCAACGAGGCAGCAACCGCAGCCATAAGGGATGTAACGTCCATTCCCAAAGTTGCCATGACAATAAGAAGCAAAACAAGCCTCAGAGAAAATTTAATTATAGAATTTAAAAAAGAAATTATGCCTTTATCCGAAATTCCTTTTTGGAAAAATATTGTGGCAATCTTGCAAACCTTATTTACAATCCACCAACCAATAACCAAAATTAACACGCTTTGAAGCAATTTAGAAGAAGATTCTTCAAATAAAACCCTGAAATATTTAATAGTATTTTGAACAAAATTCATTTTTACATTCCCCCTTTTTTGCATTATAGCACATCCTACAAATTTAATAAAATATTTTTAAGGAATAATAATTATGAAATTTAAAAAAATTAGTTTGATAAGTTTAGTTATAGTTTTTATAATGTCCGTTTTTGGAATCTTTTCCAATACCGATGCGCTGCGTTACCAATTTGGTATAAATCATAGCTGCCAAACTCTTAGTAATAAAGATTCGTTTACTATAGATTTAAATCTACGGGGAAGGCGTAATGATTATTCAAAACTGGGCAACTTTATTTTAAAAATAAAATTCAATAACAGCCTATTTGATTTTAAAGGAATTATACCAAGCGAAAGCATATCAGAAAAAGATGTAAGCATAGAATATTTTGACGACGGAATAGAAATAAAATTCAATCCACTAAAACCACGGGTTGTATTATTATCTAATAGTTTTTCAGAAATTTATAAAGTTTCTTTCGTTTGCAAGTCAGATAGTTGCTGCCAATCATATTTTCAAACGGATATAATCGATTGCAAAACAAGAAAGCAACTTCTATCCGAGTTTACGGAAGTTACCATACACAATGACATACCAACTCCAAATAATGCCACTAAAATAAGTGCCCCTTCCAATTCAAATAAAAGCCGTCCTCAAAACTGCCCACCTTGTGATTGCCGTTTAAAATCTATAATTCCAAGTATCGGAGCTTTAAGTCCATCGTTTGACCCAAATATTTCAAAATATAAAATGGAAGTGCCAAGGGAAGTACAAGAAATTTACTTTGATGTGGTGCCTATAAGTAAAAACACGCAAGTAAAAGTCAGCAAACACAAACTGGGCGCACCGGGGTCGATTACGTACATAAATATTATAGCTAAAAACAAAACCCAAAGTTTATCCTATTTGATCGAAATAAAAAGAAGTGTGAATTCGTCTGAAACCGAATACAGTGATAAAGTTTCCAAACACAATAAAGCAAAAAGCGAATCCGCATGCAGCGATACTGACTCCGAAAATTCAAAACACACATCTAAAAAACATCGCAGCAAAGCATATAAAAATCATAAACACTCAAAATCCAAAAATTCCAAAGAAGAAACCGACGAAGAAAAATTTGATGAAGATGAAGAAAACTCGGATGATAATAAAATCGAAAATGAAGGTCAAATCATCCAATCATCTTTAAAAAACAATAAGATTTATTGGATAGTCACCTTTATTATTTTAGTGTTATCTGCTGCTGTATATTTATTTTTTAAAAGAAAATCACATTTGCAAGAAATTACTGACGATACCTCCAAAAACGACTTTAACAATTTTTTTGAAAAATAGTATAATAACCTCTGAAATGATTGTTTAAAAAGGTAGTATATAAAATGATGCAAAAAGATTATGATGAAAAATTTATGTTGGAAGCGCTAAAGGAAGCGAAAAAATCAGCAGATGAACTCGAAGTTCCCGTCGGAGCGGTAATAGTCTATGAAAACGAAATAGTAGCCAGAGGTAGAAATCATAGAGAAACACACAAAAATGCTCTTTCACACGCAGAAACAGAGGCAATTTTTAAAGCTTGTGAGGAACTTGGAAGCTGGCGGCTTTTAAACTGTACTCTTTATGTTACGCTCGAACCGTGCCCAATGTGTGCTGGCGCGATAATAAATTCCAGAATACCAACCGTTGTCTATGGTACCAAAGATCCAAAAGCGGGGTCCTGCGGTACGGTAATAAATTTATTTGATCTTCCTTATAATCATAAACCCAAACTGATCGGTGGCGTACTCGAAAGCGAGTGTTCAGCTATACTGACAAATTTTTTTAAAGAATTAAGAAACAAAAAAACATCCGCTAATTAATTTAGCGGATTAATTTTATAAATTATTTGATATATTAATAAATTCTTCCATTTTTAATTGTTCGGCCCTTTTGGTAGAATCTATATTTAATTTTTCAAGCACTGATTTTAAGCTTTCTTTTGATATTTTAAGTCTTGCACTTATTGAATTTAAAATATTTTTTCTGCGCTGCGCAAAAGCTGCCCGTACAACCTTAAAAAACATTTTTTTATTATTTACCCTTTGTGCGTTTGCGCTGCTTATGTTTATTTTTATAACACTCGAATCCACATTTGGACTAGGAATAAACGAATTTTTTCCTACATCAAACAAAACTTGGGGGTCACCATAATATCTAACAGCCAAACTTATGGCGCCGGAGTTTCGCGTGCCGGGCAGAGCACATATGCGTTCTGCTGCTTCCTTTTGTACCATAACGGTCAGAGATGAAAAACCGGGATTGTTTTCTAAAAGATACATTATTATTTCGGACGTTATATAGTAAGGCAAATTTGCACAAATATTTACCTCACTGCAATTACTAAATTCATCTTGCAAAAGTTTTTCTAAATCCAATTTTAAAATATCTTGGTTAATTATCTTTATATTAGAATACTCTCCCACGGTTTCTTTGAGTATGGGAATTAGTTTTTTATCAATTTCCACGGAGACTACTTTTTTAAATCTTTTTGCAAGTTCGGAAGTAAGCACCCCTATTCCCGGCCCCACTTCTAGCACTCCACTGTCATCGGATTCCAAACAACTTTGAGCCATACGTGGACAAACCGTGGAATTTATAATAAAATTTTGCCCAAGCGATTTTGAAAAATTAAATCCATATTTTTTTAAGATATCTTTTACAACATGAATATCACAAAGATTTTCCAAATATAACTTCTCCCTTATAAAAGAAAAATATGATAGTTAAATTATATCATAAATCAAAAAGTATTGGCTCTCATATATTAAATTGCTCCTATAACTTAAAAACACACACCAAATATTATTTTGGCATGTGTTTTACTTACTATATTACGAGCGTTCATTAATTTGTTTTTTCACAATATCTATAAACTCTTGGACTTCCATAGGAGTTGTTTTATCGGTATCTCTATCTCTTACGGAAAGTGTTTTTGTTTCAATTTCGTTTTTACCAATAATAAGCATGTACGGAACACGGTCTATCTGCCTTGCCTCTCTTACTTTATAACCTATTTTTTCGTTTCTGTCATCAAGCTTGCATCTTATTCCTTCGCTTATTAATCTTTCATGTAATTCACCGGCAAACTTAAGATTGGTTCCGGGTAATGTTAGAATTTTAACTTGGAGTGGCGCTAACCAAACAGGGAATTTACCTGCAAAATGTTCGGTTAAAATACCTATAAAACGTTCAATTGAGCCAAAGCATACTCTATGAACCATTATAGGACGCTGCTTTTTGCCTTCGCTATCTATATATTCCAAATCGAAATTAAGCGGCATTTGAAAATCAAGCTGCACTGTACCGCATTGCCACGTTCTTCCGATAGAATCTCTTAAATGGAAGTCTATTTTAGGTCCGTAAAAAGCCCCGTCACCCTCATTGATTGTATAAGGAACGTTTAATTTTTCCAAAGCGTGCTTAAGACCGTTTGTTGCATCTTCCCAATCTTCATCGCTTCCCATGCTGTCTTCCGGCCTTGTGGAAAGCTCTATAAAGTATTCAAACCCGAATTTTGAGTATACTTCATCTATTAAATGCACGACACCTAAAATTTCATCGGTAATTTGTTCGCGGCGCATAAAAATATGTGCATCATCTTGCGTAAAACAGCGAACGCGGAAAAGCCCATGTAGAGCCCCTTTTAATTCATGCCTGTGAACCAAGCCGAGTTCTCCTACCCTCATGGGTAGTTCACGATAGCTGTGGGGTTTATTTTTATATACCATAACTCCGCCCGGACAGTTCATTGGTTTTACGCAATAAACTTCATCGTCAATCTGCGTTGAATACATATTATCTTTGTAATGCTCCCAGTGTCCGCTTGTTTCCCACAGATGACGGTTCATTATCATGGGAGTATTTACTTCCACATAGTTTTCACGGACATGGAGTTCTCTCCAGTACTTAATAAGACTATTCTTTAAAATGGTGCCATTTGGTAAAAAGAACGGAAACCCGGGCGCTTCTTCCGAAAACATAAAGAGGTCCATTTCTTTACCGATTTTACGGTGGTCACGGCGCTCTGCTTCTTCCAAAAACTTAAGATGCTCTTCAAGTTCATCTTTAGTTCTAAAAGCAATTCCGTTTATACGGGTAAGCATCTTATTATTTTTATCATTTTTCCAGTAAGCACCCGATTGACCGGTAATTTTAAAAGCTTTGAGTGCCTTTGTATAGCATATGTGTGGCCCAACGCACATATCTACGTAATCACCTTGCTGATAGAAACTTATGACCGCACCTTCCGGTAAATCCAAAATGTGTTCCGCTTTATATTTTGCGCCACGTTCGTTCATAAACTTTATCGCTTCGTCACGGGGCAAAATAAAGGGTTTTATCGGTAAATTTTCTTTTACTATTTTACCCATTTCTTTTTCTATTTTTTCAAGATCTTCATCTGTTAATTTGGTATCTCCCAAGTCGACATCGTAGTAAAATCCCCTCTCAGTTGCAGGGCCGTAGCCAAAATCGGCATTCGGAAACAATCTTTTTATAGCTTGCGCCATAATGTGGGCAGCTGAATGCCTTAAAACCTCCAGCTCTTTTTCTTGCGGACACTCCGCAACCATTCCATCTTTGTAAATAACTTTCATAAATATAATCTCCTTTCGACTTTATATGACAAAAACACCCTTGAAAAGATGGTGTTTTCCATCTTTAAATCAAGGGTGCATTATATTGCACGGTTCCACCTTGTTTTTTAACTTCATTTAACCATTAACGCAGGCCCTGCGGCAATGCTTACTAAAACTTTTCGGCACTGCGACTCCGGAATGGTTTTCGTTAATGCTTGCCATAAAAAACTTTCAGCAAATGTTTTTCTCTCTGAATGACTTACATTAACTACTCTTTCCCTCATAGTCTTTTATTTAATTTTAATGCAACAATAAATTATTAATCATCTTACAGCTTACTGTGGTAGAACTCCAATCCATCTGAGCAAATTACCAAACCATCCAGTCTGCACGTTACGCACTGTATCCGGCACCGTATTAACCAAGTTATGGAGACGAGGAGGTCTACCGTCTGTGGTTACAACCATGAAAGCAGCTAATGGTGCGGCTGAATCTAAAACACGACGCAAATCACTGCTATACGATCCTACGGTATAACTTCCACCCTCGCTACTGTTTGCTTCAAATGTTCTCAATGCTTCAACAAGTCCACGTGTTATATTGGAGATAGCAAATACCCCACAGTTTAACCGCAGATAATTTTGCAATACACTCGCAAAATTAAATATACCGGACATCATTCTATCGGTAAACGTAGGAAGATCTTCTATGCCACGACTTCTATGGCTCTGGAAAACATTGCGCTGCACAGCAGCTTTTCCGCTAGCATCAAGACGATCGTAATGCGCTTTAACATCGTTTAATCCTGTAATGATAAATTCAACATCTTGGCGAGGAATCATTACATAGGACCCATTTAGTTGATCTACCAACATAGTCAATCGAGCAGCTAGTTCTTCATCGTGGACATCTCCGAGTACCGTCGAAAACCGATCAATTAGTTCTCTATCATGTACTTCTCTAAGTACATCCGCCAGAGCACGAAGAGTCGGACCCAATTCCGCAACTGCAGAACCTTCGGTATGAGGAGCATTACCCATTAACTGATCTACAGCCGTATCTAGCCTAGCTAAGGCCCCCTTACCTTGATGAGCTAGCGAAGTTAAATATATCATTGCTACCGATGTTGTAGCAAGCGCCACACTACCCATAGCTAACACGGTTGTCTGTAACCATTCCTGAGCTTTATTTTTGTTTGGCATAAGTATTTCCTCCTTGTTTTGAATGCCTTTTCACCATTATTGTAACACATTCATTACAAAAAGTCAAACACTCTGTTAAATCTGGTTTCACTTATCTATATCACAACACACAGCGCAATTTAACTGCTTTTGGGCATATTTTTAAAATAATTACAAACTTTTTTTATACAGCACAAATTACAATCTGGAGAATGTGCCGTACAAATTTTTCTTCCGTGTTCTACTACTCTGTGACAGAAATTCAGTGATTCTTCCGGTGGAATATAATTTAACATGATCATTTCAATTTTGAATGGATCTTTTGTATCATGAAATCCAACTCGCTTGGTAACCTTTGTAAAGTGCGTGTCCACCACAAGCGCAGCTTTACCATAAACTTCTCCTAAAAATAAATTTGCCGTTTTTCGTCCGATTCCGGGCAAAGAAAGAAGACCCTCCATATTATCGGGAATTCTTCCGCCAAATCCATTTATTATATCTTTACACATATTAACTATATTTTCTGATTTTGTTTTATAAAACCCACATGAGTATATGTATTTTTCTATATCCTTCGGTTTGGCGCTCGCAAAATCCTCCAAAGTACGATAATTTGAAAATAAGGCAGGTGTTACTTTATTAACTCGCTCATCCGTACACTGCGCTGAAAGTCTTATTGCTATTAACAACTCTAACGGATTTGAAAAATTAAGGGTACATCTCGGAGTTGGATAGGCTTTTTTTAACTCCTTAACCACAAACATTGCTTTTTCTGTATTAGTCATAAAATCTCCCATGAAATAGTATAATAGTTTTATTATATCATTTTTAATATTTTACATCAAAACAATATTTTAATAATTTTTTTACACATAAAACTATTGACACCACAAAATTAATATATATAATGTATACTAATGTAGTTTATATAGGAGGAATTTTTATGAAAAAGAAGTTTTTATCTATGGCGATCATTGCATTGTTGGTTTCAGCTCTGGCCGGATGCGGAAATAAGAATGAAACCTCCGGAGAAAATGTCGGAACTGTTGTACCCGATGCAAACGATAACAGCGCAGTGGTAGAACAAGATACAGATGATGATAACGATCAGAACACCAAAAACATGATTTCCGTAGACAATCTCGAAAAAGGAAAATTCATGTTGACCAACGAAAACGACGGCGTATCTTTAGTTCATAATAACGGCGAATATAAAAACGATACTTATTACTATTACAAAGACGGAACTTTACAAAATATAGAAGTTGCAAGAACATATGACAGTAAAGAAGCCGCACAAAAAGCATACGATAGCCTCAAAGATGACGAACAAGCTAAAAAAGACTATGTTTCCATAGACGTCCAAGACAATACGATTTACATGCTATCGAATCAAAGTGCAGTTGATGAGTTAAAATCTTTAAATCAACAACAACTTTATGATAAGCTAAAATCCGAACATCCGGATGCTATCACGAACGAAAATGCAGATCAGCAACAAAATTCAAACGAATAAGGACAGGATAATGAAATAAAAAATGAAGGTTAATTAAATATTTTTACCAAATTTACTCCCTGTGTTTTTTGGCACAGGGAGTTTTCATGCTTATGGAACTTACAATATTGGTAAATACCATTTATATAATAGGTAAATTACAAATTAAAGTGCGTGTCCGCCGGAAACTTTTATTATTTGTCCCGTGAGCATTTTTGATTGCTTGCTTGCCAAAAATAAAATGGTTTCGGCAATATCCTCCGGCTCGATTAATTTTCCCATTGGAATTAGCGGAACAACCGATTTTTCCAAATCGTTATCGATCCACCCTGTTTGAGTTGGTCCGGGTGCAACGCAGTTCACTGTGATTCCATATTTTCCTACCTCAAGAGCAATGCTTCGAGTGAGCGCTTCCAAGGCCGCCTTACTTGCTCCATATGTAATTTGACCTGCAAAAACCTGTGATGCATCCGTAGAAATATTTATAATTCTTCCATAAGCACTGCGATGATTGATAAATTCCCTTATCATTAAAATACTGCCTCGAACATTGACTGCAAACGTATCATCAATCACATTTTGGGTGATTTTTTCGATTGTATCAATACCGTCCATATCGGCCGCCGCCGCATTATTAACCAAAATATCAATTTTCCCGTATTTTTTTATAACCGCCGAATAGATTTCCTTTACAGAGTTTTCATCGGAAATGTCGCTTTCTAAAATAATATAATCAGCATTCATTTCTTTAAGCTTACCTTCTACAACATCTGCGTTTCCCGAATTTGCTTTGTAGTATCTATCAGGTCCATTTTTATCGATTTTATTTTCATCAAACCGCATGGGAATTTTTTTATATATCAAAACCGGCTTTGCTCCTTCACGTGCAAAAGCAAAAGCTGTTGTTGCCCCAATCCCCTGCGGATTATTTGCCCCCGTAATTATAGCCACTTTATCTTTTAATCCATAACTAATCATTTACATCCCCCATTTAGGTTTAAATCCGTTGCGCTAAGACAAATGAATTATATCAAACAAACGCAAGATTTTCTATATAACATATAATAATGGCAAAATATGTGGTTTTCCCATACGCAAAAATCGTACGCTAAAGACATAGTCCCCTATTATTAACCATTTTTATTATCTATAATTTTAATTAAATTTACAAGGCTTATAATTGCAAAAAACAAACAACCGTCAGCTATTTGGAGATCGGTTGTTTGTCTTAAATTTTACTAAAATTTATAATTTGTTATTGCCTAATAAATCTAAACTTCTGAGCATTGGTACCGTTTGGTTCCCAACAGCGAACGTTCGTACCATTTCTCGTATTAGATATACTTACATCTGCAAAAAGGCTATTACTGTTTGAAGATATGTAGAAATAGCCACGACCCGCAGAAATTAAATGCCATTTTTGAGTTTTGTTGTTATTTTTATTACACTGCAAAATATTGGCGTTTGTTCCTCTTACTCCCAAATTTTTGCCTGAACAAAGCGGTGAGATCGTGTAAAATCCTTTGGTTTTATCGTAACTAACTCTAAATTTCTGAGCGTTTGTGCCATTTCTATCCCAGAGCTGTAAATTGGCATTATCTTTACTGCTCGCCTCTGCTATATCTAAAACTTTATTTTTCTGTAAAGCACTCTCGATGACATACACACCATCCGCTAAATCTTGTTTTTCATACTTTGTGGGTATCGGAAAAGCTTTATTCATTACTGCCCTGGCTTTAGCGTAATCCGCATCTGTATAATTCATATTTCCGCCGGTATTTATACAAAAGAGAGGTACATTTAGGTTAGCTGAGCTCGCCCAATGCAGATCAATATAGTCACCTCTTAAATTATTAACTTTTCTATTGTACTTATTTAGTATGTAAAAAGTATAAACTGTTTGTTGCACCAACGAATGCTGTCTTCTACACTTAGCCTGGAGGCAATCATCGGCATATTTATATTTATTTTTAATCCAATCATGAACTTCCTTCAGTTCGTCTATATTTTCTCCCTGAGCATTATGTGGAAAGTAATGGTAATCACCGGCAGGTGTTATAATATTTTTGCCAAGGATATTATAGAGGAACTCAATGCTGGAGAGCTTTTGATACTGAAATCCTGCACTTGAGTGAGCATTTTTATTGGTAGAATTTACTTGCTGTGATAGTTCTCTCAAACGTGCGTGAATTTCGGCGTTTTTGCCTCTTCCGAGACCTTTATTGTATAGAACATAAGGAACAACTTTACCATTTTCTTCATAGAAGAAGTCCGATTTCTTAACCGGCTTACCTATAAAATAATCATCATTCATGTATATGAAATTTTTTGAACATCCAAATTTGCCCATTCTCCAAAGGTTAAGCTCATATACAGTGCATGATGCGCTATCAAAGCCCACTAAATCTTTATCTTTAACGTATACTATCTTATCGCTTATTAAATCTTTATCTTTTAAAAATCTTACTTTTTCATTGGGCATAACAATAAAAGTCTTTCTTACCCAAGGCATATTCTTATCGATTGATCTTAGTGCGTAGCGTAACTCTTCATTATCATAGTCTTTTTTAATCTGAGGTACGCCTTCTCTTTTTAAATGCTTGTCTGTTAGATCGATGTATTTAATAATTACGTCTACGGGTTCGTCATCCAAAGCAGACGCCAGCACCTTATTGCCGAATGAAGCGCAAAAAATAATGGTACTTAAAAACGCAAAGAGTGAAACAAAAACTTTTAGCTTGTTTTTCAAGGTTAATCTTCCTCATTATTTTTATTCGCTTGTAATTATAATAGAATAGCATATGTTTCTGCAATATGGTTTTTAATGTTAGTGTAAATGCCATAATAAATCATGTGTAAAAACGTGAATTTACCATAAAAAATCTCCCCGGGCTTAATACTCGGGGAGATTACTTTTAAATTTTAAGAGTTTTTCTGCACTTTACTGCGGAGTCTCATTGTTTTATCAAGAATCTTTTTACGTATTCTTATATTTTTCGGTGTTACTTCCAAAAGTTCGTCATCATCAAGAAATTCTATGGACTGTTCAAGACTTAAAATACTCGGAGGCGTTAGTTTTAAAGCTTCATCCGAACCGGCAGCACGCATATTGGTTACATGCTTTTTCTTGCAAACATTGACGGTAATGTCTTCAACTTTAGGAGTTGACCCTACAACCATACCTTCATAAACATCAACACCGGGTCCGATAAATAACCTTCCTCTGTCTTGCGAAGCAAATAAACCATATCCCGTTGATACCCCAGTTTCGTGAGCAACCAGCGAACCATGATGTCTTTGAATGATTTCTCCTTTATACGGCTCATAAGAATCGAACATTTGGTTTAAAATGCCTTTACCGTTAGTATCGGTTAAAAATTCAGATCGATATCCTATTATAGCTCTTGAGGGAACTTTAAACTCCAGCAGTGTCATGCCGCCATCTTTCGGATTCATACTTATCATCTCGGCTTTTCTGGAGCCTATTTTTTCTATTACCGTCCCCACATATTCTTCGGGAACTTCTACGCTAAGTATTTCCATAGGCTCACATAGTTTACCGTCAATTTCTTTCATTATAACTTTTGGCCTTGAAACCTGAAATTCGTAGCCTTCTCTTCGCATGGTTTCAATAAGTATCGATAAATGCAGTTCTCCTCGACCGGAAACTTTAAAAGTATCGGCAGAATCCGTTTCTTCAACTCTCATGGAAACATTCGTCTCAATTTCTTTAAAAAGCCTATCACGGACGTTTCTGGAAGTTACAAATTTTCCTTCCCTACCCGCAAAAGGGCTGTTATTAACCATAAAATTCATAGAAACAGTCGGTTCATCAATTTTTACAAACGGCAAGGCTTCAACATGCTCAGAATCACATAAAGTTTCACCTATATTAAGCCCGGTTATACCGGATATAGATATAATTTCACCCAAACTCGCCTCATCTGTTTCCGTACGCTTAAGGCCTTCAAACGTATAAAGTTTTCCTATTTTTACGTTTTTAAATTCACCTTCACGAGTACAAAGCACGGCATTTTGCCCGCTGCGTACTTTTCCTCTTTCTACCCTTCCAACGCCTATTCTTCCTACGTAATCATCATAATCGATATTGGAAATTAAAACTTGTAATGGACCGTTTTCATCGCCTTTAGGGCACGGCACTTCATTAATTATTGTTTCAAACAGCGGTTTTAAATTTTCTCGAGTGTCGCCACTATTTATATAAGCATATCCATTTCTTCCAGAGGCATATACAACAGGAAACTCTATCTGATTTTCATCAGCACCAAGCTCAATAAATAAATCTAAAACCTCATCTATAACTTCTTCGGGTCTTGCCCCGTTTCTATCTATTTTATTTACCACAACAATAGGTTTTTTACCAAGTTTAAGAGCTTTTTTAAGAACAAATCTTGTTTGAGGCATGCAGCCTTCAAAGGCATCAACCAAAAGTAGTACGCCATCAACCATCATAAGTATACGTTCAACTTCTCCGCCAAAATCAGCATGGCCGGGGGTATCTACTATATTTATCTTTATATCTTTATACATAACGGCAGTATTTTTCGAAAGAATCGTAATACCGCGCTCTCTTTCCAAATCATTGGAATCCATAACCCTTTCTTCAACGCTTTCGTTTGTACGAAATATACCACTTTGCTTGAGCATTTGGTCAACTAAAGTTGTTTTTCCGTGGTCTACGTGCGCAATTATTGCTATATTTCTCAAATGCTCTGAATTACTCATAAAACATCTTCCTTTCTTTTTAAAAATTAGTTTTCTCTACTTTTTTTCATATGATCGATTACATTTTTTAAACCACCGCTAAGCTCTACATCAGCGCCAATCGGAAGCCTATCATAAACTTCAAACACTTTATCACGCATCCAAAGTCCCGGCGTTATTCTTACTGAATATCCGCAACCGTTTTCAACCATCCAATCCAAAAATTCCGCTTTTGGGAGTCCATACCGATATAAGATAGACATTATTACGCCGCCGTGCGTAAAGATGGCAGATGAAAATATTTTTTCGGTCATCATGGTTTTTACAATATCTTCAAAACTCTGTGAAACTCTTTCAAACATATCGTTCCAGCTTTCGCCGTTCGGCGGGATTACACTATTGCCTTTTTTCATCCACTCCGAATGTGTTGGATCTTCGGAAAGTTCGAAAGGCGTTTTTCCTTCCCAATCGCCAAAATTACACTCCCTGAGTCCGTCCACAATAATCGGCTCGAAACCCGAATATATAATACCACAAGTTTGAATACATCTGCTAAGTGGGCTGGTGTAGATTTTTTCTACATGCGGATACTTAAAACTATTTTTCAAATTTTTTAGTTTTTCTTCACCCTGAGCACAAACAGGAATATCCCAAGAACCCGCATATTGACCCTTTATATTTGCGTCTGTCATGCCGTGGCGGATTAAATGTATAACATAAGATTGCATAAAATATCACCTTTTAAAATTTATTTATGAGCAGTAATTTTGCTCTCTTGTCCGCTTAATAATCTTCTTATATTTCCTCTGTGCTTATATAAAACAATCATCGATATAAGCAAAGAACACATTGTCGGAAAAGCGCAGAAATAAATATCTCCAAAATTTTTGTAATCTATAAAGTAGGTAAGCAAAAAAGTTGATATTGGATATAAAATTGCAGCAAATACCGAAGCTAACGAAACTATACGACTAAATATAAATACAAGTAAAAATACTGAAATCAATACTAAAAACACACGCCAATCAATAAATAAACTTACAGACCATGCAGTAAGTATGCCTTTGCCACCTTTGAATCCGAAAAAGCAAGGATATATATGACCGATAACGCACAAGGAACCTGCAAACCACAAAATACATTTATAAACAACAAAGTCATTTGCAATGTTCGGATAAAACGATATAATCCATATTGCAATAAGTACCGCTAAAATTCCTTTAAGAAAATCACCCGCAAAAGTAAGTATTGCCATTTTTTTGCCAAGTGTTCGCAGTGTATTTGTAAATCCTGCGTTTCCGCTTCCAATAAAGCGAATGTCGGTACCGCGTTTAAAAATTTTTGTTATTACGATAGAAGTATTTATGCATCCCATAAGATATGAAATAGCAGAAATTAAAATTACCGGAACGGCATATTCAAAAAAGTAAATACTACCAAACATTAAAACAACCCCTATTTTCTCAGTGTATCCCCAAAATCCAAAGATTTTGAATTCTCGGTTGATTTTTCTCTTATAATAAACCTTATCGGAGTTCCCACAAAGCCAAAAGCTTGCCTTAAGTTATTTTCAAGATAATGCTGATATGAAAAATGAAAGAGTTCTGCCTTGTTTACAAAAAACACAAATGTCGGCGGTTTAACACTCACTTCAGTCATATAATATATCTTAAGCCTCTTGCCTTTGTGAGTGGGAAGTGGCGTTTTTACAATAGCTTTTGCAAGTAAATCATTTAGCACACCGGTTGAAATCCTCATTGAATTATTTTCAAAAACTGTGTTTATATTTTCAAAAATAGTATTTACCCTTTGCCCTGTTTTAACTGACGTAAAAATCACCGGTGCATAAGAAATAAACAACAGTTCTTGTTTTATTTTCTTTTTATATTCATTCATGGTTTTATCGTCTTTTTCTATGGCATCCCATTTGTTTACCATAATTAAACATGCTTTTCCGGCTTCATGTGCAAGCCCTGCCACTTTTTTATCTTGCTCGGTAACTCCTTCTTTCGCATCTATGATAATTATGCAAACATCGGATCTATCAATTGCAAGTTTTGCTCTTATTATGCTATATTTTTCAATTTTTTCTGTAACTTTACTGCGTCTTCTTATTCCTGCTGTATCTATAAAAACGTAATTTCCAAAACTATTTGAAATTTTTGTATCTATATTATCGCGCGTAGTACCTGCAATATCCGAAACCATACTTCTTTGATACCCTGATATGTAGTTAATAAGCGAAGATTTTCCAACATTGGGCTTACCTATGACGGCCACTGATATATGCTCTTGTTCTTCATCGTTTTCATCAAAAGATAAATATTCAAAAACAGCATCCAGCAGATCACCGGTACCGTGTCCGTGCACAGAAGAAACTCTTATCGGGTCGCCGAGGCCAAGATTATAAAATTCAAAAAAATTATAATCTTCGCTTCCTATGCTATCTGATTTATTAACGCACAAAACCACGGGCTTACCGGATTTTTTCAGCATATGCGCAATTTCTATATCAGAAGATACCATTCCCGATTTTACATCAACCACAAAAACAATAACATTTGCCAAATCCATAGCAAATTCAGCTTGCGCGCGAATTTTATTTACTATTAAATCGTCTGTTTTGGCGGTTTCTATTCCGCCTGTATCTATAAGAGAAATTTTTTTGTTTCTCCATTCACATTCACCATAAATAAAATCACGTGTAACTCCGGGAGTATCATCAACTATAGAAATTCTTTCGCCTACGAGTTTATTAAACAAAGTAGATTTACCTACATTTGGTCTACCTACCAACGCAACAACAGGTTTAGACATTTCATTCATTCCTTTTAGAAAATTAGAAAAAAGAGTCTTGACTCGAAGAAAATAGAGAAGGAATTTACTCCTCCTCTAATTGATAACAGTATATAAACTAAAATTATTATACATTAAGCTTCTTTTTTGATTACTTCTCTACCTTTATAATAACCACAAGATTTACATACTCTATGAACAAGTTTAAGTCCACCACATTTACCACATCTACTTAAAGCAGGAGCCGACAATTTCCATACATTGGAGCGTCTTTTATTTCTTCTTGCTTTAGAATGCTTTCTTTTAGGTACTATTGCCACCTTACAGGCACCTCCTCTTAAACATAACAATTATATCAATTGCTAACTGCTAACATATATTCTAAAATAAATTTGCTATTTTGTCAATATTTGATTGAGATTTTTTAATATTTAATTATTGCTGCTTACTTCCAACATTTTTTATAAGTATTATAGGCGTAAGTTCATCAGATTGTCCTGCGGGATTATCTTTAATAAGGAGCGATAAGAACTCATTCGAAAAATCCTTAAGCGCATCGCATTTACCTAAGATTTCAACGCCAAAATCGTTTGCATCAACTATCATAGAATTTATTCCAAAAGCGTTTTGAATCTCATTACAAACTTTTCCGGGCTCTCTTGGGTTAAGAAGAGCAAGGTCGTGATATAAATCAAAGGAAGAATTCATATAAAAACCATCTATTCCATCTATGCCATGGCCTGCAATTTTATAAAAAACACCACGAATACCAAAAAGCTTTGTAACTGCCGAACAAAAGCATGCCCACAAAATTCTTGGGAGTCCCGCCAAATTTATTGCGAGCTGTAATTTATAAGGCTCATCCATGGCAATTCCTCGATTATTAGATGACGCAAATTTTGAAAGTGTTTTTGCCCAAAATCCAAGCTTAACATCTTTCTTTTCAACCGTATTATCTTGGCACATAGAAATTACTTTTTCGCTTATTGAAAGAATATCGCCTTTTTCGTAAAGCGGAGCAACATATTTATTCATAAGTTCAAGATAAGATTCGCCGCGCTCGACAAAGTGAGTTTGTATTGCAAATCTTTCAAATTCACAATCATTTAATTTGGCATTTTTTCTTACAAAATAGACTATGCCGTCTTTTTCTCTTTTAGATTCTTCTGAATTTCTAAATCCCATATTTTATTACTCCTGATTATTCACATTAATATTATATGATTTTTAAAATCAATTTTCGGGCTTTCCCAAAAGCGAAAACATATTTTTTTTATAAGCTTCCACTCCCGGCTGGTCAAAAGGATTTACGCCAAGCAAATATGCAGAAATCGCACAAGCTTTTTCAAAAAAATAGAATGCAAATCCCAATCCATATTCTTTATCATTCTCTAAATTTATTACAATATTCGGAACATTACCTTCGGTATGAGCGCGCAAGGTAGCCTCAAAAATTTTATTATTGACAAAATCTAACGATTTACCCGCCAAATAATTAAGGCCGTCTATATTTTCTGAATTTTCAGGAATGAAAATGTTATTTGAACTATCCTTAATCTTAAAAACAGTTTCGAATAAAATTTTACTTCCGTCTTGAATAAATTGTCCCAAAGAATGTAAATCGGTCGAAAACACAGCAGATGCAGGGAAAATTCCCTTGCCCTGCTTCCCCTCGCTTTCTCCAAAAAGTTGTTTCCACCATTCAAAGAATGTACGCAAACGAGGTTCATACCCGGTAATTAACTCTATGCTTTTTCCTTGTTTATACAAAATATTTCGCAAGAGAGCATATTTATAACAGTCGTTTGTGTTTAAATCACTATTTTGAAACTTAAAATGCGCATCAGCAGCACCGCGTAAAAGCTCGCCTATATCAGCACCGCTTACCGCCATTGGCAGCAATCCGACAGCAGTCAAGACAGAATAACGTCCACCAATATTATCGGGTATCTCAAAACACGTATATTCTTCCTTATTTGCAAGGTTACGAAGAGCGCCTTTTGCTTTATCGGTCGTACAGTATATTCTTTTTGTTGCTTCTTCCTTGCCGTATTTGCTTTCCATAAAATCTTTAAATATTCTAAAAGCAATTGCAGGCTCTAAAGTTGTTCCGGATTTTGAAATCACATTAATCGATACATCTTTATCTTTGCAAAAATCAAGAATTTTCTGCAACTCTTTGCTACTTACGCAGTTGCCCACAAAAAATATCTTAGGGCGTTTTTCCGAAAAACAATTATAGTTTTCCGAATTTAAAAACTCAATTGCAGCTCTGGCGCCCAAATACGAACCACCAATACCGATAACTACAAAAACATCGCTGGTTTGCCGTATGTTACTTGCGGTTATCTTTATTCTTTCAAATTCTTCACGATTATAATCAATGGGTAAATTGAGCCATCCATCAGGTTTTTTAATATTTAATACATCATGGAGCTTATAATGGGCTTCCTCTACCTTTTCTTTAAAAAAATCAAAATCCGAAGCAGATATAAACTTACTTAAAGGCTTAATATCTAAATTAATCATAAAAAACCTCATAAAAGAAAGTATGCATACAAACCTTATCAATACGGAATGAAGCATACTTTATAATAGATTTATGTTATTTAATCATTCCTGCAACTTCTTGGGCAAAATTATCTTCTCTTTTTTCAAGGCCTTCACCTTTTTCAAATCTTACGAAGGCAGAAATTTTGATATCTGTTCCCAATTTTTTGGCAGTATCTTTTGTGTACTGTTCAACACTTAATTTACCGTCTTTTACGAAAGGTTGGTTCAAAAGGCAGATTTCTTTATAATACTTACCAATTCTTCCTTCAACAATCTTTTCGGCTATATTTTCGGGCTTACCGTCGTTAACAATTTGTTCTTTTAAAATTTTTCTTTCATGGTCAACAACTTCTGCCGGAACTTCTTCAGGAATAAGATACAAAGGATTTGCAGCGGCAATTTGCATAGCGATATCTTTGGAAAACGCTTTGAAATCATCAGATTTGGCAACTTCGGGATTTGCAACTTCAAAGTTTACCAAAACACCAATTTTCCCGCCGGCATGAATGTAAGAAGCAACAAATCCTTCAAAACGTTTAAAACGTCTTATTTTAAGATTTTCTCCGATTGTAAGAATCTTTTCTTGCAAAATATTTTCAATTGTTTTGCCGTCACTTGCGGTCATCTTCAAAAGATCTTCAACAGTTGCAGGATTACTGTTCATAACAGTTTCACCGCAAAGCTTAACAAAACCTTGGAAATCCGCATTTTTTGCAACAAAATCTGTTTCAGAGTTAACTTCAATTGCAGCTCCAACAGTGCCTTCTTCGTTTGTATAAGCCATAGCCAAACCTTCAGCGGCTACCCTTGATGATTTCTTTGTTGCCGCTGCCAAGCCTTTTTCACGCAAAAAGTCAATAGCTTTAGCCATATCTCCGTCTGAAGATTCAAGAGCTTTTTTGCAATCCATCATTCCGCAACCGGTTTTTTCTCTAAGTTCTTTAACATCTTTAGCTGTAAAGCTCATGTAAATTTCCTCCTATTGTTAAAATACAAGATATATTGCTAAGCTATAAACTGCTTAGCAATATTAAAAATAAAAATCTAAATTCTGCTTGCTAATTATTCCTCAGTAGCTACGCTCTCTTCAGCAGGCTCAGAAGCCAAAAATTCTTCTTCCGAGACTTCTACGGGAACTTCTTCGGCAACTATTTCGCCCTCTTTTCCCTCTATGATAGCTCTGGACATAGCCTCACAAATAAGTTTAACTGCTCTTATTGCATCGTCATTTCCTGGTATTACATAGTCAACCGCATCAGGATCGCAGTTTGTATCTACAATTGCAACTACAGGAATATCCAATTTACGTGCCTCTGCAACGGCAATACGTTCCTTCTTGGGGTCCACGACGAACAAAGCTCCCGGGAGTTCTTTCATCTCTTCGACTCCGCCCAAAAACTTTTCGAGTTTTTCAATTTCCAAACGAAGTTTTACAACTTCCTTTTTAGGTAACAAATCAAATGTTCCGTCTTCTTCCATGGCTCTTAGCTGTTTTAGCCTATTTACTCTCGTACGAATGGTTGAAAAGTTGGTAAGCATTCCGCCAAGCCATCTTGCGTTTACATAAAATGAACCTGATTTTATTGCTTCCGATTTAACAGATTCTTGAGCTTGCTTTTTCGTTCCGACAAACAAAACGGACTTGCCTTGCTCTGTTAATTCTTTGACGAAATTAAACGCTTGATCGAGTTTCTTTACTGTTTTCTGAAGATCGATAATGTAGATTCCATTGCGCTGAGTAAATATATACTCCGCCATTTTAGGATTCCACCTACGTGTTTGGTGTCCAAAGTGAACACCCGCTTCCAAAAGTTGTTTCATTGATACTACTGACATTAAATATCTTCCTCCTTGGTTTTTCCTCCGTTGAGACTGAGCTTTAATAAAAGCCACCTGCGTATTTTGTTTTCCCTCAACGTGTGTAATGTAGCTGTTTAAGTTTATCATATATTCCAAGATAATGCAAGATTTATTTTTAAGATTGCACACATATTGATTTTTGGTTAATTTTATGTTATAATATGAATATAAAAATCAAATATGATCTTGGAGATACCTTTAAATAATGACGACATTCAAAAAAACTTTAGTATATTTAATTTCCCTGGGCCTGCTGCTTCCGACAAAAACCTCGGCACATAATTTAGGAAGCTCAAATGGCCAAATTAAACTTCAAATATTATTAAATCAAGAATTAGATTTTAATGCATCAGATTTCCTTTTTAATACCGCCGTTCAATTTTATGATATATCCGCGGGTCTTAAATTTTATGACGAATTTAAATATAAAAAACAGATATATAAATCATCACAAAATTTTTCAAAAAGATACGGTAAAACGTTAACGGACTGTGAAATTACAAAAAAACAAGAAGGAAAAATGTGGTGCTGGCTTGCATGCTTGCAAGGTCTTTTAAAATATCACGGAATAAATAAAAGCCAAAAAGAAATATTCGAAAAAATATCAAATGAAAAATCTATTCCCATTTTAGAAAATGATCGTAATATAGGGCTATCCATTTATAGCTCAAAAGAAAACATGAAAAGTAAAGAACATAATACATGTAAAACGAATAATGTTATATTTCCTAGTATGATAGGAAAGTATATTGAAGAAGTTTCAGATGGAAAACTTACATACCAAGTAGCATACATACAGCCAAACTCTAGCGAAGATAATATAAAATCGTCAATAAAAGATATATATGAAAAAATCGGCAAAAAACCGTTTAGCTTACTTGCCAACCATACAACATCCGGCCATTTTGTAAACATACTTAAAATTGACGATAACGATATAATGCATATTGAAGATCCTGCATTTGAAAAAGGTAGAACGGAACTAATAAATAGCTATATAAAACATTTTGATCCCGATATTAAGCGAATGGTTAATAACGCAAACGGAATACCATTAGGATTCATTACTGAAAAGCGTTGCAGACTTAGTAATCTTGAAAATAAAAATTATAAATTAGCCAATAAATAGTCATAGCGGAAGCCATGCACTTTAGTGCATGGCTCTTTCACAAAGCAATACTACGCTGTGTACACTCAATAAAACAAAAACAGTAACACATTAATAGAAAATCATTTGATTTCATTTTATAAATTATGTTATGGCCTACACACAAAAACTCCATCACAAGTTTTTCATGCGACTACCTATTGCAGAAACTAATTCTTTTAACTCCTCATCATTTGGATTTTCACTAAGCATTCTAGATAAATCATTAAAAATTTTCTGTACCTCACCCTTTAAAGTTTGAATCAATGTTTTTACAATCTTTCCTAGCCAAACTTTGTTACTTGGAATCTTCGTAAGGCCTTCAGAAAATCCTCGAATCGAGCCCATTAAATAGCCGCACGCTACGGCTTTCCTTCGCACCGCTGTTGTATTATCTGTTGGTTTTTCAACATCCGGCTCAAATGCATCGTCACCCAAAAGAAGCTTTGCACAACGTTTCATACCTTCTTGAGTACTGCTATAAAGCTTGTTAAATTCCGGACTTGGAAGCTTCTTAGATTTTCGAATTTGTTCAATTTTCTTAGACATATCCTGAGAAAGTGCACTTACAAAATTACGCATAGCCATTTCTTGTTCTTCTGGTGTTAATTCATCAAATGATTTTTTGCCATTCGGAAGATACTTTGGATCAATATCAACCGGAAATTTACCTTTTCCCATAATAATCATTCCTTTCTAAATATAAAAAAATACTAAATTTTGAACTCAATGTTCAAGCAAATTATATATATATATATATATAATTTGTCAACATGTTTTTTAATTTTTATAAGATAATAACAGCTATTTAAACACATATAAAACAAAAGCCAACCTAAAAAAGGTTGGCTTTTTATATCACTAATCTAAAAAAACACAACATTTTCGATTTAATTAAATTATCAGCATAGCATCGCCAAAAGAAAAAAATCTATACCTTTCATCTACCGCCACTTTGTAGGCTTCCATTGTGTTTTCATATCCCGCAAAAGCGGAGACCAGCATAATCAAAGTGCTTTCAGGCAAATGAAAATTAGTTATAAGCCCATCGATTATTCCAAATTTATATCCCGGTTTTATAAATATATCGGTTGAACCCTCGCAGCGTTCGGCTATGCCAAATTTTTGATAAACAGATTCCAAAACACGGCAACTTGTAGTCCCGACGGAAAATACTCTTCCCCCATTTTCTTTCGTTTCATTTATGAGTTTTGCTGTATCTTCCGGCATAATAAAGTATTCCGAATGCATTTTGTGGTTTGCTATATTCTCTTCTTTAACGGGTCTAAAAGTGCCAAGCCCCACATGAAGCGTTACAAAACCTACGTTAATTCCATGGCTCTTAACTTTTTCAAGTAACGAAGGAGTAAAATGGAGCCCCGCCGTAGGGGCTGCAGAGGAGCCCAAATCTCTTGCATATACGGTTTGATACCTATTTTTATCACGAAGTTTTTCTTTTATGTATGGCGGCAAAGGCATTTGCCCTATTTTATCGAGTTTACTTAAAAAGTTTGTTTTATCATCAAATTCAATAATCCTGTTTCCGTCGGGAAGAATATCGATTATTTTTGCATTTAGAAAAATATTATCATCTACGCCAAACGAAAATTCAAAGCCTGATTTTGCTTTTTTGCCCGGTTTTACGAGTGTTTCCCAAATCCCCGATGATTTTTCTTTTAGTAATAAAAATTCAACTTTAGCACCTGTTTCTTTATTATTTCCAAAAATTCTTGCAGGCAAAACTTTTGAGTCGTTTAAAATAAGGCAGTCACCCGGATTTAAATAATCTATTATATTTTTAAAAATATCGTGATTAATTTTACCGTTTTTTCTGTTTACAACCATAAGCCTGGAAGCATCTCTTGGTTCTATCGGAACTTGCGCAATAAGCTCCTCGGGTAATTTATAATAGTATGAACTCTTTTGATTTAAATCCACTGGCAAAATTTATTTCCTCCAAATATTATATAATAGAACCATTATAGCAAACTTTTAAAGTTTATGAAAATCCTTTGGGCAATATCAATTGACATATTTTTTAAGATAGTGATATGATAGTTATGTCCGAATCATGAAGTTGATAAAAAGAGGCGGTGAAGTGGGCTAAATTTTTAAAGGTGTTTATGCCCATAATATATATGAAAAAATTTAAAGTAGGTATTTTAGGTGCCACCGGTATGGTCGGACAAAAGTTTATTACTTTACTCCAAAATCACCCGTGGTTTGATATAGAAGTATTGGCAGCGAGCGAAAGATCTGCCGGAAAACCTTTTAAAGAGGCCGTAAAAAATCGTCGGCATATGGATAAAAGCATTCCAAAATCGCTTGAAAACAAAATTATTATGGACGTACAAAAAGATATCGAAAACATAGTTTCCAAAGTCGATTTCGTGTTTTGCGCCGTTAATATGCCAAAGCAAGAACTTAAAAAACTCGAAGAAGACTACGCAAAAATGGAATGCCCTGTTATATCAAACAATAGTGCCAACAGAATGGCAACAGATGTCCCAATGATAATACCCGAAATTAATGCAAACCATATGGAAGTCATTCCTTTTCAAAGAAAACGTTTAAAAACAAAAAGGGGCTTTATAGCAGTAAAATCAAATTGCTCAATTCAATGCTATGTACCGGCTTTGCATCCGTTTTTTAAAAACAATATAGAAAAAATATTGGTTTGCACATATCAAGCAATCTCGGGCGCCGGAAAAAATTTTGATTTATGGCCCGAAATGGTTGATAATATTATTCCGTTTATACCGGGTGAAGAAGAAAAATCGGAAACAGAACCCCTTAAGATATGGGGGAAAATTGAAAACGGAAAAATAGTTTCAAATAAAACTATCAATATAACTTCACAGTGCTTAAGAGTTCCTGTAAGTGACGGACACACCGCAGCGGTATTTGCAACATTTAAAAATAAAATTTCACCACAAAAAGCAATTGACCATATAAAAAATTTTAAAGGCGACTCAAAAAGTTTAGATTTACCAAGCTCGCCGAAAAAATTTATGCATTACTTTGAAGAACCCGAAAGGCCTCAAGTAAGGCTTGATAGAGATTTGGAACGAGGAATGGCAATTTCCGTCGGTAGAATGAGGGAAGATTCCCAATATGATATAAAATTTGTTTGTATGTCTCACAACACGGTAAGAGGTGCGGCGGGAGGAGCAATCCTACTTGCCGAAATGCTTTGCCGTGAAGGATATATTTTTTAAAATTCGGAGGTATTTTATCAGTGAAAAAGGTTATTTTTAAAGGTGCGGGAGTTGCTCTTATAACTCCAATGAATTCTGACGGTAGCGTTAACTATGAAACTTTAGAAAATCTAATTGAATTCCAAATAAAAAATGGTACCGATGCCATTATTTCATGTGGCACAACGGGAGAATCTGCAACACTATCGCCGGAAGAAAAACGTGAGGTAATAAGGTTTACCATTAAACAAGTGGCAGGCAGAATTCCCGTTATTGCCGGAACGGGTAGCAATAATACAGAACATGCTTTAAGGAGTTCTATCGAAGCCGAAGACCTTGGCGCAGACGGACTTTTAATCGTAACACCTTACTATAACAAAACATCTCAAAGCGGCATAATAAAACACTATGAAACAATAGCCAATAAAGTAAGCACACCTATTATTTTATATAACGTTCCTTCCAGAACAGGACTAAATATAAAGCCAGAAACGTGCTTAAAACTTTCCGAACACCCCAATATCTGCGCAATAAAAGAAGCAAGCGGCGATATATCATCGGTTGCAAAAATTGCTGCTCTTTGCAAAAATAATCTTAATATATACTCAGGAAATGATGACCAGATTGTACCTGTACTTTCTTTAGGGGGAATCGGGGTAATATCTGTGTTTTCAAATATATGCCCTAAAGAATGCCACAATATAGTAAAAGAGTATCTTGAAGGTAACGCGGAGGAAAGCAAAAATTTACAACTTAAGTATTTGGATTTAATGAACGCAATGTTTTGTGACGTAAACCCAATACCTGTAAAGGAAGCCGTTAATTTAATGGGCTATCATGCAGGTAACTGCAGATTACCTCTTGATAAACTAAGTAGCACAAATCAAACTCATATTGAAAATATTATGAAAAGATTTTCTTTAATCTGACAAGGAGGAAACAGTATGGCCTTGCGAGCAAAGAACATTTTGCTCGTAGGTCATTTGTGTAAGACTATGAATGTTATAATTAATGGATGTAACGGAAAAATGGGACAAGCAGTCGAAAAAGCAGCTAACTCCTCCGGTGATTGTACAGTTATCGCGGGAGTAGATTTATACGGAGCAAAAACTTCCAAATATCCTATTTTTAAAAATTTAAAAGAAGTTGATAGCAATATCACAAATAATGCCGATGTTTTGATTGACTTTTCAAACCCTTCAGCGCTTGATGATATTCTTGTTTATGTAGAAAAAGAAAAAATCCCTGCAGTAATATGCACAACAGGTTTTACGGACAATCAAGTTGAAAAAATCAAGAACGTATCAAAATCAGTTCCGATTTTCTACTCAAGAAATATGTCCCTTGGTATTAATCTTATTTTAGAACTTGCCAAAAAAGCAACAAAAATCTTGAAAAATGATTTTGATGTAGAAATAATTGAAAAGCACCATAATCAAAAAATTGATGCTCCAAGCGGAACAGCATTAATGATTGCGGAAGAAATATCCTCTGCTATGCCGCAGCCCTCAAACTATGTGTTTGACCGAAGCAAAATAAAAGAAAAACGAAGCAAAAATGAGATAGGCATTCATTCCATACGGGGCGGCACAATACCCGGAGATCACGAAGTTATATTTGCCGGCGAAAAAGAAATTGTAACGCTTTCTCATCACGCAGAGTCGAGAGAAATTTTTGCAAACGGCGCTATAAAAGCCGCTAAATGTTTAGTCCGTCAAAAGCCCGGATTTTACACCATGAAAGATATGATAAAAAGCTAAATTATAACTTAAAATTTTTTAAATCTTCCGGAATATCGTAAAAAAAGCATTTTTTCGATATTCCTTTAATTGAGTTTGAAACATAAGCTTCTTTTTGGGCGATAGTATAGATTGGTATATTATTTGCATATGCAACCCCCGCTTCTATTCCAACACCTATGCTTATTTCCGAAGCTTCCACTATAATAATATCGGATTTTTTTATTTCATCAAAAGCAATATCCATAACCTCTTGACCCGAAAGCTTACAAGGGCCGTAATTTTGAACATTGCGAGCAAACAAAAAAACATTTATGCCTTTATTTTCAATCTGGAAACAAATTTTTTCCATTAAAGGTTTATTTTTCATGTCATCGTAATATTTTATCGATAAAAAAGCTTTCATTATCAAATCCACCCTAACTTTATAATCAGTATTTTATTTTTAAAATACATCAAACAAAAATATTTATCAAATAATCGGAGAGAACAAAAATTGTATACATTAAAGAAAAAAGAAATGAATGCACGGCTCGGAGAATTTAAAACATCCCATGGAACAATTAAATTACCCGGGTTTATGAACGTTGCAACATGCGGAGCAATAAAAGGCGCCGTTTCGGCAATCGATTTAAAAAATCTAAAATGCCAGGTTCAGCTTTGCAACACTTATCATATGCACTTGCGTCCAGGAGATGAAGTAGTTAAAAAGATGGGTGGAGTTAGAAAATTTACCTCTTGGAATGGGCCCGTACTGACAGATAGCGGTGGGTTTCAAGTTTTTTCACTTGCAAAGCTCAGAAATATTCATGAAGAAGGCGTTGAATTTTCTTCGCATATAGACGGCAGAAAAATCTTTATGAGTCCGGAAACTAGTATGCAAATTCAGTCTAACTTAGCTTCCACCATAGCTATGGCGTTTGATGAGTGCATATCAAATCCCGCCGAATACTCATACACTAAAAATTCATGTGACAGAACTGTGCGCTGGCTTTTGCGCTGCAAGAAAAAAATCGATGAGCTCAACTCTATGGAAGATACTATAAATAAAGAACAAATGCTCTTTGGCATTAACCAAGGCAGCACATATAAAGATTTACGTATTGAACACATGAAAAAAATACGGGAGCTCGATTTAAATGGTTATGCCATCGGCGGGCTTGCAGTCGGAGAGACGGCCGAAGAAATGTATGATATTATCGAAACTATCGAACCTTATATGCCGGCTAACAAGCCAAGATATTTAATGGGCGTAGGCACACCAAGGAATATACTAGAGGCTGTTGCTCGAGGTGTGGATTTAATGGACTGCGTAATGCCAAGCAGAAACGCAAGGCACGGAAAAATATTTACGTGGTCAGGCCCAATTAATATACTAAATGCCAAATATGAACAAGACCCTTCCCCACTCGACATTAATTGCGATTGCCCCACGTGCCAAAACCACTCCAAAGCATACATTCGCCATTTACTTAAAAGCAAAGAAATGCTGGGTATGCGCCTTGCCGTAATGCATAATTTATATTTCTACAACACCCTTATGGAAAAGATAAGAGAATCTCTACAAGAAGGAAATTTTGAAATTTTTTATAACAAGTATTCTAAAATTTTATAAATTTACAAGCGCGTAGCCATCATTTCATACCTGGCTGCGCGCTATTTATATAAATTATCCGAACCCTTATGAATGTTATGTTATACTTTCAAATTCAAAAATTTAATAACACTAGTTTTAATCACTTAAACATATAAATACACAAAAACTACAAAATAAGCTCGGCCGTTATTCATGATGGTTAAAGTCTTTGCTTTATAAAATCATAAAAACTCAGCCACTGGTTGTTTCTTATTATAAATCCAAGTTTTTTCTCATCTTCCTTACTGCAATTTTCGTCCTTAAAAGCTTCATTATTTTTTTGATCATTCACTATATATTTCAAAAACTCCAGCTTTTCATACAAATTTAAATCTTTTGCCACAACATATGTTCTTGCAGTGTAAAAAACCTTATCCCTGGTATCGCCAAAAAACATTTTTTGGAGTAATTCATTTTCTTTAATATTACAGTGCTTCGCCAAGAACTCTTTCCAAACCTTATGGATTGAAAACTGGTGGTCATAATACTCGGCAAAACATTTTTTAGAAGCAGAACTTTCATTTATCATATTATATGTGTATAAAACCTTATTTATTATTTTTATGGTTTTGCAATTTTCAAAATAGCCTAAATTTAGTTGCAAATCCTCAGCTATTTTATAATTATATTTGAAGAAATTTTCATTGTTTTTAAGATACTTAGCCTTATAAAGTTTATTGAAAACATACGTAAGATATACAGATTGATAAAACTTATGTATCCTTTTATAAAAATCCTCTATATTTCCATCTAATTCCAATATATCAAAATATCTGTAAAGATGCGGCCTGATCTCGGATTTGAAATTAAAAATCACAAGATCATACTTTGACTCCTTGTTTGCCTCAACCGCCACTTGAACCATATCTAGTTTTGGTCTGTCATCCGAATCGACAAACATCACAAATTCTCCGTTACAAAAATCAACTCTCGCTTTTCTAGCTTTAACAACACCTTCGTTTTTATCCTTTGCTATTAACTTTACGGAAGAATTTTTAGACTCATATTCTTTACAAATTTTTCGGCTTCTATCGCTTGAACCATCATCAACTAAAATGATCTCTATATTCTTATAAGTTTGACTAATCAAACTTTCAATACAATTTCTCAAAAAATTTTCCCTATTGTAGAAAGGAACTATAACAGAAACCATACCTTTAATTTCTTTCACTTGACCATCAATTCCTTATTTTTATATTTTAAAAAAAATTATCGCCAAGACCACCTTTAATAAATGTCAAAAAGATAATCTCGGCAACAATTTATTAGTATCCCGAACCAAATCCAAAACTTGAGCCATATCCTGAACCAAAGCCAAAGCTCGAACCGTAACCGGAGCCGTATCCCGAATTATAGTCAGAACCATAAAACGAAGCATATCCCGAAAGTATAGCAAGTGGATCCGGATAGAAGGTTCTTGCTTCCATATCGTCTGCGCTTCCGCCGGAAACGTTCTCTGCATCTTTTTTATCAAGCTTTTCCATATTTTCACCTACTAATGGTATAGTTATATGCACAATGCGTCTGCTTAGTCAAACGATTTTAAATTATTTGTTCAAGTTTAATATACAAACATTATTTACAAATCCAAAATTTAAGCCATTAGTAAGTTTAATACATTTTGCTACTTACTTTCAAGGATGACCTCCACGCTTTTTGCGTCCACCACGTGGTGCAGGCTTACCACGCCGCGTTTCTTTGCTCTTTTCGGTTTTTTCCTCGGGTTTTGCTTTTTCAGTATCTTGGGGTGGCGCAGCTACCGATGCAGCCTCTTTGGCTTCTGCTGCCTTTTTAACCATCTCCTCGTTCTCTTCCTCGGGTTTTGCTTTTTCAGTATCTTGGGGTGGCGCAGCTACCGATGCAGCCTCTTTGGCTTCTGCTGCCTTTTTAACCATCTCTTCATTCTCTTCCTCGGATTTTGCTTTTTCCGCCTCTTTTGCCGCTTTTTCGGCTTCTTCCCTCTTCCCATCCCGTGTTCTTATAAGATCAGCTTTCTTTATTTCAAGCAAACCACCCCAATATTTAAAGTCATTATCACAGATAACACGTGTTTTCACCACTTCGTGTGAATCTCCATCCATTGGCAAAAAAGAAAAATAATGATCTTTGGTAAAATAAACAGTTGTCCCACTTGGAGATGGTCTATCAACCACCACAAATCTACCAATCCGACTTGCGCTCGTTGTAATCGTAGGAATATATTCTTTCCCGCTACCTATTTTACTACCACTATATTCGGGATGTTCAGGCATTGTTAGCGAGGAAACTGTACCAGCGTTCCATGCATGATTTTTTCCCTCTAAGTAAGCCCTGGCAATATTATCTGCTATTCCGGGATCATCCGATAACGTTACTTGTTTTCTTACTCCTTCAGTTGTAAAATCGCTCAATATTTCCTTACCTTCAACACCGCTAAAACGTAATATTTTTTTAGTATCTGGTTTTGTGAGTACTTTTTTCTTAATCTTTCGATCAAGAGGACCAAAGTGCTTTTGTAAAATACTCAATAGCATATCCTTTTTTTGATAATCAGCCTTCAAATAATCGCTTACCATAGACATAATACGTTTTCTTTCGTCTTCTTGTTTTGCAAGTTCTTTCTCAATTTTCTGTTTTTTTAAGCTATTTATGTGAGCAATTCGCTCATCAACTGCGGCTAGCTCACCCTCGATTTCCTCAAAAAGGCCTTCTACTTTTTTTGAGCGGTTAACCAACATATCAAAAAATGCTCTTTCCTTCCTCATTCTCTCATCCCAGTCTCCCGGTAATTTAGCGTCACTTGACGCCGCTCTTTCCAATTCGTCAAGTCTCTTGTTAAGTGCCTCACAATCATTTAGCCATTTTTCCTTCTGCTCGGATAACTCTGCTGCCCGTTTTTCTGCTTCTTCTTCGGCTTTTATTGCCATTTTGTTTGCAGCCTCTTCTTTAGCTGATTTGGCAAGCTCTTTAATTCGTGTATCTACTTCATTAATTTTACGGCTAATTTCAGCAACTAAACGAGCGGTGCTCCTTTTTATTCTCTCCACTTTAACCCGAAACGAATTTGCTTGATCCGCATTTATTTGACCACATGCTAAACTTTTTACCACTTTATCACTAACCTTACCACAGTTTTGGACTAGCACACTGATTTTCTTTTTGAAAAAAATTAAACTTTCAATAAATGCATTTAGTTTTTCATCAGGTGGAAAATCTTGCCCCATCACTGCATTAAACTTTGGATTAATTACGTCATACTGACTACTTAACCCTTCTACCAAAGATTTAAGTTCCAAAAATTTCTTATCTGTTTTCTTTGGGTCCGCCCTTTCAGCTTTTTCTTCTTTTTGACTATCATCCTTTACGCCTGATTTTTCAATAAGTTCTTCAATATCTTTCTCAATTTTTATTTTTTGTTCCATTCCATCTTTGAAAACATCATAACGCAACGGATCTTCGGAAAAGCCTCCTACCCAGATTATCAGATCTTCAACAAGCCTATATTTCCTATCTAAATCCTCCTTTTGCTCACCTGCATCTCTTATTATTCTTTTACAGCCTAATTTTATTCTAGAATGAGCTGTACGCGATTTGCTTTTTGCTTCTGTTATATTTTCCGCCTCTGTCACTATCCTTTTAGAATCGGTTATTTTCATACGAATTTTTAACAATTTATCAATCAAATTCTTTGTGCTGTCAACACTCGTAACTGCATTATGATTAGATAACTCTTTGAGCATATCCACCCTAGCAAATTGCTTTTTACACCAATTATTTTCTTCGTTGATCTTTTTTTCTAATTTATTTAGGTGCTTTTGACCATTTCTTATTTGTTTTAAACATCCGTCAAGTCTTGCTGATAAACTTTTATCAGCAGCAACTTCTTGCTTACTTATTTCACACCTTTTACAAAAATTTTCCAATACCGGTTTGCACGAAGAAATAAAATTATCTTTTTCAGGCAACACACGCCCCAAAAGAAATAATTCTTTCTCAAATAAATTTTTAACCTTTCTTACCAGATCTTTGGCATTTTTTGTCCCCACACTTTCTCCTGTTTCATCCACAATAGCTATTACCGGCCCCGTCTCCTTAGCCAAATAACGCATAAACTCCGGAGCAGATGCCATTAACCTTTCGCCAATTTTCTCTTCATCCGATACCATAAGTTTTCAACTCCCTTTATCGTTAATACAGTATTATTTGGTTAGCTTTAAATTTCGCAAACTCTTTGGACAAATCCTGCAAACCTATCCAATCTTTTGGCTTTACTTTTTGATCTTGATTATCTACAAAAGAAACAATACCGTTCGTCCATTCAACATCAAAATGGGCATTCTCATATTCTCTATAAGTAAGTATTAACGCTTGCCACCCCGTAGTTTCTTTTAAACCGACAAATACCAATCCCTCTCTTTCCAATATTTTTGCAAACTTAGCCGCAAACAGCTTTGCATCGGAAACACCAAAAAAATAAACGTTATCTTTGTCCGGTGCGCTTTTTTCACCCGTCATTTCGTAAAAACTAACTGTTTTATCAATGTTTTTCTTCATATATCCGTCATTTTCTAAAGCTTTATGTGCTTTTCCCAGCACGCTTCTATATGCAAACAAATTGTACATTTTACTGGGCTCTTCTCTAGGATTAATTCTTACAGCGACAAACTTTCGTGCTAATTTATCCCATGCTTTTTTAGTAAAATAAACCATTTGAATCCCTCCAAAAAATTTAATATAGTCTCCCGTAAATTTAAGCATTTGAAAGATTTTACTATAATATATATGAAATGTCAATATTTTGAAGCGTAATTAGTTATAATATTAATAAAATTTTAAAATAAAATTATTTTTTCTGATGGTTTCACTGATAAAGACAACGGTTGGCTGCATAGATTTATAAACAAGAAAAACTGTTTAACGGGTGATATTAAATGTGGTTAGCTGAGCTCTTAAGATTTATAGCAAACATTCCTTTTTTTATTCTGCACGTAATTACTCCAAATTCTTTTCCAAAACCTCTTTCAAAAAAGGAAGAAGAAAAATATCTTAGGCTACTACAAAGCGGAAGCAAATATGCAAAAAACAAACTAATAAAGCACAATTTAAGGTTGGTCGCTCATATAACAAAAAAATACTACTTAAACAAAAGCGATCCGGACGATCTTATTTCCATAGGAACTATAGGCCTCATTAAAGCCGTAAACACTTTTAAACCCGAAAAAGGGATCCGCCTTTCAAGCTATGCTGCCAGATGTATAGAAAAC
>CALWJD010000005.1:0-116115 GCA_944380925.1 uncultured Clostridia bacterium | reverse complement strand
TCGTGCCCCTCAAAAGGGTTTAGTTTAATCTTTTGCATCAAACCACGTCTTTCCCGAAGCTATATGAACTTTAAGCGGAACAAGAAGCTTTGCTGCGTTTTCCATTTCTTGTTTTAAAAGATTTTCTACTTCTTTTGCTTCTTCGTTCGGCGCTTCGATAATAAGTTCATCGTGCACCTGCAAAATAAGTTTTGATTTTAAATTTTTAAGTTTTAAAGCGTTATAGGTGTTAATCATAGCAATTTTTATAATATCGGCGGCACTGCCTTGGATAGGGGTATTTCTTGCAACTCTTTCACCAAACGCGCGCAAATTATGATTCGTTGACGCAAGCTCAGGAACGTATCTGCGCCTATGAAACATGGTTTCCGAAAAGCCTTTTTCTTTTGCCATTTTTATAACCTTATTCATATAAATATCTATTCCGCTATAATGCTCTAAATATTTATTTATATAATTCTGCGCTTCAAAACGGCTGATTTTCAAATCTTGCGCCAAAGAAAACGCACCCATACCATAGATAATCCCAAAATTTACGGTCTTTGCCGCCGAGCGCATTTTTGGGGTTACCATTTCTCTTGAAACGTTAAATATTTGGGAGGCCGTAATCGCATGTATGTCTTCATCATTTTTAAAAGCTTTTACCATACTTTCATCGCCCGAAAGATGCGCAAGAACACGAAGTTCTATTTGGGAATAGTCGGCATCTATTAAAGTATATCCTTCTTGCGCTTTAAAGAACTTTCTTAGCTCTCTGCCGATTTCCGTTCTTACAGGTATGTTTTGTAAATTCGGCTCGGTTGAACTAATTCTGCCGGTTCTTGTTTCGGTTTGATTAAAAGACGAATGAATTCTTCCGTTTCCGGTAACCAATTTTGCCATACCGTCACAATATGTTGATTTTAGCTTTGCTAAGGTACGGTAGTTTAAAATCATGTCTATAATTTCGTGGTAACCCTTAAGCTTTTCAAGAGTTGCGGCGCTTGTTGAGTACCCTGTTTTACCTTTTTTACCTTTTGGAAGGCCTAATTTTTCAAAAAGAACGTTGCCCAGTTGCTTAGGCGAATTGATATTAAATTCAAATCCTGCCAAGTTATAGATTTCTTTTTGAATTTCTTCTATTTTTTTGCCAAGCTCTTTTCCGTAACTTTCAAGCCCCGATTTATCAAGCGGAAAACCTGTTTGCTCCATATCGCCAAGAACAATCGCCAAAGGCTGCTCTATGCGGGTTAGAAGTTCCGTTTCATTTACCTCTTTTAATTTTTCTTGAAGTTTAGGCGCAAGTTTATGGCAAACAAAAACTTTGTTTAAATGCTCAGGAGAAACGCTCATATCCAAAAATTCGCAAGGGCTGATTTTATACTCACTTGCGATGGTGTTTATATCGTAACTTTTAGCCGAAGGATCCAAAATATAGGAAGCGAGCATAACATCAAAAAAATTATTTTTGATATCTAACCCCAAATTCCAAATTATTTTTGAAAACCTTTTTAAATCATAAATTATTTTCTGGGTACCTTTTAAATTTAAAAATTCTGCAAAAAAGCTTTTGAAAATATCGTTATTTCCGCTTAAAACATGGATTTCGTCACCGAAAAGCAAAAATACGTTTTTAACTGATAAATTTTCTTCTTGTACGTCAATTGCAACGCTCTTTTCGCTTTTTAAAGCGTTTAAAACTTCAGAGATATCTTCGTTAAAATGAACTTTTATTTTTTCTTTTTCTGCTTTGTTTTCGTTTTCTGCCGAATTTAAATTCATTTTTTCCATAAACGAAAAAAATTCAAGTTCGGTCATTATTTCTTTAGCTTTTTGATAATCTATCTTCTTTGGGAAGTAATCGGCATCGTCAATTTTAATCGGCACTTCTTTATTTATTTTTCCGAGTTCATAACTCATAAAAGCCGAGGATTTATCACTTGAAAGCTTGTTTTTTACGCTTTCTTTGATATCCAAATTTTCTAAATTTTCATAAATATTTTTAATACTTCCAAACTTCGCAATAAGCTCACGTGCAGTTTTTTCGCCCACTCCTTTTACCCCCGGAATGTTATCCGAAGAATCGCCTTGGAGCGCTTTGACGTCAATTAATTTAAGGGGAGAAACACCGTAAACTTCCTTTACCTTTTCTTCATCGTAAAAAGTAGATTCCGCTTTTCCGAATTTTGTGGAAGCTATTCGAACAGTTACATTCTTTGAAACCAATTGCAAACTATCTCTATCTCCCGTTGCCAAAACGCATTCATAGTTTTTGTTTTCACAGTATTTGGCAAACGTACCTAAAATATCGTCAGCTTCGTACCCTTCCAGAAAAACAAGCTTATACCCCAAAGAAATTAAAAGTTCTTTTAAAATCGGCACTTGAGAAGCTAGTTCTTCCGGCATTTTTTTGCGGTTTGCTTTATATTTATCGTAAATTTTATTTCTAAAAGTAGGTTTGGGCAAATCAAAAGCCACGGCAATTGCCGTGGGGTTTACTTCTCCTAAAAGTTTTTGCAGTGTTGATAAAAAGCCGTATATTGCGTTGGTCATCTGCCCTTTTTTATTCGAAAGCATTTTAATTCCGTAAAAAGCACGATTTAATATACTGTTTCCATCTAAAACCAAATATTTCAAATCACATTCTCCATTTAGTTGTTATTATTTAAGGTTATGCCAAACGTTCTTTATATCTTCGTCTTCTTCCAAAATATCTAAAAGAACGTTCACTTTTTCTGCTTCTTCGTCAGAAAGAGTTACGTAATTATCAGGGACCATTCCAATCTCCGAAGATATAAATTTATAGCCTTTACCCTCAAGATACTCATAAACACTTTCGTAATCTTCTTTATCTGTATAAATTATAAAACAATCTTCCTCTTTTATTATGTCCAAAGCACCCGCTTCTATCACGTCTTCTTCCAAAACAGAATAATCTACATCTTCGGAATCTATTACTATTATGCCCTTTTCTTTGAACATAAACGAAACACAACCGGTAGAACCTAAATTTCCGCCGTATTTGCTAAAGTAATGTCTGATATTTCCTGCCGTTCTGTTGCGGTTATCCGTCAAGGTTTCAACTATTATGGCAACTCCGTTAGGCCCATAGCCCTCGTATGTAATATCTTCAAAGTCATTGCCGTCTCCGCCAACTGCTTTTTTGATTATTCTTTCAATGTTATCATTCGGAACGTTGTTAGCCTTTGCTTTGGCTATTGCATCTCTTAGCTTAAAGTTAACGCTTGGATCCGCTCCGCCTTCTTTTGCAGCTACCGCTAATTCTCTGCCTACTTTCGTAAAAATTTTAGCTTTTTGTGCATCAGTTTTTTCTTTTTTTCTCTTTATATTGTTCCATTTGGAATGTCCCGACACTTAAAATCACCTCATATAAAAAATAAAATATATCTAATACTTTATTTTATTATTTTTAAGTATAACATGCAAGCTTATATGGATTTTCAAAATATATGTAATGTGTTTAAAAAAAGCCGCATAACATTGTTATCTCAAAAATCCTCAAAATAATTGACTCTCCCACAAAAATGTAGTAAAAAATATTAAATAAAATTATATTTTTAAAATGTTTTAAGGGAGATTTATGCAAAAAATTAAGCACTATATTATACGAACAATTTTAGTTTTGTTTCTTCTTTCTTTTAGTTCTGCCGTCGCCAAAAATTTTACGCTTGTTCTTGACCCCGGACATGGCGGACCTCACCCGGGTTGCGTTTATACATATAACGGGAAAACGGTTATAGAACGAGATTTAACTTTAAAAATTGCAAAATATTTAAAAAACGAACTTCAAAAGTATAAAACTCCAAAAGACGAAAAAGTAATGGTACATCTTACAAGAAATAACAACACTTGTCCCGACCTTGAACAAAGGATATTAATTGCAAAAAACAAAAAAGCTTCCGCTCTTGTTTCCTTACATATCAATGCCTCATCAAACAAAGACGCCAACGGATGCATGGTTCTTGTAACACACTCAAACTATCATAATTTATATAATAAAGAACACAATATGGGTAAAAGTATTATCAAAGAATTGAACAATGCCGGGGTAAAAACAGCAAAGCTACATGGCACCAACGCAAAAAATGCGGGGCTTCTTCGTAAACTTTCGGATGACGGCTCAAAATACCCGAACGGAGACACAACCGATTGGTATGGCATAGTAAGGCACGGAGTAAACCATAAAATTCCTTCTGTTTTGGTTGAACACGCTTTTCTTAGCAACAAAAGTGATTATGAGAAATACCTTTCTTCAGATGAAAAACTGAAAAAACTCGCAGTAGCAGATGCAAAAGGCATAGCAAAATATTATAAACTCAAACCAACGGCCGACAACAAAAAGAAAAAGGCAGTAAAATCCAACAAAAGCCAAAAGAAACAATCCAAAAAGAAAAATCAAACCACAAACAAAAAAGCAAATTAATCAAAACAAAATTTTTAATAAAACAATTACATAATTTATAGAATAAAAAACGCTCCCCATGCACAAATTTTTGTTATATGGGAGCGTTTGTTTTAAAATGCTCATATAAACCGATAAATATTTTTTAGTACATTTATATTTATTGCACACGTTGTTTTTGTTTATAATCATAAATTTATAAAAAATAATTGATTTTAAAATAACCTCATTATATAATTCTGGTGCAACAATTTTTCTATTTGAGGTGTATATAATGATTAAAAAAAGTTTTCAAAAAATACTATTTGCAATAGTATTGCTGTTTGTCACTGTTTTTACGGTTAACGCTGCAAATCAACCCGCTAAGACTAAAACAAATTATATTCCGATAGCAATGGCAACAGATGATAACTATGTTAACCCCACAGTAGTCGCAATGACTTCCGTCCTCGAAAGCAGAAAAGCAAATACCTTTATCGATTTTAATATTATGACTTCCGGCAAAGTAAGCACGGAAAACAAAACAAAGCTTAAAAAATTTGAAAAAGCTTATAATAACTGTTCCGTCAAATTAATCGATATGAATAAAGAATTTGACGACACTTATATTGTGCCATCACACATAACTACCGCAACCTATTACAGATTAGCTTTACCGAGTATCTTGCACCAGTACGACAAAGTACTATATTTGGACGTAGATCTGGTAGTTCGAAAAGACCTTTGGGATATGTTCAGCACAGATCTTGAAAATGAGTATATTGGTGGCGTTTTGGATCCTTACGTTATACCGGTCGGGAAAAAATCCGGAAAATATAGTGAAGAAAACTATTCAAAAAAACTAGGTACCACTGATTTACAATCATACGTTAATGCCGGAATACTTCTTATGAACTTAAAGAAACTGCGCGAAGATAATATGGAAAAAGTATTCTACGATTTCATACCAGAACTTAAAAAACGGGAGCTCCTTTACAATGACCAGGATCTTTTGAATGCCACATGCGCCGGTAAAATAAAAATTTTGCCAAAAGAATATAACGTATTTCCGGGAAAATTCGTAACAACTCCTCGCTCAAAATATGACTGCGCAGATCCTGCGATAGTTCACTATGCGGGTCCAAGCAAACCTTGGCGGACAAAGTCTTGCCGCGCTTGGTCAACTTGGGATAAATATAGTAAGATAGCCAACGCTAAGATAGGAAAGGAAGAATCTAAAAAACAAGCAAACAAGCCTTCCGAAAAAAAGGTAAAATCACAGAAGAAAAATAAAAAAATCACCGCAAAAGTTAAAAATCGCAAAAAACAATTACGTATAAAAAAGCACTAAGAAATAATCATAAATAACATGTTTACAATCACCACAAATAATATTATAATTTTATTGAATTAAAATTAAATGTGAAGGAGTTTTATGTTCAAAAAAATTTTATCATTTATTTGTGGTGCTCTTATTGCCTTATTTTTTTCCATCAAATATTTTACTCATACTTTTCTCCTTTTTTTATGTATTATCAATGTACTGTATTAATTGTACCATTAATTTTTAATTATGTCAATATTAAACATCTAAATTGTTGGTTTTAATATTATAAAAAAGAGAATTTTGAGCTTTTTAGAGCATAAAAACACATCTAAACTTAAAGTTTAGATGTGCTTTCTTAGTTTATTTTTATCATCACATAAAATACCTGTTATTCTGCAAAAGATGTACAAATTTCACGCCATACCAATTGATCATCTCGGGGCAACCTTTTCTATCCAAATTCATTATCTCTCCAGTAGCTAAAGCATAAATTTGGCTAACCGGTAAGCTTGCTATTTTACCCAAAGCCCAATTCTGAAGTTCTTCACTTCCGCTAGCTTGTATAGCATCAACAAAACGCTCCATATTCTCGCGTGTTTTTCCAACCCAATCACAATATTCGCTAAAACTCATTTGCATACCATTGACATCTCTAAAAAGTTCTGCATCAATGCGGCGTAACGTGTTTTCGTCATGATACCTATCGACCACGGCAGCATTTGCTATTTCGAATAATTTTTCTTTAGAGGTGTACATAGCACATATGCGTGGGACACTATCTGAGATTCTAGAATAACCCCAGATATTAGGCTGCTCATGAGTCATGTTTAAAAACCACTCCATATATGCCGTAAAAAAATTAAGTTCATTTAAAGGCTCACCTCTAGCCGCCAGATCAGTATTAAGGTAGTGGGCTCCTGTTTTAGCTACAAATTTATCTTTTAAATCTGAAAACATGATATCCAAGTCAGTACCTCGTTCCGCCCCGGCATCATCTAAACCATTTTGTAAAATAAGATCGTTTAACAGCTGATACACTTGGTCAATCAAAGCCGTTGCACGCCAGGGACAGTGATTGCCGTGTGCAGAAAACAAGGCCATAGCGCTTTCTATAACATTGTACCACTGCGGATCATTTCTATGACTGTGTAGAAGCGTTATAATTTTTCCAAAACGTAACTGTTTATCATAGCTCAAGGCATCATACTTATAAGACCTTGTAAAATAGTACTCATAAGCACTCATTTCCCAACCGGGCTCATTGTCCTCTCCGCAGTATTGACCTGCGGTATACCCACTGATCAAACACAGTTCGTTAAACTTGCGGCCGAGTCCGTCCCGATCATCGTTTATGGCTGTACGCGTTATCATATTCTGAACATATGTGGCACCATGTCCACCATCAGTAGTATTGAACCGTAAATTCTGTAAACGGCTATCTCTAATGGATATTTCACCTTTATGCAATCCAAATCTTATTGCCAATAAATTATTGTCTATATCCACCAAAGCAGCATCTTGCTGGAGGGTTGCATTATCTGCACTAACCATGCGCTGAGTTACAACTTCGTGTAACCTGTCAATCTCTCTCTCTACACCCTGTCTACTTTCACAAATCGAACGAATCTCTTCGCGGGAACGATCCTCTCCCAGAAAAGTCGACAATTTTACGAGCGCAGTGCACACGTGCGCATTGTCCATATTTTTCTGTTTCCAGCAGTCTTCCAGATGCTTATTCAACTTTTCTGCAGTTACGGGGCCGAATTTATCACATGCCCAGATCACCGATTCATATAATGCGTACCCCCAAAAAGGACTTGTTATAAGAATTCCAGCAACAACCGGGTGCTTTTTTATTGCATCTACAATTATGTTTGGTTGTTTCGGTTGTTCTACTCGTCTTGCCTGTCTCGGCTTTCTTCCTCTTCTTGTTTTGCTATGTGCTACTGGCTTTCCACTAGCGGTTTTCGGTGGAACTGCACCCACAGAAAATTGCGATAAAGTTAAAGCCGATAAACCAATACTTAATGCTTTTAAGAAAAAACCTTTGTTTCCACCAAATATTTTACTCATACTTTTCTCCTTTTTTTATGTATTATCAATGTACTGCATTAATTATACCATTAATTTTTAATTATGTCAATATTAAACATCTAAATTGTTGGTTTTAATATTATAAAAAAGAGAATTTTGAGCTTTTTAGAGCATAAAAACACATCTAAACTTAAAGTTTAGATGTGTCCACTTTTGATGCGATTAATTAAAGGAATATAAAAAAACTCTGCGATAATGCGAGGCTCCTTACCCACTACAACGTTTACATTGTTAAACAGGGTTATTTAAAAGCACAAAAATATGCGGTTTCGTTCTATCAACAAATGTATATCGTCCTATTCCAAACTTTTACATTTGTTATAATTTTTATTAATCTTTTTCCATCGATTACATATTTCAATGCTTCGTCAGCGGTTTTATACTCCTTTGCTTCCGAATAGCGATCTTCTTCGTGTATGGTTATGATACCATTAGGCTGATTTATAAAATAGCTTTTATTATTCCATTCGATTTCTATTTCCGCCCCATATTTTACAGCCCACTTAAAATCACTTATAGTCTTAAACCTCATTTCCTCAAAATATTTTTCATTAGGTATATTGTCATTCATATAAATAACTCCTTTGTAATTTTTAAATTCAGAAACATCTACAGAATAATTTGCTCGCGGTCCCCATTTGAAAATCCTCGTTGATTATCCCTACTTATAAAACGATCATGTATGTTAGTATGTCTATTCGGTTGATTATGATCGGTAAAATGTCTTTCTTTTATTGCCCTGCATTTTTACTGCTGTATCCACATAATTTCCTTTGCACCGAAATTCTCAGTTTCTATATGCAAATCTCGTATTCCCAAATTTTTAAAATATCATCGAATCACTCTTCACCTTTAAATATCCTATAAACCCCAATATACTTATCTATGGCGATATGCTTATTATATTTCTTTTACTCATCGCTTACGCTTTACTAAGCCATGCGACTATCGCGTGGTTTTCTACATACAAGAAAAGATGTAGACCAATGACATAAGATGGTCTACACCTTTTTAAAACAGTTTTTAACCTCAATTATAATAATCCTCATCTTCTTGGTTTACAACAAGCACCAAACCAATTCCAAAATCCTCCGCTAGATTCGATTTCTTCTTCTTCCGGTGCCTCAGGAAGCCCAGTATTTCCACCTACGAGAGAATTATCAATTTTCATAATATTGAAAATTAATAAAGGAAATTGATCGTATACCTCCATAGTCTTGTTCGTTTCGTTATACACTTTTAATCCATATGCATCACGAATACCACTCGGCTCAGTTCTGCCTTTCCTTTTCCTCTAACTTTCCGTTTTTTCTAAGTTTGGAAGTGATACCGGCACTAAAGACATACGCATATCCTTTTTCTATAGAATTTGCGGTTTTTTCTTTGCCAAGATTTTTAAATGCTCCAGATAACTCTTCTTTTTCCTTTTCGTTTGATACCCAAAAAATCTTACTTGAATGATCAACCTTTTTATTATTTAGAATAGCTTCAGAGTTGTTTATAAGATAAAAATTCATTATCGTTTCACCTCCTTGTATCAATCATACCAGTATTATATATATATGCGTACATATATTTGTCAACACTTTTTTAAAAAATATCTGTTTTTGATAATTTTTTAATTATAAAAACTCCGATTCACCCAATAGCAGAACAAATATGGATAGCCACATATAAAAATAAAAAAATTGCCCTGAAAAGAGCAACTTCTTAAAACAAATTATATTGCAAAATCTTACATCATTTTTAACTGGTGCGGATAACAGGACTTGAACCTGCAAGAACTTGCGTTCACATGGACCTGAACCATGCGCGTCTGCCAATTCCGCCATATCCGCATAAGAATACGTCTCGAGTTTATTTTATCACTAAACTCAAATTTTTTCAACAATACAGCATAAGTTTATAAAGACAGGTGGCCGCAACGAATTAATTAAAATTAGTAGCAACCAAATTTTTGGCTATCTTAAAAACACACCGGTTTTTTTATGCATAGACGTATGTTTATTCTTTTCCAGAAAATCAAGTACTTTAGTTTTATTGACCATTCCCACTCCTTCATAAAAAAGCTCTCTGCGGCCATCGGAAGATATATTCTTATAAGCAAAATGCTCATATGGCCTCTTACCTTGCAAAATATCGTCTATATTTTTTTCATCAACCGGAGTAATATTCTTTTTCATCCATTCTTCTACCTTTTTAGGATCGCCGCTCACAAGTGATTTTAAATTTTTTTCACTATCAGCGCAAATATATATTTTTTGATTTGTTTGGCTAAATGGTGTTTCATTGGAATGCTTAAACACATACTCGGCTATATATTTTGTTTTATCGTGTGTAACATCGGTAAAAACAACAATACGGCTCTTTTTCAAGCTGTTTGCAGGCGTTCGGAATCTCTTTTCCGCAACGGTATAAACCGCAATGTTATCGGTAGGGATATCTATACTTGGCGTATCAGAAGCACTGTTTTTATTAAAATTATCCATGTTTTTATGAACTCGCCTATTTAAAGGCCCCGCATAAGGATCGGCAATGCTTAATTTGCCAACACGAACAGCCGTTCTCCACTGAGGCGATGAAATCCGTTTATGTATGGTATCGGCAACCACTCCTCCACGGCTATGGCCTTGAATATTTATAACCATAGTTTTCTTGAGCAAATTTACGTTATGAACCAAATCTTTCAGAACCGCTGTGGCTTCCTCCGTAATAGATTTTATAGTTGGCTTCTTTACATCCAACTTTGTAGGCCCCGAAAACGTAAAGTTTACAACGCAGACATCACCATTAAGAGAAAAATTATAATAAATATGCCTATAACCACCATACTGCGTACCGGCCCCGGGGTGTTTGGATGCAGCGTGGCAAGAACCCAAAAAGTTTATGTTTACTTCAACAGAACTTGATAGTTCCACTTTGTTTTTTAAAAGTACACTAACAAATTTTGCTTCATTACCAACTTTCGCTTTCGCGTTTGTTTCGGTTGTGGTTGTTTTTTTCTTTCTTAAATAGGACATACCAAATCCCCCTTTTTAAATCATCGCAATTTTACATATAATTATATATATAAACATACTTTTTTCAATAGTTTTCTAAAAAATATAATTTAAAATCCAAATTGACAAAAATTTTAAAAAAATATAAAATGAATTCTAGTAGCTTTCGGGCCATTAGCTCAGTTGGTAGAGCGCCAGGTTCGCAATCTGGAGGTCAGGGGTTCGACCCCCCTATGGTCCACCACAAATAAAAAATTTTGGGTTCTGAATTTATTCAGAACCCTTTTACTTTAAAAAAGTTTTATTTGCTCTCCGCACTTTTCAAGCTTTTTGAAAATTTATTTATATAAGCAATCTCAAATCCGAGCATTATCCAAAAAAAGCCGACCATAAAAGTCATATCGAAGAGTATGGCTTTTTCAAAAAGGCAATATCCGCAATATGCCACCAACACCGAAAAAATACGGGTAACTACTTCAAAATGGTTTTTTTCAATACACAAAAACATGTTCTTGCAAATATCATAAGCAACAAGGACAGAAAAAATACCAAAAATTAAAAATCCTATTACTCCGTAGCAAACCAAAATTGTTAAATATCCGTTATGTAAATCAGGGTGTATAAGTCCGTTTTTCAAATACTTTTTGCCATACATATTGAGGTTTGCCCGACCTATTCCTAACCAAGGGTTATGCTTAAACATCTCAAGCCCTTGTTTCCATAAAGTAATGCGTCCGCTACTTACTTCATAATGCTTGCGACCTATATGAAAATCCGAAAGCTCGGGTTCTTTTCCTTTTTGCTTTTCGGGGGTGATAAGAACGGCGTTTTTGGTTTTTTCATCAGTTTCCGGAACGGTAACACTGCCTGAAGTTTCGGCGTATTCAGCTTCTTGCCTTACAGATATATCATTTACCGTATCTACTATAAACCTTTGGCAAGTATTTCTAAGAGAAAAAGAAACAGACATCAAAATCATACAAAAACTTATCACTATAAGCGAACCTTTTAAAAATCTAAAACTTTTTAAAGTTTGATTTTTAAAGAAAACATTACAAAAAACTCGCATTGTTGCGTATATTATCAAAAAAAGGAAAGAAGCATTCGAATCCGAAAGAAAAACACAAACACAATTCAAGATCATGCAAATAAATAAAATCCAATTGTTTATTTGCTTATCTTTGAATTTGTTTTTTATATAGCGCACGGACATAATATCACATGCCACCACAGACTCTACCATAGAAAACGCCAAAATATTAGAGTTTGTATATATTCCTATAAGCCTATTTTTAAATATTCCCAAATTATAGGAACATATATTTACTTCTTTTTGCAAAAATAAAGTTAAAAGCGAAAGTATGGCACAAACAGTACCGAAAACGATAAAAAATCTCAGGATAAATACCATTTCTTCTTCGATTTCTTCAAAAGGAGAATCCGTATACATCCCATAAAACATGAAGAAACATGCGGCGGTATATAGTACCAACACGATGTTCGGCACAAACCAAATCGACATATTAACAAAAGAAGTAACGGTCATCAGACTGAGAAACGCCCAAAGAATATATTTATACTTTACTTCAAACGCTTTTTTACCGATAAAAAAATTGTTAATCAGAATAAAAAGTCCCCAAGAAAGCACAAAACACTTAAACACAAGCGCAGGGATATCTAAAAAAGCGATCATTTCAAAAGAAAGCGAGATTAAAAACAGTTTTCTAAAAAGGCTCGTATCTGTTGCCATACTCTTAAAATCGAGTCTGTTTTTAATTTTCTTTACACTATTTTCAGTCACTGATGACGTTACCTCCTTTCATCAAAATTTTTCGCTTTTATATTAGCTATGAAGTAGCTCTCTGTATGTTTTTATAATATACTCTACCTCTTCATTTGTTAAAAGGGTATGCAGTGGCAAAGTTACTTCATTTTTATACATTTCGTATGCGTTTGGATAGTCTTTTACGTCAAACCCAATATTTTTATAGGCGGTAAACATAGGTAAGGATTTATAATGCACATTGGTGGCAATTCCTTTTTCCGCCATTTTTATTATAAACTCATTTCTAAATTCCAGGCTTTTTCCAAGCAAACGGGTTATATAAAGGTGGCAACTTGATTTTGAATTTTCCGTAAGATGAGGGAGTGCCTGTACATTTTCATTTTTTAAACCTTCATCATACATTCGGACTATATCATAGCGCCTACCAAGCATTTTTGGATATCTTTTAAGCTGGGAAAGCCCTAAAGCTGCCATAATATCTGTCATATTACATTTATACGCCGGCCAAATAATATCATACTCCCAAGATCCCAATTTTGTTTTTGCAAGAGCGTCTTTATTTTGGCCATGTAGCGATAAGAGCATATAGGATTTATATATTTCTTCATTATCTAAACCGGTAATTGTATTCCACGCAACAGCTCCGCCTTCAGCGGTTGTAAGGTTCTTGACGGCATGAAACGAAAAACACGTAAAATCAGCAACACCTCCCGATTTTTTGCCGTTTTGCTCCGCCCCGAAAGAGTGTGCGCCATCTGCCAAGACAGTAACTCTGCCTATCTTTTTTTGAATATCGTTAGAGGGCTTAAAAATCGATTTTTTATTTTCTACCACTTCAAATATTTTTTTGTAGTTACACATTACTCCGCCAAGGTCTACGGGAATTATTGCTTTTGTTTTCGGAGTAATCGCCGATTCTAGCTTTTCATAATCCATTTCGAAAGAATTTTTTGCGGTATCAACGAGCACGGGCGTTGCTCCAACATGGCATATTACGCTGCAAGAGGCAGAATAAGTATAGGCGCTGGTTATAACTTGATCTCCGGGGCCAATTCCTAAAAGCCTTAGAGTCATCTCAAGGCACGCCGTGGCGGAATTTAGCGCCACTGCTTTATCTGCACCGCAAAAGGAAACTATTTCTTTTTCGAAAAGTTTTGTTTTGGGGCCTGTTGTAATCCAGCCTGAATGCAGAACTTCCGTGACGGCGCTTATATCTTCTTCGGAAATATCAGGTGGTGAAAATTTTATATTATAACTCATTTTGTGCTCTCCTTATTTTTTTATAGTAACTTTCATATGCTTAAAATTATATCTGTACTTTTGCCGCCCTACTTCTTTATCACCGCAAAAACTGTTTTTATCATTATTTTTATGTCATACCAAAATCCGAAATTCTTTATATATTCAAGATTATACTTCATTTTTTCGGGAAGTATCTCGGTTATATAAACCGAATCGGGATCATCGGCGTTTTTTAAAAGCTCGGCTTCATTTTTGTAAAGGATACTCGTCATTGAAGTAACACCTGCCGGCAAAAGAAGCGTTGCATACATCTCGGGCGAATACTCTTTAACATACTTGGTAACTTCGGGCCGAACTCCCACAAACGAAAGTTCACCGCTCAAAATATTAAAAATTTGAGGGAATTCATCTGCTCGAAGCTTTCTGAGCCACTTCCCGGCTCTTGTTATTCTCGGGTCATTATCTTTTGTTACTTTAGCGCCCAGTTTTTCCGCATTTTCAACCATTGTACGAAATTTTAAAACTTTAAATTTTTTGCCATATCTTGTTATTCTTTCTTGCGCAAAAATCACTTTACCGGGAGAATCTATTTTTATAATCAAAGCTATTATCAGCAAAAAAGGCAGCAAAAAAATTATTAGAAGTAAGGATACCGCAATATCAAAAAGCCGTTTTAAAATAAGAGCACCTTTTCGCTTTTTTAAAATATTATAATATCTTTTTACTTCTTCGTTTTTCATATATTGGGGAAGTTCATTCCAAGAAATCAACATTAATCACATCCAACGTAAACTAAGTAAAGCCATAATTAAATTATAGCTTTTATCATCTCTTTTTTCAATATGCCTAAAAATCCTATAAAATCGGTATTTGAAAGATGTATAAAAAGCCCTGAAATACAAAATAATAATACCGAATAATAAAAATATAAAGGGTGATTTACTTTGGCAGTTGCGCTTATAAGGTCCTTAATACTTTATCTTATAATAATTTTCGCCATGAAAATGATGGGCAAACGGCAAATAAGCGATTTTCAAACTTCGGAACTTGTTATAACCATTATGATTTCAAACATAGCAGCTATACCAATGGGAGATACAGCGCAGCCACTTCTTAGCAGCTTAATTCCCATTGCAATACTCATTTGTTCGGAAATACTCATTTCCTATTTAATGCTCAAAAACTCAAAAATACGGCATTTTATATGCGGTAAACCGATCGTTGTGGTTTATGAAGGAAGAATAAATCAAAAAGCGCTTAAATACCTGCGAATAAGCACTGAAGATTTATTTGAGCAGCTTCGCCAAGCAAATGTTTTTTCGGTAGATGACGTATGGTTTGCGGTTATGGAAACAAACGGAAACTTGAGCGTTATGCCAAAATCGGCTCAATCCCCGCCAACGGCCGAAACGCTAAAAGTAAAAACCGAGGACCCAGATATCGAAACAATAATAATAAGTGACGGAACCGTTGCAGAATCTTCGCTTTCCGTTTGCGGACTCGATATGAATTGGCTTACCGAAACCCTTAAAAAACAAAATATAAAACCCGATGACGTATTTTTAATGACGGCAAATAAATCCAAAAAATTTAGTATCATAAAAAAGGAGATTAACACATGAAAAAGGTTATAGGTGCGCTTATTTTAGCTTTTATTTCCGTTGCGGCTTGCATAGGTTCTTTGTTTTATATAGAAAACACTTCCGAAACGGCCTTATCATACATTTCAGAAATACAAAACCAAATCGAAAACAACGACTATGAAAACTCCAAAGTAAATGCCGAAAATTTAGAAAAATTCTGGAATAATCAAAACGAAACCCTCGCAACATTTGTACACCACGAAATGCTAGAAGAAATAGATGAATCTGTCCGCTCGATAAACGTCATACTTAAAAGTTTTGATGAAAACGAAAAAACTAACTTGAAAGTAGAGTGTAAAAAAGCGCAAAGCATGCTTGAAAATTTTAAAGATTCCGAAATGCCAACAATAACGAATATTCTTTAGAAACTCATAAAAAAATTAACTGCAAAAACGTGCTTTCACCAAAAACATATTTTTTGTATATAAAAACACATGATACAGATGAAATCTATACCATGTGTTTTTTATATTAGCTGCAATAATCTTCCAAAATTCTTGAAAGCTCCTCACGACTTCCAACGCTTATCCCTTTTTTTAAAAGCTCTCTATCGGCGGTAGGCAAATCGGAAACCATCGTTTCGGTGGTTTTAAAAGGTGAGTTTTTCCCGCTTTCAAAAACCGCCACGCTGCCGTTATATTCTTTTATTATAAAATCACTTGTGTTTTGAGTTTGCTTAGGTTTTTCCTCTTTTTTCGCAGAAAAAATATCTTTTGGCACTTCGCAGGTTTCAACGTTTTCTTGCGCTTTTATCGGTTCGTTTTTGTTTCTTAAATTGCCGCTCCCTACTATAAACGTTATTCCCGACACAAAGAGAATGAGCATGCTACCCATTTTGATTATTTTTTTGTTATATGGTAAATTCATAAATATACATATCCTTCAAAATAAATTTTTACAAAAGTATTGTTTCCGGATACGCTTTTGTTTATGCGATTCTTGTTTAATTTTGGCTCACAGAAATAAAAATTTTAAAATATAACGGAGAAAAAATTATGGAAGTTACTCTTATAGCTCACACCCCTAACCCCGAAAGAACAGTGGCAATCGCCGCAAAACTTTGTTATTCGCCATGTTCAATCGAAGAAACAAAAAACAAACTTGACGAAAAAAGCACCTCCACATTTATAAAAATGCTTGCCGAGATAGGACATGAAAGTCCCCTCGAACATGTAAGTTTTACTTTTGGAATAGAAGGCGTTTCAAGGGCTTTCCTTGCGCAAATAACTCGCCACAGAATTGCTTCTTACAGCGTGCAGAGCCAACGATACGTAAAAAAAGAAAATTTTGAATATGTTATCCCGCCGGAAATTTCAAAATTACCCGAAGCTAAAGAAGAATTCTTAAAAGCTATGGAAGAGGACCAAAAGCACTACGAAAAATTAACTGAAATACTTTCAAAGCACCACTGCGAAGAACTTGTAAGTTTGGGAATCGATTTGAAGACCGCCAAAAAAGCCGCCGAAAAAAAAGCGACCGAGGATGCAAGGTACGTACTACCAAACTCATGTTTTACGAACATAATATGCACATTCAATGCAAGGAGTTTGCTTAATTTCTTTTCTCACAGATGTTGCCAACGAGCGCAGTGGGAAATAAGAGAAGTTTCAACCGAAATGCTAAAAATAGTTAAAAATATAGCCCCGAACATATTTGCTTTTGCAGGACCGTCTTGCGTTAAAGGTCCTTGCAAAGAAGGAAAAATGTCTTGCGGCAAAAGCGCTGTCATGCGTGAATTTTTTAAAAATATATAATCAAGGGAAGAAGCTAAAAAATGAACGGAAAAATTATAGTAATCGAGGGGCTTGACGGCAGCGGCAAAAACACTCAAACAAAGCTTTTGGTAGATTACCTTAAAAAATCAAAAAGTGATAAATACAAAGCAGAAAACATTAAGTACATATCGTTCCCCAATTATTCTTCGCCGTCTTCTGCGCTTGTTAAAATGTACTTAAATTCGGAGTTTGGCAAAAAACCCGAAGTCGTAAACGCCTACGCCGCGGCCTCTTTTTATGCTGTTGACCGATATGCCGATTTTAAGAAAAACTGGGAAAGTTTTTATAAAAATTCCGAAAATATAATAGTTTGCGATCGTTACACAACTTCAAATGCGATATACCAGATGTGCAAACTTACAGAAGATAAATGGCCAAATTACTTATCATGGCTATATGACTATGAATATAATAAACTTGAGCTTCCAAAACCGACAAGCGTAATTTACCTTGATATGCCGATAGATATCTCGCAAAACCTTATGAAAAAAAGGTATGGTGGAGATGATTCCAAAAAAGACCTGCATGAAGCAAACCTAAAATTTTTAAAAACATGTGAAAAAGCAGCCAAATATATTTCCGTCCAAGATAATTGGTTTACCATTTTTTGCGTAGAAAATGAGAAAATCAAAAACAAAGAACAAATACACAACGAGATAATTAACTTTTTGGAGAAAAATATTTTGAATTAGAAATAATTTTTTAAAAGCGAAAGGGGTGCTTTAAGTGAGTTTGGTATTCAGAAAACCCGAAATTAAAGATAAACCGGAAATTCAAAAAATACTTAATCAAGAAAACAACATTCATTCGGAGTCTGCATTCGGAACATGGTTTTTTTGGGCTGATGCGCTAAAAATAGAATTTTGTCAAATCGAAAACATATTATTTAAGAAATATGGGAATAATGAAACAATTTTTGAATTTCCGCGCGGTACTTCCTCGGTAAATAAATTAAGAAACGCCATTTTAATGCTAATACGGTATGCGCAAACAATGCACTTGCCCGAGTTTAAATTTACGGATCTTTTAAGCTTGGAAGTAACGAAACTGCAAAACGCATTCCCGGAAAAATTTAAAATAACAGCAAATCGTGATAATTATGAATACATATATAAAACTAAAGATCTTGCGCTACTGCCCGGGAAAAAATATCACGGCAAAAAAAATCATATTTCTAAATTTAGCAAAATGTATGATTGGAATTATTGCCCCCTTGACCATAAAAACAAAGAAAAATATTTGCGGTTTATAGATACTTGGTTTAAAGAAAAGATGCCTTGTGAAAAAATAAAAAAAGATGAAGAATATATTGCCACAAATAAAGCAATATCACATATGGACAAGCTGGAAGTTTTGGGCGGAACAATAGAAATAGATAATAAAATAGCAGCGTTTACCATGGGAGAAAGAATAAACAATAAAACTTTTTTAATTCAGTTTGAAAAAGCGTTACCAAAATATTCTAACGCTTACAGCGTTATAAACAGAGAATTTGCAAAAACTCTTTTAGGTAAATATGATTTCATAAACCGAGAAGAAGATCTTGGCATACCGGGGCTCAGAAAAGCCAAACTTTCCTATAAACCTGTGGCTTTAGTTCCAAAATATGATGCAGTTTTAATGGATTATCAAATTTAAGTTAGTAAGGGGGGTTAATCACATGGCTTTATTTAAAATTGATTCCTATGAAACAAACCCTTCCGTTGCAACAATAATGTCAGAGTGTTTTCATGAACCTTTAAGTTCGGTAGTTTTTTTTCTAAAAAATAAATCAAAAAACAGTCGCTGCTATACTTGCACAAATAATAATGAAACTGTTTCCGCGCTGCATGCCCTCCCTTACAAAATAAAAATTGGCGAAAACTTTTTTAATTCATCTTACGTTTATGCCGCCTGCACGGCGCCTTTGCACCGAAAAAAAGGCTATATGAAAAAACTTATAAAATTTTACGAAGCAGATGCAAAAATAAACGGTTTTGAATTTTCTTTCCTTGTTCCCGATAACAAACACCTCGAAAACTATTACAAAAAACTCGGATACGAAAATTTTTTTAAAATAAAAGAAGTAAACTTAAAAAACGAAGAATTTTTGGAACTTTGTTCGCCCCCGACAAAAGCGCAAAACGAGCAAAATAAAAATACACACAAAAATTTTTATAAATTTATAGAAAAATTACGATTGGATATATATAATAATATAAGCAATGTTTTATATACTTCCGAAGATATGAAGTATGCCGCAAGTTTATATAAATTTTTTGGCGGTAAGCTTATCAGCATACCGGAAGGGTATGCCATATGTATCCTGACCAAAAAAGATACGCTTGAAATAAAGGATTTTACTTGCAAAAACGAATTTATCCCTTTTTTACTTCGCAAAATTTATACTAACTTCCCGCACTGCGAAAATTTTAGGATTGTAACAAATCCAAACGATATTTTTTTTAAAAAAAATGCAAAAACTTATTTTTGGGGGATGATAAAACCCCTTTCAAGCGCAAGTAAAGAAACGCTCGAAACATTTTTGCAAACAAAAAAGCAGGAAGTTTATTTGGGGCTTGCGCTAGACTAAACTATAAACGGATCAAAAAAGAAAAGGAAACGGTATGGCAAAAAACATTAAAATGTTTAAGATGAACCTCCGAAAAAAATTTCGGACGTACAGAGAAAATTTGGATAAAGAAAAAAAACAGTTTATGGACGAAAAAATATTGCAAAAAATCTCTATTTTAAACGTCTATAAATCTTCTTGCATTGTTTTTACTTATGTTTCCAAAGATATAGAAGTAGATACCTACAAACTCATGGAAAAATCCTGGGCTGACGGAAAAAAAGTTGCTGTTCCAAGATGCAAACCCGAAACCAAAGAAATGGATTTTTATATTATAAACTCCTTTGATGACTTAGAAAAAGCAACTTTCGGTCTTTTAGAGCCAATAACATCCAAATGTGAAAAAGTTACCGATTTTTCGGAAGGCGTTTGCATTGTCCCCGGATTTTGCTTTGATAACATGGGTTTCAGACTCGGATATGGGCATGGATATTACGATAGGTTCTTGCAAAACTTTAAAGGAACAACCATCGGAATATGTTATGTGGGCTCTATACTCCCCAAATTACCGCACGGTAGGTTTGACAAACCCGTTGATATATTGCTTACGGATAGATATATTAAAGAAATAAAAAGCAAAAAAAGATTTTTAAAAAGAGGTAGCCATTATGAAAAGATTCGCAAAAATTAAAGGTTCTAAAAAAAGCCAGTATTTTTTCAGAATAACTTGGATTGCATTTTTATGCATAGTTTCTGCTTTGCTTGCAAGGTACGCTCTAATAGGCATAAGCGATATGCTTGCAATCGGTAAACCTGCCGACACGGTGATGATTGAAATCCCCGAAAATTCATCGCTTGACAGCATAGCAGAAATTTTAAAACAAAACAAAATTATATCTCAAAAAGAATTCTTTAAACTCTACGCAAGAGCAACAAAAGCGGCAGCAAGCTTTTCTTCCGGAATATATGAGATGGATACAAGCATGGACTACCAGGCCATAATAAACCATCTTAAAAATCAATCAAACATCAAAAATGTTTCCGAAATAACTTTTACCGAAGGAATGAGCGTTACAGATTATGCAAACCTTTTGGAAAAAGAGCATGTTTGCAACAAAGAAGATTTCTTAAAGTGCTGTAATTCCAGACAGTTTGATGATAAATATCCGTTTATTAAGGATATAAGCAATGCCGAAAACCGTATTTATAAGCTTGAAGGATATTTATTCCCCGATACATATAAATTTTATCAAGGCGAAAACCCTTCCGATATAATAATCAAGCTACTTAACAACTACCAGAAAAAAGTTATGAAAAAAGCAGACATTGAAGGTCATAAAGAAAAAGCCAGCATAAAAGAACTTGCCGAAAATAAAGGAATGGATATGGATACACTTATAAATATTGCCTCTTTGATCCAAGCGGAAGCGGCAAATAAAGAAGATATGTATAAAGTTTCATCTGTTATCCAAAACAGACTCGCAACTCTCCATACCGGCGGACAAAATTCTTTAGGGGAATTCTCGCTCGGAATACTGCGCATAGATTCAACCGTTTACTATCCTTATAAAAACAAAGCAAGTGTGCCAAAATCCATAGCCCCAACTTTCCATAGTACATATGATACGTATAACATTGAAGGTTTGCCGCCGGGACCGATATGCAATCCCGGAATGGACGCCATTTTGGCAGCTTTAGATCCCGAAAAAACAGATTATTACTATTATTGCCACAGCAGCAGCGGCGAAGCGTTTTATGCAAGAACAAATGCCGAACACTCAGCCAACCTTAAAAAAGCCGGTTTAGCATAATAATAAACCATAAAATAATTGGCCGTTTAGATTAAAGCTGTTTTTTGTAGAAATGTAGAAACTAATAATCTAAAAAAATATCGGATAAACAGATAATTTATGCCAACAATTTATTTTAGTTTATAAAACTTAAAATAAGGTGTTGGCTTTTTTATGTATAAAAGATGTGTAATACTTTTCGGAACGTTTATGTTTGCTTTTTGTGTGGCTTTTTTTTCGCTAAATTACCTTGCAAGCAAAGAAAATTTGCATGATGCCGCTCTTAATCAACAATATTATAAATTAAAAATATCGGATATACGGGGCGACATATACGATTGCAGAAATATATCCCTTGTAAATAAATCAAAAAAGCTGATAGCCGCAGCTATTCCGGGTACCGAAACGCTTTCAGTGCTCACACCGGTAGTTAAAGACTCCAAAAAACGTGAGCTTTACGAAAAGTGCTCCAAAAACACACCTTTTACCATAGAAGTAACTGAAAAAGTGCGCTCGCCTTATGTTAAAATTTTTGAAGTCCCCGTAAGATATAGCGGTATAACACTTGCGCCGCATATTGTAGGCTATCTTTCGGGCGATAAAAAAGGCGCTTGCGGGGTGGAAAAAGCATTTAACGACTATCTTTTTGGCAAAGAACACGATATTTACGTAACTTATGGGGTCGACGCTTCAGGTAAAATACTCCCCGGCGAAAAAGAATTTACCGAAGATAGATCTTATTTTAAATCTAAAGGGATAGTTCTAAATATAGACAGCAAAATTCAAGCTCTTACGGAAGAAGTAGCAAACAAATATATAACTCGTGGTGCGGTTATAGTTTCGGAAGTTCCAAACTGCGAAATAAGAGCTTGCGCAAGTTTACCCGGGTTTACCCCTCAGAACGTTGCGGAATACTTAAATGATAAAAACTCTCCGCTACTTAACCGCTCCTTGTGCGCATTTAATCTGGGCTCTATATTTAAACTTGTAACCTCTGCGGCAGCACTTGAAAAAGGAATCGGCGCAAATACTCTCTATAATTGCAAAGGAGTATACGAACTCGAAGATGCAAAATTTAAATGCTTTAACTCTAAAAAACATGAGCTTATCAATATGGAACAGGCCCTTGCGCATTCTTGCAACGGGTATTTTATAAACCTTATAAGAATGATGCCAAACAGCGCCGTGCTTAATATGGCAAAAAAATTAAAACTTGGCGAAAGTGTAACTCTTGCGCCAGAAATTTATTCAAAACCCGGCATTTTACCTTCGGAAGAAAGCCTTGAAAATATCAAAACTTTGGCTAATTTTGCGTTCGGTCAAGGCAAGCTCATGGCAACGCCCATACAAATCACGGGACTTATAAATGCCATTGCGTCAAAAGGCATTTACAGCAACCCAAAACTCATAAAGGGCTTAACCGATGAAAGTATGAAAATTGTAAAAAATGATATCGTACCTCTCGTTAAAGAAAGGGTACTATACGAAAACACTGCCTCCATACTTAAATCCCATATGAAAGCTTCAATAGAATACGGAACCAGCGAAAAAGGAAAGCCCGAAAACACCACGGCAGCCGCCAAAACATCAACCGCTCAAACAGGTATAATCGAAGACGGCAAAAAGATAGATCAGTCTTGGTTTGCAGGTTTTTTCCCTTACGAAAATCCAAAATACAGCATTGTTATTCTCTCCGAAGCGGGCGCAGGCGGGGGCGAAAGTTGCGGGCCTGTATTTAAAGAGATAGCCGAAAGAATGATTGGCGAGATACCCGAATTATTTATCAGCTGAATTTGAAAACAAACTTAAAATCTGGTCTTTTATGGGCAAGCAGATATTTTTAATATTTTCCGATACCGATTTAAAAGAATACTTTTCTTCCATAATATTTTCTTGGTACCAAAATTTTAGACTGTCATATATATACCGATTATTAAAGCGAATAAACATGGTTCCGAGCAAAATTATCACGCAAGCAATAATTCTTACAACCAAAACATCGCCGCCAAGCCTAATTTTTTCGATTTTTTTAGATTTTATGTTTTCCTCCATTTTGATTTCCTTTCAAAATTATTGTTTTACTAAGCCGCTTTTTCTTGGTACAATATATCTATGATTGTAAATTTTTTTTAGAACTATTTTTAAAAAAGAGGGAAACAAAATGAACCAACAAGATTTAAACAAACAACGTTTATTAAGGCAACTCGAAACAAAACCAACCGTTCCTACCAAAAAAGCAGCTTCCGGAAGAAAAAGAATTATCAAAGTGCTTGCAATATTTGGCTCGCTTTTGATGATAAGCGGTTTAATCGGCTCCATAATATGTTATTTAAAGTAAAAAATTATGAAAATTTGCGCTATTATATCGGAATTTAACCCCTTCCACAGCGGCCACAAATACTTAATAGATGAAATAAAAAAGCAAGGTTTCACTCATATTGTTGCCATTATGAGCGGAAATTTTGTTGAGCGCGGAGAACCTGCCATAGTTTCCAAAGAATCCCGCATCAAAGCTGCCCTTTTAAATGGAATAGATTTAGTAATAGAACTTCCAACCGCAAAAGTTTTAAATTCGGCAGAAAAATATGCGGCCGCAGCCGTAGAAACCGCGCAAAAACTAGGCTGCATTGATGCTTTGGTTTTCGGAAGTGAATGCGGCAATACCAAAACGCTTGAGAAAGCCTCCGATATCTTAGAAAGCCAAGAATTTAAACTAATTTTTAAAAAATACATATCGCTCGGAAACTCCTTCCCGAAATCTAAGTTTCTAGCATTAAAAGATTTAACGGACGATAAAGACTTAATTTCTGCTTTAAAAAACCCAAATAACATACTTGGTATTGAATATATAAAAGCTTTAAAAAAGTTAAAATCCAACATAAAACCTATAACAATCAAGAGAAACAATAATTTTTTATCTTCTTCCGAAATAAGAAATTTAATTATAAACAATAACAGTGAATATAAAAACTACGTTCCAAAGCTTTCCGCAAAATTGCTGGTATCAGATATAAAAAACGATCTTTTAGCCACTTTGGAAAATGCAGATAAACCAATGCTATATAGTATTAAATCAGCTGATTTAAAAAGCATTTTGAAAATCTCGGACGTATCGGAAGGGCTTGAAAACAGAATACTTTCTTGCGCCGAAAAATCTTTTTCAGTTGGCGAGCTACTTAAAAACATAAAGACAAAACGATACACAATGGCACGCATTAAAAGAATTTTAGTGCTAATTTTTTTGAAAATCACAAAAAGCATGCAAAACAAAAAAACTCCTTTCATAAAAGTTACCGGTACAACCAAAAAAGGCTTGGAAATTCTTAAAAAAGCTAAAAAAACTTCTAAACTGCCAATAGTTTCGAGGCATCAGGAAATTAAAAAACTCGGTAAAAAAGCTTTTGATTTTTTCAAAAAAGAATGCCTTGTTTCGGAAATGTACTACTTTTTTACACCGAATATACAAAAAGACAAAAACGAAAAATCTTTTAAGATAATAAAAGGTGAAGAATTTGACGTATAAAAAAGTTCTCGAAAAGATAAAAAAAATCAAAAATTTCGGATCAAAACCGGGTCTTGAGCGAATAGAAAAGCTTTTAAGATTAATTGAAAACCCTCAAGATAATTTAAAATTTATTCATGTGGCCGGGACAAACGGGAAGGGTTCTGTTTCTTTTTTGACTTGTTCGATTTTAAAAGAAGCGGGATATAAAGTAGGGCTTTATACTTCGCCCGAAATTTTCGATTTTAGAGAGCGAATTACTATAAATGGGAAGATGATACCCAAAAACAAAATGTGCGAAATTATGGCATTTTTTGAGCCCATATTAGCTGCCCCCGAATTTAAAAATGACCCCATAACAGAATTTGAGCTTACAACCGCTATGGCATTTAAATATTTTTTCGATGAAAAGTGCGATATTGTAGTTTTGGAAACAGGTCTTGGAGGAAAAATGGACGCAACGAACGTAATAAAAAAACCTCTTTGCTCTGTTATAACTTCCGTATCGCTTGACCATACTCACATTTTGGGAAACACTTTGGAAAAAATAGCAAAGGAAAAATTAGGAATTGTAAAAAAAGAGTGCCCGCTGGTATTAGGAAAGGGAATTCCTGAAAGTATTCAAAAAACTGCTGAAAAAATAGCAAGGCTAAATCACTCAAAACTATATCTTGCAAAAAATACAGAACTTAAAAATATAAAACTTTCCGTGCCTTCGGGCATCTCTTTTGAATATGAAAACACAAAAATAAAAACGCCTCTCTTAGGACTTCATCAAACAAAAAATTTTGCAACGGTTTTAAATATAATTTCAGTACTAGAAGAAAAACTAAAAATAACAAAAAAAGCCGTCTGCAAAGGGTTTAAAAACGTTAAAATTCCTTGCAGATTGGAAGTAATAAGCGAAAACCCTTTATTTATTTTAGATGGCGCTCACAACGAAGAAAGCGTGCGAGCTCTTACCGATTTTATAAAAAACTATTTATATAAAAAATACTATCTTATAGGTATTATTGGAATGTATAAAGATAAGGACTATAAAACCACCATTTCTTTATCCACTCCTTTTTTTGATGAAATTTTGACCGTAAAGCCAAACTCCCAAAGGGCGCTTTCGCTTGAAAAAATTACAAACTACTCCATAAAGTTAAACAAAAACACCGCCGCTTGTGAAAAAATATCAGAAGCCGTTTCGCAGGCTTTAAAAAAGGCAAAAAACCAAAAAAACAGTGCTATAATTGCTTTCGGTTCATTTTCTATAATGAGTGACATAAAACATGTGTAGAAATTTTATTTTTTTGTATAAATAAGAGTTGACAAATGATATAGTTAAATACGATATAATTGTTTATATAAAGGAGCGATTTTTATGAAATTAAATCTTAAAAAATTTTTGTTACCCATTTTTTGTGTTTTTATGTTATTTTTTGTTACATTCAAAGCAAATGCTGCAGAATTTATCGAATTAAATTATGAAAATACCACCACCACTTACATACTTACTTTGAATCAGCAAGAATTAATCCACCTAAGCCAAGCCAACTCTTCAATAGAAACCAGTGATCAAAGATACACCGTCACAAATAAAGGAATGCTGATTAAAAATCTTTGCCGCTACCCTGAGTTATTTCTAACTCAAATCGACTTTACTCCTTATACCTCTACTACTTGTGGCTACGAAGGGAATTTTATGGACGTTACGCTAACAGGTGGAATTTATCGTGAAGGCTCAATCGTACAACGATGGAACAAGGTTTCTGTAAAAAATAGAGAAACAGGCAAACAAAAAACATTTAGAGTGTGCCATTCGGCACACAAAAAACATTTAAAGTGTGCCATTCAATAGAGGCAGCACCATAACACCCGTCTTCATTAGTTGCAATTTTTCGTAATTCATAAATTATGATGTTGTGATTGGATTGTAATATATGAAAAATATTTAAACTCGTACATAAAAGCAATTTAAGACACAGAATATCAAATATAAATTAGTAACTGTTATTTTTAAATTTCAAAATTACAGTTGACTTTTACCCCCAAAATATTTAGAATAATAGTGTGTAGTTTTATGCTGTTTATGGGGGTATAGCTCAGCTGGAAGAGCGCTTGAATGGCATTCAAGAGGTCAGCGGTTCGATCCCGCTTATCTCCACCAAAAAATCCACGCACAAGATGCGTGGATTTTGTTACACAAAAATTATTATTTCAACAAACTTAAAAAACACAATCAACTGATATTTTTTATGTGCCGGTTTTCAAAATTTGAAAATTACTCGCGAGGCTTACTGATTTTATCCGGCGCTTTGTCAGGTATCGCACCAAGGAATGCCCTACCCCCTGTACCGCTCAAGCACCCTGCGCAACGATCTCTAAACAAATCTACCTTTTTAACTTTCCTCGTCGTATCCCAAATAATAGGCAGGCGGTTTCCCGGCAATTCAAACTTTCCAAGATGCCAATCTCTCACAGCTTCTTTGGGATTAATCTTAGCTTTTTCCTCTATTTCGCGTACCTCATCCCTATCAAACAACAAAAATTCATATAATGGCATAGACATATTAAAACAACTCCCATCAAATAAATTTACAGCGTGTGGTTTTGTTTTTGTTATACATATAAAGCGTGAATTGTCAACTACTTTTTATTTGTATTATAAAAAGCATTGACAATGAAACATCGACTATCTAAGTTCTATAAGATAGGGCAATAGATAAAGACCTATGTAAGTCTATCTTGTATTTCTATTTCAAAACCGGCTGATGGCTCTATTACATTTAGCATACTGCCTATACGCTCCTTATATTCATCAACGCTCATAAAAAGCCAATTCGCAGATGGCTGCGGCAATCGCTCCTCCCATAGTTCAAAAATAACTTTATAATAATCACATATGAAATCTTGCCCGTTTTGGCATAATACCAACGCCAAATAATAACTACCGTTTGTATATTTAACCTTACAAACTTTATGGGGAATTTTTAGTATCCATGCAATATCAATCATTTTTCTGTTACATTCTTCAGCACTTTTATAAATTGCATGCGGCCCTGATTTTTTAGCTACTCTTAACATCATGGTGCAAAATGCTTCATTTCTTCTAATAGGTTTTTCGCCACCTAAGGCTTTAGCGGTACTTATAAATACCAAAAAACTTATGCATAAAGTAAATATGAACGATCCTATTTTTTTTCATTTCATCTCACTCTCCACATTTTGATGATAACCAGATTATTATAAATTAACTTTACTTGTCAATACAAAAAAGTATTGTTTTATTTTCCGTCGAAGGTATTAACCAACTTAATTATAAAGCAATTTGTATTTTAAATTTTAACTACACAGGCATTTGTTTATTGACTAATCGCACATTTTTTTATATAATACATGGTAAGGTGCTACTGTGGCTCAGTTGGTAGAGCAGCTGATTCGTAATCAGCAGGTCGGCGGTTCGAGTCCGCCCAGTAGCTCCATTTTTTGTCTGTTTTTATTTTTTAACTACAACCAACATTGAATTAAAAAATTTAAGATAAATTGTTTTGTGTAAAATAGTAATATTTTTGAAAAATAGTTGCAAATATATATTTATATATTGTATAATGATAGCGTATTTAAATAAATTTTCAAAAACACGAAAGGATGTGGTTACTTATGGCACCAAGTCTTAGATCGCTTATAACAAGGCTCAGAAAAGTTCATAACGAGGGTGGCATCAGAAAAAAAGCATGGGCAAAATTAAAAGGTTTGGTCGGCAAATCTAATAAAATCCCCAAAGAAGCTATAACCAATATGAAAAAATCTATCGAATCTTACAAGAATATGTGCTTACGCTATGCTACATTACGTTCGATTTTTGCTACACTATCAAGTTTAACGAAAGATTTAAATTCCACACAAAATAGCCCCCAAAAAATGGATGAGGCATTAGCCAAGAAAAAAACAGATATTACATCTCGGGTAGGTATTGCCGAAATAAAGTTTAATAAGACTGAAAAATGTTCAGATAAAACCATATCTAACTTGCTTCAAGCCGTTGGTATGAAAAATCTTGATGAATTAGAAAAAAAGCTAAGAGACTCTCATGATACCTGCGATATGCTATGCAAGATATGTGACGACCTGCGTGGTTTTTATGAATTTCTTGCAGATAGCGGTAAAAAGGATGATGAATTATATGAACGGATCAAAGGGCACGAATACACATTAAACGATGCGGCGAACACGTATTTTAGCGGAGATGACGAGCAATATACAACCGATTTGGGATCCCTTGCCAAAAAAGTTATATCTTCCCTTTACTCAGCCGACCCCTCTCAATCTAGGATCCCACATGTTTTTATAGTACAACCAATCCCCCGTATAGAAACAATACTAAAAATATAAAAATTTTAAATTTACCACTACAAAATAAAATTCTAGCTTTATGTTATAAGTACCCCACACTTAAATGTGTGGGGGTTTTTATTTAGTCGCAAATTTTAAATACTTAAAAGATCATTCGCATTAATAAAATTTTTTGTAATATAAATTATCAGATGGCAAGACTTTTGACAAAAGCTTTAAAATACGTTATTTTTAAAAGGATGCAAATTTAACTATTCTAATAATACGAGGTGTTTTTATGAGTTTGGTAAACACAAAAGAAATGTTTAAAAAAGCTTACAAAAATAAATATGCAATAGGTGCGTTTAACGTAAATAATATGGAAATAATACAAGGGATAATGGGAGCTGCAAGCGAGCTATCCGCACCCGTTATTTTACAAGCTTCGGCAGGAGCAAGAAAGTACGCAGGACCTATTTACTTAAAAAAACTTGTTGAAGCGGCAGCCGAAGAAAATGATATTCCAATAGCCTTGCATCTTGACCACGGAAATTCCTTCGAGGTTTGCAAAAACTGCATAGATAGCGGATTTACATCTGTTATGATAGATGGTTCCGCACTCTCTTTTGAAGAAAATATGGAGGTAACAAAAAAAGTAAGCGATTATGCGCATAAATATAATGTTACGGTAGAAGGAGAACTTGGCAGCCTTGCAGGAATAGAAGAAAATATAAATGTTTCTGCCGAAAAATCATTTTATACAGATCCAAATCAAGTTGAAGAATTTGTAAAAAATACAAATGTTGACTCTTTGGCAATAGCAATCGGCACAAGCCACGGCGCATACAAATTTAAACCCGGGCAAAAACCGGAACTGAGGTTTGATATACTCGAAGAAATCGAAAGAAAATTACCTGATTTTCCGATAGTTTTACATGGTGCTTCCAGCGTAATACCTGAATTTGTTGAAGAAATAAATAAATTTGGCGGGGCACTGAAAGAAGCAATCGGAATTCCCGAAAACATGCTCCGAAAGGCAGCGAGCATGGCTGTTTGCAAGATAAACGTAGATTCCGACCTTCGCCTTGCAATGACCGCAAAAATAAGAAAATCTTTATTCGAAAAGCCGGAAAATTTTGATCCGAGAAATTATTTATCCCCCGCAAGAGAGGCAATTAAAGAGATAGTAAAACATAAGATTAAAAACGTTATGGGGTCGGCAAATAAGGCTTAACGAGGTAAATCCGCAACGTCCACGCTTACAGTAAATAAGTGTGGATATTTTTGTTTTAACTCATAAAAATACTCATGATCGTAGCAATCCCATACTATGCCGGCATTTCTATCAATCTTCCTTATCCTGCCAATATTAACATCCATAGGTAATTTGTATAAAATACAATGCTCAATAATCGCATCAACAACTTCGCAATATTTTTCTATATCTTCCGGCGACAAAGCTTTAGTTACCACTTTTTTATCTGGTCCGCTATAAAGAATTACCGAGATACAAAATGCATACTCCAGCACATTTGCGCAAATATCACTTACCCCTTGGGGCCACAAATATACATCTGCGCCGCTTCTAAGCAAATCCTTAACAAGTGCAGCGTTACCCCAATATATTGCTTCAATAAGAGGAGTCAAACCTCTTGCATTGATTGCATTAACAGAAGGGTCTACAGCAACAGGCAATGGCGTATCAAAATCGAAATAAACACCCACCATGGCTGAAACTGATTGATTCACACAAAAAAAGTTAATAGCAAAAATAGCAGCTAATATCCTAAAAAATACTTTTGTTTTAAACACCTTCAAAAACCTTTTCTAATTTTGTAACTAGTATAAATTATAGAATGCGCAGGACAAAAAATAAACCCGTAAAAAAATCCTACCGACATACATTACGTCCGGTAGGATTTATGATGATTAAAACTATAAATACATTTTAATCCTACTTAGCGCTAACAGTACTAACTAAATAAATTAAGATATTTAACCAGCAACTCCTTATAAACCTGCTCGCCATGTTCACTCCACACTGTAAGAATACCATCATCATGTTTTAATAAAACACGATTTACTTTCAGGCATTTTCCGTTTGCAATACAGTGTTTAAGAATAATATCAACTATCTCGTAATAATCCTCTCTAGCAGTTTCAGTAACTGCCCATGCTTTATGCTCACCGCTGCCAAAACCAATTCCTAAATCACATAAATATTCAAATGCGTTTGCATATTCATATTTCACACAATCGGGTAATAGGTTTAAACTGGCACCTTTTTTCAAAAGATCCCTAACCACTTGAACTTCATGTCCTTGTATCGCATGCATAAAGGATGTCCATCCATCAATATTTAGTTTGTCAACTGTGAGATCCGGTGAAACAATACGCATCTGGGCAAGCTCTGCCTCATTAATTTCAATAGCCAAAGCTGATTGCCAAACACCTAAAAAACTAATAGCAAAAACAGCTAACACACTCAAAAATATTTTTTTTCATTGATCTAACCTTTTTAAAACTCATAATTTTCTCCTTTTAAAATCAAGAATATGTAATTTAATAAAACTAAAAAAAACAAAAATTTTTTTACTAATAAACTTATCCCATATACGAATAATTTGGAGCTTCTTTTGTTATATGTATATCGTGAGGGTGGCTTTCCCTGAGTCCCGCTGCGGAAATTCTTACAAACTTAGCTTTTGTATGAAGCTCTTCTATATTTTTGCAACCCGTATAGCCCATTCCGGCTCTGAGTCCTCCGACTAGTTGATATATTGTATCCGAAAGTAAACCTTTATAAGCAACCCTTCCTTCAACACCTTCCGGCACTAACTTGCCATTCTTTCCTTGGAAGTATCTATCGGCGCTTCCTCTACCCATAGCGGATAAACTTCCCATACCACGATAGGATTTAAATTTTCTGCCTTGATAAATTTCATTTTCGCCGGGTGATTCCTCACAACCGGCAACCATTGAACCAACCATTACAACATCAGCCCCAGCGGCAAGCGCTTTTACTACGTCTCCTGAATATTTAATTCCCCCGTCTGCAATCACATTTATGCCATATTTAGAAGCAACCTTTGCAACATCATAAACGGCAGTAAGTTGTGGGACGCCTATTCCTGCAACTATTCTTGTGGTGCAAATAGAGCCCGGTCCAATGCCAACTTTAATAGCATCTGCTCCTGCTTTTATAAGAGCCTCTGCCGCTTCGGCCGTTGCAACATTACCGGCTATCAACTCTACGTTAGGAAACGCTTCTTTTACTTTTCTGACTGAATTTATAACATTTATATTATGACCATGCGCGGAATCGAGTACTAAAACGTCAACATGCGCAGCGACCAAAGCTTCTACCCTTTTTAAAACGTCTTTCGTAGCTCCTATTGCTGCCCCGCAAAGAAGCCTACCTTCTGCATCTCTTGCAGAATTTGGGTAAAGCGAAGATTTTTCAATATCTTTGATTGTGATAAGTCCGACAAAATCGCCATTTTTATCGACAAGCGGTAATTTTTCTATTCTGTGTTTTCTAAGAATTTCCTTTGCTTTTTGCATGGAGGTTCCTTCGGGAGCTGTTATCAAGTTTTCTTTCGTCATAACATCTTTAATTTTTTTCTGAAATTCAGGTGGCGTCATGAACCTTAAATCACGGTTTGTAATTATTCCGACTAACTTTTTTTCTTCGCATATCGGGATACCGGATATTTTATACTTATCCATAAGTAATTTTGCTTCTTCTACGATGTTTTCGGGCGAAAGGAAAAAAGGCCTTGAAATTACTCCGTTTTCCGAACGCTTAACCTTATCAACTTCATCTGCTTGTTTTTCGATAGACATGTTCTTGTGAATTATTCCTATTCCGCCTTCACGAGCGATAGCTATCGCCATACCGGCTTCCGTTACGGTATCCATGGCAGCCGTCATTACAGGAACGTTTAGTTTTATTTTCTTTGTTAAGTTGGTACCTACTTTAACATTTTTAGGTTCAACATCCGATTCCCCGGGTATTAGCAAAACATCATCAAACGTCAGCCCTTCTTTTACAAACTTATCATCTTGCACAGTCCTTGCCATAAACAAACTCCTTTAAATTTAATAATATATAGCAAAAAACCAACACCCTAAGTATATTTTAACTTAGTGGTATTGGTTCTTGTATCCTATTTAATAACATCGCAACCTATATAAGGCCTTAAAACCTCCGGAACAGTAACGGATCCGTCTTCATTTTGATAATTTTCAAGTATCGCCGCAACTGTACGTCCGACGGCTAAGCCTGAACCATTAAGAGTGTGAACAAATTTAGCTTTATCTTTTGGGTTTTCTTTAAAGCGAATTTGCGCACGCCTTGCTTGATAATCTTCAAAATTTGAGCACGAAGAAATTTCAACATAACGATTATATGAGGGCATCCAGACTTCAATATCATAAGTTTTTGCCGAGCAAAAACCTGTATCGCCCGTAGATAAACAAACAACTCGATAGGGAATTTTCAAAAGCTGGAGTAATTTTTCGGCATCGTTGATCAGTTTCTCGAGCTCATCGTAGGAAGTTTCAGGGTTTACAAACTTAACAAGTTCAACTTTATTAAATTGGTGTTGCCTTATAAGCCCTCTTGTATCTCTGCCGGCAGAACCTGCTTCCGATCTAAAACACGCAGAATAGGCGCAGTATTTTATCGGCAAATCTTTACCGTCCAAAATTTCATCACGGTGAAAATTCGTAACAGGTACTTCGGCGGTTGGAATTAAATAATAATCCGTGTTTTCAAGTTTAAACACATCTTCCTTAAATTTTGGGAACTGCCCCGTACCATATAAAGAATCGCTGTTTACAATATGCGGAGGTAAAACTTCGGTATATCCGCTTTCAGCATGCGTATTTAAAAAGAAATTTATAACTGCGCGCTCAAGTTTTGCACCCCAGCCTTTATAAAAGTGAAACCTTGCGCCCGTTACCTTTGCGGCTCTTTCAGGGTCTAAAATGCCAAGATTTTTTCCAATCTCCCAATGCGGCTTTGCATCAAAACTAAACTTGCGAGGCTCCCCGTTTCTTCTTATTTCAACATTTTCAGAATCGTCTTTTCCGATAGGTACGCTTTCGTGCGAAATATTCGGAATAGTTAAAAGAAGCTCACGCTGCCTGCTTTCGAGCGCGGATAGCTCTTTGTTTTTCTCGGAAATTTTATTCGAAAGCTCCTTTAAATCTTTCATCACGGAAGAAACATCTTCTCCATTTTTCTTCATGGCAGGAATTTTTTTATTAAAAGCATTCTGATTTGCTTTCATGCTCTCGGTTTCGGAGATAATCGTTCTTCTTTTTTTATCTATATCCAAAATTTCATCAATAACCGAATCCAAATCGGCGTTTCTGTTTTTCATGGCTTTTTTAACCATTTCGGGATCATTTCGTATAATTTTTATATCCAGCATACTACCTTTTCCTCCCATATTTATTAATTTTAAATCCATAACTTTTCTTTGCGGAAGGCTTTATACTGCTTATGATTATATATAAAGCTAAGCCTGTGCAAAAGTACGCAAAAGAAAGTATCACTTCATATAGTCCCATTTTAGAACCGCTTAAACTTTTAACATAAATTTCCGCCAAAGAAACCGCCAAACCGATAAACAGTGGCGTACAAACATTTTTAAAAATGCTCTTTGAGTAGGATTTAACAATCATTGTGGTAATTATACCAAAAACAAAATACTCTGTAAAGCGCATTAAATATAGAATATCGCTTGGGCTAAATTTATAGTTAAGAGTGCATCTACCAAAAAAATCATTAATACTTACGCATAATCCGGAATTTACATTTAAATATTCTGCGCTTGTAAAGGGATTAAAGAATATTCCTACGCCTACTAAACCCCAAAATATAATCACTATAAAGCAAATAAGTTTATTATTTTTCATTTCAAACCTCCTTACTTGCAAGCCCTGCAAGCATATTATAAACAGAGGTTAAATCTTTTTCACCGCAAAACTCTATTTGTATCGTTCCTTTGTTTCTTCTTCCTGAAACAATTTTAATCTTTCTTTTAAGCTTTTTATGAAGGTCCGCTTCAATTTTGCTGAAAAAAGCATCTTTCTTTATAACCTTCAAGGATTTCGGTTTATCAATTTCTTTAAAATTAATTTTTTTTATGAGTTCTTCAAGTTGGCGGACATTTAAACCTTGCGAAATTGTTATTTTAAGAGCTCTTTGTATATCATCTTCGGAATCAAGCCCCAAAAGCGCTCTTGCATGCCCTGCCGATATTTCTTTTTTTTCTAAACTCTCGATAACATATGTAGGCAAATTTAAAAGCCTTAAAGTGTTTGCAATATAAGAGCGGGATTTTCCTATAACTTTTGCAACATCTTCCTGTGTAAATTCATAGGTATCTATTAAAACTTTATATCCTTTTGCTTCTTCAAGCGGTGATAAATCCTCTCTTTGAAGATTTTCAACAAGCGCAATCTCCATTATTTTTTTATCATCAATATCTTTAATCAAGACCGGAACTTCTGAAAGTCCTGCAATTTTTGATGCTCGGTAGCGGCGCTCTCCGGCTATAATTTTATACTTTCCCGATGCCATAGGCTTTACAATAATAGGCGATATAAGCCCATGAACTGATATAGAATCTGCCAATTCTTTTATTTTTTCATCATCAAAATTCACTCTCGGCTGATTTAAATTAGGTTCTATTTCTTCAAGTTTAAGTAAAATTGGCGCATTTTCGGATTCAATATTATTTTCCATAAAAATCATATCGAGTCCTTTGCCAAGTCCACCTAGTTTTTGAGCCATTTTTAATTCTCCTTGTATAATAAATTTGTTGTTCCACAAATTATGTGAAAAATAAAATTAACAAAACAAACGGTATATCACTGATTTTCTTTTGTATAACAATAAAATCATTGCTTTAAAATTTACACGTGATAATAAATTCAACCAACAAACTATTTTCTTATGGAAAACAGTACTTTTTATTTGCTGTTATTTTTAACGATTTCTTTTGCCAAACTCTTATATGCCCAATTTCCTTTATTAAGCCTCGAAAAATACATAACAGGCTTACCAAAACCCGGAGCTTCCGAAAGTTTAACCGTTCTTGGAATTGTTGTTTTAAAAACTTTTCCGGGAAAATTCTTTTTTACTTCTTCCATAACTTGATGCGTAAGATTAAGCCTTAAATCACACATTGTCATCAGTATCCCCTCTATATCTAAAGCGGAATTGTGATGGCGTTTTACAACCTTAATCGTATTTATAAGCTGAGAAAGCCCCTCAAGAGCGTAATATTCACATTGAATCGGTATTAAAATGCTATCGCTTGCACAAAAAGCGTTTATTGTAATTATTCCTAGTGACGGGGGACAATCAATAATAATATAATCATACGAATTTCTGAGGTGAGAAATTTTGTTTTTAAGCTTTGATTCTTTCCCAGAAAACAAACTTATCCCAGCATCGGCAGAAGCTAAATTTATGTGTGACGGAATTAAATTTAAATTTTTAAATTCGGTTATTATTGTTGCTTCGTCCGCGGAAGTATCGTTTTCCAAAACATCATAAGCTGATTTTTTAAGCTCTTTTTTATTAAATCCAAGTCCGCTTGTGGTGTTGCCCTGCGGATCGGAATCGATTATTAAAACTTTCTTACCGGAAGCTCCTAAAGAAGCCGCTAAATTTACGGTTGTCGTGGTTTTACCGACTCCGCCTTTTTGGTTTGAAATTGAAATTATTTTTCCCATAAAATCCTCCTTTTTAAACTTTTATGGATTAATTATACCACTTTTTTAAAAAATATATCATAAAAAATTATGTTAATTTTTTGTAATGTTTCACGTGAAACACTTAAAGCGGTTTTTAGTAATTTGCGAATTTGAACGTGGATATTTTTTTGCAATATTTTTTGTTTTTTGAATTATTACAACTGCCCGAAAACCTTTATTTTTAGGCAATTCAAAAGTTTTTATATCCTGAATTTTCGCTCCCAAAACATTCAGTGCATTTTTTGAATTTTTTATTTCCTCTTCAAAATTTGCTCCTTTAAGTGAAACAAAAAATCCGCCTGTTTTTAAATATGGAATACAGTATTCGCACAAAACATTAAGCGGTGCAACAGCCCTTGAAACCGCAATGTCAAATTTTTCTCTATATTTTTCTTTATGGCTAAGCTCCTCTGCTCTTGCGTGTATAACTTCTGCATTAATATCTATTTTTTCGCACAACCCATTTAAAAATTTTATTCTTTTATTTAAACTATCAACCAAAGTTAAATTTATATCCGCCTGCAATATCTTTAAAGGCACTCCCGGAAATCCTGCACCTGTTCCGACGTCTATAACTTTCGCTTTTTCCGGTATTTTAAAAAATTTAGAAAACAATATGCTATCTAAAAAATGTTTTATTGCTATATCTTCGGGTTCTGTAATAGATGTTAGATTGGTATGCAAATTATATTCAAGCAAAAAATTCTTATATTTTTCAAACTTATCAAGCTGAACCTCATCTAAGTTTATTCCGATTTTTTTTGCTTCTTCAAATAAAATATTCATAATAAACTAATTTCCTTTTTTAGATTTAGATGCAAGCCAAATTATAAGAACTGATATATCCGCAGGGCTGACGCCTGAAATTCTTGAAGCTTGTCCTATATTTTCAGGCCTTATTTTTCCAAGTTTTTCGGTCGCTTCCAAACGTAATCCTTTAATTTCTTTATAATTTATATCGCTTGGCAAAACTTTTTCTTCAAGACGCCGAAGCTCCTTTATTTGATTATTTTGCCTTGCTATATATCCTTCGTATTTTATTTCAACTTGCACTTTTTCAAAAATAGACTCATCAATTGCGGGCCTACTTTTATCAAATTCTTTTAAATCATCATAAGTAATCTGCGGTCTTTTGAGCAAATCACTCATTTTAATACCAGTAATTATAGGTGATGTTTCACGTGAAACAAGCATATTATTTAGAGCATCACTTGGCGATATAACGGTATGATTTACCCTATAAATTTCCTTTTTTTTAAGATTTTGGTTTTCTTCAAATTTTTTATACCTTTCATCTGTAATCAAACCGATTCTTCTTCCGATTGGAGTTAATCTTTCATCGGCATTGTCTTGCCGCAAAACTAATCTATATTCAGAACGAGACGTCATCATTCTGTAAGGATCTTGCACTCCTTTTGTGACCAAATCATCAATTAGCGTCCCTATATATGAACTTCCTCTATCCAAAATAAGCGGTTCTTTATTTTTCACTTTAAGTGCTGCATTTATTCCCGCAATTAAACCTTGTGCCGCCGCTTCTTCATAACCTGAACTTCCGTTAAATTGCCCCGCACCAAAGAGTCCCGGGAAATCTTTAAATTCCAAACTTAAATTCATTTGTTCTGGGTCGGCAATATCATATTCAATTGCATAAGCGGCTCTCATGATTTTTACGTTTTCAAGCCCAGGAATTGTTCTATACATTTCTATTTGCACTTCTTCGGGAAGTGATGTAGACATTCCTTGCAAATACATTTCTTCCGTATTTAATCCGCAAGGTTCTATAAACAATTGATGCCTTTTTTTATCTGGAAAACGCATTATTTTATCTTCAATACTCGGGCAATATCTAGGGCCAACGCCCTCTATTTTCCCACTATACATCGGTGCTCTGTGGATATTTTTAAGTATAACTTCTTTTGTTTTATCGTTCGTCCAAGAGATATAGCATTTTACTTTGTTTTCTCCTATATTTTCGGTATCCATTGAAAATGGAACGATTTTCTCATCACCAACTTGCTCTTCAAGACCTTCAAAATTTATACTTGATTTTAAAACCCTTGCCGGAGTTCCTGTTTTAAATCTTTTAAGTTTTAGTCCGAGCTTTTTTAGTGACTCGCCAAGTAATACAGAAGGAAATATTCCGTCAGGGCCGCTTTGATAGGAAGTCTCTCCGATATGAACAACACCCTCTAAAAACGTACCTGTTGCCAAAATTACACACTTAGACTTAAAAACCATATTATTTCTTGATTTTAAAAACCACTTATTTTCGTTTTTATCAAAACTAATATCAATTATTTCTGATTGCTTTAAACTAAGATTTTCCTGCAGCTCGAGCTTATGCTTCATTATTTCTTTATATTTGTTTCTATCAATCTGAGCCCTAAGCGAGTGAACAGCCGGGCCTTTGCCCAAATTTAGCATTCTGCTTTGCAAAAAACATTCATCTGTGGTTCTTCCCATTTCTCCGCCAAGAGCATCAATTTCGCAAACCAAATGCCCTTTTGCAGTACCGCCAATTGAAGGATTGCACGGGCAATTTCCAACAGAATCTAGATTTATAACAAAAACAGCAGTTTTGCAGCCAAGTCTTGCGCTTGCCAAAGCTGCTTCTATACCGGCATGTCCTGCTCCTATAACGCTTACGTCATATTCTTCCATGAAATAATTTTTACTTAAACTTTCTTCCTTTTCCAAAACTTACACCTCTAAAAATATAAACCATATAAAAACTATTTTTAAAAACTATTTTCCAACACAAAACTTGGAAAACACCTTATTTACAATTGCTTCGCTTGCTTTTTCTCCCGTAAACTCCATAAATAAATCAAGCGCATCTTGAAGCAAAACCGTTATCGCATCAAGAGTAATACCAATTTCGAGCTCGGACAAAACCTGATTTAGAATAGATTTTGCTTTTTTTAAAGAATAAAGCTGCCTTTCGTTGGAAATTACCGCTTCAGACGGATCAAACTTTGATAAACCAACCATATTTTCGATAATTTCTTTTAGTTGTTCCGTACCTTGGTTTTTTAGTGCCGATAATTCAACAATTTTATCAGAAAATGTTAGTAATTCGTTGCTTTTTACTTTCTTTTCTTTATCGCATTTATTTAACAATATAATGGTCTTTTCTTTATCAATTTCCTTTAAAAGTTCTTTATCTTCATTACTAAGTGGGGAGGAGACATCAACCATAAAAAGAGTAATTTCAGCTTCTTTCATTGTTTTTCTTGCTTTTTCGACCCCTATTTTTTCAACTTTATCGTAAGTTTCGTGAATTCCCGCGGTATCGATCAAACAAACGGGAATATCGCCTATCATAATATTTTCTTCTATAGCATCTCTTGTAGTACCGGGAATATCCGTAACTATAGATTTTTGAGAATCGGCAAGCAAATTCATAAGAGTTGATTTTCCAACATTCGGCCGCCCTATAATTGCTGTTTTTACGCCGTTTTTAATAGCTTTAAAAGTATCGTAATTATCTATCATATTTTCAAGTTTTTGGGTAATCTCCAAAACGCTTTTTTTCAACGTTTTTTTATTTATTTGTGGAATATCTTCCTCGGGATAATCCGCCCAAACACTCAGTCCCGCGGAAATATCAGTAAGCTTTTCTTTTATTTCATTTATTTTATCTGACGATTTACCTTGGCGCATCTCAAAAGCAACTTTATTTGCACACTTGCTTTTTGCGGAAATTAAATCCATAACTGATTCCGCTTGCGAAAGGTCTATTTTTCCGTTTAAAAACGCTCTTTTAGTAAACTCTCCGGCCTCTGCGGGCTGAGCACCCGCCTCCAAAACAGCTCTGAGCACACGTTTTGTAAGATAAAGCCCTCCGTGGCAAGATATTTCCACAACATCTTCACCGGTATAACTGTGTGGCGCTTTAAAAACAAGCGCAACAGCTTCATCGATATACTCTCCACTTTCGATTATTTTCCCGTATTTTGCTCTATAACCGCCCAGTTTTTGCAAACAATCAACTTGCTCCCCAACAAAAGGAACAAACACTTTTTCGGCTATTTTTACGGCGTTTTCACCCGATATTCTTATAACTCCTATTCCGCCAACGCCGTGCGCTGTGGAAATAGCTGCTATTGTATTCATACTTATATACTCTTTTCTTTTAACGTTAAAAATTTTAATTGCTCCCTTAAACAATAGCAGGGAGCAAAAATAAACTAAAAAATCTATAAGCAAAAACTATTGCTGTTCATTTTTTGTTTGCGAAACAACAACGTGCCTTCCTTCACCTTCGCCTTCAGACCAAGATTTTACGCCTTCAACCTGTCCGACTGAATCATGTATAATCTTGCGTTCATAGGACCTCATCGGCTCGAGCGAAAATCTTTTTCCTGTTTTTAAAACTTTTTCTGCAATATGTCTGCCAAGTTTTTCGAGTGTTTGCATTCTTTTTTCTCTATAATTTCCGGCTTCTAAACGCACTTTACAAAAATCTTTGTTTTTTTCGTTGGAAACAAGACCTGTTATGTACTGAATGGAATCTAAAATATCGCCATGTTTTCCTAAGATATACTTAACGTCATCACCTGTAATTTTTATATAGCAAGAACCCTCTTCTTCTTTTTCTAACTTAACTTCAAGCTTTTCCATTCCCATGTAGAAAAACATTTCTTTTAAAAATTTAATTGCTTTTTCGGAAACGCTTTGTTTAAGCACAGCCCTTACCTGCGCCAGTTTTCCGCCAAACATTCCAAGAACTTTTTTGGAAGGAAACTGCAGCACCTCAAACTCAACTTTATCTTCCGTAACACCAAGCATACCGCATGCTTTCTCTTTTGCCAAAGCAACTGTTTCTTCAGAAGCATAAACTTCGTTAATCATAAATAAATAAGCACCTCCGTAGATATCCCCAAAACAAACCTTTTAATTATTTTCACTTGTAATCTTACTTTCTTTTTCAAAAAGTAAAGCCGCTCTTGCCGCTTCATCGTGAGCATTAATGGTATAAGTATTATAAAATTTATTAAGAACTATATTTTGCACTGCCCCGATTGCCGAGTTTATAACCCAATAAAGTCCGACAGCCCCGGGAATAGTGTACGCTATATAAGCCGTAAATAAAAGCATACCATAGGGCAAAAATTTATTGCAACCTTGCATGGTGTTTTGCATACCCATCATCTTTTGGCTTATATACATAGCCGCCGCAGACGATACAAAGCAAAGTAAAGGTATTAACCATAAAAACTCGCTGAAAGCTGAACCTTTAGGTGTTTGCAAAAGATTTATACCAAAAAAGTTAAATCCGTGGCTATATTCTTCTAAGTCTTCCATTTCTTTTTTATCAAACATGGTAAGCTTATCTTTTACGCTATCAAAACTTCTGACAACCTGAAGTTCGCGATAATTTCTTGCCATTTTGTTTTCTTCGCCTGTGTTTTCACAAACAGCCGTAACCGCAGCAGAAACTTTATCTGCCGGAATATGTAAAGTGTTTTGAAGCGGCTTGGTAACAGCTCCAAAAATACCTGTCCATAAAATAAGCGGAACAACCATCGTTGCAAAACAACCGCTCATCGGGTTTACACCTTCAGATTCATAAAGTTTTGCAACTTCTTCGTTATATTTTCTTGGGTTTTTTTCATATTTTTTCTTAAGTTCCTGTTGTTTTACCGCCATTCTTGCATTACTCGCCATACTTTTTTGGCGTTTTATTGCAAGAGGAAACATTATAATATTTACAACCAGCGCAAAAAGCGTTATTGCTAAACCATAATTACTGACGGCATCAAAGAAAAACCACAAAACATAACCGAACATGCTGCTAAGTGAATCAAATAAAAATCCCAAATTAAAACTCTCCTTTTAAAAAACCGTTTCTATAAACCATGATAATAAAAATATTATCACAAATCATTTATATATCAAATATCTTTTTTATTACGTTTACTTTCTGGTACGGGATCATATCCACCTTTACAAAAAAGATTACACCTTAAAACCCGCTTTAAACTTAAAAAACTTGCTTTAAAAAAACCATGTTTTGAAAAAGCTTCCAGCGCATAATTCGAACAAACAGGATAAAATCTGCAACAAGGTTTTTTAAGCGGCGATAAAAATTTCTGATAGAACCGAATGAGTTTTAAAACTAAAAACTTCATTTTGTTATTCTCCTAAACTTTCAGAAACGCTTATAACACCGAGTTTTTTAAAATGATATTTCATATCCTTTAAAACTTCTTGCATTTTAACCATGCTTGTTTTTTGCCTTGAAACAAAAACAATATCAAAACCACTCTTAACAAGCGGTTTTAAATAAAAGTAGGCCGCTCTTATAACTCTCCTTGCCCTGTTTCTTTGAACTGCATTTCCTGTTTTTTTGCTCGTTGTAATTCCTATCTTGGTTTTACTTACCCTTTTTTTGATTACATATGTAACAATATTTGCCGAAGCTAAGTATTTTCCTTTGTTATAAAGCCTTCTGAAATCTCTGTTTTTTTTGATTGTTTCGTTTTTATTCATAACAAAAACCTTATTTCTCTTTACCAAAAAAATAAAGACCCGTCAAGGTCTTATTTTTTTAAAATGGGTTTTCTTGACGCCACAAACGCAACATGAATTAGTAAGTTAATCTTTTTCTTCCTTTAGCTCTTCTTCTTGCAATAACTTTTATGCCGTTACGAGTAGCCATTCTTTTTCTGAAGCCATGCTCTTTTTTTCTGTGGAGCTTCTTTGGTTGGTATGTTCTGAGCATTGATAATTCCCCTCCTATGCATATTTAACACCTAAACAGAAATCTCTTTTTTCTGTTTACGGCAAAACGTTTTTTAAAAAACAAATACTTTACCGAATAATTATATATTAAAAAAACCAAATTGTCAACCATTCTAAAAACCGCACAAAAAAGGACGCATATTTTATTATGCGCCTCTGCTATACTATGTAAAAATATAATCTAAACTATTACAATCGGATGGAAAACAGAACTTCTGTGTTTTTCTCCGGCTTTTTCCAATTTTTGTTTGTAATCGGAGCGCATTATTTCTATTCTCTTTACAACAGGTTCATCAAAAGCCGCTTTTACTTGTTCTTCGTCATTACTTTCCATCGGAAAGAAAGCTATTTCTTTTAAATTTGGGCAATTTTTAAAAGCACCGGCCCCTATTTTACAAGAGCTTTTGTTATTAGGTTCACACTTAGTAGTATTCCCGATATGCTTGCCAAAAGATATCTTTATTAAATTTTTTGCTCCGTTAAAAGCATTGGCAGGTATCTCTTTAACGCCATCTTCAAAAATAGCTTTTACAACTTCGTCTTTTTCCCATGTGCTGTCTTTATTTTGAATATCCGCATCGTTACTAAAAATCTTAAAATTACGGATTTTGTCTTCTTCTTTTACAATATTCAAAACATCACTAAAAACTTTACTAAGCTTCTCCACTTTTTCTTTCCGATCTGCATCTTTTCCACTCCTACAGTATCCGCTACATTCGCCGTGCACTTTAACTAACCTTTCGGATAACGTTCCTGAAACTCTGTTATTAAGCAACTCAAAAACTTTAACCAGAAATTTTTCATATCCACTGTGCATTCTAGGTCTAAAATGCTTTTGATCAAGATCTTTAATAACAGATTCTTCTGTTTCTTTTTTGGAAGTTTTTGTTTTCATGCTAACCAAAAAGATTTTAATAGATTCAAAAAACTTTCCTAAGTTCTTCGTCGCTGCATCGCTATTGCTAATTTCCGGCAATTTTAGTTTTTTTACATCACCGGCATCCCCGCATAAATATTCTTTTTCTTGTTTCATTATAGCCACCTCTTTTGTTGATTTTCTATAAATTATACACTTACTTTTGGTTTTGTCAATAAAAATTGTGTTTTTTGGTAATGATTTTTGAATATTTTCTATCTACTTTTTCATTCGCTTTGATTTGTTGAAAACTTTATTCAAAAAAGATATAATTGATGTATAATTTAATACTTTCGGCAATCAAAGAAAGTATAGATAATTTTTACAGGAGGTATCTTTAGTGAACTCTTTTGATGAGGCTTGGAGTTTAATTTGCGATTTTTGCAAAACTCGCATAACAGACGTTGCTTACAAAACATGGATAAGCCGTATAGAACCGGTTAAACTTGATTTTGACGAAGGAAAAGCGGTTCTTATGGTTCCAAACGAATTTCATAGGCAAACACTTAACAGGTGTTATCTTCCGCTTTTAAACAAAGCTTTTAGCGATATTTTTGGCTCAGGAATTGATATTTGCTTTATGATACCTGACGAAGTGGAATCATCAGGCAAAAAAAGCGACCAAAATCTTGCAATCGATTCCGAATATGAATTTACGTTTGATACTTACATAGTGGGTTCTTCAAATAAATTTGCGCACGCCGCCGCTTTAGCCGTTGCTTCCAATCCTGCGGGAGCTTATAACCCTCTTTTTATATACGGAAATTCAGGGCTTGGAAAAACTCATCTTCTTTATGCGATTTGCAGTGATATTAAAAAAACAGACCCTAAAAAAGTTTGCCTTTATATAAAAGGCGACGACTTTACGAACGAACTTATAGATTCCATAAGAAAAAACACAACAAGCGAATTTCATCAAAAATATAGACAAGCCGACGTCTTACTCGTTGACGATATTCAGTTCATCGCGGGAAAAGATTCTACTCAAGAAGAATTTTTCCATACTTTTAACTCGCTTTATGAAGCAAAAAAACAGATCGTGCTGACTTCCGACCGTCCGCCAAAAGAAATTCAAACACTTGAGGACCGCTTAAGAACACGCTTTGAGTGGGGTCTTATTGCGGATATTCAGCCGCCGGACTTTGAAACAAGAATAGCAATAGTTAAAAGAAAAGCCGAACTTTTGGATATAAAAATGCCAAATGAAGTTTGCGAATATATAGCCAAGAAACTAAAAACAAATATCCGTCAATTAGAAGGAGCGGTTAAAAAAATGAAAGCTCATCACTTGCTTGGCGGAGAACCTATGGGAATACCTACGGCTCAAATGGCAATTTCGGATATCTTAAATAACGATCAGCCTCCTCCGGTAACAATAGAAAAAATAATAGAGGAAGTGGCAAGAACGTTCAGCGTAACTGCCGAAGATATTCGTTCTTCAAAAAGATCTGCCGCAATTTCAAACGCAAGGCAAATCTCAATGTATGTTGTGCGAGAAATAACGCAGTTGCCGCTCGTCTCAATAGGCGATGAGTTTGGCGGAAGGGATCACTCAACAATCGTTTATGCTCTCCAGCAAGTAGAAAAAAACATATCCAAAGACCCAAAAACAAAAGCAATGGTCGAGGACATAATAAAAAATATAAGAGACAGATAAAAATTTTTAAGGCAAAAAACTTTCAACATTTTTTTAACTTTAAACAACATTCTTTCAACTGAATTGTTGATTTATTTGGCACCAGGTTTTTTTTTAGACAAAACTTAAACAAAGAATCAACACTTAAAAAACAGAGATTTTTCCGCTGTTACTAAATTGGCATGATGTTTCAACAAATTAACAGCCCCTACTACTATTACTAAATTATTTAATACTATTCTTACTGACTTTCGCAAAAAATAGTATTTGTAAAATTTTGGAAAAATTATAAAAAGGAATGATTTCTTTGAAATTTACTTGCGAAAAATCAAAATTGGTAGAAGCACTTTCAAATGTACAAAAGGCAGTTTCTCAAAAATCAACCATAGCTGCCTTGGAAGGAATTCTAATTACGGCAAAAAACACAGGTATTATCGAACTTTGCGGATATAACACAGAACTTGGCATTACAACCTCTGTTTGCGGAACCGTTAAAAAAGACGGTCAAATCGTTTTGAATGCCCGCCTTCTTACGGAAATTGTTCGTAAACTTCCAGAAGATTTGGTTCAAATTGAGGTATCTGCGCAGTTATCGGCAAAAATTGCAGGGGGGTCGAGTGTTTTTGAACTCGTAGGTATAGATGCTTCCGAATTTCCGAGTTTGCCCACAATCGAAAACGCAAAATGTTTTGAATTACCTGTTCTTGATTTAAAGAACATGATAAGGCAAACTGTTTTTGCGGTCTCTGAAGCTGATACAAATCCGATTCATACAGGAACTCTTTTTGAAATAAAAAATAAAAACATAACCCTTGTTTCTGTTGATGGTTACAGACTTGCTCTTAGAAGTGAACCAATAGATAAAGATTTGGAGCTATCGTTTGTGGTGCCGGGAAAAACGCTGCGGGAAGTTCTGCATCTTTTGCCGGATACCGATGAGACGGTTAAAATATCTGCAGGTATGCGCCATATAGGTTTTTATGTGGGAGATTACTCTGTTGTTTCTCGCCTTTTGGAAGGGGAATTTATAGATTACAAATCTACCGTTCCCGAAAAGAGCAAATATAAAATATCGCTTAGCACCAAAGATTTTATAGATAGCATAGAAAGAGTTTCGCTTTTGATAACAGATAGATTAAAAAGCCCTGTCAGGTGTTTGCTTTCCAAGTCAAACATTCATATTTCTTGCATAACTGGAATAGGTAAAGCTGATGACGAAATATCGGTTTCAAGCAATATAGACGAAGAATTCGAAATAGCTTTTAATAATAAATATATGACCGATGCTCTTAAAAACACAGACTGCGATGAAATAGAACTTCACTTAAACGGCCCTTTAAATCCGATAAAAATTGTTCCAAAAGAAGGAAAATCTTTCTTGTTCCTTGTTTTACCCGTCAGAATAAAAGCTGAATAAGTTTTAAAAGGTTGATTATAATGGAAGATTCTACGAATAATATAATTAAAATAACAACGGAAAATATAAAACTTGATTCCTGTTTAAAGTTAGCGGGAATAGTATCTACCGGCGGCGAAGCAAAAGAAATTATAAAAAACGGAAAAGTTTTTGTCAGCGGCGAGCAGTGTTTAAGCCGCGGGAAAAAACTAAAAAACGGTGATGTTTTTTGTGTTGACGGTACGAACTTTTATGAGGTAAAAAGCTGTGAAGATTCTTGAGCTAAAAATGGAAGGGTATAGAAATTTAGAAAAAAGCAAACTTGTTTTTAATCCCGGAATTAATTTTATATATGGGAAAAACGCTCAAGGAAAAACAAACTTAATAGAAGCTGTTTGGATGTTTACGGGCGCAAGGTCTTTTAGAGGAACAAAAGATTTAAATCTGGTTAATTTTGAAAAAGAGAATGCAAGAATTGAAGGAAAATTCTTTTTCGAAAAAAGAGACCAAGAAATATCGGTTTTTTTTGGCGGGGGCAAGAGAAAAGTTTTTTTAAACGGCGTTGCAAAACCGTATCCGACCAGTATAATAGGGAAACTTCGGGTGGTTGTGTTTTCACCTTTGCAAATTTCTCTTATCAGCGGGGGTCCCGAAGGAAGAAGAAAATTTTTAGATGCGGCAATTTGCCAACTAAAACCGACATATATCTCCAAAGTTGTAAGGTATAATCAAATACTAAAGAACCGAAATGCTGTTTTAAAGAACATTGGTTTACATGAAAACGAAAAAACAAAAATAAACCAAGAACTTTTGGAGGTTTGGAATGAAAAACTTTTGGAATGTGGCTCTGAAATAATAAGGGAAAGATTTGATTATTTAAATCTGCTGAAAAAAGAAGTTAGTGAGATATACAAAGAAATTTCAGATCAAAAAGAAGAACTTGATATTAATTATATCTGCACTGTTTTTAAGAATAACGAGCAAGAAAAAATAGAATTATCAAAAATAAAAAAAGAATTCGAAATAAAACTTAAAAAAAGTTTTATTTCCGACCTAAAAACAGGCTCCACAAACATTGGCCCGCATAAAGATGACCTTGATATTTTTGTTGATGGAAAAAAAGTAAAGTTTTTCGGTTCTCAAGGGCAAATACGTTCTGCCGCACTTTGTTTGAAACTTGCAGAAGCTGAAATTTTAAAGAAAAACATAGGAGAACCCCCAATTGTTTTGCTAGATGACGTTATGAGTGAACTTGATGACTTACGAAAAAATTATATGATAAGCAAAATTAAGAACAAACAAGTTTTTATCACCAACTGTGACCGTTCTTTTTTTGATAAACTAAAAAAATCAGATATGGAAGGAAAGTTGTTTGAAATAAAAAACGGCAAAATCTCGGAAGAAATTAATTTTTAGCAAGATTTTTTATAAAAAAACAAATATGTTCTGCAAGGAGTGGTTTTATGTATGTTACAATAGATTCAGATCTTATTCTTGATAAAAGAGATATAGTCGGAATTTTTGATATAGATAAACTTACTGTTTATAAGAGTAACAGAACATATTTGTCAAATTTAGAAAAAAGAGGTAAAATAGTAAGTAATGATGAAAAATTACCAAAATCATTTATTGTTTGTGATAAAAAAGGGGAAGAAGAGGTTTATATAAGTCCGTTTTTATCATCTACTCTTATAAAGCGCCAATAAATGTTTTTTACTTAAAACTTACTTTTATTTTAAAATGGGGTGAGCGTCATTAATAAGTTAGAATTACCAAAATGCCCTTATTGTGGCGAAAATCTACTTTATCCGGAATCTTTTTTGATAAAAAATAAAACTGTTTACGAATGTAAATGTTGCGATTATTTTTCGGAAGTGGTGATTAAACCAACAGCTTTTAGTTTACTGCTTTTATTTGAACTTGCTTCTTTGGTTGTTTTTTTGTTGGCTGTTATTATTGGCGGCAGTTTTTGTTTGTTTGGTCTTTTTACCGTTCTTTTTATTTTTTTGGGATTTTATATTCTTTCGCCTTTTAGTATAAAGCTTTGCAAAATGAGGAATAACAGAAAACCCAAACAGCAAAAAAATCAAGAGTTAAGCAAGGTAACAGATGATAATTCCGAGAGAGAAATCTTTAGTAACTAATGTTGTTTTTTAAGGAGAAAGTTTTTTATGAATAAATTAGAATACCCAAAATGCCCATATTGCGGTAAAAAAGTTGGTTTTTTAAAATCGGGTTTTGTTATAAGCAATTCTGACTTTAAATGCGAAGCTTGCAACAAAGTTTCTTCTGTTAAGGTAAAACATAGTGTTTTTGGATTGATAAGGTTATTTATCGTTGTTACAACACTTATAGCGCTTTTTGCTGTTTTGTTTAACAAAGATAACTCGTTGTGGTTTTTTTAACAATTATATTTATTTCTTTATATGAGGCGTTGATGACGTGCTTTGCAGAGTTAGTTAAAAAAAATGAATGTAATGTAGTTGGTACAGAGAAAAAACTTAAAGATGAGTAAGGAAAATTTTTACAAATAATTTTTTTGGAGGAGTTATATTTTGGAAAGCAATGAATTTGTTCAGCCCGGTGGCAAATATGGTGCGGGTGAAATACAGGTCCTTGAAGGTTTAGAGGCTGTAAGAAAAAGGCCGGGTATGTATATCGGAACAACCGGACCTAAGGGACTTCATCATCTTGTTTACGAAATTGTCGATAACGGAATAGACGAGGCTTTGGCTGGATTTTGCGATAAGATCGAAGTATATATTCTTCCGGATAATATTATAAAAGTTAAGGATAACGGTAGAGGAATTCCGGTTGGAATACATCCGACCGCAGGAATTCCGGCTGTTACCGTTGTTTTCACAGTCCTGCACGCCGGCGGAAAATTTGGCGGAAGCGGATATAAAGTTTCGGGAGGACTTCACGGTGTTGGCGCTTCGGTTGTTAATGCTCTTTCCGAATGGTTGGAAGTTGAAGTTTGTGATGGCGAGAAAATATATAAGCAAAGGTTCGAAAGAGGAAATATTGTAAGCGATTTGGAAGTTATCGGTAAGTCTTCAGAAAGAGGCACAACCATTACTTTTAAAGCAGACCCCGAAATATTTAAAGAAACAACCGTTTACGATTACGAAGTTTTGCAAACAAGGCTACGGGAGCAAGCGTTTTTAAATGCCGGAGTCAGAATAATTTTAAAAGATACAAGAAATGAAGAAGACATAAAAGAAGATGACTTTAAGTACGAAGGCGGAATAAGAAGTTTTGTGGATTATATTCACAAAAAAAGAGGCTTGGCGGTAGTTCACGAAGATATAATAAGTTTTTCGGGGGTTTTGCCCGATAACACGGCAAGTGCGGAAGTGGCGCTCCAATACAATGATAGTTATAATGAGCTTATTCTTTCTTTTGCAAATAACATTCATACCATGGACGGCGGAACGCACGAAGATGGATTTAAAAGGGCTTTTACAAGAGTTATAAACGACTATGCAAGAAAATATAATCTACTAAAAGAGAACGACAGAAACTTCTCGGGCGAAGATGTCCGTGAAGGTTTAACTGCGATAATTAGCGTAAAAGTTAGAAATGCGCAATTTGAAGGACAAACAAAAACAAGGCTTGGAAACACAGAAATAAGAGGTTTGGTTGATGGAATAGTTTCCGAAAAAATGTCTGCATACCTTGAAGAAAACCCAGCGGTTGCCAAATCGATAGTCGAAAAAGCAATTTCAGCATCACGCGCCAGGGACGCCGCAAAAAAAGCAAGAGATTTGGTGCGGCGCAAAACAGCAATGGAAACAGCTTCGCTTCCGGGTAAACTTGCTGATTGCCAGTCTAAAAATCCCGATGAAACGGAAATTTATATCGTAGAGGGAGACTCCGCAGGGGGGTCCGCAAAAAGCGGAAGAGACCGTAAATTTCAAGCAATTTTGCCTCTTTGGGGTAAGATGTTAAATGTTGAAAAAGCACGGCTTGATAAAGTTTACGGAAATGAAAAATTAATGCCTGTTATTACTGCTTTGGGCTGCGGAATAGGCGAAGAGTTTGATCCTTCCAAACTCAGGTACGGAAAAGTAATAATAATGGCCGATGCGGACGTCGACGGTTCACATATCAGAACACTACTTTTAACCTTCTTCTTTAGATTTATGAAACCGATCGTGGAGCAAGGGCACATTTATATAGCTCAGCCGCCGCTTTACAGAATTACAAAAAACAAAAAGCATTTCTATGCTTACACAGATGAAGAAAGAGATGATATACTAAAAGGTATAGAGGGAAATAGCGACATTCAGCGCTATAAAGGTCTTGGTGAAATGGATGCCGAACAGCTGTGGGAAACCACGATGAATCCGGAAACCCGTATAATGCTTAAAGTTTCTTTGGAAGATGCCGCGGCGGCAGACGAAACATTTACGATACTTATGGGCGATAAAGTTGAGCCTCGGCGTGAATTTATCGAGAAAAACGCAAAATACGTACAGAATTTAGATGTGTAGAAAATTAAATAATTTGTTGAATTTTACATTTTAAACATATATAATTCGAATAATTAATCTTTTGATTTTAAAGATTAGTTCAATATTTAACTTAAGAGGGAGATAAAATGGACAGCAAAGATTCGTATCCACATGTGGATACAGGTAACAACAGTGCACTTGATCTTAATAAGATAGGAAAAGAATTTTCCGAAGAAAGCAGTCTTGCGGAAACAACAAACGGTAATGGCGAAAACGATGACTATCGAGGGCCTGAGGAAGAAGAAACAGAGCTCCAAAAAAATCAAGACGAACCTGCTGATTCACAAATAGTTGTAGATGATGAATCAGAAGATTACGAACATGAAAACACGGGAATAAAAATAAAATATACACTAAAACCTGACGAAGTTGAGAATTTTATACGGCAAAGTGAAGGTTTTGCAAAAAACAGAAAAGAACAAAAAAGGCACACTGCCATGCAGATAGTGATACTTGTTATTATGTTGGTCTTAGGGTTTTTAAGTACCAATAAGTATTACATGCTCCTTGCGCTTTTTCCGATTGTTTCGCTGGCGTTTATATGGCTTGCTCCTTACTTGGGAGTAAAACGATTGGTAAGAGATATCTTAGAGCAAAGCGATTACTCTGTGGAAGTGTTTCCTGATAAAATAGAGGTAACTTCCGGAAATATAGAACGTGAAATATCGCTTGATGGTTCTTGTGAGTATTCTGAATTTGAAAATATGATTTTTATATTTTCTGAAAAAGGTTTAGATTTAATAATCCCACTTCGAGCGGTAGAAGAAGAGTTAAAAGCTGACGTTCAAGCAATGATTGTTGCCGGAACGAATCCTAAACATAAAAAATAAGTTTGATTTTCAACAATATAAAATAATTTTGTTGATTAATTTCAAAGGGGTATTTGATGGATAATCACGGTGATGAAAAAAATATAAACGGCAATGGTTTGGAAAGTCAAAACACTATAGAACCTAAGATTATTGACGTTGATATAGAAAAAGAAATGAAGCAATCATTTCTTGCTTATTCAATGTCCGTAATAGTTGCAAGAGCGCTTCCTGATGTTAGAGACGGTTTAAAACCTGTTCACAGAAGAATACTTTATACTATGTTCGAAGACGGCTTAAGCCCCGATAAAGCATATATAAAGTGTGCAAACACGGTAGGTAGCGTTTTGGGTAGATATCACCCACACGGTGATGCTTCCGTTTACGATGCTCTTGTAAGGCTTGCGCAAGACTTTTCTATGAGGTATATGCTTGTTGACGGGCACGGTAACTTCGGTTCTGTCGATGGAGATCCGCCTGCTGCATACCGTTATACAGAATCTCGTATGAGCAAAATATCTTTAAGAATGCTGACCGATATAGAAAAAGATACTGTTGATTTTGCCGCAAACTATGATGACAGGAGAAAAGAACCTACTGTTTTGCCTTCAAGGTTTCCAAACCTTTTGGTTAATGGTTCAACCGGTATTGCCGTAGGTATGGCAACAAACATTCCTCCGCACAATATGCGTGAGGTTGTTGATGCCATGTGCTGCCTGATAGATAATCCGGATGCAGAGCTTTCTGACCTTATGGAGCATATTAAAGGCCCTGATTTTCCAACAGGTGCAATAATAATGGGACGCTCCGGTATTCGTTCGGCCTATGCAACCGGTAGAGGCAAGATAGTTGTCCGGGCGAAAACAGAAATCGTCGAAGATAAAAATTCAAGATTTAAAATTATAGTTACGGAGCTTCCGTATCAGGTAAACAAAGCAAGGCTTATTGAAAACATTGCAGAAATGGTTAAAGATAAGAAAATTGAAGGCATTTCGCATATAGAAGACCATTCTGACCGTAACGGAATGCACATAGAAATTGATATTAAAAAAGATGCATCTCCTCAAATAGTTTTAAATCGTCTTTATAATTATTCGCAATTGCAGACCACTTTTGGCGTTATTATGCTCGCAATTGTTGATGGAGAGCCTAAAATCTTAAATTTAAAACAAGTTTTGGAAGAATATATTAAATTCCAACTTGAAGTAATAACAAGAAGAACTAAGTTTGATTTAAAAAAAGCTGAAGAAAGAGCCCACATTTTAGAAGGCCTTAAGATAGCGCTTGATTTTATCGATGAAGTTGTTGCGATACTAAGGTCATCTAAATCAATTGCCGAAGGAAAACAAAGACTTTCGGAAAGGTTCGGGCTAGATGATATCCAAACGCAAGCGATAGTGCAAATGCCGCTTGGAAGATTAACAGGTTTGGAAAGAACAAAGATTGAAGAAGAATTAAAAGCAATTTCCGCAAAAATTTTGGATTTTAAAGATATCTTGGCAAGTGATCATCGCCGCCGTGAGATAGTTAAGAATGAAGCTTTGGAAGTAAAAGAAAAGTTCGGTGATGAAAGAAGAACAGCTATTGAGAACGTCAGCGGAGAAGTGGACATTGAGGATTTAATTCCTCAAGAAGAATGCGTCCTGACTATGACGAGGTATGGTTATATTAAACGCCAGAGCCTTGATAGCTATAAAACTCAAAGGCGTGGCGGGAGAGGAATATCGGGACTCGCCAGACGCGACGAAGATATGGTTAACGACCTTTTTGTTATGAATAGCCACGACTATATTCTTTTCTTTACAAATTTCGGAAGAGTATATCGCTTAAAATGCTATGAGGTTCACGAAGGTTCAAGAACTTCCAAAGGTATGAATATTGCAAATTTACTACCTATATCACCGGAAGAAAGAGTAACTTCGCTTATTAAAGTTTCTGAATTTGATGAAAGCAAATATCTTATTATGGTTACCAAAAACGGTACAATCAAAAGGACTTCGCTCAGCGCTTTTGACACAGCAAGAAAAGGCGGACTTATCGCGCTTGATTTGGACGAAGGCGATGAACTTTCTTGGGTACGTATGACCGACGGAGCGCAAGAGATGATAGTTGCCACCAAAAAAGGTAAGTCCATAAGATTTAAAGAAACAGATGTAAGAGCAGTTGGCAGAACAGCAAGAGGGGTTCGAGCCATTAGACTCGATACTGATGACGAAGTCGTCGGAATGATGGTTGTGGATAGCGAAAAGCTTGTTCTTACTATCTCTGAAACAGGTTATGGAAGACTTTCTGATGTTGGCGATTATAGACTGCAATCTCGCGGCGGACACGGCGTTATAAACTATCATACAGAAAAATATGGTAATGTTGCGGCGCTTAGCAGCGTAAGTCCTGATGAGGATGTTATTTTGATATCAGATAACGGAATAATAATAAGAATAAATGCCGATACAATAAGAAAGTGTTCAAGACCTTCTAAAGGTGTTAAGGTTATGAAGCTCGTCGGCGATGGAAAAGTTGTTGCCATGGCGTGCGTTCCGCGTGAAGAAGATTCCGAAGAAGATAGCGAAGCAAATGATCCCGAAGAAGCCGAGCAAAACGAAGAATAAAGTTAAAATAAAAAATAAAATTTTTTACCGAACGAACCTGCAAAAAAGTTCGTTCGGTTCTTTTTTATTTGTAAAACTATGCGGGAGGCATTTGTACTTGTATGAATAATCATTTGTTTTTTTAATAAAAGTTTCAGTAACAATAAAAACCCACAGACATTTTACAAAATTGTTCTGCTTTTTATTTTATATATTTTTATTTTTTTGTGTTTGTATTTATAAACTTACAAAAAATACCACCTTGCTTATGACAAATATTTTTAAATCCAAGCGGTAATCTTAATTATGAAAATAATTATTATTTAGGTGGTTTAAAATGAACGGTTATAAACACAAAAGTAAGAAAAAGAAAAAACTTCGGGATTTTTTTAATTTTTGCCTTCTGCCAAAGGGTAAACATTTTCTAAAAAAAGAAAAAAGAAAGAAAAAAAATAGATTTTTAAAGTTTTTCGGAGTGTTTTTTGTATTGGCTATCGGGCTTTCTTTTTGGGCTGTTTTTGCTTTTAAAAACGGTTTTTTTGAAACAAGCCGAAAAATAGAAAGTTATGAAAAATACGATAGTTTAATTTGGCCGGTGGTTATGGAAGATCCGCCAAATTTTGATGAAAAAAATCCTTTGGACGAAAAAATAAAAATAAAATCAGCTTTGTGGGATACCGCCATGAACCTAAAAGATAAAAATTTAGATTACGATGAAAATGATATGATTATTTTTCCTGCAAACGAAGTTCAAAAGTCTTACGAAAAACTTTTTGGGGAAGACATTAATTATGATATTTTGGATGATGCTAAAGACCCTTTTTATAAGTTTAATAAAATTAAAAAAGAGTTTTCCGTAAAAATCATGAGCGGAACTGATCGCTTTTTTCCACATACGATTGACGCCTTTTGGAAAAACAACAACCTTATTTTAAAAGTTGGCTATATGATTCCGCAGGAACAATTTGATGAAAACATGCTTCCGCTTACAGAAATTAAAACCGAAAAGTTTGCAAATTACAAACTCAAGAAAAATAAAAAAACAGGAAATTTTTATATTAGTTCCGTTTTTTAAAGATTATGTAAGAAGATAAATAAGAGCCATCACAAGTGTTAGGTTTTCTTCGTTATCCATCAAAATAATTATAAGGATTATGATAAGCGTTTTATCTTGATCTTTAAAAAATATATTCATAAAATTTTCTGCTGTGTTTTTTTTAAATTTTGCTTTTAATTTTTTGTTTTCGCTTTTTTGAGGAGGTGATTTTTCCTCCTTTTTTTGTTTGTTGTTTTCGGGTTTGGCGCTAAAGTTTGAGTAAAGTTTTTCAAATTGTTTTAAGGCATCATTCTTTTGTTTTTCGAAATCATGTTCGTTTTTTTGAATGGTTGAGGCTGTTTTATGAGTGTTTTTTAAAAATTCCATTTAATATTTTCACCTCAGAAAAGGCCTTTGTTTTTTAAAAGCGGTAGAATTTTTATTATTTGAAGTATACCAAACGAGCTTTCTATTTTTTTCTGTTTTTCTTTTGAAAGAAGCGGTTTTAAAGCTTTTAAAAATCTTGTGTGTTTATCTTCGCTTTTCATTGATGAAATTATTGGAGCAAGTTTTAAAAAAGTTTCGAGCATGTCATCCGGAATTTGAAAATCGGGTTGTTTTTCTTCTTTTTGTGAGTTTTCGGGAGTGTTTTGCTCGCTTTTGGATTTACCTATTAAACCTGAAAAATTTTTTATTTGGTTCATAATTTCCGGGTTTCCCAATATCTCGTTTATTTTTCCGGTTAGGTCATCCACTGGTTACTTTCACCCCACTGTTTTTGATAGCTATTTTTTAAAACTCTATTTTCCGAGCAGTTTTTTGAGTAGCTCTTGCGCTTTTGGAGTAGATAAAAGTTTTTTTGTTGCTTCTTTATCAGAAAGAATTTCTTTTACTTTATCGGCTTGATTTTGCGGTAGTTTACTGAGAATATTGTTTACGTTTGTTTTATTGTTTTTGGCGGTTTCTTGATTTATTCCCATGCTTTCGGAGGCTTTTTTTAAAAGATTTTCTAAGTTGTTTTTTTCGTTCATAATATCACCTTTTTATTTTTGATGTTTTTTATGTACTCTTAAATATTTGTATGAAAAAGTTTTTTATATTATGAAATTAAAAAATATTAATTTAAAAGCTTGACAAATCCAGAAATACTGTTTAGAATTACTAATTAAACACTAAACTCCAAAATATATTATGATTGGTGGTGAAAAATCAGAGGTTTTATACCGATGATTTGATTTATGAGTGAACAGGAATTTATTGATGCTTTTTCCGATGAAGAGTTTGTACAGGAACTTTTGAGTTTAAAAACAGGGGAGCAAGTCAGAAAAGCGCTTGCGGCAAAAGGAATATTTTTAACGACCGAAGAACTTGATAAGTTTGCCGAGGTGTTGATTAGCGCATTAGAAAAGAACAAATTGCCCGAAGAAGAACTTAAAAACTGTTCCGGCGGTGTTCAAGATGACGTTACCACAGGAGCGGAAATTTTTGCAAAGATTGTGCCTTTGGAGAAAGTTCAAAACTCAGAAGGCTATTTTGCATCACTTTGCATACAAGATATGGATAGCAAATAAAACTATAAATTTTCTAAATTAAAAACATCCCTCACCAAAAAGAGGGATGTTTTCATGTGCGGAATGGATATGCGTTGCGTTTTTTATCTTCTAATAGCATACAAAACTATTTCGAAATATACATTGCAATGGCGGTTCTGTTTGGAAGTTTAAGTATTGTTCCGGGAGTTAATTTTGAATCCACTTCTATTCCGTTAAAAGTTGCGATTGCTGTTTCGTATCGTTTTTCTTTGTAGTACTCGTTACATATTGAAGAAACCGTATCGCCTTGTTTCACGATATAATCTTCATATTCCATATCAAGACCTTTGGAAAGTATTATATCACTGGTGGCTTTAGTATTTGTTTGGTTATCTTGGTTTTCGGTGGAAACGGTTTTTTCGGATTCATCTTCTTTGTTACCGTTATATGAAATATTACCTATTGTTACTTTTGGAGCATTTTCGTTGGATTTTCTTCCTTCGGTTAATTTTGAATATGCTAAATAGAGTGCTCCAAATATAAGCAAACACCAAACTGAAGCTTTGGAAATTCGCGATAAAAGCGATTTTCTGAGCGATAGCTGATATTTAATATACTGCAGCCAAGAACTGGTTTTTGAGATTTCTTCCGCATGTTTTAGCTCAATAATTAGTTCCGGAATAGATCTATACACGCCGTTTTTACATTTTTCAAGGACTATGTGAAGTTGTTTATTAAATGGCGCATCGCATTCGGCCGGCAGTAGGTTATATATTATTTCTCTTAGGTTTTCAAAAATGGTGTTTAAGTTGCAACCCCTATATTTTGAGATGTGGCTAAAATTATAAGTTAGGTGGATATTTTTATCTTCGTCAATCTTTATATTTTCAAATTCAGAAACACATCCGACTATTTCATATGGAAATTTAATAAGCTTATCTATTTGGATAAGTATAAGCTCAAGCATTTTGCAGCGGTCGTCAAAAGCCGTAACGCTAAGTTCTTTATTATAAAGCTTTTTTATGTTTGGAGCTTCGTTATATTTAAATACAGCATAAAATTTTTCTTTTTCTACGAAGAAATCGCAAAATTCTTTTGGCTTTTTTGGAGAATGAAAAACATTAAACAATTTTTTAAAAAAATAAAGGTCTGCTTTATCGTACTCAAATTCATTAATAACGTATAGATTATCAAGTGTGTTTTCTCCTTTATAAGCTATATATACTTTGCATGCGTTGGTTTCGGAGACGTTAGCAATTATTACGTAATCTGTCAAATTGTTTATCTCTTTCATAATTTCAACCTTTCTAAAATGTAATGAAAAAACATTTTTAAACCCTTGACTCTGCCAACATGTGATAATATACTGTATTATACAACTAATGTTTATAATAGTAAATATATATATTTCAATAATTTTTATAAAATATATATTTACTCTAAACTCTTGTAAGGTTATTATCAAGATCAAATTCAAAATGTTGGTGAGGTAATTTTTATGAAAAAAGATGAATCCACTAAGCAAAAGAGTGTTACTCAGGAAACGATCAGCCAAAAAAAATCTTATAAGTTTACAAAGTTTTTTACTGACCCAAAATTTAAGTATAGTGTTTTAGCTATATGCATACTGCTGATTGCTTATCTTGTTCAGTATTTTGTAAATAAGCCTGATTTAGGTTCTTATTTAAGTTCTGATATGGATCTTTCCGGTAATGTTTATATTATGGGAGTAGATACTGATGATGACCAATATAGAATAACTAAAATAAAAGCTAACGGTGCTGCGGAATATAAGATAGACCTTAAAAAATCAGATAAAGATTTTGCATATTCATATAGCAATTTAGAAGCTGATTCAAAAGGTAATTTTTATTTTGTTCAGCAAAAAAGAGATTTAAACACAGTTGTTTCGGATAAATCGCTTTATCCTATCAGAACCGAAACGGTTATTATGTACGATACAAACGGAAATTACGTAAAAGACGTATTGAATTTGGATTTTACAAAATATTCAAATCCTCCAACATCTAACTATATTAAAAAAATACAGCTTAGTAACCAACTTATAACTATGATCGGCGGAAAAGATAACAGCTACGAAGTCATGGTTGCCAATCCCATGGAAGATGAAACACCTAAGAAAATAAGATCTTTTACAATAACACCTGAAATAGAAAGCAATGTTAGAAATCTTGAGTGGGTAAATGATATTTGTATTCTTGGAAATGGAAGGGTCTTTTATTCCACGAATAACGGACAGCTTTGGGGAATGGAAAATCAAGGGGTATTTATGAATTACTCAAATGCCGTTTCCAATTCTAAGTTTTTGCTTTCGGGTATGAGTGTGGATCCTAATGATAATATATATTTTACTGATTCGGTTACCGGAAACTTCTACAAGTTAGATACCAGAAGTGTTGTGTCACGTCAGCTTTATAATTTAGATAGTTACCTTGACCTTAAACAAACTATTAAAGGACGAGATGTAAGAAAAATAAAAGTTTTGGATGCAAATGATTTTTACGCACCCTCAAAAGCTTTTGATAAACCTTTCTATATAAGATTCGGAAGCCACAATTCGGAAATTATGGATATAAGAGGCAATTTTATGCCTTGGGGTCTTATAACGATGTTTGTGGTATGTGTATTTTGCGTAGCGGTTTATTTCTTTGTTAGATACCTAAGTAACACGGAATTTAAACGTATTCCCTTAGCGGTCAGGATCTTATCAATGTTTTTGCCATTTTACTTTGTATCTATGGGAGTGCTTGTTTATATAAACACGACCGACTCTTTAACTGAATATATTTCTGTTTTGAAAATGCAGCAAGAGCGTGGCGCCAAAACTGTTGTTGACCACATAGACGGAAGTACTTTTGCAAAACTTGACCACGTTGGCGGATACATGAATAAAGATTACCTAAGTTTGCAAAAATCTATTACCGATGCATATAAAGAAATAAATTTAAAAATAGGCGATAGGAGCGATTATTTGGTTGCTTACATCGAGCACTACAATAAACTTTTTGCAACCGTTAATACAAAATTTGCAAGTTCGTCGAACTCCTATGCGGAACTTAAATATACAAATCCCGATATGATACCTTCACACTATACTTTGGTTGATACTTTGCTTGAAAAAGATGAGTGTGATGCACTTTACAATGTTTGGAATCAATTTTCAAATAAAACAAATACAACCGATTCGCTTGAAGCATCATTTAGAGATGTTCACGGAGAATTGACGGGTTCGTTTGTGGCAATAAAAGATACCAACGGCAGAGTTATCGGTTTTGTGGGTAACTACTTGGATTCCGATATTCACCGCTCTCAGGAATTTTGGAGAATGTTTAAGCATTCGCTGGCGGTTATTTTGATTATTACAATTCTTGTTTTTGTTTATATCTGCTTGGTTATAAAGTGGTGCTTAAGACCTCTTAAAATTATAGAATCGGCAATAAACACCATGGGTAAAGGAGAATGGGGCACAAGAATCAGGGTAACATCAAAAGATGAGCTTGCGGATATTGCCGAAGCGTTTAATTTGATGTCAGAAAAGATCGGGCGGTATACTTCAAATTTAATACGGCTCAATAAAGAATATGTAAGGTACGTGCCAACTGAGATCTTTAGATTTATGAATAAAGAAAAAATAACACAGGTAAATTTGCATGACCACAATATTGTGGATATGAACGTTGTGTATGTAAGCTTTAATTTATCATGCAGAGGTTCTTACGATTTTAAAGATGAGGACGAGGTATTTAGAGCGCTTAATAAAACTTATAAAGAAATGTTTAAGGTCGTAGAAAAGAATAACGGTGTGGTGCAATCTTTTGATGGACAAGATGCCGTAATACTTTTCCCGAAAAGTGCAAATGATGCATTTAAAGCTTCTATCCAGTTTAGGGAAGTGGGCATCGATAAAGCGGTAAAAGACCATATGAATGTTGTTCTTGGAAACGGTGATGTTTTGGTAGGCGTTTCAGGTAATGAAGACCGCCGTGGAGTTGTGGTTGTTGCGGATGAAGTTATGCAGCTCTTTAATATCGATAGCGGTATTAATAAAATCGGTATAAATCATGTTGCAACGAAAGCCGTTATTGATAAGTTAGAAGAAAACGATGCGTATAATTATAGATTTATAGGAAGAGTCGGAAATATAACCGGTGAAGGAAGCACTGATATATTCGAAATTATAAACGCTTCCAATAAGTATCGGAAAGATCTTTACGATTCAACAAAAGAGCTGTTTGAAAAAGCTGTTGGGTGTTACCTCCTACATGATTTTGAAGAAGCAAGACGCATGTTTACCGATGTTTTAAGAGTGAATGAAAATGATAAAGTTGCCGTTCATTACCTTATGAAGTGCGAAGAACAAATGGGAAGAATGGGCGAAGGACAAAATAATAAAAAAGGATTTACAGGATATATAATTTAAAAAATCAGATTTTCAAAAATAGCGATAGTTTCGTATTTGCGCCTTACCCTTTAGATATTTATGGTGTTTTAAAAAACATATCTGAGGGGTACTTACAAAGGTTTTTAAGTTTTGTTTTTTGAAAGTTATAAACAAAAAAGCGGTTAATTATAGAAAAAGAGCAAAAGTAGTTTACAAATCAAAAGCAAAGTGTTACTATCTACTTTAAAATAAATATTTGTTCTGTTTAAAAAGGAAGATTGGTGTTTTTATATTATAGATATGGGTAAAACAAAATGATTTTTGCGTTTGATAAAAAGGATTTAGAAGCCGGGATTTTTTGAAAGTATTGTCTGCAGTAGTTTGCAAATTGGGTCTATGTTTATAGGAATTACAGCAAAGTTGATACGTTCTAGTGTTTACTGTTTTTCATGATATGTTTTTAACTTTATATTTTCAATTGAAATAAGGTGAAATAAATTTATGGGAATTTTTGGTGAGGTACTTTCTAGGATTACTTCTTTTATTCAGTCGCAAGTTTCTACCATTAACACATTTTTATTGCAGGCACAAAATATAGGGTCACGAATTGCGCAGTTTGTGCAGCAAAAGCTTCATAAGTTTGTTCGTACTATAACCAAAAATCCAAAGAGCAAAAAAGATTATTGGAGATTTTTAGGTATATATGTATCCAAAAAATTTGCAATTATTTCTTTGGCTGTTATCGGAGCATTGGGTTATCTTTTCGTAAACTACGCATATCCCTGGGCAGATGGAAGACTCTGGACGGCTAATATACGAATAGATAGTGACAGATATCAAAAATTTAGCGGTAGGGCTAGAGTCTACGATACAGACGGAGTTTTGGTATATGAAGGATATATGGAAACAGGGCTTGCTCATGGGGAAGGTACGCAGTATAGCCCAACAGGGGATCTTATTTATAAAGGAAATTTTGTAAGCGGAAAATATAGCGGCCAGGGTGAGCTTTATAATTCTGAAGGGATAAAGGTTTATCAGGGCGAATTTGATAATAACAACTATGAAGGCGAAGGAAAGCTTTTTAATAATCTCGGAAAAACTATTTATATCGGCCATTTTATGGTTGGAATGCGTGGCGGTACCGGTGTTGAGTACGATCCGGTTACTCAGCTCAGAAGATATTATGGCGAATATGCAAACGACGTCCGAAACGGCAAAGGCGTTGAATATGGTGATGATGGCGAAACCATTTTATACGAAGGTGATTTTAAAGACGGAACTTACGGAGGAGAGGGTAAACTTTACTTAAACGGAGGATTACTCTATTCCGGAACTTTTGAAAATGGTAAATATAGCGGAGAAGGAAATCTATACGATGTAGGCACAAGCTCTTTGCAATATAGCGGAGAATTTAAAAATGGACTTTATGACGGAAAAGGAAAGCTTTATGACATAAACACATCGGTTGTGGTTTATGAAGGTGCTTTTTCAAATGGTAAAAAACAAGGAGAGGGCACTTCTTACGATAAACTCGGCTCTCAGAAATTTAGCGGAAACTTTAGAGGTGACAGCATAGATTATATTGCATACCTCGGCGAAAACCCCGATAAATTTACAGATGAATTTGGCAAAGAGAGTTATAGAGCCGAAAAAGACGGAAAACTGATACTTACCTATCTTGGAATGGACGCTTCGATGGTATTTAAAGTAGATACCGAAAAAGGTGAGTACGTTTGCGAAAAAATTATTTTGGGAGTAAAAGAAGAGTTTATGGGTCTTGGCGCAAAGAGTAGCGCCGTGGATAGAAGAAAGGTTATGGGAGAAACATTTTCCTCTATAAATTACAGTTGCCCGAATTACTATAAAACTGTATTTAAACATCTTTCTATAAACATAAACAAGACCGAGAGCGTTCCTTCAGATAAGTATATAATGGAAAATTACTTTATAAGATTTTATTTCAATGACGGAAGAACCGAGCTTAAGTGCATAGAAATATGTTCAATGTAAAATCTTTTAGATATAAAGGAGTTGTTTCAAAAGCGTAATAATTTTGGTATATAGCACTAAAGTTTAGCGCTTAGTGAATAAAATATATTGCAAAGCAGTTAATATTGTGAGAATATATTAGATATAATTTTACGGGGGAGGAATAAATATTTATGATCGATATGAAAAAAATACTTGAAAAAGTACAAAAACATCTTTTGCTTACTGTTTTTGTTTTGGTAACAACATCATCTGCAGTTTACACAATTACAAAAGCCGTAGACGAGGGATCCTCTTCAGATTTTTCGGAATCCTCGGATTCTGCCGAAAAAAAATTGACAACCGAAGAAATTGATAAAATTATTGAAGATTTAAAAGTTTCCGGAAATATTGACAATATACTCGATAAATTAGATGAAATCATAGCACGTGCAAAGCTTTCGGGGAATGAAGCTTTACAAGAATACGCAACAAATATGAAACAAGCCTATGAACTCCAAAAGCAGCTTGATAGCGTAAAAAGTTTAATAGAAGCCTCCAAAAAGAAAAACTCCGATATAGCGGCAGTTGATGAACAAGTTTCAAAAATAATTTCTTTGACAGTTGAAGATTTGCGTGGCGCAGTTTCGGATGAGGCCTTGCTTGTTTTGGAATCACTTGGGGAAGATGATCTAAAAAAATTGCAAGATTTGTTTGCAGAGGTCAATGATCTTGTCGACCTTAATGATGTAAGTTCTTTAACGGTGCAGCAACGCGCTTTGCTTGATATTCTCATTCTTACAAAAATCATTGATGATGAGATGGTGAAGGACGAAAAATTGGAAACGGTAAAAGAAGCGATTTCCATTGCGGTTACGATTTTAGAGTCTTATCAAAAACAGGCGTATGATGACGGCCTATATAATTTGCTTGTTTCCGGTTCCGATGAGTTTTTAAATGTCGGTAAAAAAGCCTCAACAGTTTTACCGGAACAGGTTGTATTTTTGGACGGACATTTTAACATGAATCATGCTCCGATAATGTATGATGGGCACATACTTTTGGCGATAGATGATTTATACCAATATATAGATGCCGATATAGAGTATATGTATAACAACGCAACCATGGTTATTACGTCGCCAGGTAGAACATTGGAGGTAGTTAGCGGGCAGAACGTAGGCTATATAAACGATACTCCAAAAAATATGCCGGTGCCGATACTTAATTTTAATAACACGATATATATGTCGGTAGAGTTTTTTGCGGAATGTAATGAAATATCATATAAGTATGTTCCGGAGCATGAGTGCTTGATTTTATATAAAAATTTGGTACAGCTAAATAACCCTTCGGTGCCGAATCAACTAAATAAAGAGTAGTAGATTGTTTTAAATTTAGTGGGAGGTTTTTAAATGGCTAAATATACCATACTTTCCGATGTGGGAAAAGGAATACTGGAGCTTTTAAGAGATAAGCTTGTTCCGGATGTTATTGATAAGTCGGAAAGCATAGGAATATGTGACGCTAAAGAGCGTGGTGGGTATATTGTAGGATTGCACCCTTACGATATAAAAGAAGATACAAGCAATGTGGCTAAAGAGCCAAAAACTTTGCCTGATGGTAGCGTTCAGGACCCCCCCGCTATGATGGAGCTTTATTATGCAATTTCAGTGAGCAGTAAGGCTGAAATTGAATCCAAAGCTTTGGATGAAGCAAGAATAATGGGCAAAATTATACAGGTTTTTAAAGATAATCCCACTATCCCCAAAAGATATTTGCCGAGCAATGCAGGGACGCCGATTGAAAATGTTTCCGTTACGATGCTTCCGCTTAATATGGAGGAAAAAGTTAAAATTTGGACTATGTTTGGGGAGTCGTATAAGCTTTCTGTGTTTTATGTTGTAGGCCCTGTGGCGATTGACTCCGAAAATATTAAAAAGCCGATTAAGAGAGTTGAAAAAGTATATATTGATAGCAGTCAGCACATTAGGGAACGTGAAATTCACTTTGATACTTTCATAAAAGATGAAGATATAGATGATGAGTATACCCAAAGGCCGGATGAAGATGAAGATGAATCAGAGGACGATTCATATGGTAGTGACTATGGCGGATCAGGCGATGAATTCGGAGCCGAGTATGGTGATCCAGGGGATGAAGAATCAGGCGACAAAAGTGAGTCAAATTATGGTGATTTAGACAATGAGAGTTCAGGCGATGAAAGTGAATCGGATTATGGTGATTCGAGCGACGAAGAATCGGGCGGCGAAGGCGAATCGGATTATGGTGATTCGGGCGACGAAGAATCGGGCGAAGGTGAATCCGAATATGGTGACTCAGGTGACGAAGACTCGGGCGATGAAAGTGAATCGGATTATGGTGATTCGGGCAATGAGGAATCAGGCGATGAAGAACCTAGCAGCGAAGAATAGTGATATTTTGGAAAAAAAGAAAAACAATTATGATAAAAATGACAAACAAAACTATTTTGGCAGATTACAGTTAAAAGCTTTAGTTTTTTAATTTGAAGGAGCGAAATTTTAGGTGAGGATTATTCATATGGCCAGTTTGGTCTTTTTGTTAAAAGATGTTTACAATAAAAACCCTATAACCACTGCGGTTATTTTGTGTAACGGCAAACAGAACCCTTATGTTCGAAAACAAAGCGGGCATTACGTGTTTTCCGATTTGTTTCCGGGAAATTACGAGATAAGTATAACTTGCAAGGGTTATACCGGGCTAAAGTTCTCTGTTGAGCTTAAGGAAAACGAAACCAAAGTTATGAATTTTGATCTTTCATATACCGCTGATAATACTAGCATTTCTAATGCCACCCGTTTTGAGATGACTTTCTATCATTTAAAAAAGAGGGCCTCAGATAAAGATGTTTCGGTTTTACTCCAAAACGAAAGTTCTTTTATGAAGCTTATTGAAAATGCAGAAAAGGGCGCAGAAGAGATTAAGCTTAATATTGATGAAATGAATTCGGGTATTATAGGGCAAAAGTTTATTTATGAAGTTAAAAAAGAAAGATATGAAATAAAAATAGAAGGATTTAATTCCGAAAATAAAACATATACTCTTGCAAATCCCCTCGAGGAAGCGCTGGAGTCGGGCGGTAAGTTTTATCCCAAATGGGATGTTAAAACCGATTCCGCGGGGCGTGTTGTAATGCCGCTTATAGGGCATTTAATGGAAGCTAATCCGATTAAATTTATGTGTGAGGTAAAAGACGGCGAAGATATTCTTAAATCGAAAGCGGAAATAGATTTGGCAAGCGGAAACAAATCCGATAAAGTATTTTATGCGGATGTAAAACTCAGAAAAGCTGCTACAAAAAAATAAAAATAAAAAAGAGGTAATAAAAATATGGCTTTTGCTACAATTGCCGCGGCGCAATGTATGTGTAGTTTCGGTATGGCTCCATCGGCGCTTATGGTTTTGCCTGATAAAATGGTGCTTGCAGAAAATAAACCCATGGCTAATATTATGGATAATAAACCAATGGTTAATATTATGCCGTTTGGGATGTGCCAATCTTTGGCAAACCCCACGGTGGCTTCGGCAACTGCCGCTGCAATGGGAGTTTTAACTCCTATGCCGTGTGTTCCCGTAACAACCGCCCCTTGGGCACCGGGGAGCGCAACGGTACTTGTTAAAAACATGCCTGCTCTTAATAACACATCAAAACTTATGTGTAACTGGGGAGGGGTAATTCAAATAACAAATCCAGGTGCAATGAAAACTCAAATTCCATAAAAAACTAATTAATCGGAGGAGGGGATATTTATGAATAACGATTTTGAAAGGTTGTTTTCTTCCGATTTATTAAACAAGCCCTATCAAAATAACAGCGAATATTTAAACACTCAGTTGGCAACGGTTAAGATGCTTTTGAGTGACTATATAAACGCCAAAGAAAGTGGCAAAATACAAGAAAAAAAAGAAGAAGCACGGGAAAAATATTTTAAAGCTTGTCTTATGGCAAGGTCTCGTGTTTTATGTGATGAAAAAAACTTTTTTGCGGGGGAATACCTAAAAGAAGTTTATAAACTTGAGCTTTTAGACTGGTTTTGCGTGCTTGTGGGAGTTTTAATAAAACTTGATGAAAAGTACGAAAAAGAGCTTTATAAAATTAATGATACGCAAGCTATCACTTACGAAAGTGTTTTAAAGCTATATTATTTTACCGATAATATTCTTGAAATAGAAGATTATTCCAATATCTATGCCAATCTTTCACAAAAGATGAACTCGCTTTGTTTTAGCGGAAAAAATTTGAAAATAGACCCGAAAATTTTTGAAAATATAGTAAACAATGCAAGGTCAGAGCGCAGCATACCGGGCGTTGCTGTAAGAATGCCGGAAAAAGATGCTCCGGCGCTTGTTATACGGGAAAATTTGGCACAAAAGATAAACTTATATATAAAAGATGTTGCCAAGCCGAGTGCGGCTACTTATTTTTATATTAAAGGCATGGAGGGGATAGGTAAGAAAACCCTTGCAGAGCGGGTATGCAATATTATGGGAAAATCTTTAATATCGCTGGATTTTAATGATTTGCCTGTTTCTGAGAGCGAAGTTTTTTCTATCATAAATTCCGCCTATAGGGAGGCCCTTTTTGAAAAAGGGTATATATGTATTAAAAATCTTGAAAAAGTTATAAGTGAAAAAATTTGGAAAGATAGCCATATAGATTATATTTTTAAAAAAGCTTCAAATTTTTCGCCTGTGGTTTTTATTCTAAATAACATACAAGAAAACGAAGCGGATATACTAAGGCCGCATCTTGAAAAATATAACTTCATAGACATTTTTTTAGATGAACTCAGCGCCGATGAAAATTTTGCCATTTGGCAAAGTAGTTTAGAAAAATCAAAATTAGGGGAAAAAGCTGACTTAGACGTTCGAGAAATAGCAAATAAATTTAATTTTACTCCAAAACAAATCGTAAATACGGTTACTCAAGCGAAAAATCAAGCATCTTGGAATGCAGACGAAAAAACTTTTTCGGTAAATGATAAATTTCTTTGCGAGACGGCTTATAAACAAATAACGGGAAAGCTTACCGATAAAGCAACGCTCATTAAGAAAAAGCACTCTTGGGATGAGCTGGTTATGAAAAAGGACCAGAAAGAAATTATACGGCGAGCATGTGATCAAATAAAATATAAACATATTGTTTATGATAAATGGGGAATGGGAAAAAGGGTTTTATATGGCCGTGGGCTTAGCATGCTTTTTACTGGCCCTCCCGGAACCGGTAAAACTATGGCGGCGCAAGTTGTTGCCAATGAATTGGAGCTTGAAATATATAAAGTTGATCTTTCGAAGGTGATTTCAAAATATATAGGTGAATCGGAAAAAAACCTTGGGGAAGTATTTGATAGTGCAAAAAGGAGCAATGTTATACTTCTTTTTGATGAAACCGATGCGCTTTTCGGTAAGAGAACAGAGGTTAAGGATTCTCACGACAAAAACGCCAATGTAGAAACCTCGTATTTGCTTCAAAAAATGGAGGAATACGATGGCATAACGATAATGACCACAAACTTTATTGAAAATATAGATAAAGCGTTTTTCAGAAGAATAAACTATGTTATTCATTTTAATTTTCCCGATATAGCGTCAAGAAAAGAAATATGGATAAAGATGTTTCCAAAAGAAACCCCACTAGACCAAGATATTGATTTTGACTTCTTGGCAAAAAAATTCGAAATAGCGGGGGGAAGCATAAAAAATGCCGTTATAACCTCAACTTTTATGGCTGCCTCGGAATCTTCGAAAGTTGGCATGAAACACATAATAAAAGCGCTTGAATATGAAATAAAAAAGCAAGGCAAAATTGTTTCCAAAAGTGATTTTGGCGAATATGGGTATTTGCTTAGAAGCTAAAAATCAGCCGATTTTTGACGAAAAACAGTTATAGATTAAAGAGGTTTATATGTTACCTGTTATTATAAAAGGTTTAGTATGAGTGTATATACCAGCATTTTCATCGCTGTGGGCGGTAACCGTACTGTTTTCAATTTTCAAAGCATGTGGCGAAGAATTGCCAGCTATGGCATCTAGTCCAAATATACGACCACTGCTTTTTGCATATAAGTTGTCGACGTTTTTAATAGTTATGGATGCAAAGTTCGCTTGGATTCCGGATATACTTCCTGTGGTCTCGAGAGTGCCGCCTTGTGAACCATCGATAGTTAAATTGGTGTAATATGAATATACACCAAAGCTTTGCCCGTTTAAAGAGTTAGTACCTTTTAGGGAAATTTTTAAATCGGAAATGTTTTCGTTGTTTACGTGGATGTTGTGAGTGGAATAGCCACCGGTAATATTCGCATTGTTGAGCGTAAGTGTGTTTGATTCGGGATCGAAACTACAAGTGCTGTCACCGAGTATATCGTCCTTGTTGTCATCTGTTACTCTTGTGCCGCCAACCCAAAGAGAATATTCGGTAACAGCTTTGGATTTAGTGGGGAAAAGTGACATAACCATAAAAATAACGAGAAAAATACTTAAAATTTTTTTGCGCATATAAAAACCCCCCCATAGATAATTATAAGATAGCGAGCGTGGGCAATTACAAACAGCCCATAGCTTGCGTAGTAAAGAATTAGTTTGGATAATAAAAATTCTCACATATAGAAATGCGTCACAAAACTTTTTAAAAATGTATTGCGCAATAGTAGAATATTTAACTATTTTTTGAGTTTTTTGCATAAAAAACAGCAGAAATAATTCTGCTGACAGTTATAAAGTTTTTAAAACGCTATTTTTATTTTAAAATAAGCTAATTACTTATCACTAGATTGCTTTTTTGTAAAATGATATTGCTTTGGTTTTTATCGTATATGCTATATGTAAAATTCTTCGAAAACATAGCGTACTTCGCCACCGATTAATTGGGTTTTAACGATGTTGACTTCTATAGGTCCATTTTCTTGCTCATTAAAATAAACGGAAATGTACGCTATATTTATTAAATCATCAAACCACTGGGTATTCGGAAAGCCTCCGAAATCTTTTTGGTAATATACTGTGGCTAAAAAATATGCGGATATGTATATATTATTGAACAGAGAGGTGTATTTCTTGCATGTCGAGCAAATGTTGTTTCGCCAATGATTTAATTCGGATATTGACAGTAAATCATACGGGCCTTGAGTACTTACTATTTTTTTGTATGCTTTTCTGTAGGATTTTGCGCAGCGGTTAAACGTTTCTTGTTTCTTATATAATTCGTTTAATAAAAAATTTTTTTCTTCTTCACTCGCAGGAGCGGTTTGTGATATGGTTGTCAGACATTTTGCGTGATTAAATCCGGGAATTATAAATAACAAACAAATGAATAAATATAAAACATTTTTAAGTTTTTTGAGACTAGTTATTGTAAACACCTCCTATGCATCTAAATAAAAGCAAAAAATAAAATCCATATTGAAAATCTCAATATAGATTCAATAAAAAAAGTTGGCATTCCCCTATCTTCCCAGGCCGTCGCCAGCCAAGTATTTTCGGCACCACTGAGCTTAACTACCGTGTTCGGGATGGGAACGGGTGTACCCTCAGCGTCATCAACACCAACATCATTAAGTTTACACCTGTTTTCTAAATTCGTCAATAGTTTTTTTAAAAAAATCTTTCTAATCTATTTTTTAAATAAAATATTTTTAAAAAACGCTTTGTTTTATATAAAAATGATATTTTTGAAAATGTTTGCCACCATATAACCTTTAATTAAATTGTGAAATAAAAAGAGTATTTTTTTTTAGAATATAGTATAATAAAAACCATATATGTTTTAAAAGGTGGAGTGTGAAGATGGAAAAAGTGCATGTAAGAGTTAATATATGTGGGGTTGAGTGCGGTATATGTTCGGATGAAAGCCAAAATTATGTATACTCCGTTGCCGATGAGATAAACGAGGCAATTCAAAAAATCAAATTTTCTAATCCCGGCATATCTCGTTCTATGGCGGATATATTGGTTATGATGAAATTTTGCGATGAAAACCGAAAGCTCTTAAAAGAAAAAAGCGAGATTGAAAAATTATGCAAAGAATTGGAGGCCGAAAACAAAAAATTAAAGGCGGAATCAGGTGAAATCGGGGCTAAACACAAAAATAAGAAATAAAGTTAATTATAGATTTTAATTTTTTAACAGTATTTTTGCGGCCATTTTCCATCCGTTATTTGGATTTTAAACTTAAAATGTTGAAAGTCTTGTGGAAAATGAGGAAAACTTTTTTAAATTGATTTAAAATAAATCAAGGGAAATTGAATTGTTTGAATTTTAAAATTCTAATTTTTTTAAATAAACAAAAAATGTTGATAAGTAGGTAGTAGATGTGGAAATTAAAAATCAAGATCAAACTGTATTAAATTTTTGTAAATTGTCAGAAAATGCGACACCCCCGAAACGCGCGACAAAAGGCGCTGCGGGGATGGATTTGTGCGCGTGTATCGAAAATGAAATTGTATTAAATCCCGGTGAGCGTGCGCTTGTTCCTACGGGTATAGCTATTTCTATTCCGTCTTGTGAGTATGCGGCGTTTTTGTTTGCAAGGAGCGGACTCGGAGTAAAACATGGGATAACGCTTTCTAACGGCGTGGGGGTTATAGATAGCGATTATCGCGGAGAAATCTGTGCGGGACTTTGCAATATGGGCAAAGATCCTTATACTATAAAACCGAACGAAAGAATCGCGCAGTTGGTTATAATAAAAGTTGAAAACTTTCCGCCTGTTGAGGTAAAGACTCTTGATTCAACTGAGCGAGGCACGGGAGGGTTTGGCTCTACCGGCAAATAGAGGAGACTATAATATTGCGGAATTAATATTTATTTTTTGTGGTATAATTTTTAATATATTTTATTATTTTGGGAGGATAATTTAGGATGTTTTCATTTTCAAAGGAAATAGGTATAGATTTAGGTACGGCAAACACGCTTGTTTACGTAAAAGGCAAAGGAATCGTTAAAAGAGAGCCCTCAGTTGTTGCGGTGGATATGAAAAACGATATGGTTTTGGCTGTTGGTTCGCAAGCTAAAGATATGATAGGAAGAACTCCCGGTTCGATAGTTGCGGTAAGGCCGCTTAAAGACGGAGTTATTGCAGATTTTGATATCACCGCAAGTATGCTTAAATATTTTATTACAAGTACCGTAAAAAGTATGTTTTTTAGTAAACCGAAAGTTGTTATATGTATTCCGTCGGGGGTAACGGAAGTTGAAAAAAGAGCAGTCGAAGATGCTGCAAAACAAGCAGGTGCGGGATTAGTTGATTTAATTGAAGAACCTATGGCCGCGGCAATAGGCGCAGGACTGCCCGTTTCTGAACCGACTGGCAGTATGGTTGTGGATATTGGCGGAGGAACATCAGAAGTCGCAGTTATTTCGCTTGGAGATATAGTAACCGCCACATCCGAAAGAGTTGCGGGCGATAAGCTTGATGAAGCTATAATTTCTTACGTTAAACGCAAGTATAATTTGCTCATTGGCGAACGTACGGCAGAAGATATTAAACTGACTATCGGTTCTGCCGTTCCTTATGAAGATGAGGGTGAAATGAGCATAAAGGGCAGAAATCTTATGGACGGACTTCCGAAAAATATAACAATTACGTCCGAAGAAGTAAGAGAAGCTCTTGCGGAGCCTTTAAGATGCGTAATAAATGCCGTGAAAAACACTTTGGAAAATACGCCTCCCGAACTTTCGGCGGATATTATCGACCATGGTATAACTTTAACCGGGGGCGGCGCACTTCTAAGAGGAATAGATACTTTAATTTCCGAAAATACGCATATGCCTGTTTACATTGCCGAAAGGCCTCTTGATTGCGTTGTGGGCGGAACGGGTAAATGCTTGGATATTTCAATGCCGAAAGAATACTATAAAACAAGAAAAAGTAGATAATATTGTGTGTGATTAAAAACTATCGTTTGGGGTGTGTTTGTAAGTTTTGAAATATTTTTTTAAAAGTATGGCTTTTAAAATTTTTGTAGGGATATTCCTTATTGTTTCGGGTATAATCTTATATACGCTTGCAAACCCAAACGATAACTTTATTTATAATGCTTTCGGGGCTGTTACTTGCCCGATTGGGGAAGCTTGCGGATATATCGATAAAAATTTATTTGATTTTAAACATCAGTTTGCCGAAAAAGAAAAACTAAAAGAAGAAAACGAAAAACTCAAAAAACAAGTAAACGAGCTTCAGAATAGCATTATAGATTATCACGATATAAAAAGAGAAAACTTAAGGTTTAAAAAGTTTTATGGTATAAAAGATGCAGATAGCAGTATAAAATTTGTTTCGGCTTCGGTTATCGGTAAAGATGCAACCGAAGCATTCGGCGATTTTACGATAGATCAAGGCACGGAATCCGGAATTTCGGTAAATGATGCCGTAATTACAGAAAACGGCTTAGTCGGTAAAATATGCCAAACAAACAAAGGCTTTAGCAAAGTAAGAACTGTTTTATCCCCTGATATAAAAATGGCGGGGGTAGATTCAAGAACGAACGAAAACGGAATAATTTCCGGAACTCTTGAATATGCAAAAAATAACCTAACACGTATGATTTTTATTCCTACTCAAAATGATATTAAAAGTGGAGATATTTTAGCAACCAGCGGAGTTAGCGGAATGTATCCGAAAAATTTAAAAATAGGAACTGTCAGGTCTGTTGAGTATGACAGCTACGAAAATTCATACTATGCGCTTGTTGATATATTTGATGATATGAAAAAAGTTTCTGATGTTTTTGTTATTACGGATTTTAAAGGTAAAGGTTTGATAGACCACTTAAACAGTGATTCCGAAAACCAAGGAGATAAATAGATGGATTTGCGTAAAATGTTTTGCGGATTTAGATTTTTGATTTATTTATTGGAAACATTTTTTCTTTATTCCCTGGAGCATTCGTCTTTGCCAAAATTTGGTTTTTTATCGGTTACGCCGCTTCTTATTCCGAGCTTAATTGTTTTTGTTTCTCTTTTTGAAGGGGAAGTTTTTGGTTTTGTTTTTGCTTTTTTGAGCGGTCTTTTTTTGGATTTTGGATTTGGCATACCGCTTGGAATATATGCTTCTTGCCTGGGAATTATAGGGTACGTTTTAGGAGTGCTTGCAAATTATTTTATAAATGCGGGCTTTTTTGCAACTTGGTTTTTTGGAGGCTTAACAGGGGCGCTTATACTTGTTTTAAGGTTTTTTACAAATTATGGGCATTTGGGTTTTGCGGGACTTGGGAATGTGTTTTTGGAAGTTTATTTGCCGATAATGATTTATACATTCTTAGCCGCACCGCTTGTTATTTGGTTTAATAAAATTGTATTTTATTACGTAAGAAGTGTTAGGGGTGAAAACAGATAAACACAAAGTATTTTAATAAAAAACGGTATATAAGTTTGGTTTCTGCGATAGTTTTGATATTTGGGACTTTTATTTTTCGTTTGATAGATTGGCAAATTGTTAACAGTGAATATTATAAAATCAGAGCCAATAGCAGTAATATATATTTTGTAAACACGGATCCCGTTCGTGGGGAGATCGTTGATTGCGACGGGGTGGGGCTTGCTATAAATGATACCGGTTATAAGGTTGTTGTCGATAGGCTTATAATAGAAAAACAAAAGGAAAATGAAATAATTCTAAACGCCATCAAACTTTTAGAAGAATTAAAATGCCCGTGGATTGACGTTTTGCCTATAAAGTTAGAAAATGATTTGTTTTTATTTGAAGAAGATAAAGAAAGTCAGATTGATATTTTAAAAAAATTTTTAAAACTTCCCCAAGATGCATCGGCGCAGGCTTGTATGGATAAACTGATAGAAAAATATAAAGTTTATAATTTTTCCAAAAAAGACCAAAGGGTTATTTGCAGCGTGCGTTCAAATATGGATAAAATAAGCGGGCATGCGGCAAGGGCTATTCCTTATGTTTTATCCGACAGTATAGATAGAAACGCCGTTATGATTTTAAGTGAAAAAAGCGATCTTTTAAAAGGTATCAGGATACAGCCATCGCTTGTAAGAAAATATATAAATGGGGAAATAGCGCCTCATATAGTCGGGTATATAGGGTTTATGTCAAGCGAGGAGTATAAAAAGCGCAAGGATAGTTACAGCATGGATGCGCTGATAGGTAAAACGGGAATAGAAGGGGTTTTAGAAGATTACCTAAGGGGATTTGGCGGCAGGCGTATGATTCAAATGTCACGAAAAGGCGGAATTATGGACGTTTCCGAAATAGAGCCCGCTAAAGCCGGAAACACGGTGTTTTTAACCATTTCTTCAAAACTTCAGGAGGTTGCGCATAAATCTCTTAAAGAAAACGTTGAAAGAGCGCATAATTCTTGCGCACGTGATTGCGTTTCGGGAGCGGCGGTTGTTCTTAACGTAAAAGATTTTTCCGTTTTGGCGGCAGCAACGTATCCTTCCTATGATTTGGCTAAGTTTATGGAGGATAAGTCTTATTATTCGGAGCTTGTAAAAGATCCCGCCACGCCGCTGCTTAACAGGGCTTTTATGGGAGCCTACGCACCGGGTTCAATTTATAAACCATTGGTTGCCGCCACCGCACTTGAAACGGGTAAAATAAAACCTGATGAAACCATACACTGCTCGGGTGGTTATAATTATTATAGCGGTTACCGTTTGGGCTGTATGGGCGTGCATGGAAGTATTTCACTGCGCAGTGCTTTGGCAAAATCTTGCAACGTCTTTTTTGCAGAGCTTGGAAGGCGTATAGGAGCAGAGCTTTTGGGAAATTTTGCAAATAGATTTGGAATAGGCGTTAAAACAGGCGTTGAAGTGGGCGAAAGCATGGGAATAGTGGCGGGCCCCGAACATAGCGCAAAAGTTGGGGCAAAATGGTATGAATCGGGCTCTTCTCAAGCGGCGATAGGACAATCTGATAACATGATAACCCCCATTCAGCTTGCAACCTATACTGCAACCATTGCAAACGGCGGTTATAGATATAAAACTCATTTGGTAAGTAAAATTGTGGATTATTCAAAAAACAGAATAATTAAAAAGAGCGAACCGGAACTGGTTCAAAAAGTTGGTGTTTCGGAAGAAAACTTAAATATTGTAAAAGAAGGTATGCGGCAAGTTGCTCTTGCGGGGACTGCTCGTGATTTTGCAAGTTACCCGGTACCGATAGGCGCAAAAACAGGAACTGCGCAAAACTCGGGATCTGACCATACAACGTTTATTTGTTTTGCGCCTTATGACGATCCACAAATAGCTATCTCGGTGGTTATTGCTCATGGCGTTAGCGGTATGGCTTCCAAAAATGTAGCGAGGGATATAATGAATGAGTATTTCCACTTAAATAAGTAATTTATTGATTTAAAAATTAATTAATGTCGAAAAAAGTCGGAAAAAAAGCCTGTAAAAAAATTGACATTTTTTTGGAAATATGATAGTCTTTATTACAAATAAAGGGGTATTGTCAAAAAGGCATTATATTAAAAAATAAAAAATACTGGAATAAAAGCCGATTTTGTATTATAATGGCAGAGTGCACATTTTTGTGTTTTAAATTTTTGCTTACATTTGCTTTATTATGTATTTGTTTTTAAATACAGAGGACTTTATTGGGAGGAAAAAATATATGAATATTGCTCTTATATCGCAAGATGCGAAAAAAGAATTGATGGTCAGACTTTGTATAGCTTACTGTGGGGTTTTAAGCAGGCATAAGCTGTGCGCAACGGCTTCCACGGGTAAGATGGTTTCGGATGCCACCGGTCTTCGCGTTTATAATTTCTTAAGCGGAGAACAAGGGGGATATCAGCAAATTTCTTCGCGTATTTCTTGCGGAGAAATTGATATGGTGATATTTTTCAGAGACTACGCCAGCACAGCATCATCAAAGAAAGCCGAAGAAGATCTTTTAAGGCTTTGTGACGTGCATGTTATTCCTTATGCAACAAATATTGCCACAGCAGAAGTTTTGATTCACGGGCTTGAACGCGGTGATTTGGATTGGCGTAATGTCGGACGTCCAGAGGTTTAATCATATTTTGTGTAAAGTTAATTATGCCTTCTTCGGAGCTGCTTTCGAAGAAGGTTTTTTAAAAAGTAAATTTTAAAATACTTTATTTTATAGTATTATTTGCTTATGTAATAAAAATAACAATAGAGGTGGATATTATGAATTTTATAACACGCAGAATTAAAGGTATGCAAGATTTATTGCCTATTGATAGTTACAAAATGGAAAATATAGAAAAAGTTATGAAAGAAGAAGCATCACTTTACGGATTTAAATTTATCCGTACTCCTGTTTTGGAGCATACCGAGCTATTTGAGCGCTCCGTTGGGGATACCTCCGATGTTGTTCAGAAGGAGATGTATACTTTTGAAGATAAAGGCGGCAGATCCGTTTCATTAAGGCCGGAAGGCACGGCCGGAGCATTGAGGGCAGTTCTTGAAAATGGGCTACATAACGGGCCTTTGCCGGTAAAAATTATGTATAATGCTTCGTGTTATAGATATGAAAAGCCACAAGCGGGCAGATACCGTGAGTTTTTTCAATTCGGGCTTGAAGTTTTTGGCTCTGAATCGGCGGTTTCGGATGCCGAGCTTATCTGCGCTGCCTCTTCTATTTTAAAAAGGCTGCAAATAAAAAATGTAAGGCTTGAAATTAATTCCATAGGCTGCCCCGAATGCCGAAAAAAATATAATGATGCAATAAGAGAGTATTTTAAAAAGCAAGAAAATGAGCTCTGTGAGGACTGCAAAAATAGGCTGAGCCGCAATCCCATGAGGATTATGGATTGTAAAAATAAAAAATGCCAAGAAATAAGTAAAAATGCGCCTGTTATTACGGATTATATTTGCAGTGAGTGTTCCGAACATTTTGAAAAACTCAAAAAGTGCTTAAACGGCCAAAATATAGAGTATAAAATTAATCCTAAAATAGTCAGAGGTCTTGATTACTACTCCAAAACCGTTTTTGAATTTATTTGTGATATAGAAGGTGCGCCTCTTACAATATGTGGCGGCGGCAGATATGACGGGCTTTCTGAAATCCTTGGGGGGCCAAAACTTCCTGCCATAGGGTTTGGAATGGGAATGGAAAGAATTTTTGCAGTAATGAAGGCGCAAAATGTGGAGTTTCCCGGGGCAGATGTTCCTAAGGTTTTTATTTCTTCCTTGAGCAACGAAGAAGCGCAGCTAAAAGCTTTTGATCTTTGCGAAAAGCTGAGAAAATCTTCAATTAATGCGCAAGTTGACGTAATGGACAGAACGCTTAAATCCCAAATGAAATTTGCCGATAAAATCGGAGCTTGCTACGTTGTTGTTATAGGTGAAGACGAGCTTAAAACAAACAGCGCAAAAATTAAAGAGATGAAAAGTGGAGAAGAAACTAAAATTGGAATTGGCGAAAGTTTTGTGGAGGAGTTTATGGAGTTGGAACTTAAAAAATATATATAATAAGAAATTAAAAATGCAGTAGATTTATTCTACTGCATTTTGCATAACTTAAGGAGTTCTTCTTTTGTTTTTGTAAGAAAAATTTTTTTTCGCATTTCGGCCGCACCGGGGAAATCTTTTATGTATCCGACTATATGTTTTCGCGCTTCTTTAAGCCCTCTTTCTTCGCCTTTATATAGGCAAATTTTTTCAATATGCTTTTGCATAATACGCATTTTTTCGTTTTGGTTCGGTGGGGTATAGGAAATTTTTTTATCAAGTGTATCGTTAATTTCCTTAAATATCCAAGGGTTTCCGATTGCGCCTCTGCCGATAGCAACCATATCGCAACCTGTATATTCCATAAGCTCGCGTGCTTTTTCGGCCGAGGTTATATCGCCGTTACCTATTACGGGAATCTTTACGCTTTCTTTTACTTTTTTAATTATCTCTATGTTGCTTTTTCCCGAATATCCTTGTTCCTTTGTCCTGCCGTGGATAGTTATAGCGTCTGCTCCGGCGTCTTCGCACATTTTGGCAATTTCGGGTGCATTTATTGTGCTTTTGTTCCAGCCAGCACGTATTTTTACCGTTATGGGGGATATGGCAGTTTCTTTGGCGGCCTTTACGATCTCATAGCATAAATCAGGGTTTTTCATAAGGGCGGATCCGGAATTTTCTTTTACAATTTTAGTTGCCGGACAACCCATATTTATATCTATAATATCGGGCTCGAAAGGCGTTATTATTTTAATGGCTTTGGTAAAATCTTCGAGATTGTTTCCAAATAGCTGTACGGCAAAAGGTTTTTTATTTATACTCTCTTCTTTGGAATTATCGAGCAGATTAAAAGTTTTATAGCTTCCGTATATTAACCCTTTTACGCTTATCATTTCACTTGTAAAGTAGGCGGTTCCGAATTCTGCGCATATCTCACGAAAAGCTCTGTCTGTTATCCCGGCCATTGGAGCGAGCATGGCTTTGCCAAGTATCTCTATGTTTCCTATTTTCATTATTTTTTCCTTCGTATAAAGTAATTTATTTTCAAATATTATTTTAACATGAAACCGAATGTGGTATAACATAAGTATACCAATAATTTTCTTAAAAATATATTTTATTATTTGTAAATGGAAGTGTTTTTAATTATGGAAGAATTTTCTAAACGTACTTGGGCTCAAATTGATTTAGACGCTTTGGAGTATAACTTTAAAAGTATAGAAAGTAAGCTTAAAAAAGACACAAAAGTATTATGTGTTTTAAAAGCCGATGCTTACGGGCATGGAGCAGGGTTTTTAGTTAAAGAATATGAAAAAATGGGCGCTGATTGGTACGGCGTTTCTAATCTTGATGAGGCTATCGAGCTTAGAAAAAATGGCGCAAAGAAACCAATACTTATTTTTGGCTATACGCCATCTAATATGGCGCATTTGCTTTATAAGTATGATATTTCTCAGGCTTTGTTTTCTCTTGAATATGCGCAAAAGCTTCATGAAAAATGTAAAAGTAAGAATTTAAAACTTAAAGTGCATCTTAAAATTGATACCGGTATGAGCAGAATTGGATTTTTTGCTCAAACTAAGGAAAATATAGAAAAATCCCTTCAAGAAATAATAGAAATAAAAGAAACTATGCCGGAACTTGAATTAGAAGGTATGTTTACCCATTTTTCCGTTTCCGATGACATTACAAATAACCTCCGGTATACAATAAAACAATATGATAATTTTATGTCTATGGCTAAAAAGCTTGAAAGCAGTGGCATTAAGATACCGCTTAAGCATTGCTGCAACAGTGGCGGAATAATAAATTTCCCCGAAATGCATTTGGATATGGTAAGGGCGGGAGTGATTCTTTATGGATTGCACCCTTCCAAAGAAACGGAAAATAAAATTGATTTAAAACCCGTTATGCAGTTAAAGACGGTTATTTCACAAGTAAAAACCATTCCTAAAGATGTAAGTATAAGTTATGGTCGCACATTTGTTTCCAAAAAAGAAATGAAAATAGCTTCAGTTGCAATCGGATATGCAGATGGTTACTCTTTAAGATTTTCAAATAAAGCGGAAATGATCGTTTCGGGTAAACGCGCGCCGATTGTAGGCAGAGTTTGTATGGATCAGTTAATGCTTGACGTTTCAAATATTGGAGGCGTACATGAAGGCGATATAGTTACCGTTTTTGGGAAAGACGGCGATCAAACGATTACGGTGGACGAACTTGCCGATTTGATAGGAACTATTAATTATGAGATTATTTGCCTAATTGGTAAGCGTGTGCCCAGAGTTTATGTTAAAGAGGGCAAGGTTGTTGGAAGGATAAGCTATATTTAATCATTATTGCATAAATAAAAAGAAAATTTACTTATAAAATAAGATGCATTTTTTGATTATTGTATATTAATTTAGAAATATGTTGAAAATCGTGTTGAAAATGTGCAAAAAGTCAAAATTACAAAAAATAGACTAATTATTGAATTGCTATAGTTAATGTGATATCATCTAATTGTTTTAATGGCAAAACTCACATTTATTTATATAAAAGAGGTGTGTCCCTAACGTGAAGCGCCATATTCAAATTCCTGCCATTGTAGAAAATTGGAATTTAGTGCATGATTTTTTGCAAGAATTTATTGACGAAATGAAAATTGACCGAAAGATAAAAAGTAATGTTTTGCTTTCATCGGAAGAAATATTTGTAAATATTGCGCGGTATGCGTACCCCGGCTCTCAAGGAGATGTTTTGGTTGATATTGGTTTTTCACCTCAAGAGGGAATTATTCAGGTAAAATTCAGGGATGCAGGAATTCCTTTTGATCCAACCAAATGGGGTGTCCCAGATATACATCAAAGTTTGGAAGAAAGAAAAATCGGCGGGCTTGGAATATTTATGGTCAGAAAAATGATGGACGAAATGCAATATTTTTACGAAGACGGGGCAAATAACCTTTTGATAATCAAAAAAATGAAAACTATTTAGGAGGAGTAAAAAATGGAGATCGAGAAGATTACCAATGAAGAGGGCAAATGTGTTTATAATATCAAAGGAAGAGTTGACACTCAAACTGCGCCGGAGCTCCAAAAGGCGGTAGATGAGAGTTTGGAAGCAGGAGAAAATAATTTGATTTTCAATTTTGGTGAAGTTGAATACTTAAGCAGCGCCGGACTCAGAACCATTCTTTATACTCAAAAGAGGATGAGCGCCATGGAAAATGCAAGTTTTGAAGTAATAAATGTTAAACCGGAGGTTATGGAAGTTTTCGATATGACCAGATTTAGCGATATGGTTAAAATTACCCCGGCAGAGTAAGTTTTATTTAAAAATCGTTCAAAAAGCCCTACGCTTAATTTAAGCGTAGGGCCCGTCTTTGCGCAATAGCATGGTTACGAAACCGGCGGTTAATCAAACAATATCACTTTATTTGGTTGTTTATTGGGGATTAGGTGTGTTATTATTGCGCCGTCTTGCCAGCGCCGCCAGTCGTTGTTCCCTCATTTCCTCGCGAGTGAGTGGTCTGCTTGGTTGTGCATCAGAGCTACCTGTTGTGTGCCCTTGATTAGGTGGGGTGCCTTCTGTTGTGGTTTCACTACCGCTGCCTTCTCCGGCTGCCATTGTGCCAGGTTGAGCGTTTGGTGCTCCGGGTTGCGTTGATGCTCCGGCTGCTGTTGCATCAGGTTGAGCGATTGGTGCGTTCGGTTGTTCTGAGCATTTTTGGTTAAAGTAGTTTAAAAGTTCCTGGGCAGCAGATGCTTGGTCCACATAAAAGTCATTAATATGCGCAGTTAAATCCTTGCGTAGCTCGGTACGGTCACGATTGGGCATACAACTTAATACATTCAATTGTTCAATGTAATATCTAAAAACGTTAGGTTTGTTTAAAGATGTATACAATGCCCAATAAGCTGCCGTAGAATAACGACCATCTCGCCAAATAGAAGTGGTAAAGTCAAAATTAAAATGTTGTTCATGCAGAAACGCCAAAGTTTGAATGAAGGTTATCGTGTTGGTGCCATAAATATCAAGGCTGCATAGAGATTTCATACTGTAGCGGATACCATTTTGCATTAAAAGAAGAGCTGTCTCAAAATTCCCAGTGCTAAATACACGATTTAGAAGGCCGAAATCGCCATCATTTATCCAATTGATATACTGTTGGGCGTCATTTCGTGCAAGTAATTTTCTAAGAGCTTCTGTATCATTTAAACTTGCGGCGCAACACCAAGTGTCCGGTATATTAAAATCAAGTTCTTTGTAATTCTGGCTTCGTTCAGGAAAATGCTCTAACCAGTAATTTACAAATGCTGTCTGATCATTCATGATGGCAATATAAAGAGCTGTACGGTCATATTCATCGGTTTGGCGTAGAGGGGCAAGAGCGTCGCAGCATATTATGACATCTCCAAGCTTATAGCCTTCCTTTTGGGCTTTTGTAAATATTTGCTCCAGTACACTTACATCACCGGTTTTAGCCGCCGCCAATACATCCGGAAGGGTGTCATCGCTTTCCGCAGGGACGTGTGGTGGGACTATTTCGGTATCTACAGGGCTTGGTGAACTGTCATCATCGCTCACCACAGGGCTTGGAGTGCGAACCACGCCGGTATTCACAGAGTTTGCAGGTGAGACTTCGCCGGTAGAGTTAGTGGTAGATGCGGAGACATTTTCATGAACATTATCGTCGCCGGGACGTCCATGGCGATTACGATGCTTCAAAAGATGATGCCCTCCGAAAAGCAGGGCTCCTATCCCGGCACCGCATCCGGCTGCTTTAGCGTATTTATTTTTTTTCGCTGTTTTTTTATTTTTTGTTTTTTCAACTTCATTTTTTGTGTGGAAACAATTTTGCTACTTGGGTTTTGTCTTTCAATTCCAAACGTTGTGGCACAAGGGGCCAAAATAGAAGTGGATAGTATGCTTGCCATAAGTTTGGTTGCAAATTGTTTTTTTGTTCATAAATAAACACCTTTCAAAGATTATCTTATTAAACATAATTTCAAACTTCGTCTTAATTATATCATAACATATCAAAAAAATCAAGTGGTTTTTTGTGTATTATTTCGTAAGTTTTTGTGGACTTCATTTGCTAAGAGAATAATGCAGAATAACGCAAACAAAAACTTGCAAAATAGAAACATTTGATATGAATTGACTTAGCGGTGTCGTTAAAATTACTCCGGCGGAGTAGCTGCATTTAAAAAGTATTCAAAACCCCTACGCTTAAATCTAAGCGTAGGGGTTATTGTATGCAAAATATTAATAATAGCTGATCGAAAAGCTACCGAGGTTCGTGGTTTACTATTTACTCATGCCGAAATGTGACTGCTTTTCACAGGAGGTTACCGCTTTTTCTGCAATTTTCTAAGACGCTCTGCTTATATCTTTTCTGGGGTTAGTTGTTTTTCGTTGTTGCTACCCGTCCGGTGCTCTTGACCCCAGTTGTCTTAATTTTACAGCCGGTTTCCGGTACCCCAGACGTGGCCATTGTCTTCGTCTTCGTCTTCGTCCTCCTCCTCCTCATCATCATCGTCATCGTCTTCGTCATCATCATCGTCGTCATCGTCCTCTTCGCTATCGCTATCATCACCATCATCAATGCGAGAATGTCCCCTATCCGTAGGTGCTGGTCCAGCAGGTTGTGCATTTGGTGCATCCGGTTGCTCTGCACATTTTTGGTTAAAGTAGTTTAAAAGGTTTTGATAACTGGGGACACGAGTACGTACCGTAAGTTTGTGCTGGATGTCGGTGCGGCTCCCATTATCTATATAGCTTAATGCATTACAATATTCAATGTAGAATTCGAAGAGGATGGGACGAAAATGTTGTGTATCAAGGAATGTTTCAGTTAACTTTTTATGAGCGGAAGAAACGGATGTAATGCCAAAATTATAACCGTTTGCCTTCAGGGATCTTAAAATCGACAACCTATTTTCATCAGTAAGGCTCGGATCGCCGAATATAAGGTTTATAAAAGACGTAAAATTATCTGTTCCTGCAAAATTGTAGCCGAGTCCTGCTAAAGATATTAAAAAGTCAACTTTATTGTCTGGGGTGAGTAAGGCATTGCCAAAAATAAGTTGTTGTAGATCAAAAGACGGCTGGCTGGGGCGGGGCATGCGGGTGAAACTGTAACCAAGTCTTGCCAAAGAGTTTAAAAAGGCGATTTTGTTTTCTATTGTGAGTGAATTATCGCCGAAAATGAGGCGTGCATCAAAAAGCGGTTGTCTGCGTATGTTAGTAAAATTGTAGCCGCGTTCTGCTAAGAAGTTTAAAAAGGCAAGTTTGTTTTCTGTAGTGAGTAAGGCATCGTCAAAAACAAGTCGTACATCAAAAGGCGCATGCCCATTTGTGCCGGCAAAATCATAGCCATGTTCTGCCAAAAAGTTTAAAATTTCAAGTTTATTTTCCGGGGTGAGTGTGGCATCACCAAAAACAAGTTGTACATTAAAGGGCTCGTGTCCGTTTGTGCCGGCAAAATCATAGCCATGTTCTGCCAAAAAGTTTAAAATTTCAAGTTTATTTTCCGGGGCGAGTCTGGTATTGCCAAAAACAAGTCGTACATCAAAAGGATCGTGTCCGTCTGTGCCGGCGAAACTGTATCCGTGTTCTGCCAAAAAGTTTAAAATTTCAAGTTTATTTTCCGGGGTGAGTGTGGCATTGCCAAAAATATTGTTCATTTCAAAAACAACGCCTTGACCCATTAAGTATGTTGCGGCATTTCTTGCATTATGGCGAAGTGCTATATCTAAAAGGCTGTAGCCGAGTTCTGTGATGCCAAGATTTAATGATCTTTCGTGGGCAATTTGGGCGCCATGTGCCAATGCCATATTTAAGAGGCTATAATCATGGGGGTCTGTAGATGCTTTTCGATAGGCGAAAGTACTTCGAATCGCTTCTTCCAAATGGCTAAGAGTGTGCACGTCATCGAGTCTTGCGGCTGTACACAAAACGTCAAAAATAAAGAAGTTGTACATTTCCTGAGGGCTTTGTCGATATAATTGTTCAAAATTGTATTCATTATGGAAATGGTCTAAAAAGAATCGGTTGCCGTACTTATAAGCAATATACAAAGGGGTGCGTCCCAGAGCATCTCTCTCTCCAAAATAACGTCTTTTGTCTTCAAGGCTCATATCCAAAAGATTAGCCAGACGAGCTTGGTCTCCCTCCGCCGCGTGGTGTAGTTCATTCCAACCGGAACGGTCTTCAGGTAATGTCTGAGGCTCAACGGGAGCAGCAGGAGGTGTTACAGAACCCCCGTCAGTGGGGCTCTGGGGATGTCTACCGGAGGAAAAGCGTTTCCAAAGACGAGATCCGCCGAAAATTAGAGCGCCTAAACCTATACCGCCACCGACTACTTGGACATATGGATTTCTAAGTATGGTTTTTTTCTGACCTTTCTTCTTATCTTTGACTTTCTGTGTGTCTTCGCTTTTTTGTTTGTTCTCGCCTTCTTGCGCATCTTCGCTTTCCTGTGTGTCTTCATCGTTTAGTGCTTCTTGATTTTTTTCTGATAAAGAGACTGCTTCTTCACTTTCGGGTTGACTATCAACGCCAAATGTTGAGGTACAGGGGACTAAAAAATAAGCTGATAACATGCTTGCTATAAGTTTGGTTGCAAATTGTTTCTTGTTCATAAATAAACACCTTTCAAAAGATATATTATTAAGCATAATTTCAAACTATGTTTTAATTATATCATAATATATTTAAAAAATCAAGTGAATTTTGAATAGGCATTTTAAATTATGTTCTTTTTTTATATTGGGGTTTATAATAAAATTAATAGGTAATACTCAAAAGGTAGGTGTAGAGTTCGGGTTTAGGCCGAACAAATATATGAATATAGGATGTCATCTTTCGTCTGGCGGTGGGTTTACGGCGATGGCGAAAACAGCAATTAAATTAGGGGCAAACACATTTCAGTTTTTTAGCCGTAATCCAAGAGGGGGTAAGGCAAAAGCGATAGATCCAAAAGATATAGAAAGTTTTTTGGATATTGCGAAAGAAAACAATTTTTCAAAGATTGTTGCTCATGCGCCGTATACTTTGAATCTTTGCTCTGCAGCCGAACATATTTGCAAGTTTTCAAAAGATATTTTTGCGGAGGATCTGGAAAGGCTCGAAAATATACCGGGCAGCCTTTATAACTTTCACCCGGGGAGCCACACGGGGCAAGGCGCCGAGGTTGGCATAAAAAAGATAACCGATGTTTTAAACGAAGTTTTAAAAGCTACGCAGACAACCACGGTTTTGCTTGAAACAATGGCAGGTAAGGGTAGCGAAATCGGCGGAAAGTTTGAAGAGCTCAGAGCAATACTTGATAACACCAAATTAAAAGATAAAATAGGAGTTTGCTTAGATACATGCCATGTTTTTGACGGCGGATACGATATAGTTAATAATTTGGAAGGCGTTATAGAAGAATTTGATAAGACTATCGGAATAAAAAAGCTTAAAGCTATTCATATAAATGACAGTAAAAATGTATGTGGCAGCAGAAAAGACAGGCACGAGCAAATAGGAAAAGGCAATATTGGCATCAAGGCATTCGAAAAAATTATAAATCATAAATATCTTAAAGATTTGCCGTTTATCTTAGAAACCCCACAAGAAGATTTAAGCGGATATGCTCATGAAATAGCCATGCTTAAAGGTATTTACAAAGACTAATTAAAAAACATAAGGATATAAAAAATGGAAGACAGAAGTGATTATCAAGGCGGTAGGTTAAGCGAAGTAGTAATAAACTCTTTAAAGCCTTTATTGATGAAAATAAAAGATATCGGTATTAAAAAAAGCATCGAAAATATACTTCCCGGTATTGATGCCGATGAATTTGTTTTATCAAAAATTAAAAATCAACTTGTCAAGCGCCGCGAAATAGAGCTTGAAAACGGTTTGGGCAGACTTTCGGTTCAATATCGCTATGATGGCATACAAATTGAGTGCGCGGGGCTAATAAGGCTTTTAGTTAATAAAATAACCATTACGGATGAGCAGATTATAAAATCGTTTGATAATATACTTTCCCAAATAGAAGAAAAATATATTTTAGATGACAAGTATATTCTAAGTAAGATAGATGAAATCGTTTTGAGTTTATCCGAAACCGAAATATATAAACCTGAAACAAGCGAAGAAAAGACGCTTTATGATTTGGCAATGCTGATTCTTATAAACTATTACAAAAATAAAGAAGAAAAACCGAATTGGCTAAATGCCGCGCTTTCAAATATAAGCAGAGGGACGTTTATAAAAAAGTGGATTGAAATTTTGGCGGAATATATTTCCGAAATGATTTCCGCTGTCAGTGAACAAGTGTTTTTGGATTTTAAGATTACGTTTGATTCTTTTTTCGTCAGAACTTTTTTAAATAAAATAACGAATAAAGGTCAGATTTCTGCACTCCTTGATATGTTTAAAATTAATGTTAAAGATATAATTTATAAATTTTCCAAAAGTTATGTAAGCCCCAGTTTTATAAGAGGTGCAAGCTGGATTGTAGCGGATATTGCCGGGGATTTGGTTAGTAATTTTGATGAAAATTTTCCGGAAGATGCGGGGGAGTACGTTTCTGAGCTTTTGGAAGATGACAAGTCGGTTTTTGGTATAACGGTAACTTTAGGGGAAAATGCCGTTTTGGATAGGAACTTTCGTTGGTTTACGAGTGAGTGCGCTAAGGAAAGTGAGATAGAATACTCGTATGACAAAAATTTTAGCGAAAAATTTGTTGTGAAAGCGCAGTGCGAGCGTGTCCCAAAAGCTTTCCCCGTTTTTAATTTCGGACTTATTTCAAGCTATAAAATAATATTTTTAAATAAGTTCTCTGCCAAAATTAAAAATCTAAAGCTGGGTAAGGTTTATTACCGCATTAAAAACACGGGGGATGATTTTCAAAAATGCAGCCCTATTTATAGTTTAAAAGGTTTAGACTTTGAAGATGATTTTAAATTTACTGTTTTTGCCGATTCTCAAGGTATGACGAAAAGCGACTACGGAGCTTTTTCGGAAGTTTTTGAAAAAGCGTACGAAAACGAACATGAAACTGATTTTATGGTTCATCTGGGGGATTTTGTTGATGACGGCAATAACGAGATGCTCTGGAAATGGCTTTTGGAAAGCGATGTTTGGAAAAATATGCCGATAGTTCCCCTAAGCGGCAATCATGATGGAAGAATTGGGGCCAAATCCGTAAAGTGTGGGGTTGAAAATCCCCTTGTATCGCATTTTTATCTGGAAAATCCCATTTACGAAAAAAATTCAAAAGGAGCTTATTTTTCGTTTGTTTATAAAAATGCCACTTTCGTGGTTCTTAATACAAATGCGGTAAATAGTGAAGATGAGCTTGATGAAAAACAGTATAAGTGGGCGCTTGGAGTGGCGGAAAAATGCAAAACCAAGTGGAAAATCTTGCTTACTCACAAATCCCCATATTCGAACGGGCCGCATCACAAAGATCCGGATGTTAAAAAAATCGGCAAACAAATAAAAAAATTGGCTTACTATGGAAACTTCGATTTGGTTTTGGGGGCGCATGACCATGTTTATGCAAGAACTCATTTTTTAAATATGGATGTGGTTGTAAAAAATAAGCGAGCTGTGAAAAATAAAAAAGAAGGAATAAGCGAAGCATATAAAAATCCGCTTGGGACGGTTTTTGTCGTGCCCGGAACTTCCGGAGTTAAAAATTACAGGCAGCATTTTCCGATAGATTTTCCCGCATACAAGCTTTTAGATATTAAAAACCCTGTTTATTCTTTGGTAAGTATAGAAAAAAATACTTTTTGCTTTTGCGCGTATGAATTTGAAAGAAGTAAAAAAGAGTTTAAGTTAATAGATTCGTTTGAAATAAATAAAGTTACCGAAGATAAAGAAATTAGTGCAAAAACGGTTTCTCGGTTTATAGATGCCATTCCGGATATTCCTTGGCTCGATAATAAATTACTGATAGACAAGGCTCTGGAAAAATATAATAAGCTTGAATATTCGGAAAAAGTAAAAGTTTTAAATTACGGCGACCTTTTGAACAAAAAACGAATAAACGAAAGCTACTTGGAATTAAAAAAAGCCGAGATACGAATAGTTAAGAATAAATATGAATTCTTAAAAGCTTTAAAAGATAAAAATGTTGGCACGATAATTACCAAATGCGGAGAAATAAAATTTGACCATAGATTTTTTGCAAAAAAGTTTGTTATCGATAGAAACTTATGCATAACCGGCGAAGCGAGAATACTAAATGCTCAGTTTGTGGTAAAAGAAATGGCGTGTTTGACTGTTTCGGGTAATATTTGCATAGATAATACCAAAAAGCCAGTTTCCGTAAAGTTTGCGCAAGACGTAATAAAAATGCAAGATGATTCTATTTTTGTTCTAAACGAAAACGCAACTATAAGCGGTGGCTACGGAATAGGTAAGCATGGGCACGGAATAAGCGCTGTTGGAGAAAACTGTTTTATATATTTAAATAGTTCCGGATACAATTTAGTAAACAAAGGTGTTGTTTTTGCGCCTATGGGTTCTTCCAAGGTGGTTGTTACTTCCGGAAAGTATTTTTCGGTAGGCGGAAATTATGCAATCAACACAAACGGAGAGGTAAAATTAAAAGGCGGATTTATAAGAAGCGTAAAAGTATCCGAAAATGGGATATTAAAAGTAGACGGAGCAATAGTTGGCGAAGATAACAAACCGAAATTTACGGTTCCGATTGAAGTTTTTGGAAAACTTATACTCAAAAGCGGCACTGTTAAGGCAAGAGATGGCGTATCGGTGGTTGCACATAGTGGAGAAAAGACAGGTAACGTTAATGTCTTGAGTAAAGATATTGATATAAAAGGAAAAATTTTATACAATAGATAAATTGGCGGATTTATCATTAATATATTTTATTAACTTAAAGAATATATTTTATCAATCGAAAGGAAGGCATAAATTTTTACTTTGGTAAAAATTTGGAAACATGAATAAATACAGGCACTTAGGGGATAAAGATAAGAAAAAATTAAAGTTTTACAAAAAATCAGGCAAAGCCCTTTTTAAAAGTTTTAAATGGTGGGCAGCAGTAACTGGGGTGCTTATTGTTTTTGCTGTGGGGATTTTTGCTTTTTATAAATTTGTTGATAAAAATTCTTCTAAAGAAAACGAAAGCGAGATAATTTCTGCTAATAAACAAATTTCGGAAGATGACGCCGCAGATTTGGATCAAGCAAGCAGGAATGAACTTGAAAGGGAATCTAAAAAAGCGGAGAGCATAACTCCAAAGGCTCAGGAAAATGAAGAATCTATCGGGGAAGATAAAAACGAGGGTTTTTATGATTTTTCCAAGTGGAATCAAAAGTGCCCCAAGACTATGGTTGTGGTAAATAAAGATAACCTTGTGCCGGAGGGACTTAGCGTTCAGACCAAAAATTGCAGGGGCAAAGAGGTTGCTGTAGAATGTTTTGATGATTTAGATAAGATGATAAGCGATGCAAAAAAAGAGGGCATAAAACTTTGGATTTCTTCGGGCTATAGGGATGTAAACCTTCAAACCAAATTATTTAACCGTCAGGTAGAAAGAGAAAAATCAAAAGCGGTAATATCGGAAGCGGAAGCTGAAAGGCGTGCGGCGAAAGTTGTTGCAAGGCCAAAAACAAGCGAACATAATACGGGCCTTGCGATTGATTTTAACGGCGTTGAGGATAATTTTTACCAAACAAAAGAATATAAGTGGCTAATCGATAATGCTCATAAATATGGATTTATTGAGCGTTACCAGAAAAAATGGAAAGATAAAACAGGCGTAATTTATGAGCCTTGGCACTTTAGGTACGTAGGTAAAGAATATGCAGGTAAAATAAAAGATAGCGGACTTTGCTTGGAAAGTTATGTTGCAAATAATCTTATATAAATAAAAAATATTGGGAGCTGGTTTGTTTGGAAAAAGTAAGAACACGTTTTGCGCCGAGCCCGACGGGATATATGCATATAGGAAATTTAAGAACGGCGCTTTATGAATATTTAATTGCAAAATCAAAGGGCGGAGATTTCGTTTTAAGAATTGAAGATACCGACCAAGCAAGGTACGTTGCGGGAGCGGAAAAGGTTATTTATAATACTTTAAAAGCAGTAGGGCTTAAACACGATGAAGGCCCTGATATAGGCGGAAACTATGGCCCTTACGTTCAAAGCGAGCGCAAAAGCGGTTATCTTACTTATGCAAAAAAACTTGTCGAAAAGGGAGCGGCTTATTACTGCTTTTGCGGTAAATCCGAAAAAGATAAAAGTGAAAACGAGCATTTGGATTCGGGATATAGAGATAAATGCCGTGATTTAACAGAAGAAGAAGTAAACGAAAAATTAGCCGCAAACACTCCTTATGTGATTAGGCAAAAAATGCCGGAAAGCGGGCAGACGGCTTTTAATGATATTGTTTTTGGAGAAGTAAAAGTTGAAAACAAAGAGCTCGAGGATCAAATTCTAATAAAAAGCGATGGCTTTCCCACCTATAATTTTGCAAATGTTATAGATGACCACGAAATGTGCATTACTCATGTTGTAAGGGGCTGTGAATACCTTTCTTCAACTCCTAAATATAATCTTTTATATAAGGCTTTGGGTTGGAAAATTCCAACTTATGTTCATTTGCCGCTTATTATGGGTAAAAACGAAGACGGCAGTGTTTCTAAGCTTTCCAAACGCCATGGAGCGGTAAGTTTTGAGGATTTGACGGATATGGGTTATTTGCCCGAAGCTATTATAAATTACATAGCTTTTTTGGGTTGGTGCCCCGACAGTAACCAAGAAATTTTTTCAATCGGTGATTTAGTCAAAGAATTTTCGCCTGATAGAATAAGCAAATCGCCTGCGGTTTTCGATTATAAGAAACTTGATTGGTTTAACGGCGAATATATAAAATTAAAAACCGATGAGGAGTTTGAAAAACTTGCAGAGCCGTATATAAAGTCAGTTATGGGCAAGAATTTTGGTTGCGCTTTAAAAATTTCCAATCTTTTAAAAGGAAGAATATCAAAACTCAGCGAGATTCCGGAACTAATAGGATTTTTTGCTAAACTGCCAAGTTACGACGTAAATATTTTTATTAACAAAAAAAGCAAAACGACGCTTGAAAACTCAAAGGCCGTTTTGGAAGAAATAAAACCAAAGCTTGAAAAACTAAGCACATGGAATTACGATTCTTTGCATGATCTACTGATTAATTTTGCAAAAGAAAAAGAGCTTAAGAACGGAACGGTCATGTGGCCGGTTCGAATTGCGATTTCGGGCAGTGTGGTAACGCCTGGCGGAGCGATAGAAATTTTGGATATTTTGGGTAAAGAGGAATCTTTAAAACGCATTGATTTTGCGCTATCTATTTTATAAAGGGGTGCTATATTTATGGAAAAAGCAGAAAATGTGGTTGAAAATTCGGAGAATGTAGAAGCGGGAAACTTTATTTTTGAAACAATAAAGAAGGATATTGCCAAAGGCGGCAGATGTGAAGGAGAAGAGATAAGTACTCGTTTTCCGCCTGAACCAAACGGATATTTGCATATAGGACATGCAAAGGCTATTTGTGTTGATTTTGGAGCGGCCAAAAAGTTTGGCGGCAAATGTAATTTAAGAATGGACGATACAAACCCTTCCAAAGAAGATGTAGAGTATGTAGATTCTATAAAAGAAGATGTAAAATGGCTTGGTTTTGATTGGGAAGATAGGTTTTACTACGCTTCCGATTATTTTGATGTGATGTTTGAAAATGCTTGTGAGCTTATAAAAAAAGGCCTTGCATATGTTTGTGAGCTGACTCCCGAAGAAGTAAAAGAAAATCGTGGAGACGCAAAAACTCCCGCAAAGAGCCCTTATAGAGACCGTGACCCAAAAGAGAGTTTGGATTTGTTCATGCGCATGAAAAACGGAGAATTTCCCGATGGTAAAATGACGCTCAGAGCCAAAATAGATTTAGCTTCCGGTAATTTTAACATGCGTGACCCCGTTATATATAGGATTAATCATTCAAAGCATCACAGGACGGGGGATAAGTGGTGCATTTATCCCATGTATGATTATGCTCACCCGATAGAAGATGTGGTTGAGGGCATCACTCATTCGCTTTGTACGTTGGAATTTGAAGATCATAGACCTCTTTATGATTGGGTTGTGAATAATTTTGATGTGCAAAAAAAGCCGCAACAAATTGAGTTTGCAAGGCTTAACATAAACAATACCGTAATGAGTAAAAGAAAACTCAGAAAACTTGTGGAAGAAGGGTATGTCGACGGTTGGGATGACCCAAGGCTTCCGACGATTTGCGGTTTAAGAAGAAGGGGATATACTCCCGCATCGATTAGGACTTTTTGTGATAAAATAGGCGTTTCTAAAGTTATAAGCACGGTTGAATATGCCTTTTTGGAGCATTGTTTAAGGGACGATTTAAACGCACGAGCAACAAGAGCCATGGCGGTTCTTGATCCGATAAAACTTATAATTACGAATTATCCCGAAGGCAAAACCGAAGAAATAGAAATTGAAAATAATCCAAATGATGAATCGGCAGGAAAAAGAAAAATTACTTTTTCTCGTGAAGTTTATATTGAAGCCGATGACTTTATGGAAGAACCTCTGAAAAAGTATTTTAGACTTTTTCCGGGTAATGAAGTGCGCCTTAAATCTGCGTATGTTGTAAAATGCACGGGCTGCAAGAAAGATGAAAACGGAAAGATAATCGAAGTGTATGCTACTTACGATGAAAACTCCAAAGGCGGAAACCCCTCAGACGGCAGAAAAGTAAAAGGAACGATACATTGGGTAGATGTAAACACGGCCGTAGATGCAAAAATTAATCTTTATGATAATCTCTTTCTAAGCGCAAATCCCGAAGCGGAAGAGGACTTTCTTACGGTTTTAAATCCTAATTCTTTGATTGTTGCAAATAACTGCAAGCTTGAAAGTGGACTTAAAAATGCAAAATTGGGCGAATCTTATCAATTTATGAGAAAAGGATATTTTTGCCTGGATAAAAGCAGTACAAAGGATCATCTTGTTTTTAATCGTAGTGTTGGGCTTAAAGATAGTTTTAAAATTAAATAAGAAATTTAATTTAATGTGAACATATATTGTGTTGACTTGAATATTAAAAATATGGTATTATATGCCAAATATATAATTTGATTTTTAAATTATTCGGGGAGGGTTTACTATGTCATTATCGAAAATGGGTATTAAATCTTTATTGGCAGCACTATTATTTGTTTTGTTTTCAAATATCAACGCAATGTGTTTGGACGATCAAAAAGTACAAGTGGAGGAAAGTTCTTCTGCTATTTCGGAAACTGTATCCGAGGATTTTTATATTGATGAGTGCGGAATTCTTACGGCTTACAACGGTAAAAGCAAGAATGTGGTTATTCCGGATAGCGTTAAAGTAATTGCTTTTGGCGCTTTTATGGAACACGACGAAATAGAATCCGTTGAATTCCCGGAAAGTGTTTCCTATATCGATGAGTATGCTTTTTATGGTTGCGATAATTTAGCGCAAGTGATTTTGCCCGAAAGTGTTCAAAAAATAGGCAGATTGGCCTTTGGAAACTGCAAAAAATTAGAGATGGTTTATATTGGGCAAAATTTTTGTGAAATGGGCGAATTCGTTTTTTGGGGATGTGAGAAACTTTACTGCATTTCTGTGAGCGATGAAAACTCATGTTTTTGCTCGATAGACGGTTTACTTTATTCCAAAGACAGAAAAAAACTATTTTGTTGCCCTGAAGGGTACGTAGGGGAAGTTGTTATAGACGACAATGTTGTTACCGTAAATGTTTATGCTTTCTTCGACTGCCGCAAGGTAAGTAAAATTACCGTGGGTAAAAATGCTTTGTATATTGATGAGGGTGCATTTTACTGCTGCGAAGATTTAAAAGATGTTGTTTTTGGACCTAAAGTTAAAAAAATTCGTTCGGCTGCATTTGAAAGGTGCGCTAAGCTTGGCAAGATTGTAATACCGAAAACCGTAAAATCTTTGGGCAATTCAGTTTTTGGGGAATGCACGAGCCTCAAGGAAATCAGGTTTTTAAATAAGAAGACGGAGATTCCTGATGATATACTTTCCAAAAATGCAGAAACCGTTATTTTTGGATATAATGGTTCCACGGCACAGGAGTACGCCAAAGATAATAAATTGGCGTTTAAAAGGATTTAATAAATAGGATTTTTAGAATTTGCTCGGTTTGATTTTACTTTTGGGCGGAAAAACTCAATTAAATTAAAAAAAGTGTTGATTTTTACCGGCCGATATGATAAAATTTTAAGGTACGACTGCAAAGATATGCGTTGAAGCGGGAGGTTGCGGCCAACTGGTCGGTTTTTTCCGTGGAGTATGTCCGATTTTAAACCGGGCGAAAAGGTTGAAGATTTTTAGGTTTGAATTTGGTATTTTAGTATCGGTTCTTGTTTGAAAATCATGTTGCTTTAAGATTAGCCGGTTAAACTCGAGTGGTTTAACCGGCTTTATCTACCCGAAGGCAAGAAACACACGGGTGGGTTGAAAACTTAAAGCGCGCCCACCACCAAATTGAGTAAGGAGGCGATTTAATGGCAGTCAAAGAGAAAATTGGAGTGAGAGTAAAGGGGTATGACCCGAGTCTTGTTGATCAAGTAGCAGCAAAAATTGTTCAAACAGCAATCAGAACAGGCTCTAAAGTTTCAGGTCCCGTACCGTTACCGACAAAAAAGGAAATTATCACGATTCTGCGTTCGGTACACGTAAACAAGGATAGCCGTGAACAATTTGAAATCAGAACTCACAAAAGACTCATCTACATCCTCAAACCTTCTAACAAGACGGTAGATTCACTCAAAAATCTCGAACTCTCTGCAGGTGTTGAAATAGAAGTAAAACTCTAATTTAACCAACATGCAGTTGAGGTAATGTTGGCGAAAGTCAACCAATAACCTAATAGGAGGAAGAATATGAAAAAGGCAATTATCGGTAAGAAAATTGGGATGACCCAGATTTTCGATGAAAGCGGAAAAGTCATTCCCGTAACGGTCGTTGAAGCCGGACCGTGCGTCGTTTCTCAGAAGAAAACTGTTGAAACTGATGGCTATGATGCGCTTCAAATAGGATTTGGCGATTTAAGGCCAAAACTTGTAAACAAACCAATGAAAGGACATTTTGATAAGTCTGATGTTGCTCCAAAGAGAGTACTTAAAGAATGCCGTTTTGAAGACGTTAACGCTTATAATGTAGGAGATATTATAAAAGCTGATGTTTTTGAAGCAGGGGAGCAAGTAGACGTAATCGGAACAAGCAAAGGTAAAGGTTATGCGGGCGTAATTAAGCGTTGGAATTTCGGACGTTTAAAAGAAACTCACGGTACCGGACCTGTTGTTCGTAAAGGTGGTTCCATCGGCGCATGTTCTGACCCATCAAGAGTATTCAAAGGTAAGAAGATGTCCGGACATTTGGGAGCAGAACAAGTTACAGTTCAAAATTTAAAAGTAGCTAAAGTGGATGCAGAAAACAATTTGATAGCAATCAAAGGTGCTATACCGGGTCCAAACGGTGGCACGGTGCTTATCCGCAATAGCGTTAAAGCATAAGGAAGGAGGAATTTTAATGCCTAAAATAGCAGTTGTCGACATGGAAGGCAAAGAAGTTGGAACAGTTGATCTTTCCGAGTCCGTTTTTGGTATTGAACCCAATATGGCGGTTATGAAAGATGTTGTTGTAAATCATCTTGCGAACTTACGTCAAGGAACTCAAAGCGCTTTAACACGTTCAGAAGTTTCCGGTGGCGGTAAAAAACCTTGGAGACAAAAAGGTACGGGTCATGCTCGTCAAGGTTCAATAAGAGCTCCTCAGTGGAGACACGGCGGAATCGTATTTGCTCCAAAGCCACGTGATTACAGCTATTCTCTTAACAAAAAAGTTAAACGTTTGGCAATGAAATCGGCACTTTCGAGCAAATTACTCGGCAGCGATATTATAGTTCTTGATTCTCTTGATATGGAAGAATATAAGACAAAATCTATGGTAAGAGTTCTTGGAAATATCGGCGCAGAAGGAAAAGCTTTGATAGTTTTGCCGGAAATTAGAGATATGATTATTAAATCCGCAAGAAATATTCCCGGAGTTAAAACTTCGCAAGTTGGCGGACTTAATGTATATGACATTTTGAATGCTAAAAAATTGGTAATACTCAAAGATTCCATCAGTAAGATTGAGGAGGTGTACGCATAATGTTTGCACATGATATTATAAGACGACCAATAATCACGGAAAAAACAATGCGTGGTATGCCCCTTAAAAAATACACCTTCGAAGTTTCCAAAGATGCAGAAAAAATCCAAATTGCACGAGCAGTTGAAGAGGTTTTCGGCGTATCGGTGGCAAAGGTAAACACTTTGCATGTAAGAGGAAAGATGCGTCGCCGCGGAAGGAATCAAGGCTACACAGTTTCTTGGAAAAAGGCGATAGTTACTCTTAAAAAAGAAAGCAAAGCAATTGAATTTTTTGAAAGTTTGCAAGCTTAATATGCTAAAGCATTTTAAATCCGTTCATTTTGTTTTTAGTTTGATAGGTTTACTATGCAGTTTGTTTATCATCATATTTGCAGCTTGTTCCTGTTATGTAAATAAGGTAGCGTATATAGGAATAGGAATTATATGTTTGATATCAAGTATAAATAATTTTATTGTGTATTTTAAAAAAGATAAAAAGCAGCGTAAGGAGGAGTCAGCCTCCGCAAAGCTTAAACTTAAAGGAGAGTGAATTAATTGGCAATTAAAAATTATAAACCGACCACACCTTCAAGACGTAATATGTCGGTCATGGATTATTCCGAATTGTCAAAAAAAGGTCCGGAAAAAAGCTTATTGCTTCCGATGAATAAAAAAGCCGGTCGTAACAGCTACGGACGCATAACTGTACGTCATAGAGGTGGCGGAAACCGCAGAAAATATCGTATTATCGATTTTAAACGTCAGAAATTTGATGTTCCTGGAAAGGTTATATCTTTGGAATATGATCCAAACCGTTCTTCAAATATTGCGCTTATTGAATATTCGGACGGAGAAAAAAGATATATTATAGCTCCGCAAGGACTCAGAGTTGGCCAAGAAATTTTGGCAGGTTCGAGCGCCGATATAAAAGTTGGTAACGCACTTGCTCTTACTGATATTCCGGTTGGTACATTTGTTCATAACGTAGAACTTTATCCCGGAAAAGGAGCACAGCTTGCAAGAGCGGCTGGAAATATGGCTCAGCTTATGGCTAAAGAAAATAAAATGGCTCTTTTAAGGCTTCCTTCGGGAGAACTCAGAAACGTTCCGGAATCCTGTATGGCAACTATCGGTCAGGTTGGAAATATTGACCACGAAAACGTTAAACTCGGTAAAGCAGGCCGTAAACGTAATATGGGATGGAGACCACAAGTAAGAGGATCCGTCATGAACCCATGCGATCACCCGCACGGCGGTGGTGAAGGAAAATCCCCGATCGGACGTCCGGGACCTACAACACCTTGGGGTAAACCGGCACTTGGTTATAAGACCAGAGCTAAGAAAAAAGCTTCAAATAAATATATTGTTAAACGCAGAAACAGTAAATAATAGGGAAAGGAGATCGATATTGTGAGTAGAAGTTTAAAGAAAGCACCTTTTGTACAACCGGCACTTATGAAGAAGATTAAAATTATGAACCAAGCCGGAAAGAAAAGCCAAGTTAGAACGTGGAGCAGATCATCAACAATTTTCCCTGAATTTGTAGGACATACGATAGCTGTCCATGACGGACGTAAGCATGTTCCGGTTTATATGACCGAAGATATGGTAGGACATAAGCTTGGTGAATTTGCGCCCACAAGAACGTTTAAAGGTCACGCAGGTTCTAAAACTACTAAATAATGGGTGAAAGGAGTTGTAATTAATGGAAGCAAGAGCTCATTTAAAATATGCCCGCATTTCACCCAGAAAAGTTTCTATAGTACTTGATTTAATTAGAAACAAACCTGTTGAATATGCTATGGCAGTTCTCAAAAATACTCCTAAATCTGCTTGCGAGTATATTGAAAAGTTATTAAAATCAGCAATGGCAAATGCGGTCAATAATTATCAAATGGACGCCGCAAGCCTTTATGTTTCGGAATGTTTTGTTTGCCCGGGTCCGATTCTTAAAAGAATAAGACCAATGTCCAAAGGTAGGGCATATAGAATTGAAAAGAGAAGCTCACATATTACTATGATATTAAAAGACAAAAATTAGTAGAAAAGGAGGTAAACTATGGGACAAAAAGTAAATCCACACGGTTTTCGTGTAGGCGTTATCAATAATTGGGATTCACGTTGGTTTGTAAAGAAGAAAGATTTTGCAAGCGCTTTGGTAGAAGATTATAAAATCCGTAAAGTGCTGCTCAAAAAATTAAAATTGGCCGGAGTTCCAAAAATTGAAATTGAAAGAGATAATTCTAAAGTTCGTATTAACATTCACTGTGCCAAGCCCGGTATTGTAATCGGAAAAGGCGGTACGGAAATTGAAAAATTAAAAGCTTTTTGCGAAAAACTTATTAATAAACCCGTAGTTCTCAATATAATTGAAATCAAAAATATGGATATGAATGCTCAGTTGGTGGCAGAGGGAATAGCAGCGCAACTTGAAAAGAGGGTTTCGTTCAGACGTGCTCTTAAACAAGCAATGGGCAGATCCATGAAAGCGGGAGCAAAGGGTATTAAAACTCAAGTTTCCGGAAGATTGGGCGGAGCTGAAATTGCTCGTACCGAACATTATCATGAAGGTACCATTCCGCTTCAAACAATTCGCGCAAACATAGATTATGGTTTTGCTGAAGCAGCCACAACTTATGGAATTATCGGTGTTAAAGTTTGGATCTATAAAGGTGAAATTTTAACAAACTCTGTTCAAAGAGCACCGGAGGAGAGTGCTCCGAGCAAAAAGAATTTTTCGGAAAAACGTCCGAGAAGAAAAGAAGCAGTAAAAGGGGGCAATAAAGATGCTGTTACCAAAGAGGACTAAGCATAGAAAAATGCATCGTGGAAGAATGACCGGTAAAGCCATGCGAGGAAATAAAGTTTCTCACGGCGAATTTGGTTTGCAAGCTTTAGAGCCCGTTTGGATTACTTCCAACCAAATCGAAGCCGCCCGTGTTGCAATGACAAGATTTTGCAAAAGAGCCGGTAAAGTTTGGATAAAAATTTTCCCCGATAAACCGGTTTCCAAGAAACCTGCCGAAACTCGTATGGGTAAAGGTAAAGGTGCACCGGAATTTTGGGTAGCGGTTGTAAAACCCGGAAGAGTAATGTTTGAAATAGGCGAAATCCCGGAAGAAACAGCAAGAGAAGCCATGAGATTGGCTGCACATAAGCTTCCGGTAGCGTGCAAATTTGTAAAAAAGCAAGGAATGGATGGTGAGGTGTAATGAAAAAAAGCTTAGAAATTAACAATATGTCTATGGATGATCTTAATAATAAGCTCAAAGACCTTAAATCCGAACTTTTTAACCTTAGATTCCAAAATGCCACAAATCAGCTCGAAAATCCTATGCGTATAAGAGCCGTAAAGAAAGATATAGCAAGGGTTTTAACAGTTATCAATAAAAATAAAATCAGTCAAACGATTGAAGCTTAGTGGAAGGAGGAAATGTTTTGAGCGATAGAAATATTAGAAAAGTCAGAGTGGGAAAAGTTACCAGTGATAAAATGGATAAGACCATTGTTGTTGCGGTTGAGGATAGCGTTAAACACCCACTTTACAACAAAATAGTTAAACGCACAATAAAGTTAAAAACTCATGACGAAAACAACGAAGCCGGAATCGGTGATACTGTTAAAGTTATGGAAACAAGACCTCTTTCCAAATTGAAAAGATGGAGACTTGTAAATATCATAGAAAAGGCAAAATAGTTTTAAACGGTTAATATCTATAAGTTAGGAGGAATATTGACGTGATACAACCTCAGTCTCGTTTAAGAATAGGCGATAACACCGGTGCCAAAGAAATTATGTGTATCCGTGTTTTGGGCGGAACAGGCAGAAAATATGCAGCTATTGGTGACGTGATTGTTGCTTCGGTTAAAAAAGCATCACCCGGCGGCGTTGTAAAAAAAGGCGACGTAGTTAAAGCAGTTGTGGTTCGTTCAAAGAGCAAAGTTCGCCGTAATGATGGTTCTTACATTTGTTTTGATGAAAATTCAGCTGTTATTATTAAAGAAGATAAAACTCCGAAAGGCACACGTATTTTTGGACCTGTTGCAAGAGAATTGCGCGAAAGAGGATTTATAAAAATAATGAGTCTTTCTCCGGAAGTTTTATAACAGGAGGTGTTTGTTGTTGTTTAAGAAAAGTTATAAAAGATCATTTAACATAGAAAGCAAGAAGATGCATGTCAAAACCGGAGACAAAGTTTTGGTGCTCAGCGGAAAAGATAAAGGCAAGCAAGGCAAAATAATTGCAGTCAGCCCAAAAGAAAATAAAGTTATAGTCGAAGGTATAAATATAGTTTCAAAACATGCAAAAGCCCGCAAAGCCGGTCAGGAGGGTGGAATTATAAAAACTGAAGGTGCAATGTATGCTTCCAAAGTTCAATTAGTCTGCTCTCATTGCGGTAAAGGTACGCGCGTTGCTCATAAGGTTATGGACGACGGCAAGAAAAAACGTAGTTGCAAAAAATGCGGCGAAGTATTGTAAGGAGGATATGAATGGCAAGATTAAGAGAACTTTACAATGAAAAAGTTGCATCGCAGCTTCAAGAAAAATTCAAGTATTCGAGCGTCATGCAAATACCTAAAATTGAAAAGATAGTTATTAACGTAGGCGCAGGGGAAGCTAAAGATAACTCCAAAGTTATCAGCTCCATTCTTGAAGATTTGGCAACCATTACCGGACAAAAGCCGGTTGTATGTACTGCCAGAAAGTCCGTTGCTAACTTTAAGATTCGTGAAGGTATGAAAATCGGTGCAAAAGTAACCCTTCGTGGCGAAAAAATGTACGAGTTTTTAGATAGGTTCTTCAATTTCGCTCTTCCGCAAGTTAGAGACTTTAGAGGAATTAATCCCAAGTCTTTCGACGGAAAAGGAAATTACAATATGGGAGTAAAGGAACAACTTATATTCCCGGAAATAGAATATGATAAAATTGATAAAATTCGCGGAATGGATATATCTATTTCAACAACGGCTCAGACAGATGAAGAAGCAAGAGAATTATTAACATTAATGGGCGCACCATTTGCAAAATAAGGAGGGATTATTGTGGCTAAAACATCACTTAAAGTGAAACAACAGAGAAAACAAAAGTTTTCAACACGGGAATATTCAAGATGCAAACTTTGTGGCAGGCCGCATGCTTACCTCAGAAAATATGGTATATGCCGTATTTGTTTTAGGGTGCTCGCTTACAGAGGAGAAATCCCGGGAGTAAGAAAGGCCAGTTGGTAATAAAGTAAAAACAAAGCCGATAAGCAAGGGAGGTAAATTATCTTATGCAGATTACCGATACAATCGCAGATTTATTGACGAGAATTCGCAATGCAATATCTGCAAAGCATACAACCGTTGAAGTTCCTGCATCAAATATGAAAAAAGCCATCGTTCAAATTTTGTTTGACGAAGGATATATCAGCAAGTTCGATGTAACGGAAGATGGAAAACAAGGAAAAATCAATATCGTATTAAAGTATACAGATGATAAAAAATCCGCAATAACGGGACTTAAAAGAGTGTCTAAGCCCGGACTTAGAATTTATAGCGATGTTGAAAATATGCCCAAGGTTATAAAAGGATTGGGAATAGCTATAATCTCAACTTCACAAGGTGTTATGACCGATCGTGAAGCACGCAAGAAAAATATAGGCGGCGAAGTGCTCGCATTTATTTGGTAAAGGGGGGACATAGATGTCCAGAATTGGAAGAAAACCTATAAATATTCCCGCCGGTGTAGATGTTAAATTCGAAAACGGCGTAATTACAGTAAAAGGTTCAAAAGGTACGCTGACTCAAAAAGTTCATCCCGATATGGGGATTGAAATAAAAGATGGCGCAATAACTGTTACAAGACCCAATGATGAAAAAGAAAACAGAGCTCTTCATGGACTTACACGTTCACTTATAAACAATATGGTTGAAGGTGTTGTAAATGGGTTTAAGAAAGAACTCGAAGCTAATGGTGTTGGATACCGTGTTCAAAAGCAAGGAAGCAATCTTGTTATGAATTTGGGATTTTCACATCAAGTTATTGTGCCGGAAGTGGAAGGTATCAAACTTGAAGCTCAAGGCAACAAAATTACGGTTCTCGGCCCTGATAAACAAAAAGTTGGACAAATTGCGGCTGAAATACGCGAAAAACGTCCGCCTGAACCGTATAAGGGCAAAGGTATTAAATATGTTGATGAAGTTATTCGCCGCAAAGAAGGCAAAACAGGTAAGAAATAACTAAGGAGTGTGAATAAGCATGGTAAACAAGGCAGATAAGAATTTGGCCCGTTTAAGACGCCACAGAAGAGTGCGTGGAAAAATTTCGGGTACGGCAGAGGCGCCTCGCATGAATGTGTTCCGCTCCAGGAGCAACATTTATGTTCAGATAATTGACGATGTGCAAGGTGTTACATTGGTTTCAGCCTCATCTTTGGATAAAGAAATAGAAGGTTACGGCGGAAACAAAGAAGCTGCTTTAAAGGTTGGTAAACTTGCAGCCGAGCGTGCTCTTGAAAAAGGTATTAAGAAAATTGTTTTTGACCGTGGCGGATATATCTTCCATGGACGTGTTGCGAGTGTGGCAACCGGCGCCAGAGAAGGCGGACTTGTATTTTAATTAAAGGAGGGGAATATATTTGGCTAGAATAGATGGTAGTGCACTTGATTTAAAAGAAAGATTAGTTGCAATAAATCGTGTTTCCAAAACCGTAAAAGGCGGACGTATATTTAAGTTTGCCGCTCTTATGGTTGTTGGAGACGGCAACGGAACAGTAGGATTTGGTATGGGTAAATCCGGCGAAGTTCCGGACGCTATTAGAAAAGGAATTGAAGATGCAAAGAAAAATTTAATAAAGGTTCCGCTGAAAGGCGACACAATTCCGCATGAAATTATCGGAGAATTCGGAGCGGGCAGAGTGCTTATGAAACCTGCCGCACCCGGTACCGGAGTTATCGCCGGAGGTCCTGTTCGTGCAGTTGTTGAATCTGCCGGAATTAAGGATATTCGTACAAAAGCGCTTCGTTCCAATAATCCCTGTAATGTGGTAAGAGCCACTATGGAAGGTTTGAAATCTTTGCGTAATGCAGATGAAGTAGCCGCTATGCGCGGTAAAACCGCAAAAGAAATTTTAGGTTAGGAGGCGACTGTAAATGGCAAGTTTAGAAATTACGCTTGTAAAAAGTTTAAACGGTCGCTTACAAAATCAAATTGCGACCGCAGAATCTTTGGGACTACGTAAGATTGATGATTGTACCACTCAGCCGGATAATGAAGCAACCAGGGGAAAAATCAATGTTATTTCACACCTTATCAGAGTGAGCAGTGTTGATTAGAAACGAAGGTTTAAATCCGTTCTTTATTATGGTATGATATAGGTTGATACTTATTTAGTTTTAGGAGGTGAATTTAATGGAGTTGCAGGATTTAGTATCTGTTAAAGGATCTAAAAAAGCGCCTAAACGTATTGGGCGTGGACACGGTTCCGGTCAAGGTAAAACAGCCGGTAAAGGACACAAAGGACAAAACGCAAGATCAGGCGGTGGAGTAAGACCGGGATTCGAAGGCGGACAAATGCCCCTCCAAAGAAGAATTCCAAAGAGAGGTTTTAATAATATATTTGCCAAAAAAGTTATTTCAATTAACGTTGGTGAACTTGAAAAATTTGGCGAAAATTCTGTTATTGATGCCGGAGAACTTATGAATATGGGGCTCATTAAAAGAAATTTTGATAAGATCAAAATTTTGGGCGATGGTAACCTTACAAAAAGTCTGACAGTTAAAGCGAATATGTTTTCAAAATCTGCAATTGAAAAAATTCAAGCTGTAGGCGGGAAGGCAGAGGTGATCTAAATGATTAGAACATTGATAAATTCTTGGAAAGTTCCGGAACTTAGGAAAAAATTGTTATTTACCATTTTTATCATTATAGTTTTCAGAATCGGTTCGGTTATACCGGTGCCGTTCTTAAACGTCGAAGCTTTAGCCGGTATGATGAATAGTTTAGGTGACGGCGGTGCCGTTCTTGCTTACCTTGATACTCTTTCGGGTGGTGCATTTGCTCAGGCTACGCTTTTTGCAATGTCTGTTTCCCCGTACATTAACGCATCAATTATAATTCAGTTAATGACGGTTGCGCTTCCTTATTTGGAGTCACTCCAAAAAGAAGGAGAGGAAGGCAGAAAAAAGCTTACCGCAATTACTCGTTATTTAACGATTTTCTTGGGTCTTATGCAAGGCACAGCCTTTTATGTGTACTTAAGAACAGGAAGTTATGCAGGTCAACCGATTGTACAGTATACGGAAGGTTTAGTCGGACTTTTTGTTGCTGTGATTATAGTGCTTTCGTTTACTGCAGGTACGGCGCTTATAATGTGGCTTGGTGAACAAGTTAACATCAAGGGTGTTGGAAACGGCGTATCGATTATAATGTTTGCCGGTATAGTTTCCAGAATGCCGAGTTTAATTACACGGCTTGCAGCATACTTTAGCGCTGCGGTTGAAGATCCTTCCCAGTATGGAAAATTCTATGTGTTTGTCCCACTGTTTGTTATAACGTTTTTATTTATGATGTGGATTATCGTTTATATGAATGATTCCGAGCGTCGCATTCCCATTCAATATGCGCAGCGTGTTGTGGGAAGAAAAATGTATGCAGGACAAAGCAGCCATATTCCGCTTAAGATTGGAATTTCCGGAGTTATGCCGGTTATCTTTGCAAGTTCCATTTTGGCAATACCGAACTTTGTAAACTTCTTTGCACGTCCGACCGGATTTTGGAAAACCGTTTTGGATTCTCTTTCCATAAACGGACCCGTTTATACGGCAGTATATTTCTTCCTTATAATAGGGTTTGCATATTTTTATGTTTCCATAACATATAATCCGATAGAGATGGCAAACCATCTGCGTCAAAGTAATGGCGCCATTCCGGGTATAAGACCGGGAAAACCGACAGCGGATTATTTTGCGAGAGTTCTTTCAAAAGTAACGTTTTTGGGTGCATTATTCCTTGCTTTGATAGCACTTTTGCCAATAGGATTCAGTGCCGGTACCGGTATGAATAATTTATCTATGCATGGTACTTCAATCATAATTATGGTTGGTGTGGCGCTTGAAACTGTCAAGCAGATGGAATCTCAGCTTATGATGAGGCATTATAAAGGATTTTTGGATTAATACTTTTCTAAATAAATTCTTTTAATGGATATAAGTTTTTCGTCTGAAATTTGTTTAGATTTTAAAAGGAGTGCTTTTGATGAATATAATATTTTTGGGTGCCCCCGGTGCGGGAAAAGGAACTCAAGCAGAGATAGTATCGAAAAATTTTAAAATCCCTACGATTTCGACGGGAGATATTATAAGACAAGCGTTGAAAAGCGGCTCTGAGATGGGACTTAAAGCCAAAGAGTATACGGATAAAGGTCATTTGGTGCCTGATGAAATAGTAATCGGCATAGTAAAAGATCGAATTGCAAAAGACGATTGCAAAAACGGATTTATTCTCGATGGCTTCCCAAGGACCATCCCTCAGGCCGAGGCTTTGAAAAATTCGGGTGTAATTATTGATGCCGTTATTGATATAGAAGTAGATGACGAGATTATTTATAACCGAATGTCAGGGCGGCGTGTTTGCAGCAGCTGCGGAAAAACATATAATGTAAATTTAAATGTTAAGCCTCAAAAAGAAGGCATATGTGATGCTTGCGGAGGCGCCCTTATTCAACGTGTGGATGATAAATTGGAAACGGTAAAAGAGCGGCTTAAAGTTTATTACGATCAAACTCATGTTCTTAAGGATTATTATGAAAAATCCGGAAAGTTACATGTTATTGACGGAGCTCAAGATGTTAAGACCATATACAGCGAAATTCAAAAAACATTAGAGGCATTAAAATAAGATGATAATTTTAAAATCTGCAAAAGAAATAGATTTGATGAAAGAATCAGGAAAAATTGCCGCAAGAGCTCTTAAACTTGCAGGGGAAGCTGTGGCTCCCGGGGTAACCACCGAATATATCGATGAATTGGTTGGCAAATACCTTGTAAGTCAAGGCGCAACCTCTTCTTCTCTCGGGTATGGAGGCTTTCCCAAGAATTGCTGTATATCCGTAAACAATGAAGTTATCCACGGCATACCTTCAGATAAAAAAATTCTTAAAAATGGCGATATAGCCAGTATTGATATATGTTCCAAATTTAAGGGATTTCATACCGATAACGCTTATACTTTCCCTTGCGGAGAGGTTTCCAAGAACGCCGAAGATTTAATGGCGGCCACCAAGGAAAGTCTTTACGCGGGAATAAAGGCCGCAAAGGTCGGTTCGCGTATTGGAGATATAAGCAGTGCGGTAGAAAGGTATGTTACATCGCGCGGTTACTCGGTGGTCAAGGAATTTGTCGGTCATGGAGTAGGTGCGCAGTTGCATGAAGACCCTTCGGTGCCAAATTACGGCAGGGCAGGTCATGGCCCGAGATTAATTGCGGGAATGACGATAGCCATTGAGCCTATGATAAACGAAGGCACCGAAAAAGTAAATGTATCAAACGATGATTGGACGGTTACTACCGCTGACGGAAAGCTTTCGGCTCATTTTGAAAAGACGGTGGCAATCACGGCGGATGGACCTATCATTATAACCGACCCGGATTAAAGTTTCAGATTTTAAGGAAGATTGTTTTATGGAATTAAAAAAGGGTTCAGTTGTTTATACACTGGCCGGGCACGATAAAAGAACATTTCAGGTTGTGCTTGATTTTAATGATAAATATGCGTTGGTTTGTGATGGGAAATATCGGAAACTTGAAAAGCCGAAGAAGAAAAATTTAATTCATCTTAAAATCACAAATACGGTTTTAAAGGATACCGATATTAAAAGTAATCGAGCGGTAAGGTTGGCGTTAAAGCCATTTGATAGGGCGTTAGATACAAAGTGATAAGTTATGTAAATCACGGTAGAGGTGGTGTAGCAGAGCAGTAAAGGTACTATATTTTTAGTATTTGCTCTTTCAGATATGTCAAAAGAAGATGTTATTGAATTAGAGGGTAAGGTTGTTGACGTTCTCCCCAATGCTATGTTTAAAGTAGAATTACCGAATGGCAAAGTAATACTTGCACATATTTCCGGAAAGCTTCGTATGAACTATATAAGGATTTTGCAAGGAGATACGGTAAAAGTTGAGATGTCACCTTATGACTTAACAAGGGGCAGAATTACTTGGCGTTCAAAGGAAAGCCAGAGTGGCGCCAAAACCGATATGGCAAAAAGTAGCAACGAGTTGGGCGATAATAACCAAGAATCAGTTGTAAGTAATAACGAAGCAAAATAAAAGCTTTGTGAAGGAGGCGAATAAGTTATGAAAGTCAGACCTTCAGTTAAACCAATGTGTGATAAATGTAAGGTTATTAAACGCAAAGGAAGAGTTATGGTTATTTGCGAAAATCCAAAGCATAAACAAAGGCAAGGATAATTAATATAAATTTTTGGAGGTGGGTTAACAATGGCCCGTATATCAGGTGTTGACTTACCGAGAGATAAGAGAGTCGAAATAGGACTTACTTATATTTTCGGTATTGGATTGTCAACGTCAAAAGAGATAATTGCAAAAACAGGAGTAAATCCTGATACAAGAGTAAGGGATCTTACCGAAGACGATATAGCAAAGCTCAGAAGCTGTATCGATGAACATTATACAGTGGAAGGCGATCTCAGAAGCGAAATTGCGTTCAATATTAAAAGACTTATCGAAATTGGATGTTATCGTGGAATTCGCCATAGAAAAGGGCTCCCTGTTCGCGGTCAGAGGTCAAAGACCAATGCAAGAACAAGAAAAGGTCCAAGAAAAACAATGGCAAACAAAAAAGCTTAAGATGAGGGAGGAATAATTTAATGGCAGTTCAAAATAGTGCCAAAAAGAATACTGTTCGTAAACGTCGTACAAAAAAGATAATAGAACGTGGTGCGGCACACATCCAATCTACTTTCAATAATACGATTGTTACCATAACAGACGTTGAAGGAAATGCGGTTTCGTGGGCAAGCGCCGGCGGACTCGGATTTAAAGGTTCCAAAAAGTCTACTCCTTTCGCAGCTCAAACAGCTTCTGAAACAGCTGCTAAAACTGCAATTGAGTGTGGAATGAAATTTGTTGAAGTTTATGTAAAAGGTCCGGGGTCAGGAAGAGAAGCAGCAATTCGTGCGCTTCAAGCAGCGGGACTTGAAGTAACTATGATAAAGGACGTAACACCTATTCCACATAATGGTTGCCGTCCGCCAAAAAGAAGACGTGTTTAATAATTAAGGAGGTGTAATTTAATATATGGCAAGATATACAGGTGCTGTGTGCAGACTCTGCCGCAGAGAAGGTCAAAAACTTTTTTTGAAAGGTGAAAGATGTTATACCGGTAAATGTGCATTTGCAAGACGTTCTTACGCACCGGGACAACACGGACAAGGACGCAAAAAATCTTCCGAATACGGTTTACAGTTGCGTGCAAAACAAAAAGCAAGACGTTATTACGGTGTACTTGAAGGTCAATTTGCCGATTATTTTGATATGGCAACCAAGATGAAAGAAGGTAAAAAGGGTGAAAACTTACTTTCTATTTTGGAATCACGTTTAGATAACGTCATATATCGCTTAGGCTGGGCAAATTCCAGAGCGGAAGCAAGACAGCTTATTGTTCACGAACATTTTACACTCAATGGTAAAAAGGTAAGCATACCGTCATTATTGGTAAGAACCGGCGATACTCTTGGAATAAGCGAAAAATCAGCCAAGAGCGCTAAATTTAAGTCTATTTTGGAAACTAACGGCTCAAGACCTGTTCCAAAGTGGCTTGAAGTAAATAACGAAGCTCTTTCGGCCAAAAAATTAGCTATGCCGGCAAGAGAGGATATCGATCTTGACGTTGAAGAAACATTGATTGTTGAATTGTACTCCAAGTAATATCTTATATTTTATAATGATATGGAAACATTTTGGGGTGAAAATCCCCGGCTTTTAAAATGTTAAGGAGGATTTGATGATTGAGATAGAAAAACCGAAGATTAGCCTTCAAGAGGTATCTGAGGATAAAAAATACGGCAAATTTGTAATAGAACCTCTGGAAAGAGGTTTTGGAAACACTTTAGGTAACAGCTTAAGAAGAATACTTCTTTCTTCCATTCCCGGAGTTGCGCCAAACAGCATAAAAATAGATGGTGTTATGCATGAGTTTTCGACCGTTGACGGCGCAAAGGAAGACGTTACGGAGATAGTTTTAAATGTTAAAAATATTCTTGCAAAACTAAATTGTGATGAAGAAAAAACAGTTGAAATCGATGCGAAAGGTCCATGCAATGTAACTGCCGGAATGATAAAGCATGATAGCGATGTAGAGATAGTCAATCCTGAGTGCCACATTGCAACGCTCGGTGATGGCGCAAAGCTTCATATGGAAATAAGCCTTGATAAGGGCAGAGGTTATGTTTCGGCAGAACGTCATAAAGTAGACGGCGCCGATAATGCCATCGGAGTTTTACCTGTCGACTCAATATACACACCGGTGGTAAAAGTAAACTATAACGTTGAAAATACTCGTGTCGGACAAATAACCGATTTTGATAAACTTTCCTTGGAAGTTTGGACGAACGGTACCATTACGGCGGAAGAGGCTGTTTCTATAGCTGCAAAGATACTGATAGAACATCTTAATTTGTTGCTCGGACTTTCCGAAGTTGCCGAAAAAACAAATTTAATGGTAGAAAAAGAAGATCCGCAAACTATAACTAATTTGGATGTTACGATTGACGAGTTGGAACTTTCCGTAAGATCATATAACTGCTTGAAAAGAGCGGGAATAAATACCGTCAGAGATTTAACAAGCAGAAGTGAAGAGGATATGATGAAAGTTCGTAATTTGGGCAGAAAATCTCTTGATGAAGTTATCGAAAAACTTCACTCTATGGGACTTAGCTTTAGTGAGAATATGCCTGAATAATTGTTTTTAATTTAAGTGGTTTAAAAAGGGGGGTATAAAGATGTCCGGTAAAAGAAAACTTGGCCGCGCAACGGCACACAGATTGGCAATGCTCAGAGCACTTGTTACGTTTCTTTTGGAAAAAGGAAGCATTGAAACAACAATAACAAGAGCGAAAGAAGTGCGTTCTTTGGCTGAAAAAATGATTACAATAGCGAAAATTAACAGTTTGCACAATAAACGTTTGATATTTTCTTTTATTACAAAGGAAGATGTATCCAAAAAACTTTTTGACGAAATAGCTCCTAAGTATGTAGATACCAATGGTGGTTATACAAGAATTACCAAATTAGGCCCACGCCGTGGCGATGGCGCCGAAATGGCAAAAATCGAATTGATATAAAAGTAGGTTGCTTTGTATCATGCCTTTGTTGATATGATTTTTCTTAAAACATGGGCATGATTTTTATTTTAAAATATACTTTTAGTCTATTGGTTTGAATTTTTGAAGTTGTGATTTAAAAAACAGGGAGGTAGAGTTTAAAATTTTCAAATATTTTATTTTTGAAAATATACTCAAAATATTATGGATTTGATGTTATTTGTAGCATTAGCTTCGATTGTTTCCCTTTGTTTTGCTTCTTTTCTTTATGCAAGAGTTAAAAAACACTCCGAAGGCACCGAGAAAATGGCAAAAATAGCAAAATCAATAAGAAAAGGTGCGGGAGCGTACCTAAAAAGACAATACATGGGCGTTGGAATATTCTTTAGCGTTGTGTTTGTCGTGTTGTTTACGCTTTCGTTTTTAGGTTATCTCAATCACTTTGTCCCATTTGCATTTTTAACCGGTGGATTCTTCTCGGCACTTTCCGGATTTATCGGTATGAAAACCGCAACAATGGCAAACGCTCGCACGGCATGTGCCGCCCAAAACGGACTTAACAAAGGTTTAAGAGTTGCATTTTCTGCCGGCGGAGTTATGGGATTTATTGTTGTAGGTTTGGGACTTTTGGACCTTTCAATATGGTACTTTTTCCTTAAATACTGGTATACAAATGTTGAAATAATTGCAAATGAATCATTGATGATTCAAAATATAACTTCCAATATGCTAACCTTCGGAATGGGTGCTTCTTGTATGGCACTGTTTGCAAGAGTCGGCGGAGGAATATTTACAAAAGCAGCAGACGTAGGAGCAGATTTGGTAGGAAAAGTCGAAGCCGGAATTCCTGAAGACGACCCGAGAAACCCGGCAGTTATTGCCGATAACGTTGGCGATAACGTAGGTGACGTTGCCGGAATGGGTGCGGATCTTTATGAATCATATGTAGGTTCCATCGTTTCAACAAGTGCATTGGCCGTCAGTGCGGGACTCGGCATGAGAGGTATGGCCGTTCCTATGCTTTTGGCAGCGCTTGGAGTCATTGCTTCTATCTTTGGTACGTTTTTTGTTAAAACAAAAGAAGAAGCAACACAAAAAACTTTGCTCAAGTCTTTGAGACGGGGTACATACATCAGCGCAGGAATTATTTTGGTTGCTTCTTACTTTGTAATAAAAACATTACTTCCGCAGTATATCGGCGTGTTCTATGCAGTAATTTCAGGACTTATTGCTGGTGTGCTTATAGGGTTTACGACGGAATACTTTACTTCGGATACGTATAAACCTACGAAAGAATTATCAAAAACTTCCGAAACAGGTTCAGCAACGGTTATTATAGGCGGTTTATCTCTTGGCATGAAATCTACCGTTTGGCCGATTATTATAGTAGGAATTGCGATTTTGGTAAGCTTTTTCTCTTGCGGCGGAAATGTAAATGATTTCCTTAGCTTCAACCGTGGTCTTTACGGAATTGGAGTTGCGGCCGTCGGAATGCTTTCAACACTTGGAATTACTCTTGCAACAGATGCTTACGGCCCGATTGCCGATAATGCAGGCGGAATTGCCGAAATGGCAGAGCTTGGCGAAGAGGTCAGAGAACGCACAGACGCTCTTGACTCTTTGGGTAACACAACAGCAGCAACCGGAAAAGGCTTTGCAATAGGTTCTGCAGCACTTACCGCGCTCGCTTTGATTGCGGCATATATTGCCGAAGTTACCAACTTGGCACCGAATATGAAATTTAATTTAAGCATTACGAATCCACCTGTATTGGTTGGGTTATTTATAGGCGCGATGATACCTTTCTTATTTGCGGCACTTACCATGAACGCAGTCGGCGAAGCGGCTCAAAGTATAGTAAGAGAAGTGAGACGTCAATTTAAAGAGATAAAAGGATTGCTTGAAGGTACAGCAGAGCCCGACTACGCAACTTGCGTAGATTTGTGCACGAGGTCCTCTCAAAAACTAATGATTTTACCCGCTGTTTTGGCAGTAATAGTTCCGATAGCGGTAGGACTTATCTTAGGTGTTAACGGTGTTGCCGGATTTTTGGCGGGAACCACTATAACCGGTTTTGTATTGGCTGTTATGATGTCCAATGCGGGTGGTGCTTGGGATAACGCCAAAAAGCATATAGAGGCCGGTAATTTGGGAGGCAAAGGCTCAGATTGCCATAAAGCGGCAGTTGTTGGCGATACGGTCGGAGATCCTTTTAAGGATACTTCAGGCCCTGCCATTAACATTTTGATCAAGCTTACTTCTATGGTTTCCATAGTTTTTGCAGGATTGGTTGTTGCGCTTCATCTTTTATAATAATTGAAATTATGTATTTAAAGCACTATCGAAAGATGGTGCTTTTTTGTATGCAGAAAACCACGCGATAGTCGCGTGGTTCAGTAATAGCTTAAGCGATATAAGGACGATATAAA
>CALWJD010000004.1:0-124351 GCA_944380925.1 uncultured Clostridia bacterium | reverse complement strand
TGAGGCTGAGGTTGTGGCTGAGGCTGAGGTTGTGGCTGAGGCTGAGGTTGTGGCTGAGGCTGAGGTTGTGGCTGAGGCTGAGGTTGTGGCTGAGGTTGTGGTTGTTCTCCTCCAAAAAGCGATTCAAACCCAAAACCTTCCTCAAACGGATCTTCACCTGCGCCTGCGCCTGCTCCTGCGCCTGCTCCTGCGCCTGCTCCTGCGCCGCCGCTTTGGCCTGGAGTACGGAATTCAGAGCCGATACGTGGCGTTGTTTGGCGGTTTCTGTTTAAAATCAGGTATCCACCGATAACCAATATTGCGATAAATATAGTTATTTCGGCTGCGGATTTTCCCGGATTATTTTTAATGTATTCTTTTACTGTTTCGGAAAATGTTCGGTTTTTTGATGAACTAATTTCTTTTTCGTTTATGCTTGTGAGTATTTCAGTTTCTTTTGATGTTTTGTTTGCACTAACAGAAACCGAGGGACAAAGTGTTAAAATACTCATTGCGCAGGCAAGTGCTTTTTTAGATAAATTTGCTCTTTTTGCTGTGCGATTTAAAGAATTTAACTTGCCTACATTTTCATTTTTTGATAACAGATTAATGGTAATCTCCCCCTGTAAATTTAAATTGTTTGCTGCGATTCGTTTGGGATTTAAATATTCTTTCTCTAAATTTTAATAATGTGGTATGTATTCAATGCTTAGTTATTGTCCAAATGTCCTTAAGTATCTTCTCTTGTTGCAGATGCACTACTTGTGGAGGCGCTACCAGCCCGTTGGTTATCAGCTATTAATTGTCTGACAACATCAGGCAATCGCCCATTTTCATATTCTGTTCGCATAAACGCAGATATTCTTCCGTTTATTATTCTATCACGTACAAATTCTGGTATGATCCCTTCTTTTACTCGTTTTCTTAACGCAATAACATGGGCGGGGTCTCTCATTGCTTTTGAAACGTCCACAGAGCCCGGTTTCCCAGAAAATACGCCGGGATTGCGACGACAGATATCTTGCCGTTGACCGTATTCGCTTGAATCTTGACTTGGAGGATGCCAACCTGGGTTACGCTCACTAAGAGTTGGATCATATAATAACTTCTCTAATGTGTCTATACATTGATCATAAAACCGGGCATCAGTGTTCGCTGTTATTGGTATTATTGAGGGTGTATGCGTCCACACTTTCGGAGTTTTTTCTCCTAATGCTGAAGCAGTTGGCGAAGGAGATCTAGGGGCGGCCGCGGATGGTTGCTTTCGAATACCACCTGTTAGAATATTGAGGCCTTGCTTCTCGGCAGCCGCCAACAACCGTTTCTTTGCAGCGTTCACTCCTTGATATTTGTCGGGTGATTTTTCTGTATCGCTACTTCCCGTATCACCCTTGGGTTTGCTTGCGGGATTGGCGCTCGAACCTGGTAACGGATCTGGTAATGGAGGTGGGGTTGGCTGGCTTGCGGTTGGTATATTTGCATGCGTGGGTATGGAAGTGCCACTCGGTGCAGACCTTGGGTTGGGGGCGGACGAAACACGTGCATGGGGTTCTACCGTTATCCTTGGCCTAACCTTGCCGCCAGTTGGCATTGGTGTCGCACTGTGCTGTTGTAGATTTGTAGGCTGTTTTCTGGGCGGTGTCGCAGGAGCACCTTGGAGCGTCGACTTTGGCAGCGCGCTGAGCTGCTCCGGGTTAGATGTTGTTTGTTGTGCTGGACTACCGGGAGCCGTTGGAGCGCTTTGGGATGCTGATCTGTTTGGTTGTCCAGGGGGAGTCGTTGTTTGTTGCGCTCCGTCTAAATTTTCACCGTGGGTTGGCGTGTGTGTTGCTGAACCAGAATTTTCTGTTGCTCCTTGTATAGGAGTTTGGAACATACTGCCAGTGCCTACCTGTGATTGGATCTTAGATTTTTTGTGTTTGCGAACCAAAACCACGGTTATAATGATAACAGCGAGAATGGCGGCGGTAACAATCGAGGATATAATCGGGTTTTCTTTAATCAATCGCCCTAATCCGCGGAATCGGTTCGAAACTTGAAATTTTACATGTTTTGCATTATCTTTTGCTATGCTAAAGTAGCTTGGCGCTTTATCGGGAATGCTTTTCGAGGTTTCTAAACCTGATGCCGAGGGCATAAGTGTTAAAATACTTATAACGCCGGCGGCAAATCTTTTAGGTAAACTTACTCCTCCCGAAACATTGCTTAGGGCGTCCGGGTCTAATTTTTGAGTTTTTCCTTGTTCATGGATGTAAGTTTCCAAAGTGTCTATCATGAAATTCTCGAATTCTTCTTCGGAAAGGTTAGAAATTTTTTCTACAAAGTAATCATAGACTTCATCGGCGCTTTCCATTTTTAAAAATTTATCTGTTTCATTCTTGTCTTGCAGAATGTTTTCCAGTACTTCCTGAATTTTTTGATGCACAATAATATTCCTTTCATTTTATGGGTGTATATTTTATTTATAATATATTTTGTATTATACAGTCAATCATTATTTTGAAACTATTTAAAAATCTTTTAAAAAATGCTTATTATTGTTTCTTGATTTTCGATTGATCGGCTTCGTATATAAAGTTTAAAAGATCTTTTTTGGCTTTGGACATATCATTAATTACCAGCACCATTTTTTGGGAATAAGTTTCGTTTCTTACGTTATCGTCTGTCGGTAATCTGAATTCTTCCAATGGGTAGTTTAAGTAGGTTAAAGATTTTGTTGCCAAACGGCTGATTTCGGCAGTTTTAAAATCTGTTGTAACCATAGGGCCAATTTTTGAAATTAGATCTGTTATTTGAGCTATATTTGCGGTTTTGAGTTTACCGACTACGGCTTTTATAACATTTCTTTGGCGGCTTGTCCTATCGTAATCCGAGCCGATACTGTTTCTGTCTCTTGAATAGTGGAGAGCTTGCAGCCCGGTTAAGTGCTTGAGCCCAGAACCTTTAAGCGTATGTGGATCTCCCGAATATTTATTTATATAGCTACATTCAGATGACGTGAGCTCCAAATCTATTCCGCCCAAAGCATTAATTATATTTGAAAAGCCGTCAAAATCAACAACTGCATACCTATCTATATAGATTCCGAAATTTTTCTCTATAGTTTCGATTGTAAGTTTCGGTCCGCCAAAGGCATACGCTGCGTTGAATCTATCTTTTCCGTAGCCCGGAATGGTTAGCCAGATATCCCTCATAAGGGAGGTAACTTTTATTTTTTTATGTCTTATATCAAGTGATAAGATGAGAAGAGAATCGCTGCGACCGTGGTCGCCTGTGGACATGGAGTCGCTTCCTATCAGCATGATGTTGAGCACCATTTTATCGTTTATAAGGTCGTTTCCGTCAATATCTTGCATAGTAACGCGGTCGTTGTCAGAGTCGGATAAGCTTTGATAATTAAACGAATTTAGCGTACGATAAGCATAAATCATAAGACTACCGATTACGCCCAAAACAACGAAAAAGAGTGTGTAAAAGGTTTTTAAAATCACCTTACGATTTTTTCTTTTTTCTATTCTTCTTTCGGAGGAGTATATATCCACATATCCGTCATGCTTATTGGGATTTTCGCTATATATATCGTAGTATTCTTTTCTCACATATCTTTTATTATCGGAACTATACCGCCTTGGATTATTTGGTTTAAAGCTCATATACCCCTCCTTTTATTTACGATTCATGTTATTTTATAAAAACTAGCACCCTTTAATTATACTACATATTTGCTGCTTTTTCAACAATTATTACCAAATTTTTTAAAAAATTATTTACATAGACGCTTTTCGAGCTTATCAAGTTCATGGGATAATTCTTTTGGTAGGCAACCATCAAATTTTTTATAGAAATTTTTAATATCTTCTACTTCGCTGAGCCATAAATCCGTGTTTATTTCGATAAGATTTTTAAATGTTTCTTCAGATACGCCACTTTCTTGCAAATTTATATCTTTTTCGAAAGGTACAAATCCGATTGGCGTTTCTTTTGCGCCTATTGTTCCTTCGCAACGGTCTAAAATCCATTCCAAAACTCTTAAATTTTCGCCAAATCCCGGCCACATGAAGTTTCCGTTTTTATCGGTGCGGAACCAGTTTACGTTGAATACTTTCGGAGCTTTATCGCCCAAAAGTTTCCCCGTTTTTAGCCAGTGCGCAAAGTATTTTCCCATATTATATCCGCAAAAGGGCATCATTGCCATTGGGTTATGGGTTAAAACTCCAACTTTGCCTGTTGATGCGGCAGTGCTTTCCGAAGATATTATAGAGCCTGCAAATACTCCATGATTCCAGTCAAAAGTTTCATAAACCAGCGGTATTGTGTGCGGGCGGCGTCCTCCAAATATGATTGCGGATATCGGCACGCCTTCCGGATTTTCAAATTCCTTGCCAAGGCATGGGCAGTTTTTGGTAGGTGACGTAAATCTGCTGTTTGGATGTGCTCCTTTTTCGTTACTTGTTTTTCCGTTCCAAGGGTTTCCTTTCCAGTCGAGCGCATTTTCGGGAGGATTATTGTTTAAGCCTTCCCACCAAACGGTATTATCATCAAGGTTTTGAACAACATTTGTAAAAATGGTATTTGAAAATGCTGTTTCTAAGGCATTTGGATTTGATTTTTTGTTTGTGCCCGGTGCAACACCAAAGAATCCGTTTTCGGGATTTATTGCCCAGAGTCGGCCGTCTTTTCCGATTCTCAGCCAGGCGATATCATCACCTATGCACCAGATTTTGTAGCCTTTTTTCTTGTATATCTCGGGCGGTATAAGCATGGCAAGATTGGTTTTTCCGCAAGCCGATGGGAATGCTGCGCATACGTACTTTGTTTCGCCTTTCGGGTTTTGCACTCCCAAAATAAGCATGTGCTCTGCAAGCCAATTTTCTTTTTCTGCTTGATAAGAAGCTATTCTTAAGGCAAAACATTTTTTTCCGAGCAAAACATTTCCGCCGTAGCATGAGTTAACGGAAATTATTGTGTTATCTTCGGGGAAATGACAAACGTAGCGGTTCTCTTCGTCAATGTCGCAAGAAGCATGAAGTCCCCTTACCCAGTTATCGCTTTCGCCTAACGTTTCTAAAATTGTTTTTCCAACACGTGTCATAATTGCCATATTAAGAACAGTATATATTGAATCAGTGATCTCTATGCCGATCTTGGAAAAAAGAGAATTAGGCATGCCCATTGAATATGGGATTATATACATGGTTTTGCCTTTATAGCTGTCTTTGGCTATTCCGTATAGTTTGTTATAGGCAAACTGTGGCTCCCACCAGTTATTTGTCGGCCCTGCTTCCTCTTTCGTTTTTGTGCATATAAAAGTTCTGCTTTCTGTTCTTGCAACGTCATTTGGGTTAGTTCTTCTTAAGTAACATCCGGGTAGCTTTTCTTGATTTAACTTTACTATTTCTCCGGTTTCGCACGCTTCTTTTCTGAGATTTTCAAGCTGACCTTCTGAGCCATCGATCCATATAACATCTTTGGGGTTTACAATTTCTTTGATTTTTTTGATCCATTCGAGTATGCTTTTGTTTTGAGTCATAAATCGAGTTCTCCTTTTAGTTATCAAGTGTTTTGTTTTGATGAAAATTGTAATACATAATTATTATAGCAAATTATTTCTTTAATAGAAGATCATATTTAAGAAATCAAATTGTTTTTTTGTGTTGACAATTTAAGTGAGATGGGTGATAATGTTTACGTAAACTTTATGAAAACAGGCTATTATATTGAACTTTTTGTCTTAAGATTTTTACATAATGATTTGAAAATATTGAAGAAAGGTAAGCAAGACTAACTTTTGTTATGCTTTATTTTATGCAAAAACTTTTAAAAGTTTAAAGAGCGTAATTTAAATTTCTTGTGGGTTTGTTGTATGGAAAAATTTGATTATAAATTTGAAAATGATTTTGGCCTTCACGCACGTCCGGCGGGAGTCCTCGTTAAAACGGCAAAAAATTTTGAATCTAATATTACCGTGGTAAAAGGTGACGGGAATCGTGCCAGCGCAAAAGGATTGTTTGCGCTTCTGGGACTTAAAATTGAGGGTGGGGATACCGTTAGCGTTGAAGCCGAAGGCGAAGATGAGGCGCAAGCAATTAAAAGCCTTAAATGTTTATTTGAAAATAATTTTAAAAATCCGGAAAATGATGTTACCGAAGCCGAGGCATGAGAGGGTTTTATTGGATAATTTTCTAAAATCGGTGTTTTTGTTCGCTGAAAAGGTGAACTTAAAAGGAGAAAATGATTTAATATGGTTGTTTTGAAAGGTATCGGGGTTTTTAAGGATATATCGTTTGGTAAAATACTTATTGTTTCACCGAAAGAAGACGGTATAAGCAAAAAGACAATTGATAATTCGGAGCAAGAAGTTAAACGATATAAATCGGCGAAAGAAGCCGCCATTAAAGAAATTCGTAATCTATATGAAAAATCGCTTGCTGACTGCGGGGCAGAGGAAGCGGAAATTTTTGCTGCCCACGAAATGATGATAAAAGATGATGATTACGAGGCAACCATACTTGATATAATAAACAATCAAAAACTAAACGCCGAATATGCGGTTTGGCAGGCCTCAAAGAAGTTTTCGAGTATTTTTGAGGATATGGGAGATTCCTACATGGCGCAGCGTGCGGCGGATGTTAAGGATATATCCCAAAGAATTATAAACTGTCTGGGCAGTGAAAAAACAAGTGATGAAAGCGCATATTTTCCGGGCGAATCGGTTGTTTTATTTAGTACTGAATTTACTCCGAGCGAGATTTCTCTTATAGATAGAAACAGGGTAAAGGGTTTTATTTCGTCAAAGGGTTCCGTTTTTTCTCATGCGTCTATAATATCCAAGGTGCTTAAAATTCCTTCGGTTGTTGGTCTGGAAGCAGATTTTAAAGAGGAATACAACGGAGAGCAGGTTATAATAAATGGATTTACGGGCGAGGTTTATATTGACCCGACTCCCGAGGTTTTTGCCGAATTTATGCAAAAGAAAAAAGAAAATGATACAAGAGCAGCTCTTCTTACAAAACTTAAAGGTAAGAAAAATATAACCAAAGACGGAAAAACAATTAAAATATATGCGAATATAAATAACCCCGATGAAATCGATGCCGCAATAGAAAACGATGCGGGCGGTGTAGGGATTTTTAGAAGTGAATTTTTATATTTAAATCGAAAAACACACCCGACTGAAGATGAACAATTTGAAAAATATAAAGAAATCGTTTCAAAAATGGAAAACAAGCAAGTTATTATTCGGACTATGGATATAGGGTCTGATAAAAAAGTTGATTATTTTAATCTTCCGGAAGAAAAAAATCCGGCAATGGGATATAGGGGGATAAGGATATGTTTGGATAGACCCGAAATCCTTATAACTCAGCTTCGGGCGATATACAGAGCCTCTGTTTTCGGCAATGTTTCGGTAATGTTTCCGATGGTGGTTTCGGTTAAAGAAGTTTTGGAACTTAAAAAAATTGTGGAAAAAGTAAAGAATGATTTGAAAGACGAAAATATACCATTTGCAAACAATGTTAAAATTGGTATAATGATAGAAACTCCCGCAGCGGTGTTTATTAGCGATGAGCTTGCCAAAGAAGTGGACTTTTTCAGTATCGGTACAAATGACCTTACGCAGTATTCTTTGGCAATTGATCGGCAAAACGGAAAAGTGGGGGATAAGTTTGAATCTCATCATCCGGCAATACTTCGAATGATAAAAATGGTAACCGATAATGCCCACAAGAATGGCATAGAAGTTGGAATTTGTGGCGAGCTTGCCGCAGACGAGAACCTTACGGAAACATTTTTGGCTTTTGGAATAGATGAACTTTCCATGACGCCTTCCTTTATTTTAAATGTCAGGAAAAAAGTACTTGAAGCAAACGTCCGTGAGATTAAAGATAAAATACTTGCCAACATATAGATTTTAAGAGGTGTATGAGTTGTTTAATTTTGGGAAAAAATCGTTTGAAAAGTTTATGGTTTCTCCGATGAGAGGAAAGATGGTTTCCGTCCGAGAGATTCCGGATGAAGTGTTTTCTGAAAAAATTATAGGTGACGGAGCGGCAGTTATTCCCGATGATGATACGGTTGTTGCCCCGATAGACGGGGAGATAGTTCAGGTTGCGGATACAGGTCATGCCTTTTGTATTCACTCTGATGACGGGCTTGACGTGCTTTTACATATAGGAGTAGATACCGTAAATATGAAAGGTACTGGATTTGAGCCGTGTGTTTCGGTTGGGCAGAAAGTTAAAATGGGCGAAAAAATCGGGACGGCAGATATTAAACTGATTGAAGAAAAAGGATATCCGCTTCACAGCGCAGTTTTAATTACCAATATGCAAGAAATTGAAGATATGGAGGCTTACACCGGCGAGGCTCATGCAGGTGAAACCAAGATGATTTCATATAAGAAGAAATAAGATTCAAATTTTTAATATATTTTCCAAATATTATGAAAGCGGTGATGAGTTTGTCTAAAGAAAATTCAGTTTTTAGCACACTTCAGCGGGTAGGTCAGTCTTTTATGTTCCCGATAGCGTTGTTGCCTGTGGCGGGATTACTCCTCGGAATAGGCGCTTCACTTTCGAATCCTCAAATGATAGGGTCGTACGGGCTCCAGTGGCTTTTGGGTGAAGGAACGTTCCTAAATTTTGTTCTTGTGGTTATGAAGAACACGGGAGATATAATTTTTGCGAACTTACCTATCATTTTTGCAATTGGTGTTGCACTCGGTATGGCGGAAAAAGAAAAAGGAGCGGCGGCGCTTTCTTCCGTTATAGCATTTTTGGTTATGCACGAAACCATTCATTCTCTACTTGATTTAACAGGAAAACTTGAACCCTGCGCACTTCTTGAAGGCTCTTTGGGTAACGTTTGCGGAATAGAATCCTTGCAAATGGGAGTCTTTGGCGGTATAATAGTAGGTTTAGGAGTAGCTTATCTTCATAATAAATTTTATAAAATTAAACTTCCGAATGTAGTTTCATTTTTTGGCGGAATAAGGTTTATTCCGATAATTTCTTCGTTCACATACATTTTAGTCGGAACTTTAATGTTCTTTATTTGGCCGTCTGTTCAACAAGGCATGCATTGGTTAGGCACCTTAGTGATTTCTTCTAAATATTTTGGAACCTTTGTTTATGGAATAATTGAGCGTGCGCTTATACCTTTCGGGCTTCACCACGTTTTCTATACACCTTTCTGGTATACAGGTATTGGCGGCACGGCGCTTATAGATGGATATTACGTAACCGGTGCTCAAAACATATTCTTTGCAGAGCTTGCTTCTCCGAATGTAGAGCATTTCAGCGTTGAAGCAACAAGATTTATGGCGGGCAAATTCCCGTTCATGATTTTTGGTTTGCCGGCAGCGGCTTATGCTATGTACAAAACTGCAAAGCCCACAAAGAAAAAAGTTGTTGGTGGTTTGCTTTTATCTGCAGGACTCACTGCAATTCTTACCGGTATTACTGAACCGATAGAGTTTACTTTCCTGTTTGTCGCCCCTGTTTTATATGCGGTACACTGCGTTTTTGCGGGACTTTCCTTTATGCTTATGCATATTTTAAATGTTGCGGTGGGTATGACTTTCTCGGGCGGAATAATCGACCTTTTCCTTTTTGGAGTACTGCAAGGCAACCAAAAAACGAATTGGATATACGTAATCCCGGTTGGACTTTGTTATACGGTTGTTTACTACTTCTTCTTTAAATTTGCAATCAAGAAGTTTAATCTTATGACCCCGGGAAGAGAAGGAGACGAGCTTGAATCCAAACTTTATACGAAAAAAGATTTTAATGCCAGCAAAAAAGATAATGTTTCCGAAATGATTGTTGAAGGTCTTGGCGGAATGGAAAACATAGAAAACTTGGATTGCTGTGCAACTCGCCTTAGAGTTAAAGTAAAAGATGATTCCAAAGTTAATGATGAAATTTTAAAGCAAAGCGGATGCGCCGGCGTCATCAAAAAAGGCGACGGTATACAAATTGTTTATGGCCCGAGAGTAACGGTTATAAAATCTGAACTTGAGGAATATATGAGCAGTATTTCGCAAAAATCGTAAAATTATCAGTGATGTAAAAAATCCCCATCAAATTAATTGGTGGGGATTAATTAATGCGCCCAATAAGTGCTTTTGCTTTATAGTGGTTCTTGTTTTGGCATAAGTGGAAACAAATATAAATTTATTAATAAAAAATATATAAAAACGGTTGACATAATTTAATAAAAGCATATAATGCGTCTTGAAACATTATTATGTGGAGGGATTGTTATGCCGGCTGCTCAAAATATAGGTGAATTGTTAAGTAAGATTATATCGCGTCAAGTGAGAAGTTCGGGAGTTAAAAAAGGTCAGCGATGGGGTGTTAAAAAAATTAAGAAAATGTTAGTATACTATCGGGAAAATAGCCCAGCTCTTAAGAGGCTGAGCAGGCGTGCCGATGAATCAGGATTGAAGGATTCGAGTGAGTATGTACAGTTCAGGGAATTGCGTAAGGAGTACCTAAACAAAATAAACGAGTTGAAAGAAAAGGAAGATGCCGTATCAGCCAACTCTTTTGCAGACCTGATTGAAGAGATATCCGCAGTGTATAAACCGCTTCATAGAGCGGAAAAACGGTTTGAAGATGCAGCTTATAAGGCTTTTGAAGCTAAAAAAGCCGAAAGGGATGCAAGACCTACCAAAGGTGAGTTGCTAACCGCAATAATAGAAAATAAAGTGCCGGATGAGATTGCTGAAAGTAATGCTGAGGTTATTGCTGAGATACAGGAGGATTTGAAGGCTTACCTGAATAAAGATAATTATCTTAAAGAAATCGAAGATAAAATAAAAAGTGTTGAGATGAAAAAGGAAGGATCGGACGAGTGGAAAGCATACGCTGCTTCTTGGACTGTATATGAGGCAAGAATAGACCATTTGTTAGAAAGAGGAGATGGTAAAGACGCTCCCGCTGTGCAAACACTTGCAAGTTTAAGGGGTAGTATAGATAAAGTATATACTATATTAGTTGAGGCAGAAACAGCTCTCAACGAGAAAATGAAAAAAACTTTATTGGAAAATTATAAGCTGGCAGGGGATGCTTTGGAGGTATATAACAAGTTGTATGAGGAGAGGTTAGGTGTCCTGAATGGGGAAATGGACAAAATCAGAGAGTTAGAAGCCGGCTTGAAACATCGCCAAAACGAAATAGAGGCCTTGACCAAAAAGCTCGAAAAATTGAAAGAAGGCACTCCAAAATATTCCGATTTGTATGCGGAATTGCAAAATAAACGTACACTTCATAAGCAGTTGTATGATAAGTACAAATCAAAAAAGGACGAATTAGAAAAAGATTATTTAGAATTTATGCAAGGTAAAACAACTAAGCAGGATGAAGCCGGAATCACGAAATTTGTTGATCAGCGAGAAGATGGGTCTGATGTTGAAGTAGAAGCCACGGAAGTTGTCGCGCGGGTAAAGGAGTATACGAAAAAGAGCATTCCTGATGTTTTAAAAGAACACGAACAGAAGTTTAAGCATTTTCAGAGCCTACTTATAAAATTTGGAGTTACAAGAGAGGCTGAGGTGATATCTCTTAAGAAAGACTTGGAACAGGCAAAAAAAGATATAGAAAGACTTGCCGGACAGGGCAGGGAGGCCGAGGCTGCTTACAATGCACTTAAGAATACTCCCAGAAGCTTGAAAGATATACTTACCGGTAAAGCATATAGAGAGAAAAAAGCGGCAAAACGAGAATTAGATGAAAAAATTGCAGCAGTCCAGAGGGCAAAACAAAGAGCCGCTGATATTCATCGGAATTTGATAGATCCTTCTACGGGACCAGCTGATTATAACAAGAGAAGTGTAGCCGAACAGAAAAAATTCCAGGAAGCGGTGGATGCAGAAAAAGAAAAAGCAGCTGAGGCACTGAAAAACAAGCAAGCTGCAAGGCAGAACATGTCGCCTAAAGAGCGTGCTATAGCGGATAAAGAGGAATCTTCTTCAAACGCTAAAAAAACCTTGGCTATGTGTAAGAGAAATATATCTATACTTAAGGATATTATAAAGAATAATCCTAACGGTTTACCATATATTGGACAGAAATTCGATGTGATTAGGTCCTTTAGAAAGGGAGGTAAACTTAATAAGGAAGGATGTGAAACATGGTATGATAACAAGGATATAAATTATTTACTGTCTCTTGTTGATCAAATCGCCGGAAAGAACGGTATAATTATGGAAATTGCCAATGACCCATCAACGACTAAAGAGTCTAGGGGTAATAGTTTTGTTTCTTTCAAAGATAATGTTTGCGGACAGTGGGCAATGGTTAAGCATAGTATATATGATGCTGCATTTACCAAAAAACTTATGGATGAAAGCGAGAGTGCGGGAAAAGGTAATGAATCTGAACAAAAAAAGCTCGAGGATACAGTTTCGGCTTTTGTTAAACTGGCTAAAAATGTTCAGGCGGGAGTTGAAGGTGTAGAACAGGGCATGAAAGATCAGCTATCCGGTGGGGGGAAAATTAGCAAGCTTAAGAACAAAGTAAAATCTTTCTTTGGTGGCGGTGATAAAAATAGTGCAAGAGCAAAAGAGCAGACTGCTTCTCTACTGAAAGATTGCGGAGCCGACCTCGACGATACTGCCGGAGAATTTTGGCAAGCTGTTGCAGATTTCGAGCGTGCGGGTGTTGGCCCTAATTCTTGGCAAAAAAAATTGAAAGGATATTCTAAGCTGGCAAAGGCTGGGCATGATTGGCTATTTGCGGTATCGTCGTTTGTACCTTTGGGAGGTCCTGTTTTAAAAGCGCTTGGTTTTATAGTGACATCTTTAAATTTGGGGCTTAACGTATCTAAGAAAATTGGCTTTAACTACGCATGGGACCAAAAAATTGTAGCTGCTCAGGATAAACTTAGCAAAAGTTGTAGTATGCTTGTAGATAAATTTAGTAAGGCGACGCAGATTTACAAGAGAGCCATTGCGGATGGTAGCGGAAATGATGCGCTTGCTGAACAGTATGCGGTTGAAAAGGCGTTGAGCCGAATTGTGGGCAACGCTAATTCGATGCTGCTCGAATTTAGTGTTTCCTGTGAACAAGAAGCCAAGAAATACTATCAGCCGCCTTTTAATGCACATGTTCACGAATATAAGAGACTCCTATATGAGGTGAAGGGTTTAGTTAAGGAATTAACGATGAATCTATTTGATGCTCAGGGATATGCAAACCTTCCTGAAGAGCTTAAAGGATAAGCGAAGTGATTATTACTGTTTGATATACTATTAAACTGATACAAACGTATAACACATAATAATTTACTAAACACAGAAATTTATATCAAATTAAAAATACCGACCATGTGGTCGGTATTTTGAAATTTTAAAATTAAATTATTTAATTTCAACTGTTGCGCCGAGTTCTTCGAGTTGTTTTTTGATGTCTTCTGCAGCATCTTTAGAAACTTTTTCTTTTACCGGCTTAGGAGCTTCGTCTACGAGGGCTTTTGCTTCTTTAAGGCCGAGTCCGGTGATGTCTTTTACTGCTTTAACAACTTTGATTTTGCTTTCTCCGCCGTTTTTCAAAATTACGTCAAATTCAGTTTTTTCTTCAGCTGCTGCTGCGCCGCCTGCTGCTGCAGGAGCTGCTGCAACTGCCATAGGAGCTGCTGCTGATACGCCGAATTCTTCTTCAAGTGCTTTTACGAGTTCGCTGAGTTCTAAAACTGTTAATGATTTTACTTCTTCGATTAATTTTGTTACTTTTTCTGACATTATTATTTACCTCCAAAAATTTGTGTGTTTAATAAATTATTAGTTATTATGCGTTTTCTTGTTGTTTTTGTGCAATTGCATTAAGCGCAACTACCAAACCTCTCATTGTACCCTGGAGTACATTTGCAAAACCTGCGATAGGAGCATTGAGTCCACCGAGAACCTGAGCGATAAGTACTTCTCTGGAAGGAAGTTTTGCAAGATTTTTGATTTCCTTTTCATCAATAACGCTGTCATCAATGAATCCGGATTTAACCTTGAAAAATTCGTGGTCTTTGGCAAATTCGCAAAGAATTTTCGATGCGGCAACGTAATCACTTTCGCTGATTGCAATAGCTGTGGAGCCTTCAAACACTGAATTTAAATCTTCAAGTCCCGCATCTTTTGCGGCACGGCGAAGGAGTGTGTTTTTTGCAACCATGTACTCAACTCCGGCATCACGTAAATCCTTGCGGAGTTTTGTATCGTCTGCAACGTTAATTCCCTGATAGCTTACAACAACCCCTGCGCAAGAAGATTTGAGCTTTTCCGTAAGTCCACTTACGATCGCTTTCTTTTGTTCTAATACTTTGGCGCTTGGCAATGTATATTCACCTCCGTTTTAAAGATAAAAAATACCGACTCCCCAAATATTCACTAAGAATAAGAAGAAAGCCGAATATAAAAATTTATACTTAAATTTTATTATTTACAAATCAGCATATCTCCCTCGGCAGGAATTACGCTATTTTAGCACCTGCTGTCTTAGGAAAATCGGTATTTAAATGTTATCACATAAATAGCATTTTGTCAAATACTAAATTACATGCTCTCAATTCTGTTTGGATTTATCTTTATTCCGGGGCCCATTGTTGAAGCAATTACACAAGACTTAACATATTGGCCTTTGCTTGCTTCGGGTTTAGCTCTTGCGATAGCTGTTGCCAGTGCTTCAAAGTTTTCATATAATTTTTCGGCACCGAATGAAGCTTTACCGATTGGGCAGTGGATAATGTTTGTTTTATCCAAACGGTATTCAATTTTACCGGCTTTTGCTTCTTTAATAGCTTTTGCTATATCGGTGGTAACGGTTCCGGCTTTTGGGTTTGGCATTAAGCCCCTTGGACCTAATACTTTACCGAGTCTTCCGACAACACCCATCATGTCCGGGGTTGTGATAAGAACATCGAAATCCATCCAGTTTTCACTTTGAATTTTTTGTGCCATTTCTTCAGCACCAACAAAATCTGCGCCGGCTGCCTCGGCTATTTTTTCATTTTCGCCTTTGCATATTGCCAATACTTTAACGCTTTTTCCGGTTCCGTTTGGAAGAACCAATGCGCCTCTTACTTGTTGGTCGGCGTGTCTTGAATCGACTCCGAGTCTTATATGAAGTTCAACTGTTTCGTCAAAAGAAGCTTTTGCAGTTTTTACGCAAATATCAACTGCTTCTTTCGGATCATAAAAATCTGTTCTGTTATATGATTTTGTACTTTCGTTATACTTTTTTCCGTGTTTCATTGTTCTCCTCCTGAATTAGTGGTAAATCGGATTTTTTCCTCCCACCTGCAGTGGTTAGTTAGTCGGCGACTTCTATTCCCATGCTTCTGGCGGTACCTGCTATCATAGATATAGCAGTTTCTATTGTTGCCGCATTTAAATCTTGCATTTTGCATTCGGCAATCTCTTGCAGTTGTTGTTTTGTAATTTTTGCAACTTTATTTTTGTTTGGTTCACCGGAAGCTTTATCGAGCTTGCAAGCTTTCTTTATGAGCACTGCAGCCGGCGGAGTTTTTGTGATGAATTCGAATGAACGATCGGAGTAAATGGTCATTACAACAGGGATAATCATACCCATTTGGTCTTTTGTACGATCGTTAAATTCTTTCGTAAAGTTTACGATGTTTATACCGTGCGGACCCAATGCGGAGCCTACAGGGGGCGCCGGAGTTGCTTTTCCTGCCGGTATTTGTAATTTTACTATTGCGTTGACTTTCTTTTCAGCCAATGTTCGCACCTCCAAATTTTGTGGTAAATTTCGAAGCAATTGAATGTTATTTTACTTCTCCCACATTTAAGACATCTGCTGATACATTTTGATAATTAAAACTTACATTACTGGTTCAATTTGACCAAGCTGAAGTTCTACGGGGGTTTCACGCCCAAACATAGAAACAGTTACGTTTACCAATTTGTTTTCGGTATCTATTTTTTTAACTACTCCTACCATGTTTGCAAGTGGCCCTTCAGTAATCCTTACGGATTCACCCAGTTTATAAGAAAGTTTAACAGTTTTTCTTTCTACGCCCAATTTTTTAACTTCTTCCGGTGAAAGCGGTAAAGGTTTTGCAGATGCTCCGACAAATCCCGTGCAACCTCTTATATTGCGCACCACATACCAAGAATCGTCATCTAAAATCATTTTAACTAGAACGTATCCGGGAAAAACGTTTCTTTCCACTTGGCGCTCTTTGTTGTCTTTAATCTCAGTTACTGTTTCCGTAGGAACTATAACCTCTTGAATCATATCTTTCATTTTATGGTTCTCGATGGTCTTTTTTAAATTAGAAGCTACTTTGTTTTCATAGCCGGAATAAGTATGTATTACATACCACTTGGCTTCTTCAGACATTATTATACTCCCTCCGGATTACTTATTGCTTGAATGAAACGGACATAATCAAGCTCAGAAGTTGTAGTAGCCCTGCGTCAAGAGCGGCAACAAACACACCCATTACAAAAATCATTGCAAGGACTATACCCGTGTTTTTAAGAACTGTTTTTTGAGTTGGCCAAACAATTTTTTTAAGCTCATTTTTACAATCTACGAAAAAATCTTTAATTTTTGTTAGTACATTAGGTTTCTTTTCGCTCATTGTTTTGCCTCCTTAAAGACGTTTTATGGTTTTTACTTGGTCTCTTTGTGAAGAGTATGCTTGTTACAAAAGCGACAATGCTTTTTCATTTCCATTCTGTCCGGATTGTGTTTTTTGTTTTTTGTTGTGTCATAATTACGTCTTTTACACTCCGTACAGGCCAGCGTTATTTTTACTCTCATTTTCGGCACCTCCAAATTTTTCGGAATTTTTTAGCCTCCCTCTAAAGGGTACAAAAAATAAGCCCTCTAAGAGGTAATAAAATTTTAGCACATATTTTTGTTTAAGTCAAGGAATAAATTGAATTGTTGATATTTTTATATATTTTGCGGTTTTTAAAAAATTAGTTTTCCATTTGCTTAATCATACTCATATAAGACTTTACATATAAATTTTTTGAAACAAGTATGTTTGGGGGATTATATGTGAAGAAGTCTTTGGAAGAGCGGGCTGTTATGCTCGGGGAGTACATATTTAAAAATAAAACTACGGTCAGAAAAGCCGCTGAGCGGTTTGGAGTAAGCAAAAGCACGGTTCATAAAGATGTTTCCGAAAGGTTGAAATCCGTAAATTTAAATTTATACAGGGAAGTAAAAAAAATACTCGAAATAAATAAACTTGAACGTCATATAAGGGGAGGTTATGCAACAAAAAGCAAGTATAAACTTCAAAGAAAATATAAGTGCGACAAATAAGCCTTGCAGTGTGTCTGCAAGGTTTTAATGATAAGTTATATAAGATATATTATCATTGCTATTGGTTAAGTAGGCGGCTACCATGTTTTATATCGGGAGGGTCTCCAATGGTTGGGGTTGAGGGATTAGTGCTTTGCTACGATGAACTTTAATTTTTTGCAAAATATGTTTACATAAAAGTATTTTTCACAACTGTTTTGTAGATTATATTCCGAAATTATGGTATAATTAAGTCCTAAGGATTTAAGAAAAGAGGGCTACTAAAATTAATTACTTAAAGAAACTTTTTGGCAGATTATTTGTTCATAAGTACATTTTTGCGCTTATTATTTTAAATACAATCGCAAACAACGTTTGTGCGCTTTATTTACCCAAGCTTATGGCGGACATTGTGGATATAGGAATAAAGCAATATGGTTGCGAAGACCTTGGTATGTTAGCAAGGTTTTCATCGCAAGCCGATATTTTGCAAAACCAAATTTCTTACATATTAAAAACAGGGCTTGTAATGCTTGGGGTTACAGGTATTATAATTTTGCTTTCCGTATGGACGAGCTACCTTAATTCAAGGCTTTCTGCAAAAATTTCATATTCACTGAGGGAAGATTTGTTTGGATGTATAAGCAATTTATCGTATGAAGAAAGAAATAGGTTCGAAACGTCCTCACTCTTAACGAGGTGCACAGGCGACGTTGAAAACGTTACAAGCCTTATTTTGCTGTTTTCTCAGTTTTTAATGCCGCCGTTTATGATTATTGGCGGAGTAGTAATGATAGTAAATAAAAGCCCGAGCATGAGCGCTATTATACTGCTTGGGTCTTTGGTTATAGCAATTTTGATTGGAATTTGTTTCAGAATAGTTACTCCAAAAATAAAAGCTCTTCAGATTTTAAACGATAAATTTAACTGCATTTTAAAAGAGCGCCTTACAGGTGTTGCGATTACCAGAATATTTGGAAACGAAAGCTATGAGGTAAACAGATTTAAAAAAAGCCACGATAAACTTAAAAATACCGCTTTGTTCGTCAGCAGAATATCGGCATTTGTTTCGCCTATTATGACGGTCCTTATGAATATGGTCACGGCTTTTGTCTTGTGGATAGGCGCAAACGAAATATATAAAGCAAACATGAATATAGGCGATATGATGGCGTTTTTTCAGTACGCAGTTATGGTGATAACGTCATTTTTGGTAATGTCCGTTTTTATTTCTTCTATTCCGAAATCTTGGGTATCAGTTGAAAGAATTTACGAAATTTTGAGTATAAATCCCGTCAGAAAAGTAGGGCTTCGTGCGTGTGGCGGCGAACTAGCAGAAGAAATAAGCGATATAGAATTTAAAAATTTAAGTTTTAAGTATCCAAATGCTGAAGATTATGTTCTTAAAAATATAAATCTTAAAATAGAAAAAGGCAGTGCAATTGGCATTATAGGCACTATGGGTTCGGGTAAATCCACTCTTGCCAAGCTTTTAATGGGTTTTTACGATTCATTTGAAGGCGATATTTTAATCGGCGGCGTAAGTATGAAAAATTTAAATAAAGAAAAGTTTACCCAAAGTATTGCCTACGTTCCGCAAGGTGGCTCGATTTTTTCGGGGGATATACTTTCAAATATGAAGCTTGCGGACCCTGAAGTTAACAAGGAAACTATAAATGAATATGCCGAAATCGTTTGCATTGATGAGTTTATAAACGAAAAAGGCCTTGATTTTAAAATCGAAAGAGCCGCAACAAACGTTTCGGGCGGGCAAAGGCAACGCTTGGCGCTTTTGCGGGCAATATTTAAGAAAGCGGATTTATATATTTTGGACGATAGCTTTTCCAAACTTGATTTTAAAACCGGCTTAAAAGTAAGAAGAAATTTGTTTAGTAGATTTAATGAAAAAATTTTTATTATAATTTCGCAGAGGATAGAAACGATTAAAAATTTAGATAAAATTTTAGTTTTGGATAAAGGCCAAGCGGTAGGATTCGGAACGCATTCGGAACTTCTTGGCAGCTGTGAAATATACAAAGAAATGGTTTCCCTTCAGTTTGGTGGTGATGAGTTACTGTGAATAACCTTAAGAATAAATTTGAAAAAAAAGATGCTTTTAAATACGTAACAAAATATAAATTTTATATTATTTGTATTCTTATTTTTGGAATTTGCGGAGCTTTGATATCAATTGTAAGCCCTAAAATAATAGGCATGGCAATAAACGAAATGTCTCAGGCTCGGGTGAATTTAGATAACGTTTTAAATATAGTGATTTGGTTATTTGCGATTTACTCTTTTTATGCGTTCTCCGGTTGCTTGGGGAGCTATTTTAGCGCATTTGTAGCTATAAAAATCAATTATGATATACGCAAGGATATCTTTGATAAAATGGGGAGAATGTCACTTGAGTATATTAATGCAAATAATTATGGTGATATTCTTTCTCGTGTTATGAATGATATTGATATTTTAAGTTCCTCGGTTACTCGTGGTATAAGCGAAATTATAGCTGCGATTATTGTGTCTTTCGGTACGCTTTTTATGATGTTTTATATAAGTTGGCAGATGTCGCTTGTTTCTATTTTGGTTTTGCCTTTAATGGCTATTATTATTTTGATTGTTGTTTCAAAATCTCAAAAATATTTTAGGGAGTACCAAAGCGGAGTCGGAAAGATTAATGGATTTATAGAAGAAGCCTTTAGTCAGCATGAGGTTATCAGAGTATTTGATAAAGAAGATAGATTCAAAAAAGAATTTACAAAAACAAACGGGTCAATGTATGAACTTTCTTGGAAATCTTCGTTTTTTTCGGGGCTTGCCTCTCCTATGATAGACTTTATTTCTAAGATTACCTTTGTTGTTTCTTGCGTTATGGGCGGATATTATGCAACCACTGCGGCTTTAACTTTGGGAGATATATCTGCTTTTATATCGTATTCCGGAAAGTTTACCCAGCCGCTTACAAGTGCCGCCGGTATTGTCAGCGCTGTCCAGCAAGCTTTTGCGGCGCTTGAAAGAATATCGGAATTTTTTAACGCTCCGGAAGAAGCAGGGGGTTGTGATAGCCCTGATAATAAGGCTTTTGATGTAAATAAGAAATATGATATCGAGCTTGAAAATTTAAGTTTCGGATATAATGAGGAAAAAGACATTATAAAAAATCTTTCTTTTAAAATTTTAAAAGGTCAAAGGGTTGCAATTGTTGGAGAAACAGGAGCGGGCAAAACCACCCTCGTTAACGTTTTGATGAGGTTTTATGATGATTTTAAAGGCAAAATATCACTAAAAGATAATCAAGGTAATGTTTTAAATATAAAGAATATAGATCTTGCGGAATATAGAAAATTATTCGGCTTGGTAACTCAAGATTCGTGGCTTTATCGGGGAACTATAATGGAAAATATTCGTTACGGAAATGAAAACGCTACGGACGAGGAAGTGGTGAGAGCTGCCGAGTTTGTTGGGGTTTCGCATTTTATAAATTCTTTACCGCAAGGGTATGATAGCATTATCGAGGAAGAAGCGAGCAATGTTTCCGAAGGCGAGAAGCAGTTGATTTGTATGGCAAGAATGTTTTTAAGTAAAGCGCCTATTTTTATTATGGACGAGGCAACTTCCTTCGTGGACGTTTTTACGGAAAATCAGATACAAAAATCGCTAAGTAAAATTATGGAAGAAAAAACAGCTTTGATTATAGCTCACCGGTTAAATACAATAAGGAATGCAGATGTAATTTTATTTTTGGAAAAAGGCGAAATTGCAGAATGCGGTTCACACTCAGAGCTAATGGCAAAAAAAGGAAGATATTACGAAATGTATTCAAGCCAATTTGAAAGATAAAACTTAAAATTATTTAATAAATAAAAAACTAAGCCGACTTCATAAATAGGAGTCGGCTTTAATATTTAATTCTTATTTTCTTCTTTTTTTATTCCAAAAATTTTTCTTAAAAAGAAACCTAATATGCCGGGACTTTTTATCAAAACAACTTTCATGTATTCCATCCCCCCAATATAAAGAATCAACACTTTATTAAAGCTATCGAAAGTGTAACAATTACGATCGATACAATTACTATTATCAATGATTCAGGAAACAAAAATGAAAGCGTAAGCCCCAGCCCAAAAGCAAGCGAAAGTATGCCTTGTTGTTTGTAACCGCACATAATATTCACCGCCGTTATTTTTATTTTATCTCTGTTTTTCGGTGAGAAAATCGGGTGACTGAAACTTAGCATTTTTAAAAGTCTTTTGTTTATAGTATATTCATTTTTTAAAAAAGTGTTATATAGGGTCGCAAAAAGGGGCTTTACATATCGCAGTTGATGTCGGAGAGCGTAACCGCTGCCGCAATTTTCAAGGCGGAAGCGATTTTCTTTTTTTCAAAATTATTTATGGGTTCACCATTGAACATGAGATTTTCTTGGTGTTCAAGATCATTTATAAATTCGGAAATAACGCCGTATATTTCTTTGTTTTCGTAATTTGAATTTTTTGAACCCCCGATATTTTCGTCAAGGTTCAAAACGTAATTGCCGCTTGCGTCCAAAGTACGGCAAATTTTAGAAAGTGTGGTGCTGTCAGGTTCGCGCCTTCCTTGTTCATACATTCCTATTGTTGAAGCGGATATATTGAGCTTGTCCGCCAGTTGCGCCTGAGTCAGCCCGGATTTTATTCTTAAGTGTTTTATTTTTCTTCCCAAATCAATGTTAATGGGTAATCACTCCTTGGAAGTATTTATAAGGCTACAAAACGGCAGAAAATTTTGTTTTAAATTTCATGGATGGGAGATTTACTATCCAATAATATAATAATATTTTTTGAAAGTAAAAGTTAATAAAATTTTGTCGAAAAAGCGCAAATTGTACAATCATTATACCACATACACGTTTAGTGTGCAATAAATGTGTAGATTGCGAACTTTTTCGAATATTATATTTTTTGCAAGGTCACATTAAAACTTGAATACTTATTGACGCACCGGCAATTTGCGTGATAATATTGGAGGTGTGGGAGAAAAGGATGGGGAGTGTTAATTTTAATTAGTATAATATAAACGCTTTTATTTTTTGCATTTTACTACACGAAATGTGTAAAAGAGGTGCTTTTATGTATTATAAACTTCTGGCGAATCAGTATTTTAAAGATGCGGAAACTTTAAAACGACACATAAAAACATTAAAAACACAACATGCAAGTATAGACAATAACATAGATGAAGAATTTAAGTATAGGATTTCCTTGCTTTATGGAATGTATCTTGATTTATTACACATAGGCAGGTATTTAAAACGAAAGTGTGAGGTTATGAAAAGAAATGGAAGGTAGACCGTTTTCTATGGATTCATTTACCGAATCCATGGCAAGTGTTAATTATTATAATAATTTGGATACCGGTTCCGAGGATCCAAGACATAAAAAGATGGTTTGTTTACTTAAAAATATTGTTAACGGGGAGCTTACGGAAAAGCAAAAACGATGTATATTTTTATATTACGGCGAGATGATGAAGATGAAAGACATAGCCGACGAAATGGGCATATGTATTTCATCTGTTTCGAGGCATATAAAAAGCGCGCGGAAACGAATAGAAAAAACTATGGGGTACTATTTTTGACGTGTTTTTGCATGTGATTGCTTAAAAATACAAAATTTTATTATGTTTTGAGTGTTTCAACATTTTCACAAATTATAGGCCTAAATCACTTCTAAAATTTCTTTTAGTTTCAAATACGCTTATTAAATGCGAAAATAGCTCTAAAAAAATTATAATATTACAGCGCACTGTGACAGAAAAATGCAATTCCTTGCCCATATAATTAATAAAGAAGCAATTCAAATTTTTATTAATTAAGGTGGCTGGTGGAAGTTGAAAGCAGAGGCAATAAAAATAAGGGAGAAAATTTTTTACTTTGTAAAAAACTATCCTTTAAGAATGGTATTCATTAAGTGTATGTGCTTTTTGGCGGGTGTGATTATATCAAAAGGAAATATTTTAGGCATTTGCTATCCGTTTGGTATTTCTTTTTCGGCTTCGGTTCCGGGAAAGTTTATTGCTCCAACGATTATAGGTGCCGCGGCGGGATATCTTTTCCCTCTGAACCTAAGTTTGGGGATAAGGTACATATCGGCGCTGATATCTGTTACTGCGGTGCGCTGGACGCTAAGTGATTTTACAAAAATTAAAAATCATTTTCTTTATATTCCGATTGTGGTGTTTTGCTCTTCGTTTGTTACGGGTTTTGCCGTAATTTCATCGGAAGGTTTTGATTTTAAAGATGTTTTGCTAAGTGTGTTTGAATCGCTTATTGCGGCTGGAGCGGCTTGTTTTTTTGAAAGAACCTTTAAAATTTTAGTCAGTAAAAAAATTTATAATTTAAACATACGTGAATTTACCTGTGTTATTTTAAGTTTAAATATAATTTTGCTTTCTTTTTCGGGATTTTCTTTTTTGGGCGTTTCTGTTGGTAGAATTTTGGCAATATTTACAATACTTATTTCTGCATATGTTGCAAGCGTGGAGGGCGGCGCTGTTGCGGGAATTGCTTCGGCTGTGGCGTTTAGCTTGCCGTCGTTTGGATTTGGATATGCGCCCATAGCCTGCGCTTTTGGCGGTATGGTTGCGGGACTTTTTTCGCATTTTGGAAAATTTGGTATAGCTTTTGCATTTATGTTTTCCTGGCTTATGGTTGCTTTTGAGTCGGGCGATAGTGCAAGGCTTGTTTGCGGGATATATGAGGTATTAATTGCAATTTTTATATACTTGCTGGTATCTTGCGATTTTCTTGATAAATTTAAAATAAAACGCTTTGGCTGCGAGAATAAATCTGATTTTAAACAGGTTTTGGCGCAAAAACTTCGTTTTGCATCGAAATCGGTAAATTCAGCGCCTGCTTACATTGAAAAAGCTTTTTGGGATGTTTTTAAACCGGAAAGTAAGAATTTAAACTTTAAAACGGGTTGTGTAAGTTCGATATATAGGTTATGCAAACATTGCGAAAAAGCGCCGCTGTGTTGGGGAGAAAGAGCAAAAAGTACGAGTGATTTCTTTGGAAATATGATAAATATTGCGGAAACAAATAAAAGCGTAAATTTTAAATTAGATGCACTTGGCTTTTGCGAAAACAAAGATGAGATTATAAAAAGTATTCGAAAAAATTATAATAAGTTTGGGCGGCAAAATAGCGCCAAAGCCGCTTTTAGTAAGTTTAAAAAGTCTATTTCGGAGCAAATGGGAGCGGTTAGTTCCGTTATGGAGGATTTTGCGGAGAAATCCGGAGAAAAACTGGTTGTATGGGAAGAAACATCCGATATTTTGGAAAAAGAACTTTTGAAAATGCACATACCTGTTTTGCATTTAGTTTGCTACCGGAATAATAAGGGTAAAATATGTGTTGATATTGAATGCGATAGCGTTTTTGCAAATAAATTTTCTAAAAAAGTTGTTGAAAAAGTGTCTGAAGTTTGCGGAAAAAAATTAAGTGAGCCAATTATAAATAATTACGGTGCCACCTCCAGGATACAGCTTTGCGAAATAAAAAATTTTAGTGTTGATTTTGGTTTTACGCAGCACGCTTTTGGTGAAGGTTTGGTTTGTGGCGATAGTTTTTGTAAATTTGAAGACGGCGAAGGAAATTTTAACGTTATAATAAGCGATGGTATGGGTACGGGTGATGCCGCTGCGGTTCAAGGAAATATAACCGCAGAACTTATGAAAAATTTTGTTAAATCGGGTATGGGTGCAAGTTCGGCTATAAAATTTGTAAATTCGGCGCTTTTGCTAAACGAGGGAGAGGAAATTTTATCTACCCTTGATATGCTTTCGCTTAATCTTTTTGACGGTCAAGCAAAGTTCCTTAAAGCCGGTGCTCCCCCTACTTTTATCGTAAGAAGCGATGAAATAATAAAAATAAGTTCGGAATCTTTGCCCATAGGAATACTAAGCGATGCCAACATATCGTTTGAAAAGTTTAATTTGCAAGCAGGGGATTTTATTATTATGTTTTCCGATGGTATTACGGATATAGGTGAAGATTGGATATGCGATATAATAAAATCAAAAAATTATGAAAATGCAAAAGAACTTTCCAAAAGGATAGTTAAAAAAGGAATTGAGATAAGAAAAACAAATAATCACGATGATGATATAACGTGTATTGCAATGGAGTTGGCAGGTTGAGTTTGTTATATAAAAAGATTATTAATGTACTTTATAGTGTGATATAATTATTTTAAATTATATTGAATAGAGGTACATAGCTTTGAAAAAGGTAATGGTAGGTATGAGTGGCGGCGTTGATAGTTCCACCACGGCGGCGATATTAAAAGAAAAAGGTTATGAAGTTTGCGGTGTAACGCTTGATTTGCTTGGCAGCGGTTTAAATTCGGCGATAAAGGATGCCAAAAAGGTGGCTGATAAATTAGGGATAGAACATTATGTTTTGAGACTTAAAGAAGATTTTGCCAAAAATGTTATTGATTATTTTGTTAGTGAGTACGAAAGCGGTAGGACTCCTAACCCCTGTGTTGAGTGTAATAAAAAAATAAAATTTGGAAAAATGCTTGATTTTGCGCTTAATAAAGGCTGCGATTTTATAGCAACCGGGCATTATGTAAACACGTTTTATGATGAAGAGAAAAAGCGCTATGTTATAAAGAAATCTAAGGCTAAAAAGGATCAGAGTTATTTTCTTTATGGCCTTACGCAGTTTCAGCTTTCGCATAGTTTGTTTCCGCTTGGTGATTATGAAAAACCTTATGTAAGGGAGCTTGCAAAAAAATATGATTTGCCTGTTGCGCAAAAATCCGAAAGTCAGGATATATGTTTTATAAATAATATTTCTCATTCTGAATTTATATCAAACTATACGCATACCGTGCCCAAAAATGGAATATTTGTAAATGAGGAAAATGAAAAAGTTGGTGATCATAAGGGAATAATAAATTATACTGTGGGCCAAAGAAAGGGTTTGGGCATTGCTTTAGGGGAGCCTGCGTATGTTTTAAAGATAGATTCTAAGAAAAACCAAGTTGTGCTTGGAAATAAGGAACTGGGCTTTAGAAAAGAAGTAGCTGCCAAAAATGTCAATTTTATATTGTTTGATAAGCTTGAAAGCGAAATTAAAGCCAATGTAAAAATACGCTATCGAGCGGCGGAAGTTCCGTGCAGAATACTTCCTTATGGTGAGGATTCGGTAAAAATAGTATTTGATGAGGGGGTATACTTTCCGGCGCCGGGGCAATCGGTCGTGTTTTACGATGATAATGGCTTGGTTATAGGCGGAGGAGTTATAGATAATTATGATTTAGTAGTATAAATATGTTCTTTGCGTTCGCATATTTAGTGCAAGATAACAATGTTTTTTAAAAATTAAAATAAAGGTTGATTTTCGAGCAAAGACGGAATAGAATATTTGTGTTGGCACTCGAGCTTTATGAGTGCTAATAAATAGAAAGAGGGGATTTATTATGTCAGAAGTTTTTGCTGTAAAGCCTATTTTGGACAAAGTAGTTGTTAAAGTTCAAAAAAATAATCAAACTACGGGAGGCGGAATAATTTTGGCAGGAGGTACGAAAGAGCAACCTCTTACTGCGCGGGTTGTTGCCAGAGGCCCCGGAGGAATGATTGACGGTAAAAAAGTTGAAATGTATGTAAACCAAGGGGATAAGGTTTTGATACCTAAGCATGGCGGAACGCCGTTTACCTATGAAGGAAAAGAATATATTATAATTCGTCAAGAAGAAATTCTTGCTATTATTGCGTAGTTTAATTTTTTGAATATTTTAAGTAAGGAGTAGTTATATTTTATGGCAAAAGAAATCGCATACGGCGAAGAATCAAGAAAAGCTTTGCTTGCAGGTATAAATAAGCTTGCAGATACTGTGAAAATCACTTTGGGACCAAAGGGAAGAAATGTAGTTATAGATAAAAAATTCGGCGCACCGCTTATCACCAACGATGGCGTAACCATTGCAAAAGAAATTGAACTTGATGATAGTTTCGAAAACATGGGCGCAGGACTTGTAAAAGAAGTTGCCACAAAAACAAATGATATAGCCGGAGACGGAACCACAACGGCAACGCTTTTGGCGCAAACTCTTATTCGTGAGGGAATGAAAAATGTTGCAGCCGGAGCAAACCCAATGGTACTTAAAAGGGGAATAAGCAAGGCGGTTGAAGCGGCAGTAGGTGCTGTTGTAAGAAATTCAAAAGCAATAAATGGCGCAGAAGATATAAAAAGAGTTGCGACCATTTCCGCAGCTGATGAGTTTATAGGAAAATTAATTTCCGAAGCTATGGATAAAGTAAGCTCAGACGGGGTTATAACGGTGGAAGAATCCAAAACGGCCGAAACTTATTCGGAAGTTGTTGAGGGAATGATGTTTGACCGTGGATATGTTTCGCCTTATATGGTAACGGATAACGATAAGATGGAAGCTGTTATTGATGACGCTTACCTTTTGATTACAGATAAGAAAATAATTAGCATTCAGGAAATTTTGCCGCTTTTGGAACAAGTTGTAAAATCAGGTAAGAAGTTAGTGATAATTGCTGATGATATCGAAGGCGATGCTTTAGCCACAATAGTCGTTAATAAACTCCGCGGTACGTTTACTTGCATAGGCGTAAAAGCCCCGGGATTTGGCGATAGAAGAAAAGAAATGCTAAGGGACATTGCAATTCTTACGGGCGGCGAAGTGATTTCCGAAGAGCTCGGACTTGAACTCAAAGATACAACAATGGCGCAGCTGGGACGTGCTCATCAAGTAAAAGTTGAAAAAGAACGCACGATTATTGTTGACGGTGCGGGCAATCCTGAAGAAATCAAAGCCAGAGTTTCGCAGATTAGGAATCAAATTGAGGAAACCACTTCTGATTTTGATAGGGAAAAACTCCAAGAGCGTCTTGCAAAACTGGCAGGCGGCGTAGCTGTTATTAAAGTCGGTGCGGCAACGGAAGTTGAAATGAAAGAAAAGAAGCTCCGCATAGAAGATGCTTTGGCAGCAACAAAAGCAGCCGTTGAGGAAGGTATAGTTGCAGGCGGCGGAGTAGCGCTTGTGAACGCCATTGCAGATGTTCAGAAAGTTGTAGATGCCGCAGAAGGCGATGAAAAAACGGGCGCCACGATAGTTTTAAAATCTATCGAAGAGCCGCTTAAGCAAATTGCAATTAATGCAGGACTTGAAGGTTCCGTAATAGTACAAAACGTAAAAACCAAAAATCAAGTCGGTTATGGATATAATGCCCTTACAGATGAATATGGCGATATGATTTCATTTGGTATAGTGGATCCAACCAAAGTTACACGTTCAGCGCTTGAAAATGCTGCTTCTGTTGCAAGTATGGTTTTAACTACGGAAGCTATAATTACGGATAAAAAAGAGCCTGAAAACAATACGGCGCCCGGAATGCCTGCCGGCGGTATGGGCGGAATGTACTAATTGATTAAATATTACAAAAATTTTAACGGCATAGCATTGCCAGAACACGAATTTGGTGTTTTGGCAGTGCTTTTTTTATAAGTGTTGAAAAAATTGTTTAAAATGTTAAAATGTTTTTTGATATAGCAAAATTATTATGGAAAAATTTGCAGGGAGGCTGAATCCAAAATGAATGAGTACATAAATTTAACCGCAGAGAACATAGGTAAAGAGCACATTTGCTGTGCGATTGGTGACCCAAAACACAAATGCGGTGTTGATAGCAAAAAGGAATGGATAAAAAGCAAACTTAAAGACGGGCATGTTTTTAGGAAGCTTGATGAAAGAGGCAAAACATTTATTGAATATGAGCCTATCGAAACAGCATGGGTGCCTATAAATGGCAAAAATTATGAATACATCTATTGCTTATGGGTTGCGGGTAAATTTAAAGGCAAAGGCATAGCTAAAGAGCTTTTGGAGTATGCAATAAACGATTCCAAAGAAAAGGGTATGAGTGGAATATGCACTTTGGTATCTAAAAAGAAAAAGCCTTTTATAGGCGAAAAGAAATTTTTTGAGCATTTTGGATTTAAAGTTATAGATAGTATTAAAGATTATGAGCTTTTAGCGCTCAAGTTTAATGATGATGAATCTCCTAAATTCAGCAAAAGCGCAAAGACATATATATCACTCCTTAAATATTCATATATTGGCAATTATATATTAAATATTTAAAAAGTTAATAGTTTTTATTAGTTTTATAAACAAAACTCCCGAGTGAAAACTCAGGAGTCAGTTTTTATTCAGAGCATGGGCACGGATCTTGTTCATACTCTATAAATCTTCCGCATACTATTCTGCCTATCAGATTGTTTCTGCAGTATACATTTGTCGGTATACATCTTAATCTTCTTCTAAAGCTTCTACATCCACACATTTTTACCACTCCTTTGGAACGTTTAAGTTCCATTGTTATATTATGTGCAGAAGTATAGGATTGTTAATGGATGCGTGAAAATCTAGTTGCATTTTGCAAACAATGGAGTTTTAAATAATTTATACTATAAAATATTAACAAAAATATTGACAATAGTTTAAACTTGCGATACGCTGTGTGTAACTACCGGATTTATCTTGATTTTATAAAGGAGATGTTGATTATGGCAGATATTAATGAATTGGATGAGGTTTTTTTACGTGATTATGCGAGGGTTAAAAATGGTGATTTAGATTATCCCACAGAAAAACTTACCAAATTTGAAATCGAAGTTCTAAAAATGTTTGGTGCTATATATGAAAACTCTTGTAGCACTTGGGCGGACATTTCTTATGAGAATTTGACAAAAATGGACGGCCATATTTCTTTTGCCTTGCCATCTATAAAAAAATTTTAGATGGTTGTAAGAAAGGCGGGAGCGTAGATCCTAAAAAAGTTAACCCTTTCATTAATGATATTAAATACTTTACTGATAGACAAAAAAACACAGGCGCCAAGGTTTTTAGAGTGGTGCGTGATCAAAAAGATAGTGTTGTTTCCAATTTGACTGTTTCCCAGGTACCCGATTTGAAAGATTATTTTTACAGTAGGGATGATTTTATGTTGCTTTCGCCTACTTTAAAGAGAATGCGAGATACTATAAAAACTGAAAAAGCAAACAGGGAAAAGTTTTTAACCAGTAAATTATCAAAAGATACGAACGATTTTATTTCTATGAAGCAGAAAATGCAAAAGCTTTTGGATAATAACGAATATCATAGTGAAGATGAGGCGTTGCTTAAGTACTATACTTTTGAGGGTGATAAGTTTTTAAACGGGAATGCCAGAAACAAGTATGTGTTGGTTGGAGATCCCAAGAATAAAAATCTTCATATTTTGCCACGAAAGTTATTTTTACAAACTGTTTTGGATTTTAAAAAGATGTTGGACTTGTTTTCTAAAAGAGAACATTTAATAAAAGAAGCAAAAGTTGTTTACAGAGGGGATTCTTTACTTTGCTTTTTAAAGCGCATGCTTAAATCTGAAAAGTGGCCACCGGAGCTTACTCCGGACCCAAAGACGAATAAAATAGTGCTCAATGACGAAACAGCTGAAATAGCTAAAAAGTTTTTGAAAGGTAAAATTGCGAGTGATGCGGCAATTTTGAGTACATCTACAGACGAAAATGTAGGGAATGAATATGCGATTGATCATGATGACGGAACGGGAGTTAAAATGATCATTGACTTATCGGCTGATTCAGATGCGATCGATATCTCAAAAATTTCTCAATTTGAAGCAGAGGCGGAGATTATTTTAAAACCCCGAACGAAGTTAAAAATCGACGATATAAGCTATAGGCAGGCAAGATCTGCGACTGGTGGAATTCTTGATATAAAATTAACGGCAATAAAATAATTTTAGGTTATGGCTGTTTTGTTTACATGCTTAAAGGATTGGTATAGGTAAATACTTGTGTGACCAGAATTTTAAGATAAGTATTCCATAAATATTTTATATGAAAACTCCATGCACCAAAAATGCACGGAGTTTTTTGTGCAATAAAAAAGCGTACAATCTATTTGCACGCTTTAAAACACTTAATTATCTATTTTTGAATATAGACATTATATCATAAAAGCTTTCGTCGTCTCCGCCTTTTTCAGAGGCATTCTTCTTAGCTGCGCTGAAGCTTCTCAGGTTATCTGTATAGCTGCTATTTTGACTTTTGCTTACAGAATGAATCGGAAACTCGGATTCTCTTTTTGCAAAACCTGTTGCAATGACCGTTACGCTGATTTCATCATCCATAGTTTCGTCGAATGCAGCACCCCAGATAATATTTGCGGATGGGTCTGCTTGCTGGGCTATCATCGAGGAAGCGGTTTCGATTTCATCGAGTCCGATATCAGGCGATGCGGTCACATTGATAATAACACCTTTTGCACCATTTATTGCTGTTTCCAAAAGCGGACTTGAAATTGCCATATTCGCTGCTGCTTCGGCTTTATCTTTGCCACTTGCACGTCCAACGCCCATGTGCGCATATCCTGCGTCCTTCATGATTGACGTTACGTCTGCAAAGTCAAGGTTAACAAGACCCGGTAACAAAATAAGGTCGGAAATACTCTGTACGCCTTGTCTTAATACATCGTCTGCTACTATAAATGCATTCATAAGTGTAATTCTTTGCTGACTTGCAAGTTTGAGTCTTTCATTTGGAATTACTACCAAGGAGTCGACTTGTTCACGAAGAGCTGAAATGCCTCTTTCAGCTTGTTCCATTCTTTTTTGACCTTCAAACGAAAACGGTTTTGTTACGATTCCGATTGTAAGTATTCCCATTTCTCTTGCGATTTGTGCAACTACCGGTGCGGCACCTGTTCCGGTTCCGCCGCCCATACCGGCGGTTATGAATACCATGTCTGCGCCTTTAAGAGCCGCTATAATTTCGTCTCTGCTTTCTTCTGCGGCACGTTGACCGATTTCCGGCTTTGAACCTGCGCCTTTACCTCTGGTTATTTTTTCACCGATTTGAATTTTATTGGTTGCTTTTGATCTCATTAAAGCTTGTCTGTCTGTATTAACACATATAAAATCTACGCATTTTACCCCTGAGTCGACCATTCTGTTTACGGCATTTCCGCCGCCGCCACCAACACCGATTACTTTGATTTGTACAGTATCTTCTGTGTTGTTGTCGAATTCAAAACTCATAAATAAATCCTCCATTGTGTCTGCTTTTTTATTGTACTTGCGTACTATGATCGGTTTGCTTGCAGTCTGGCAAATATTTTGCGGTAAACTACATTATATCACGTAATCGAATGTTTTTCAACAAATTACTAAAGCTACGAACTTGTCGATTGCTGAAATATTTTGGTAGTCTACACCATTAAAAACTAAATAGATAATATATATTGTAAAATTAATTCGACTCTAAATCAACAAATTATTTGATATAATTAAAATCTTTTCTTGATTATATAAATTCAAATGTTTTATAAAACAAAAAATATATCAAATGTACATTTATTTATGCACTAAAATTTTTGTTGTAAATCGATGGCATAGTTTTTGTTGCATGGCTTTGTTTTATTAACTATAATTAACTATAATTAACTTAATTGTTTTAGCTACGATCGGGGGATGTAAAAATTGAACATATCTGTTTTGGGTTGCGGAAGATGGGGTTCTTTTATTGGATGGTACTTAGATAAAATAGGACACAATGTAATGCTTTGGGGTAGACCCGGTTCGGCTCACATGCAGGAAATTAAAATTTTACGTAAAAACTCGTTTTTAAATTTTAATCAAAGCATCGTTGTTACCGATAGCCTTCCTGAAACGCTTGATCATTCAGATGTTGTGGTTATATCCATAAGTGCTCAAGCGCTTAGAGATTTAGCTATTCTTATAAAATCGGAAAATGTTGATATAAGTGAAAAAATTTTTGTTTTGTGCATGAAAGGTATTGAGGAAAACACGGGTAAACGACTTTCCGAAGTTTTAAAAGAGTGTTTGGGCGAAAAAACAAAAGCCGCAATTTGGGTAGGCCCCGGGCATGTTCAAGAATATGCTTCGGGAATTCCAAATTGCATGGTTATAGATTCCGATTATATCCAAGTTAAGAATTTTTTGGTCGAAAAATTTTCAAGTCCGCTTATAAGGTTTTATTACGGAAACGATATGATTGGAAACGAAATAGGCGCTGCGGCAAAAAACGTTATGGGAATAGCCGCGGGAGTTTTGGACGGAATGAATTACCAATCCTTAAAGGGTGCTCTTATGGCCAGGGGCACGAGGGAAATTTCAAGGCTCATAAAAGCCATGGGAGGAAACGAATTTTCAGCTTATGGTCTTGCTCATTTGGGCGATTACGAAGCAACTCTTTTTTCGCCGCACAGCAACAACAGAAAATTTGGCGAATCTTTGGTAACGCATGGAGCTTACGATAAGCTTGCCGAAGGAGTGGCAACTTCCGGTGCGCTTGTGAATTTAAGCAAAAAATATGGAGTAGATTTGCCTATATCGGAAGCCGTGCACAATGCCGTTTCAGGTAAAGTTTTACCTGAAAAAGCAATTTCCGATTTATTTTTACGCAGTATCAAGTCTGAGTTTTAAACGTATTTATAAACGTTGCGATATAAGAAATCTTTTACGTATTCAAAGCGGTTTTTATCCAAAGGTTCGGGATAGCTCATAAGGTTTAATCGGAGCTTGGGCTGATTTTCTCGCAAGGGTTTTTGATAATATTCAAAATTACATATGTTAAATCCGAGCCGTTCATAAAAACGGCACCTTTTAATTGCCATATCGTTTTTTGGGGGTTCGATTTCCAAAATTATTTGTTTGTTATATTTTTCCATTACTTCTTTCATAAATTTAGTTCCTATGCCGCCGCCTCTGCAAAGCAGGCTTACTGCCAGGTGTTCGATAAACACTAATTCAGGGAAATCCCAAAGCGCCATAAAAGCAATTAAATTTTTGTTTTCATCATATTTTGTAAGAATTTTATATTCTTTCGTATTTAATAATTTTTGTTGCTTTTCGTAAGTTTGATATTCGCTTTCCGGGAAGGATTCTTTCATAAGTTTAAAAACTTTGTCGAATTCTGTTTTATTTATATTGTCATTCATTTTATTACCGTCCTTTTGAAAATTTATAATATCTAAAATATATCTTCTGGGCATAAAAGCTATGTTAAATACAGTAATACATTTTATAAAAAATATCAACAAAATTATTAAATTTTTTAAAAAATAATAGATTTTTTTCAAATATTGTGATATATTTAATCAAACCCTTTTCATAACAAGGATTGATATGTATTTTCACTTTTAAGTTTTGTATAATCAAATAAAGGTAGATTTTTTTTGGATTTTGAAATACAATTAACTTAAAATGTTTTTACACAGTGATTTGTTTCGAAAAATTATACCATAGGGGTGGTCTTATGAGTTTTTTAAATTTATTATTCGGTAACTACAGTAAAAGAGAGCTTAAGCGTATAAAACCTATATGTAATAAGGTGTTGGAGCTTGAAAAGAAGTACCTTAACATGACAGATGAGGAGCTTTCTTCACAAACATTGGTTTTAAAAGAACGTTTAAAAAATGGAGAAACTTTAGATGATATTTTGCCTGATGCTTTTGCTGTTTGCCGTGAAGCTTCCGACAGGGTCTTGGGAATGCGGCATTTCCCTGTGCAAATAATAGGTGGTATAGTTTTGCATCAGGGCAGAATAAGCGAAATGATGACCGGTGAAGGAAAAACTTTGGTTGCTACTTTACCTGCATACTTAAATGCACTTACGGGTAAAGGTGTGCACGTGGTAACGGTTAATGACTATTTGGCAAAGCGTGACTCCGAACAAATGGGTAAGCTTTATCGCTTTTTGGGCCTTGAAGTCGGACTTATAATAAATGATTACGGCAAAGCTCAGCGTGTTAAAGCGTATAATGCCGATATAACTTATGGTACGAATAATGAATTTGGGTTCGATTATTTGCGTGATAACATGGTTACAAACAAAAACGCAAGAGTTCAAAGAGGACATAACTTTGCAATAGTCGACGAAGTAGACTCGATTTTGATTGATGAAGCAAGAACCCCACTTATTATCTCCGGCGAGGGCGACCAATCAACAGAAATGTATAGTGTCGCCGATGCGTTTGCAAAAACTTTGAAAATGCTTAAAGTTGCAGAGATAGATGCAAAAGAAGATAACGAAGAGCTATTTGAAGAATATGACTATGTTGTTGATGAAAAGGCAAAGACTGCATCACTTACAAAATCCGGTATCGAAAAAGCCGAAAAATATTTTAATATAGAAAATTTGACCGACCCCGAACACATTACTTTGCAGCATCATATCAATCAAGCCATAAAAGCAAATGGGGTAATGACACGTGATCTTGACTACGTTGTCAGAGATGGCGAGATTTTGATTGTCGATGAATTTACCGGAAGAATAATGTATGGCAGAAGGTATAACGAAGGGCTTCACCAGGCTATTGAAGCAAAAGAGGGAGTGGAAGTTCAAAAAGAATCCAAAACTCTTGCTTCTATTACTTTCCAGAATTATTTCAGAATGTATAATAAGCTTTCCGGTATGACCGGTACTGCTATGACTGAGGAAGAAGAATTCCGCGAGATTTATAAATTGGATATCGTTGAAGTTCCGACCAATAAACCTAAAATTCGCGAAGATTTGCCGGATGTTGTTTATAAAACTCAAAAAGCTAAATATAAAGCAATAGTTGAGGATATTATAGAAACGCATAAAACAGGTCAGCCTATTCTGGTGGGTACGGTTTCGATTGAAAAATCTGAGCTTCTTAGCGTAATGCTTGAAGCTAAAGGAGTTCCGCATGAAGTTTTGAATGCGAAATATCATGAAAAAGAAGCACAGATAATAGCTCAAGCAGGTAAAAAAGGCGCCATTACCATAGCCACCAACATGGCAGGACGCGGTACGGATATTATGCTTGGAGGTAACGCAGAATACCTTGCCAAGGCAGAACTTAAGAAATTAGGCTATAACGGAGATGCGCTTGCGGAGTGTGACGGCTTTGGCGAAACCGAAGACGAAAAGATTTTGGAAGCGAGGAAGAAATATAAAGAACTTTATGAGAAGTTTAAACCCGAAATTAAAAAAGCAGCCGAAGAAGTTGTGGCATGCGGCGGACTTTATGTTATAGGTACAGAGCGCCACGAAACAAGGCGTATTGATAATCAGCTCCGTGGTAGGTCAGGCAGGCAAGGTGACCCGGGTAAATCAAGATTCTATCTTTCGCTTGAGGATGACCTTATGAGGCTCTTTGGAGGCGACCGCCTTAAAGCATGGATGAGTAGGCTAAATGTCGATGAAGATTCGCCATTGGAAGCAAAAATGCTGACTCGTTCAATTGAATCGGCACAGAAAAAGATTGAGGGAAGAAACTTTGCAATACGTAAAAATGTTCTTCAATTTGACGATGTTCTCAGCCGTCAGCGTGAAATTATATACACTCAGCGCAACAAGGTTTTAGATGGAGAAAACTTGCGTGAAAAGATAGTTAATATGATAGACGATGTCTCAGCCATGGTTGTTGGCAGATACATTTCAAAAGATATTCCGGTTGAAAACTGGAATATAGAGGGGCTTAAGAGCTACTATTTAGGCTGGTTGTTTAATGCCGATGATCCTGAAATGAATCCTGAAACTCTTACTCAAAAGACGCCCGAAGAGGTTGTTAAAATTATATCGGATCGCTCTCATGAAGTTTATAAGAAGCACGAAGAAGTTTTGGGCGATGAATCCACACGTGAACTTGAAAGAATTATTCTTCTTTCTAATGTTGACGAAAGGTGGATGGATCACATCGACGCTATGGAAGAACTCAAACGCGGCATTAATCTGAGAGCTTACGGTCAACGTGACCCTGTTGTTGAGTACCGCATGGAAGGCTTTGATATGTTTGATGACATGATAAATAATATTCGTGAAAATACTATCAAGATGCTTCTTTGCTTCAAGCTTAATTTCGGAAGCCATCGTGGCGGTATGGTTCAGTTCCCGCAGCAATAGTTGTTTGATTAAATATTAAAAAGTAACTATCCGGTCGATTTATAAATTATAATCGGCCGGATATTTTTGTATAAGCTTATGGTTTCGGATTATATTAACCGGTAACTGCCATTTTAATTTTTTAAAATTTATAAATATCATAGAGAAATATCTACCACGCTTATTTTGTGGTAGATATTTTTTTCAGTATTATTTTAGAAAGGTGATTAATTTATACTTGCTTCCAAGTAATCATCGAGTTCTTTTTCTTCTTTCTTTTTCTTGCGGTCCAGTATTACAAGCAAAGCAATAGCTAAGGACATTAACGTTATAACGGTGGCAATTATTCCTGTTAAAACCGAAAATCCACCTTTTCGTTTATATTCCATCTGAATTTCCCCTTTCCACATTTTCATTTATTTAATAATACGTTCAGGATAATTTTAAGTCAAGCCCGATGGCATATAAATTTTAAATGCTTTTTTTAAAATATTTTGTAAGGTTTAATTTTAAAATAAAATCATGAATTAACATAGAAACTATCGTAATAGCGCTTATAATCAATATGTTTAAGAAGGTCAAAGGTTCAATACTTAGCAGGTCTTGGAAATATATAAGTCCTACAAACAGCAAAATAATTACGCCCCATAGCAAAGCTTTCCGCAGTTTATTAAGGGGAACAGATATATTATATATGAGCATAATCCCGATTAAAGAGGTAGTGGCGGTTGTCAGTAAACCATATTTTTGTAAGGATAGATTAAAGCCCATATACATACCAACGCATATCATAAGCGCCGAAACTATGGTTAAAGCTGTGGGAAGTGATTTGCTCACTATATTTTTAAACAGATTTCCTTGAATTCTTTCTCTGTTGGGTTCAAGCGCCAGTATAAATGAAGGAATGCCTATGGTTACCGTGCTGATTAAAGTCATTTGTATCGGAATGAATGGATAAGGAGCGGCTATTATGAAAAATAGAAGTGCTAGCAAAAAAGAATAAATTGTTTTTGTAAGAAATAAAGAAGCCGAACGCTGTATATTATTAATTGCTCTTCGCCCCTCCGCAACTGTTTTGGGCATTGATGCAAAATCTGAGTTAAGAAGAACCAAATGCGAAACGTTTCTGGCTATATCGCTTCCTCCTGCCATTGCAACGCTGCAATCGGATTCTTTCATTGCCAAAACATCGTTTACGCCGTCTCCCACCATTGCAACGGTATGGCCATTTTCTTTGAGCGCTTTTACGATAGATTGTTTCTGGTTTGGGGTAACTCTTCCGAAAATAGTATATTTGGTTGCGGCTTCGGATATATCCTTTTCGGTTTTTAAGGTGGTAGCGTCTATATACATATCCGCATTTTCCAAATTAACTCTTTGCGCAATTTTTGAAACGGTAATTGGATTATCTCCCGAAATTACTTTTATATCAACGCCTTGTTTTTTAAAGAAATTCAGGGTTTTTTCTGCGCTGTTTCTTATTTTATCCTTTATTAATATCAGTCCCATAAGCTGCATACCTTTTGGGAGATTTTTTTCTATAAATGACTCATCTGAGTGCGCAAGAGCTATAACACGATAGCTTTCTGAATATTTTTTTATCTGTTCGGCTGCTTTTGGGGGTAAGTTATTTTCAAAAATAAATTCCGATGCGCCGAAAACGAACGTGCCTTCTGATTTAAAGTACGCTCCCGACCACTTTTTTTCCGAAGAAAAAGGAATTATCATTTCAGCTTCGGTTGCCGTTTGGTTTGGTGCAAAATAGTTTTTAAGAGCTTTAAAAGTTTCGTTATTGTCATTAAGAGCGCATGTTAGCATTTTCATGGATTTGGAAATATCTTTATCTGAATAACCATTTTGCGGAACAATTTTTTCAACTTCAAAAGTCCCTTCCGTTATGGTTCCGGTTTTATCAAGGCAGAGCGTATCCACTCTTGCTAAAGTTTCGATGCAATAAATATCCTGGACCAATACTTTGTGTTTTGAAAGGCGCATAACCCCAACGGCTAAAACAGAACTTGTAAGTAGTACCAAGCCTTCCGGTATCATTCCCGTAAGGGCTGCCGTGGTGTTTACGATTGCCGATGTAACATCATGTCCGGATGATATAAATTGCCTGTAAAAAAGTAATGCTCCCATCGGTACTATGGCGATAGATATTATTTTTATTATTTTATTAAGGGTGGTCATTATTTCGGACTTGGTTTTTTTAATATATTTTGAGCCCTTTAAGAGTTTGGAAGCATAATTGTTTTTGCCCACATGTTCAACCCTTGCCGTGCATTTTCCGCTTACCAAATAGCTTCCGGATAAAAGCAAATCGCCTTCTTTTTTTGTTATTAAATCAGGTTCGCCCGTAAGAAGCGATTCATTAACTTCGCATTTGCCCTCAAGTATTACAGAATCGGCAACTACTTGATTACCGTTTTCGTAAAGTATGATGTCGTCTAACACAATTTTTTCAATTTTTGTTTTTCCTATTTTACCGTTTCTTATGAGTTTTGCGTTGTTTGATGCTATTAAGTTCATTTTATCGACTGTTTTTTTTGCTCTTATTTCTTGCGTTATTCCTATTATCACGTTGCATATCACAACGCCCATAAACATAAGATTTTTATATGAGCCCACGCATAAAACCGCAATTGCCAGCACCAAATTTACAAAGTTGAAAAGGGTAAATGTGTTTTCTTTTATTATGTCTTTGGTAGATTTGGTTGAAATGGATTTATTTATGTTCACAAGTCCTTGTTTTATGCGGTTTTTTACTTCATTTTTATTTAGTCCAAGTTCAATTTTGGGGTGATATCTTTGTACGTTTAAATCTTCAGTATGTGCCATGTTTGCTGCCCTCCCAATGAAAAATTATTGTGACTAGATATATGATTTTAAAAATAGAATGAAAGCGGGGAACTAATATATGGTATGCCGAATAGTCGAGATGAAAAATAAAGAAGTTATAAGCGTTAATGACGGCTGCCGAATAGGGTGTGTAAATGATGTGGAAGTTGATATGGGGTGTGCAAAATTGGTGGCGATAGTTGTATATGGCAGGCCCAAATTTTTTGGTGTTTTTGGGCGAGAGGACGATGTGATAATAAAATGGGAGAATATCGAAGTTATAGGGGAAGATACTATTTTGGTAAATTATTGCCCAAAGTATCAAAAACGCCGAAAAGTCGGTTGGATTTCAAATATTTTCAAATGTTGGCGCTAGGATATCTGTTTTGTGAAAATCAGAAAATGAAAAATACTTCCTGCCAACACGAAAATATGCCAAATGGAGTGCATATATTTTATTTTTTTACCTATTACATAAATTATGGCTCCAACGGTATAAAATATTCCGCCTATTAGTAAGTAAAGGAGTTGTTCACGATTTAAAATTTTTATTGTAGGATGCGCGATAAAAACTATGCTCCAGCCCATTAAAATATAGCAAGTAAGGGAAAATTTTGAAAATTTATTTACATCTATTGCGTTAAATACTATCCCCACAATTCCCAGTATCCATACGCCTGCAAGCACACAAAATGCAAAATTGGTTTTTAAGATTGCCGCGCAGATAGGCGTATAAGTTCCGGCGATTAGTAAAAATATAGAGCAGTGGTCGAGTTTTCGGAAAACTTCTTTGGCTTTATTTCTTTTTAGGGAGTGATATAGGGTGGAAATCGTGTAAAGAAGAAAAAGCGTGAAACAATATATTAGCATAAAAACCAAGTCGGCCGTATGACCTTTGTACTTTTGAATAAGCACGATAACCGCAATTACCGAAAGTAAACTGCCGATGCCGTGAGTTATAGCGTTTAGCAGTTCCTCCGAGAGGCTGTAATTTGGAAGATTTAATTTTTTGATGTGAAGATTTTTTCCTAGTTCCATTTTCTCACCTATCATTAGAATTTTATATCCATATTATTATACATTTTTTGCTATGGTTATCAAATATATTTTAATATCTGTGGCGATTTAAATAACTATGTTTAGGAGTGACCTTTTTGAAAAATAATCAAATTTATGAAAGATTTAAAAAAAAGAAAATATTGGTTTGTATGATTTCAATTTTTGGCTTTTTAATGTGCATGACATTAGCCTTTGCTGCTTACGGTAAAGCAAAAGAAAATGAAGCTGCGCCTTCAAACGCAAAAACTATTATACTCGATGCCGGCCATGGCGGTGAAGATGGCGGGGCGGTTGGAGTAGATGGGATAGTTGAAAAAGATATAAATTTATCCATAGCTTTAAAACTGGAAGATTTACTAGAAGTTGCCGGATACAATGTTGTGATGACCAGAGATACGGATACTTCGATATACGATGATGATGCAGAGAGCCTTAGAGAAAAAAAGCGTTCCGATCTTAGAAATCGTGCGGAAATTATAGATGACCATGCCAATAACAAAAACACCGTATTTGTGAGCATACATCAAAATAAATTTCCTAATCCAAAGTATTTTGGAACGCAAATCTTTTATTCCAAGAATGACCCTAAAAGCGAAGAATTGGCAAACAGTGTTAAAAACTCGGTAGTGGGATTGATTCAGCCCGAAAACAAAAGGGCAATAAAACCGGCTAACCAAAAAATATTTTTGCTCAATAACGCTCAAATCCCCGCAATAGTTGTAGAATGCGGATTTTTATCGAATGAGGAGGAAGCTAAAAAACTTGGTAGTGAGGATTACCAAAATAAAATGGCATTTAGCATATATTGCGGTGTGCTTGAATTTTTAACGAATAACGCATAAACCTAATTACTTAATTGTATGACTGATAGTATAAAAAGGAATGGTTACTATTATTAAACGATTAATTTCCGGTATTTTGGTGGGAACGATTATATTTGCAAGCCCCGCAGCTACAAGTGCTCAGGTTTACAGTAAAGAAGAATTTGATGAAGCTGTAAATTTGAGTGTGCCGGAGAATTTAAAAGATAATCCGGTGGATAAAGCAAGTTGGGCAATAAGAAAAATGAAAAATGTTTTAAGTATCTGGTCTTCTATATATAAATCCGACCCTCACACACGTGGATTTAGAATTTCAGATGATATAATTGCGCGTTTTGAAAATAAAGTATCACCTTGGGAAAAGCGGATGCTGCTTGATTCTGTAAATATAACAGAGCTTGAGGAAAATCTTGGTCATATGTGGCATGCATATGTAACGTTTACAAATGGTATTTTGCCTTTGCTCAGTTTTTCTCAAAAGGAAGAACTAAGCAGATTTTGGCAAGCGTGATTAAAAATGCGATAGTTTTTTGTTTAAGCATATTTTTATAATTTGTTTGATATCTTACGTTCTAAAGCGTAAGATATATTTATTGTGTGTTTTTCTGCGCACGGACGTTTTCAGGAGGGGTAGTTATTAGTTTTAAAAAATTGATATCGGGTATTGTAATATCGGCAACGCTGCTTTTAAGCTTTGCAAATGCCAGCGCCAAGATTTATACTCAAGAGGAATTTGTGCCTGCTATACGTGCAAGCGTGCCTGAGAGAGTAAAAAATAGTTTAATGGGACAATCCAATTGGGCATTTGAAAGATTGGCCCGTATTAAGCTTGCTTTGTTAATGTTTCAAACAGGGATGATGGTATTACCTCCTCTTACCGTGAATGATATATGTCAAGTTAACAAGGATCAGCTGGCACCATTTGTAGAGAAAGCGCTTAGAGAATCTGTGAATATAAATGAGCTTGGAGATAATCTTATGGCAGCGTGGGGCGCTTACGCAGCTTTTGTTAATAGTATTTTTCCGCTATTAACTCGCAGTGAGCAGATAGCGTTTGTGACAAAGGCGCAGGAGTATAGCTTATACAGGTAATAAAATGTGGGTAATAAGATTTTTTAAATTTAGAACGCTGTGAGTATTGATTAATCAATATTGTGATATATAAAATTCAGCAAACCATACTTGATTTTACTTGTGTAAATTGATAAAATTTTTCTGGGTTACTTTTAAAATTATTGCTTATAAGATGTCGGATTTTTGTATTTTGAATCGAATAGCGTCAAAATAAAGAAATAATTTATGCCGTGCGGTAGATACAGCAAAAAGATATCGTTTTTTATGGTGGCTGACGGGAGAGTTTTCTTATAAAAAGTTACGTGATGAGTTGGATTGTATTTGGGGGTTAGATGAGGAAATTGAGCAGAGCTTTATTATATCTAAAAATCCTTGCGAGCTGCTTGAAAATTTAGAAAATATGGAGAAAGCGTATTATAGTGTGGCGGATGATTTGCGTTTGTGAGTTTGATTTTGGTGGACGAAAATTGCTGTTAATAAAAATAAAGTAAGTTTAAAGGGAGATGTATAAATTGAAATTCAAACTTAAAAAACTATTTTTGAGTATGGCGGCGTTGGGGTGTATGTTTAGTTTGTGCCATAATGTCAGTGCAAAAGTTCATATGCCGTCTTATTACAACAAACAATTTCTTAAAAGTACCTTGAGGAAAATGATGGAAAAGATTTAGGGGCGCAGGAATATTTTTTTGAGAAAGCCATGCTGTTACTTTGTTTTATTGGCATAAATAAACCGTCACCTTACCCAAAATCTGATACAATTTCTCCGGCAATACGCAGTGTTCTTAGTTCTGAAATAGAGCTATATGATGAAGCGCAGAAATGCTTAGAAATTTCGGAAAACGATGATGAAGTTTTCCAAAATTTAGAAAACATGAGAAAATCGTACGATTACCTAGCATTTCGCCCCATTGTTGAGAGACGTCATAGTTTTTAATTTAAAAATTGTTTTAATTAGGAGTACGTAGGATATTGATAAATATGAAAGTTAAAAAATTAGTTTCACTTGTAATATCGATTGTTATGTGTTTGAGCTGCTCGCTTTGTGCGCATGCCGAGGTTTGGAGTGTGGAGGAGTGGATTCAGTTTATAAAGAAAAATCACCGTGACATCAGACCGGCTAACAAAGATTATGTTTGTTGGCTTTGTGTGGTTAATTATACGTTCTTAGCTGAGTATTCTTTAAAGCTCCGTATAGGCGCCTTGCCTGTGGATCCACTTGAGGGTTTACCTGAAAGATTACGGAAAAGTATAGACGTTCAATTAAGGCAAGCAAAAGAGTTATCCAAAGAAAATTATGGTGAATGGTTATATAATTTATCAGTTTTAAGGATAGCTTTTGAGTGTTTGTGGAGGCAAATTGTTTTTGATGAATGTACAATAACGCTGATGGATGGAGATTACGAACTTTATGCTTCGCCCCCGAATGCAGAGCATTTTAAAAGCTTTGCAGAAGAAAAAGCTTGCAAGGAAGGTGTTCCTGATAAAGAAGAAATCCTGTGCAAATGCTTGGCGTTGGATGGATATATAAGATGTTTAAGTGCACCACGATATGGGTTAGGCGTGAAGTCATTGGCAACTTTAGGAGAGAAAGATATTGGTATAATAAGGGTTGAGTTAGAAGAAGCAAAAAATTATTTTAAGGACGATGAAAAGTCGCTTATGGCTGCTTTACGAACGATGCGAGATGAGTATTGGTTAATATTTAGCACAGCGGGAGATACTGTATGAGTAAAAAATTAAAAAGTGTTTTTGTATGTTCGGAGTGCGGATTTGAATCTGCAAAATGGAACGGTGTTTGTCCTTCTTGTGGGCAGTGGAATACCATGCTTGAAGAAGTTAAGGAAAGTACCGGAAAAAACAAATCTTCTGCGGTTTCTTTTAACCCTTCCGATATTAGCGAAGTTTCGGTAGAAAAAATAGATATAACCGAAGAAACACGCTATAAAACTGGTCTTAAAGAGCTTGACCGCGTGTTTGGCGGCGGAATAGTTAAGGGTTCGCTTTCTCTTTTGGGTGGTACCCCGGGTATAGGAAAATCAACACTTTTGCTGCAGATTTGTAATTATCTTGATAAAAATTTAAAAATCTTATATGTTTCGGGCGAGGAATCCAAAAGGCAAATAAAAATGCGGGCTTCAAGGCTCGGTGTTCACAATGATAATCTTTTTATAATGACTCAAACGAATTTAAACCATATCAAAGCCGAAATTGAGTATACTCACCCGGATATCGTTATAATCGATTCGGTTCAAACAATGAATAATCCGGATTCATCATCTTTTCCGGGCAGTATTTCTCAGGTTAAGGAATGTACCAATCTGTTTTTAAATCTTTCAAAATCGCTTGATATAACAGTTATAATGATAGGCCACGTTAATAAAGATGGTGCAATAGCGGGGCCGAAAGTTCTTGAGCATATGGTTGATGCCGTACTTTATTTTGAAGGTGACAGTCAAACCGCTTACAGAATTTTAAGAGCGGTTAAAAATCGCCATGGTTCAACAAACGAAATAGGCGTTTTCCGCATGGATAACAAAGGCCTTGAGGAAGTTGAAAATCCTTCTGCCTTAATGCTTGCCGGAAAGCCGACAGGCGTGCCCGGAATATGCGTTGCGTGTGTTATGGAAGGAACGCGACCGATTTTAACCGAAGTACAAGGTCTTGTTGCATCAACCAGTTTTGGAAATCCAAGAAGAATGGCAACAGGGTTTGACTATAACCGTATGGCGCTCATTTTGGCGGTTCTTGAAAAGAGAGCGGGCTACTTTTTTTCTTCCATGGATGCATATATAAATGTTGTGGGTGGACTTAAATTAGATGAACCTGCGGCAGACCTTTCGGTTGCAATAGCTTTGGTTTCGGCGCTTAAAGATATTGCGGTTGCCGATGATGTTATTGCGCTTGGAGAAATCGGTTTGGCAGGGGAAATAAGGGCAGTTCCAAATATTGAGATGAGGATAAAGGAAGCTGCCAGATTAGGATTTAAAAAATGTATTATTCCGTACTATAACTATAATTCTTTAAATAATATCAAGAAATATGATATTGATATAATAGGCGCAAAAAACATACGAGAGGCCATAGAATCGGCGCTCGGTTGATTTATAAAAATTTAAAAGTGATATTAAATGCACAAAGAGTTTACTATTGTGCATTTAATATTTTTTTGTGTAACTTTCTCCCAAGTGGAATGAGTATAGGATTAACTCTGAGACTTTTACGTTTTCGGATTGCTCCAGCGCAAACTTATAAAGCTTTAGCTGTTTGGAATACTTTTCCCAAAGTTCATCGGTATGAGAAATTTTATCCGTTTTGTAATCAATAATTATGTATTTATTATTTTCCAAAAAAGCGCAGTCGATAGCTCCTTGCATAACGGTATAGTGGTTGTCAAGGCAGCTGTATTCAGTTAAATATTTAGATGGAATGGTTACGGAAAAACGATGTTCTCTGTAAATATTTGGGCTTTCTAGTATTCTTTTTCCAATATCGCCAAAGAGGAATTTTTCTATGCTTTTTTTGCTAATCATATTTATTTCTTTTTCATCTAAAAAACCGCCGGATTTTAATCTTTCAAGCTCAAAATTTATTCCGTTTTGGTGGGCATTTTTAAAATCGATGCAGCACATTAATTTATGCATGGTGTTGCCACGGTCTGTGGGGGAAGCTTCTGTGTGCGACGTAAAACATGGCTTTGAGGAGGCTATATAATTTTGCCATTCGTCACTTTGGGTAAGACCGGAGGCCGAAACTTTTAGCGGCAAATTCGTAAGGTCTTTTTCGGGATATTTAAATTCAAATCTTGCCCTGATTTTTTCAAAAAGTTGCTGCGTTTGAGGGTCAATTGTTGCCGCTTTTTCTTCATTTTGGGTTTTGGTGTTTTCGTTATGATTTTGGTAATCTTCATTTTGAGGTTCAGAAATAAGTTCTACATTCCAATTTAAATTTTTTGGATATTCTTCCTCAGAAATAAATTCGGGTAAATTGGCAACGGCGCAGAGTTTGTTTCGCAAATTGCTTTTTGAAACGCACATAAGCAACCAATCAAGAATGGTGTTTTCCTTGAGTACATATTGTGGGGGGATTTCTTTTTTAGTGCCACTTAAAAGAGAAAAGTGTTTTTGTATTGTTTTTTGTGGGTTTTTAGTGCCTGCAACCATAATTAGTTTTTGCTTTGCGCGCGTTAATGCAACGTAAAGTATTCTTAGTTCTTCGGATATCGATTCCGTTTTATTTTTTATCGAAAGGGCGTTTGTTACAATGTTAGAAAACTTTACTGTGCCGTCTTCGTTTTTTAATTTTACTCCTATTCCCAAATCCGAATTTATATAAATGGCATGGTCTTCTTTTTTGTTGGGACTTGCACACCCTGCCACTATGCATATGGGAAATTCCAATCCTTTGGATTTATGTATACTCATTATTTTTACGGATTTATAAGCATCGTATGGGGTGGGAGCGGAAGGCAAATCTTCACCTTTATCTTTGATGTTTTGAGTAAATTTTAAAAATCCGAATAAACCTTTGTGATATTGGCTTTCAAACTTTTTTGCGTACTCTGAAAAAAGTATGAGATTTGCTTTTTTATTTTCTCCGTTTTCGTGCGCCATACATATGGCAGGGTAATCGGTTTCGCTGTATATTAGGTCAATTAACTCATTGCAACACATTCCGATAGATAGGTTTCTATATTTTTCTAAGGTTTCATAAAATGCTAAGGCTTTTTGTTTGAGCTCTTTATTTTCTCCGATTTCTATATATTTTTTAACGGAAAAATAAAAAGGAAGATTTGTTTCTAAAATTCTAATTTCACTTATTTCATCGAGGCTGAAATTAAAAATGGGGCTTATCATAGCGGAAATTAGTGATATGTCTTCTATCGGATTATTAATTACTTTAAGTAAAGATAGAATGGTTAAAACTTCAGGTGTATCTAAGAATTTTTCATTTGATTCTGTTTTTACGGGGATACCGTATTTGCCAAGCTCCTGTTTATATACGTTTGCAGAATTTTTGAATTTTCTAAGGAGTATGCAAAAATCGCCAAAGGTTACTTCCCGAGCTTTTCCATTTTCAAAAATTTGGTATTTTTCATGAATCATTTTTAAAATTTTTTCTGCAATATATCCGGCTTCCGCAGCTGCGTCGGATTCCTCGTTTGCAGAATCTATTATTGCGATTTCTGTTGAGGGGTCATTACTTTCCGGGAATTCTGCACCGGCGAAAAGAGCTTCCTCTTCGTTATATTCAATTTCTCCTGCTTTTTTGGACATCAAAGTTTTGAATATAAAGTTTATGATGTCGATTATATCGCTTTTGCTTCTAAAGTTTTTACCGAGTATTATCTTTGCAGGGTATGAATTAACATTTTTATCATATAGTTTATATTTATCTTTTTTGCCCAAGAATATTTCGGGTTTCGAGCTGCGGAATTTATATATGCTTTGTTTTACGTCTCCCACCGCGAAAATATTGGTTTCGTTTTTGCTTATCATTTTAAAAATTGTATCTTGAATATCATTGATATCTTGATATTCATCTACCATTATTTCTTCGTATCTATCGGATATTTCTTCGGCAAGGGAGCTTTTTAGAATGTCGCCGTTTTCATTTTGCGTTGTTAAAATTTTAAGAGCCCAACGGCTAAGGTCGCTAAAATCCGCAATGTTTTTTTCGGACTTTAAATCGGATAAGTTTTTCTCGAATTGTTTTACTATTTCAAAAAGGCATGCGGATACTTTGTGAATAGATTTTAAACTTTTGATTACATCGTTTTCGGAAAACATGAAATAATCTTTTAATTCTTCAATAATTTTTTTGACGTAACTTCTTTGATTTGATATCAAATCTTTTTCATAAGCAACGTCTTCACCTCGAAGTGGCTTAAGATTTGCAAATGATAAAGAACCCAATTTTTCGGATATTTTATTAAACGAACCGGAGTTTAAATGCTTTGATATTTCACTTACGCTTATTAAATTTTCATTCAGAGCCATTCCATATGCTTTATCTATTTTTGCATTGCTCTTTGAAATATTTAGCATTTCTGTAATCATATTTGTGGCGATATCAATTTGCTCTTTTGCGTATTTTATAATTGTTTTTGTCCATGGCAAATCTGATATATCGGAATTTTCTGATATATTTTCGTATAGTTTTAATTTTTCGTCCATCCATTTTTCAGGGAATGGCAGGGAGAGCGTAAATTTATATACGGATTTTATTATGTTTACCAGTTCATCATCGTTTTTGTCATTTGTCAGTAAGTCAAAAAACTCCTTATAGTCTTTGCTTTTGAGGTTATAAAAATAATCCAAAGTATCACTGAGTGCCTGATTTTTCAGTGTTTCAATTTCGTTTTCGGTTACAATGTTAATTTTTGGTGATATTCCAAGTTTATAAAAATTTTCCTCTGCAAGCGTTTTGCAAAAACTATCTATTGTGCCTATGCCGGCATATTTAAGAAGCATTTTTTGCTTTTGGAGGTTTTCGTTTTTAGGGTCGGCAAGTATCATCTCGGAAAGCTTTTGAGAAATTCTGCTTTTCATTTCTTGCGCGGAAGCTTTTGTAAATGTTACTATTAAAAATTTTGTTATATCGGTGGGGGCTTCGGGATCGGTAATGCGGTTTATTATTCTTTGCACCAATACTGCTGTTTTTCCGGAGCCCGCCGCAGCGGAAACGAGAACCGTGCCGCCTACCGAATTTATGGCATTATTTTGTTCGGGAGTCCACTTTCTATCCATTATTTTCACCTTCTTTGGCTCTTATATTTTCGGACATTTTTTCGAGTACTTCCTTTTCGCTGATTTTTAAATCCGTATCTTTGAAATTATCTTCATCGTACTTACATACCGAAAAATAATCGCAACGGTCACAGCTGGTTGTTTGTCCGCATGTTTTGGGATTGGGCTGAATTTTACCGCTTTTTAGAGAGGCGGCCATATTAACAATTAAGCGTTCTATATGTTTTTCTATGATTTTAAATTCTTCAATCGAGGCAATTGATTTGGAATCTACCATACCTTTTTTGATTTTAGCCGGAATGAATTTGCCTTCTGCGTTTTGCTCCATACCCTCAATAGCGGTTAAATCATTTAAAATTAAGCCATTCATTTTTAACTTATCTTGAATTGCTTTTTGGGTTTTGGCGTTTTCATTTTGAGATTTAGCCGAAACAGTAGGCTTTTGAGCGGTAAAATACAGCGCGCCTGCCGGAATAATATTTTCATATTTTTTGTATTCGCTTTTTTGGAGCGTTATAAGATATATCAGCATCTGCATATTCATTCCGCTTAATAAATCAGAAAGCTTAAAGCTTTTGTTGCTTGTTTTGTAGTCTATAACTCTAACATAATTTTCGGTTTTTGTTTTCATTACATCTACACGGTCGATTTTTCCCTCTACTTTTACGTTTGTTTTATCAGACAACGTAAAACATAGCGGTTTTATTTTCCCGTTTGAAGATATTTCAAGCTCGAGATCCGAAACAATAAATGAGCTTTGCTTAAATTCCTCTATAAAGTGATTTGCAAGAAAATAAACAGTTTTTTTAAGGCGATTTACAAGATATAGAAACTTTGCGTTTTTATTCTTTATTCCTCCGAGTTTGTTATCAACGTAGTTATTTGTTATTTCGGATATGCTTTTTTTAATTTCCTCGCTTTTTGTAAGCGTGAGCTTTTTATCCGGATACTTTTTAAGTAATTTTTCAAGTACATAATGCATTACGTTTCCGTATTCTAAGTTGCCGAATTCTGCTCGTTTTCTGGGTTTTGCGTTTAAAACGTATTTGCAAAAGTATTCAAATGCGCAGTCATAGTATTTTTCAATTTGCGAGGCAGAGAGTGTTATATTTTTTGAAAATAGATTTTTTGCATTTTCTGCGTTTTCAAATTCTATTTTTTTGGAGGTCATGTTATTTATGGATTCACATTTTAATTTATAGTTTTCGTTGCTTTGAAAATAATTTTTAAGTGCTGCGCACAGCCCTGAGTTTACTTTCCAATTTTTGGCGCAGAATTTAAATGCCGCTTTTTCCGACCATATATCCTCAAATTCTTTATTTCTGAATTGATTTAATATTTTTACCTTCGGAAAGATTTCTTTAATTTCGCTTATTATTTCGGAAGGTAAATTGTCTTCCTTTTCTGTGCCGAAGTTTGGCCAGCTTACAAAGAGTTTATCTGCGGGATTAGAAAGGGCTATGTAAGTTAAAAATTTTTCTTCTATTAAAAAGTTTTTGTTATCGTTTGTAATTTCAATTCCAAGCGATGATATGTGGTTTATTTCGGAATCCGTAAAAATTTCTGAACTTTGTGGGTCTTTCGGAAATTCTCCGCTTACGGCTCCCAGAATGAATACGATTTTTGGCGAAGAAAGTCTTGCAAGGTTAGAATAGTCAATCGTTACGGTATCAACGCTTTGCGGGATTAGCGATAGGTTATATGAACTTACTGCGGAAAATAATATGTCTGAATACTTTTTGGGGGTTATTTTTATGTTTTTAAAAACATTTGCAATGTCGCCCAGTATTTTCATCACGATATCCCATATTTTAGATTCTTGCTGAGCTTCTGAGATTTTATTTTTATTAATTAAATTAGAGCAGATTTTTTTTAAGTTTTCGGGCGCGTTTATTTCAAGCAGCATTTCGTATATGGCTTTGGAAATTTCTTCGCCTGCTGCATTCTTTGTTTTTTGTTTTAGAGTTTGGAGCGGTATTATTATCTTTTTTCTAAGTTCATTTAATTTGGAAAGTTTTAAGGTATCCTCCTCCTTAAATGTTTTTGAAAATCCTTCCGGATGCATGGTAAACTCATTTAACCAATCTTTTCCGTGAATGTTCCAAAGTAAAACATAGTTTTCTATATCCGAAATTTCTTCTGTGGATAAGTCTGTAAGCCCGCTTTTTATAAATCTCAAAACGCTTTCTGCATCATAATTGGTGGTTATGGAATCGAGCGCCGCAAAAATTGTAAGAGCGGTACTTTTGCTATATATTTTTGAGGGATTGTTTATAAAGTAAGGGATTTGGTATTCGCCGAAAACATATTTTAAAGCATTGGAGTAATTTTCTAAATTTCTTGAAAGCACTGCAAAATCTCGATATCGATAGTTTTCTTCCATTATAAATTTTTTTATGGTCTTGGCAACAAACTCACATTCATCGAGCTTGTTTGTTGCGCTGTAAAGGGCGATATTTTGCGGTTGCGTGTTATATTGATTTTTAGAATATGAAAATAAATTCTTTTCAAGCATTGCAAGTGCCATGTTTTTAAACTTAGAAGAATTTTGCATAATGGTAGGATTAGCAATTGCGATGCCGTGATTTTTTGCAATTTCACAAACTTTAAAAATAGTTTTATAGATACTTGAAAATAAATTGTTTTCACTAAAATCGGTTTTTGTGGGCATTTTATCTGCGCACAGAGCAAGATGTATATTTTCAGATTGCTTTATTATGTATTCTAAAATGCAGATTTGTTGGGGAGTGAAGCTACTAAATTCATCTATAAAAATTTCATATCCCACAAAAACATTATGGTTTCTTATTAATTCTTCCAAGTGATTTAAATTATCAATTGAGTTTTCAAATTTTTTTTGAGATAAATCCTCGTAAGAATTTATTATTAGCTTTATTTCTTCGATTTTTTGTTTCAAAATATCTTTGCTTGTAAGATTTTGGATTTTGTCGAGTATATCAAAGTTTATTTTATGCGATTTAAATTCTTTTAATATTTTAAGCATCAGTGCGGCGGTTTCTGCGGAACAAGAGTTTTTTAGGTATAGCTTTAAACTATCTTTTACGTTCTCAATAGCAGCATTTATGAGTATTAGCTGCATAGTTTCGGTATCGGGGACAGCGGCCGGTAAATTTAGTTTTTTGGAAACAAAATCATAGAGCCTGGAAAAACTCAGAACCTCAATTTTGTTAAAATCTTTGTTTCCAAGCATTTGCAGCATGTTTCGTTCGGTGCGAAAAGAGCTCTGTTCCGGAACGATAAATATAATCTTCTTGTTTTGACTGAGTTTTTCCCTCAATGTTTTATGTAAAAAGGCGGATTTGCCTGTTCCTGCACGTCCCAAAATAAAATTTAACATGAAAGCCCTCCCTTTAATTCGACAAATATATGATATATGATTTTGGAGAGATAATCAAAATGCGGTTTTGCAAATAAAGTTTTATATAATAATGTTTTTTATGCAAAAAAATCGCCTTGCTTTTCGCAAGGCGTAAGTATTGGAAAATGCCGGTATATTATTTTACATGTTAGCTATTTGAATTAAGCGATTAAATAAATAATGGGCTGATGCATAGAATGCACGTGCAAGCGGCGATTGAGTAATGTCATCTCTATTGTGTCCTATTATGGTTAGTAAATCATTTTGCTGATCGCGAGGCATTCCTATGAATATATCATTTCTAACAAAATATGGTAATGTGGTCATAACGTTTGCAGGAACGGGAATTCCTCTGCTGATGAGCCCTTGTATTGCGGTGCGCGGTGGTTCTGTGGAACATAGTACAAAAATAAATGCCGTGTCCTCGGATGCGGCAACACGTTGGTAGAGGTTAGTCATAGATAGGAATATGGTCTCACGACTAATGTTGCCTGTGTTTACAGGCAATCCCATGTTGTGCGAGAATCTGTCATGCCAATCCCCAAATGCACTGACAAATGTTGTGAGATGGTTTGTTGACTCAGCCGGAGGAAACCCATCTAACTCAGGTTGGTCTATACCCATATCATCCATATCTTCTTCTGTGACGGCTATATCATCGGCAATATGCTGATTAATAGCGTTTAACCGGGTGAGGTCAGGATCGTTGCCCGTGGGGGCTGCCGGTTGGTCTTGATCTAAAGCTGCATGAGAAATGGGAAAATTAATACCACCAAGTAGGGTAAGTGCTAAAGTATACGCTAAGAGTCTTTTAAATTTTATTATAAAACAGTTCCTTTCATTTTTTAAAAATTGATACATTTGTTCACATCTTAATTTCGCACAAATTTAATTGTTTTGCCGATGTTTTTAAAAATAAATAAAGTCGGTCTTATAGCAGTATTGATTGCTTTGTTCTTAAAATAGTCAAAAACATATGCTTGCGGTATTTTTTTGGAAAGTTATTTGTGTTTTGACCAAGATGCAATTTTATAGGTTTGATTTTTTGGTAAACCGGCCACATGAAATGGCTAGGGGGCTAAGAGCCCCCGTGTATATATGCGATAAAATTAGTTATTTGGCGGGCCTTTTGGGAAACAAGTCGTCCATATGGCCAAGAACAGAATGAGCATTAAAGTAAAAACTGCTGGCAGCGATGTTGCCCTCCGTTATGGCTTTCATTGTACAATCGAAAATAGCGCGTAGCAAAACCTTTCTTTGTGGTGGGTCTTTGTCCAAAATATTGGCGATAACCATACGTAGGTGTTCGTAGTCGGTATTCGTTAAGCTGTCTTTGATGTATACTCTGTTATGCCTCCAAGACATGTGGAAAGCGTTAACAAACTGTTCATCTTCACATAAAGCTTTACATAGTGCATCTATGCAACTTTCTATACCTGTACTATCCGAAACAATATAGGATCCATAGTGCGCCTTCCAGTCTCCAGCATGTTCCCTTAATGGTTTTATAAATTCTTTACTTTCAGCACGATAGTCAGGCAAAACTACAGATCCTGCGCGCCGGCGTGTTTTTTCATCTTTGTTTGCCATGGTTTCGGGAATAACGGCGGTAGTTGGTGCGTCTTCTGACTGGATCTTAGGGGCTTGGCTGCGGTGCTTAGTGGTGGAGGTCATAGATTTTGCGCGGTGGCGTGGTGTATGTGTTGTAAGTTCAGGAATAACGGGAGCGGGAAGGGCAACGGGCGTTACAGATCTTGCGCGGTGGCGTGTTGCGGCCTTGGGGGTAGCAGGAGTGGGTGTTGCGGCTTCTTCTTTAACAGGTGATTGAGTGCGTGGCTTAGCAGTGTGTGTTGGAGAGTGGCTGTATCTGCGTTTGCGTGTTTTGGTACTTCCGGCATCGGATGGAGTAGATGTTGGCCTAAAAATGTCTGCTAATGTAGATAAACGTTCGACAAAGAATTTTATGTTGGTATAAAACTCTGTTTCTTCTGTTGCCCTTGGCGTAGTATCTTCCGGTCCCGTTTTCTTGGGTCGAGCATCACTTCGCATCCGAATAATATCTCTTATTAGCTCATCTTTGTCAGTTTTTTCACCTAAAATGTTCTGAATTTTATCATAAATTTGGTCACGGCTAAATCTGCTGGAGGTTAGTTTTCGGTCTAGAGATTCAGTGTTCCGTATCGTAGTGAGTATCCCGATAAACGTAGCATTATCGGCGGTGGTTACAGCATCTATGAATCGCTGTATGAATTTTTCGGTATCGTTCTGCCTATCGGTGGGATGATTGCCTGTCCATGTTGCGATATAGCGTTTAATCTTGCTTAGGGCAAGCTCTGCGGTTGGGTCATGATCCGGATCATGTGTTGATAGCGTGGGAGAGTCGCCTCCTTCGTCTTCTCCCGGATTGACGGCGTGCAATGATGGTGCAAAGGCACCTAATGATAGGGTAATTGCGGTGGAAAATGCTAATAATTTTTTGAAATACATGGTAAAATAATTTCTTTCGTTTTTTGTAGATTCAATATAAAACTATAGCGGTATTTTTTATTTTACGCGAATTTAATTGTTTTGTCAACGATTTTTAAAAAACAAAAAATATTAGCAAAATATGGTGTTATAATCAAAGCAAACACCTTATTTTTTAATAATTAAAAACATAAAACTGTTTATTGATAATTAAATATATTTGTGTTATGCTTAAGTTATTATATAATCAAAAGAAGTTTAGAAAATGAAAAAATCAATGGCATTTGTCTTTGGCTTGGTACTAAGTGTTTCGTTGCTTTTTTGTGGAAAAGTTGGTGCTAATCCTCCACTGTCAGAATCGAGTAAAGTTGTTGTTAATAATTTAAATCGTGTGGTTACGAACGAGCGACTACTCGAAAGTGCTGATTTGGATCAGCTGACACATTATGAGGATGAGCGTAATGGACTACATGATAAAAGTTTTAGAGAAGTAGTTAGATGTTATACGGATTTACTTGGAGAATGTTTAGCAAAACATGAACCAATACCGTTTAATTGTAGGGTGTTTGCTGCATATGCATTTAGCAAATTTTCTGAAGTGGGTGTTAATTGTCAATATCTAAAAATTGACGATGCAGAAAGGTGCGCACACGCAGTTGTAATGATGCCTCAAAAAGAGGGTGAGCGTACAAAGTGGTATATCTGTGATTTTTTAAGAGCTGTAGAGACGCATAATGAATTAAGGTCAAATAAAAACTCTCTTGGCAATTCCAAGAGAGTTTTTGCTTTTTATTATTTTATGGCTAGCAAACATTGGTATTTGTATCGATTGCTTTTTTGTGTGTTTTTCCAAGGTATAGCGCCACAAAGATCCAAATGGCCACAAAAGTAAATCCAAGCGAAGTACAAAGCAGCTTGTAAGTGGCTTTTCCGAGCACTCCCGTGAGAGCGTTGAGGTTTGAACTGGCCTCTTTGGAAACCCTTGAACCGAAAGTTTCGATCCATGCTTGCGCTTTGGATTTTACGTCCGGGCTGGTCGGTATGTAGAGCTGTTTAAGTGACGGACCTTGCAGTGAGTAGTTTGCGGCTTTACATGCAACCATCAAACAAAAGAACACTGTAACATTTTGTGTGGTGGAGAATACAACCAGTGCGGCCGCTATAAATATAGGCACTGAGACAAGAGATGCCTTTAAACCCAAGCGATAGGTTATCTTATTAACGCCGAGCAGCAACATCACTAAAGTTACTATACCCGTAACGGTTGAATACATCGCAAGGTATTTTGACATCTGTACGCCTGCATATGCATCCGCAGATAATATTTTGAAATTAAAGTCAATAATAGTTGCTATAACTTCAAAGAAGAAGTTAACCAAAAACATACAGATTAAGTATTTATGCGAGAATAAGAGTCTTAAACCTTCTATAAATCCCGTCTTCTTTTTCTTTGCTTTTTCGTCAAGTTTTTCATTCTGGGAAACCATTAATTCTGCGGGTGTTTTTTTGATAAGTACTTTTACCATTACCGGTATGAGGAACAGCATTACAAATATTGCCATCATAGAGACAAAGTTTGTTTTGAGTCCGCAGTCAAGGGGTAAGGTAATAAACAGGAGAGGAAGTATAACTTGGCCTAATTGACCGAAAGTATACACAAGAGGGAAGCCTTTTTTGGCTGATTCGGCTTTTGTTATATCGGTTGAAAATGACCAAAACAGCGCAACTATCATGGATCCAAAGCTTTCAACGATGAAGTACCAAAGATATCCAAGCCCGATTGATAACCAGCTTACTCCGATTAATCCGCTTTGAAACGCCAAAACGTACCAGGAAAACAAAAATACTATTGTTCCGTAAAAAAGAGGCGGTGCGATGGAAAGGAGCTTTGGTTTGGAAATGAAATCAAGCAGTTTTGTGTACGCAGCAATGAAAGGGATCATTAGCAAAACCGAAATCATTTTTGCAATCGCAATTTGATTTGCGTCGCCAACCAACTCTCTAAATATGGAGTCTTTAAGGGGTCTCATAGTCCAATAAATACCGATAATCATCGACATTATCAGACCCATGCGCATAAATTTCTTAAATTCGTTTTCTTCGAATTCACCGAAATTTAATTTGCAAATTCGCATTAAAAATTTTACCATGGGTATAATACCTCCTAAATAATAATATTGTGTATGTATTCCACACCTTGATTATATCATATAGTATGTAAAAATAATCAACATGTTTTGGTTTTTTTATGCCTTGATTTATGGTGACATTTGATATTGACAATTATTTATATAGGAGGTATAATGGTTATAATAACGAGGTGTAGCTCAGCTGGTAGAGTGCCTGGTTTGGGACCAGGATGCCGCAGGTTCAAGTCCTGTCACCTCGACCAGTTTATTTGTTTGTGCCGCATGGTGGTTGCGCTTCTTTTATGTGAAGCAATTTTTTTATGATTTATGAAATATTAAAGATAATTTATAAATAATATTAAAGAGGTTAATTTGATGGGTAAGTTTTTGCGCAAAATATCAATAATAGCCGTTTCGGCATTTATTTGTGTGGGCGGCGGATTATCAGTTCGTGCGGCAGGAGATGGAAAGTCCGTTGCGGTAGGAGCGAGTATTGCCTTAAGTGATCAAGAGCACATGGCTATAAAGAACTTAGCTTTGCATTGTGGCTTAAAAGAAGAAGATCTTAAACAGGCTCTTTCGTTTGAGGTTTCTGAAAAATCAAATTTTTTTGGTAAACTTTGTAGTTTGGTTCCCGTACGTGGTTGCGAAGAACATCTAAACTGTTTTTTAAGAGTATTTTCTTATGCAAAACCTGAATATATGAAATATTACGCAAATGGTGAACTTAAAAGTGCCGAATCTGTTAAGGCGTGGTTCGAGAGGGCTGTAAAGAATATAAGCCAAGATTCTCCAAAATCAACAACGTTTCTTATCAAAGTCGGAGATAATGTTGTCGGAAGAATAGGAATTGGGCCTCTTGCAGATAGGAAAGCGGAAGACACGGAAATCGGATATGCCATAGAAGAAGCATATTCCGGTCAAGGAGTTATGAGTAAAGCTGTTGGCAGTGCAATTTCGTTTCTTAAACTGTTAAGAGAAGGCGGAAAAAAGAGTGTATATGATTTTACTCGCTTACGTGCCACCGCAAAATTTGATAACAAACCTTCGAATAAAATATTGTGCGCCAGCGGATTTATTAAAAGTAAGGAACCGGCAGATGACGGCTGTGGCCCTGAAAACGAGTATTTTTATTATTTTGATAAATAAAACCAAATTAATTTGCCCCTCGATCCGGGGCAATTTTTTATTTGCAAAACTGCGTGCGAATGATTAAGTACAAAAGTTATTTCTAATAACAAACTGTTGTTGAATACCACGGGAAAACTTATTGAACGATATTGGCGATAAGCAAAACAGGTTGCCTATCGCCACGATATTTATATCATAAAACTAACTGCGTGATAATGCCGTTATAAGAAAATTTATCCGAATATACTGTGAGCAAGATTTCCCAGCCAAGATCTGGTTTTAACTTCGGTGGATTTACTTATTTTTCCGGCTACGTGCGTTTCTGTTTCTTTTACTCTGGAGACAATTTTATATTTTGTGCGTTTCTCTAAATTTTTAAATTCAAGACTATCTTGCCAGGTTTTTCCTCCGTCAATTGAGTACTCTAAGTTTTCGGAGTTCTTTTCTTCGGAATCTTTTAAAACGATTTTGTTATTAGTCCATTCCCGCACTTCGGGCTTGCTTGGTGCTTCGGGTGCAGATTCTTTTGTTGAGATTGTGAAAGCTCTGCTTGTTAATCCAGTACATCTGGAATTAGTTTCTTTATACCGCATGCAGAAATTATACGGTGTTCCGGGATGTAATCCCTCAAAAGTGGAGGAATCTTGCCATGTCCAGCCACCGTCTATTGAAAATTCAACAGGGTCTTTTAGATCCGATAGTTTAAAAGAAATGGAAGTATCTTTTCTTATGGAATTGCTATTTCCCAGTTGTGCAGGAACTGCTTGAGGAGTCATATTTTTTAAAATTGTTATCGGTATTTGGCCGGATACCTCGTGAAAGTTCGGATTCGATGGTGTAAATACAATTTTGCACATATGCTGTCCCGCACCCATATCGTAAGTGCTTCCAACAAGTTTAAATGATCCATCCGTATCGGCATATCCGCCGTGGAGAGCCACTGAATTTAAATTGTCGCCGTAAGTTATATAATGAGTGGGCCCTGCCCAGGCGCGAACTATTGGATTAGCCTTATTAACTTTCATTGTTACATCTACGCCGCCTCTACTATAATAAAGGTTTGTGCCTGCTTCGTCAGCATTAAAATATGCTTTGTATGTTGATTTAGACGCGGAAGGAGTTTCGCTCGGGTTTTCCCAATGCCAACCTCTGGGGAGTCTGATATCATTGAGCCTCGTATAGGTGCTGTAAGTTATTTCCGGCAAAGAAAGTTTTGGCTCGGCTTTTTTTATTTTGATGGTAACGGTAGCGGTGGCACGATTGTGGTTTCTATCGCCATAGTGGGTAGCGGTAAATTGGAATGTGCCTGCTTGATCCAAGCGTGTATAAGGCCAGTCCCATGACCAACCGCGAGGAAGCTCGAAATTATTAAGAGTCATGTTTTTTTTTGTATGTTTTTTCAAAGTAGGTTCTATCTAATACGGGAGTGGCTTTTTGCACATTTATTTGAATATCCCTTTTTACCTCTCTATAGTGGGCGGAGTCTTTGGGTTTGAATACCATTTTATAAGTTCGAATTCCGGCATCGGGTTTTTCGCTTGTAAACCATGTATCGAGTTCAAATTTTCCTTCGATATTTGATGATCCTCCGAAGAATGTTACATCGGAAAGCCTTTGCCCATAAGTGATTCCAAAATTGGATGGCCAAGAAGAAACATTTGGGGTGGCTTTTTGGACGTCAACATTAACGCTAAATATTTTCGAATCCAAGCCGTCTTCGGTTGGTGTGAATTTTACCCTGAAGCTACGAATTCCGGCATCCGGACGAGGCGATGAATCTACCCACGAAAAGCTACCATTTACAGTATTACCAAGCGAATCTATAACATGTCCGCCTGTCAGAGTTGATGCAGAAAGCTTTTGCCCATAGGTAATGGCGGAAGCTTTTGGAGAGGAGGCTATGGTTACTTCTCGGCTTCGGTTATTATTGACGTTACGATTTTGATTTACATTGGTATTCGATTGCGCAGAAACTCTGCTATTATTGTTATTATTATTGTTGTTAAGATTTTGGTTATTATTGGCGTTTGACGGTGCAGAAACCTTGTTATTATTGTTATTATTATTACGATTTTGATTATTATTGGCGTTTGATGGTGCAGACGCTCTGTTTGTGTTATTATTGTTTTGGTTTCTATTGGTATTTAGGTCCGCAGAGATTCTTTGATTGTCATTATTATTGTTTGAGTTTCTATTTGTATTTTCGTTTGCAACTGCCTGCGCCTTGTAAACAACCCTTCTGTAGTTGTTTTGTTGGTCTTTGGAAGCGTTGTTTTTTATAGAATTAATTTTTGATTTTAATTCATTCGAATTGTTATTTCCTTTTTGGCTCATGTAAGTATTGTTATTGTAGTATGACCGGGAGTTATATCCGGCCGCCTCTCCGTGAGGTACCAGACCTGCACCGCCGGCTAGCAATAAGCTTCCCATCATTGCAGAAGCCATTTTTGTTGCCGTTCCGGTTCCGCCCGCTATGTTTTCCAGGTCGCCATCGTCTATTTGTTGTTGCAATTCTTCATAAACCAAGGCGTTTAAAAATTCTTCAAATTCGGAAAGTGTGTATCCGGGTACTATTGATGTGCAGTATTCGTAAAGATCTTCAACGCTATCCCTTTCCAAGAACTTTTCGAGTATTTCTTGGTTTTCGGTGAGTGTATCCAACAGTTTTACCAAATTTTCATTCATAAAAATCCCTCCAAATTAAAAATTATTCGATTTGATTGTATCAGATTGTGTATAACTTTGCGACATTTATTATAAATTTTATTCATATTTTTCGAAATAAATAGTGAATTTATGCTAGCAACAGTAAAATCTAATGATGTTTTTGGATGATTATCATAAATTAGCTTTGTTAGTTAAATTATATGTTCGATACATTCGTAAAAGACGCAGTGAAATTTCTCTTTCTAAAAATTGCAGAGCCAAACTTGTTTGAGCCGAGTGTTGGTTTTTTATTTATTTAAGATTTTTGATATAGAAAAATTTTTGACGTAGAAAAAATCCCTCGACCAAAATCGAGGGAGATTGTTTGTTATATTGCGTTAGCTTCAGCCGCCGCAACCGCATCCGCAGTTATTACCGCAGCAACTGTCATCTCCGCCGCAACAACACAAAATGATAATTACTAAAATGATAATCCAGCAACAATTGTTGCCACCGAAAAAGTTATTACACATATATGAATTCCTCCTTTTAATATTTACACTAATATATTATTGTAGATTAGGGTATTTGGTTACAGTTTAAAATTTTGGAAAGTGTGAAAATAGCATTGACATATTTATGCAAAAACGATATAATATCAAATAAATATTATTAAAAATAGGAGGGATTGAGCTATGGGGGAAAAAGTTAGTACAAAAGTAGAGAATATTAACAAGGCATTGGAAATGATTTTTAGTAATCCAGAATTGCTCGAAGAGCTTTTGGGTTACAGTACACCCGAAGAGTTCTATAAGTTTTGTAGTTCTGTTCATGGCGGATATACGCAGGAAGATTTAGAAGAGTATATAGATAACATTATGGAAATACTTGAGAACAAAGATTTCTTTTCTGCGGTGGAAGACAAAGACTTACTAAATGTATCGGGCGGTATTAATGGTAAAAAGTTTAATAAAACGGTAGCAATTGCCCTAGCTTCTTTAACGATGGCAGGCCCCATAGTGCCTATGGCGTATGGTACGGACGGAGTTGCCGTTGAGTCGCCTCCTGTAAGCAGAGGCGTTCAGGGCAAAAAGCCGGCTTTGGCGCCACGGAAGAGCTTTTGGCAGAAATACAAAAAGAGGATAATTAGGGGCGGTATATATATTGGTACAGCAGTTTTAGCCATAATAGCTCTTTGGGCCGGCCAGAAAAAAGGCTGGTGGGATCTTAGCTTTCTTAACCCAACAAGATGGTTTGGCGGCAGGCAACCGCAACCGCAACCGCAACCGCAACCACAACCACAACCACAGCCAGGACAACCGCAACAACAGCCACAGCCGCAACCGCCACAGCCGCAACCGCAGCCGGGACAACCGCAACCGCAACCACAACCACAGCCGCCACAATTAAATCCGCAGCAACAGCAGGCTTTGAATTTTTTGCAGCAGTTGGGACAGATGCTAAACCCACAAGGGGCAGGGGGAGCGGCCCCGGCAGGCGCCGGAGCAGTCCCGGGGGCGGGAGCAGCGGCTCCGGGGGCAGCCCCTGGAGCCGGAGCGCAAGGAGCTCAGGGAGCTCAAAACAACCAGCCCGGCTGGTTTCGCAGGCATGCGTGGCTTGCTTGGATACCCATTGCCTGGGAATTTGGTTCTAATATGTTGGATACTGTTTCTAAAAAGTTGGAAAAGGCCGGTAGACCATCGAAAGCTGTATCTCAAATATCCGGTGCGTGGTGGAGCCTTTCAAGATTTTGGGAAAATGTCAACAGCTATCGTAAGCAGATTATAAACGAGTGGACCAATGTACCTGTAGATTTGCATGAATCGATTGATAATCTTGATTATCTTTTCAAGGAGATAAAAGGTCAAGAAAAAGCAAAAAAGGAAATAAGAGCTATAGTTTTTGATATTTTGCAAAGAAAAAAACAGGCGGAGATAACAGGTCAGAAATATCAACGAGGTGACGTTCTTTATTTCTATGGCCCATCCAGAACAGGTAAGAGCATGATGGGGGAAGGTCTTGCAAAATATAAAATTTTATCTAATTACGATGAAGTCTATAAAATTTCCGCTTCAGAGATAGATACGGGAAGTAGTAAAGAAACGAAACTTGAGCAGTTGTTTGGAACCGGCTCTTATGGAGGATACTATGGTGGCTATAGCGGAACCTATGGAACAGGCGGGGGAGATTCCACACAACCCAGAAGCCTTGTAAGATATATTAAAGAACATCCAAATGGCATAATTTTAATTGATGAGTATGATAAAATGTGGTCGAAAGAGATTGATGAGGTATTTAGAACCATCGTGGATAATGGTGTGATTCGCGTAAGAGGGCAAACTATTGATTGTTCCGGTATGACATTTATTTTAACGTCTAATGAGAGTTCAGCGGCTATGAGCGGAAACCAGAACACCGTAACATCTAAAGACGATGACGGCACGGGTTCGAGAACTTATAACGTAAAGCATGATAAATCTTTCATCAACAGAATAAGACCCGTTGAATTTGAAAATCTTTCTGTTGAAGATTATTTGGAAATTGCGAAAAAAGAATTCACAAAATTGTGTATTGATTTCTGGAAACATCCGGAAATTGGTGGGCCTGAAGTTGTTATTTCAGATGAAGTTTATCTAAGAATAGCCCAAGCGGTTGAAAGAAAAAATCAAGGTGCAAGTACCGTATTTATTCTTGAATCTGATTTGTCAATGCTTATTCAGCTTGAAGTATACGCAAAAACCGTTGAATGCAAGGAAAAGGGAATTGATGTTAGAGATTATTATAAAAATAAGCGGTTGTACGTTGACTTTAACTTGGAAAATGAGACATTTGATGTAAGAGAGGAAGAATTTACTCTTCCGAATGAAGAAGGGGAGAAATCTGAAAAAGAAACTTCAAAAATGAAAAATGAGGATAAAAATGGAAGCGATGCCGCTGTAAATAAAGAAGAAAATAAAGATGCTGAAGCCACTTGGTCCAATGAAGAAGCTAAAGAAAACTCTTTAAAATCTCAGGAACAAAAACAAAGTGAAAGTGTTGATGTAGAAAATAAGAATATTAAAGGATCCGCTGTTGAAACCTTTGAATTCGAAAATAGTGTTAATGAGAAAGATGTGGCAAAAGAAATTCAAGAATCGGTCCAGAGTAATGAATTCAGCGAGATTCCTAAAGGTGTTGAGACCGCGGGGGTAGATGCTAAATTAGAAAACACAGATCATAATGCGATAACTAAAAAAGTAGCTTCTGCACAGAAAAAATTGCCACAGCAACCACCAGTTCACTTAAAGAATAATCCGGCAACGAAGGTTGCTAGAAAGAAACGCGTTAAGTAATGGGGATGAGTTTTAATAATCAAAGATATTGAAAAAATATTTGAATAAGCAAAAAATCATTTCCGCCGCACTTGTTGCGAGCGGAAATAATTTTTTTCATCTGTGGGCTTTATGGTTTAATTAACTTATATGATTTTGGTATTATAGCGTATTTAAAAATAAACAAGCCTCCCGACTTTATTTTTTAAAGTGGGAGACGATTTTTTGCGTTGCGTTGGTGCGAAAAACTACTTTAGCAGAATTTTTTTATACGTTTTCTTTCCTTTTTTGATAACCACGCCTTTTTCAAGGTCTTTTACGGATATTTTAAAACATACATCCGATATTTTTTGGCCGTCTACCGTAACGCCGCCTTGCTCTATAAGACGTCTGCCATCGCTTTTGGAAGCTACAAGCCCTGATTGTTTTAAAACATCTAAAATCTCGATATCTTGCGTATTAACATAGGTTTTATCAATAGTATATGTTGGCATATCTGCTTGATTATTTTTATTAGAGAACAAACTTCTGGCGGTTTCTAAGGTTTTTTTGGCTTTTTCTTCCCCGTGGACGAGCTTTGTTATTTCAAAAGCCAATAATTCTTTTACCTCGTTTAATTCTTGCCCTTCCAATTTCTCGTATTTTTTAATTTCTTCCACCGGCAGGAATGTTAACATTTTCAAACACTTTATAACATCGCTGTCGTTTACGTTTCTCCAGTACTGGAAAAAATCATAGGGTGAGGTTTTATTTTCATCGAGCCACAATGCGCCTTTTTCGGTTTTCCCCATTTTTTTACCTTCGCTTGTGGTTAAAAGTGCAAAAGTTAGACCGTAAGCTTCTTTTTGGTCGCATTTTCTGATAAGCTCCACACCGCCGATAATGTTGCTCCATTGGTCATCGCCGCCGAGCTCCAAGAAGCAATTATATTTTCGGCTGAGAACAAGGAAATCATAACTTTGCATTATCATATAATTTAGTTCGAAAAACGTAAGCCCATGATCTAAGCGCTGTTTATAGCATTCTGCGGCGAGCATCCTGTTTACAGAAAAATATACGCCGATTTCACGCAAAAACTTTATATAGTTTAAATCCAAAAGCCAATACGCATTGTTTACTATATATGCTTTTCCGGGTGAGAAATCTATAAATTTTGATGCTTGTTTTTTAAAGCATTCTATATTGTGGTTTATTTCTTCTTGCGTCATCATGCGCCGCATATCGGTTTTACCGGAAGGATCTCCGATAAGCGCCGTTGCGCCACCGAACAAAATAATCGGAATATGTCCTGCTTTTTGGAGCCTCGACATTATCATTATCTGCACGAAGTGCCCTACGTGGAGGGAGTCGGCAGTAGGTTCAAAACCTATATAAAACGGGACTTTCTTGTTTTTTAATATATCTTTTACTTTTTCCTCGTTTGTTGTTTGTGCAATAAGGTCACGCTCGACTAATTCTTGATAAATGTCCATTGGTTTTTCCTCCTGTTTGATACTAAATAAAGAAAATCTTTAAATATTTTGGCGTTGTCCGGGGAAAAATTAACTAAAATATTTAAAGAATTCTACTTGACATGCTTTTGAAAATGAAGTATAATACTTTATTGCGTTATATCTCTTAAAAACGTTAAAATCATTCTCATGCTACCATAGTTTAATTGTAAAAGCAAGTAAAATTGTAGAAAATATTTTTGTGAGTTTGCAATTTTTGATGTTTATTGAGGATATACGAGTTCTTTTTAAAACGTAAGTAAAACGTAAAAAACGAATGGAGTGTTTTTAGTCTATGGTAAATGTCAAACCTATCAAGCTTGGTAAGACTACCAGAATGAGTTTTTCTAAAATCGACGAGGTAATTAAACTGCCTAATCTTTTGGAAATTCAAAAAAATTCCTACAAATGGTTTTTGGAAGAAGGATTAAAAGAAGTTTTCAAAGATGTATCGGGTATAACCGATTATACAGGTAATTTGGTTTTAGACTTTGTTGACTATACTATGGATATCAATCACCCCAATTATGATATTGACGAGTGCAAAGAGCGGGAAACTACTTATGCCGCAGCACTCAGAGTTACGGCAAGGCTTCTTAACCGTGAAACGGGTCAGGTTAAAGAATCTGATGTGTTTATGGGCGATTTTCCAATAATGACAAATAGCGGAACATTTATAATAAATGGGGCGGAACGTGTAGTCATATCCCAGCTTGTGCGTTCTCCGGGCGTTTATTTCAAAATGGAATATGATAAAACAGGTAAGGAGCTTTTTAGTTCGACCGTTATACCTAATCGCGGTGCATGGCTTGAATACGAAACGGATTCAAATGATATATTGTATGTTCGTATTGATAAAAACCGTAAAATTCCCCTAACCACTTTTATAAGGGCACTTGGGCTTGGAACTGACGCTGAAATAACGGATTATTTTGGCAATGATGAGCGCCTTTTGGCAACAATTGAAAAAGATGCATGTAAAAATACGGAAGAAGCACTTTTTGAGGTTTACAGAAAGCTTCGCCCGGGTGAACCTCCTACGCTTGAAAATTCCCAAGCACATCTTAATTCTTTGCTTTTTGATGCCAGAAGATATGATCTATCAAGAGTAGGAAGATATAAATATAACAAGAAGCTTGCGATATCAAGTCGTTTGATAGGGCAAGAACTTGCAAGTCCCGTGGTAAATCCTATGACGGGCGAGATTTTGGCAGATATCGGGGAGGTTGTTTCGGAAGAAAAAGCACTGGAAATAGAAAACGCCGGTGTTTGTATGGCTTATGTCAAAAAAGATGGAAAAGAAATTAAAATTATTTCCAACGGAATGGTAGATATCAGCAAATATGTTAAATTTGACGCCAAAAAATATTGCGATATAAAAGAAAAAGTCAGATTTAGTATTCTTTATGAAATTTTAAATAGTTGTAAAGATGAAAAAGAACTTAAAAATACTATCAGAGCCAGAAAAGACGAATTAGTTCCAAAGCACATAATAATAGATGATATTTTTGCTTCTATTAACTATATGAACTGTTTAATGCACGGTATCGGTGTAACAGATGATATCGACCACCTCGGAAACAGACGTATTCGCTCCGTTGGTGAGCTTTTGCAAAATCAGGTAAGAATAGGTTTTTCAAGGCTTGAAAGAGTTATAAGAGAAAGAATGACGCTCCAAGCCCAAGATTTGGACGTTATCACTCCAAACGCACTTATTAATATCCGCCCCATTGTTGCTGCTGTTAAAGAGTTTTTTGGTTCATCACCCCTTTCGCAGTTTATGGACCAGACAAATCCGCTTTCAGAACTTACTCACAAAAGGCGTCTTTCTGCGCTTGGCCCCGGGGGACTTTCGAGAGATCGTGCGGGATTTGAAGTCCGTGACGTTCACTATAGCCATTATGGACGTATGTGCCCTATTGAAACCCCTGAAGGCCCGAATATAGGACTTATTTCTTATCTTTCAACCTTTGCAAAGGTAAACGAGTATGGCTTTATAGAGGCTCCTTTCCGCAAGGTTGATAAAAAAACAGGTAAAGTTACTTCCGAGGTTGTTTACATGACAGCTGATGAAGAAGATAGATACATAGTAGCCCAAGCAAACGAGCCACTTGATGAGAACGGCAGATTTGTCCATGCTAAAGTTAACGGTAGATATAGGGATCAATTTGTGGAAGTTCCAAGCAGTGATGCGGATTACATGGACGTATCTCCAAAAATGGTTGTATCTGTTGCTACGGCGATGATTCCTTTCCTTGAAAACGATGACGCAAACCGTGCACTCATGGGTTCAAACATGCAGAAGCAAGCTGTTCCGCTTTTAAAGAGCGAAGCACCTATCGTTGGAACGGGTATGGAATATCAAGCGGGCGTAGATTCCGGCGTTTGCGTTTTGGCAAAAGAAGATGGCGTTGTTACAAGCGTCAGCGCCGATAAGATAGTTGTTGAGTATAATTCCGGCAAAAAAGATGTTTTCCATTTGATTAAATTTGCGCGTTCAAACCAGAGCACTTGCGTAAATCAAGTTCCGATCGTTTCGGTTGGACAAAAGTTTGTGGCCGGTGAAGTTTTGGCTGATGGTCCCGCTACCGATAACGGAGAAATCAGTTTGGGCAAAAATGCTCTTATCGGTTTTATGACGTGGGAAGGCTATAACTACGAAGACGCAGTTTTGATAAGCGAAAAGATTGTCAGAGAAGATGTTTATACTTCAATTCATATAGAAAAATATGAGATAGAATCAAGAGATACAAAACTTGGTCCCGAGGAAATCACCAGAGATATCCCGAACGTCAACGAAGATTTACTCAAAGATTTAGACGAAGACGGAATTATAAGAGTAGGCGCCGAGGTAAGAGCGGGCGACATTTTGGTAGGTAAAGTAACCCCAAAAGGAGAAACCGAACTTACCGCAGAGGAAAGGCTACTTCGCGCAATATTTGGTGAAAAAGCAAGGGAAGTAAGGGATACTTCGCTTAGAGTTCCTCATGGTGAATATGGCGTTATTGTTGACGTTAAAGTGTTTACCCGTGAAAACAGTAAAGATGAGCTTCAACCTGGTGTTAATAAGGTAGTCAGATGTTATATAGCTCAAAAGAGAAAGATTTCAGTCGGAGATAAAATGGCAGGAAGACACGGTAATAAGGGTGTTGTTTCAAGAATTTTACCGGTTGAAGATATGCCTTTCTTGCCTGATGGTACGCCTCTTGATATAGTTTTAAATCCTTTGGGCGTTCCTTCCCGTATGAATATCGGTCAGGTTTTGGAGGTTCACCTCGGTTATGCGGCAAAAGCCCTTGGTTGGAAGATTGCCACACCTGTTTTCGATGGTGCGCACGAAGATGATATATTTGAATGTTTGAAAAAAGCGGGATATGATGAAAGTGGCAAGATACGTCTAAAAGACGGAAGAACCGGCGAATACTTTGATAATCCGGTTACTGTTGGATATATGTATTACCTTAAACTTCACCACTTGGTTGATGATAAAATTCATGCTCGTTCAACGGGTCCTTACTCACTTGTCACTCAGCAACCGCTTGGTGGTAAAGCGCAGTTCGGCGGACAGCGTTTCGGAGAAATGGAAGTTTGGGCGCTCGAAGCTTACGGTGCGGCTTATACGTTACAAGAAATTTTAACGGTTAAATCTGATGACGTTGTCGGAAGAGTTAAGACCTATGAATCCATAGTCAAAGGTCAAAATATTCCTAAACCCGGAATTCCTGAATCTTTCAAAGTTTTAATTAAAGAACTTCAATCTATTGGTCTTGACCTTTCGGTGCTTGATAGAGATAATAATGAAATTGATCTCAAGCGAGATTTTGATGAGGAAGATGATGCCGGAATAGCGATAGAAAAAGATATTTTAGGCCCTGAAGTTATGACTGATGAAGATAAAAAAGGCTATGAAATCGAGAGTGTTGATGAAGATGAGGATATAGCGCCGGAAATAGATGAAATCGGTGAAGATGCCGGTGAATCGTTGGATAACGAAGAGTTTTAGGCTTTAGAAGTCGGATTTTTGAAGTGAATAGCCGGTGTTTAACTTTCACTTCAAAAGTCCATGATATATCGAAACATCTGTGATATAAATAGTACATTTTTATAATAAATCTTAAGGGGTTGCAGTATGGATTTTAATATTTTCGAATCAATAAAAATAGGGTTGGCATCTCCCGATAAAATCAGAGAGTGGTCTTATGGGGAGGTCAAAAAGCCTGAAACAATAAATTACAGAACTTTGAAGCCCGAAACTGACGGATTATTTTGTGAGAGAATTTTTGGACCTCAAAAAGACTGGGAATGCCATTGCGGTAAATACAAGAGAATTAGATATAAAGGCAAAGTGTGCGATCGCTGCGGAGTTGAAGTAACACGTTCCAAAGTAAGACGTGAACGTATGGGACACATAGAACTTGCTGCACCTGTTTCGCATATTTGGTATTTTAAGGGTATTCCATCAAGAATGGGTCTTATTTTGGATATGTCGCCAAGAATGCTCGAAAAAGTCCTCTATTTTGCTCTTTACGTGGTTATTGACCCCGGTGATGTTAAAGAGCTTATGGAGCAACAATTCTTAACCGAAAAAGAATACGCTGATATGCGTGAAAAATATGAAGACGATTTTGAAGCAGGAATGGGCGCGGAAGCTATTAAAAAGCTTTTGGAAAAAATAGATTTGGAATCCCTTTCCGAAGATTTAAAAGAAGCGCTTGTCACGGCTACGGGCCAAAAAAGAGTTAGAATACTTAAGCGTTTGGAAGCTGTTGAATCATTTAGACTTTCGGGCAATAGACCTGAATGGATGATCCTTGAAGCTCTTCCCGTAATTCCGCCTGACCTTCGCCCGATGGTACAGCTCGATGGCGGACGCTTTGCAACTTCTGACCTTAATGATTTATATAGGCGCGTTATAAACAGAAATAATCGTTTGAAACGGTTAATGGATCTCGGTGCGCCTGATATTATCATCAGAAACGAAAAGAGAATGCTGCAGGAATCCGTTGATGCTTTGATTGATAACGGACGCCGTGGAAGACCTGTTACAGGGCCAAACAACAGACCGCTAAAATCTCTTTCCGATATGCTCAAAGGTAAACAAGGAAGGTTTAGACAGAACCTACTCGGAAAACGTGTTGACTACTCGGGAAGGTCGGTTATAGTTGTAGGACCGGAACTTAAGATATATCAATGCGGTCTCCCAAAGGAAATGGCGCTTGAGCTTTTCAAACCTTTTGTTATGAAAAGGCTTGTTGAAATAGGCGTTGTAAATAACATAAAGGCAGCCAGAAAAGCTGTTGATAGGTGTCGCCCTGAGGTTTGGGACGCGCTCGAAATAGTTATTAAAGGTCACCCTGTGCTCCTTAACCGTGCTCCAACGCTCCATAGGCTCGGAATACAGGCTTTTGAACCTGTTTTGGTTGAAGGTAGGGCACTTAAACTTCACCCACTTGTTTGTTCTGCCTATAACGCAGACTTTGACGGAGACCAAATGGCTGTTCACGTCCCGCTTTCTGCTGAGGCTCAAGCCGAAGCCAGGTTTTTAATGCTTGCCTCAGGTAACCTTTTAAAACCTTCAGACGGACGTCCTGTAACCGTTCCTACTCAAGATATGGTGCTCGGTTCTTACTATCTGACTCTTGAAAAAGACGGTGAACCCGGCGAAGGAAAAGTATTTAGAGATTTTGACGAAGCACTTATGGCTTATGATGCCAAAGATGTGGGGCTGCATGCTAAAATAAAGGTCAGAAGAGAATTAAATGGTAGTTCAAAGCTAATTGAAACAACTGTCGGACGTATTATTTTCAATCAGCCAATTCCGCAAGATTTAGGTTTTGTCGATAGAACCAACCCTGATAATGCTTTTGATTTGGAAATAGGATTTTTGGTGGGTAAAAAGCAACTTGAAAGTATTGTTGACGCTTGCATAAGAATTCATGGTACTCAAAAAACATCTGAAATACTCGATAATATTAAGTCGCTTGGTTTTAAATATTCCACAAAAGGTGCTATTACAATCGCAGTCGGAGACGCCGTTATACCGCCTGCCAAGAAAGATATTTTGGCACGTGCCGAAGAAGATATAGATAGTATTTTGAAAGATTATCGCAGAGGATTAATGTCTGACCAAGAAAGAAAAAATCATGCAATTAAAATTTGGGAAAAGGCAACCGATGATGTTTCTTTGGCACTTCAAAAGAATTTGGATAAGTATAATCCGGTTTACATGATGGCAAATTCCGGAGCTCGTGGGTCCATGAGTCAGATAAGGCAGCTTGCAGGTATGCGCGGACTTATTGCCAATGCTTCCGGTACTACGATAGAAATTCCGATAAGAGGTAACTATCGTGAGGGCCTTAATATACTTGAATACTTTATTGCTTCTCGTGGTGCAAGGAAAGGTTCGGCCGATACCGCACTTCGTACGGCAGACTCAGGATACCTTACACGTAGACTGGTTGACGTTTCGCAGGAAGTTATTATACGTGAAGATGATTGCGGAACCAAAAAAGGCATTACAGTATTTGAAATTAAAGATGGTAAAGAATCTATTGAAAGTTTCGAAGAACGCTTAATTGGAAGATATCTTTGCGAAGATTTCAAGGACCCCAAAACGAAACAAGTATTGGTTTCAAAAGATAAACTTATGGATCATAAAGACGCAAAGACTATTATTTCCCATGGCGTTGAGAGGATTGAAATAAGGTCTATCCTTAACTGTCAGTCCAAACAGGGCGTGTGTAGAAAATGTTATGGCGCCAACCTTGCGAATGGTCTTCCTGTTGCGGTTGGAGAAGCGGTTGGTATAATTGCGGCGCAATCAATCGGTGAACCCGGTACGCAGCTTACCATGAGAACATTCCACACGGGTGGTATCGCAAGTTCTGAAGATATTACTCAAGGTTTGCCGCGTGTTGAAGAACTTTTCGAGGGTCGTAAGCCTAAACATTTGGCTATTATCAGCGAGATAAAAGGCGAAGTTCGTTTTGAAGAAATTAAAAATAACCGTCATGTAGTTGTTTATGATAAAGAAACGGGAGACGAAAAAATTTATCTTATTCCATTTGGTTCAAGGCTTTGCGTTGAAGAAGGTCAAACTATCGAGGCCGGCGATATGATCACAGAAGGTTCGGTTAATCCGCATGATGTTTTGGCTATAAAAGGACCTGAAGCGGTTGAAGCATATCTGATTCAGGAAGTTCAGAGAGTGTACAGAATGCAGGGCGTTGATATTAATGATAAACATATTGAAGTTATTGTTCGCCAGATGATGCAAAAAGTACGTATTGATGAACCCGGAGATACTGATTTACTGCAAAATTCCATTATATATAAAACAGAGTTTTTGCATGCAAACGCCGAGATTAGAAAGAGAAAAGAAGCAGGCGAAACAGAGCTGGAAGAAGCTGTGTGTACTCCAATACTTTTGGGTATTACAAAAGCCTCCCTTGCAACCGATTCTTTCCTTTCTGCCGCATCATTCCAAGAAACAACCAGAGTTCTTACGGAGGCCGCCATTAAAGGTAAAGTTGATCCGCTTATCGGCCTTAAAGAGAACGTTATTATTGGTAAATTGTTGCCTGCCGGTACAGGTATTCATAGGTATAGAGATGTTACGATCGAGAAGAATGTTGAAGTTGAATCAATCGATTTTGACAATTTGGATAAGATGGATAATATAAACGAGGGTAGCATATATAGTGGTGCAAATATTGAGTTATAGTTAAATTTAGAAGATGTGAAAAATCGGTATATGTGTAGATATACCGATTTTTTGGTTGTTTTATTAATGTTTTAGAAGGAATGAACCGTTGTGATTAAAAAGTTTTTTTCGTTTTTATTGATTTCTTTTTTGTTTTTTGGAATGTATAGTGCCGGCGCAGTTATGCTTTATGATAAAGAATTAAATTCCGCTTCGGCCCTTGTTGTTGATATGAATACAGATGCGCCAATAGTTGAAAAAAATATAAATGAGCGCAGAAGCCCTGCTTCGCTTACCAAAATAATGACTTTTATAGTGGCTTATGAATCGGCTAAAGATATAAATAAAACCAAAGTTAAAGTACGCCAAGAAGTACTTGATCAAGTAGATCCCGAAAGTTCCGGAGTTAAGCTCAAAAACGGGGAAGAACTTTCTTTATCTGACCTTTTTAAAGCTATGCTTATATCTTCATCAGGATATGCTGCCAAGGTAATTGCTGATTATTGTGGCGGAGGAGATATTTCCAATTTTGTAAATAAAATGAATGAAAAGGCGCAGCTTGTAGGTTGCCAAAATACGCATTTTGCAAATCCTGACGGGTTTTATGATGCGGATCAATATTCAACGGCTTTGGATATTTATAAAATTACAAGGTATGCTATGAATATTCCCGGATTTTTAAATATTGTTTCAAAAAGTGAATGTAATATATTTGGAGATGAACGAGATCCCGTAATAACCACCAACAGCATGATGGATCCAAAACGTGGTGGGAGTTATTACTACCCATATGTAAAGGGCATAAAAACCGGATACGTGGAAGAAGCGGGTAGGTGTTTGGTTTCATATGCTCAAAAAGGTAAAAGTTCTTATATAAGCGTGGTTATGGGAGGGCCTGTTAAAGATGATAACGGGAATAAAATCGAAAAAAACATGGCCATGGTAGATACTAAAAATATTTATATTTGGGCATTTGATGAACTTAAGCCGGTTAAATTATATTCAAAAAATACTCCAATTGATGAAATACCGATTGAACTTGTTTGGAATCATGATAAGCTTCTTTTATTACCAGAGGTCGATTTTTCGCCTTCACTTCCTATGGATTTTAACCAAAAAGATATTAGCTTAAAAGTAAATATACCGGAAAAAATAGAGGCTCCTATTTCTTGCGGTGATGTTGTGGGAAATGCCGATGTTTTTTATAAAGGTCAGAAAATCGGCTCATTCAATGTGGTTTCGTCGTCTACGTTTAAAAAGAGCTACTTTTTAGTTGTTTTGCGCTTTTTGGGAAGAGTTTTTAAAAATCCAATTTTTATAGTTGTTTTTTCTTTGTTTTCAATTTTACTTATTTTATATTGGTTGTTACTTATTCGTGCAAATAGAATAAGAAAGAGAAGAGAAAAGATAAAAAGATTTCCTCCAAGGAGAAGATAAGCTTTTTAAAAAGCATTTTTAGAATATTGCGCCACCGTGTTTGCATATAAATTTTTATATGTAGATTATTAAACTGGAGGGCGTAAAATGGTAGATTTTTATCCTGAGGGAAGGCTAATTGATAGTTTTGAAAATAAATACTATTTAAAGAATTTTTCAAACTTTACAGATGCATATAACAGCAAAAAAATTTTGGAATCCAAGGCTGTTGTGTGTGATAGCGAACACAACTTAATTGTTGATTTTGGTTTTATGAAGGGGATAATTCCCCATGACGAGGGAGCAATCGGTCTTAAAGAGGGGTTAGTTCGTGATATAGCCGTTATATCTAGGGTAAATAGGCCCGTGTGTTTTATTATCACAGGCTTTCGGAAAAATTCTTTGGGTGAAACGGTAGCAATTTTATCCAGAAGAATGGCTCAGGAAGTATGTATGGATAATTACATTTCCAAAATGGTTCCGGGCGATGTTATTGGCGCAAAAGTTACGCATTTGGAAAATTTTGGCGCTTTTGTGGATATAGGTTGTGGGATAATTTCATTTTTGCCCATTGATACGATATCTGTTTCACGCATTTCTCACCCTAGGGAGCGATTTTATATCGGAATGGATATTAAGGTTATTGTAAAAAGTTTGGACGAAAACAGAATAAATTTAACTCACAAGGAGCTTTTAGGCACCTGGCAAGAAAACGCAGACTTGTTTTCGATTGGTGAAACCGTGGGAGGAATAGTGCGTTCCACAGAAGACTATGGCGTTTTTGTTGAACTTACTCCGAATTTAGCTGGTCTTGCGGAGCCTTGCGATAACGTTTCTTCCGGTATGCAAGTTAGTGTTTACATAAAAAATATTGTTCCTGATAAAATGAAAATAAAACTTGTTATTATAGATGCTTTTGAGAAAAATACCGATTACAAAGCAAAGCTTAAGTATTTCTACAGCGGCTCGCACATAGATCATTTTTTATATTCGCCCGTAGAAAGCACAAAGCTTATAGAAACTAAATTTTCTGTTTTGGAACCGGTATTAAAAGCATAAAATCACCACCGCCTGAATAAAGCGGTGGTGAAATTTTTTAAATAAAATATTTTTAATTGCCGAATATCTACGCTTAAGGTAAATCAATATTGCGATTTATTGGTGTTTTAAGCTAAGAGAAGCGCCAGTAAAGCCGGAATTGCACTTATTGTTGCACAAGCTCTGACCAAGGATTCACCGCAGGGCTTCCGGAGCGCCAGTAATACCGGATTACACTTATTGGTGCACCGGATATAACATGTTCTTGCGAATCATAAAACATTCTACTGGTTCCTGCAAAATTGGCGAGGGCACTATTTAAGATTTGCACACCTTTATTAGTAGATATTAACAAAACAAATGACGTTAAAAACACCAAAGCGCCAACCGTCACTTTCCAGAAGCACGTTTTAATCATATTTAAAATACCGGATTTATTTTTTAATGCTGTATTTTCTCGTCTTAATACTTTGATTTTGTCTTTTAATTCTTTAATTTGCTTGTTGGGTGTTTCAATTTCTTCATCTATTTCATCATCATCGTAAGTAGCTTTAGCAGCTTCGGTTTCTGAATCTTCAGAATCAGGGGTGTCGGCTTCGGCTGCGTTTTCTTCGTCCGTGGAATCGGAATATACTTTTTCACATGTGCCGTTTGATTTAGTCAATTTTTTATTTGTTTTATTGTAAATTATTTTTTGACTTTCGTCAATATTTTTTGCCGAATCTGTTGCTGATGCAGGGTGAGCTATAATGGTGGATGCCGTAAAAACTAAAGCCAGAGCACAAGCAAAAATTCTTTTGAGTTTCATGGCTTTTTGATTCTCCTAATTGCAAAATATGTTTTTAAATAAATTTAGGGTCGTTATATTTGAGTTCTAAGTGCTTGGATAATCGGTTTAATCACATAGTATTATTTGGATTTGGTCGCCACCGTGATTTTGCTCATGCGCAGCAGCGCGCAGGGCGTTAACGGCCGTACTTAATATGTGGTCGCATACTTCTATGGCTACGCGCATATCAAGTCGGTTATAAGCACGTCTGAATATATTGCCGTCATTTTCTCGAACATTTCCGAATGCATACCTTAAAGCTTCAGCGCCTAGGCAGCATATGTATCCCAAACCGCCTGCGGAGGCCACTACTATACCGGCCCATTTTATACTTTCTCCAATTACTCTTAACAAAGATGATTGTTTTCTGGCTCTTGTTTTGTTTTTGGATTGACAGTTACACACCATCACAGCGCCGTCATCGCTTCTGACATGTTTTTCTGCGGAAGATGGTACGGCAAAAATGCATAAAGACATGCATAGTGCCAAAACAGTTGCAAAAAATTTTTTCATATTATTTATTTATCATCTTTCAAATGATTTTAATTTATGTTTATATTAATTAAACTGATTTTCTGCTTTATAGTTGTTCTTGTTCTAAACATAAAATTATTTTATATAAAATTTTGATACGTTAAATAGCTCGAGCTTAAATTATATATTTTAAGCAGAAAGTATCGTGCGTTTTTAAGGTCTGATTATGCAAATACAAACGCACACAACGCAGCGATAGCACTTAAAGCAAGAGCACTTTCAGTGTTGTTTACTGCGGCACCTATGCGCGAACCAAAAAATCTACCGATGGCATGTAAAGGATTTCCGCTCTCATATTCAGGGTCCAAGGTTGTACGCAAAGAAATTAATCCTTGTGCAAACTTTCTGGTCATGTTGTTACCCGTATCTGTTGAAGTTAAGAGTGCATATGAGGTAGTAAAAGCCACACCGGCTGCCGAAGTTTTTTTAATCACAGCTTCAAAAAAGCCACGACCGCCGCTTTTGGAATCTTTGACTTCTTTTAATTCTTTCTTTATTTTTTTAACTTCCTTTTCCAGCGTTTCGATATTTTCTGCATTTTTCGATTTTATATTTTCGATTTTGCTTTCTAATCTTTCTATCTCTTCGTTTTGTTGTTCAATAGCTACTTCTATTTCTTCTTCGTTAGTTGCCAATGAAACAGGCGATGAAAAAACAGGTATAGCAGCTGCAAAAAGAAATGATAATCCTATGGAAACTAATTTTTTAAGGTTCATATTTATATTTCCCTTTCGATATTATTCATAAACCCACCGATATTCTCGGTGGGTCATCGGTAATTCTCCCTCAGTTATTCAGGAGGCCGCACTCATACTTAAAAGATTGGGGGAGCGCCGTCGCCGTTTAGTGAGGGTACCATGTCGTTGCCCTCGTTGGAGCGCCGTGCGAATATTACATTGCTAACGAAACTCTTGACATCGCCGGCTTTTTCCATAACCCGTCCGGCAACACCTAAAACAAACTCTCCGGCTTTTAGCTCACGAGCTGTATCAACTGCTACTGCGAGTAAAACAATTCCTCCCACATATTTAACAAGGTTGCCAATCATGCCAAGAAAAGAGGTTTTATTACCTTCTGATGCTTTTCTTAAGCTTTTGTTCTCGTTTTTCAATTCTTCAATTTTTTCTTTTAATTCCCTATTTGTTTTCATTTCTTTCTTAATGGCGTCAATGGCTACAACCACTTCACTTTTTTCTGATGCGGCAGCTGCTTTCGGCTGTGCGCTAAAAGATGCTCCCAAAGCAAAAACTGATGCTAATGTTACTGCTGTTAATTTTTTGAAATTCATTCTAATTTCTCCTTTTTATAATTTAAAATATTTTGGGTAAACTATAGGATTTTTCGATTTGGATTTTCTAACTTTGAATTGATAGGAAACCCTACGATACTTGGACATATCCCTTGAGGTAATAAATCCATGCTGTAATTGATGAAACGCCCAAACCCGAAAGCAAAACAGTTAGTGTCGCTGCAATTAATCCAAGGCTGGTGATAATTGAGAAAAATGTTCCGGCGCCAAGTCCGACGGCGCCTACAAGTGCTATTGTTTTTAAATTTTGCAAAACGTTTAAAAATCCACGTACTTGTTGATCGTGGATTTTCATATCCAACTTTTTGTTTTTTGCACCTTTTTTCGCACGTTTTTCCAAATCTTTTACTTGATCTTCGAGAGTCTTGAGCTGTTTTTTAAAATCATTGTTCTCTACTTTTTTGCTCAGCTCTCTAATTTGCTCTTGGAGTTCTGCTATTTTTTTATCCGTTTCTTTTTGATTGCTTGAGAGTTTTGCGTCGCTACTTGCCGCGTAAGAGGTGTTCGGCAGTGCGCCTACGGCGTTTAAAGAAATTAGGGAAGATAGTGCAAGAGAAAACGCTCGCTTAAAATTCGCAGTTTTATGCCCCCCCTCTCAGCTACTAATACCAATGGTACCAATCGGTATTAACCACATTATAACATATTAAAAACAATAATGCAATACTTTATCAAAAAAATTATTTGTTTAAATTTTTAAATCTATTTTGAGCGGAAAAGAATTCTTTTGTGGGTAAAGTGGGTTCTTTGCTGTCTTTTTGCATTGGATTTTCTCCCGCTTCCTTTTTTCTTGGGTCGAATCTAAAGAGATTCCAATAACCGCATTCTACCGCTTGTTTGGCTGAAAGTAAGCTGTTTTTCATGCCGCCTTTTATGCCGTGGTTAATGCATGGCGCATAGGCTATTATTATGGAAGGGCCATTATAGCTTTCGGCTTCCGTAAATGCACGTATACATTGGTTAAAGTTAGCGCCGAGCGAAACTTTTGCAACGTATACATAGCCATAGGATGTAGCTATTGCCGCCAAATCTTTTTTGGGAGTTTTCTTACCGGAAGATGCAAATTGAGCCACTGCGCCTTCAGGGGTCGCTTTTGAAGCTTGCCCTCCGGTATTTGAATATACTTCCGTATCGAACACTAAAATATTTACGTTTTTACCCGACGCTATAACGTGATCAAGCCCGCCAAATCCGATATCATAAGCCCAACCGTCTCCGCCGAACATCCAAATAGATTTTGTGTTTATATCGTTTTTGTTATTTAGAATATAGTTTGTTAAATTTTCACTTTTTTCAAACGCTTTTTTATTTTTTTCTAAATATTCTATCAATTTTTTTGAGCTGATTAAATTATCGGAAGAATTATTTATTGTTTCGATATAGTTTTGGCATAAAGATTCAAATTCGGTATTCTCTGTTTTGTTTGCCAATTCTTTTATTGCCGAAACGATTGGTTTTTGGCGAGAAGTTTTCGCCAAAGCTATTCCGAGCCCGAATTCCGCATTATCTTCAAATAACGAGTTTTGCCATGCGGGACCTTTGTTTTCGTCATTTACCGTATATGGAGAAGAAGGGAAAGAACCGCCCCAAATCGAAGAACAACCCGTTGCATTGGCGATAATCATCCTATCGCCGAAAAGATTCACCGCAAGTTTTGCGTATGGAGTTTCGCCGCAGCCCGCACAGGCTCCCGAAAATTCCAAAAGTTCTTTTTTAAATCCGATACCTTTTACGGTTGTTTCTTTGAATTTTTCAAAAATCTCGGGCTTGATTTTTAATTTATTGCAGTAATCAAAGGTTTCTTGAACTTTATTTTCATTTGTGTTTTTAACCATTTTAAGTGCTTTATTGTCTTTGATTCCGGGGCATACAAAAACACAATTTTCGCAACCTGTGCAATCTTTTTGAGAAACAATTATTGCAAAATTTAAGTTTGGGAAACCTATCATTTTTTTAGAAGACATAACATTTGGGACGTTTTTAAGTTCCTCGTCCGTAAGCGCTGCCAGGCGGATAACTCCATGTGGGCAGACAAATGAGCAAAATCCACATTGTATGCAGTTTTCCGGTATCCATTCTGGCACAAAGTTTGCAGTTCCACGTTTTTCGAAAGCTGATGTGCCAAGCGGAATTTTTCCGTCCGCATAATTTAAGAATGCTGAAACGGGCAAGTTGTTACCCCGGCGTTTGTTTATCGGCATTGCGATATTTTCTAAAAATTTACCGAGTTCTGAGTTTTCGTCAAAAGGTTTATTATACTGCTCTTGGCTTTCTTCGACGGTTTTCCATGATTTTGGGATATCTACTTTTTTAACCGATTGCATGCCGGCTTCAGCTGCGGCGCAGTTGATTTTTACTGTTTCTGCCCCTTTTTTCGAGTATGTTTTTTCGATTGCCTCTTTTATAAATTCCAAGGCTTTATTTTCTTCAATTATTTTTGTAATTTTAAAAAATGCAGCTTGCAAGGTAGTGTTTATTCTTCCGCCGAGTCCCAAATCACCGGCTATCTTTGCGGCGTCCACCACATAAAAATTTATATTATTTTCCGCAATATATTTTTTTATTTTATTTGGCAAACGCTTTTCGAGTTCTCCTTCATTCCAGCTGCAGTTTAGCAAGAAACTGCCGTTTTTCTTTAAATTTTGGATTATATCATATTTATATATATATTCGGGAGTATGGCAGGCGACAAAATCGGCCTTATCTACGTAGTATGTCGATTTAATGGGGGTGTTTCCAAATCTTAAATGAGAAACCGTAACACCGCCTGATTTTTTAGAATCGTACTCAAAAAAGCCTTGAACATATTTTGAGGTGTTATCTCCGATTATTTTTATAGTATTTTTTGCGGCTCCTACGGTTCCGTCAGAACCGATACCCCAGAATTTGCAAGAAAAAGTATCTTTTGGAGTTGTATCTATTTCTTCATCTATATCAAGCGAAAGGTTTGTAACATCGTCTTTTATGCCGATTGTAAATTCTTTTTTGGGATTTTCAGAATCCATATTTTTGTAAACAGCCAAAATTTGCGAGGGAGTAGTATTTTTCGAGCTCAAACCGTATCTTCCCGAAAATACTTCTATATTTTCAATCCCTAATTTTTTAAGCGTTGCAACAATATCTAAATAAAGTGGTTCTCCGCAGGCGCCTGCCTCTTTCGTGCGGTCAATAACCGATATTTTCTTTACGTTTTTCGGCAGTGTTTTCAAAAAGTGTTTTGCTGAAAATGGGCGATAGAGTCGTACCTTGATGAGTCCTACATTTTCGCCGTTTTTATTCATATAATCTATGGTTTCTTGGGTGGTTTCACAAACCGAGCCCATTGCAATTATAATTTTTTCGGCATTTTCGGCTCCGTAGTATTCAAAAGGCCTATAATCTGTTTTTGCGAGTTTATTTATTTCATTCATATAAAACTCTACCGTATCGGAAACCTTATTATAAAAAGTATTGCAGGCTTCTCGGTTTTGAAAATACACATCATCATTTTGAGCTGTCCCGCCAAGCAAAGGTTTGTTTGGGTTAAGAGAGCGACCTTTAAACTTTTCGAGTTCTTTTGTATCTACCAATTTTTTTAAATCTTCATAGTCCAAAAGTTCGATTTTCTGTATTTCGTGCGATGTTCTGAAGCCATCAAAAAAATGCAAAAACGGAATATGGCTTTTAATTGCCGAAAGATGCGCTATGGCGCTAAAATGGTGCGCTTCTTGCGGATTATTTGCGCAGAGCATCGCGTAGCCCGTTTGTCTGCAAGCGTAGATATCGGAATGGTCTCCAAATATCGAAAGCGCATGAGCCGCAACTGTTCGGGCGGCTACATGAATAACAGATGGGAGCAGTTCCCCCGCCATTTTATACATGTTTGGAATCATAAGAAGAAGCCCTTGTGAAGACGTAAAAGTTGTTGCCAAAGCTCCTGCCGAAAGTGCGCCGTGAATTGCTCCTGCCGCACCCGCTTCGGATTGCATTTCCATGACCTCAACTTCTGTACCGAACACGTTTTTTTTGCCCGCTACCGAATATTTATCCGTAACATCAGCCATAACAGAAGAAGGCGTTATCGGATATATTGCGGCTACTTCCGAAAGCGCATATGCAGAGTGCGCAGCTGCACTGTTTCCGTCCATAGTTTTTTTAATTGTTTGTTTTTCCAAATTAAGTATCCCTCCGGATTAGATTTTATTAACGATATTCGAACTTTTTAAAAATATCTTGGAATCGAATCCGCCACGTTTTTCTCTTTTTTTAATTCTTGTGGATTCTATTTCTTCCATACCTATATTTTTAGCTTTGGCAAGGCTTAAGATAACCTCGTGTAAATCTGCGAGTTCTTCGATTAAATCTTTGCGTGAATCAGCCTCTATAACTTCATTGCATTCTTCTTTTAATTTTTCATAAAGACATTTTATATATTCTTCATCGTTTAAGATTTTAGTTTCCGTTTCGCCGCCGTTTTTATCGAGCATTTCCGGAATTTTATCTCTTACCAATTTATTAAAAACTTTTCGTTCCATTTTGTGATTTCCTTGCTCTAATGTTTTAATAGGCTTTTGCCCAGTATACAAGGTGTTTGGCATTTTTTCCGCATATAGCGCATTTTTCTCCGGTTTTTTCTTCTTCGTCTTTTATGCACCTAGAGGTAAATGCCGTTTGTTCTTTGGCTGCTTTTTCGCATTTTTCGTCACCGCACCACATTGCTTTTATAAATCCTACTTCATTTTTGGCGATATTTTTAAATTCTGCAAAGTCGTGTGCGATATGTGTCATTTGATTTTTTCGTTCCAATGCCTTTTGATACATTCCCTCATGCACTTTTTTAAGAAGCTCCGGAATTTCTTTTTCTAAATCATCTAAGCTTACAAACATTTTCTCAAGATTATCACGTCTGACGATTACGCACTGATTTTTTTCAATATCTTTTGGCCCTATTTCAAGTCTTAGCGGGACGCCCTTCATCTCATATTCCGAAAATTTCCAACCGGGTGATTTTTCAGTATCATCAATTTTTACTCTGCAAACAGATTTTAATTTTTCGCAAATTTCATTTGCTTTGTTCAAAACACCCTCTTTTTGCATTGCGATAGGAATGATTACAACTTGAATCGGCGCAACTTTAGGCGGCAGGACAAGGCCCCTGTCGTCCCCGTGAGCCATAATTATTGCTCCGATCATTCTTGTTGAGCAGCCCCAAGAGGTTTGGAATGGATTTTGCGGCTTATTATCTCTGTTTTGGAATTCTATTTCGAAAGCTTTTGCAAAGTGATTTCCGAAGTAATGGCTTGTTGCCGATTGCAAAGCTTTTCCGTCATGCATTAATGCTTCGATTGTATATGTCGATTCTGCGCCCGCAAATTTTTCGCTTTCGGTTTTTTGGCCTTTAATGGCCGGAATTGCAAGGCATTCTTTAAAGAAATTATAGTAAACATCGAGCATTTTTATGGTTTCTTGCTTTGCCTCTTCGGGAGTTTCATGGAGCGTATGCCCTTCTTGCCACTGAAATTCGCTCGAACGCAGAAATGGACGGGTTGTTTTTTCCCAACGCACAACGTTGCACCATTGGTTATAAAGTTTCGGTAAATCACGCCAAGAGTGTACTACTTTTGCAAAGTGTTCGCAAAACAGTGTTTCGGAGGTAGGCCTTACGCAAAGGCGTTCTTGCAGTTTTTCGTTTCCGCCGTGGGTAACCCACGCAACTTCCGGCGCAAAACCTTCGATATGGTCTTTTTCTTTTTGAAGAAGGCTTTCGGGTATAAAAACAGGCATGGAAACGTTTTGGTGGCCAAGCTCCTTAAATTTTTTATCGAGTATAGAAACCATATTTTCCCAAATTGCATATCCGTAAGGCTCTATTACCATGCATCCTTTTACGCTTGAATAGTCCATAAGTTCCGCTTTTTTTACTATATCGGTATACCACTTTGCAAAATCTTCGTTCATGGAAGTTATTTCTTTTACTTGTTTTTCATTTTCAGACATAAAAAATTTGCTCCTTTTAAAAATCGAGATATAACTTCTCAATTATAACTCAAAATGTGATTTTTTTAAAGGCTTGAAAATATGTGTGCTCGCTTTTTAATAATGGTTTTATAAATTTATTATTTTATACGCCGGTTACAACCTATACATGCCAAAGTATGTTTATAGAGCGTATTTGACTTTTCAATGGTTTAATGTTACAATGGTAAAGCAAGTATATGTAAAAAACGAAAAGGAGTTTAATGTTATGTTAAAGAAAATAACTGCACTTGGTTTGGCTGCCACAAGTTTAGCTTTTGGTTTTAGTTTCGCAAAGGCGGCACCTGTGACTTACGTTGAATCTGACTATACCGCATCCAATGAAGAAATAGCTGCCCGAATCCAAGAACAAGAGATGCGCAAATATCGCCGGAAAAACAATAACTATACCATGTTTAAATTGCAAGCAAAAATCAAGAAAAATGAAGCGGAAATAAAACGTTTGGAAAAGAAAAAAAATAAATTAGAAGCAAGACTTGATAGAAAATTGCGAGCGCAAGAAAATGAAAACGACCGTTTTGAAAGAGAAAGGCTCGAATGGGAAATAGAGAAAATCTCAAGAGAAATAAGATTAAATGAAAATAAATTAAACGATTTGAAAAACAGAAGAAGCAATTTGGATAGCGAGCTTGCAACGCTTTTACAGCTTAGAGAAATATAGTTTGTTTTTCGTATCGTTTTCTAAGTTAAATGACGTAATTATATTTTAAGTAAAGGCTCACGTTTTTAAAACGGGAGCCTTTTGGTGTTTTGTACGCATTTGGAATCAATTGAAAATAAAAGATTATTTGATTTATTGCGAGATGTAACATTTGCCTTTTATTGTTTTTTATTTAAATTCAAAAATGAGAAAACAAGAGATTATTATATTAAAAAGCAAGTAAACGTGAGATTTTATGCTTTAAAATTAATTTTTTGTTGACAAAGTGCGTATATAGTGGTATTATCTTAAAGTCAGACTTTTAATTTATGGGAGGAAGAAGAATGTCTACATTTATGCCGAAAAAAGGCCAGGTAGAGCGCAAATGGTACATTATAGATGCAGCCGATAAACCGCTTGGTAGAGTTGCCGTTCAAGTTGCCAGTTTGCTTCGCGGAAAAAATAAACCTATTTTTGCTCCGCACGTGGATTGTGGTGACCACGTAATCGTAATTAACTGTGAAAAGGCAGTTCTTACGGGAAAGAAACTTACTAAAAAGTATCACTATCATCACACCGGGTATATCGGTCACTTAAAGAGCGTAAGATACGATACTTTAATGAGAGAAAATCCGGAAAAAGCAATGTTTTGGGCAGTTAAAGGAATGCTTCAGGGCAATTCTTTGGGACGCAAACAAATTACAAGACTTCGTGCGATTGTTGGTTCAAATCACAATCACGAAGCGCAAAAACCTGAAATACTTAGCGATGCGGAGGGAAATGAATAATGTATAACAAGACTCCTTTCTTTTATGGAACAGGTAGAAGAAAAAGCTCCGTAGCCAGAGTAAGGCTCTACAAAGGAAGCGGAAAAATAACAGTTAACCAAAGAGATATAGACGAATACTTCGGTTTGGAAACTTTAAAAGTTATAGTTCGTCAGCCGTTGGTACTTACAGAAAATGAAAGTAAGTTTGATATAGTATGTAATGTTTCGGGCGGCGGAGTTGCCGGTCAGGCAGGCGCTATAAGACATGGTATCACAAAAGCTCTTTTGGAATGTGATTCTGAAAAATACAGACCAAGCCTTAAAAAAGCCGGATTTATAACGCGTGATCCGAGAATGAAAGAACGTAAGAAATACGGACTTAAAAAAGCAAGAAAAGCACCGCAATTTTCCAAGAGATAATATTTGTTGTGTTTTCGGTTTTTATAAAACTATTGTTTGGAATTTGGAGGCGAATCGATGTGCAGGTGTGGTTGCCTGCTGGTTTATCGGATATGATATGAGTGATTATGTGATTATTTCGGATTTGACCATGGATTTGCCTTCGGATCTTAAAGATAGTTTTGACATACTAACTTTGCCTATGGATGTGCTTATCGACGATAAAGTTTATAGTGGCGATAGCGTTGATATATGTGAATTTTATGAAAAAATAAGGCAAAAGGTTCCGGTTTCTACAACTCAGATTAACCCTTCGGAGTTTGAGGAATATTTTAATAAGTATTTCGAGCAAGGAAAAGATATTATTTACCTGTGCTTGTCATCAAAGCTCAGTGGCATGTATAATTCCGCATGTTTGGCAATGAACGAGTTAAAAACTCGTTTTCCTGAGCGAAAACTTAGAGTAATAGATTCCTTAAGTGCGTCGCTCGGTATGGGGTATCTTGCTTTCAAAGCTTCAAAAATGCGTAGTCAAGGTGCTGGCATAGACGAAACCGCAGATTGGCTGGATAAGAATAAACATAAAATTTGCCATTGGTTTGTAGTCGATGATCTTTATCATTTAAAGCGTGGAGGCAGAATATCAGGTAGTACGGCGTTTGTCGGAAGTATGATGAATATTAAACCGATTTTGAAAATTGATAAAGACGGGACGCTCAGTGTTTGCGAAAGCGTCAGGGGGCGCAAAAAGGCATTCGCTACTTTGATTTCCAAGCTTGAAGAATGCATTCAAAAAAAGGATATGAGTAATGAGCCCATATATATAGCCCATGCCGATTGTGAAGATGATGCAAAGTTTTTAGCCGAAGAAATAAGTAAAAAATTTGGTATCAAAAACGTGGTAATACATTCAATAACTCCGGTTATAGGTGCTCATACGGGCGCCGATACGTTAGCAATTATTTTTCCGGGTATTGAAAGATAGTTATAGTGTTAAATATTTTAAAGAGGAGGATATATTTTTATGCCTAATATTAAATCTGCCAAAAAAAGAGTAAGAGTAATAGATACAAAAACCGCAAGGAATAAAGCTTATAAATCAGCTCTTAGAACAGCTATTAAGTCAGCATTAGAGGAAAAATCCGAAGTTGCCGTCGGTGCGGCGCTTAAAAAGCTGGACCAAGCAGTTTCCAAGGGAATTATCCACAAGAATACTGCAGCTCGCAAAAAGTCGGCCATAGTTCTTAGCTGTAAAGCCAGATAGTTCGGTAAAAAATGCCACTGAGTTTTCTCGGTGGCATTTAATTTTATTTTTGAAAGTTATGACTTATCAACGTATTTTTATAGTTTTTAATTATTACTTGTAGAAGTATTGAAACCTCTAAAAAAACTATTTTGTAAGCTTTTTGTGGTGATTCATAAAAAATGCCGCCGAGCTCTTTCGGCGGCTTTTAATTTTGTTTTTGGGGGTTATGATTTATCAACGTATTTTTATAATTTATGATTGTGGCTTGTTAGAAGCATTAAAACTTGTGAAAAGACTGGCTTATAAGTTCGTTTTTGAAGTCTTATAAAAAATTTCGCTGAACTCTTTCGGAGGTTTTTAATTTTTTATATTATTAATCCCGAGCATATCATTTGCTGTTTGAAGATCATTGTTTATTAAAGCGTTTCGTATTTTGGTAGAGCTGATAATTTCTTTTTTATATAAAACGGGCTTTATAATATAAGTTTTAATTCCATACTTTTTGCAAATTTTTTTAAGGTCTTCGGCGCCTGCGGCTGCGCCACGCCCAAAATGATAATTAAACCCGCAAACGGCAACTTTTGCATTTAATTTTTTAAATAATATCTCTTCTACGAATTCTTCGGGGGAAAGGTCTTTTATTTTCAAAAAGTCTACCGCGTAAAATAATTCAACCCCCATTTTTTCAAGATAGCGTTCTTTTTCGTCTAAATTCGTTATCTGCATAATATCGCTATCAGATAAAACCGATTTTGGGTTTTGTGAAAAAGTAAACACAGCTGGAATTAAACCCTTATTTTTAAAATATATAGTTTTTTTTATTACTTTTTTGTGTCCTAAATGAAGCCCATCGAAAAAACCGAGTGCAACGGCTGTTTCTTTGGGGGGCTTATTAGTAATATTATTATATACTTTCATATTTCACCCCTTTTTATTTTATTTGGCATTTTAAGATTTTAAGTTCATCGGATTCTTGATCGATTTGACCTAATCCTACGAATGTTTCGCAGTTATAAACCGTTACTGTTTCGTTATTTTGTAAATCGGGCGGCAATTTTAATCTTTGCAAAGATAAGTTTCCGCCATTTTTAAATCTTTCTTCTTGAGCGGTGCTAATATTTACTTTATTTAAATTTTTAAAAAGACTGTCGGTTGGTAATATGTATTTTTCTGTTATTTCACTAAGTGATAGCTCTTTTACTCGTTTTAGCGATATGCTCTGTGATATATCGAATCCGTTTGATTTTATTCGGTTTAGATCGGTCATTACTGCGCCACAGCCGAGCTTTTCTCCTATATCTGAGCACAGTGAACGTATATATGTCCCTTTTGAGCAAGTAACGTCTATTGTTGCGTTTTGGGTTTCTTTTTCAAAATCAAGTAAAATTAAGTTTTTAATTGTTATTTTTCTTGGCTCTCGCTTAATTTCTATCCCTTTGCGTGCAAGGTCGTATAGTTTTTTCCCATCTTTTTTTATTGCCGAAAACATAGGGGGGAGCTGATCTATATTGCCTATAAACTCATTTAGCGCCTTTTCGAGCTGCTTTTTTGTTATGGTTGATTTTATATCGGTTATTATTTTGCCTGTTATATCAAGTGAATCAGTTGTGGTGCCAAAGTGCATTTTGGCAATGTATCTTTTATCATTTTCTTGGTTATATATTTGAAATTTTGCGGTTTCTCCCAAAAGAATGGGCAACACTCCGGTGGCCATAGGGTCTAAGGTCCCCATATGGCCGATTTTTCTTTGCCCGAGTTTTTTTCGGAGCACAGCAATTACGTCAAAAGAAGTATAATCTTTTGGTTTATCTATAATTATTATACCATTCATATTTATCTACCATTTTAAAAATTCTTTTATAGCGTCGAGTATCTCGTTTTTTGCGCTTTCGGTGCTTCCGGAAAGTTTAAAACCGCCGGCTCGTGCGTGCCCTCCTCCGCCGAAATGTTGGCAAAATTTATTTGCGTCTACATTAGCGGAAGTTCTTACGGAAATTTTGTTTTCGCTTGGCTTTACTTCCTTTATGGTTATTCCAATATCTACACCCTCTATTTTAATTGGTATGGATGCAATGCCGTCGAGTTCGCTGTTATTAATTCCCAATTTTTCCATTTCGTTTAATGTGATCTGAGTAATGGCGCATTTATTTTCAAAAAAGTATTCTAAATTTTGGTACATAACTTTTTCGAGCTCAATTTTTTTTCTTGGTTTTATGGTAAAAACATGTTCATTAATAAGGCTTGCCATCGCCCCGCATTCCATGAGTTTGCCTGCTATAAAATGCGTTGTGGGAGTGGTATTTGAATATTCAAAGCAGCCTGTATCAGTTGCTATTCCCGTATACAAACAAGAGGCGGTTTCTCTATCGCAAGGCATATTCATTTCAAGTGCTAGCCTATAAATTATTTCGCATGTAGCGGCGGCGGTGCTATCTATAAAAAAGAGCGGAGAATACTTTTTGTTTGATACGTGATGGTCAATACATAGGTTGATTTTGTTTTTATATTGTTCCAAATTTTCGCCAAGCAAGGAGGTATCTGCCAAATCAAGAGCAATTATATACTCGGGTTTAAAATCTTCCGCTTTTATATAATTTTTCATATATTCAAACTTTTCGGGGATAGGGTCGTTGCAAAGAATTTTTGCGTGCTTGCCCATTTTTTGTAAAACTCGGCATAGTGCATAGGCAGAGCCTATCGCATCGCCATCCGGATACATATGCGTTAAGATGTAAAAATAATCCTTGTTATCTATTATATTTGCAATATTTAGTAATGACACCATAGTTATTCACCACTTTATTTTTATTTTTTTATATTCAAAAGGGAAAAGAGAGCTGATATTTTTAATCAGCTCTATAAGTGTTTAGATATCTTTATTTTGAGTGTTTTGGCTCGCACTACTTGGTTTGTTTAGTTCCTCTATTTTTTTGGATATTTTAGCAGCATACTCTATTGTATCTGTTGGGAAAAAGACCAGGCTTGGAATATAGCGTAGTCTTAATTTTTCGCCGAGTCTTTTTCTTATAAATCCGCATGCACCGTTTAATATTTTGCAAGCTTCGGCCGAGTGTTCGAGCCCTTCCAAAGAGCTTACAAAAATATGGCAGCTGCCGTTATCTTTTGAAACATCGACTGAAATTATGCTCAAAAAGCCTTCCTTAAGGCGAGGATCTTTAAGGGTTGATATTATGTGTATAATTCCTCTTTTTATATCTTCTGTATTGTGCTGAAATCTATGACTTGGCATGATATACTCCTTTTAATCCTCACGGTATTCTTCCATTATAAATGCTTCAAAAATATCGCCGATTTTAATATCGTTAAAGTTTTGGAGCCCTATACCGCATTCGAAACCTTGAGCAACTTCCTTTGCGTCATCTTTAAATCTTTTAAGTGAAGATATTTCATCTTCGGATATAACAACTCCGTCACGTACAACGCGGATTTTAGCGTTTCTTGTAACTTTTCCGGATAAAACATAACATCCCGCAATTGTTCCGATGCTCGAAATTTTGTAAACCTCACGACATTCCGCACGGCCAAGCTGGGCTTCACGATATTTTGGCGCAAGCATACCTTTCATAGCGGCCGTTATTTCTTCTATGCATTCGTAAATAATTCTGTAAAGACGTACGTCTACTCCGATTCTCTTGGCTGTTTCATAAGCATTTGGTTCAGGGCGTACGTTAAAGCCTACTATTATTGCGTTAGAAGCGTTTGCAAGCATGACGTCTGATTCGTTTATTGCACCTACGGCTCCATGTATAACTTTAACTCTGACTTCCTCGTTGGATATCTTTTCAAGGGATTGTCTAACAGCTTCTACGGAGCCTTGAACGTCGCCTTTTACTATAATCTTAAGTTCCTTAACGTCTCCAATTTGCATTTGATCGAACAAATTATCAAGTGTTACTTTAGTTCTGCTGTTAAATTCTGCTTCTTTTTGGTTGCTTCTGCGCTGCTCGACAAGTTGACGGGCGAGCTTTTCATTTGAAACCGCATCTACCGTATCTCCGCCGACAGGGACGGTATCAAGGCCTGTAATTGCAACCGGTATGGAAGGCCCGGCCTCTTTTACTCTTTCGCCTTTATCGTTCGTCATTGCACGTACTTTTCCGACCGCTGTGCCTGCAACAACGATATCTCCGACATGTAGCGTTCCGTTTTGTATAAGAATACTTGCAACAGGGCCGCGACCTTTATCGAGTTTTGCCTCAATTACGGTACCTTTTGCGTTTCTGTTTGGATTGGCTTTTAATTCTTTAATATCTGCCACCAATAATATCATTTCCAAAAGTTCATCAATACCCGTTTTTTGTTTTGCGGATACTTTTATGCAAGGAACATCTCCGCCCCATTGTTCAGGGAGTAAGTTGTATTCTGTTAATTGCTGTAAGACTTTATCGGGATTTGCGCCTTCGGTATCCATTTTATTTATTGCAACTATTATCGAAACATTAGCAGCTTTGGCGTGGTTTATAGCCTCTACTGTTTGAGGTTTTATTCCGTCATCGGCGGCAACGACCAAAACGGCTATATCCGTAATTTGAGCTCCTCTTGCACGCATTGTTGTAAAAGCTTCGTGACCTGGAGTATCCAAAAATGTTATCGGCTTTCCGCTTGCCGTTATTTTATAAGCGCCGATATGCTGCGTAATTCCGCCGGCTTCGGTGGAAGTAACATCTGCATTACGAATAGCATCCAAAAGCGAAGTTTTACCGTGGTCAACGTGTCCCATAACAACAACCACGGGCGCCCTTGGCTGTAAGTCTTCTTCTTTATCTTCGCTGTCATCAATTATCATTTCTTCGATTGTTACGGTTTCTTCTTTTTCCACTTTTGCGTGAAATTCCATGGCGACCAAACTTGCGGTATCAAAATCAATTGTATCATTAATGGAAGCCATTGTTCCCATCATCATTAGCTTTTTAATTACTTCGGCGGCCGTGGCTTTGAGCCGTAGGGCAAGTTCACCAACTGTTATTTCCTCAGGAATAGAAACCGTTATTGGCTTTGCTTTGCGTTCTTCCGCAATTCGTTTTAATCTTTCGGCTTCGGTTTCCCGTTTTGCGCTCCTGAATTTATTTCTTTGCTGGGATTTTTGTACGATCTTTTGTTTTGTGGAGGTATTATCGGTTTTAATTTTTTCCGAAGCTATACGGTCATACTTTTCGTTATATTTATCGATATTAACATTTTCAATTCGGGTGTTAATAACTTTTCCGACCGGTTCTTCCGTTTGTATCGTCGGAGCGGAGGAGGTTCCCGTCAGGATTATTTTCTCTGTTTTTTCTTTTGGGCGAGGCTTTTTAACTGCTTTTTGCGGTTGTTTTGTTTTTAAATTTTTATCGGGAGCTTCTTGGGCGGCCGTTTCTTTTCCTTGATTTTCCGAATCTTTTTTGGCTTTTGGCATTTTTTCCTCTTGTGTTTTTTTATCTTTTTCTTTTGGCTCGCTTGCACCTTTTGGAGCGGGGGCGGGCTTTTCTTGTTTGGAGTTAAAGTATTCGTCAAAGCTTTTGACCCGGTTTTTTTGCGTATAGTATTCAAATATGACGTTAAGTTCCTCTTCCGTAAGAGCCGTCATATGCTTTTTTTCTTCGCCAAGATAGTTCTTTAAAAGTTCAATAACTTCTTTACTTGCAACGCCTAAATCCTTTGCGACTTCATGCACCCTGTATTTTATCATCATATATTGCATTCCTCCCGGTTAAGTTCTTTGGATTGAGTTTCTTTACTACCTAATGATGAATTGATTATTTTTATAATCTTATCGATAAAGTTTTCATTTTTAATTCCTATTATAGCGGAATATTTGCCGAATAGATTGAAAATATTGTCTTTTGAGTAAGAAATTTTAAAAATTCCTATGTTATTTTCAAAAGCGAACTTTTTAATTTCTTCAAAGGAATTATTTGATATATCTTCAGTTATTAATATGAGCCCTATATCTTTTTCCAAAACACCTTTTTTTACGCAATCCATGCCCAGAACTATATTACCTGATTTTTTGGTTATCCCTAAAAAGTTTAGCAGTTTTTCATTTTTGGGAACGACTTTTATTTCTTTAGCATTTTGGACTATATTTTTGGCATGGTTTTGACTGCCGGATTTTTTATTTATTATATTTTCAATGGATTCATAAATTTCTTTATCCATTTTACATTTAAAAGATTTTTCTAGTTTTTTGTGTTTTAGCGCGTTTTTAAAGCATTCGGGATTTTTGCAAATATATGCGCTGCGGCCGTCTTTTTTTACGGTACTTTCGTAAACCTCAAATGATACGGCGCCTTCGTTTTTAGGGCTTCTGATTACTGATATAAGCTCATTTTTCGGTTTTTTTTCACCGCAACCGATGCAGGTTCTTAAAGGTGTTTTTTTAAAAGCCAATTATTACACTACCTTTTTGTTTTTTAATCTTCTCCGTAAAATCCGCTTTCCGGTCTTATATCAATTTTATATCCCGTAAGGCGTGCCGCTAAACGTACGTTTTGCCCACGGTTACCTATTGATAAAGAAAGTTGGTTATCGGGTACTGTTGCAGTACAGGTTTTTGGATTTTCGGGGTCAAATTCTATTTTTAAAACACGTGCGGGGGCGAGCGCTGCGGCGATAAACTTTTCGGGGTCTTCGCTATATTCAATCAAATCTATTTTTTCCCCGCCGATTTCATCTATTATAGCGCCAAGCCTCGTTCCGTGCGCTCCTATACATGAACCTACCGCATCAACATCTTGATTATGGCTTTGAACCGCCACTTTACTTCTTGAGCCTGCTTCTCTTGAAACGGATTTAATTTCAACGGTTCCGTCTTGTATTTCGGGAATTTCATTTTCAAAGAGTTTTCTGACGAAGTTCGGATGAGTTCTTGAAATCATTATTTTTGGACCTTTATCAGCCATTTTAACGTTTGAAACATAGACCTTTATATGGTCGCCTTCTTTTACTTGTTCATTACCGATTTGCTCGCCTTTTGGCAATGTGGATTCCGCTTTGCCTATCCTTAGTGTGAATGCTCCGCTTTTATCATCTATTCTTTCGATAAGTGCACTGACTATTTGATCTTGTTTGCTTTGAAATTCTTGCGCTATTTGATTTCTTTCGCCGTCCTTAATTCCTTGCCTTATTATATTTCTTGCGGTTTGAGCGGCGATACGACCGAATTCTTTTGTATCTAAGACTATTTTTACTTGCTCTCCGATTTTTGCTTTTTTATTTATCTTTTTTGCATCTTTCAAAGAAATTTCTTTGCCGGGCAAGGTTACTTCTTTTACTACGGTTTTTAGTAAATCTACTTCGAAGATATTTTCTTCTTCATCGAAATTTACTATTACTTCTTCGTTTCCGTCATAAGTGTTTTTACACGCGGTAACTATCGCTTTATTGATTTTCTCCAGCATAAAATCCATGGATATTCCGCGTTCCTTTTCAAGTAGTCTCAGTGCTTCAAAAATTTCTGCATTCATAGTTTTTCTCCTTTTAAAATTTTAGTTTTCGTTTAAATTTATGTGAGCGATATTTTTTCTTGCAATTGATGTTATTTTGCTATTTTCGGCCGAATTTTCGATTTCTATGGTATCTTTATCGAAAGCTTTTAAAATTCCAAAAATTTCTTTTTCGTTATTTTCGTTTGGCCTTATCAATCTTATTTTTATACTATATCCTATATATTTTTCAAGGTGTTTATCTTTCGAAAGCTCTCTTTCTATTCCGGGGGAGCAAACTTCCAAAAAGTAAGAATCAGGTATGGGGTCGAGCTCATCGAGCGGAGCATCCAGCGCACGGCTCATGTTTTCGCAATCGTCGAGCGTTATGCCGTCTTCGCTATCTATAAAAACTCTAAGATATTGATTTGGCCCCTCTTTAACAAGCTTTATATCCCAAATTTCCAGCCCAAGTTCATCGGCAATTGGTTTGGCAATGGGATATATAATTTCGAAAACATTTTTGGGCTTTTGCCCTTTAAACATATATTATTCCCCCTAACACAGACAAAAGAGCGGGATATCCCACTCTCCTTTTTGCTACTGCCACCCATTTTAACACATAATATAAAAATAAGTCAATATATTTATTTTTTAATTTATAAAATATTTTCTTTTTTGTAATAATGCTTTTTTGCTTTTTCGAGTATAGCATGTGTTATGTTATCTTTTTCCGTAACTTTATCCGTTAATTTAACATATTCCTCATATATAAATTTTAATTCTTCAGGAGTTAAGTTTTTAAGCGCCTCCATACTGGTTTCAAACACACGATTATTGTCAGAATCATAAAGGCACAAAGATACTAGACAAGCACATTCACATATTTTTTCGCAAATATATTTGCTAAAACCGATTGTTATTATTTCTTCTATAAGTGAATTTTTCATTTTTAGGCACTGCATAAATTCATAAACGGATAGCAATTTTATGCCGAAATATTTTCCGGATATAATTACGGGCTCGGTAAGGTGCGCCCGTCCAATATGTTTTTTGCTTGCCGTTTTATTGATATTTTTATTTTCGTATTGATAGGTCATTTAAATCTCCTTATACTGCAAATAAAAACAATATCAAGACAATTCGCAGTTTAGGTTAGTTTTTGAAATGTCTTGGTATTGAATTTTTATTTTTGATTTTTTGATATACTACTTAACTTGATGCTTTTTCCAAAACGGCTCTTTCATACATCGGCGTGTTTGAAAGATACACTGTTTCAGCTTTTTTGATAGTATAGTTTTGGTTATTTGAAGTTATAACAGTTGTATTGGGGTATGTGCTTATTGGATAGTCGGCAATTCCTATATATAAATACTGTTCATCGCCGGGGTTATCCAAATAATCGCCATACATTTCGCTTTGATAGTCGCAACGCAGCGGCTGTATAAACGCTTTTGTATAAATCAGATTATCATTTTCGCTTTTTTTGATGGTTATATCTTGCCCAAATTCGGTTATAAGCATTTTTGTTTTTGTTTTCATTTTGAAATTATCTCCATAAAAAATTATTATAAGATTGCTTCGAACGCAAAGTCGTCATCATTTAATAAATCAGCGATGGAACGTTTGGCGTCTTTCCAGACCGTAAGCGCTATTTTAACGCTGGTTTTTGCATCAGCCTTTATTTTAATTTCGCCCGCCGTAAACGATTCCATACCTCCGCCGGAAGCTCTGTATATAACGTATCTGTAAAAAGAGAGTGCCGCGGCGGCAGCTTCTAATCTTCTGTGGTGTTCGTTTTCATCGACTCCGCTTTTTAAATGTGATTTTATTTCATCATAGGATTCCTCACATACTTCGGTCCAAGGGAACGCTTCTTCAAAAGACAGATTGGCTATGATTGAAAATCGTTTGACTATATTTTGCAGTTCCAAAAATAATCACTTCCTGGTTTATAAAACTTTCTCCCCGCACAGTGCCTGGCGGGGAGGGGTAAGTATTAAGTTTTTTGTTTATATCAAGTTTTGTTACCTATTTGAAAACAAATTGACTATTACGTTCCGGAAGAAACATAGCTAAGGACTTTAACAGCGTCTTTGAATAATCTTGAAAATCCTGTTGTTACCGAAATGGCAGCTTTTTCAAGTTGTTTTTCGATTATTTTATCGTATTCGACCATTACGTTTCCGGATTGAATCATTTGCAAGGCAAAATTCTTATCAAGACCGATTATTTTCTTATCTGTAACGCTCGAATTGAGGATTAGCTGAGCTCCAAGAGGTGTTGCTACTTTTCCGGTACCGTGGAAGCTAAGGCCCGCTTCGGCGTCTTGCATTGCTGTTAAGCCGAGAATGTCTTGAACTGTTGCGGCAGATGCTATCATTACATTTGGTTGATATGGTGCAAGATTTGCCCAAAGTTTCAAAAGGTCTGCGTATGTAAGGGTGCCGGCTGATGCGGAGTTTACTTCCGTGGCAGCAGTTGCCCCCGTGGATAAAAGTGCGGTTACGGCATCGGTGATTTGTTCATTGGCGATATCCATACCGATTTGTTTAAAGATAACCGCCACCACGTCTAAGTTTTGGAATCTCATGGCTTCGTAAGAAGAAGTAAAGAATCTTCCGTATTTTTTAAGAGCTACCAAGGTGCTGTTTGTACGCACGTCTACCTCACGCAGAGCATTGCCTTCGGTTCCGTCGGTACCGTTTGCAACCGCTGTTGTTGAGGTTATTGCCCTATAGTCAATTCCGTCAATGAAGGTGTTTGCGGCGGTTATTGATGGGATAATATTGCAAGCCGTTAATCCTTGTTTAATTGCGCGGGATAAAAATTCCGGAAAAAGAACTGCGGAATCTGTTGCGCTGAAGAATTTTTCTACCTTATCGCAGTCGTGTCCGCTTACTTTGATGTTAAATCTTTTAAGTTGACGTTGATAGGCGTCTAAACCTTCAAAATCTGTTCCTTTGTAGTTTTCGGAAGGGTCGAGCTCTTCGAGCACCTTTGTAAAGCTTTTGCCCGTAACTGAGTACATGCCTTTTTCTAATTTGATTGAATCATAAAATGCCATTTTTATTCCTCCATAAATTATATTTTAAATTGGGTGTTTTGGGTTTTTTGTGTTTGCAGTGGATCTGAACTAAATTGCGGTTTGATAGGTATTACTTCCGAAAGTTTGGATTTAAAGAAATTCTTAAAAGATTTAAGCTCGTCGATGTTTAGTTTTTCGGCAACGCTTTTCATTACCTGACTGTTTATTTCCGGATTTACTATAGCCGCAAGTTTTAGCATTTCGTTTTTCAGGTCTTCTTTGTAACAAGAACCTATTTTTGCTTTTTCTTTTAGGTTATCTATCAAATCCAGTAATTTGGAAGCATCTTTTTGGGATAGGGTAACTTCTTCGCCTGAATTTAGGCTTTTTATTATATCCTCCATTTTTGTTTCACCTCCGTTCTGTGTTGGGGTAAACGCCTTTATAACCCCCGCCATACGCTGCGCAGGGACGGCAACAAAAGACCATTCGTAAGCATCGGTTGGGAGTTCCAGCACACGGTGGCATAGTTGATATTCTCCGTTTTTCTTGTATTTTCTTCCCTTTACATGGTTACACGGTTCTTCGTTTAGGTTTTTTCCGCATATGGAGCATGTTTTTTTATCTACTTTGCAGCCTACGCTTACTTCTTTTTTAATGCCTGAGTCAATTTCGAGTATTATATTTTCGTTTTTTTCGCTTTTTGGCATATATGCTTTTGCGACTAATCTTTTGTAAGGCTTACCGAGTATATTTTTCTTGTCGGGAACGGCTTCGGTATGGCATTCGTAAATTCTTGCCGTTTGATTTTGGCTTTTTGGGTCGTGATCCAAAATTCCTGTTTTTCCTATAAACAGTTCGGAAAGCGTTTCCAGTGCTTCATCTGTGAACCTATCATTATCACGATCAATATCGTTATCACAAAGCACCACCGAAAATGTATAGATTTCATCTTCGCTGAAGCTTCTTCGGGTGAGTTTGTTTATTAGTTCTAATTCTTTTGTGGGAACGCTTGTTTTGGAATCGGATTTTACTATGTAACCGCCTTTGTTTGCGAGTTCTTTTGTTTTTTCGATTTTCATTTTCAGTCACCTTTTTATTGATTTTTTTCGGATAAATCCTCGAAAGGTTTTCCGTATTTTTCTTCAAGCTGTTTTTCTATTTCTTGTGCCCTGGCATTTATAAGCCGTGCATTAGCTATGTGCACGTGGTCTTTAAGGTCAATCTTATCCCAAGAAATAGAGTATTCTTCGTGTAAACCGTGAAGTTTTAGCCACATATCGCAAATTTGTCTGATAACAGGATTTAAAATTCTTCTGTAAGCTTCAAGTTCGCTGCTTAAAATTTCGGATTGCTGGACCGACATTGTTTCGGTCGTGGACCAGTTTATTCCAAGCAGAAACGGCGGTATTGAGAGCTTGCTTATAATTTGCTCCAGAAGCTGACGAACGGGCACTTGGCTGTTAAGAACTTGGTTATCGGCGCCGATTACTTTTATATCTACATTTCCGACCGCTATAAAATCGCTCGGATTTGTTCCTTGCCGCATAGCTTTGCTCCATTCCTGTGCTATTTGAGCTGCTCTTTCTTTTGAATATGCATGTTGCCCCGAATCTGCGGGCGGCTTATATGTGATTGCAAAACGAACATTGCCGATTCTTTCCCAATTTACTCCTATGCTATGGAAGATTTTAAGAAGTATATTGCTGATAAACGGAAGGCCTTTGAGTATTGAATTGCCATATATACTTCCCGGGTCGGGATTAAATGAAGAAACCAAGATAAGCTGCGGATATTTTATCGGTTCAGAGGAACCGTCCGGGTATTTTTTATAAACTTTTAGTTCAAGGGGACTTTCGCCGGTAGCAAGTTCAACGGTTTCGAGCGGGGCGTTGTAGAGAACCGCTATATCTCCGTTGTTTGCATCTATTACTATTTCGCCCACTGCGGTTCCGTACGTTAAGAGCTGATCCAAATGGTTGATTATAAAGCTGTTTGCGCCGAGACCGCAAGAATTGACTTTAACGTTTGTAATGAATTTGTTTAATTCTTTTTCTACCAAGTCGTTTTTTGATTTAATTGTAAATTCGCCTGTTAAGCGTAAGACTTTTGAAATTGCCGCATCAATAACGGGAACTGCTTCTCTTAGCGATTTATAAAGTTTGATTTCCGCAGGCGAGGCAGGTGTTGCCGAGATACATTTATCAAGTATCCCGAAAGGGTGGGTACTTTTTGAATTTGCGGGTGCGGTTTGTACTAAAACAGGTTCTTTCTTTTTTCTTTTAAATAATTCCACTTTTATGCTCCTTTATCTTTCTGCAGCCAATGCAAAGAATTGGTCATCGTCTGCATTCATTATTGTTGTTACAAAATAGCGTATGTCGTCCATGGCGTGATCGTTTTCTTTTACGGGCGTATCTCGATTTCCGTTGTCGTTCCAGCGATAAAGCGAAAATTCCCGTATTGAATTTGTGCATTTATCGCAAATTTTGATATCTCCTTTCTTAAGAGCGGTGGAAACCTCCCTTATGCCGTCAACAACGTTATTTTTTGCAGGAATAACGTTTAGTTTTCCGTGTCTTTTTATAAGAGTTATAAAACTGGCGGCCGAGGGGTCCACCGTCATTTGTGATATTTGTCTGTTTCCGATAAGGTCGCAGATGTATTGGTAGTGCTCTTCGTCTGTTCTTGTTTCACCTTCTTTTCTGGAATCGTAGTAATATTCATCGATTCTGTACCAAATACCGTCAAATTTTCCCCAAAGTCCGCAAGACGTGGGATTAACTATCCCATAGTCGCAAGAAAGTGCATATTCGGAAAACTCAAGGTTCGGTATTTTACAAAACGATGAATTTTGGGACATATAAGGGTATATAAGCCCTTCCACCGCAACCCATTTGCCTTCTATGAAGCGCTGGTAGAATGTTCCGCTGTAAAGGCGTTTGTAGCGCTCTTTCATACTGACCGAAAGCGAAGGGTTGTCGTCCATGGTAAAGTGTAGGTAAAGTGCGTTTCGTAGTTTGGTTTTAAGTATCCATTCTTTATAAAACCAATGCCCCGGGTATTCCGGGTTGCAGTTAAACCAGAATTTGGATTTTGCAACCGAGCATCTTGCCAAGGCCTGGTCTACAAAAGAGCGGGGCATAAGGGCTACTTCATCGAATAAAACGCCCGAAAGGGTCATGCCCTGAATTAAAGCTGCGGAAGATTCATCTTTTCCGCCGAAAAGATAAAATAGGTTTGTTCTGCCTTCGTACGTAATTTCCACTAAATTTTCGGATATTTTTTGTTTGCATATGAACCCCAAATTTTTTAGTACCGGTAAAATTGGTGTTATAACGTTCCTTTTAAGCGAACGTATTGTTTTACCGCATAAGGCGAAAGCCGACCCGCTAAATTTATAAAAAGCCCAAAGTATAAACGAGATGGACATGCAAATGGTTTTTCCGCTTCTTATTGATCCATCGCATATAATTGCATCAAAATTTTCATATTCGGAATTTTTTACCCACCAAGTGAGCGCTATGGTTTGTTTTTTGGAAAAGTTTTTAAAATTCATGCTTCTTACTTATTCGGTTTTAAAATTCTTCGTTTACATCATTGGATCTTTTTAATTTCTGCATTCCTTTTTCAAGCGCTGTATAAAAAGGCTCTTTGTCGCTTTTTTGCTCGGATTCTATTTGTTCGAGCTTTTCAAGTGCCCTGAGCCTATCAAAAAATTTTATTTCCATTGCTCCTTCCTTTGGCTTTTTTATTTCAGATATATTAAATAAATCCATACGCTCAAGGTCTTTTGGGCTTAAATGTTCCGAAAATAATAGTTTTATGCAATCCGCAATGCTTCCAAACGCCAATCTTTCGTAACCGGTTGTTGCTTTATAAGTTAAATTTTTCTTTTTATCTTTGAATATTTTTTCTATGGTTTGGTATATTTCGGGGTTTGATATAAGTTCTGTTCCTTTTCTTTCGAGGTTCCCTTTGTATCCCGAAATCCTGGCAGCTTCAGCAGGATTCCCCGTTTGTATGTATTGGTGACAAAAGGTAAGTTCTTTGGGTGTTAGTGATTTTTTTTCGTTCATAATTTGTTTACCTCCTAAAAAGCTCTTATATATTTCGACAAAAAACACCATTTTTTTGCATACTTTAATGCAACTAAAAAAATAATCGGCAATAATCCCAAAAATTTAAGATTACTGTCGATTAAATAAAAAATTATACCGAATGTATTAATTTTCTTCGCCCATTCCGATTGTTGATTTTATACCGGAAGCCACGTTTTGTGCTGCATCTTTAACTCCGCTTACCATTTTTCTTGCTTTGCTTTGCATCCATCTGTCGTGGTCATAAAAGTACATAAGAACCATTCCGGCCGCTGAACCTATTACCATGCCCAGAAAGATAAATTTTGCAATGGCACACATTTTGCTGCAAAGGCATCCGCATGAATTTCTTTCACAATTTTCTCCGCACATTTTTATCACTCCTTTTAATATAGTTTTATACAAATTATTTCTTATTTGTATAACAAAATTGTTCCCGATTTTAGCTCGATTATTGCTTGTTATTTTATGCCTGAAATCACAAAAGTTGTTTTTGGTGTGTATTTTATACTGAGTCTGATTTCTGTAAGGAGGGGGCGCGCTGAATAAAATAGCTTTAAGAAAGAAAAAACGTAAAATAATATTTTTTCTTTTTTTTATATTTTTTTTAGTTTTATTTTTAAATTTTAAAATTCGTCCGGTGGTAAAAAGTTCGGCTAACAATCGAGCACGCATGATTGTTTCGCAGACGATAAGCGAAGCGGTTTTGAAAGATATCGCCGAAAACAGAGAAAATTATTCGGAAATAATAACTATAAACAAAAACGAAACGAGCGAAGTTATGTCCCTTGCTTCAAATATGGAAAAGATAAACAGCATTAAGTCACGTCTTGCTTTAATTGTGGGCGAAAAGATTTGTGATTTAAAAACTAAAGATGCATGTATTCCCATTGGAACTCTCAGCGGTATAGAATTTTTGAATTGTAAAGGCCCTTCGGTACCTCTTAAAATTTCCGTTTCGGGCAATGTTCAAACGGATTTAAAAAGCGATTTTTTAGGTTCCGGAATTAATCAAACTCTGCACAGAGTTTATTTGATTGTTCATGCAAAAGTGAGCGTTTTAATGCCCGGGTGTTCAACTTCCTTTGAAAGCGATAATAAAGTTTTAATTGCAGAAACCGTTATTGTGGGGAGGGTTCCGAATTTATATGGTGGAACCGTTGCAAACAATGTTGTGGGCGCAGAAAAGAGTGAGCAGTAATTTTGATAAGTAATACTTTGTATTTTACTTGACATAAACAGAAAAAATTTAATATAATTAAATGCGTGTAATTTTTTTAATAAAATAAGAACCACTTTCCCTCTCGTTAAAGGTAGCGAGGGGGAAAGTGTGTGAATTTATTTTTATAATTAATTTGGAGTGATAGTAAATTGGAAAAACAAGTGATACTTACTCAAGAAGGTCTTAGTAATTTAAAAAACGAACTTGAAAATTTGAAAACGGTTCGCAGAAAAGAAGTTGCAGAAAAGATAAAAGTGGCTCTTTCTTTCGGGGATCTTTCCGAAAACAGCGAATATGACGAAGCAAAAAACGAGCAAGCAATTATGGAATCGAGAATTCTTGAAATCGAAGCAATGCTCAAAAATGTTAAAGTTATAGACGAAGATGAACTCAGTACCGATAGAATTCACGTGGGTTCAAAAATAAAAGTTCAAGACGTCAGTTTTAATGAAACTTTGGATTATAGAATAGTCGGTTCCAGCGAAGCTGACCCGAGAGAAGGCAGAATCTCCGATGAATCCCCTGTGGGAGCGGCTCTTTTAGGACATAAAAAAGGGCAAACTGTTGTTGTGAAAACGCCCGGCGGAGATGTTAAATACAAGATACTCGAAATATATAAATAAGAAGTAAAGAGGTTTTTTAAATGGCCAAAGAAAACACAAATAACAATGAGCTTCCAAATGGCGCAGAAAATGATATAAACGAAGTTGTAAAAATAAGACGAGAAAAATTTGAAAACCTTAAAAAGGAAGGTAAAAACCCTTTTGAAGAAACCTCGTTTGAGCAAGAAAATTTTGCAAAAGATATAAAAGATGATTTTGAAAAGTTTGAGAGCAAGGACGTATCCATAGCAGGCAGAATTATAAGCTGGAGAGATATGGGTAAGGCTTCGTTTTTAGATGTTTTGGATTCGAGCGGAAGAATTCAAATATATGTCCGCATTGATGATGTAACACCGGAAGTCTATAAAAACATGGCAGACTGTTGGGATATAGGCGATATTGTGGGAATAAAGGGCTATGTGTTTAAAACAAGACGAGGCGAAATTTCTGTTCATACCAAAGAAATAAAACTCCTTGCAAAATCGTTTTTGCCGCTCCCCGAAAAATTCCACGGCTTAAAAGATACCGATACACGTTATAGAAAAAGATATTTGGATTTGATTTCTTCGCCCGAAATAAAAGAAACTTTTGTAAAACGTAGTAAGATAATTACAACAATTCGTAAATATTTGGATGAAAAAGGGTTTACCGAAGTTGAAACTCCTGTGCTCAGTACCATAGCGGGCGGTGCTGCGGCGCGGCCGTTTATAACTCATCACAACACTTTGGATATGGATTTATATTTGCGTATTGCGCCCGAGCTTTATCTTAAACGCTTGATAGTCGGCGGAATGGATAAAGTATATGAAATTGGCCGTTTGTTTAGAAACGAGGGTATGGATACTCGCCATAACCCCGAATTTACAAGTATTGAGCTTTATGAGGCGTATTCTGATTATAACGATATGATGGATATTACGGAAAACATAATAAGGGAATGCGCACACAGCTGTTGCGGACAAGATGTAATTGAATATCAAGGCGAAAAAATAGATTTATCGAGGCCTTTTGAAAGGATAACCATGGTAAAGGCGGTTAAAAAATATACGGAAGTCGATTTTGAAAGTTTTGTCGGCGATAATGAAAAAGCTGCAGAGTACGCAAAAAAACTGGGTGTTGAAATAAAAAATACCGATACCTGGGGAGATATCCTTAGCAAAGTATTCGAAGAAAAGGTAGAAGAAAATTTAGTTCAGCCAACATTTATTTGTGATTACCCGATCGAAGTTTCTCCACTTACCAAAAAGAAAAAAGATAAACCTTATTTGGTTGAGCGTTTTGAGCTTTTTATAACTCGCAGAGAATTGGCAAATGCATATACGGAACTTAATGACCCGGACGACCAAAGAGCACGTTTTGAGCGCCAAATGGAGCTTAGGGACGCAGGCGACGATGAAGCTAATATGATAGATGAGGACTTTATTAATTCACTTGAATATGGCATGCCACCAACAGGCGGAATGGGTATGGGAATAGACCGCCTTGTAATGCTCCTTACCGATAGTTCTTCGATAAGAGATGTTATTTTATTCCCAACAATGAAACCGCTAAATAATTAAAAAATAGTAAAAAGGGGGGTTCGGCTGAGAACTTCCCGTTTTTAAAATAAAATATAAATTTAAAAAAGCGAGCTGATAATATGGCATCGAGCAAAGAGTACTTAAATTTTGTTTTGGAGCAGCTATCAGGTTTGGAAGAAATTACATACAGAGCCATGATGGGCGAATACATTATTTATTACCACGGAAAAATTGTAGGCGGCATTTATGATGATAGGTTTCTTGTAAAACCCATAAAATCTGCAATTGATTACATGAAAAGTCTTAGCTATGAAATTCCTTACAAAGGCGGAAGAGAAATGCTTTTAGTTGAGGAGGATGTTGATATAATAAAGAATACTTGGAAAACTTGTTTAATGCTATGTATGAGTAACTCACCACACTGAAATTTAAAAAAGAAGAGATAGTTTTTGATTAATAAACAACAGCAAACTTTCCTCAGCCGTAGAAAGTTTGCCTTTTGTATACATTTTTACACAAGCTCATGAAAAAAAGAATTTTAGCATGTCCCTTTTTCTTGCACTGCCATTGCTATATTTTCTGAGTAATTTCGCTATTTCAAAATGAAAACTTTTAGTTGCTATCTCTAAGGGTGTCTTTCCGTCACTATCTTTACAATCAAAGCGTACACCTTTGGATAGCAGGTATTCAGCCAAGACTTTATCGTTCAAACTGACGGCAAAGCATAAAAGGTTACCACACCGACCGCCGCTTTGGTTTAGAGAATCAACGTTAGCTCCTCGATTTATAAGAATATCGGCTAATTTAAACGCTTCAGCGCGTTTTTCGGGATTTGTACAAGCCGTAAGAAGCACGGCGTACAAAGCGCTTGGGTAGTTATCATCTAATCTTGTGTTTACGTCTACTCCTGCATCCAATAAAGTAGTCACAAGCTCGGTCTCAGCATCAGCTGCTAAACCGATAAGGTGACGATTGCCTCCATCTCCACTTGCATCAATCCTAGCTCCACGCGACAACAGTTCTTTCCATAATTCAGGTCGAGATAAATTTTCAGAAAAAGTAATACGAGTATCAGAATATCTTGTATCTGCTTGTTTCCATTTTCTGGCGAAGTCAAGGGCACTACGGTTGTCTATTGGATTGGCATAATTGACGTTAAGATTACTACATGATAGTAACCGACGTACGGCGTCAGGATTGCCGTAATTTATCGCAAGCATCAAAGGTGACATACCCGCCATTTCAGGAGGCTTAGTCGGATATTTAATGGGTAAGTTAACATACCTATCAGCGCCATTATCTAAAAGAGTTCTGAGGCAGTCGTTCCGGTAGTGCATAATAGCAATATGAATGGGCAAACGATGATATTCATCCTCTTCTCCTAGCCAATCAGGATTATCCTTTACCATTTGTTCAATTTCCCCAACTGGGGCAAAGCTGGCAATAGCTTCATGCAATTCGCCCGTGTACTCTCCTCTAGCTTTTTTTGCATCCTTTAAAGCTTTTTGTTCCGTTGCAGCCACCTGTTTAGCTTCCTCTTCACGGCGGAGCTTATCATAAACAAAAACTGCTATCTTCCAATCGGAGAGTCTCGATTCAAATTTTAGGAATTCTTTTCCGTGTTGCATAACAAGCACTTTTGATCCGGAATTTCTTATATCGAAATAATTGGAAGAATGGGAAAAACTGGAACCGCCAGTATTTTCTCTATCAATCAAATCAAACCGGCTATGGTTATCAGTTCTTGTTACCTCGGTTATGAATGGACACGTTCGGGGTTGTCTTATAGTAAGAACAAGGTCACGTCCTTTGAAAACCTTACCGTTGTACTTATCCCCCTCTAACCTATAGATAACACGGCCGCTTTTATCTCTTATTTCGTCATTCGCAGCATGAATTGGTATAAAACTAAGCCCAAATAAAAACAAAAACGAAAGTACAGTTGATATAAACCTCTTAAATAAATTTGACATTTATTAAATCACACCTTTAATTTTAGAAATTAGTAAAAAAACATCACGGAGCTAGTGCCATACATACTGCTATATATACCGCGTGCATGCGCTACACGCACGCATGACAACGGTGAGTATTTTTTAAATTATATTTTCTCTTCGGTTATATGGAGACGCACTTTGGGGTCTTGCGTTTTCATTAGCCACTCAAGGTAAGGCTTATTCACCAAGATTTCTCACACGGAATATAACGGTCTAACGATCTTCAATCATGACTTTAGAAAATTCCTATATTTCAACTGTTTCGCTAGACGGAGTATATCGAATTTCAAAAGATTTACCTGAATTCTATATTTTCTAATCTTATCGGTTTCTCTTTTTCGTGATGTTTGATAAATTTTAAGATTGTTTTTGTAAAAAATCAGTCCCCCTGTCTATATTAATATCGCTGCAATTTATGTGTTTTGTATTAAAACTGGATTGCAAAAATAATTCGATTCGCAAATCCTAGTTTAACAATAATGTTTTAGTCACCTCCTTGATGTTTGAATCAAATTATAATATTGTAGTTTTTAAAAAACAACAGCGGCTTGCCGTTTTCTATCTTTAAAATGATTTTTTTAAATTCGACATTGCACAATCAGTTAAATATATATATAATTATTCGAATGAAAGCAACCGCAACTTGTTTGTAATGTAAAATTAATATATGATTGTTAACACAATCATTTTAATGCTTAAAAATGGGTTATATAGCGTATACACGAGTTTAGACAAAGAAGGTACACCAAATTGCAATGCAAGAATTTGCACTGCAACGAGAAGAGACTACGTTTTTTAGTATACCGCGTTGTAATTACACATCAGCTTTTCAAGTGCAAAAAAGCGGTTTCTGCCTTTCGCTTTGGTTACTTGAGGATATACTCTGGGGTGGCTTGCGCTTATTATCGGCCGTTTAAAGTCAGACTCATAAAATTTAAAGTAGTTTCTCCCACATGCTCTTGTCTCGCCATCTGCGAAATCGTTGATATAATGTACCTCATTTTCTGTAGCATTATGGTAGGTCACATCACGGTGCACCTGTGCGTAAAATCTAGAAAACATTATAATATTATTATTTGCAATACATCCCCATTGCCTTCGTTGCCCTGGTAAATGGCGATTTCAGTAGATATCATACCTTATATTTTATATCATGTCGACTTTGTTCATTTAATATGGAAACATCTCTATATTTCAAATTTGATTTAGTTATATAAAAATAGTATTAAGAACTGTAATCATACCAAGTCCCGGTATGCCAAGCAGGGCGGATATGCTAAGATTTGTGCCGTTTATAGGCATATTGATACCCGTAAAGGTACCGAAAGCATTTAATAAAAATAAACAAACAGTGCCCGGTATTGCCGATTTTAAAGCATTTGCAAGAGGGTGTTTATACCTTAATAGGCAGTGTATTAGAATTAGAGCAAGCATGATGGGTATATTTTTTAAGATGGGCATAGCAATCCACAGAAAATCAGAGCTCTGCAATCTTTTCACCTACGATATTTTATCAAATTTGATTTTACTCATAAGGTATTTATACCTGGCAAGAAGCATTTCTCGCTGATGAATGCAAGCGTCTATTAAGTCGCTGTTTTTTTCCATTTGAAACCACATATTTGTTTTATCCATTTCTTCGCAAACGCTCTTAATTTCCTTTATTAAATCGTCTTTTTCATGGGGCTTTTGCTTTTTCTCGGTTATTTCCATTTTTTTAATGAAATTCATCATAGAAGTTCACTATCCTTTTGGCATAAATTTTCTTTTAATATATCTATGAATTAATACTTGGCAAATATGAAAAAATTTATTCAAGGGAAGTTTAGTTAATAAAAATATACACATAGCACAAAAAAGTTTAATAAAATTTACGAGCAAAGGCATATCGCAGAAAAATGTTAGCCAAGGTTTACTTTTTGCTTTTTTTAATATATTATTATTTACAGTAATGATATTAGCTTGAAATTATATGGTGGTGAAATATTTGAAAAAAGTAGGAAGCATGAAAACCGGCGAATGTGGAATAGTAAAAAAATTAAATAGTTCCGGAGATTTGCGCAGAAGAATTATAGATATGGGCGTAACTCCCGGCACAAAGATAGAAATGATAAAGTCGGCGCCATTCGGAGACCCTCTGGAAGTTAAAATTCATGGGTACGATCTTAGCATAAGAAAAGCCGAAGCTGATAATATCGAGCTTTTCGAAGACGAAGCGGAAGCAAAGATTTTTAGAGAAAAGAGTAAAATATACGATAGTTTTGAATTTGCCCAAAAAAGTAATGAGTATAAAAAAAGCGATACTAATTCCGAAATTATTTCGATATCTTCTTTTAAATACGAAGAAAATAAGTATATCCCGAAAGTTGCGTTAATAGGTAACCCAAACAGCGGCAAAACAACGCTTTTTAATAATTTGACGGGAAGTTACCAGTATGTTGGAAATTGGCCCGGCGTTACGGTGGAAAGAAAAGAGGGAAAAATAAAGAATATCGAGGAAGAAGTAGCTCTTATTGATCTTCCGGGAATTTATTCTTTATCGCCATATTCTCCCGAAGAAGTGGTAACCAGGGATTACATAATAAGCGAAAAACCTGACGTAATTGTAAATATTGTTGATGTTACAAATCTTGAAAGAAATCTTTATTTAACAACACAGCTTTTGGAGATGGACGTAAAAGTAATTTTGGCGCTCAACATGACTGATTTACTCGAAAAGAAAGGGCAAAAGATTGATTATAAATCTCTCGGAGCGGCACTTGGAGTCAGTGTGGTGCCTATTTCTGCGGGAAAAGGTAAAGGAATGGACGAACTAACTTCCAAAATATTAGAGTTTTTGAAGTTCAAAAATTATACAAGAAAAGTTTTGGATATATATTCTCCCAGCGTTAGAAATGCTATTTGTGATATAGATGAAATAGTAAACGGCGGTAATAAGTATGTTCCAGATAGCAGGTTTAACAACGTAAAAATTTTTGAAAACGATTCCATAGTTATGAACAGTCTTGGCCTTGAGCATTCTCAAATTGCAAAGATCCATTCTATCGCTGATTTTGTAAGTAAGCATTATGAAAAAGATCGTGATATGGTAATAGCCGATGAGCGGTATCGTTTTATACGAAAGTTATGCGATGAAGTAACCGAAAGTATAGAAAAGAAGCGTAAGTATTCGGCTTCATTTATTTTAGATAAAATTACAACCGGTAAATATACAGCCATTCCGTTTTTTGTAGTTATGGTGTTGCTGATTTTTTACATAACTTTCGGGCCTTTTGGGCTTATGCTTAAAAATTGGTGTGAAATTTTTATAAATAGCAGTATGTATAGTACGGTTGAAAAAATACTAAACTATGTAGGGGCTTCGTATTGGTCCAAGAGTTTGGTTTTAGATGCTTTAATTGGCGGTGTTGGCTCGGTTATTTCTTTTTTGCCGCAAGTTATTTTGCTTTTTACTTTGCTGTCATTGCTCGAGGACTGCGGATATATGGCAAGAGCGGCTTTTATTATGGATAAACCGCTTAGAAAACTCGGCCTTTCGGGACGTGCGTTTGTGCCGCTTATGATGGGGTTTGGTTGCAGTGTGCCTGCGGTGCTCGGAACAAAAATTTTGGAAAACAAAAAAGATAAAAACCTAACGATATTTTTAATTCCGTTTATGTCATGCAGCGCTAAAATGCCGATATACCTTCTTTTTGCATCGGCGTTTTTTCCAAAACATCAAAGTTTGATTTTATTTTCGCTGTATCTTTTCGGTGTGTTGGTTGCTATTTTGACGGCTTATTTATTTAAAGATACTTTATTTAAGGGTGAGGATTCGCCTTTCATAATGGAAATTCCCGAGTATAAAGCACCATCGCCAAAGAATATTTGGCTAAACGTTTGGGATAAAACAAGGGATTTTGTGGAAAGAGCCGGTACGGTTATTTTGATGGCAACAGTGGTTGTTTGGTTTTTGCAATCTTTTAGTTTTGATTTTAATTTGGTAAGGGATAATTCAGAAAGTATTTTGGCAACGATCGGAAATTATATTTCTCCGGTGTTTAATTTGTGTGGATTTGGCGATTGGCGCTCAAGCGTTTCGCTGCTTACGGGCGTTATGGCGAAGGAATCGATTGTCAGTACCATGTCGGTCCTTTACGGGGGCGGAAATATAGAACTTCTTGGCAGTGTGCTTCCGCAAATATTTTCGGTTCCGAGCGCCCTTGCATTTTTAACTTTTGCGCTTTTGTACACTCCATGTATTGCTGCTATTTCGGCAATGCGCAAAGAATTCGGAAGCTTTAAATTAATTGCTATATTTATTATCTATCAGCTTTTAATTGCATACGGTTTTTCGGCACTTGTATATCAAGTTGCAAGTTTAGTTTTTAAATTTGCTTTTTAATACTTTAACGATAAAAATATTTGGTAGCGGAGGTTAATATGAATTTAGCGGATATTGTGATTTTGCTGTTGGTTTCGTTTATGTTAATTGCTATAATTATTTATAAAATTAAAAGTTATAAAGAACGCTCAAAAAATAAATGTTTTAAATGTTCGGGTTGCCCTTCTAAAACTATGTGTGAAAAATTTCAAAATAAAAAGCGAGGATAATTTTATATGCAATATCTTACCGCGTCGCTTGAAGATTACTTGGAAATGGTGTATATTCTTGGGCAAAATGGCTGTGCCGTTGGGATTACGAATATAGCAAACGCGTTTTTGATTTCCAAGCCAAGTGTCAGTAAAGCTATAAACACGCTTAAAGCAAAAGGATATGTAACACAAGAAAAATATGGAAAAATAGAGCTGACGGAAGAAGGCCTGAAAGAAGCTAAAAATATTTATGGAAGGCATACTACCCTTAATAAATTTTTGAGTGAGATTTTGAAAGTAGATTCAAAAGTTGCAGAGATAGATGCCTGCAAACTTGAACATGTTTTGAGTAAAGAAACTTTGGATAAAATAGAAGATTTTTTAAAAAACTATAATACTAAATAACGTGGATTCGGAGGAAAAATTGGATAATCGAAAAAATAAAGATTTGCAAAATAACTATATATTTGGCCGCAATTCAGTAATGGAAGCTTTAAAATCCGGACGAGGTGTAGGTACGATTTTAGTATCTTCCGGCGAAGTGGTGGGCTCACTAAGAGCAATAATTGCTTTGGCAAAGGAAAAAAAGATAGTTATAAAGCATGTTAAAAAACAAAATTTGGATTCACTGTGTGGTTTTTCAAATCATCAGGGAGTTGCTGCTTTGGCCTCTGTTAAAAAAACTTGCTCGGTTGATGAGGTTTTAAGTTTTGCCGAAAAAAAAGGCGAGCCTCCGTTTTTGATAATTGCCGATGGTATTGAAGATCAACATAATTTGGGCGCAATTATAAGAACTGCCGAGTGCTCTGGCGCTCACGGAGTTATTATATCAGAAAGAAGAAGCGCAGGGCTTACCGGAACAACGCAAAAATCTTCAGCCGGTGCTTTGGAATATGTTAACGTTGCAAAAGTTAAAAATTTAAATTCTACCATTGATTATCTTAAAGAAAAAGGGCTTTGGATTTACGGGGCGGATATGGGTGGCAAGCCTTGGAATGAGCATGACTTAACGGGCCCAATAGCGTTAGTTATCGGTTCGGAAGGTTTTGGTATAAGCAGTTTGGTTAAAAAGAAGTGTGATTTTATAATTTCGCTTCCGATGAGCGGTAAAATAAATTCGCTAAATGCCTCTGTTGCTGCGGGTGTTTTGATGTATGAAGTCAGGCGCCAGAGGGGATAGGGTTTAGGTGCCAATAAAATATAATTTGCTTGGTAAATACATTAAAGCTTGTTTTAGTAAAGCTGCAGGGCCCATATTATAATCCCGTATACTATGGAAGCTATGGAGCCAAAAACTATAACGGGGCCTGCCATTATAAACATTTTTGCGCCTATTCCGAAAACATGACCCTCGCTTTTAAATTCTATTGCGGGAGCGGTTATGGAATTTGAAAATCCTGTTATTGGTACGATTGTTCCGGCTCCTGCGTGCTTGGCTATTTTCCCGTACCAGTCCAGCGCCGTAAGCAAGGAACTTAGTGCAATTAAAGTTATGGAGACCCAAGTGCTTGCAGTTTTTTTATCCATTTCGAAAGAGCTCATGTACATTTTTGTTAAAAACTGCCCGAGCATGCAAATGGCTCCGCCAACCAGAAATGCTAAAGACATATCTTTCCAAATAGGGCTTGAGGGGCATGTTTCGCCTGTGATTTGAGAATATTCCTTTTTACTTAAATTCATTTTTTGCACTTCCTTTTATTTTTTATTTTTAGATTTCCCGCAATCCCTTTAATATATTCAATTTTTAGGAGGAAATTTTGAGAAGACATTTTTACGAATCACTAAAAAAGTATAGAAGAATGGATATGAGTTCTTTTCATACGCCCGGCCATAAGTGTAATTTTAGTGTGCTTAATAGACTTTTAAGTTTGGATTTTACGGAACTTCCCATGACGGATAGCCTTTATGAAGCGAGCGGAATTATAAAAAAAGCAGAGGATTCTTTATCAGCGCTTTTTAAAAACCAAAAATCAATTTTTTCGAGTGGCGGAAATACGCTTTGCATACAAACAATGCTCCGTTTGGTAGCGCCTAATGGCGGAAAAATTTTGTGCGATAGGGTAGTTCATCGCTCGGCAGTTTCGGCTATGGCCATGCTTGGCATTGAGCCGATTTGGATAAAGCGCAGGTTTAATAAAGAAAATAGATTATACGATATGCTTAATATTAAGGAAATAAAAAACAAATTAAAAAGCGAAGCGGATATAAAAGCATGTTATGTGACGAACCCAAGTTATCACGGGATTTTACAGGATATAAAAGCTATTTCCGAAGAATGCAAAAAATATGGCGTTCCCGTTATTGTAGATAATGCGCATGGGTCGCACTTAATGTTTGTGGGGAAAAATTTGCACCCCTTAAAGCAAGGGGCAGATTTGGCCGCCGATTCTGCCCACAAAACTTTGCCTGTTTTGACGGGCGGCGCATGGCTTCATATAAACAATGAGAAGTTTTTAAAAGATGCAAAAAGTGCGATGGCGCTTTTTGGTTCAACCAGCCCTTCTTACCCGATAATGGCATCAATGGATATCTGCATTGATTGGCTGAAAAACAGAGGAAAAACAGAATTTTTAAAGCTTAAAGAAAAAACCGCAAATATAAAAAAATTAGCAAAAGAGAAAGGCTTTTATGTCCTTGATGAAAAGTGTGACCCTGTTAGAATATCGCTAGGTGTTTGGAATTTTGGAATAACAGGATATGAGTTTGGAAATTATTTGCGTAAATTTAAGGTTGAGCCTGAACTATGTGATGAAGACTATGTTGTTTTAATTCCTACTCCGTTTAATAGCAAAAAAGATTGGCAAAGGCTCAAAAGAGCTTTAAATAATGTGAATAAGTTTTATAAAAAGAATGAAAAGCCGCTAAGCTATCCGGAATTTAAATTACCTGTTGCGGCAGGGTCAATAAGAGAATCCATAATGGGGGAAAAAGAAGTTGTAGACGTAAAAAATTCCGAAAGAAAAATAGCCGCCGAGATTGTTTGCCCTTGCCCGCCGGGAGTGCCTGTCATTATGCCGGGGGAGAGGATAGGAGATTTTGAAGTTGAGGCGCTAAAAAAATATGGTATTTCAGAGCTCGCTGTGTTAAAATGATTCTTGATAATTTAATTTTTGATACATACATTTAATATTGTGTCTGAGTCGGAGGTTACAAATTTATGAAACTTGTAATGGCAATTATGAGCAAAGATGATTCATCGGTGGTTATGGACGCATTGACCGAAGAAGAATTTCAAGTTACCCGTATGGCTTCAACTGGTGGGTTTTTAAAATCCGGAAATACCACCCTTATAATAGGTGTTGAAGATAACAAAACAAATAAAGTTATAGATATAATTTCAAAGTACAGTAGCAAACGTAAACAGCTTGCCACAAATACCCCGAATTTTATATCGGAAGTTATGAATACAACGCCCTTTGAAGTTACAACCGGCGGTGCGATTATTTTTGTTCTTGATGTGGATAGATTTGAAAAAGTATAGATAAAATAGGCGTGATATATGATGTCCGAAAATATTGGTTTTGATGGTCAAAAGGATATGCTGCTTGACCTTGCAAGGTCAGGGGAGCTTTCTCATGCTTTAATAATTGAATGCGAAGAAACTCAGGACGCTCTGGATTTTTTTAGAAATATCGTAAAGATTAGATTATGCACCGGAAAAGAAAAGCCTTGCGGTATATGCGGAAACTGCATAAAAATGGAAAGTAATGCTCATCCTGACGTTACGGTTATTGAAACGAGCGAAAAAAACAAATCCATTAAAATAGATGATATAAGAAAAATAAGAGAAGATGCGTATATAATCTGTAATGAAGGAATGGGCAAATTCTATATTATCAAAGATGCCGATTTTATGACCGTTCAAGCGCAAAATGCTTTAATAAAAATTTTAGAAGAGCCCCCTAAGAATGTAACTTTTGTTTTAATTTGTGCTTTTTGTGACAATTTGCTTTCCACCATACGATCTCGCTCACATATTTTTAAAATTAAAAATATTTCCGAAAATGAAACGAATGAAATAGTTGCTTTATCAGAGAAAATTGCTAAAGAATCTCTTGGTGGCAGAAACGATAAAATATTGGAATATTTATCTGAATTAGGTTTAGAGCGCAAGGAGTTTAAATTATTAATTGAAAATGTAATCGAAAGATTTGTTGATTGTTTTAAAAACGAAAATTTGGAGAAAAGTTTGGAAAGTAGCCTGATTTTAAAAATAGATAATTTAAGAAAACTTGCGGATTTGGTAGATAAGAATGTGAATATGAATTTACTTGTCTGTGCTGTGTGCTCATGTTTATGATATGAATTTTGCGGGAAGGTTGATGAGGTTTTTATGTCTGAAATATTTGGAGTAAGATTTAGAGAAATTGGCAAAATAAGTTACTTGTCTTATAAGGGTAACGATAAACTCGAGGTAGGAGATATCGTTATTGCCGAAACGAAACTTGGTACGGAAAACGGAAAAGTATTAGTAAAAGTTTCGCAAGAGAGCCACCCTGATTTAGCCGAACCCACGGAAAAAATTATACGCAAAGCCACAGAAAAAGATTTGGAATCCATAAAAGAGAAAGCCGAAGAAGAAAAAAAAGCAGGAATTATTTGCAAAGAAAAAATTGAAGAGCATAAGCTGAATATGAAGCTTATAGACGTAGAGTATACTTTCGGAAGAAATAAAGTTATTTTTTATTTTGTTGCCGATAATCGTGTTGATTTTCGTAATTTAGTTAAAGATTTGGCGAAAATTTTCAGAGTAAGGATAGAACTCCGGCAAGTAGGAATAAGAGATGAAGCCAAAATGCTAGGAGGCTTGGGGCCATGCGGAAAATGCCTTTGTTGTGGAACATTTTTAAATGATTTTCAGCCGGTTTCAATTAAAATGGCGAAGGATCAGGGAATATCTTTAAATCCTACCAAGCTTTCGGGGCTTTGCGGACGCCTCATGTGCTGTTTGAAATATGAAGAAGATACTTACAGGGAAATGCTAAGCCATATGCCGGAAAATGGGCAAAAAGTTTCCACTCCCGATGGAGTAGGCGAGGTTGTGGATAGGCTTATAATAAAATCACAAGTTAAAGTTAGGTTCGGCGAAGAGCAAGATAGTTTGCCCAAAGTTTTTGACTTGGATAAAATAGAAACTATATCAACTTAGGTTATAAAATGCCTACACATGTTATTTTTGAATAATTTATTTTTATGGTGTGTAAATTTGATTTTTATTAAAAAAAGTTGTAAAATAAATATTGAAGTAAATTATAAGAGCTTACGAATTTAATGTCTTAAAGTAAAATGTTTAAAATTGTTTATGAGCCTTTGCTTATAGATTAGTTATTTTTTTATGCTCTGGAATGTGGCGGTGTGCGTATTTTGAATAAAAGTTTAGAAAAAAAATATAAAGAGTTAAAGAAAAAGTTGCTTGAAAACAGTTTTTCCCGTATGAACTCAAACCAAAAGGAGGCTGTTTTTTCGGTAAATGGGCCGCTTGTTGTTTTGGCGGGAGCGGGTAGCGGAAAAACAACTGTTATAATCAATCGTATAGTTAATATGATAACTTATGGTGATGCCTACGAATCGAGCACGGTTCCGCAGGCGGTAACAGAAGAAATTGTTGCCAATATGAAGTCAATTGTTGATAATGGCGGGCATGCAGGAGAGATTAACGAATGGATCGCACATAATAAAGTTAATCCCTGGAATATTTTGGCTATAACTTTTACCAATAAAGCGGCAAATGAACTTAAAAATCGTCTGTCAAATGCTTTGGGGGAGATCAGTCGTGAAGTTTGGGCTTCAACGTTTCATTCGCTGTGTGCAAGGATTTTAAGAATTCATGCAGAACGTTTAGGGTATTCCAAGCATTTTGCAATATACGATGACGATGATTCCAAGCGTTTGATAAAAGAATGTGAAAAAAATTTAAAGCTTGATGATAAATTCTTAAGCTATAAAACCATAAGATATGAAATATCGAGCGCAAAGGATAAATTAATTGATTGCCATCAATATAGAATAGACACTAAAAATGATTTTAGGCTTTCTGGTATTTCCGATATTTACGAACTTTACCAAAGAAAACTTAAAGAATCTGATGCCATGGATTTTGATGATCTTATAGTAAACACCATAAAGCTATTTGAATCTTGCCCCGATGTTCTTGAAAACTATCAAAATAAATTTAAATACATTTTGGTTGATGAGTATCAGGATACAAACTATGCGCAATATAAGCTTATAAAACTTTTGGTGGGAAAAACTCATAATTTATGCGTTGTGGGCGATGACGACCAGAGCATATATAAGTTCCGCGGTGCCACGATAGAAAACATAATGAATTTTGATAAGAATTTTGAAGGAACAAAAATTATAAGATTAGAGCAAAATTATCGTTCCACAAAGAATATACTTAGCGCTGCAAATGCAGTTATAGAAAACAACGAAAACAGAAAAGGTAAGACCCTTTGGACTGAAAACTGCATAGGTGACAAAATACACGTTCACACCGCTTATAACGAACATGATGAAGCTGACCATATTAACGAAATAATACAAGATAGCGTTGCCAAGGGCGGAAAGTATTCTGATTTTGCGGTTCTTTACCGCATGAATTCGCAGTCAAATGTGATAGAAAAAGTTTTTATGAAGTCGGGCGTTCCTTATCGTATACTCGGCGGACTTAGGTTTTATGAAAGAAAAGAAGTACGTGATATGATTGCGTATTTAAATGTTATAAATAACCCATGTGACGAGGTCAGACTTAAAAGGATTATCAATCAACCACGCAGATCCATAGGGGAGCGCACCATAGCGCAAGCTTCTGAAATTGCCGAAGAAGATGGTATAGATCTTTTGTCGGTTATTAGGAATTGCGAAGAATATGACGGTTTGCAAAGGGTTTCCGTAAAGTTAAAAGCTTTTGCGGATCTTATAGATGGCCTTGCTTATGCATATAACCATGATCACGTTTCCATTTCTGAACTTTATAATATGATTTTGGAGCGAACAGGGTACATCGATTATTTAAAGCAAGATAAAGACGCTACAGAGTCACGTATAGAAAACGTAATGGAGCTTTTAAGTAATATTAAGAAATATGAGGAAGAAGCCCAAGGCACAGCAACTCTTTCCGGATTTTTAGAGGAAGTTTCTTTGCTTTCTGATATAGATAATTACGATGAAAATTCGGATGCGGTGGTTCTTATGACCCTTCATTCGGCTAAGGGCTTAGAGTTTAACACGGTTTTCTTGCCCGGTTTTGAGGAAGGTATTTTCCCGGGACTTCAGTCTTTCGGTAGTGAAGAAGATATCGAAGAGGAACGCCGACTTGCGTATGTTGGCATAACACGTTCAAGAGAAAGGCTTTATATTTTAAATTCAGATAGTCGTATGATATTTGGTAGTACAACTCATAATAAAGCTTCAAGATTTTTATCAGAAATTCCTGATGAGCTTCTGGAAAAAACAAAATCCAGAGATTGGAAAGATTTGGCCAAAGGTGAGGAAACTCCAAGGTCGGCGCAAGAGTTGCGTGCAAAATCTGTTTTGGCGGCAAGGCATTTCGGCTCAATTGCCGGCGGAAGTGCCGCAGGTAGCGAAGCAAAGCAGTCATATAACGTAGGTGACGTGGTAAGCCATAAAGTTTTTGGTGTTGGCACGGTAAAAACAGTAATGCCTATGGGTGGTGATGCACTTTTAACGGTTACATTTGGAAACGAAGAAAAACGGCTTATGGCTAACATGGCGCACCTTGAAAAGCAATAAAACCAAAAATTTTTTAAGTAACATATATAAATCTTCTTCCATAATATGATATTGAAAATCAAAATAATTAAGAATTTTTAATATCAGGAAAATTAATATAGATATCTAAAAGCAAATGTTTAAAGTCGATAATCTATGTTAAACGTCCTTTATTATGGAGGGAGTTTTTTATATGACGGAAAATTTTTCCACATTTTCATGTCAAGATAATCAATTTAAAGAATCCATTTGTATAGATGCATATAGAGTGTATGATTCTTGCGCAGATAAGGATTGCTTGGAAAATTTAAGAGTTAATTTTAGCGAGTCAGGTCAGAATATCATTGAGCAAGCCAATAACGTAAGGGTAAAAGACGTAAATGTTATAAATACCCAGGTCGATTTGGAACCTGTCCCATTTAGGAAGGGGTATTATTCTGTTGATATAACATTTTTCTTTGAGGTTATTTTGGAGGCGTTTATTTCTCCTTCGGTAATGCCCGCAACAGTACCGGGGCTTTGCGTTTTTAACAAAAAAGCCGTTCTTTATGGTAGCGAGGGCAACGTTAAAATTTTTAGCTCCGATTATGTTTCCGAAGGTTTGGATATTCAAAACCCAACTTCTAAAAATCTCCCCAGAGCCATTGTCCAAGTGGCAGATCCGATTGCGCTTGATGCCAGAATCTGCACGCCTTCAGAATGCCCCCACAGGCACCCTTGCAGAGTGCCGGAATCCATTTGCCGCAGATTTGGCGGTGAATTCGTTCGCAGCAATAACGTTGGCAAAACCGTTGCGGTATCGCTTGGACTTTTTAGTATTGTTCAGATTGAAAGAAATGTTCAAATGCGAATACCTGCTTATGATTTTTGTATTCCGCGTAAAGAATGCGTAACGTCCACAGATAACCCATGTGAACTCTTTAGCAGAATAGAATTCCCAACAGAGGAGTTTTTCCCACCCAGAACCTTAGATGAAAGTTCATCATCTTGTAGTTCATGCGGATAATATAGTGAAATTAAAAAATAAAATAAATAGGTATCTATGCGTAAATGTGTAGATATCTAATGTTTTTTGATTGGAAATAGTTGAAACCTGATTTTGTTAACAACGATTAGCGTCAGAACTAAAATTATTGTGGCCGCAATATTACTGCGTGTTTTTTACCGAAATCATCTTCGTTAATCCTTTAAATGGGCGTAAGTATTTAATTTAATATGTTTCCTAGGTGTTCGTTTCTTGCTTTATGGCTCGTTAGAGAATATAATAATAATTATCAATAATTTAAGCTTTAAAGGGGAAATGCGCAGTGGAAAGATTATTTTCAGAAAAATTATCTTCAATAGAAATAAAAAACAAATTTTTGTCGTTCTTTAAAGAAAGGGGTCATATGGAAATAACCAATTCTTCGATTATTCCGAAGAACGATCCCACGCTTTTATTTATTAATTCAGGTATGGCTCCGATTAAAAACTATTTTACGGGCGTGGAAAAACCGCCTTGCCCAAGGCTTTGTGATATTCAGTCTTGCATAAGAACAATTGATATAGATTCTGTGGGGGATAAGCATCACTTAACGAGCTTTCAAATGCTTGGAAGTTGGTCAATAAATGATTATTTTAAAGAAAAAGCAATAGCTCTTGCTTTTGAATTTTTGACTAAGTACTTAAATATTCCGAAAGAAAAGCTTTATGTTACTGTTTTTTCGGGAGATAAGGATTTAGATTTGCCTTTAGATGAGGAAGCCTACGAATACTGGAAAAAAGTGGGTATGCCGGAGGACCATATAGTCAAATGCGGAAAAGAAGATAACTTTTGGGGCCCAACCGCCGAAACGGGACCTTGCGGGCCATGCACCGAGATTTTTTATGATACCGGTGAGGGCTTAAAGTATGTGCCCGGAGGAGAATTTGATACCAAAAAAAGATATATAGAAATTTGGAATGCCGGCGTGTTTATGCAGCTTAATAAAAACGCAGACGAAACTTTTTCTCGCCTTAGTTTCACGAGCGTTGATACCGGAGCGGGCCTTGAGAGGATTGCCATGGTTTTGGGCGGGTATTCAACTGTTTATGATACCGACCTTTTAAATCCCATAAAGAAATTTATCGAAAGCAATATTCCAAGTGGTAGTAGCATTTGTGCGAAAGATATATTGATTATGACTGACCATTTGAGAACGGCAACTTTGATACTTTCCGAAAAAGTTCCGCCGTCAAACGAGGGTAGGGGCTATATTCCACGTAAACTTTTAAGACGTTGCATGATGATTACCGCCAAAAATAAAATCTGGGATTTTGATTTTTCGGGCGTTGCCAATTTTATAATAGAAAAATATAGTGAGCTGTTTGCAAACTTTAGTAAAAATAAAAATTATATCATAGATGAGTTTAAGAAAGAGCAAGAACAATTTGGAAAGGTCCTTAAAAATGGTCTTGAACGTCTTGAACAAATTAAATTAAGCAGTAAAAATATTTCTTCAGATGAAGCGTTTGAATTGGTTACAACTTATGGTTTGCCGTTTGATATAATATGCGGATACGCTGAAGAAAACGGTATGAATGTTGATAAAAAAGGTTTTGAAAATAAAATTAACGAGCATAAAGAAAAATCTAAAAATGTTCACGGAAGTTCCGAAAATGCAAATCTAAAAAATATTTTAAAACAGTTTGAGGATTGTAAAGCGGCAGAATTTGTAGGTTACGATATTTCGGAATGTCAGTGTAATGTGCTTAAAGTTTTAAAAGAAGATGAAAATGTTTATATTGCTTTGGATAAAACACCATTTTATGCCGAGTCCGGTGGCCAGTGCGCTGATACCGGAGCGGTTTTTGGCGAAAATTGTGATATAAAAATAGAAGATGTCAAAAAGCTTAGTAATGGAACTTTTGTGCATATAGGAAAAATTATTTCCGGAAATATTGAAAATAGCCCGGCTGTTACCGCAAAAATAGACATGAATCGCCGCAAAAAAATTGCAAATAATCATTCCGCCGTGCATTTGCTTCAAAGTGCTTTGCAAAAGGTTTATGGCAAAAATCTTCACCAAGCCGGGTCAAAAGTTGAAGAAAACAAACTTCGTTTTGATTTTAATTACGATAACACGCTTAGTGAAGAAGAAATTTTCGAAATAGAAAAAATTGTAAACGGCTATATTAGAGATAATTTTGCAAGAAACGTGGAAATCAAAAAGCTTTCCGATGCAATTTCCGATGGCGCAATGGCGCTTTTTGAAAATAAATATGGCGATAACGTAAGAGTTGTCAGTTTTGGCGAGGTTTCCAAAGAACTTTGTGGGGGTACCCATACTGATAGAACCGGTAATATAGGCTTGTTTTGCGTGTTATCGGCAGAAGGAATTGGCAAAGGCATAAAAAGGATCACGGCCGTTACGGGCGATGAGGCATTAACATATATTCAAAATAAGGTTAAAGATTTAAATGAACTTGCAAGAATTTTAAAAGTTAAACCTGAAATGGCTGCCGAAAAAGCAAAAAAAGAATTGCTCGAAAGATCTAATAAAAAGCCGGAAGTTAAATCTGTAAGTAAGGAAGATATTAAGTACATAGGCAATTGCTCAGGCTTAAAAATAGGGTATATACGTGTGCAAGAACATTATAAAAAGCTTAGTAGTGACATAGCTAAAATTTCTGATGAGGTAGGCTGTGTGGTTGTTTGTTTGTCGGGAGATGATAAAAAACAGGTTATTGTAGCGGTTAGTGATGATATGATGCCAAAACACTTTGCAAACGATATTCTTAAGAGTATTATGGAAAAAATTGGCGGAAAAGGTGGCGGAAATAAAAAACTTGCAACAGGGGGTTGCAAAGCTTCGGAGAACCAAGTGTTGGACGCCATAACGAGCATTCATATGTAAAAAGTCACAAAAACATTCAACGAAGTTTGGCAGGCTTGTTAAAAAGGTAAAAGGTGAGTGGAAGGGGAAAAAAGTGTTGAC
>CALWJD010000003.1:0-145089 GCA_944380925.1 uncultured Clostridia bacterium | reverse complement strand
AACGAAATATTAATGCATTTCAGAAACATTAAAAAGGCCACTATGGATATATCTATAAACGAACCTATCGAAACCGATAAAAACGGTAATATATTAACACTTATGGATACTTTGGCGTCAAATGAGTCGGTAATGGATAAAATAGACACCAAAATTAATATTCAAAAATTAAAAAAATATATAAATAAATATCTATCCCCAAGAGAAAAAGCAATAATTTGCATGAGGTACGGACTTTGCAACAAAAAGCCGCTTCCCCAAAGAGAAGTGGCTAAAATACTTGGTATATCAAGATCATATGTATCAAGAATTGAAAAAAGAGTGGTCGAAATTTTAAAAAAGCATTTTGAAAATTCTTGATTGTATTATTTTAAAAATTTTTGTTGTAATTTAAATCTTCTAGTTTCCAGTTTTTTAAAACATCTGCCAAATCCTTTGCATAAACTTTGGCGGTTTTTAAATCGTGCTCCCTAAAGTTTCCGCACTCTTTTTCCGTAGCTCCCGGAATATTGCCGCTAAAGTTTTTTATAAAATCCAGAGCGCTTTTTATAAGATTCAGGGCATCGCCCTTTAGAACGTCTTTTAGCAAAATATAAAATCCCGTACGGCAACCCATTGGGCCTACATAAACGGTATTATTTTCAAAACTACTATTGCGCAAATATGTTGCCAATAAGTGTTCAAACGTGTGTATCCCCGCATTTTCAAGATATGGCGGCGTATTCGGCTTTACCATACGTAAATCGTATGTGATTATATTTTCATCTACTCGTGATATATATAAGCCTTTTTCTATTTTCGTGTGGTCAACTTCAAAACTTTTAATTTTTTTCATAATATTATCCTACCAAAATCCTATTTTATAATTTCCCGAGCGACCTTTTCCGCAACCGCTTTATTAAGAACATCGGGAACTATTATTCCTTCGTCAAGTTCCGCCTTGCTTACCATAGAAGAAATGGCAAAAGCTGCTTTTTTCATCATGTCTAAATTAATATCCTTGATTTTTGCCGATAAAAGTCCTTTAAATATTCCGGGGAACGCCAAAACATTATTAATCTGATTTTTATAATCCGACCTTCCAGTTCCGCATATAATAGCTCCCGCTTCGTGTGCATCTTCGGGAAATATCTCAGGAATGGGATTTGCCATAGCAAAAACAATAGGCGAGTTCATAGACTTAACCATTTCTTTTGAAACTAAATTTCCTCTTGAAACTCCAATGAACACATCTGCGCTCTTTAAAGCATCCGCAAGACTTCCTTTTAAACCTTTTTTATTTGTAGCTAGGGCAAGCTCTTTTTGTTTATTGTTAAGATTTGCGTCATTAACATCTAAAATTCCATTTATATCACAAAGAACAATATTACCGAAATCCATGGAAATAAGGAGCTCCGCAATTGCCGAACCCGCTGCACCTACGCCATTAATAACGATTTCTAATTTACCCATTTCTTTTTTTGTGGCTTTAACTGCATTTATAAGGGCAGCCGCCACAACTATAGCCGTTCCATGTTGGTCATCGTGAAATACCGGTATATCGCAGATTTTTTTAAGGCGTCTTTCCACTTCAAAGCAACGAGGAGCTGATATATCCTCTAAATTTATTCCGCCAAAGCTTTTAGAAATTAAATAAGCAGTTTGAACTATCTCATCAACATCTTGGGAATTAATGCATATAGGGAAAGCATCTACATCTGCAAATTCCTTAAATAAAGCGCATTTTCCCTCCATAACAGGCATAGCTGCAGCGGGGCCGATATTTCCAAGTCCAAGCACTGCGCTGCCATCAGTAATAACAGCAACCATATTTGAACGCCTTGTGAGGTCAAAAGACTTTTGATAATCTTTTTTTATCTCCAAACAGGCTTCCGCCACTCCGGGAGTGTATATCAACGATAAATCTTTTTTCGTTTTTATATGGTACCGCGAATTAACTTCAATTTTTCCGCCAAGTTTACTGTGAAGTTCGAGAGCTTCCTTTTTCAAATGTTCTTGCAATTAAAATTCCTCCGAATAATTAAACTTTTTAATGTGATTATATCATGTTTTTAGGGTCTAATATCTTATCAATTTCGTCTTCTGAAAGAAATCCAAGCTTTAGCGCTGCTTGTTTTAAGGAAAGATCTTCTTTAAAAGCAAGTTTTGCTATTTTTACGGAATTTTCATACCCTATCTTTGAATTAAAAGCCGTAACATTCATAAGAGATTTTTCCAAATTTCCTTCCATTACCTTTTTTATAGGTTTGATGCCGCAAACGCAATTTTTCGTAAAAGAATTTATACCGTCCGAAAGGAGTCTTACGGACTGCAAAAAATTATATATACATACAGGCATAAATACATTTAGTTCAAAATTTCCTTGAGAAGCAGCCATGCCAACAGCTAAGTCATTAGCAATTACCTGCACTGCTATCATAGTAATTGCTTCGCACTGAGTAGGATTAACCTTGCCAGGCATAATAGAGCTGCCCGGCTCATTTTGCGGAATAGATATCTCCCCTATTCCGCACCTCGGCCCGCTTGCAAGAAAGCGTATATCATTTGCAATTTTCATTAGGTTTGCAGCTAACGATTTCATCGCTCCGTGAATAATGACAAATGCATCCATCCCCGTTAAAGAATGTATTTTATTTTTTTCAGGAGTAATCTTTGTGCTGAGCTTACTTGATAAAACTTCGCAAACTTTTTCGTCAAACCCTTTCGGACAATTAATTCCTGTTCCCACTGCTGTTCCGCCAATTGGAATTTCTCTTAAAAAATCCATGTTTTTTATTACCGCTTCAAGAGATTTTTCGGTAAGTGCTCGCCAACCGCTTATTTCTTGAAAAAAACCGATAGGGACGGCGTCTTGGAGATGTGTTCTTCCTATTTTTACAACATCTTTATTTTCTTCTTCAAGATTCTTAAAAACCTTTATTAATCCTTTTGCGGCAGGTATCAGATAATTTTCAATGCTGCAAAGCGCCGCCACTTTCATAGCACTTGGGAAGGTATCATTTGAACTTTGCGACATATTAACATGGTCATTGGGATGAACAAAAAATTCTTCCGAGCTGTTTTCGTTACAAATATGAGAAATAACTTCATTTACGTTCATATTTGTCTGCGTTCCGCTTCCTGTCTGCCATACACGGAGCGGGAAATTATCTTTAAGGCTGTTTTCTGTTATGTAATTTGCCGCATGTATAATACTTTCCTTGCGTTTTTCATCAAGTTTACCAAGCCTATAATTTGCCTCGGCGCAAGCTTCTTTTATATAAACCAGAGCTTTTATAACGTCCCATGGCATAATTTCTTCGCTTATTTTAAAATTTTGCAAACTTCTTTGGGTTTGCGCGCCCCAAAATTTATCGCTTGGAACCTTAATTTCACCTAAAAAATCTTTTTCTATTCTGAAACCAAGTTCATTACTTAAATTTTCCATATGCTCTCCCGATAACTAATTTTCTTACCTTTATATTCTACACTATTATTAAAACAAAAACAAAAAAGTCGGCTCCTAACAATTGCCGACTCATAAAATCAGTTTTCTAATCTTTTTATCTAACAGCATATCCTCTATTTTTTTCTAATTCATCTATTATCTTATCTTTGCCCCTAATTCCATCAAAAGAATTATATATGCGGGAGCTTGAATATTCATATCCTATATCAAGTCCGCTGGTTCTCAAATTAATATAGTCCGTAGATTCTGAATACGTACTGTAAGCTTTTGTAAGCGCATCTTTATCTGTATATGTTTCCTTGGTTTCCACTTTTGTTATATTGTCGCCTTTAAAATATATAGCCATAACTTCGCTGCAATCTTCACGATTTTTTTCAAAGACAACCTTATCAAGCACAGAACCTTCCGAACCGATAGATTCGGAGCTATTTTGCATATTTGAACAGCCTACCAAAAACCCAAAAAGTATAAATAAGAGAATCAAAAACAAATTATTCTTTTTCATAAGCATTACCTACTTTAAAAAAATATGTACACTCATTTTATAATTCTAATTTTATCCAAAATCGGAAATTTTCTTGCCTTACCATTACAAACATCTACTATCCCCCAAATTACCAAAGCCAGTATACAAAGCAAAATAACTTTAAGGGGATAATCAATCCACCAAGGCGAAGTCCAGTACTCAACTCGTCCAAAATAAATGGTTCTTCTCACTTTTATAAAACTGGTAGCAATTTTCACGAAAACGTACATAAAATATACAATCATTAAATTCATGCCCTGCTTTGCGTGATATCTTACAAATTTATTATGCTTTTTTGCATAATATGGAACAAACGGAACAAGATACGATATAACACCCATCACTCTGCCGTCATCGATTTCCTCTTTACTAAACTGAGAAGTATCATCCTGAATGCTCTTTAAAAAATTATTTTTTTCTTCCATAAATAAATTCTCCTTTACTTATGTTATAAAAACAAAAAAACTTGTCGCAGGATATATATTTTAATAATTTTTAACTATCATGTGTAACATATTAATACCTTGTGCGATGTTTTACAAGCATTTATTGAATTTTTTTATTTTTAATAAATAATTTTTTCAAACTATAAATTTGGCTAATTATATATTTAGTGATTTTGTAACAATTAATATAAATAAAACTCTACATTGAACAAATATTTCGTAGTATCTATAATGAGTATATATTATTTAACATGGGGTGGCTTCAATATGAATTTTTTAAAAAAATCAATATCCACTTTTTTAGCAGCAGTACTCGCTTTTAGTGGAACCATGACGGTTTTGGCATCACCTTCGAAAACAAAGAAAAAAAAGAAATCCAACCATTTAACCGCCATAACAATTTTCGTAGGCACCGCATTAGGCGCATCACCATTTATACATAAATTTTGGCGCTCACACCATAAAAGCTCCACCACAACCAAAAATCCGGAGTCATCCACAGATGCGGCTTATCCGTTAACCCCACTAAACATGGCCCATATCATAGAACAACGCTTTATAGAAAGGTTAAATTCGTATCCTACGGAAAAAAGTTTGGAAAATAAAAAATATATTAGTTTATCGCCTAAAGGTATTTGCAAAAAAATGTCCGAAATATCCCCTGTTAAAAGAATACCACCAAGCTTTTCAGAAAGTCTTAAACTCGGTGTTTATGTAAACTTGACAGAAGCTAACGCATTAAAAGAATGTATGCTCACAAATTTATGTGTTTTATATGACATACTCCACAGTAGCAGCGGTGAACCGCTATCGCCGAGTAGAACACCCGACATTTTTACTTATTTAAATAACCACTATCAAGAACTCGCAACAAGCAAAGCGTGGGAATCTAATGAAATCGCAGATATTTATATGGAACTATTTAATTTTTATACTGTTTTGGAAAACGAAATACTGGATCTTAACGACCCGGACAGCACTGCCAATGAAGCAACCATAGAAAGCGCATTTGTGGGGTGCCGAATATAATAGCTCGTGCTTCAAAGCATGTGTAAATACTATTGGGGAGGATCTATTAAAAGGAAAAATCTAAAAATATAAAAAATTTATTTTTTAGTATCTTTAATAAAGGATTTTTTGATTTATAAGTTAGATTTTTATAGCAAGTCAAAAGGTAGTTTCGGCTAATACCATTGCGGCGTAAACTTGACAAAATGTTTTGAACATGTTACAATAAATATGTAATTTCTTTAAGAGGTTTATTACTTTCTATGAATTTTTTTAAAAAAGTAACAGTATATATTCTTGCAATAACGGTAGCGCTAAGCGGAGTCATGGTCGCCTCTGCCAAAAAACCAAACGAAAACTCAAAAGACAAAAAAGATAACCACAACTATGAAAATGCTGCTATAATCACCATTGGTACTACGGCGGTTGCGCTTTCAACTGTATATTATATTTATAAATATTTAACCAGACCACAAGGATCGCAAGGACTAAACCGTGAAGATATAGCGAAAAATATGGAACAAAATTTTATAGAAAGAATAAACTCTTATCCTACGCAGAAAAATCAAGAAGATCAAAAATATATTAAGCTTTCACCCATGATGGTAGGCCTAGGAATGCTAAAGTCCCATACTAAAAGGCTAAATATGGATTTTGTAAGAACTTGTAACAACAATGTTTATATAAATCTAAACGATGCTAAAGTGCTTAAAGAGTACCTTTTAATAAACCTCTGCGCCCTATATGACTTTCTCCAAAATGGAACCGGTTATATTCCGGAACCATCGGATTCATCCAGACAAATTTTACAAAATCGCTACGAAGAATTAGCAACAAACCACCTGTGGCAAACAAACCGGGTTGCAGATATATACATGGAGCTGTATAATTTTTATAGGTATTTAAGCGACGGAATATGCAATCTCGAGCTCCCGATCGGAAGTGCTAATGAAGTAGAGCTACAAGGCGAGATTGTGGATAGCCGTGAAGTACATCCCACAATTGAAAGAGTGTGTTTATAAACACTATGAAACCTGTAGAAATCAGATACTCAAAAATAACAAAAAAGTTTCCTCGGGAGTTTATTTTACTCCAGGGGCTTGGTTGTTTTTGGAAAAAGTGCGCCTTTTGCGATTTTTATGAAGATGTAAGCAAAAATCCTTTTGAAATAAATTCCAAAGTTATTGAAAATATTACGGGAAAATTCGGAATAGTAGACGTAGCTAATTCAGGCTCGATTATGGAGCTCGACAGCCAAACGCTTAATATGCTCATAGATAAAGTCAAAGAAAAAAAAATAGAGGAAGTTTGGTGCGAAGTTCACTGGCAATACCGAAACCAACTAGATAATTTTTCAGAAAAATTTGAAAAAGCTACGTTAGATTATAAAGTAGGAATTGAAACTTTTAATCCTAAACTACGGAGTTCTTGGAATAAAGGCATAGATGAAAGTGTCTCTCCCGATGACATAGCAAAATACTTTAAAAGCGTTGGATTATTGGTCGGAGCAGAAAATCAAACTTTTGAAGATGTTGTTTCTGATATTAAAATTGCAAAAAACTATTTTAAGCGGTGTATGGTAAATGTATTTTCTCCAAACAGTAAAAAAATTAAAGAAAACAGACCGCTTATAGGTCGTTTTATAAACGAAATATACCCCAAAATTAAAGATGACCCTCAAATAGAAATTTTACTTAACATCACTGATTTAGGGGTGGGATAATATTTTGCAAGAAATTGATATACAAACCCAGCAAGATCAAGAAGGCGAGCGACTCGATAAATTTTTATTTTCGGAGCTTGGCGAAATATCACGTTCATACATACAAAAATTAATAGATACAGAAAAAGTTTTAATAAATGGCAGTAAAACAAACAAAAAGTATAAAGTAATGCCGGGCGACCAAATAAAAGTGCTCATACCGGATCCTAAACCGATTGACGTTTTGCCCGAAAAGATAGATCTAAATATTATTTATGAAGATAGTGATTTACTGGTAGTTAATAAGCCCAAAAACATGGTAGTGCACCCGGCGGCAGGAAATTATACGGGAACGCTCGTAAATGCGCTTTTATATCACTGCAAGGATTCGCTTTCTGGAATAAACGGATTTTTAAGACCGGGTATAGTACACAGAATAGATAAAGACACAAGCGGACTTTTAATAGTTGCAAAAAATGATGTATCTCATCAGTTTTTATCCGAACAAATAAAAAGCCATAGCTTCACAAGAGAATACGAAGCTGTGGTATATGGGAATATAAAAAACGATACAGAAACGATTAAAGGAAATATTGGAAGACATAAATCAGACCGAAAAAAGATGGCAGTTGTGATCGGCAGCGGTAAACCCGCAGTTACTCATTATGAAGTTTTAAAAAGATACGGCAATTACACGCATTTAAAACTTAAACTTGAAACAGGCAGGACGCACCAAATAAGAGTGCATTTATCTCATATAGGTCATCCCGTAGTTGGTGATGAGGTTTATGCAAATCCTAAAAACAACCCCTTTAAATCATTTTTAAAAGGGCAGTGCTTACATGCGCGCAAGATAGGTTTTATACACCCCTCCACAAAAAAGTATTTGAAATTTACAAGCGACTTACCAACATACTTCCAAAAAGTTTTAGAAAATATTTCAAATTAAATTTCTGATTCGTAATTATCTTTATCACCGTGAAAATAATCATAAACTGATTTTGCGGAAAGTTCGTTCATTCCGTCAACCAAAGCAAGCTCTTTAGAAGATGCGTCTGCAATTCTTTTTACCGAACCAAAAACTTTAAGCAATTTTTTTGCTCTTACATCCCCTATGCCCTCAATTTTTGTAAGCTCTGATTTTTTAATTCTTTGGTTTCTGAGTTTTTTATGATATCCTATTGTAAATCTATGGACTTCATCTTGAACAGATGTAATAAACGAAAACACACGACTATTATTTTTTATTTCTATTTCTTCGCCCTCTGTTGTGATCGCTCTTGTACGGTGTTTTCCGTCTTTTACCATACCAAAAATAGGAATTTTTAAGTTTTTACTGCTTATAACTTCTTTTGCCGCAGCGGTATGTGCCATACCACCATCTATTAAAATTAAATCCGGCATATTGAAAAAAGTGTTTTCCGAACTATTTTCACTTTTTAAATATTCATCAAATCTTCTTGAAAGCATTTCTTTCATTGAGCCATAATCATCTTGACCGGAAACATCTTTAATTTTGAATTTTCTATATGCCGATTTAAATGGTTTACCGTCCTTAAACACAACCATACAGCCAACATTATCCGTACCTTTTAAATTCGAAATATCGTAAGCTTCTATATACTCCGGAACATTTTTAAGTAATAACACATTTTTTATACTTTCCAAAATATCTTCGTAAAAGTTTTTATTTTCCTTGTTTCTAAGTAGCGCTTCGTTGGCGTTATTTTTGCACATTTCCAGAAGTAGCAAGCCATCCCCTATTTTGGGACTGCTTATATTTACTTTTGACCCCCTTTTGTTTTCCAAAAACTCTTTTACTACATCACGTGAATTTACTTCGCCATCAATAAATATATTTTTTGGAATGCGATCAGAAATGCCATAGTACTGACTTAAAAATTCGGATCTTATCTCAGAAATATCATCGGAATAATCCACTATAAAATTTTGGCTGTCATATAAATCTCCTTTGCTAAATCTAAAAACTTCAAAAGAAATATTTTTTTCGTCATAAACACAGGCTATTACGTCTAAATCCTTCGTTTTATAGGAAACCACTTTTTGACGTTCCTTTATGTTTGCTATTGCTTTTATTCTATCTCGTAGTTCCGCGGCATATTCAAAATTTAAATTTTCCGAAGCAAGTTTCATTTTTTCATTTAGGTACTTTACAGTATCTTTGCTACCATGCTTTATAAACTTCTTTGCTTCATCAATATTTTGCATGTACTTATCATTTGTTATGGCTCTTATACACGGGGCTGAACATTTTTTTATATAATAATTTAAACACGCGCGCTTATAAAACTTAGAAAAATCTCTGTTGCACGTTGGAATTTTAAATATATTTACAATTTCTTCAACTGTATTTTTCACAGAAAAAGAATTGGTATATGGCCCAATATAAAAGGCTCCATCGTTTAATTTTTGCTTCACATGAAGAATTCTCGGCCACTTTTCATTGGTAATTTTAATATAGCTATACCCTTTATCATCTTTTAAAAGTATATTATACTTTGGCTGATGCTTTTTTATAAGGCTGCATTCCAAAACAAGAGCCTCGAATTCGCTATCGGTTATTATATAGTCAAAAGTATAAACGTTACTAACCATTTTTTTGACCTTATCGCTATGTCCGGAATTTGATAAAAAATATGAGGAAACTCTATTTTTCAAATTTTTCGCTTTACCTATATATATTATTTCATTTTCTTTACTTTTCATAAGGTATACACCGGGATTACTCGGTAATTTGCGAACTTCATTTTTCAAATTTGTATATTTTTTCATTTCTTTAAACCTCATAAAAATAATCGTACTCCTAACATTATATTGAATAACATTAGGTTTCTCAATTACCAAAAAAATATTTGAAAAGTTGGCATAAAACTCCATTATTTGTCCCCAAAGTTTAAATTTCAAAAAACAAAAATTACACCGTTGACTTACTTTTTTTTATATGCTAAAATTCATATTGTCGTGGAGGGCCACCTTGGAGAGGTGTCCGAGTGGTTTAAGGAGCCGGTCTTGAAAACCGGTGATCCCCGCGAGGGGACCGTGGGTTCGAATCCCACCCTCTCCGCCATGTAGATAAAAATAAATATTTAGGCATTTGGAGAAGTACTCAAGTGGCTGAAGAGGCGCCCCTGCTAAGGGTGTAGGTCGAGCGATCGGCGCGAGGGTTCAAATCCCTCCTTCTCCGCCAAATACAAATCCCATGATGATACAGCGTTATCGTGGGATTTTTTATACTCATTTTTAGCCATATACCCCTTAAAATCCCCCTTACAGCCTTGAATTTTGAATTTGAAAGGTATTGAAATTTTAAAAATTTGGTGTGGCTCACAAATAATATTTTTAAATAATAAAACCGCGCCATATATTATTCCGCTAATTCACGTCATATTATTCCGATAGCATTGATATTGTTCCGATAATTTGATATAATCCTCTAAAAATGAGGTAAAAAATGTTTTTAACAGTTAAAGAAGTTGCGAAAAAATGGGGTATTTCCGACCGCAAAGTGCGTGTTTTGTGTTCGGAAGGCAAAATTCCGGGTGCATATCAAAAAGGACGCGGCTGGAAAATACCGATTGATGCAAAAAAGCCTGGGGATAGCAGATATAAGTCCGCAAAAAGTATCGAAGATATAATAAAAGAAAAAAAGCTTGAGCTCGATTCCAGAAGGCCTCTGACTCAAGGCGAAATGGAGCGCCTCAATGAAGAATTTATTGTTGAATATACATATAATTCCAACGCAATAGAGGGCAGCACCTTGACGCTCTGAGAAACCGATATGGTTCTGCGAGGTCTCACGATTGACCAAAAGCCCCTTAAAGAGCATATGGAGGCCGTCGGACATAAGGAAGCTTTTGAATTTGTAAGTAACTTGATGAAAAATAATGCGCCTCTGACGGAAAGTGTTATTAAGCAAATTCATTACTTGGTTTTGGCAGATAAAAAAGACGACCGAGGAGTTTATAGGCGCATTCCCGTAAGGATCTTGGAAACCAAACATGAACCCGTACAGTCATATTTGATACAGCCTAAAATGGAAGCACTTATTAAAAATTATAATGAAAGCAAAGAAGAAATCCTAGGAAAACTTGCACGATTTCACATTGAATTCGAAGGAATACATTCGTTTATCGACGGTAACGGCAGAACCGGAAGATTACTTGTCAACCTTGAGCTTATGAAAGCAGGTTTCCCACCGATTGATATTAAATTTACGGATAGAGTCTCTTATTATAACGCATTTGACGCCTATCACGAAAAACATGACCTCTCCCCTATGAAAAAACTTTTTGCGTCATACATTAAGGAGCGTTTGGATGACTATTTATCTATTACTTGAAAAATAAAAACTTGCGCCTCCCTTTCCGGCAACTAACTATATTTTACTTGCATAGCCGCTAACCCCTAAATAAAACCGTATTATTTTCTAACAAGGGCATACATTTTCATATCAACAACATTGCCACATTTCACAGCATTGCTTTTTAATGTTCCCTCATACGTAAAGCCTGCCTTTTCCAAGACTCTGCACGAGGCTATGTTATGGGCAAAAGGCTCTGCATATATACGAATAATGTCCGTATGCTCAAACACGTACTGACAAACCTGTTTAATTGCACTTGTCATATAACCATTTCCCCAATAGGGCTCTCCAATATAGTAACCCATTTCAGCCGTACGAAAATGTATATTATCTTGGCGAAACACTCCTATGCTCCCAATCACTTCACCATCTAACGTTATTGCAAATGCACATGTGCTATTTTTATCTGACGATAACATTGCCCGAATAAAATTTTCTGCATCTTGCTCTGTATACGGATACGGTAAGCCATCCCTCAAATTATTTAACACCTTCGGATTATTCAAATTTGCCGCAAGCGCAAATTTATCATCAATTTTCCATTTTCTTATTGACAGATTCATTTTTCCCCTCCGCAACGCTCAAATTTACTATTACTTGTCATCAATGCTATCGTCTCAACATGACCGGTTCTGGGAAATAGATCTATAGGTATAACTGAGCGTAAACTATAAGATTCACTGCATAATATCTTAATATCTCTGGCTAGCGTGCAAGGATTACAAGAAATATATAATATCTTTTCGGGATTTATTTTGATTATAGAATCTATTAATTTACCACTACACCCTTTTCTCGGAGGATCAACAATTATAGCATTTACATCTTTAATATAATTTAGAATATTATCCGATACATCGGAAACATCACTGCATATAAACTTAGAATTACCGATATTATTAATTTCAGAATTCTTTATAGCGTTTTCGACGGCCTGTTTAACAATTTCAATACCTAATAATTCATTCACATCCGAAGCCATAGTAAGGCCAATAGTGCCAATACCGCAGTAAAGATCTACAATATTGTCATTGCTTTTTAAATCAAGAACCTTTTTTGCAGTGCTATACATTATTTCCGTCTGATCATGATTAATCTGATAAAATGAAAGTGGCGAGATATTAAATCTGGTATCACACAAAACATCCTGAATAAATTCTTTTCCAAAAATAATTTTAATTTCTTCTCCCAAAATAACATTTGTGATTTTACGATTAACATTAAGGCATATACTTTTAATATTTTTAAATTTACCGGTCATATGCCTTACAAAAACATCTTTATAAGGTATACTTTCTCCATTTATAACCAAACACAACATAATTTCATTTGTAACCTTGGCATGCCGTAAATATATATGTCTTATTAAACCCTTATTTGTAGTTTCATTATAAGGAGCAATATTATAAGTTTCCATCCATTTCTTAATTTCTGATATTATCCTATCAAACTCTCTATGATGCAACTTGCATTCTGAAAATTCAACCACATTGTGACTGTGTGAACTAAAAAATCCGGATATAATCTTTTCATCGCTGCCATATCTTACCGGCACTTGCGCCTTATTACGATAATGATTAATTTCTTTCGCTCCGATAATATCACTAATATTAAAATTGTTAATACCGGCAAATTTAGATAAAGAATCCTTTATAAACTTAGATTTTATACGTAATTCTTCGTCATACGAAATGTGTCTAAAAACACATCCTCCGCATTTATAGTAACAATCGCAATCAACGTCTATTCTATGCATAGACTTTTCCAAAATTCCTTCAATTTTCGCAAATACGTAGTCTTTTTTTACTTTTAAAATCTTTACAATAAGTTTATCGCCAACTGCGGCATAAGGCACAAACACAACTATTCCGTTATATCGTGCTATACCTTTCCCGTCCAAAGAAACATCTTCTATTAAAACTTCTATTAAATCATTCTTTTTCATTTTCCCCTCAAAACACAGACACAAAAACAGTAATACAGAAAATGGTTACACTTAAAGCCTTGTTTAATATCAACTAAACAAAGCTTATAAACTTTACGATAACTCAAAGTGCAAAAAATCCGGCATTAGCTGTCTTCCATATACTTACAATCAACTTAATCTAATGAGCTCCAACTATATGCGATTATATCACATTACAGAACATAACACAATTTGACATTTAATTCCTCTATTTGCGTTTTTCGCCATGATTAACCACAATATAGTCCACATTAATAGGCCCGTATGTGCTGGCCTTTCGCCGCATGCGTTATAATATGAAGGTTTAAAAATTTTGATTTTCAAGTTCATACAAACAGCTACGAAAATGATATAAATTGCAAATTTAACTGTGAGAAAGCATAAAGTTCAGTAAAGATTTCAAGTTTACGCTCCGTTTTCTTTAGAATCAGCTGATTCTGCGATCTCACTGAGTTTTTTCCGATATCTTTTGTTGATAAAATTAAGTTTATAATCAGCAATCAAAGCTGGAGACAAACTTCGACTTAATGCGTATTTCACAATAGCATCGTCTTTACTCACACATAGTACTGACCTTTCACTTGGTTTTTCGTTTTATTTTTTACATCTCTATCGAGCACCTCAAGATAAAAGTTAAGTTAGCCCAAGCCATGACCTCATTTATTAAATATGTGTTATAATATTAAATATAAAAGTTTGTGTCCACCAGACTATATTGAACTTGCAAAGAAAAGAAAAAAATTTAACAGAAAAGGATCCAGAAAATGTTTCAGGAGGAATTATGAACAGAAAATTAGCGGCAAGCGTCCTTACAGTTTTGTCAGTTTTGACAGCATCAAGTAACCTCGCAAAAGCCAATGGAACCACGTATTTACCAACAGTAACTTCTCAGCGTGAAGTGAAAAATCAAAACATGAACTCTAAAACAACTAAGGCGCACGCCATAGAAGATATAAATTATGCTTTGCGAGTGATTAAAGATATACGAGCATCATCAGTCAAAAAACTTCCCAATGAAGTTATAAATCTAGCAAAAATCGAAATTAAAACCTTAAAAAACAAAGTAAACGTTGTCGATGAAGGAAAAAATTACGAACACTTTGAAACAAAACATTTTGACGTTATCTATCCTAAAGACAGCAAAGAACAGTGCGAACAAGTTTTGAAAAAACTTGAAGAAAGCTACGATAAAGTAACTAATGATTTGAAAGTCAAAGTAGATAAAAAAACCAAAATAAAACTTTTCAAAACTAAAGATGATTTTCATAAAAGTATAGGCTGTTATGGAACTTCACTATCAAACTGGGTAAATGGCACAGGTGGTGACGGATTTATTAAAACTCACCTTGAACTTACTCCCGGGAGAATAAAACAAATACTCGTTCATGAATTCACTCATATTGCAGTAGAAAATATAAACAAAGGACATATTCCGTTTATCTTTAATGACGGAATTGCGACTTATGAAGCAAATCAAACGTGGCTAAAAGAAAACTTCGAAAAACATTTAAACGAATATATCGAAAGCGGAAAACAGTTGCCCACTCAGCCTGATTGGTTAATAAAATATCCCCAAAGTCCAACGGGGTATGAACTCGCGTACTCTTTTACAGAATTTATAGTCAAAAATTACGGATATGACAAAATGATAGAACTTTTGAAAACAGACTATCAGAATAACAAATTTGATTTTGAAAGCGTGAATGAAATCTATTCAAAGTGGAAAACTTCAGTATTAAATCACTAAAAATCATTGACATTATATATAATGGGTATAAATTCGAATATTTTAGATCTGATTTTTATAGAAAGGTGATTATTATGAGTATTAAGCAGGAAGTCAAAAGGGCTTTTGACAAGTGGGAAAAAGGAAAAACAAAAATAGGTTTCGATTCAAAAAAATACAAAGACGTAAATTCAAAAGTTGAAACTTTGAAAAGGGATTTATCGCCTTTTGCGGATAGATTTGAAGATCGAATTCTCGACAACAAGGACTCTGCCGCTGAAATGGCACAGGATGTATATAACGATATAAGGGATAATTTTGTAAAGAAAATTGCGCAATGCAGAAATGAAATTTTTTCAACTTATCCAGGATTAAAAGATGCAGGATTATATGGTATTTTAAATGATATGGAACATAACTTTGCGGACTCGAAAAATCTATATCATTTTTTCAGCGAGGAATTTAAACTAATGCACGGAAAAATAGAAGCCAATGATGACAATGAAACAAAAACCGCACAATTGATACTTAATCTCTTTGCAAATTTATTTGCCGCCATGGCAAATGAATTAATGATTACCGAAAAGATGTTAGCTAAAGATGATAAGTATTTTTATGACGAAAACAACAGTTGGCTCATATCAAAAATATATAGATATCTGTGGCCGGATGCTTGGCGAATAATGAGGGAGAAATACGATAAGCATACAGTTGAATCTGTACCAAGTAAACTAAAAATATTTCCTCAAGGGAAACCTTTGCCAAAAGAAGTTAAACAAGGTTTTATAGGTGACTGTTACTTAATGGCGGCACTGATAGGTTTAGCAAAGAAGAATCCAAAATCTATTGAGAAATGTTTTGTTCAAGGGCTTGAAAATATAGAGAATCTGAACGATATTGACATAAGATTTTTCTGTAAAGAAGCAGACGAAGACTTTCCGCTACAGGCAGAAAAATCTGTAATAATAACCGTAAACAAAGAAAAAGTTATCGATTCGGGAGCTATTAAAGGCGGCGCTCTTTGGCCAAAATTAATCGAAAAAGCCTTTACGGTATATAAGGCAAAGGGTTATTACAGTAAGCTTCATAAAAGTGTTAATAATGCTAAACTTGATAGTGGAGCCGCAAGATACGTTTCATTTGCAATCACTGGAAAGCGTCCAATTATGTTAAGCAACGCCGGTATCTCGCTCGGAGGACATATAGATTGTAGAAAGGCAGATGTTGTGCCTCAATTAAAAACATGGCTGAAAAAAGGAAGGCTAGCTTCATGCGTTTTCGAAAAAAATATTGGAATAACAGATGCTAAAAAGGGCGATAAAATAACTTTAATTTCCAACCATGAGTATACAATTGTCGGTATTGATGAGTCAAAAAAATATGTTCGATTGATTAATCCTTGGAAGACCGGTGGACGTTCAGTGGAAAACAGTCCTAAAAGCAAAGAGGGCGGACACATCGCCATTAGTTTTGAAGATTTTGAGAACTATGTGTATTCAGTGGATGTCTTATAGTATATACCAAATATTGCCGCATTATTGTTTTAACTACTACAACTATTCAGGTAAATCACAAAAGATGATACGATTTTTGAAAGTCAACTATCAGAGTAACAAATTTGATTTAGGAGGTAAGCGCGAATACAAATAAACGAAAAATTTTGGAAATATATGCAAAGACTCGTAGACGAATCAGAAATAGTAATAGATCGCCCTAAAGGATCTTGCCATCCAAAATTTCCCGAAACTATTTACATAACCGATTATGGATATTTAAAAAATACGGGTTCATCAGACAGAATGGACATAGATGTATATGTCGGAAGCAGAAAAAATCGTGAAATCTGTGCGGCGGCAATCACGGTCAATTTTGTTAAAAGAGATTCTGAAATTAAAATTTTGATCGGATGCACAGACGAAGAAATAGAAAAAATACAAAATCAACTGGCAAGCTTCAAAACGGCAGCAGGGTTAGTTATTAAAAAACCTTTAATGCAAGAGAAGGAAAACTTTGAAATATTAAAATTACAGCTTAAAGATTTCGAAAAATGCGGTAATATTTGGGATTTAAACGAAAACAAAGATTTTACTCAAAATATTTACCACGAATTAAAATCCGGAAACAGAGAGACCTTTGTCTATAAAGATCCAAGGAGCGGAAAATTTTTGGGCGAAATAAGCATTGTGTTCAGCGATGATAAAGAAATACACACTATAAAAGGCATAAGGGTATATCTCTCCCGTTTGATTGTAAAGGAAATCCACAGAAACAAAGGCATCGGAACAGTGCTTTGCAATTATATATTTGATTATTGCAAAAAGCTTGGATATAAAGAAATGTCTTTGGGTGTAAATCTTGATAATTACGGTGCAATAAAGCTTTATCATGGGCTTGGATTTAAAGAAATTCTTTTGGTAGATAAAGATGAGTATGGAGAGTATGTAGTTCTACTTAAAAAGCTGATTTAGGGGGCTCAATAAAGATGAATTTGAAAATCAAAAATATAAGTTTAAAAAATTTAAATATCCTTACGGTTTGCGTTTCTATGATGATGTTTATTTTAATGTGGTGGGGTATTGTATTAATACCCACAAGTATTCCCTACTCTAGCACGTTTGGACGTATTTTATTAACGATTTTACTTGTATTACTTACAAAATATTTTGATGAAGATTTAAAAATAAAATTATCCGAAATGTACCGAAATTTTAACTTTAAAAATTTTGTTTATTCGCTTATCGGAGTCTTTGCATACATGTACATAGGGTCGTGTATAATATCGAAAAATATATGCCTTTTAGATTTTTCGTACAGGGATTTTGAAGGTTATGTAAGCCTATTCTTTTTGGCGCTTTTTGAAGAAATGTTTTTTAGGGGCTGGGGATATAATGCGTTTTGGTCGGCATTCGATAAGAAAATTGAAAATCAAAAAGAGATAAAGATATTTAATAGATTTGGTATTACAAAGTCAGAGATAAAAGCTATTATTTTTACCAATTTCTTTTTTGCGGTTATTCACTTGCAATCTTACATAACGATTTTACATTATAATTTTTTGCAGACATTAGAAAACTGTATACATGTGTTTTTGATAGGAACATTTCTTACTCTTATTTTCCGAAAAACTAAATTAATTTGGAATGCCATAGCAGTGCATTTTTTCTGGGATTATATTATCGGCCTCATAGTTAAGTAAATATTTAAATTTGTTTAAAATTTGTTTAGTGTTATAATTATTAAAGAAACACCGTAATTGAAAAGGGAAATGTTTATTGTGAAGCTTAAAAAATACATCATATATTTATGTACACTTGAATTAATTTTAAATTCGAGCATTTATGCAAAAAATAAAATCCAATCATGCGAAACTTTAGAAAACCGCAAAACATGTGCTCAAGAAATCGACATGCACGATGATATATTAACTTTAGACGGCACGAAAAACACAAGGTATCTCGGAATTTATAATGATATCCAAGGAAATCCTTTAGATAAAACGGCTTTTTTACGATCTGATAACACAAATAATTTATCAGAAAAAGACTTAAACAAATTAAAAGAAATGAATGTTAAAAATGTAATTGACCTAAGATACCCAAATGAAGCCGCAAAAGCACCAAACAGGCTTAAGGATTTGGATTGGGTAAAATATCATAACATTACTATTGCCGTAAACAGGAAGTATTCATTGTACGATAGCTACGTAAAAGCATTGGAATGTAAAAAACTAATAAAGAAGATATTTGAAACAATAGCGGACGCCAAAGAAGGCACAATATTATTTCACTGCACTTACGGAAAAGACCGAACAGGCATTTTATCCATGCTAATTTTAGGAATTGCAAATGTAAGAAACGAGGATATAGTAAAAAACTATTTGGATTGCTACCTTTTTGATTGTCCTCCCGAAGATTATGAAGATGAGTATAAGAAAAACAAAGAAAATATAGAAAAAGTTATTAAGTACATAACCGATAAATATGACTCCTTCGATAATTATATTTTGTCTACAGGATTATCCAAAGAAGGTTTACATAAAGTAAAAGAAAGAATCCACCCCATATACAATCAAGAACTAACTGCATATTTATCGGATAATTGCTATGATACCGCACCTACCGAATCAGACTTAGAAAAATACGAACTCTTTATTAGCGGAGAATATCATGCAACGCAGAGAAATCATAAGGTACAAAAAAATATAATAAAGAATTTGTGTGAAAAAACCGATTTAAGATATATTATATCTGAAGATACCATGGCAAACGCTTTGCTCATAAACGACTATATCCAAACCGGAGATAAATCGAAACTTGATATAATTTTTAGTAACGTCAATGGTACTTATTTAAATAACAAAGAGCAATATGAATTTTATAGGTGGCTTTATGAATTTAATAAATCTTTACCCGAAAATAAAAAACTTACATATCTTGGCTGGGATATAGAACACCAGTATAAAACCACCATATATTATCTAAAAAATTTGATAAAGGGTAAAAACATTCCCGAAACCACCAAAAGCTTTATAAAAAATTTTGAAGCCGAAAATGTAAAAGCCAATATTCCGAACATTTTATTGTCTTTGGAAAAAGTATGTGCCGATATTGAAAGCTCCCCAAGCAGCTATGATTTAGGGGAAAATTCTTGGGTATTTAAATATCTAATGGAAAATTTATTAAATACATTTAAATGCAAAAGCATTACAGGTAATTTTCAATTATGGGCTAACGCCAGGGAAAATGCCGTAATATCTAATTTTTATAAAATATACGACCATTATAGCGGTAACCACAAAATAAAGTTTTACGGCGAGTGGGGACTGTATCATTGTTTTTTAAATAACGATGATACCATAAGATTAGCTAAATCTTTGAATAATAACGAAGATTCTCCGTTTAAAAATAAAGTTTGCTCAATGGCCCATGTATATTTTGATTCCTTCGGCATGAAAAGAAATGGTGGTTCTTACCAGTTAGACAATTCAGATTTTTTCAGAAACGAAAACAAAGATTTAGATTTATTAAGAAATTTTGCGAACGATAATAAAATAAAGTTTTTAAAACTTGATAATACTGATAGTCCATTCTCTAAAAAAATGTATTATTTTAATGATGAACTAAAAAATGGCGTTACTACAGATTGTTTTAAATATTTGGTTTTGATAAAAGGATCAAAACCTTGTACAAAACTTAATTAGAAAAGGCGAAAAGTTCAGTTTCTGCTTTGTTAGGTAATGTCTTCTACGTGTTTGTTCGTTTATCATTTTCACCGTATTTTTCTTGAGCTTCTTTCAAAACACCTTTTAAAGTGGATATGTTTTCTTTTTGATTTTTAATTTGTTTATTTACAACTTTACTTTGGGAGGAAAAACAAGACGCAAATTTATTGTAAGCGTTAAATCCAAATTAGTTTTTTCTCCGGTAAATTATTTTTGAACATAAAAAAAGACATCTAAATTTAATTAGACGTCTTTAAAGTGGTGTAATCCCTGTAACATTTTAAATTTTAGTACCCATATTAAATTTTAGTACCCATAAAAAATTAATTTTTATTCTTGGGAAAAAGGAAAATCCCCTTTAAATAGGGGATTTATTTGGCTCCCCCTGTTGGACTCGAACCAACGACCCTGCGGTTAACAGCCGCATGCTCTACCGACTGAGCTAAGGAGGAATATTCACCCTAATATTGTAACCTTATAGCTATATTATATTCACATCAAAGTGTAAGTCAATAGAATTTCTTAATTTTTTATTTTATAATAGAAAATCTTTTTATTTTAGAAAATTTAGGACAATAACTATAGTAATTTTACTAATAATATATTTTGATTTCCAAAATTCAATACAATTAAAAATCTTAACTATGCATTTTTCTACATAAAAAATATATTGACAAATAATTATATTTATGTTACAATATAGTTATTAATTTAACAAAGGAAAGTGTTTACATGAAATTAAAAACAAAAGTTAAGTTTTTATCAGCAATTGCATGCCTTTCGGTATTCACAGGCTCTTGCAACGTAGCTCGTGCTTTGGATTCAAAATCTGTAAATATAGGGTTGAAACACAGTCGTTATTGGACAAAAGAGAAAATTGACGATTTTCTTCGAACTAAACCTACCATGGGTTCCAAGCGGGAATCTCATGACATAATATGTAGTATTATGTTTCACTATGCTACCGAAATGCGAAACGGCAGATGCGCACCAAAAACTATTTTACCGGGAAGCAAGGAGGAGCAAATCCTTGTTCAACTTTGTCAGCTGGTTGCACGCTCCTCAACTGACGGTTTGGATACATCGATTTATGCCGAAAATACACTGCTCCACATTGCGGCAAGATTTGACTGCATAACTCTTGCCAGCATATTGCTAAACCCCACCGCATACGGAATTAGTGCACCACCGGCAAATATCGATGCTAATACAGTTTACCGTGAAAATACTCCGTTAATTTTAGCTAAACAGTACGATTGTGAAAGCGTGGCCAATTACCTGATATCAAACGGAGCCGACACTCATGTACTTAATAAACTACAAAAAACCGCCGCAGATCATTCAGTTAAACGCCGACACTACCGCCAAAGAATGGCGTTTGTACATGCTAAACAGATTAGGGAAAGAAAAATTCATCTATTTACCGAGTTTAAAGAACATCTGGATACATGGGTAAGACAGCTGGACGCGATTAACAAATCGGAAACCGATAAAATGACTCCGGAATCTTTTGTTGATATAGATCAAGAAATCGATGCCTATTTTACCTATTTTTCAGAACAAAATGCAGACATTGGTGGTATTAATGCTAAAAACTTTATAAACTCCACATTACTTCATTTAATTATTAGTTATTTACATCATACCCCAACAGACGTACCTGCAGATACAAGATACAAATTAATGGTAATGACTGCACATCACTTAGCTCAACACGGATTTGATCCTAAAAATACAAATATGTACAACTGTACTTTTAGCAATACGCAAACTAGACGATATATACGTGCAGAAGTAATTGAAAACATTCAAAAACAATTTGCCGACTACGCCCCTAATTTGCAAACAAAGCTAGAAGAATTAGCAGGCTATGAACAGCCGCGTACCCGCAGCGGATGGGGCAATTTAAGATCAGAACTGCTTGCATTTATAACCAGATATGCAAGCTCACACCACACCGAAAACGGAATTAATTATCAAGATAGAAAAGGCAATACCATTCTACATACAGTAATAGAATATTGTGTGTCAGGTAAAATAGATAAAGAGTATCTGGTTTTATTCTGTGACTGTCTAAATGAACTCGGAATAAATACTGATTTAAAAAATAAAAATGGTAAGACGGCTCTTGAAACACTAAGAGATGCACGAACTATCGAAGACGATATCAAACAGAATGTATGTGATAAGTTACATCTTCCATTTGAAATCCCTCATGCTTACACTTTGGACATGGACAAGCTAAGACACTATATAGAAACATTGCCCACGGACACCAAATTAGGGGATATACAGATGATATTACAGCATTGCAAAGTAATTGATGAACGTAATAGAGTTATACACAGCAACACCGCATTAGCCGCCTTACGCGAAGCTATACGCATTTTAGATAACGACGCCGAGCAAAGAAAACTGTCCAAGTTCTTTCAGTGTTTGCTAGAAAGTGGGCTCCCCGCCGAGTATATTCAACATTGCGATTTATCCGATAAAGCTATGGCAGAATTTTTAAAGTGTGTTTCTGATACCCACAAACCTGAATTTGTATCAGATACAGGAGATGATGACACACGCTCATCCGCCGCCGCAGCGTCCGCAGCATTGTCACCGGACGATAATGATTTCGAACCATATGATGACGAAGTTCGGACAGAGAGCGAAGAATTCGGATCGGAAGACGAAAGCTCAGATGAAGATGAGCTCTCAGATATGGAACCTGATTGTAAACGAGCGCGCACAAGCCATCAAAGACGATGACAATTATGACGATATACTTTAAAAATATAAAGTAACCAAGTTATTAAAATCCAATCTACACTATCACCAATTCGGTTCATGGCAAAATAAGCTAAGAAATTCACTTTACTTGTAATTTTCATAAAGATTCACCCGCATAGCAGGAAGTATTTCTGTTTCGGGTATAGCCTTAATACTACTGGCAAGCCACAAGTGACTTTTTCATTGGCCTGACAGCCGTGCATTTGTTACTGGCAACCCTTTAAAAGGGTCTCTTGTATCAAATAAACTTAACTGATAACATTCTCTATCTTGCTTCAACTGATTTTTTATGTATTCTTTTATTGCTCTTGCATTTTTCCCTGCTGTATCCACATAATATCCTTTGCACCAAAATTCTCGATTCCTATATGCAAATTTCATATTTCCAAATCTTTGAAATATCATCAAACTACTTTTTCCTTGTAAATATCACATATACTCGTCTTTGATGATATTCTTGTCAGATTTCTTCTATTCATCGCTTAAGCTCTACTGAATCACGCGACTATTGCTTGGTTTTCTGCATACAATAAAGACCACCCCGCTTTGCGGGTGGGCCTTTATTTCTGCATGGGGATTTACATACCACGTCTTTTGCGCATGGTTATGATTAGTAATTTAAAAAAGCTTTTGTTTAATGCGTGTTCTATTCCGATTTTTCTTTTTATTTTTTGACTAATCGCAATTAACGGCACATTTTATAAACGAAATAATCCCCACGATTAAAAACGTAAAGAAAAATGCGCCAAGGCCAACAAGCAATATTATGGCAATAGATGCTGTATCTAAACTAACTGATAACGCTGCCAAAGTTGTAAGAATTGTTCCTATAATACCGGTTAATAAACATCCTAAATTTTGCCTTATACAGCTCACAATTATACTGCACGAACCACTACACAAACCAAAGAGCAATGCACCTAAAATATATAGCAAAAAGAATGTTGCCAAACCAAAGGCAATCCAAATTCCCGTAGCTATAAGCGAAGTATAACCTAAAGAAAATATTATTCCGATAATTACGCCTACAATTATTCCTAATATTGTGCCAACTAATTTACAACCGCCACATATACAGCTTTTATTACAATTTGTCTTCATTTTTATCATCCTCCCACTAACACATTATGCAAATGAGAACCAAATCGTGAAACCAATGAAAAAGCTATACCAAACTTGACAATTTATATAAAATATGATAAAATCCAAACGTTAAAATGTTTTATTCATAGAATTCAAAACATTTTCATATATATGTAAGATACAGTTTTAAAAACAAAGAAAGGTGTGAAAAGTGGTTTTATTACCATTAAATTTATGAAAGTCTCCCCCTCTATGCTTGCTTGTGATTTTTCCAATATGGAAAAGGAAATAAAAAAAATAAAGAATGCAGATATGGTTCATATGGATGTTATGGATGGAAATTTTGTACCAAACATATCTTTTGGATCAGATATTATTAAGTCGCTCAGATCAAAAAGTTTACTACCTTTTGATACTCACCTAATGATAGACCATCCTTTGAAATACATAAAATCTTTTGCGGATGCAGGCTCCGATATAATAACCTTTCATATTGAATCAAAATCCGATACTTTAAGCACAATAAACGAAATAAGAAAATATAACAAAAAAGTGGGCATATCACTAAAACCAAATACAAGGCCTGACGTTTTAATACCATTTTTAGATAAGATCGACTTGGTACTTATCATGACGGTAGAACCGGGCTTCGGCGGACAAAAATTCATGGAAAACCAAATGGAAAAATCAGTTTTTATAAAAAACAATCTGCAAAATAAAGATTTGCTCATAGAAGTAGACGGCGGCATAAACTTTGATACGATTGAAACGGTTAAAAAATATCCGGTTGATATCTGCGTTTCGGGAACATGTATATTTGGATCTAGTGACGTAGACAAAGCCATAGAAAAACTAAAAAAATAGATATTAATTATAAGGAGGCTATAAAATAATGTTTAAAATGAAATTTAAAAAAACAAAATTTTATTTACTACAAATTTTCATTCTCGCAATAGTACTGACTATATGTAAATTTGCAAGCAACGAAACATTTGCAAAATCAAAAAGCGCTCCTAAGACCACCACAAAAACGACATCTGTATCTAAAAAGCACAGGGAAGCTCCTATGCGCGGAGTTTGGATATCATATATAAATTTGAATATGGGTTCTCACCCAAATCCTGAGAGGGCATTTAAACTTAAGTTTGACAATATGGTAAGAATAGCAAAGAAAAATAAAATGAACGCTTTATTTGTTGCAGTAAGGCCATTTAGCGATGCACTTTATCCCTCAAAAACATTTCCATGGTCACACTGCTTAACAGGAGAACAAGGAAAAAATCCGGGATTTGACCCATTAAAATATATGGTTAAAAAAGCTCATGCAAGCGGCCTTGAATTTCATGCTTGGATAAATCCGTTTAGAATATCTTTAAATAACGTTCCAAGCAAGCTCAGTGCATCCAATCCTTACAACAAGTTAAAACCCAAAAAATACTTTATTAAATACGACGGCGGCATTTGCTATAATCCCGCATATTCAGAAGTTCAAAATTTAATAGTTGATGGCGTTAAAGAAATAGTTAAAAAATACGATGTAGACGGAATTCACTTTGATGATTATTTCTACCCAACAAGTGCAGATGCTACGGCAAAAGATACGGCATATAAAAATTACTGCAAAAAGGGCGGGAAAATGGGCATTCATCAGTGGAGGATGAAGAATGTAAATACGTTCGTCAAAAAAGTTTATAAATCCGTAAAGGAAATTAAGCCTAACGTAGAATTTGGCATATCACCTTCCGGAAATACCGGTAACTGCTACTCTATGGGCGCTGACGTTAAAACTTGGTGCGAAAAAAACGGATATATTGATTACATTTGCCCGCAAATTTATTGGAGCTTAGACTTTAAAACTAAGCCTTTCGAAAAAACCGCAAAAGAATGGAGAAACCTTGTAAAAAACAAAAATGTTAACCTTTATTGTGGTTTGGCGCTTTATAAAATAGGAACAGATGCCGATAACGGAACATGGAAGGGCAAAAACAATATACTTGCAAGAGAATTTAAAATTTCTAAAAAACTAAACTATAACGGCGTAATACTTTATTCATACGGACAAATATGTTCTGAAAAAACCACAAAAGAAATGCAAAATCTAAAGAAAGAGTTTTAGGGCGTTAATCTTTCTTAGTTAAAAGATAAAAAGCAAAAAGAATAACTCCAAAAGTTATAAAGTAATCCGAAATATTGCATACGGGGCCAAAAAAAGAAAGCTTTAGGTAATCAACAACATATCCTAAGTATATGCGATCAATTAAATTACCTATTCCCCCACCTACTATAAATGCAGACCCCAATAAAAAAAGTTTGTTTCGGGTTTTTTTGATAAACACAAAGTATAAAATAAGTAGTATCGCCAAAACGGAAGCCACAATGAAAAAGTACCTTCCGCCCCAAAACAAACTAAGCGCTGCTCCAAAATTTTTAACGTAAGTAATACTTAAAAAAGGCAAGAACGTTGGAAAAACCGTATGCTCGTGCACATTGTTTTGAATCCAAAATTTAACCAAAAAATCAATAATCGGAATTAAACTTGCAAAGACAAAAAAAGCTACCATAAACACTCACCTATTTTTAAATCAGAAGAAGCAAAGAGAAAAATGTATCTAAACTCTTTGCTTCTTTCTTTTAGAATATAATTACTTTAAAACATTACTGCATCTTTCACATATTGTCGGATTTTCTTTATCTTTTCCAACGGTACTGCTATAGTTCCAACAGCGCTCACATTTTTGATATCCGGAATGAGCGATACTTATAGATAAACCTTTTATATTTTCCGCTTCATACTCACCTTTTCCGCCCATTTCCACTTTTACTTCAGACACCATAAGCGTAAGTTTAATATCATAAATGTTTTCTTTTATAAATTCAAGCAATTCACCGTCACCATATATAGTAACGTCGGCTTCAAGCGAAGAACCTATAACTTTATTTTTTCTTTGAATTTCAAGAATCTTTTTAATTTCGTCCCTTATTTTATGGATTCTATCCCAGCGGCTTATAAATTCGTCAGAAGTTTCGATATTAACCTTTGAATTCATGTCGTTTAAAAATACACTTTCTGCCACTTCTGAATTTAAATGTGGCATATACTTCCATATTTCTTCGGCAGTATAGGATAAAATCGGAGCTATCATCTTAACCAAAGAATTTAAAACAATATATATAACCGTCTGCGCACTTCTGCGCTCAAATCCCTCTTTCTTTTCAACGTAAAGCCTATCTTTTATAACGTCCAAATAGAAATTGGACATATCAACAATACAGAAATTCTGGATAGCGTGATATACGTTATAAAACTCGAAAGATTCATAATTTTGTCCTACTTTTTCTATAAGCGCATTTAATTTTGCCAATGCCCATTTATCAAGATTTGAAATTTTATCAAGATCAACCTTATCTTTATTTGGGTCAAAATCATAAAGGTTTCCCATTATAAAGCGTGCCGTATTTCTTATTTTTCTATATGATTCGCTAAGCTGCTTTAAAATTCCTTCAGAAATTTTCATATCTGAATGATAATCCACAGAAGACACCCAAAGTCTTAATACATCAGCGCCATATTTATTCATAACTTTTCCGGGATCAACACCATTATTTTGCGACTTTGATTGTTTCTTTCCTTCTTCGTCAACCGTCCAACCATGGGTTAACACGTTTTTATAAGGAGCGCACCCTTTCGAAGCAACGGAAGTAAGCAAAGAAGATTGGAACCAACCTCTATATTGATCTGCACCCTCTAAATACAAATCCGCAGGGAACGTAAGCTCCGGTCTTGCACTGCACACAGCTTCGTGAGATGTTCCGGAATCAAACCAAACGTCCATGATATCTTGTTCTTTTCTAAAATCGATCTTGCCACAATGCGGACAGACAAAACCTTCTTTTACAAAATGCCCGACATCGTGTTCGTACCAAGAATCGGATCCTTCCTTTTCAAAAATATCAGCGATGTTTAGCATAATTTCTTTACTGATAATTTCTTTATCGCAGTGATTGCAAAATAAAATCGGAATCGGCACTCCCCATTTCCTTTGCCTCGAAATACACCAATCTTTGCGTTCGGTTACCATAGAAATCATACGTTCTTTACCCCAGGCGGGAACCCATTTGACCGATTCAATAGCATCTAAAGCTTGTTTTTTAAAGTTATCCACCGAACAAAACCATTGTTTGGTTGCCCTAAAAATAATTCCAGACTTGCAGCGCCAACAATGCGGATACTGGTGGTCAATAGTTTTTATCGCAAATAAAAGTCCTTTTGCACTTAAAACATCACAAATTTGTTTGCCTGCTTTACTTATATATTGACCTGAAAACATACCGGCTTCATCGGTTAAAACTCCCCTGCTGTTTACCGGCACCACTATTGGTAGCTGCTTATAATTTTTGCAAACTTCAAAGTCTTCCATACCGTGTCCGGGAGCAGTATGGACACAGCCTGAGCCACTTTCCGCAGTAACATGATCGCCAACTATAACAAGCGATTTTCTATCCAAAAACGGGTGGTCCGCTTCCATGAGTTCAAGCTCTGAACCTAAAATCTTACCAACTACTTCATAATCCTCAATACCGCCGTCTTTCATAACTTTTTCTTTAAGTTCATCGGCGATAACATAATACTCATTACCATTCTTAATAAGCGCATACTCAAAATCTTTTCCAACACATATTGCAACATTTCCGGGCAACGTCCAAGCAGTTGTGGTCCAAATTATAAAATGTGTATTGCCGATATCTGCTCCGAGTTTTGAAAGTTTCCCGTTATCCTTGCTTACCTTAAATTTTACATATATTGAATCACACTTATCGTTACTATATTCTATTTCCGCTTCTGCCAATGCGGTTTCGCACGAAGGGCACCAATAAACGGGACGCAAGCCCCTATATATTGTGCCTTCTTTTTCGGCCATTTTGGCAAAGGTCCTTATTTGTTTTGCTTCATACTCCGGTTTTAAAGTTATGTAAGGATTTTTCCATTCCCCAAAAACTCCAAGACGTTTAAAACCGTCCTTTTGTCTTTCCACGTATTCCAAAACAAATTCCCGACACAGCTTTCTAAGCTCCATATCGGTCATACTTTTGGACTTTTCCGCGCCATATTTTGCTCTGGCTTTTATTTCGGTCGGCAAACCGTGAGTATCCCAACCCGGAACAAAAGGTGAATTATACCCATTAGTGCTTTTATATTTAACTATTATATCCTTTAAAACTTTATTGACCGCATGACCCAAATGAATATTTCCGTTTGCGTAAGGCGGACCGTCGTGCAAAACGTATGACGGCTTATTTTTATTCTTTTCAAGAACTTTTTCGTAAATATCCAAATCTTCCCAATATTTTAAAATTTCAGGTTCCTTAGTCGGTAAATTTCCGCGCATAGGGAACTCTGTTTTTGGAAGATTTAAAGTATCGTTATAATTTTCAGACATATCTATGCTATCCTTTCAAGCTTTATTTTTATATATCTAACCATTATATTATAATTCCTAAAATCAATAAAATCAAATTAAACTGCGTAAAACATATGGAGTATATAAAAAATCTGCCGACACTCCAATCGACAGACATAAAATTTAAAAGATAAAATAATATCCACACATCAGCAAAAATTTATTTTCTAAATATTCCCGAATATGCACCGGTAGAAAAATCTTCTATATCATTTCCGCCTATATCAAACTCTTTTCCAAACTGCAGATCTTTAAACTTACTTTTTCTACCCACAAAACGCTCCTCGTCCTTCGAAGAACCGGCATTTTCTCCGGATAATTCCCTGCTGCGACGGCTACTCACATCCACTCCACCGACTGTTTTCTTACCAATTTTGGCATCTATTTCAAAAAAACGTTTTCTGACAGTTGATGCAGCCGGCTTGCTTATATCAACTTCTGCTCCTTCTTTCTTTTCATCAGCCTTTGCACTATTATCTTCGTTTTGACTCTTTGCAAGCACATCCGCAGGGATTTCATCTATTATTTCAAGATGCCTCTTGTATATATCATCGAGCTTTTGCCTTAACTTAGCAGACTCAGCTTTGAGTCTTTCGGAAATTTCCTTATTTATTTCAACTTCCTTTTTTGCATCGCTGATAATATCTTCGGACTGTTTTTTGGCTTCACTTATCACACTGTCTGCATGAGTTTTTGCATCATCAAGCGATTTTTCAGCCACCTTTTGAGCACCCGAAATTACGCTTTCTATTGCTTTTCCTTCCTCTTTAAACTTTCGCACCTGGGCATTTAAACTTCTTACGGTTTCATTTAACTGCCTTATTTCGCGCGTCATTTTTTCAAAGGAAATTTGAACATCATCAATAAACGCATCAACATCTTCCGGCTTGTAACCGCCAAATTTTGCTCTGCGAAAACCAACATTTTTTATATCATCAATTGTCAGCAAAATACTACACCCTCTTAAAAATAAGCTAAATTATGTAGCTAACTTACAAGTTAAAAATACACTCCATGATTTTCAAGTTCGCCCAAAATATCCTCGCCCTCTAAATCAACATTGCAAGGTGTTACAACATATGTATCCGTGGAAACTCTTTTTATTTTGCCGCCATTTGCATAAGCAACTCCACTTAAGAAATCTATTATTCTTCTGGATTCAGCTTTTACAACATCTTCCAAATTAAGAACAACCGTATTAAATTTAAGTAATTCATCGGCAACATTTTTAATTTCTTCCCCAAATTTTTCGGGTTTAACAAGGACAACCTTTATTTTTGATGAAGGTCTTATCTTCAAAACTCCATTTTTGGAATTTTTTCTATTTCTAACATGCGAGTTTTCTTCTTCAAAAGCTTCTTGCTCTTCGTATTCGTCATCATAATATTCTTCCGAAGGCGCCCACATTTCTTTAAACTTTTCCATCAATCCTGCCATTTTTAATTCCTCCATTTTTTAAAAATTTTAAATATAAAACTATATTAAAATTTATACTTCTACAACAAACTAAACTTGCGCAACTATTATTATGTTATTTTCCCAAATGAATGTCAATGTAAAGTTTAAAATTTTTACTAATTTTTTAAAAAATATACGTTTCAAACAAAATAAATTTATGTTATTCTTAAAAATGTTTATTTTCTACAATCGTTTTCCGTCAAATAAATTTGTTCCCTTATCAACAACACTATCGCCTATTTGCAAATAAGAATCATCAAGCGCCTCTTCCGAATTATAAGAGCATATAACTTCCGTTTCTCCCCAAAACAAAGGCTTTACTCTTTTCAGTTTCAAATATCCTCCAACTTTTACGTACACACCCAGTTCTCCATCACTCTCTGAGCCTGAATACTTATGAATAGCACTTCTTTTAACTTTAAGGCCGCTATATTCATTTAAGGTTATTTTTATGTTTTCTTTCCTCACACGAGCTAAATTTTTATCCATATAGTTACACGAAACAACGAGCACAAAATCGTCCGAATTATTTTTTTTCTCAAGCATAGAAATCACACAAGGAATTTGAGAAAACGATTCGCTCGAGGGTATATTTACTTTAACTTCTTCCCCTATACAAATTTTTTCGGCTTCTTCTTCAGAAATATTACATATTATGTACCAATCTTCCGATTTAATAATCTTGCCTATTGTGTGAATATCTTTATCTTTATGGGAACTGCTTGAAATTTTTTCAAATTCAGCGCTGCTAAGATCCGAATTTAAAATATCTTTATAACTTAAAAAATCTTCATACCCATCTGTATAGTTTATAAAGTCGCCGGATTCCGGAGAATTAATTACGGACGAACTTTTTGAAAAAGATGAAAGCAGCTTTGACTTTTCCTCACAAAGTTCCTTGATTTTTTCGTCCAAATCAATGTTTTTACCCAAAACAATCTGGCGTTCGTTAAGTAAGTAAAGTATTTTTTGCTTGCATTCTCTTGATTCCAAAAATTTAGAATTACCAAAAGAAACCAACCAGTTTTTTATTTCATCATTAATCTGACTATTTATAAAATTTATTCCTTTGGATATGTTATATTTTGTAAAATTTAACTTTTCTAAAATTTCCATTTCTTTATTTAAATCATCTATTTTATAACTTATTTTTGCATTTTCTGCAGAAGGATACACTTCCGCAATTGCTCCGTTTCTGGAAACCTTTTCCCCGTCGCTTAAAAGATATTTTAAATTATTTGAGTTATAAGAATCGTTTTTTATAACCATTTCATCTCTTAAAAAAATGCCTGTGGTTTCTATAGTATCCTTAGCTTCTCCATATTCCACAACATGAACTTCTGAACTTAGCAATAATTTTGTGGCAAAATAATATAGCGCAAAACCAATTGCGCACACTACTGCAGATATTAATAAAATCTTTTTAAGCTTTGAATGTCCCATATTTATCCTTCTATATTTATTTTAAACAAATCGGATTTTTTAATAATCTCGGTTCCCTTTTCTATAATATCCTCAAAACTATCAAAATCGTCAACATAAACCCAATTTATATCTTTATCCCGCCTAAACCATGTAAGCTGACGTTTGGCATATCTTCTTGTCGCTTGTTTTAGGTTATCGATAGCCTCTTGCTCACTGCACTTACCCAAAACAAACGGAACAATTTCCTTATAACCTATTGCCGAAGCCGCTGTTTTGCTCGGAACCAATTTAATCGCATTGCAAACTTCTTGCACTATACCATTTGCAAACATGCCCTCTACCCTTTTATTTATTTTCCGGTATAAAAGTTTACGATTTTTATAGTTTAAGCCAATTTTGCAAACTTTGTATTTTGATTTGCTCAATTTAGATCTGGCATTTTGCTCAGATATAGGATAACCTGAAGCATAAAAAAATTCAATGGCCCTTTTTAGCCGCTTTGTATCATTCATATGAATTTTTTTTGCGCTCACGATATCAATTTTTTCGAGCATCAACATTAAATCTTTGTTATTATAGGTCGACAAATCCACCTTGGATTTACAATCTTCTTTGTTTTCTTCAAAATTAATATTTTTAAGCAAGGCATCAATATAAAGACCGGTACCGCCCACAAGAAAAGGCAATTTTCCGCTTTTAAATATGCTCCCTATAATAGCGCTTGCAAGTTCGGTAAATTTTGCAACACTAAATTCTTCTTTAACCGATAAGTGGTCCACTAAATAATGCGGGACTTTCTTTAGCTGTTCGCTTGTCGGCTTTGCACTTAAAATATCGAATTCTTTATATATTTGCATTGAATCGCCCGAAACAATTTCTCCGCCGAATTTTATTGCCAAATTTATTGCAAGTTCGGTTTTACCCGTTGCCGTAGGTCCGACTATACTCACCAAAGGAATTTTAGGCTCTTGCATTTTTATATCCTTCCAAACTGCTTTTCAATAAATTTCTTAGAAAAATCAACAAATATAGGTCTTCCGTGTGGGCAGTATTTCACCTCCGGATTTTCAAGGAGCGTCTTTACCAATGCAATTATTTCTTCATTTGAGCTTTTGTTACCTGCTTTTATTGCCGCCCTACACGCAATGTTATGATAAAGCCAATCTAGTTTCTTATTATCTATACTCTTTCTGTTATTTACTATATAATCGGCAATCTCCAAAATAGCATCTGATATCTCATTTATTGCTATATACATCGGTGCGCCTCTCACAATTACGCTTCCTACGCCAAAATTATCCAAATCAAATCCGGCTTTGGAAAGCAAACTTATATTTTCAACGATTGCGCTATACTCATTTTTTTCCATTTGTATAACTTTAGGCTCCAATAAAACTTGAGAAGTAGCTTCTTTATTGCCGTCTTTTAATTTTTCAAATATAATTCTTTCGTGTGCGGCGTGTTTATCAACCAGCACCATTTTATTTTCATACTCGATTATTATATAGCATTTGAAAATTTCGCCTATAACGTTTATCTTTTTTTCAAAAATATCATCAAAACAATTTTCGGCGGCAAATTCCTGCTTTTTTGCCGATGTATTTAAATCATTTATCTTTTTATTTTCGTTTTTTGGGGGAAAATAAAATAAATCCTCATTTTTTTCGTTAGATACTTCTTGCTCTGCTTTTACTTGCGATACTTGAGGTTCTTTTTTGAAAATTTTCTCCTGTAAGGTAATTTCTTCTGCAAACAAATTAGAATTCAAAGCTTTAAAATCATTAGCACCAAGAGGCTCTTTTTTTATACTTTCAAAGGTGTTTTTTTGGGAGTGTTCCTCGCTTGAAACAAGACTTTTTACCAAATTTTCATTCTTATGAATTTCTATATTACCAAAATTTTTGTTCGTAAAATTTAAGTTATTCTTATGCGAAAAAATATTATCAGAACTATCGCTCAAGCGATTTATATTCGGAGCAATCTTATTTTCATCGCCACGCATTAGTGCAGATTTTACCGCATAGTATATAGCTTCAAAAACAAGTTTATCATTTACAAATTTAACTTCCGTTTTTGCGGGGTGAACATTAACATCCACAAGTCCCGGCGAAAGTTTGATATAAAGTACGCAATAAGGAAACTTTCCGACCATTACCGAATTCTTAAAAGCTTCATCTAAAGCGCTTGAACCAAGTTTACTTTTAACATATCTGCCATTTACAAAAAAATGCTGCATATTTTTAGTAGGTTTAGAATAAATAGGCCTACTTACAAATCCGCTGACTTTAATGTTGTTAAGCTGATAATCTACCAAAAGCATATTTTCGGCAAAATCCTTGCCGTAAACACAGTATATTGCATCTTTTATTTTGCCGTTGCCCGGAGTATTTAAAACTAATTTTCCGTCTCTTATAAATTTAAACGCTATTTCGGGATGCGAAAGAGCAAGTTTATCAATTACTCCCGCACAAGCGTTACCCTCCGCCACATCTTTTTTTAAAAACTTCATGCGAGCAGGAACATTATAAAACAAATCTTTTACGAAAATTACTGTTCCATCGGAGCACCCAATAGGCTCACATATAGATGGAACCCCTCCATTTATAAAATAGTGGGTTCCTTCCGCTTCTTCTTTTGTTTTTGTAATAATCTCAAGTTTAGAAACAGCGCAAATAGAAGCAAGCGCTTCGCCCCTAAATCCCAACGAGCTTATATTATTTAAATCCTCAGCCAAACGTAATTTACTGGTTGCATGGCGCAAAAAAGCATTTTTAACATCATCTTTATATATACCGCTGCCATTATCCGTTATTTTAATTAGCTTTACTCCGCCGTTTTTTATTTCAACGGTAATTCTTGTGGCTCCCGCATCAATAGAGTTTTCAAGCAACTCTTTTAAAACGGAAGCCGGTCGCTCCACAACCTCTCCGGCTGCAATAAGCTGAGATATTTTTTTACTAAGAACGTTAATTTTTTTCATTTTAAAAACTCCAAAAGATTATTGATAATTAAAATTTAAAATGCCTCGTTTGCGTCGCTTACCAATTTATAAAGCACGTTCATAGCTTCTATGGGAGTAAGAACACTTATATCCAAATTTTTAAGCCTTTCAATCAATTCATTATTTTTTGAATTTATACTTTCAAATTTAAGCTGTATGTTTTGGCTATCTTTAGTATGAGCACCAGAACTTGCAAACTGGCTTTCGCCCGATTCCAAAGTTTTTAAAATTTCTCTGGAACGCTCGATAATACCCTTTGGAAGCCCGGCAAGTTTTGCAACCTCTATTCCGTAGCTATCATCAGCAGCGCCGGGTACAATTCTTCTTAAAAAAGTTATATCTTCTCCGCGACGTTTAACCGAAACATTATAATTTTTGATATTATCAAACTCATCAGACATAGAAGTCAGCTCATGGTAATGCGTTGCAAAAAGCGTTTTGGCGCCAATTTTTTGGGCATCGGCTATATATTCAAGCACGGCTTTTGCGATACTCATGCCGTCAAAAGTGGAAGTTCCTCTTCCTATTTCATCTAGAATAAGCAAGCTCTTCGGAGTGGCATTTTTTATAATATCCGCAACCTCATTCATTTCTAGCATAAAGGTTGACTGTCCGGAAGACAAGTCATCAGAAGCACCTATTCTGGTAAAAATATTATCAACTATTCCAATCTCGGCACTTTGCGCAGGAACAAAACTGCCTATTTGTGCCATTAAAACTATCAGCGCAATCTGGCGCATATACGTTGATTTGCCCGCCATGTTAGGGCCTGTTATAAGCGCTATTGTATTCTTTTTATTATCAAGGGTAGCGCTATTTGGCACAAACGGCGCACCGTTTATAAGAAGCTCCACAACAGGGTGGCGCCCTTCCGCTATGTTTATAGTATCCTCATTATTAACCACAGGTTTTGTATAATTATTTAAAAAAGCCGTTTCTGCAAGCGAACGCACAACATCAAGATTTGCTATAATAGTTGCTATTTTTGTCATCTCAGAAAGTCTTGCCGCAACTTTTCTTCGTACATCTTCAAAAATTCTATATTCGGTATCATTAATCTTATCTCTTGCGTATAAGATTCTAGATTCCAAATCTTTTAATTCTTGCGTTATGTATCTTTCGCAGTTGGTAAGCGTTTGTTTCCTTATGTAATTTTCCGGGACTTTATCTTTATAAGGATTGGTTACCTCAATATAATAGCCAAATACCCTATTATATCCAACTTTTAGCTTTGGAATTCTTGTTTTTTCGCGTTCTCTTTTCTCGATTTCGGCAATAGTGTTTTTCCCACCGCTGACGTCATCACGGAGCTGGTCAACCTCCGGGCTATATCCCTTTTTTATAATTCCGCCTTCTTTGACCAAAAATGGCGGTTCTTCAACTATTGCATCTTCAATTAACATATAAACGTCTTTTGCAAGGTCTAGATTATCACACATGTATTTTAAAATTTTAGATTTTGATTTATAGAGGTTAAATTTTATTTCAGGTAGTTTGGAAAGGGTAGCGGAAAGTGATTTTAAATCCCGCGCATTTGCAGAACCGTAAGTAATTTTGGTCATAATTCTTTCAATATCATGAACGCCCGAAAGCAAATCGCTAAGCTCATCACGCATAGCAATGTTATTTACAAGTTCTTCTACCCCTTCTTGCCTGTTCGTAATTTTAACAACATCACAAAGCGGACGCTCAATCCACGAACGAAGCAGCCTCTTACCCATTGCGGTTTTTGTTTTATCAAGCACCCACAGAAGTGAACCTTTTTTAGATTTGGACCGAAGCGTTTCCATAAGCTCTAAATTTCTTATGGCATTTATATCAAGCCCCATATACTCGGAAGAATTATAGTAAGAAACCTTTTCTATTCTTTCAAGCCCTGTTTTTTGAGTGTTTTTTAAATAACTAAATAATATGCCTAAGGATTTTAAAACACAAACTTTGCTCCACAAGCCATTTTTATCTATATTTTTAAAATGCGTTTTTAAAAGTTCTTTGCTGGCATCTTCGGAAATATCTTCATAGAGAATTTCAAACCTACAAGAAAGTCGGCCCAAAACAAATTGTTTTAAGGTATTTAAACACGAGATATCTCCATATGCCAGTATTTCAGTTGGAAAAAATTTACCAAGTTCGTTTTTTATCTCGTTTATTACTTTACTTGTATCCCCCGAAAAATCCGTAACTTTAAGCTCTCCCGTGGAAATATCGCAAAAGGAAACGCAAGCGCCTTTTGATTCTTTCGCAATATAAACAGAGCAAATATAATTGTTTTTGGATTCATCGAGCATGCTTTCTTCCATAACGGTTCCAGGAGTAACAACCCTTACAACTTCTCTTTTAACTATTCCTTTAGCTTTGGCAGGATCTTCCACTTGATCGCACATGGCAATTTTATACCCCTTGGCAACAAGCCTTGCTATATATGCTTCGCAGCTGTGATAAGGTATACCGCACATGGGTGCACGTTCTTTTTGGCCATAATCTTTGCCGGTTAATGTTAGGTCCAGTTCTTCAGAAACTAATTTTGCGTCATCAAAGAACATTTCATAAAAGTCGCCCAGGCGAAAAAACAAAATGCTATCTTTATATTTTTCTTTAATTCCCAAGTACTGGCGCATCATTGGTGATATTTCAGGCATTATATACTACACTCGCTTTTCTAAAACTAATAATATTTCACGAACATCCGGAGCAGCCGTGGCAGCTTCCGGAACAAGAATCGCTTTCTTCTATATCTATTGTTTTGGGGTCCTCGCCAAAAGATGAGCGATTAATTATAAGAGTAATACCTCTTAAAACACTTTCAAATTTTTGCTTTGCCTCGTTATACTTATTCATTGTTTCGTTTTGCATTATATCCATATAAAGCTTATTTATTTCTTCATTTAGCTTATCGATTTTACTTTGATCGGTATTTTCCTTTGAAATTTCTTGGTTAATTTCAGACTTTTTGGAGTTAAAATCCTTCATCATTTTCTGAAGGTTTTCATCGCATTCGACGTTTTGCTGTTTAATCTTATAGTCTATATAACTTTCGTCCCTTTGAATTGCGCTTCCAAGCTCTCTTGCAAGTTCTATAACTTCTGTTTCCATGTTAATTTCTCCTTCTTGTTGTTTATTTATATAATTTTTCCAATCAGTGCCTCTTGACGAGAATTCGTTACCAGAACGTTTAAGAATTTTCCAATCATGGACTTGTCCGCTCCGGTTATCTCTACAATTAAATTTCCGTCTGTACGGCAAAATAGGCACGACTTCTTTTCGTCATAACTTTCAGCTAAAACTTTTAGCGTTTTTCCTACCATACCTTTACATAAATTTTCGGATATATCCTTTTGAACATCAAGAAGCTCCAAAAGCCACTTGGTTTTTTCTTCTTTGGAAATATGGTCCTCCATCTTTGCAGCCTTTGTGCCCGTTCTTTTTGAATAAATAAAGGTAAAAAGAGAGGAAAATTTTACTTTTTTGATAAGCTCCAAAGTTTCCAAAAACTCTTTGTAAGTTTCGCCCGGAAAGCCAACTATGATATCGCTTGTAAAAGTAATATCCGGTATTTTATTCTTAGCATAATCTATTATTTTTAAATAGTCTTCTTTTGTATACTTACGGTTCATCTCTTTTAAAATTCTGTTGCTTCCGCACTGAACAGGCAAATGGATATGGTGCATTATATGCTGGCTTTTTGCAATCGTATCAAATAACTTTTTAGAGGCATCTTTAGGGTGAGACGTCATGAATCTTATTCTATACTCACCCGGAACCTCATCGAGCTTTTTTAATAAATCCGCAAAATCGATATTTTCATCAAGGCCCCGACCATACGAATTAACATTTTGCCCAAGCAAAGTTATATCTTTGTACCCTGCATTTACAAGATTTTTAAACTCTTTAATAATTTCTAAAGGATTTCTGCTGCGCTCCCTACCCCGTACATACGGGACAATACAGTAGGAACAAAAATTATTACACCCATACATTATAGAAACAAACGCCTTAAGGGCATTATCACGTCTTACCGGAAAATCTTCGGCTATACTATCAGTTTTTTCGGAAATATAAACCCCTTTGTGCTTTTTATCGCTTTCTTCCCTTTTTGCCAAAGCCTTATAAAAAAGATCCGGAAATTTATAAATCGAATGAGTACCAAAAACCAAATCCACAAAAGGGTGTTTTTCTTTTATTTTTTCAATAACAGTAGGCTGTTCGGTCATACACCCACACAAAATTACAAACAAATTTGGGTTATTATTTTTTATACTTTTTATCCACCCCAAGTTGCCAAAAGCCTTGTTTTCCGCATTTTCTCTTATGGCGCAAGTGTTAAAAAGCACAACATCGGCAATATCTTGATTATCTGTTATACCAAACCCCATTTTTTCGAGCATTCCTGCATATTTTTCACTATCGGAAACATTTTGCTGGCAACCATAAGTTTTTATAAATGCCAAAGGATTTTTTTTATTATAAATTTTAAAATACAGATCTTTAATTTTTTCACATTTTTCTGCTTCACTAACCCCGAACTTATAAAGCACAGTACCCTGCAACACGAATTCCTCCAAAAACTGATAAAATCAACAAATACTATAACTTTAATTTTAACAAAATTTAGCTTCGGCTTCAAGAATAAATGTTTTTTAAGTTAATATATAATTATTTTATTAATCATATTGATTTTTTAGAAAAATAATGTCTATAATATATAACAAGAGGAGGTAGATAACATGAAACTTATCAACAAAATAGCTTTAATACTTTGCATAATCGGCGGGATTAATTGGGGATCTATAGGTTTATTTCAATTTGATATCGTAGCGTGGATATTTGGCGGTCAAGAATCAATAGCCAGCCGAGTAATTTACTTTTTGGTTTTCATCGGCGCGCTCTTTTGTATACCGCTTATATTTACAGATCTTGAAGATCCGAATGTTCCCACAAAAGAATCGGATGTTCCAGATGTTGGAATAAGTTAAAAAATCAAAAAGCAAAAAATAAAACGCAGCATATTATGTACTGAGGTGAACTACGTGTACGATATAATATGCTGTATTATTTTTGGCTTTTTTATAATAATAGGAATGTCAAATACAATATTTTTCTTAATAGAGTCACTTTTCAAATTTGATAATCCAGATAAAGAAAACCTCACGGCAGATAATGCTGAATATATATTGCGAAGTTCAAAATATCATAAAGTAAGTTATAAGATCAGTGAAAAAAATAACGAAGAGATTAAATTTATACGCGATAAACTTCATAAAAAAAGCATTGTATAGGATTTGGCTTTACATCCTTTACAATGCCTATTTCTTAGTTCAAATTTCTATATAGCTCGCGTTAAAGGCAACTTTAGGCCAAGATTTGTTTTAAATGGTTAAAATCCGCATTTACTTCACTTAAACCTTGTAAAATCTTAAGCTTTCTGAAAATAGGTTATGAGGAGTTTTAAAACTATAACCAAAAGACCCACACCTGCTTATTTTTAAAAATTTTATGAACGTAAATTTCTAAGAGTTCGCGATGAACAACATGTTAATAATATTTTAAAATTCGTACCAAAAAAATTATCAAAACACTTGGCCAAATATTTATCGGAACGGTTTTCTGTTATACTACGACAATGTATTATTTTTATAATTAGTTTTCTACTCAAAGCACCTTCTCTAAGTTCTTCACACGTATATGATATCAATCGCAAAAATAATAAAAAGTATGCACTATCCAATTCTTCCTCAGTTTTAGAGTGTTCTCTAACGAAAAGATTTGCATAACAATCTTCAGAAATTCTTTTTAAAAGTTCATCATAGCTTTTAATCCCTAAATTTTCATTTACAAACTCATATTCTTCATCACTAAACTTATACTCCTCCTCTGCATCGGGCTTATCTTTTCTACGCTTATTCTTACACAACTCGTTTTTAAGTAAATTTTCAACTATAGTTTTGGTGGAAAAAGCATATGTACAATTATTTACCAGCAACCCCGAAAAAGCCGTAAAAGTAGCGAATGCCATACCTAATAATTTGCAAAAAAATTTACCTTTTTTCATAAATACCTTCCTTTAATAATAAATAAAATACTAAACCTCAGGGTAATCAGAAATAACCACATTTTCCAAGAACTTAGAAAGCCCAAATATTTCGTAGTCTGCAAGCCGCATATGATATTGTTGCTTTTCAGTCACGGTAAAATAATGAATAAGTTTATACCACCAACTATTCTCATATTCACAGACATTGACACATTCGATTTTCAGTTTCTCAATAGTCTCTGCAAAAGCCTTTTCAAACAAACACAGCAATACCGTACGCTTAAAATACGCGGTATACTGCGTGCTTTGAAGCAATGGGTTTTTTTAAGAGTGGGATTAAGCTTATGATCAGGGAAAAAAGTCTGTACGCACTGCATATAAGCTCGAGAAATTGCTTTTCACTATCATTTAGTGACACATAACCGGATTTCGATAATCCGGTTTCAAGCCCCGGACTTTCCGTTATCAAAGGGCTGCCGGACAACTCGGACTTAATGAGGTACGCACTATTTCTAAATCTATCATATCCATGTATACATCACCGTCAGATTTGATTGCCAAAGACAGCAAATCCACAATCTTATCCGCGTCTAAAAGCGCATAGGATTTTGCAGAACCAACAAAAAGAATCGTTAAAACACAAATTAAATTAAATCCCACCACCTTAAAAAATTTCTTTAAAAAACTGTGCAACTATAACAAACCTCCTATATAAAATATTGTTTTTTGGACGCTCCACTATAAAATAGCATAATGTCAAACAATATACAATTATTTTTTATTATGTCAAAACACCGCCATTTATATTTATAACTTCCCCCGTGATAAAATCTGATTCAGAGCTCGCCAAAAATAAAACCACATTGGAAACGTCCTGCACCGTTCCGACCCTTGAGCAAGGCGTTTTTTCAACAAACTTTTTTACGTCATCTTCCGAAAATCCCGAATTCATAGCTGTATCAATAAAACCCGGAGCCACACAATTAACTTGCACACCAGAAGGGCCGAGTTCCTTAGCCAAAGCTTTGGTAAATCCTATAACGGCTGCTTTGGAAGCCGAATAATGGACTTCGCAAGCGCCACCGGTTAACCCCCACATAGAAGACATATTTACGATCTTGCCACTGTGTTTTTTAATCATATTTTTTACTGCGTGGTGAGTAGAGTTAAACATACCATGCACATTTACATCAAACATAAGTTTCCAGTCTTTTTCCGTAATATCAGTAAACATTTTCTGCTGAGCTATCCCCGCATTATTTATAAGAACGTCAATACTGCCAAATTCTTCTTCTGACTTTTTAACTAGATACTCCGCCTCCTCAAAATCAGAAACATTAGCCTTAAGAGCTATGGCACTTCCGCCAAAAGAGCGAATCTTTTGCAAAAGTGCCATAGCTTCATTTTTAGAATTATTATAATTTATTATTACGTTGTAATTTTGTGAAGCAAAATTTTCAGCCAAAGAAGCTCCGATACCTCTTGAGGCACCGGTTATTAAAACTGTTTTTTTACCGCCAAACATTTTTAATCATTCCTTTATCAAGCATTTTTCAATTTCACCGACGAAAATTTTATGATAATCTTTTTTTTCATACTCTCCATTTAGTGTATCGTCCAAAAAGCAGTCAGGTGTTATAAATTGATTATATATTTTTTTGCAAATCAAAACGCATGACGCTTGCTCGAAATATGGTGCCTTTTGAGCGTATATCGGCTTTAAAACCGTATGCTCGAGTTTATTTATGTTTTTACCCGAGTTTTGTCCCATAAACAGCAGTTCTTTTTTATATTCTTTTCCAAAAAACGATAGTGTATAATATTCTTTTTCTTCTAAAAATTTAAAAGTATAGCGCTGAGGTCTTACGAAAACAGTAGCAACATTTTTTTCCCACAAAACACCCAGCATTCCCCAACTTGCCGTCATCATATTGCAAGATTTTTCATCGCCTGCCGTTATTAACATCCATTCTTTCCCTATTTTTTCAAAAGGATTAAACTTTTCAAGCTTCGTAACATCTGCTTCAATAAAATTCATAACTAAATCCCCCATATAAAAAATTTAAAATATATCTTCCTTAAATAGTATATACGATATCAAATACAAAGATAATATAAAAAGAGAAAAATTATATTTGGAATTTATTAGCACGTAAAAACCCAATATAAAAACAGGAACTATAAATGTAAAAGAAACAACATTTAAAACTTTTAAAGCGGAAAATTCATCAAGTTTTTTCTTTAAAAAGGTATAAAAAATTTGTCCACCATCCAAATTTGATATGGGCAAAAGATTAAACACACCAAGTCCTATATTCTGGTATGCGATAATTTTAAAAAGCGGGGTCTTATAAATAACAAACAAAACTCCAAAAATAAAGGCCAGCAAAAAATTAATAAAAGAGCCGCTTAGAAAAATTAAAATGGATTTTTTATCCTCAAATTGGCAAGAAACAATATCTGTATTAAGGCACCCAAAATTAATAATTTTAACACTATATCCAAAAAACCTCATGCACAGCAAATGCCCTAATTCATGCAGTGCCGCCGAAATGATACCATATATAATAGTACCTTTTGAATCTGTAATAAGCATAAAAGTAATGAGGGCCAGAAAATAAAAATTTAGCTTAACCTTACAATCAAAAAATCTAAATTCTATATCTGCACCCCCATTATATTTAGTTATTCAGATAACCTTTTATTTATACTATACGCCGCCTTTTTACCTGCCCCCATGGCAAGAATAACCGTTGCAGCACCTGTTACTATATCTCCTCCTGCATATACCGATTTATAAGATGTTTCCAAAGTTTCAGGATTCACCCTTATTCTTCCTCTTTCATCAAACTCTATCTCAGGGCAAGAGTTTTTTATAATAGGATTCGAGGCATTTCCGATTGCCACAATAACCGTGTCCGCTTCCAACTTATAGGTTTTATCATGTATTGGAGTAACAGACTTTCTTCCCGAACTATCAACATCTCCGAGCTTCATTTTTATATATTCAACCCCTTCTACTTTTGCATTATTTCCAAAATATTTTATGGGGTTACTTAAAAATAAAAACTCTATTTCCTCTTCTTTGGCGTGGCTTATCTCATCTTTTCGTGCGGGCATTTCTTCTTCGGTTCTGCGATATATCACAGTTACCCTATCAGCTCCCAGCCTTTTGGCGCACCTTGCGGCATCCATTGCAACATTTCCGCCACCCACAACAACAACATTTTTCGGTTTTATGATAGGCGTATCGTAATCCTCTTTATAAGCTTTCATAAGGTTAATGCGCGTTAAAAATTCATTGGCCGAATATACGCCGGGCATACCCTCACCCGGTATATTCATAAATTTGGGAAGTCCCGCGCCTGAGGCTATGTAAACCGCTTTGTAGCCTTCTTTAAAAAGGTCACTGATTGAAAAAGATTTTCCAATAATCGTATCGGTAACTATATTTACGCCTTTGCTTTTAAGACTTTCTATTTCGTAATTTAAAATACTTCTTGGCAATCTAAATTCAGGTATTCCATAAGTTAAAACGCCTCCAACTTTGTGCAAAGCCTCAAAGATTGTAACCTCGTGTCCGAAACGGGCAAGCTCTGAAGCACACGCAAGTCCTGAAGGCCCTGAACCTACAACCGCCACTTTATAACCGGTTTTTTTATTTTCCGAATCTTTATGCTTTAATCCGCTTTTTATAAATTTATCGGCAACATATCTTTCGAGTCTGCCAATAGAAACAGGCTCTCCCGTTTTTCCACGAACGCACATGGCTTCGCACTGTTTTTCCTGAGGGCAAACCCTACCGCACATAGCAGGGAAAGCATTATCCTTTGTAATTATATTATATGCGCCTGCGCAATCATTATCGCAAATACTTTTTATAAAATCAGGAATTCTCACTCCAACGGGGCACCCTTTTACACACGGACGGGCTTTGCAGTTAAGGCACCGACTCGCCTCTTTTAAGGCTGATTCATCGCTAAGGCCAAGTTCAACTTCGCCAAAATTTTTTGAGCGTTCCAATGCATTTTGCATTGGCATAGGTTCTTTAGTTTTACTATTATTTATCATAATTTTACACCCTTATATAAATTACAGTATTTTTCCCTTGCTATTTTTTCTTCGTTTGCAAACATACGCCCACGTATCATAGATTCCGCAAAATCGACTTGATGTCCGTCAAAATCAGGGCCGTCAATGCACGCAAACTTAACTTTTCCGCCAACGGTAAGCCTACACCCGCCACACATACCGGTTCCGTCTATCATTATCGAATTCATGCTGACGATTGTTTTTATATTAAATTTTTTTGTAATATCACAAACAGCTTTCATCATCGGTAATGGGCCTATCGTAATAACAACATCGTAACTACTATCCCTTTCGAGCAGCTTTTGCAAAGCGTCGGTTACAAACCCTTTATTACCGTTTGAACCGTCATCTGTTACCATTTCAAAATAATCGGATATGTTTTTCATTTCATTTTCTAAAATAATCATATCTTTATTCCTAAAGCCCGAGATAATAGCAGTATAAGCGCCATTTTCCTTAATAGCCCTAGCAAGCGGATAGGAAATCGCTCCACCTACTCCGCCCGAAACCACTATCGCTTTTTTGTAGCCTGTTATATCCGTACTTTTACCTAAAGGCCCTACAACGTCAAGTATACTGTCTCCGGCATTTTTTTGGTCGAGTTTTAAAGTAGTCGCGCCGACTTTTTGATAGATAATATCAATAGTTTCGTTTTCTCTCGAATAATTAAAAACAGTAAGAGGAATTCGCTCGCCAAATTTATCAACACGCAAAATTATAAACTGCCCGGGCAAAACACTTTTTGCAATGTTCGGGGCTTTTAAAGTCATCTTCGAAATGCTCTCATTTAGCACTTCTTTACTTAAAATTTCAAACATAAAAAATATTCACCAACCTTAAGCAAATATTATACCAAAAACTGAAGCGTTTTACTATATTGATGTTGCTCCTCATAAACCAAAAAAAATTTCAAACACCAACTCTTTGGGCGTGTTTATTATGGCAAAAATCACAAAGCGCATGCCCACTGTCAAATCTTTAAAACAAAGTAAAAACGCACCGAAAACCGATGCGTTAAAAAATAATACTAATATGTATTTACTGCAAAATTAGGTCTTCAATAATTTTCTCAGCCTCATCGCTATCTTTAAATTCAGCTCCGGAGACTATTATTTTATAAACGTTTTTTCCTTCACTTAAAAAGCGGTAGATATCAGATTTTATAGCATTAACGGAAGTTGTTGTTTTACACATTTCCTTATCTCCAAATTTAACTTCCGTCACAGGGCTAAAACCAGTTAATTGTGAAATATAATCTTGAAAATCGGATTTTAATTTATCTTTCGTATACGATGCAGGATCTGATAAATCCAACTTCTCATTATTATTTTTTAATTGCTGAACCGAAACATACTCTTCTTTACTCTTTGAAATACGCATGCTCGGCCTATAAAATTCCTTATCCAAAGTTATGGTGTATTTATCACTCGTTGTAATACCCATATTCTCGGTCGATTGCGTTTGAGTCGTGCTCTCGGTTTCAGACGATGTTTTCCCTATTTCTTGGGACTCGCCGTTTTCTTTACCGCATCCGCTGAAACACACTAAACCCATAAGTACAAACAAAAAGCAAAAAAACAAATTTTTTATATTTTTCATAACTGAGCAACCCCTTTTTTGATTTCATCAAATAATATCTTAGATATTTTATTTAAAAAGTCAATATTTTTTCAAAAAATTGTTACGTTTTATTGCAAAATCAGTTTTTCGCCAAATAATAAAAAACTTGTATTCATTTGACTTACGCGGATAAATATTATAATATTTTCTTTGAAGAAAGCGTAAGTATATTAGGTTTAATATATAGCTTACTCACTTGAAATCCGCCCGTGGCGAAGCTGGATATCGCAGCAGATTCCGATTCTGAAGGTCGGGGGTTCGAATCCCTCCGGGCGGACCAGGGTCAAAATAGGTCGATTATTGTATAATCGGCTTGTTTTTTTGAATTAAATTTTTATAGTTAGTTCTTCCGTTTGCTATGTGATAAATATAAACTACTTCATCAACCAATTTATAGACGCAAATATAGTCATCACAAATAAAAATTCGATAACCTTCTTGTCTCAACATTTCATCATTAATCAAAGGGCAAGATAATGGAAAAATTTCAAGCCTTTGAATCGCTTTAAATATTCTATCAAATATCTTTTTAGCAGATTTTTGACCAACTTTATTTAGATAGTAATTTGATATTTCGTCAATTTCTCTCCATGCGGATGGTAAAAATTCAACTTTATATTTTTTCATTAAACTTTACCTCTAACCTTTGTTTTACTTCATCAAATGAAATACCTCGTTCCCCTAATAAGCGTTCATTTTCCGCTACCATAATTTTAGTTCTGAGTTTCAGCATTTCTTCTCTTTTCTCAAAAGATTCCATACTCATAACAACCAAATCGCCTTCACCGTTTTTAGTGATATAAATCGGGTCATCCATTTCATGTGCCAAATTTGAAATAAGATTATAATCATTTCTGAGTGTGGTAGAAGATTTTATTACCATGTAAATCACCTCAAATATATTTTAATACTATTATTATATGATAATTCTCGGATAATTTCAATATCTGTGTTGAGTGAATTTTACTATGTGTTTTTTATAAATACTTTAGTTGGGTTTCGACTTCATTATTACTAATTTGTTCATGCCCCTCATGGGGCCCCGCACCAACAGGGCATTCAATAAGAAGTGTAAAATTTTCTTACGGAATGTTTCTTCTATTGAATTCTGAACATGAGGTTGACACCCTATAATTAGTGGATAATTTATATTATAAAAATGCCTAACAACCAAATCATTCCGCAGGAATTTATCCCCTGTGGAATGACTTTTGCTTAATAAAAATTAGCTTTCGGAAACTACCGTATCAAAGTATTATATACACACTCAATTTTAAGCACGACTTTTTATTTAAAAAGATCTTCTAATTTACATATAATTTTTTTCTTTTCATCATGCTATGATATATAACCCAGGCCAAAAGGGAGAAAGTTGCTATTCCCGCCACGTACGGCACCAGATAATCCCACGCATCTTCAGAAGAAAACGTATCCATAAGGCAATATACACTAAAATGATCCGTATAATAACTACAATACTTTTTGCCATTTATTTCAACAATTTCATGCTTAAATACGTAATCCTTATTTTCAGAAATGCGCAATGCTTTCAAATCTTTTTCGTCCAAATCCTGGTTAATTGGGAATAAAACCTGTACTTTTCCGTTTGGTTGAATAGCGTTTCCGTTTCTATCGGTAACTGTAATATCATACATATATAATTTTTCAATCTTGTTTTTATGTTCGTCATCCAAATTTTTCAAAGCTTCTTTATATTGCTTTTTATCCATCATATCTTTAGCCATAACCTTTTTTACGGTTAGCTTGGCATCTTTCGGGAAAACGCCCGCCTCGGCTTGCAAACGTACGTCCGTTTTATCATCTTGCGCATCGAATTTTTCACTATCCTCATCAGATTTGATTGTAGCTGCCCTGTACTGCTCCAAGGATATCGTGCCGCTTGAAGCCAATTTCACACAGCCTGCCTTGACCTTTTCTTCAGGAATTGCACCTTCTGCAAATTTACAATCTTTGGAAATAGTTAATTCACGTAAATTATTGCATCCGTCAAAGGCACCTCTTGCTATTTTTTTACAATTCGGTGCATAAACACGTTCCAACTTTTCGCAATTTTCAAAACACTGTCCGTATAATGTAACATCTGACGAATCCCAACCCCATAAATCTACATTTTTAAGATTTTTACATCCTGCAAAAGCATGATAACAAACATTTCCGCAGAAAGGCAACTTAACATTTTCCAATTTTTTACAATTTAAAAATGTGCCAATTCCTATATTTCTACACTGTTCAAAATTAATTTCACTTAATGACTCACAATTTGCAAATGCGTAATCACCAATATTTTTACAAAGTGGCAAAATAGCTTTTTTTAGTTTTTTACAGTTTGTAAAAGCATTTTCACCCACAGTGTTACACTCACGCAAATCAACACTCTTTATATTTTTGGCATATACCTGTGGCCTCGTAATATTTATTTCCGGCATAGCATAATAATCCGGCTCAAAGCTTCTGTATTCATCCCATTTGAATATACGAAGTTCATCAAGGCCATCGCTACAGTTTTCCAACATACCCATAACGAATATGTTTAAAAGAGGCGTTAGCATCACAGTGCCTATAACAAACCCGTTAACAATAGCTTTACCTGTGTTTGCAACAACACAGCTCGCACCCTCCCCCAATGCCATTAGAATATTTGCTAAAATACGAACGCCTCCGACCGCCGTTCCTTTTGTAACAGCGCCCGCATTTTTAAAAAACAGTTTCATACGTTCGCCGGCACTTAAACTGCTCGGTTGTGATCCGCCGGAAAAATTCCCGGCAATTTGAGTAACTTTATATCCATCTACAGGCGAAGTGATATCCACTTGCCTTTTCGTCTTACATTTCAAAAGAGTTATCGTATCACCATTTCCATCGCCATTTCTTTTATAGTCATAACTTCCGCCAAACCCCAATATTCCTGAATTATGAACTTTATCATCCGTAAGCTTCCTAGCTTGCATATTGGGCAAAAAATTAAAAAATACCATCATAAACGACAATACTACAGCAGTAATTTTTTTATAAAACACAACCAACCACCCCTTATGTAATTAAAATTTTGCATCATTTTATACTATATTCAAAATAAATTCAATACATATTTTTGATTTTTTATTGTACATAAATAAATTATTGCAAAAAATCTCAATCAAATAAATTTTACTTATATATTTTAAATTAAAATCTTTTGATATTTGAAATTTCTAAGTTTATATAGTATAATAAAGGTTACATAGAAGTTAAAAATATTTTTCGAACAAAAAGAGGTAGCTGTGAACAATAACGAAAATAAACAAAATCCAACTAAACGCACTTTTAATTCCGAGCCAAATAAATTAATTTGCATGTCCAATTTTCTTATGAAAAAAGTAATTAGTGTTTTTCTTGTTTCTGTATGCTTTTTTCCATTCGTTTCCGGCAGTTCCGCAAATATTTCCGAAAACAAAACCGAAAACCAATTAGAAAGCGTTTCAGCGGAAGAGGTCAAGGACAAACAACGCGAACAGTTCGAAACCATAAAAGTCGATTGTATTTTTTCTATTGGAGCCGAATGCAGACCGGCCTTTTATTTAAGTGAATATCATTTTAGATTTCAATCATCTCCTCTCGACTGGATGATGAAATATAGTCTTGATACAACAATTCATTTTTTCGAAACCAAATTTGAAGATTTTTTTGATAAAATAGAAGAAATTCCAAACAAATTCTGTCACGATTGTAAACATGTAAAGGATATAAAAAACAATGTGGTTTCAATACATCATTTTAAAAAAGACGTCCCCCTCAGCGAAGAAAGAACCAGAATTAGGGAACTTATGTTACATAGAGCCAAGCAGGTGGATGATATTTTTAAAAAATCAGAATCTATCGGACTTATATGCAATAGACCCACTGAATCCGATGAAGAATTTATAGATTTCATAAAAAAGTTTAGCAACATTTATAAAGGTAAAAAAATTACTTTGATAAATATAGTTGATGATGAAACCGCTAAAGATGTAAAACAATCCACCATATTTAATCAAGATAATTTGAAAATCATCAAGTTTACTTTTAGCGACAAAACACCTGAAGGCAACCCCGAAAATAAGCCCGGTTGGATAGCAAATTATACCGCTTGGGATATGGTTATGAAAACTATTGAGCTAAGTGATAAAGTATTTGGAAACGCCAAATTTCCGGAAGAATTTGTGGATTAAAAAGTTATTTTAGCTTTATCATTTTAAAAAATATCCCCTGATAAAAAACTATCAGGGGATATTTGTATTTAATTATCCATTTCTAATTAATCATAGGATGGTAAATCTATTTCTGTTTGCATACTTTTAGCCAGATGAGCATGTTTTTCGCTAAAGCCGTATAAAGAATCGCATCTCTCACCATAGGTTTTCTTAAAAGCATTATAATTTCTTTGGTCACTTCTATTTGATGTAAATATCGGAAGAATTATGTTATCAAAGCAGTATGACCACTGCATACCACCGGGACCTTTCTCGCTTAAAACATCATAAAACGCTTCCGAAACTAGTTTTGGATCATTTTTAAAAGCGCCACAGCCTAATGCTCCCAAAACCAAATTTTTGTCACCGTGCTCATATGCCGTGGCTAAAATCATTCTCCACAAATCTTTCATTAACTCTTTATATTGCGGTATTTCACGTCTGCTCAAACAGTGAATTCTAAAATCAGGAGCAGCAGCCGTTATAACATTAAATTTACAACCATCGATATATTCACCCACTCGGCCGATATTATAATCTTCTTTTATTTGCTTTATACCTTTTGTATATATAGCTTCATTGGCTATGCCCGACCTATACCAATCCGAAATATTTTCAGGATCAATAGTATGTTTACTATAAAAATCACGTTTCATACTTTTTGTAGCCAAATGTGGATACAAGCTTGTTATTCTGCAAAGGCACTCTTCTTGCGCAGTACAGCCCTGTATAACGCCGCCTCCAGGGCAATAATAGTTTGCAAAATTAAGAACGGCTGTGTTTTTAACATCCTTAGGAGCAATATTCAATCTGGCGTTCACAGCATTTAAACTTTGCAAAGATTTACCATTCGTAAGCCAAATTTTAACCGGAGTTGCTTTTACCTTATCGCCCGAACATTTTCTCATAAAAAGCCCATGATTATAACAAACAACCTCCGATGCACCGCTTATAAAATCCTCATCATCAAAATTTACTGATAATTTATCTTTGTTTTTTATGCAATAATCGATTGTGTCCCGAAAAACCTGCCGACGAGATTCCATGCTATTTGATAAAATTGTTTCACTTGGTATTCCCAAAAACCCATTAAATAGATAACCATCAGCCACTTCACCACTCGGCGCACCTTTAAACCAAGATAAAATTTTTGCACCAAAACTCTCATGCTTTTTCTTAGAAGCAACAGCTACCGTACCGCCAGATGTACTTCCGGGCTTCATGGCAAAACTGGGTTGCACGGCAACAGACATAGAAGATAGCAATGCCATCGGCCAAGCAAAAATTTTTTTATTACAGGTACCTCCGCTTACGTTATGTAATCCATCGTCAACTACAATTGACATTTCCGAAAAAATATCATCTAAAAAAGCGCATAGTTCTTCATCTGTTATCTCGGAATCGAATTTTTTTATAAAGTTTTTAACATCTTCCAAATTATCCAAATTAATAAAAGATTGTGTAAGACTTGGATCATCTGATATTTTACTTAAAACTGCGTTCACTTTATTCATGCCGTTTACCTCCCGACAAATTTTTATATATAGACGTCGTATTATATGAATTTTAAAAAAGTAACGAAAAGCACTATTTTATATATCCGAAAACATCATACAGAATATAACTATAGATATCTTTATATATTTTTTTCAAAAACGTATGCCCCCCTAAAATGAATCAGGGGGGACAAAGTAATCCATAGCTATAAAACATTTTTATGCTTAAATACAAGTTACTATTCATTTACCACTACTTGACAACCAACCAATAAACTTATTTCTATATTTACTTTTTATCGCGCAAATCTAAACCTTTAATTCCCAATACTCTTACCAGTTCTTGCATATCTTTAGATTTATCAGTCAAATATTTCTGCCACACCACGTCGGCAGCACTTGTTCCATCTCTAAACTCTACCTCGGGATCAGCACCATGATCAACTAATAGCTTAGCAAACTTTATCTTTTCTTTAATGCTATAATCATCACTACCCACAATACAACGCAGCGGTGTTACACCATGCCTGTTCTTAACATTCACATCTGCACCCTTTACCTTATGCGAGAGCAATTTTTCAAGATCCGGGTATTTTCTACTACCACATACAACATCAAATAGTGTTTTGTTCCACTGTTCCAGAGTCATTTCTGCGCTATCGGGCTCAGAGCTTTTCGGCAATATAGCCTCCTCCAAAGCCTCTTTTGTTTTCACATCTTTAGCCAAAACCCAAGCTGTTTTACCTCTTTTATTTTTGTACGTAACGTCAGCACCATATTTGGTAAGTAGCTTGCACACTGCCGCGCTCCCCTTAACCGCCGCATCAATTAACGGTGTGTTCCCCAAAGCGTCGGGAATATCCACTTTACCCATTCCAATTTTCTTCAAAAACTTCTCGACAAATACAGTGTTTTCCGGAACACGTACCGCTACGTAATGCAAAGCGGTTTTGCCACGCGCGTCACAAACCATAAGATCGCCTTCATCAATCACATCTAAAAGCAATTCTATTATAGCTACCGCATTCTTATTTGTGCTGTGTAAAGCATATAGCAAAGAATTATAGCCACCACATTGATAGTGAGTAACGCTTTTTTGGCCTTTACCAATCAACAGTTTAATAGTTTCTAAATCGCCCAAATCTATGGCATACATCAAAACAGTTTTATGGTCGTCTGTTTCAGCATTGAGATTTTCTGTTACATTCATGAGCTGACTAATCGTATCACGATTTTTACTGCGTCTTACAGCCATTATCAATGCGTTTTCTGATTTATATAATCCTTTAGTACAAACAGTATTTGCATCCGCCCCATGCTCAAGTAGTATTTTTACAATTTCAGTACCGTTTTTTTCTTTCGCTACTGACATTAATGCGGTTAATCCGGCGCTGCTCAACCCATTTATATCGATGTATGTTTCTTTGGAACGCTCTCCATTCTTTTCCGATAAATTCAATAATTCAACCACTTTTTTACTATCCAATCTTCTGATGGCTTCAAAAAATTTTTCTTGAGTAGTCATAAAATCACTCCTTTTAATAATTTTCGAACATTATACACCAGATATAATTTTATTGCAACAAATATTATAATTTTGTAATTAATGTACTTTTTAAAAACATAAAAAGTAATTTGTCATCTTACCGATTTATTTTTTTACAAATCTAAAAATGCATGTCTAAATAAGCCTTGAATAGCCACATAATTTGCGGTATAATGCTATTTACGTGTCTCAAAAATAAAAAAGTAAGAAAGGAAAAAAACGGTAATGATAGTATTTCACATTTTAAAGGAAAGCGAATGGAACAATTTTGAGCAATCACAATTTTATGAAGATCTGGCGCTAAAAATTAATGGTTTTATACACTGTTGCACTTTTGATCAGATACTCCATGTGGCAAACAGCAGCCTAAAAAACATTAACGATAGTCTACTTATTTTATGTTTGAATACAGAATATCTTTCCGCAGAACTTAAATGGGAAGAAAACCCTAAAAATAAAATGATATTTCCTCATTTATATGGTTCTATTAATAAAGAGGCCGTAATTGGCGCAGTAAAATTTCAAAAAAATGAAAACGGCGAATTTTTTATTTCTGATGAGCTTTATAGCTACAAAAATATTGAAAAATCTTGCGGTGCGATAGTAATTCGCAAATTCGAAAGCACTTTTAAAACCCTACTGATCGGGTTCCCACATAACAAAAAACTTAATTGGGGCTTTCCTAAAGGTCACGTTGAAAAAAATGAAACCGAACACGAAACTGCAAAGCGCGAAATAAAAGAAGAAACCGGATTAGATGTTGATATTATCCCCAATTTTAGAGAGCACACCTACTTTTCGTGCAAAAAAGGAGTAACACAAGAAGTCATCTACTTCGTCGCAGTAGCATCATCAGATAAAGTAACGCCGCAAGAAAGCGAAGTTGAAAAATGTATGTGGTGTAGCTTAAATGAAGCACCTGATAAAATAACCTTTGATTGCGATAGAGAAATATTTATTAAGTTTATTAAATTCATAAAAGCTTAGATTTTAAAAATAAAAAATACCCTGGCTATGAAGCGTAGGGTGTTTTTATTTATGCTAAACCGTATATGAGGTACAATTATGTTCATCGAATATAACATTAAGGGCAATTGCTATAACGCACACACACAACAGCGCATCATTTTCATCGAAAATTTCTGCAACATATTCTCCTTTAAGCCAATTTCTGATAAGAGTCTTACATTTAAGAACCATTATAAGCTTTTCATTCTTGTAAAGCTGCATTTTTCTGTCCCTAACGCTACGCGTTAAACACATTTCGTTATTTTCACCGATCACCAATTCCCGTCCTCGATTAGCCTTTACATTGATTTTCTCTTTTGTTTTCAAATTATCAATTACATAATTGTTAACTATTAACCACTTTCTGCCCACGCTCTCTTTATAAAGCACTTGAGCCAAAAGATCTCCGGATTTATCTTTAACTTTCATTTTAACATTTTCTTTATCTTCTTTTTCCACATTTACTTCATATAAAGGTGCGTTCATTTCTTCTTCATAAATTTTAAAATTACCCGTACTAATCTGCGCTCCAAATCTAAGCTTCATAAAACATCGCCCTTAATTTATAGTAAATTAAAATTCAAACTAATTTCCACATTAGTTTTCAATATCACTATCCGACTGCAAATTCAAACTTTCGGAATAATAATCTTTTAAATCACGCACGATTTCATCGGTATGCATTCCTCTTGACCCTTTAATTAATACTTTGTCACCCGCTGAAAGTATATTTCTCAGGTATTCAAAAGCATCTTTATTGTTATCGAAATGAATTAGTTTTAAGTTTTGATTTACGGACATTGCGCCGTTTGAAAGGTGCAGCGAATTTTCTCCGATTGTAATTAATATATCAATTCCTTCCAGCGCAATATATCTTCCGGTTTCATAGTGGATTTTTGAGGAATATTCCCCAAGCTCCAGCATATCCGCAATAACAACAACATTTCGGCCATCGGGAGAAAGGTTTTTTAAAACACTTACGGAACTTTTTACCGAATCCGGGCTGGCGTTATATGAATCATCAATTAGCGTTATATCGCCAACTTCCGAAATTTGCTGACGCATACCAACATTCTTAAATTTGAGCAAACCTTGTTTAATATCTTCCATATGTATTCCAAGCTTTTGTGCAACAGCAATGGCAACAAGCGCATTATAAACGTTGTGAAGCCCCAAACACGGAATCTGAATGGGCTCACGAAAATCACTTGTAACTAAAGTGAAATTGGTATTATTTCCATTCGAATAAATCTCTTCACACTTGTAAGGGAAATCCCCGTTTATTCCGTAATATATTATCCCTTGATTTATGTATTCACTTGCTTTAGCTAGTAGCGGAGAATCACCATTTAAGAAAAAAACACCGCTCGCTTTTTTTATCATCTTCAATTTTTCTTTGCAAGTTACTTCCATAGACTTAAAGTTTTCTATATGAGAAAGCCCTATATTGGTTACTACCCCTATGTCAACTCCGGCAATATCTGCAAGTCTATCCATTTCACCTATTTCGCTTACTCCCATTTCAAGAACTGCAACATTATGTTTGCTTTCTATGTTGAAAATCGTTAAAGGAAGTCCCAGCTGACCATTATAATTTTTTTCTGTCTTTAAAACATTGAGGGTTTCGCCCAGAGCCGCCGCTATCATCTCTTTTGTGGTAGTTTTTCCAACACTGCCGCTAACTCCCACAACAGGAATATTAAATTTATTTCTATAATACCTTGCCAAATCTCCAAGCGCTTTCCTGGTAGATTCTACCTCTATAAGCGCTCCCCCGTTATAATTACTTGCATCATATTTTTTCTGAATCAATGAAACTTTAGCACCGTTTTCAAAAGCGTTTTGGATATAGTTATGCCCATCGACATTTTCTCCTATAATCGGAACAAACAAAGCACCGGCTTTAATTTTTCTGCTATCAATAGAAACCGAATTTATTACTTCATCTGTATTCCCAACTATAAGTTTTCCGCCGGTTGCTAAAACAATTTCATTAATCGTAATGTTTTCCATATATTTCCTCTTTTAAATAAGCAATATCTATTTTTTAATCTCGCAACTAAGTATATCAGCTATTACCTTCCGCTCGTCAAACGGATACTTAACGTGATTAATTTCCTGATAATCTTCATGACCTTTTCCTGCTAAAACTATGATATCGCCCTTTTGGGCATTTTGTATACAGTATTTTATGGCTTCTTTTCTATCAGGTATTACAATATACTTACCATCAGTTTTATCTATGCCCGTTTTTATATCTTCTATTATTTTTAAAGGTTCTTCCGTACGTGGGTTATCACTCGTTATAACTGTAAGATCCGAAATTTTACCTGAAACCTCGCCCATTTCGTATCTTCTGACTTTAGGTCTATCTCCCCCCGCACCAAAAACCGCCACAAGTCTTTTAGGTTTATATTCTTTTAAAGTTAGTAGCACGTTTTCCATACTAACTGCATTATGCGCATAATCAATAAACAAGGAAAAATCGCTTGAAATATTTACGGGCTCAACTCTCCCACGAACTTTCGTTTCGGCTATACCTTTTTTCATAGACTCTTCAGAAACATCAATCGAATGGCAAACAGCAATGGCGGCTATTGCGTTATAAACATTAAATTTACCGGGAATTGAAACAAAAAAATCCTTAGCATTTAAAAATCCACTTGTGTTAAATCCAACTCCAACTTTTCCGCTTTCATTTACCAAATTTAACCCACTTGCCTTATAATCCGCCTTGTCATTAAATCCAAAGGTTTTTACTTTACATGTATGATCTTTAAGTATTTCATCACAATGTATGTCATCCATATTCACTAAGCCCATTTTGCATTTTTTAAACAGCATACTTTTACACATAATATATTCATCAATATTTTTATGTTCATATGCGCCAATGTGATCACTCGAAAGATTGGTAAACACCCCATAATCAAAAACAACACCATCTAATCTGTGATTTTTAAGACCTATGGACGAAGCCTCAAAAACTGCATAGTCACAGCCGGCAGCCACCATATCACTAAAGCTTTTTTGAATTTCGTAGGATTCAGGGGTTGTGTTATTACTAATTATTTTATTTTCACCTATAATAATACCTAAAGTGCCTATAAGACCAACCTTATGCCCCGCCTGCTCAAGTATCGATTTAATCATAATCGATGTGGTGGTCTTGCCTTTAGTACCGGTAATTGCTATGGTTGTCAGCTTTTCGGCAGGGCGACCGAAAAAATTAACAGACGCCTCTGCTAAAAATCGGCGTGTATCTTCAACATATATAAAGGAAACTTTTTGAGAAAGCTCTTTGCCAATATCCACTTTTTTTTCGCTTGCAATTGCTACTGCGCCATTTTTTATAGCGTCTTCAATAAAATCATGTCCATCAAAATTAACGCCTTTTAAACACACAAAAAGGCAGTTTTTACCAACTTTTCTGGAATCATAACATATTCCTGTTATTTCCGTACTTTTATCCCCACAAACTTCGAGGACTTTAGAATTTTTTAAAATATTAGAAAGATTCATGCTCAAAAAAGAATTCCTTTCAATCTTAATTACTTACTATCATTTATTATTATCTACATATCCTGGTAATTTATTCTCATGGCTTTTTTTACGTTTTTTAAAGTCTGAGCTGTTAAAACATTGGCTTCCTTAGTTCCGTCAAATGCAATTTTATAAACAGCATCCAGATCCTTTTGAAGGGCTTCTCTTCTTTTTCTGATAGGCTCTAAAAGTTCTTGCAGTACTTCATTTAAGTATCTTTTAACCTTAACATCCCCCAAACCGCCTTTTTCGTAATGAGCTTTCATGGCAGCTATTTTTTCTTTATCTTCGCCAAAAGCATCCAGGTATATAAACACCGGATTATCTTTTGTGTTTCCGGGATCATTTATATTTAAATGATTGGGGTCAGTAAACATACTCATAACTTTTTTTTCGATATCATCAGGGGAATCAGCCAAATATATTGTATTGCCAAGCGATTTGCTCATTTTGCTTTTTCCGTCCGTACCAACAAGTCTTGGGGTTTTGGAAAGTATAATTTTAGGCTCTTTCAAAGTTTCACCGTAGTAAGAATTAAATCTTCTTACTATTTCGCAGGTTTGCTCTATCATGGGCGCTTGGTCTTCCCCGGCCGGAACAAAACTGGCGCCAAAAGCGGTAATATCTGCCGCCTGGCTTACAGGATAAGTTAAAAATCCCGCAGGAATTCCGCCGCTAAAATTGCGTAATTTAAGTTCTTGCTTTATTGTTGGGTTTCTTTCCAAACGGCTAACGGAGACCAAATTTAAATAAAATATGGTAAGTTCCGCAATGGCGGGAATCATAGATTGTATACAAATTGTAGTCTTATTCGGGTCAATCCCAACGGATAAATAATCAAGAAGTAACTCTATTATATTATCACGTACTTTTTGGGGGTTATCTGCATTGTCAGTAAGTGCCTGAACGTCCGCCACCATAACATATTGTTTATATTTATCTTGCAATTCCACCCTGTTTTTCAAAGAACCGATATAATGTCCTAAATGAAGTTTTCCGGTTGGTCTGTCACCCGTTAAAATTATATCTTTCACCTAAATTCCCCCAAAACACAAAATACGTAATTATGCCAATCTGGATTTAAAAACTATTCCGTCAAGGTGATCTATCTCATGGCAAAAAGCACGAGCTTTTAACCCTTCGCCGCTATAATTAACCGTTTCGCCTTTTCGATTTTTTCCTTCCACTGCAACAAACATCGGCCTTATGGTAACACCAAACTCACCAGGAAAAGATAAACACCCTTCTTGTTTACGTTGCTCGCCCTTTGTTTCCACAATAACGGGATTAACAAGTTCAATATCACCATCGCCAACGTTGATAACAACCACTCTTTTCAAAACTCCCACCTGAGGCGCAGCAAGGCCAACTCCGCCTTCGTGCCTCATAGTTTCAAACATATCATCTATAAGCTCGCTTAAATGCTCATCAAATTTTTCGACTTCTCTACACTTTTTGTAAAGAATGGGGTCTTCTTTCGTCCTTATGTTTCTAAGCGCCATGAAAATTCCTCCAAAAGTCTTAATCATACTAATATTATAATTATAACATATTTTTCCGATTTTTGGAAAATAAATTAAATGAAAAACTATTTTCTATACCAACAATCAGGCATCAGTGGATTGCTTGCATAGTTTGCGTTTTCGGTATCAACTAAACGAGTTTCGCCATCTCTTACTTTACGTGCGACAACAACGGTTCTAAAATCTTTAAATTCATATGAACAAGTGGAAAGAGTTATTAATTTATCGTCTTCATTAACATCTACCGGAATATCCAAAAGTGAACGTTTTCTTACTTCTTCAACGTAATTCTTAAATTGATTTTTGGTGCCAAACTTTGATATCAAATAATTAAATATTTTTCCGTGTTCCGGCAAAGTATTTGTTTTAAAAACAGATATTATTTTATAGTTACCTTTTTCTTCGGGCGTATCAAATTCAACAACGGGGTTACTTTTATAAAAATCAAGATCAGAAAATTTCAGTAAATCCGAGAACATTTGACCGTCTTTCATGCTGTGTCCATGCATAATAATGTTTTTGCAATCGGAATCCACTTGGCAATCGTTGTTTATAAAAATACTCCCATACCTTGATTTTTCCTTTTTATAATTGTGGTTTAGATAATACTCGGGGTCATCAGCGCTTTGCAAAACGGGATAATCAATAACTGTACCGCTTATAAATATCCAGCCTTTTATATCGCTGTTTATTACAGAAAGCTTTGCAAATTTGTCAGGTTGACTTTCTTCGGTACTTTCAGAATAATAAACATCTTTTATCTCCTTTTGCGCACCACTTGCAATTTTCGGATCTATAATAAGCAATTTAACAAGCATGCAAGACGACACAATAAACACTACGACAGATACCCATTTTAAAATTTTTTTAAAACCTTTCATAAACTGCAAACTCCTTACATTTATAGAAGTTATTATAAAGCATAACCAAAGCTGATTTTCAACTCAGTTTTTGAAGATTAATACATTTAGTAACAATATCTTCATAAAAATCATGTTCGTGGGAAACAAATATAAGATTTCCGCTCCAATTAATTAGTTGCTCTTTTAAAACTTTTTTAGTTTCTTTATCCAAATGATTAGTCGGCTCATCTAAAATTAAAAAGTTTGATTTAGTATTAACCAAAACACAAAGTTTGACTTTAGATTGCTCTCCACCGCTTAAACTCTTTATTCTTTGCAAAGCATTTTTTGAATTAATGCCACACCGTGCCAGCGCCTTGCGCGCCTGAGCGATGGTCATATTCGGAAAATGCTCTGTTATTATATCAATTGGAGTTTCTTCCCCGTTTTCCCATACCAAATCTTGTTCGTAATAAGCAATTTTTACGTAATCTGCAAACTTAAATTTGCCTGAAATTGCGGGCACCGTTCCCATTAAAGTTTTTATAAGCGTTGATTTTCCTATTCCGTTAAATCCCGTTATAACTATTTTTTCGCCCATTTTAACTTCAAAACTAATTTTTGGAAGTAGCACTTTATCGTAACCAATTTCAAGAGAATGCACTTTAAGTGCTTTTTGGTGAGAAATCGGAAGCGAAACAAGTTTAAAATTAGGTTTAGATAAACTTTTTGGCGGAGCCAGTATATCCATTTTTTCAAGCTTTTTTATTCTTGATTGCGCTTGTTTGGCCGTTGAAGCCCTGACCCTATTTTTTGCAATAAATTCCTGTTGTTTTTTTATTTCTTTCTGCTGAGCCTCGAATTCTCTTATATAGCTTTCTCTTTTTAGTCCTTTTAATTCTATAAATTTATCAAAATCCGCATTATATCTCACTACTTTTTGAAATTCAATATCTAAAATGCAGTTTGTAATTTTTTCCAAAAATTTGAAATCGTGCGAAATAATCATAAATGCACCTTTAAACGCCTTTAAAAAGGCGGAAAGCCAATCAACATGCTCTTTATCAAGAAAGTTTGTAGGTTCATCCAAAAGCATAACATCGGGGTTTTGCAAAAGTAGTTTTGCTAAAATAACTTTTGCCCGCTGACCACCGCTTAAGTTTTCTATTTTGCTATCCATTCCAAGAGCAGAAACCCCTAACCCTGCAGAAACTTTTAAAACATTGCTGTCTATCTCATAAAAGCCACGATTAACAAGAAAATTTTGATAATCCGAAGCTTTTTCATATAAGCTTTCGTCAGTGCTGCCGGCCATATCATCATAAATTTTATTTAGCTTACTTTCCACTTCGTAAAGATCATCAAAAGCCGTTTTTAAATACTCAAAAATGCTAAGCGACCCATCTATATCTGCATATTGATCCAAATACCCGATTTTTACATTTCTTTGCCACCTTATGTCGCCGGTATCGGGAGTAATATCACCAACTATTGATTTTAAAAGTGTGGACTTTCCCGCTCCGTTTTGGCCGACTATTCCCATATGGTCGCCTTTAAAGAGCTCAAAAGTCGCATTTTTATATAATATTTTATCCCCGAAGGAATGCGTTAAATTACTAACTTCAAGTATCCCCATTTGTAAATTCCTTTCTAACTGCCAAAAGACGATACAAGAATGACGTTTACATCACGTATACATCATGCCCTTTTTTAAAATTTTCACCGCATTTTGGCTTCTTAAATATTCAACCAATTTAAATCCAAATTTCATAGCGCTTCCGGGGCCGTTTGCCGTGATTATATTATCGCAAACAGTAACCGATTCATTTGAAATTTTTGCACCTGTAAGATACTTTTCAAATCCCGGATAGCAACAAGACTCCTTGCCCGAAAGCAAACCTTTTTTACCAAGTATACTGGGAGCAGCGCAGATTGCACCTATCATAAGATGTTTTTCTGCGCAAAAGTCAATGCATTTTTTAACATTCTCGTTATTTTCAAGATTTGTGGTACCCGGCATGCCTCCCGGCAAAACTATACCTTTTAAATTTTCAAAAGATATTTGCGCATCTGTTAAATCTGTATTTATTTTAAGTCCATTATCTCCGGTAATTAAATTTGAGCCCACTCCAACAGTTTTAACGTCCACTCCTGCGCGCTTTAAAATATCAAATGGGACAACCCCTTCGGTTTCTTCGAATCCATTAGCTAAAAATAAATAAATCATTATATTTTCACCCTCTATTTTTTTATAGATATATTTTACCTTAAATTACCAATTATTTAAACCTCTAATATATTTAGGATTTAAAAATATACCTCATAACCTTTTCGCTCTCTTTTAAGCTATATCCAAAATCTAAATTATCGGAAATTTCTTTTGCCGCATTATCAAATAATCGGCACATAATTTTAAGTGATGAGTATATATCTTTTCCATCTGAACCGGGATATGTTTTTAAAAACTGCCGATACATTTTATTCGGCAAAAATTTTTCAAAATATTTACCGTAATTACCGCTGTTAACACTAAAATTATTTTTGAGCCCTATATACCACCTTATCATCTTCATAAATTCCGGGTGAACATTTTGAGTAAACATTTCCAAAGCGTATATAATCTGTTTTCGCCAAAGGCCTTTTGCTATGTAAGTTGAAAGCCACCAAAACTCGTTAGAGCACGCTAAAAACTCATTTTTAGTAGGTTTTTTGGTAACATACACACTATCACTCGGAGGCGGAATTTTTGGAAGAGATTTGCTTTTATCCATAAGTATCACGGTTTGAGAATCTTCCAAACATATTTTCTTTGCAAAATCCAAATTTGCAAACGTTAAATCTATTCTGCTTCCGTCCGTAAATTGCATAAGATAAGTATATTTATCTTTATTAGAAATTTCAGGTGTAAATAAATCAGGATTATCGGGCTCTTGCATAATTAAAATATCGCCAAAATAGTTTGTAAAACTTTTATCCTCTATAAACGGTAAGACTTTATCCACAACAAAAACTATATCGTAATCCATAAAGTCATCTTTTTCGGCGTTCGGATTTGCTCTTGAGCCGTTTAAAATTACCGCTTTTATCAAATCACTGCTTTTGGCAAAATTTAAAATTAAATCAAACATCTCTTTCTCCCCGCGCATGTTTATTTACCCCCATAAAATCTATTAATACACAAAGAAAAATCAATCAAAGATACTTTTCAAAATCTTTTGCCAAGTTCTGGAACTCACTGAAAAATCTGCTTACGTGGTAACCATCACAGGTAGCGTGATGAACCGAAATTGAAACAGGCAACAGCATTTTATCATTACTTTCAAAAAATCTCCCAACCATGACAAACGGCGGTAGCCAAACAACATCATGCGTCGGAGGGCAATCAAAACTTGTAAAACTGCTCCAAGGAAGGCTACTCATATCAAAACAGTTTGGCGGAAATTTTCCTTTTGCCGCCATACTGCGCTTTTCTCCGTATTTTTCTATATCGCTTATAAAACTACTGTAAAAAACTTTAAAATCTTCCGAATACTCCGTCCATAATATCGAGATTCTCTCATCGCTTTCATGGAATATCGGATATCTTGGGTGAACTATATCATAAACACCCAAATTGCCGCTCTCATCATAATTCATTTTAAATTCATCATGTTTGTTTATTACCATTGATGCAATATATGTAAAAGTTGGGTAACATCTAAGCTTATTTTGCTTTATTATTTTAACTAAATTCGTAACATCAACATTCATAGTCATATTGATTTTACATCTGTTTTTGGTTGTAAACCATTCGTAATTTTCTTTTCTATCCCACTTTTCCATATCAATTTTTTTAAAATTCATAACCTTCTCCTCTTGGCTACACGGAATTATTCTTGCTAAACTGCATATTATATAAATCAGCATATATTCCGTTTTTACTTAAAAGTTCCTCATGCGTACCTTCTTCTGCTATATTGCCGCCACTTAATACCAAAATTCTTTTTGCGTTTCTAATAGTTGAAAGCCTGTGTGCAATGACTATGGTCGTACGGTCTTTGGCCAGTTTTTCCATAGATTTTTGAATAAACTTTTCGCTTTCATTATCAAGGCTGGAAGTTGCTTCGTCGAAAATTAGGATAGGCGAATTTTTAAGAAACGCTCTTGCAATGGCGATTCTTTGTTTTTGTCCTCCCGAAAGCCTTGCTCCGCGGCCTCCGATATACGTATTGTAACCTTTTTCAAAATCCAAAATAAAATCGTGGGCATAAGCATCTTTGGCCGCCTGAATAATTTCCTCGTTAGTGGCATCAAGCTTACCGTAACGTATATTATCCGCAATCGTGCCCGAAAACAACACTACATCTTGCCTTACAAATCCTATATTCTTTCTAAGATTTTTAAGCTCTATTTTTTTAACAGGTACGTCATCAATTAAAATTTCGCCCTTATTAACATCATAGAATCTCGGAATTAAATTACAGAGCGTAGATTTTCCCGCTCCGGAAGGACCTACTAAAGCTACATATTCGCCCGCTTTTATTTCCAAATTTAAATTTTCAAATATTTTTCGCCCTGACTTATAAATAAATGAAACATCTTTAAATTTAATATTGCCCTTTACTTTTTCCAATTTTATGGCATCTTTTGAATTTTTAATTTCCGAATCAATCGATAGTATATTAAAAATTCTCTTGAATCCTACAGAGCCCTCGTTAAATCCCGAAATCAACGCTAAAACATTGAATATAGGAGCAATTAATATATCGGCATACAGCATAAAAACGAGTAAATCATTCATGGAAAAATCTCCGCGCAATATAAAGAACATGGCAACTATCGTAGTTATTGGTATCAATCCTATAAGTATCGGCTCCGTCACCGCCATTAAAGTGCCTTTTATTTTATTTTGCCTATCGTTTGTTTGCAAATATATTTTCATATCATCTTTAAATTTAGATATTTCCAAATCTTCGTTTGTAAAAGCCTGAACAGTTTTTATACCTGATATACTTTCCTCCAAGTCGGAAGTAAGATCGGAATAAATTATTCGCGCATTTTCAATTTCCCTTTGCATTTTCGGAACATAACGTACTGCCACGCACAAAATGATAAAAAGAATTCCAAACGTTATCGCTCCAAACAAAGGACTTGCCAAAAACAGAACTATTCCCGCACCGGAAAGCCTTATTATAAAATCCAAAAGCGTTTCGGGAACTTCCTTTATAAATGTGGTTAAATTGTAAGCATCTGTTGTAATGTAAGACATTAGCTTACCTACTTTTTGCTCGTCAAAAAAACTAAAATCCTGTTTCTGAAAATGCTCAAAAAGCTCAGTTTTTATATCAGTTTCAACTTTTGTCGAAAGCATAATCCCTTGATACTCCGTATATCGCTGACATAAAAATATTATAAAAAACAGTCCAAGCGCCACAAGGGCAACCATGCCAAGCGATTGAAAAGCTTTATCTTTTTCAAAGTTTATTACGTCATCTGTCAGATACCTTACCAAAACAGGAAATATAGTTACGGAAACACTATCGATAACCGAACAAAACAAATCCAAAAATAAATCTTTTTTATAGGGCTTATAGTAGGATAAAAGTTTTTTTATTTTTTGCATTTTCATATTTTTAACCTCCTTAAATCTCTATAATCTTAGTGCCTACCTTCTTTACAAAAGAATCATCGTGCTCAACAAAAATCATAGTTGGCTCAAATTTTAAAATTAACTCCTCTATCTGAATACGGGATAAAACATCTATAAAATTAAGTGGCTCATCCCAAAGATATAAATGTGCACTTTCGCATAAACTTTTTGCTATCAAAACTTTCTTTTTCTGCCCTCCACTAAAATCTTTTATATCTTTTTCGAATTGTTCTCGCCCAAAATCAAGCTTTCTGAGTATTGCTTTGAATAAACTTTCGTCGATATTTTCATACTCCGCAAATTCTTTAAGCGTACCTTTTAAATATGAAGTATCCTGCGAGACGTACGATATTTTTAAATTACTTGCCTTATAAAAACTACCGCTAAAATTTATACTTTTATCCCCATTTATAAATTTCAGAATAGTGGATTTTCCACTTCCGTTTTTGCCACAAAGAGCAATCCTGTCTCCTGCATTTACTTCAAAATTAATATTACCACAAACTTCTTTTTTATCATATAGCAAAGAAACATTATTAAACTCAAAAAGTTTTTTACTATAATGCCTAATTGGGTTTATTTTTAGGTTTTCAACACTTTCAATATTTTTTAAAAGTTTGGATTTTTCTTCCAAAGCAGATTGCTTTTTATTTTCGGAATTTTTAGCTCTCTGCATTAATTTAGCGGATTTGTGTCCTATACGACCTTTATCGGGTCTAAGCCCTCCTATACGGGTTCCGTTTTTTGTTTTTTCTAATTTTTGTGACCAGTCTTCACTTTGTTTTGCTGAATTTTCAAGCCGCTTAATATCCTTTTTTAATTTTTCGCTTTTTAAAATTTCAAAATTATCGCTTCTTTGCTTATTTTCGTACCAAGTTGAAAAATTTCCTTTTTGGATCTCTATATTTGCTCTGTTTATTGACAAAATATGGTCAACACAATTATCTAAAAGCTCACGGTCATGAGAAACAAGAATAAACCCCTTTTTAGATTTTAAATAATCTCCAACCGTTTTTCTTCCATTTTTATCCAAGTGGTTCGTTGGTTCGTCAATTAATAAAAATGCATTTTCCTTCAAAAATAAACTAACAAGCAATACTTTAACCTTTTCGCCACCGCTAAGAAGCTCAAAAGGACGATACAAAATTTCTTCCGAAACATCTAAAAGAGATAATTCCTTTTGAATTTTCCAGTAATCATAATCCTCTATTCCCGATTTTTCCTTAATTATATCTATGGCAAATTCCGCTTTATCAGCGACTTCAAAAGGAAAATACTCAAAATCAACACTGCTTGTAATTTTACCGCTATACTCATACTTGCCAAGAAGCAAATTAAAAAATGTTGTTTTTCCCCGACCGTTTCTACCGATAAACCCCAGTTTCCAGTCGGTATCTATTTGAAACGATACGTTTTCGAAAATATTATCGTAATTTCCGTCGTATGCAAAAGTTAAGTTTTGAACGTTTATCAATGCCATAAAATCACACCCTTAAAAAATTATAGGCTGCAAGAAAAATGATTCTTACAGCCTATACCTATAAACAAATGTGATTCTACCGATAAGGCAAGTAAGATACGCAAATTTCTTGCAAAAAGGGTAAAGCAAGCCAAGCACCTCCAACGGTGCATCTGCTTTTATACCCTCCACTTAGCAAGTAATTTTGCGCATCTTCCCACTCCTTAAATTTTTTACACATTTTATTCTATCATAAACTCAACTTTTACGCAAGTTATACTTTTACAAGCGGTTTACTAAAAATTTATTTCAGTGTAAAGTTCAGAACTCAATAAGAAATTCAGCAAGAGGCGCTTTGTTAGTCAAATGAAACTTTGACTATAAACCAACAGTACTAACACGGTATTTTTTCACAACAGCGATACATTAAATTACCATACTGAACGCACATATAAGAAGTAAAATGTACGCACCCGGAATAAACCATATCCACTTTGGATAATCTGAAATCGAAGTTGGCGCTTTAAGTTCAGAGAGTATTTCATTGCGACTTTTGGGGCTTATCTCTCTATCTTCACCAAAATATACTCTTCCGCGCTGATTAGCAAAATCATTAAATTTCAATACAAAACGACCATCACTTTTATCCGAAAAATCTGCAACCCTTTGACCGTATTCGTCATAAACCGGCACATAACACCCCCAGGGATTTCTAAGTTTAATCCATTTTTGGCCGTTATCATCCTTATACACTTTTTCGATGCTATAAATATGATATCGCACAAGCCCCCTATCCGAAACCGCACCCCGATTTAGCTCAACCGGATTTCTAAACGGAGTAAAATCGCAAACAACCGGACAGTCACTGAGCAAAGATTCTTTGATCTTGCTATACAGCAATTTTATTTCGTCCTTTGAAGCGGGTGACGATGTGGGCTCATATATTTTAGTATCAAAACCGGTTAGCATTCTCATTACCAAACATGCTATTCCAAACTCTGAAGATTTATAATTTTTAGCCGCATGACCATCCATGTAACCGGCCACTCCGGCAAACCCCGACGCCACAAATGCTTTTAAATACATATGCACCCAGAGACAGTCATTGGGCACAAACTTATACGCATCCGGCAAATCCGGAACAGTCTTTTGCACCTTAATGTAAAACGGCTCACCATTATGAGGGTGATAAAATTTGACCGTAACATTGCCTTTGCCATCTTCTACCAAATTTTCTTTAAGTAATTCGGGCTGTATGTCTGCGAGCGCCGCAAGCACCGCAAAAAAATAGCCCCCCCATATAAAGCGCCCTGCTTCACGTCCTCAGATTTGGGAGACCCATTCGGAAAAAGCTCTCTGCTAAGTACGTTCCCGTTTTTATCGGGCAACACAAAATTTATCCGCTTTGCTTTATCTGTTCCTAAACGCGCACTCATAAAAATACTATCCACTGCTATCTCATCATCCGGAACAAATATAACCTCTGCAATTTCACTATCTTCTGTACTTTCACTATCCGCACTTTCAGATGCATTTACATCAGCATTGACATTTGTTCCAAAACAACAATGGCGACAAAACAAATAATAAAATCCCTAAGAAAACTGATAAATATTTTTTCATTTTTAACCCTACCCAAAAACATATTTTTTATATTATAACATTAAAATAACAAAATGTCAACTACAGCAAAATCTTTTAGTCTTATTTTTCTATTTCAACCTATGTTTTTTATCGCATTAAGAAGTTTTCTTAATTAAACGACGAATGTAAATTTTTTTCTTGATGTTATAGTTAGCATTTTTACTATTGCGCCAGCTAGCCAAATATATTATAATAAAATTAAGCAAAAACATATTTTAGGAGTAAATAGAATGAAAAAAAAATTAGCATCCCTACTATTTTGTTCACTATTTGTATTACAAAGCGACACTCTCTTTCCTGCCCAGGCCGGAGATATTGAGCCGGATTACAAAGCACTTCCAACTGACTCTCGAAGGTCAACATTTTCCGGATACGTGTATAACAAAGATGAGATCTGCTCACGCATAGGAGATAATTTCGTATATGTATATATAAACCCCGATATGCCCTCAGATGCACAATGGATAATTTTTAAAAGCCCAAACAATCCGGATGGTTCGGATGGTAAATACATATGTTATCAGTCCGGCACCGCTTCTATGGTCAGTCGTGATCAATTAATAGCGGAAATAGCGGATGCAAGACATTTTCAAAACTTTAGTGTTTGTAGCATAGAGCAATTTTTAACTTACAGACAAAATGTAGTTCTAGAGATAGGTAATTAAATTCTATATGAAAGTTCGCTTTCGCATCACGTAAAAAAATATTCTTATAGATTGCTGATATATTTTCACCACCCATAGAACAAAAAATCTGTTTTAATAAATATTGTTTCATGCTATAATTTTAGCATATATAATTTGGGCGGTGTTTTATTTTGAATCGTAAGTTTCATATTACATTGGCAGATATCGTGCGTGAACTTTCCTTTGACGTTGCGCTTATGCCAAAAGATCCAAAAAAGGTAAAAATTTTTTCGCGTAGCATAAACAGACTCGGGCTGGAACTGATAGGACCGATAGAACATTTTGACAATGAACGAATCATGATAATGGGAGAAAGTGAAAGCTATTTTCTTTCGACTCTATCTTCCGAAGAAATTTATAAATCAGTAGAAGCGCTGCTTTCTCGTAAGCCCCCTCTCCTAATAATAACTTACGGCATCAAACCGCTTAAGGAAATTATAGAGGTTGCAACAAAATATGAAATTCCGATTCTGACTTCCAAAGATACTGCTGCCGAAGTTACCGGAGAGCTTACTCCTTTTTTAAATTTACACTTGGCACCGAGAATCACACGCTCCGGCGGGCTTTTAAATGTTCACGGAGAAGGAATATTGCTGGTTGGTGAAAGCGGAGTCGGAAAAAGTGAAACAACCATAGAGCTATTAAAGCGTGGGCATAAGTTAATTGCTGACGATTTAGTGGAAATCAGAAAGATACCCAAAAACACCCTCGTGGGCTCTGCCCCTGAGAATATACGCCATTTTATTGAGGTTCGAGGAATAGGCATCATAAACGCACGAAGAATTTTCGGAATAGGCGCAGTTAAATTAACCGAAACAATTGACATGGTTGTAAATCTTGAAAACTGGAAAGATGACGAGGATTACGACCGCATGGGAACTGAATCCGTATACACAGAAATTCTTGGCGTAAAAGTGCCTTATATTAATGTTCCAGTAAGGCCGGGACGTAACCTTGCCGTAATAATTGAAGTTGCAGCGATGAACAACAGACAACGCAAAATGGGTTATAATGCAGCAAGAGAACTGTTTATAAATCTTGGTATGGAATACCCAAAATCAAATAATCATAAAATTAAGAAGTGCATTTGGGATTTATAGTTTTTGCATGACAATATATTTTGTAAAAGGGGGAAAAGCAAATAGATTCGGCATATCCAGAAATAATAGAATTGGCAGAAAAACTGGGGTGTACCGTGCTTTTAAATGAAGAATTAAAAAAGCATACTTCGTTTAAAATCGGCGGACCCGCGGATCTGTTTATATATATAAATAATTTAAGCAGTGGAAAAGCGCTTATAAATTTAATAAATAAAAGAAACACACCGTTTTTTGCACTTGGCAACGGTACGAATTTGCTTGTTTCCGACGAAGGATACAGAGGAATAGTTTTAAGTTTTTCCAAATGCGAAAAAGTTTTAAGTTTAGAAAACGAAAATATAATAAATTGCAGTTCGGGAATACCACTTGCAAAAATATGCGTAACCGCTTTGCAAAGCGGTCTTACGGGGCTCGAGTTTGCTTGGGGAATACCCGGTTCGTGCGGCGGTGCGCTATTTATGAATGCAGGCGCCTACGGAAGCGATATTTCAAATATCATACTCTCTTGCTCACATTTATTACCGGACGGGACAGAAGAAACTCTAAACAAAGACGCCCTAGAGCTATCATATAGAAAAAGCTTTTATAGCGATAAATCATTGCTAATTACCTCCATGAAATTTAAGCTCGAAAAAAGCGATCCAAAAATCATACGCGAAAAAATGTATGAAAATATATCAAAACGCAAATCAAAACAACCGCTTGAATACGCAAACGCCGGCAGTATTTTTAAACGCCCCGAAGGATATTTTGCGGGAGCTCTTATAGAAGAATGTGGTTTAAAAGGCAAATCATTCGGAGGCGCGATGGTGAGCCCCAAGCATTCCGGATTTATAGTGAATACGGGTAATGCATCGGCCAAAGATGTTATAAGGCTGATAAGATTTATTCAAGAAAAAGTTTACAATAAATTTGGCGTTAAGTTGGAATGCGAAATTAAAACATTAGGAAATTTAGAAGTTTAAAAATCATTAGGTGGTTATATGTCGTTTTCAAGCAAAATAAAAAAGGAGCTTTTGTTAAATCCAAAAAATCATGCTCTCTTAGAACATAAATCAAATGAAAGCATAAAAATATTTGAAAACGCCAAAGCCGAACCGGACTCATCGGTTCGGCAAGTTTTGTATTCAAACTTTTTAAACATGGTATTTATAAAATACGGGAATATTACAAATCCGGAAATTAAATATCATTTGGAATTCGATTTAAACTCTCAAAATTTATGTGACGCAGTTATCTATACCTTTACCCATGCAGATACCCTCGGTTTTACACCTTCAGTTATAAAAAGGCGCAGTAATTTCGTTGTATATTTAAAAGATAGCGAAAAAATAACCGATTTTCTTGTTTTTATAGGTGCCCAAAAAGCTGCAATGGAAATAATGCAAATAAAAATGATAAAAGAAGTTCGTAATAATATAAATCGATCAACAAATTTTGAAACCGCAAATCTTTCCAAAGTGACCAATTCTTCGGCTAAACACATAGATGCTATCAATAAAATAAAAAACTCCATAGGTCTTGAAGAATTACCGGAACATTTAAGAGAAACGGCACTGCTTAGAATTATGAACCCTTATATATCACTAAACGAACTCTCCAAACTCTATGAAAAACCAATAAGCAAGTCCGGAATAAACCATCGCCTGAAAAAAATTATGGATATTGCCAAAGAAATAAAATAAAAAATATTAGGCAAGCTTTTCGCGCAACATTTTTAAAAGAGCTTTTTCACGTCTTGAAACTTGGACTTGTGTCATTCCTAAATTCTTTGCCACTTCAGATTGAGTAACACCTTTAAAAAATCTTAAGTAAATTAAATTCTTATCTCTGTTTTCGAGCGTATTTATAATTTGACGAACAGAAATTTCAGCCGAAAGTTTTTCATCGTCAAACTCTATTGGAATTTCAATCACGCTGTTATCATCGCCAGCAGAAGCATTTAAGGAAATAGGCCATTTTGTGGCATCTAAAGCTTCCAAAATTTGCTCCTGCTCAGCGTTTAAAATATCAGCAAGCTCAAGAACGGTCGGCTCTCTTTCATAAATTTTAACAAATTTTTCGCGTTCAATTTTTATCTTATTTGAAAGTTCCTTTAGTTTTCTGCTGACTTTAAGCGATAAAGAGCCATCGCGAAAAACACCTTTTAGCTCTCCTAGAATAACAGGTGTTGCGTATGTTGAAAATTTAACTCCTCGCTTAAAGTCAAATTTTTTTGCCGCCTTTGTAAGTCCGATACAACCCGTTTGAAATAAATCATCGTAATCTATTCCTCTGCCTCTGAATCTTTGGCAACAAGAGTGAACAAGCCCAAAATGGGACTGTATATCTATCTTTTTTGAATCTTCCGGTTTTTTATTTTTCATTTTTTACCGGTCTGCGGATAATAAATTTTTGAAGCGTTACGGTAGTGCCCTTGCCTACTTTTGACGTAACTTTTATTTTATCCATAAAACTTTGCATAACAGCAAACCCGAGCCCTGAGCGTTCACTCCCACCGGTTGTAAATAAAGGCTCCATAGCTTGCTTAACGTTTTCTATGCCGCAACCTTTATCTTTGATTTTTATAAGAATCTTTCCGTCACTATAAATTTTTGAAGATATGTAAATTTTTCCTATCCCCGCTTTATATCCATGCACTATGGAATTTGTAACTGCTTCCGAAACGGCGGTTTTTATATCCGCCAGCTCATCAATGGTTGGATCCAGCTGAGAAACAAAAGCCGCCACCACCGTCCGAGCAAAACCCTCGTTATATGATCTACTAAAAAAGTTTATATTCATTTCGTTTATTACTTCTTGCATAGTTTATTTCCTCCTTATTTTCAAATATTCCAAGTGTTCCAAGCCCCGAAAGCTTTATCATTCTTTCCAAATTCTTAGGGATATTAATAACTTTTAATTTTCCTCTTAAAGCGCTCATCAGCTTAAACCTACCCATAATGAGTCCTATTCCGGAAGTATCCATAAATTGCACTTTGCCAAAATCAAGCTCGAGCAATTTTGGGTTATATCTTTCGGCGTAAGAATCTATTGTTTCTCTTATTTCTTTAGAAGTATGATGATCAATATCCCCCTCTATAAATGCTGTTAGAGTACTTTGATAAGATGACATTTTTACACCCATAAACCAGGTTCCTCCTTACAAATTATCTTTGATAAATTATTATTATTTCCGCAAAGACTATGTTTTATTCACGCTTGTCCTAAATTTTTGCAAAAATAAAAATCCCTTATCAACTAATATGATAAAGGATCTTTCTTAATTATTTTGTAGAAATAAGTCAACAGATAAATTTATTTTGAAAATTTTTCAATGCTCTTTTTCAAATTTTCTATTTTATGTTCAAGTTTAAGCGCCATCTCCTTAGCGCCATCTACTATTTTTTGAGGAGCTTTGGAAACAAAATTTTCGTTACTCAATCTATCTTGTGTACTTTTAAGTTGATTTTCAGCTTCGCTAAGCTCTTTACTAAGCCTTGCAAGCTCGGATTTTACGTCGATTAAATCATCGATAAGCATATAAATCTTAACGTAATCATTAACGGCAGAAGCGGCGTTGCTGAGTTCAAACTTATCAGATATTTTAAGCTCGTTTCCCAAAGCAAACTTACAAACAACGTTCTGATAATCAACCAAAATATTTTTAATATTTTGATTTTTGGTTTCTATGTAAATGGTACTCTTTTTGCCGTTTGGAATGTTCATTTCTCGCCTTAAATTCCTGACGGATTTAACAATAGACATCAAGACATTCATTTTTTCTTCCGCATCATCACAAATAAGTTTTTCGTTAAACTGCGGATAGCTTTCAACCATGACGGAATCTTTATCGGGATTAAAAGATTTCCATATTTCTTCTGTGATAAAAGGCATAAACGGGTGAAGAAGCTTTAAAGTATTTGTTAAAACCCAAAGCAAAACTTCTTTTTTGCCCGATATTTTAGAAAATTCAACGTACCAATCGCAAAAATCGTCCCAAATAAAATCATAAAGATTTTGCGCGGCAACCCCTAATTCGAATTTATCTATATTGGCAGATACATCTTTAGCCACTTTATTAAATTTGCTGACAATCCATCTATCAACCATGCCAAGTTCATCGGAAAGCTCATTTTTTAAATTTAAACCATCAACATTCATATGCACAAACCGAGCGGCATTCCAAATCTTATTGGCAAAATTTCTTGCAGCCTCGATTTTTTCATCGTAAAACCGCATATCGTTTCCCGGGCTTGTGCCAAGAATAAGCGAAAACCTTAGCGCATCGGCGCCATATTTTTCGATTATATCCATAGGGTCAATACCATTACCTAAGGATTTAGACATTTTTCTGCCTTGAGCATCTCTTACCAAACCGTGAATCAAAATATTTTCGAACGGAACTTTATTTGAAATTTCCATAGAAGAAAATATCATCTTTGCAACCCAGAAAAATATTATGTCATATCCCGTAACAAGCACATTTGTTGGGAAAAAGTATTCAAGTTCCGGCGTCTTTTCAGGCCAACCCAAAACTGAAAGTGGCCAAAGGCCCGCAGAAAACCACGTATCTAAAGTATCCTCATCTTGATGAACATTTGAAGATCCACATTTACTGCAAACAGATATGTTATCTTCTTTGGAAACAATCATCTCGCCACAATCATCACAGTACCAAACGGGAATTCTATGCCCCCACCACAATTGCCTTGAAATGCACCAATCCTTTACATTTTCCATCCAATGGTAATAAATCTTACTGAATCTATCAGGAATAAACTTAGCCTCGCCTTTTTTTACGCAATCTATGGCAGGTTTGGCAAGAGGTTCCATTTTCACAAACCATTGTTTTGAAACTCTTGGTTCAACCACGGTTTTACATCTATAACAAGAGCCGACATTATGAGTTATTTCTCTTATTTGGTCAATATCTCCGCTATTTTTTAAATCTTCTACCAATTGTTTTCTTGCAGCATATCTATCAAGTCCGGCATATTTACCGGCTTTATCGTTCATAACTGCACTTTCATTCATAACACAAATAACAGGTAAGTTATGCCTTATGCCCACTTCAAAGTCGTTAGGGTCATGCGCAGGGGTTATTTTAAGCGCACCGGTACCAACTTCCATATCAACATAATCATCAGCAATAATTGGCACTTCCCTATTAACAACAGGTATAACGGCTGTTTTTCCGATTAAATGCTTATAACGCTCATCATTGGGGTTGACCGCAACGGCAGTATCGCCAAACATGGTTTCGGGACGTGTAGTTGCCACAATAATAAATTCATCGCTTCCGACAACCCTATACTTTATGTGCCAAAAATGTCCCGCATGCTCCTCAAAATCCACTTCCGAATCAGAAATAGAGGTTTTGCATTTCGGGCACCAATTTATAATACGCTCACCGCGATAAATCAAACCTTTTTCATAAAGATGAGCAAAAAATTCTTTGACGGCTTTAGAGCAACCCTCATCCATAGTAAATCTTTGCCTGGACCAATCGCAAGAAGCACCGAGCTTTTTTAACTGATTTACTATGTTGTTACCATACTTTTCTTTCCAAGCCCATGCTCTTTTTAAAAACTCACTTCTACCTAAATCTTCTTTACTGACGCCTTCACCACGCATTTGCTCGACTATCTTAGCTTCAGTTGCGATAGAAGCGTGATCAACGCCCGGGACCCAAAGTGCGGAAAATCCTTGCATTCTCTTATATCGTATTAATATATCTTGCATGGTTTCATCCAAAGCATGCCCCATATGAAGCTTTCCCGTAACGTTTGGCGGCGGTATAACTATTGTAAATGGCTTCTTGCTTTTATCGACCTTGGCGCCAAAATAATTTTTCTTAAGCCAAAAATCATAAATTTTATCCTCGACTTTGCCGGGGTTATATGTTTTTTCTAATTCAGAACCCAATTTTTAAACTCCCCTTTTTAAATTTTTTTGCTGTTTTCTACACGATCCGAAATAATCTGCTTTATTTTCTCAACGCCCTCTCCGCTAACTGATGAATAAAACACTATTGGCACACCGTGGTACTTCTTAAGCTCATTTTTTATATCATCTTCTCGCCCGGTTCTTTGAGTTTTATTTAATTTATCGCACTTTGAGGCGACTATCATAAACGGAAGATTTTTCTGATATAAAAAATCGAGCATTTGAAAATCAAGTTTCGAAGGCGTATGGCGCATATCGATTATTTGAATAATAATTGGTATGTTTCTTTCTAGTGAAAAATATCCTTCAACGAGTTCCGACCAGCGCTGCTTTTCGGAAAACGGAACTTTCGCATAGCCGTAACCGGGAAGATCTACAAAACGTAAATTTTTTAATTTATAAAAATTTATATTAATCGTTTTTCCCGGCTTTGTACTAACTCTTGCAAGCGATTTACGATTTAAGATTTTATTTATAAGAGAAGATTTACCAACGTTAGACTTACCCGAAAAAACGACCTCAGGCAACTCACCGGAAATTTGTGACAAATCTCCTATGGATTTTTCAAATTCCGCATCATTAAAATTTATCATATAACCACACCACATATCCAAACCGGTTCTTACAATTATTTTTGAATCGCATTCTTAAACACGGTTGCCAAATTATCCGCTTTAATAAATTTAATGGATTTCTTTATTTTTGCATCAATTTCGTCTAAATCACTTTCGTTGGCGGAAGGTATTATAACGGTTCTTATGCCGTTTATGTATGCAGCAGTAATTTTTTCCTTAAGCCCTCCGACGGGTATTACATTTCCCTTTAGCGTTATTTCACCCGTCATAGCAATGTTTTTAACAACCGGTTTATTTGTAAGGCATGAAAGCAGCGCCGTGGCAACGGTAACTCCCGCAGACGGCCCATCTTTAGGGACGGCGCCTTCCGGAGCGTGAATATGTATATCCCAGTTTTTATAAAACTCTTTTCTAATTCCCAGCTTACCGGAATTACACCTCATGTAACTTATAGCAAGTTGCACGGATTCTTTCATAACGTCACCAAGCGAACCGGTGGCCTGAATTTCTCCCTTGCCTTTCATAATCGCAACCTCTATGGGTAACATTTCACCACCGACGGCCGTCCATGCAAGGCCTTGAACAACGCCTACGGATTCATTTTCATCAATTTTTTCATTTTTATATTTCGGAGTACCAAGAAACTTTTTAAGAGTTTTGGCATCAATCTTTACACTCTTTACATCTTCTTCGACAATCTTCTTTGCAGATTTTCTCATAAGAGATGTAATTTTTCTTTCAAGCTCACGCACTCCGGCCTCTTTCGTGTATTTCTCAATAATCACCTTAATCGAATCATCGTTAATACAAAAAGTTTTTTTGCTAAGTCCATTCCTTTTGAGCTGTTTGGGAACAAGGTAATCTTTCGCAATATTAAACTTTTCTTCGTGAGTGTAACTTCCGAGCTCTATTATCTCCATACGATCATAAAGCGGTTCGGGAATATCATCTCTATCGTTAGCCGTTGCAATGAAAAACACTTTGCTCAAATCAAACGAAACCTCAATATATCTATCATAGAACTCACAATTTTGTTCGGGATCTAAAGCTTCCAATAAAGCAGCTGACGGATCACCATGGTAATCTTTTGAAAGCTTATCAATTTCATCAAGCAAAATCAGAGGGTTATTGACTTTGGATTGTTTGACCCCTGAAATAATTCTTCCCGGCATTGCTCCTATGTAAGTCTTTCTGTGTCCTCTTATTTCTGACTCATCATTAACTCCGCCAAGCGCTATTTTTATGTACTTTCTGCCCATTGCTTCTGCCAACGATTTTGCAATCGAGGTTTTTCCGACTCCCGGCGGGCCGACCAGACAAATTATCTGCCCTTTTACATCAGGCGCCAATTTTTTAACAGCTAAAAACTCTAAAACTCTTTCCTTTACTTTTTTTAAACCAAAATGGTCTCTATCGAGTATTTTTTTGGATTTTTTAAGGTCAATTGTCTCTTTTGAAGATTTATTCCAAGGCAAAGCAAAACACGTATCAAGGTAGGTTCTTATTATATTTGCTTCGCTTGAGCCAACAGGCACTTTGGAAAAATTATCACACTCTTTACTTAGTTTTTCATACGTATCTTTTGGCAACTTTAATTTTTTTAATTTTTTTCTGTACTCATCCGCTTCGGTTATCGGGTCAGAACTCTCGCCTAGCTCCTGAGAAAAAAGTTTTATTTGCTCTTTAAGGAAATACTCCTTTTGGCTTTTATCTACCACAGACTTTAATTTTAAGCCAAGTTCATACTCATATTTTAATATCTCATTTTCGCGCGATAACAAACTAATTAAAAGCTTAATCCTTTTTATCGGATCTATTTCTTCTAACAGTTTTTGTTTATCTTCATAACTTAAGTTTATATTTGAGCCCACATAATCAGAAATCTCATCTATCTTATCATGCAATGATAAATTCAAAAAAACGTCCGAAGGAACTCTTGGAGAAATACTTAAATACTCCGCCAAAAGTTCTTCCAAATTTCTAACCAAAGCTTCCGCTTCCAAGCTTTCTGCACATTTCAAATTTTCAATCTTGGAAATTTTTGCAGTAATAAAATTATCATTTTTTATATATTTAACCAATTTCGCCCTACAAATACCTTCAACAAGTACATGTGCGACTCCGTCATTTTTTTTAAGAACCTGCTTTACTTTTGCAAAAACACCAATATCGTACACATTTGGGTTATCAAGAGTTTCTTCGGTTATATCCTTCTGAGTGACCAAAAATATATATTGATCAGAATTCATAGCGCATTCTACCGCAGATACGGACTGTTTTCTCCCAACTTCAAAGTGAAGCATCACTCCGGGGAAAGCTACAAATCCACGAAGTATTAAAACCGGTATAGTTTCTTCCTTTATAATCTCAGTATCTATTTTTAATCAACTCCAATCTTTCGCTTTTTAAGATGCATCACTGCTCTTGGGGTGCTTATTAAAGACCTTATCCGAATTTATAGATATAATCACAGGCTCACGATCCTCATTATACACATACTTGGGTTTTGATTTACCATTAACCACGGCATCGTCAATCACAACCTTTTCTATCGTGTGATCGGAAGGAACGTCAAACATAACCCTTTCAAGCGTTTCTTCAATGATGGAGCGCAATCCTCTGGCACCTATTTTTCTTTCTATCGCCTTTTTGGCAACAGCTTTAAGTGCTGATTCTTTAAATTCAAGGTCAACTTTATCAAATTCGAATAATCTTTTATATTGCTTAATTAATGAATTTTTAGGTTCAACAAGAATTTTTATAAGAGCCTCCTCGTCCAAACCTTTAAGGGAAGCAATAACGGGTAAACGGCCAACGAGCTCCGGAATAAGGCCAAACTTAACAAAATCCTGAGGTATAGCTTGGCTCATCCAATTCGTAGAATCTAGTTCCTTTTTAGTCATTACTTTGGCGCCAAAACCCATCGAGGAACTTCCGACCCTTTTTTCTATAATTTTTTCAATTCCATCAAAAGCTCCGCCACATATAAACAGAATATTTGAAGTATCTATTTGAATAAATTCCTGCTGAGGGTGCTTTCTGCCACCTTTTGGAGGAACGTTTGAAACCGTACCTTCGATTATTTTAAGGAGCGCCTGCTGCACTCCTTCGCCGCTTACATCACGAGTTATGGAAGCGTTTTCGGATTTTCTGGATATTTTGTCTATTTCATCAACATATATTATTCCGCGTTCCGCTTTTTCAACATCAAAATCAGCAGCTTGAATTAAACGCAAAAGTATATTTTCAACATCCTCCCCCACGTATCCTGCCTCTGTAAGCGTTGTTGCATCGGCAATTGCAAAAGGAACATCTATCATTTTGGCAAGCGTTTGAGCAAGCAAAGTCTTACCTACGCCCGTCGGACCAAGCAACAAAATATTGCTCTTTTTGAGCTCCACATCGTCCTCTTTACTTTCAAAAAATATACGCTTATAGTGATTATAAACAGCAACAGAAAGAGCTATTTTAGCCTCATCCTGCCCCACAACGTATTCATCAAGATAGCTTTTTATCTCATGCGGTTTTGGCAAAATTTTTTTATTATCTTCTTTAGGAGTATCGGCACCGTGCAAAATCTTTTTGCGCGGTCTTCTTAATGAACCAATTTCTTCATCCAAAATATTGGTACACAAATCAACGCATTCATCACAAATGCAAACGCCCGGACCTGCAACCAATTTTTTGGCTTCACTCTGAGATTTTCCGCAAAACGAGCAACAAAGCTCTCTTTCTCTGGTTCCTCTGTTCATAATTTATCACCGATTCCTATCTAAATTTAAATATTATCTTTTAGAAATAATCTTATCAACTAACCCATAATCTTTTGCCTCTTGCGCCGTCATGAAATTATCACGCTCTGTATCGGCTGCAACAACCTCAAGCGGTTGACCGGTTCTTTCCGATAAAATCTTATTTAGCTTTTCTTTGGTCTTTAATATGTGCTGCGCATGAATGTTGATATCCGTAGCTTGACCCTTTGCGCCGCCGCTGGGTTGGTGAATCATGATATCGCAATTAGGCAAAGCATATCTTTTTCCTTTGGCTCCCGCCGCAAGTAAAAACGCTCCCATACTCGCCGCCATACCAACGCAAATGGTGGAAACATCGCATTTTATATACTGCATGGTATCATAAATCGCCATACCATCTGTCACCGAGCCGCCGGGACTATTTATATAAAGGCTAATATCCTTAGAAGCATCTTGCCCCTCAAGATATAATAGCTGCGCAACAACCAAACTCGCTGTATTCATATTAACTTCTTCGTTTAGCATAACAATTCTATCGTTTAAAAGTCTTGAAAAAATATCATAAGAGCGTTCTCCGCGACCGGTTTGTTCTACTACATATGGGACTAAACTCATTTATAAAACTCCTTTTAACTCTGTGCAAATTAATAATCAGCCAAATTCACAAAATTTATACAAAGTTGTAAATTTAAAAAATAAATTTACAACTTTTAAGCTACTGCCGAACATTATTTGATTTGTTGATTATTTTTAAGCACAACTATTTTTTAAGAATTCTAAAGTTTTACGTCTTACTATATCTGATTTTATATCATTTTCCATGACAAACTTCTTAACTTGCTCAACTTTCATGTTGTATTTTTTAGAAACATCTTCATATTCTTTAGCGATTTCTTCTGATGAAGCGGATATATTTTCAAGCTCAGAAACCTTTTTAAAGCCCAAATCAAGTTTAACCTGTTTTAATGCTTGGGGTTTAAAGCTTTCCATTAATTTTTCTTGAGTCATACCCGTATATTTTAGATAATCCTTAACGGCCAGCCCTTGCATTTGCATATTATACTCAAAATCTCTTAAAAGATCTCTTTCTTTGTTTTTAATCAAAGCCTCGGGAATATCAGCTTTTACTAACTCGATGAATTTATCGAGCATTTCGGTTTCGGCAGCGGATTTAGCTTCTGCTGCTCTCTTTTCCTCTATCTTTTTCTTTAAATCTTCCTCAAATTCTTTCAAAGTATCAAATTCGCTTATATCCTTTACAAACTCATCATCAACTTTAGGGAGCTCTTTGGCTTGAATCTTATTAAGCTTCGTTTTAAATACTGCTTCTTTACCGGCAAGATTTGGAGCATGATATTTTTCAGGGAATGTTACTTTTACCTCAAATTCATCTCCAACTTTATGTCCGGCTACTTGTTCCTCAAAACCTGCAATAAACTGCTTTTTGCCAAGCTCAAGCGGAACATCTTGCGCTGTGCCGCCTTCGAATGACTTACCATCTACAAAACCTTCAAAATCAATATTTACCAAATCTCCCATTTCGGAAGTTTTGTCATCGGCAGGCACTATACGTGCATTTTTTTCTTGGAGCACTTTTATTTCGTCTTCTATATCTTCTTTGGAAACCTTCTTGGGATCTGCTTTCTTAATTTCTATTCCTTTATAGTTTTCAACTGTAACTTCGGGCATAACAGTTACTTTTACTTTAAATACAAGGCCTTCTTCTTTACCCATCTTGATTATATCAAAATCGATATGATCGTCAACAAGCTCTATGCCGGCTTCTTTGGAGGCTTCTTCAATGGCACCGGGATATAAAGAATTTATCGCATCTTCGTAAAAGATCTTATCACCATAGTATTTTTCGATAAAAGCTCTTGGAGCTTTTCCTGCTCTAAATCCGGGAATGCTAATTTTCTTCTTTTGGCGATTATAAGCTTTATCTACCTCTTTCTGAAATTCTTCCGGCGCAACGGAAATTTCCAATTCCCAACGATTCACATCTACTTTTTTTGACGACTCAAGTTTCATACCTTAAAATTCATCCTTTCAAAACACAAATTAATAAAATTATTTGAAAACAAAATTACCGCAAAATAAAAGCAAAATCTAAGAAACAAGCACAGGGCAAAAGCCAACATAATCGCATGAAACCAAATGGAACTCTATACCCTTGTACATCCCTTCGATTATACCTTTTTTTGCTTCATTGCCGTGAATATGTCCATAGTAACATTTTTTGATATTTCTTTCAATCAAAATATTAATAATTTTTTCAGACTCCCCAAAGCCATACACCGGCGGATAATGCAAAAACACTACCGGCGGTAATCCAAATGCGCAGGCACAATCCAAAGATTTTTCTAATCTTCCAACCTCCCGAGCAAGAATTTTTTGGTCTTCGGATTCTTCAGAATTATACATCCAACCCCTTGTTCCGCAAACGGAAATATTTTCGGCTTGAAATGCAGAGTTATAAAGAATATCTATTTTATCTAAATTATTTTCTTCCAAGAAATTATTTACTTTTGCCTTTGTACTCCACCAATAATCATGATTTCCTTTAATTAAAATTTTTCTGCCCGGCAAATCATTTACAAATTCCAAATCTTTTTTTGCTTCCTCTAAACTCATAGCCCAAGAAATATCGCCAATTATAACAACCGTATCTTCCTTTAAAATCTTTTTTCCCCAGTTATCTCTTATTTTATTTACGTAATCTTCCCAGCCTGCAAACACTTCCATGGATTTATCCGAATTTAAAGATAAATGAAGATCCGAAATAGCATAAACTGACATTTAAACCTCCAACTAACCCATATTTTTAAAAACGAATTCAAAAGCGTTTTTAAAAAATATTTTATCAAGTAAAGTTTCATTATAATTCTTAATTAAAAAATATTCATATAAATTTTTAATTTTGGGGAGCTTCTTAACATCTTCCAAAATTTCCGCACCGTCAAAATCGCTACCAAATGCCAAGTTGTTTTCTCCACCGAGTTCCAAAAAATGTTCTATATGGCGTCTTACATCATCAAACATTACGTCCTGATTTCCACTTAGAAACTCCTTGCAAAAATTCACCCCTATAAGCCCTTTGCGAGCCTTAACAACCTTAAACTGCTCGTCGGTAATATTTCTTGGATTTGAACATATGGTTCTGGAGTTAGAATGGCTAAGAACAAACGGATTTCTTGTGATTTTTGCAACATCGTAGAAAAGCTTTTCGCTCGCGTGCGATAGGTCGATAATGATATTTAATTTTTCCATTTTAGATACAGCCTTGCGCCCGAATTCAGTTAATCCTCCCCCATTCTTTACTCCAATTCCATCGCCAATTTCACACGGTCCGTTCCAGGTAAGCGTTATTATTCTTACGCCTTTTTTATAAAGATAATCGACATTTTTTATTTTGCCGCCCAGAACCGCTCCGCCTTCAACGGATAAAATAATTCCTTGCCCCGAACCGGCGCGCTTTACTTTTTTAAAATCGTTTCTGTTTTTTAAAAAGCTAATATTATATGATTTTTTACTTACAGATTTTTCTAATAAATTTACGCAATCATCAAAAAGCTTCATCGCTTTTCCGCCACGAAAAGTATCGGGAATCCACACGGCAAAGCAACCTATATATAAATTTAAACTACACATTTTTTTAAACGACACATCGAGGTCACCGTCATCTAAACTTTTGCCCTCGATTAACGCTCTATAAAGCGTATCACAGTGAAGGTCAAAAAAATGCACCAAGTTCCTCCATATCGAAAGCGTTTTCAAAATAATTTATCTTCTCACATTCCCCCATTCTGTTAATTAATACTTCCGCAACATCAAATCTCGGCTGCTTTTGGGGCTTAAATTCCGCAAGATACATAAGGGCTGTTTTTACTATATTTCCCCTTTTAAAAATATCCACAGAATCTATTCCTCGCACCAAAGAGCCTTTTTTGCGGGTTTTTACTTCCACAAAAATAATATATTTATCATTTTCAAAAATTATATCTATTTCACCATATCGGCTATGATAATTACTTTTTAAAAAAATATATCCTTTATTTAAAAGATATTCTTTAACTGCGTTTTCGCCCAATTTACCGGTATCAATATTTTTCAAGTTTTACTCCTAGTTATCTTTGAGAATCTTTCTTAAAAACGATCTTCTATGTATAGGACACGGCCCATATTTTTTTATCATTTCAAAATGTAGTTTTGTTCCGTATCCCTTATGTTTTTCAAAGAAATATTCAGGATATTTTTGCGCCTCTTTTTTCATTACCCTATCCCTTGTTACCTTTGCTAAAATAGACGCAGCTGCTATGGAACAAGAAAGTGAATCGCCTTTAATAATAGTCGCAAGCGGTATATCCAGTTTTGGTGTTCGGTTACCATCTATCATGGCAAAATCCGCTTTTGGATTAAGCCCATTTACGGCTCGCTTCATTGCCAAAAAAGTTGCCTGCAATATATTTAAACTATCAATTTCCTCGGCGCTTGCGGAGGCAATGCTGTAACCGAACGCTTTTTCTTTAATCACATCAAATAAATATTCTCTTTTTTTCTCGCTTAGTTTTTTAGAATCATTTATCCCCTCAATAACAGTTTCTTCGGGCAGAATAACCGCTGCCGCATAAACGTCACCTGCAAGCGGACCTCTGCCCGCTTCATCTACCCCACAAATAAACTTATAGCCCTGATTTAAATACATTTTTTCGTAACTTAGCCAATCCATAAAAACCTTCCTAAACAAAATAATCTAATCATTGGGACTTTCCAAACTAATTCTTCCAAATTTGCCGCTTCTAAATTCCTCCAAAATCATATTGGAAGTCCGCAGCGTATCTATTTCTCCTCCGGATATAAGAAAACCTCGCTTTTTACCGATAAACTCTACCGCTTCCCAAGGGTCCGATTCAGAAATTTTAGAAATATCAACACCAAACCTATCGCAAATATTTTGGCAGTATCTTTCTTTCACAGATTTTATAAAATGAAACGCCAAATCTTCGGTATCGAGTATTTTATCTTTTATAGCTCCCGTAAAAGCCAAATTATAAGCAACTTTTTCATCATCAAATTTTGGCCATAAAACCCCGGGCGTATCCAAAAACTCGATATTATCACCAACACTATACCACTGATTTTGGCGCGTAACACCGGGCCTGTTTTCAACCTTACACTTTGATTTCCCACAAATTTTATTTATAAACGAAGATTTACCGGAATTTGGAATGCCAACAACCATTACCCTTATCTTATACCCAAGCAAACCTTTCGATTTGAACTTTTGAATTTTATCCTCCATTATATTTAAAACCTTATTTTTAAAATCAGAAACATATTTATTACTTTTAGAGCTAAACTCCATGCAAGGATATCCTGTGGCTTCATAATGCTTTATCCACTTTTGATTTTGGGTTGGGTCAGATAAATCGGATTTATTTAAAATGATTATTTTTGGTTTATTCTCAATTATTTGATTTAAATCCGGATTTGAACTGCTATACGGAATCCTTGCATCTAAAACCTCCACAACAAGATCTATATTTTTAAGAGCTTCTTTCAAAAGCCTTTTTGTTTTTGCCATGTGTCCGGGGAACCATGCTATATGGACTTTATGAAAAATTTCTTCACTTTCTTTACTCATTCTTTCACTTCCGTATTTTTTCAAATTAAACACTCTATAAATTGTAATTTGTGTGTTACATTTCACTTAAATATTTTTCAACTTCATCTTGTGATAAATGCTTGATTTGAGTATTTTTATATTCTTTATACTCATTCATTGAAAACATTTCTTTATTATCTTTACAAACTTTATCTTTGTTTTTTAACAAATATTCTTTAAGCTCTGTTTCACTTGCAAATATCTTATATGATTTTCTTCCTTTTGAATTTTCTATCTCATAGATGCCACAGCATTTTCTATTGGTAAAATCTGCTGTTCGTAAATATAATTTTGCTATATTTAAACTTTTAAACGGAAAGTTCCATCTTTGTAGGCCTCTTATTTTATCTTTATCAATACAAATACATCTACCGCAAGTTCCGCAAACATATTGTAAATGATTTTCTAAACATTGTCTTGCACCTAACAAAGGCGTAATTCTACTTTTATCACTGTAACACTCTCTACATTCCATAATAAAATCTCCACTATAACTTACTATTTATCTATCAACTTTATTTTTCTAAATTTATTAAATATGTAAAAATCCCTATATCGCAATTTATATTGTTTTCGCTCATTTGAGATACCTCCATGGATTTGTTACGATTATAAAATCATATTCTTTTAAAAAACAAATGGTCGATACCCCCGCCATAATTAACAATATCTTTTATATATTTGTAGCCATACTTTTCGTAAATACCGAAATGTTCGGATGGTATATATGTTTTATCAAAACCCAACTCTTTAGCATATTTATTAATAAAATCTATCATTAAACCGCTTATTTTCATTCCTCGATATTCTTCTGTAACAAAAACAGTTGATATCCACGGGGAAATTTCCGGTAATGGGTAATAATCAGTTTTTAAAATCGATGCATGTCCAACTATTTTATCTTTATCCATTGCAACAAACATGGACTCCCAATCACTAAAGTTATTCTCACGTATCATTTTTGCGGTGTGCTCTTTTGTATCGTTCCATGAACTGTTTTCAACAAATGTAAGTAACTTTTTATTAAGTTCGGAATCTGGATTAACTTTGTATATTTTGATATCCATTGTTTGTTGTTGCCTTCTTTAATTATTTTCCAAATAATTTATTTTTTTACCATGCATTTTTGCATACTCGATTTCGGATTTAGTACTCTCCCCTATATAACCGCCGACGTTTATAACAAAAATTTCATCAGCCATATCTATTTTTCTTTTATGCATATCATCAAGCATTTATTTTGTTTTTTCCATAGTTTTTTCATCCATTTTTTCCCAAACTTTAGAATCTTCTCCATGGTTAAAAACCCCCACGGAAATAACTATATTGCCTTTGAGATTCAGATCCCTTTGCACCTTAAAAAACTCATCTCTAAACCGTGTAGAGCCGCAAAGCGTTATTACTTTATAATTTCCAACCATATTTCTTTATCTCCTTCAGTTTAAGTACATTAACATCAGTTAAATTATAACACAAAAGAGTAGAATTTTCTTCTACTCTTTAAGTTAAAATATAATACACAAGATGACTATTTCTTAAGTTTTCTTACAAAATCAATCAGTTCTTCGCTGCAGTTATCTTTTACAAGTATCGTAGCCATATTTATAGATATAAATATATAAATATTAGTTTTAGTTTCAGCTATTTTATATATGTCATCATACTTATAGTGATATGTTCCGCGCTCGTTTACAGTGCTCCAGCCCGAATCATCAAATATAATTTCTACTTCATCATTTTGCATTAATTTATTCGAATTTCAGATTTTTCTTATCAATCTATTGGTATTAAATTTCGTCATCAATGGTATAAATAGCGCAACTATCAGCGTCAAAAGCGCTCCATATATGCTTTGAGTTACAAAAAATGTAAAAACACTGATAAGCGCCACCAACAGATAACATATAATTTTTGTCTTTCGTAATTGTAAGTTCATCGAAAATTCTGATAATTTTTTGTATTCATCGTAAGTATATTTAATCTTTGTGGTATACACAAACTTTCTCCCCTATATTTAGCATTATATAAGGGTATTTTAGCAAATTTTATTATAATATTCAAGCGTCGTTAAAACGAATTTTAAACGTATATAAGGAACACTACTCAGTTATCTCATATTGCTCTTTGTACCAAGCGGGCGAGCATGTGATTGTCACTTTGCAGTAATTTGTTTCCCAATAATACTTTTCATTAGGATTTACCCAAACAGCATCTCCTGCCGCAAAATCTACAACTTTATCCTCAAAATGTAATTTTCCGGAACCTTCCAACACATAAATTAGCTCTTTACACACAAGATGCTTACAATAGCCCGAATCAGGGTATCTGCCGGTAATAACCGAAACACAGATATCCATGTCCTTATCCTCAAAAGGATATCCAAATATTTTGCATTTCTCGCTGTTGCTTCCTTCAAACACTTCGTCATTCTTTATTACTTTCATAAACAATAATACCTCCAAAAATTTAGTCCAACCTATTAAGATAAAACGTGCGCCGTGATAATCGTATAACTATGTGAATTTATTGTTATAACGATATTATCAAACGTGCAATAAAAATTCTTGCCCTTTTTAAAAACAATACACCCCTCCTCCAAAAGTTTTTCTTTGCAATATATAAGGGCATTTTTTTCTTTTATATTAAGGTTTTTCGCAATTCGTTTAAGTCCCATTGGTGTTGTATGAATTTTCCGGATATTTCGGCGTAGCACTTCTTTGTACATATTTAGTAGCTCCAAATCGTTTTCTAAGAATTATCTGACCCAGCCCGTTTTATGAAGTGAAAAAATTATCAAAACAGCTTTTCCGACAATGTTTTTGTTTTCGATAAGTCCGACAGTACCCGATCTGCTATCTAACGATTTATTACGGTTATCTCCCATTACAAACGAATACCCTTTCGGAATTTTTTCAGGAATATAGTCGTCGCCTTGGCAGATCATGGATTCCTTAAGATAGCTTTCGTTAATTTTAGTACCATCAACAAAAACCGCTTGATTGTTATAATCTATTTTAAGGCTTTGCCCTTCGGTTGCTATAATCCTTTTAACCAGAGGTTGGTTCAGATACTGCCCTCTTTTAATTACTACTACATCGCCACATTTGGGAGCATAATTAAACCTGCTTATCAATACTTTATCAAAATCATGCAGGGTATCCAGCATAGAAACACCGCTTACACTTATAATTCGAAAAAAAAATGTCATAAATACGATCATAAGTATAAGGGCATAAATAACTGCTTCCAAAGTTTCAAACAAAAACTGTGAAAATTTAGAAGCAGCGTGCTTGTTTATGTTGCTCTCATAACTATCCTTAAAAAATGCTTTCTTTTTGCTATACATAGAGTACTGATACACCTCTTGAAAATTTATAAACAATTTGGCCACCACATACTCTAAATATATAGCTATAAAACAAACTTTAATTCACAAAAACAAACTTTTCTAAGACACGGCGGAAATTCTATTAAACGGGAAAACTATAAATGAAACTTTTCCGATTACATCTTCATCCGGAATCAAACCTATCAGCTTTGAGCGACTGTCGGACGAATGGTTTCTGTTATCTCCCATAACAAAGCAATACCCCATCGGCACAACGGCGGGAATTTCGCCATCTTCCTCGAGCCACATAGGCTCTTTTATATACGTCTCATTTAAAACTTCGCCATTAACAGTTACGCTCCCATCCGTAAAATCTATATTAAGCGTATCGCCGCCGGTTGCTATTACTCTTTTTACTATCGGCTTATCAAATTTTTGTCCGTGGGTTATGGTTACAACATCGCCCTTGGTTGGCGTATAGTTCCATCTCCAAACAAAAATCTTATCTTGGTTAAATAGAGTATCCATCATGGATTCTCCGTCAACCGTCATAACTCTAAAAAACGGCGTAAATATAATAAGCACTATAACAAACGATTGTATCACCGTTTCTAAAATATCAAAACACCATTTTGAAAACTCACTTGCCGGATATCGGATCGTAGTTTCAGCATCTAAATTTTTAACGTCTTCCCCGGTATTCATTTCTATCTCCCACCTTCAAACTTGTAGTTAAGTATTTATAAAATTAAATAGCTTACTTCATATGCGCCTTTATTCTAACACAACACAAAAAAAATATCACTTAATTTTACTAAAATTAATATTAAAATATTTTAAAAAAATCTAAGCACCTAAATCAAGATTAATTCCATATGTTTTCTATAAATTTAAGTAGAATTATTAAAAAACTATAAAAAAGCAACAACTGTGGTGGTATAAACAAAGGGACAACCGTCCCTTTAGAAAACAGGCTAAATCTTTTCCTTAACCTTAGCTGCTTTACCAACACGGCTTCTAAGGTAATAAAGCTTACTTCTGCGAACATCGCCCTGCCTTATAACCTTTACATTTTTGACATTTGGCGAATTAATTGGGAAAATTCTTTCCACGCCATATCCGTAAGAAACTTTTCTTACCGTAAAAGTTTCGGCAACTCCGCTGCCTTTTCTGGCAATAACAACACCTTCAAAAACTTGAATACGTGTTCTTTCGCCTTCTTTGATTTGAACATTAACCTTAACTGTGTCGCCCACGCTAAATACAGGCAAATTTTCTTTTACCGATGATTCTGAAATTTTTTCCAATAAATTCATCATTTCCTCCATATAATCCACACATTCTTGCCCAATCACACGGCAGAGGAATGCTGATATTTATGTACTGCCAAAACCGAATGCATAAATCCTTACAAACCGTTTTTTACATACTAGGATATTTTATCATAAGAATGTCATCTTTGCAACACCTAATTTAGTATATTATTTATTTTTGTGTTTTTGCTATAATTCAAGGATATATTAAATTCGCCTCTTGACTTCTTATAATTCTTTTAATATAATAATAACTAGGCTATTATAAAAATTAAATTAAGGAGATTCAAAATGGAAAAAACTTTATCAAAACTTACCGCAATTGCTACAATAAGCAGCACCCTGTTTTGCATTCCATTCGCTCATGCAAGTGGAGAGCCGCCAAAACCATCGTTACCAACATTTTTATCACACACACAATCAACATTAGACTGCTTGTCAACGTTCGTCAAAGCAATAGGAGACTCCATGGAAAAGAAACTATTCGCGGAAGCAATGAACCCTAACCAATCACCCATAATCATCAGCGAAATGTCCACCAAATTTGAGGATTGTCAAGCTTCACTAATTGCAAAAGGGTGGTCTGTGCTACCATGCGCAGAAGAACTACGCACTTTGGTAGAGTGGGAAAAGCAACGCCAAGCATATCACGCAATAGTGGACGGTACCAGTCCCTGTAACTTCAACCATTATCTACTCGAAAAAAGAAAAACAAGAAGCTTTACAAAAATTAAAAAAATTCTCAAAAGCCAATGCGAAGCATTACAGAAATTGTGTTCAGATCATCAACGTAGTACTATTTTGGGCGTATTAACAGAATACTCTAAAAGGCCCTCGCCATTATTTCATGATTTCAAAGAATACTTAGAAAAAATAGACGGCAAACGACTTAATGATTTTTGTATCATGCACAATAGTGACTATTCTCGTATTTGTATATTGATAGAATTTAGAGGCCAGTTGACACTACTCGCATATTAGAAAATATTTAATTTTAGTTTTCCGCAGAAACTGAAACTCTGCGGAAATTTTCTTACCCATCGATAATTTTTTAATATCAATAAAAATCTTGCTAACTTATATACTTTCAACAACCTTCTTAATATATTGCTTAAACTGCTCGGAAACCTCAGGGTGCTTTAGTGCTGCCTCCACGTTTGCTTGCATAGCTCCGAGTTTACTGCCCATATCATACCTTTTACCCAAAAAATCCACCATTATTATACCGTTTGACCTTGCCAAAACTTTCATGGCATCAGTAAGCTGAATTTCTCCTCCTACTCCGGGAGGGGTATTTTTTAAAATTTTAAATATATCCGGAGTTAAAACATACCGCCCTAAAATCGAGTATAAAGATAAAACTTTATCAGGGGTCGGCTTTTCAACCATATCGGTACACATAAAAATATTATTTCTTATATTTTCAACTTTTAAAGAGCCGTATCTTCCTATTTCTTCTTTCGGCATCTCTTTCGCGCCGACAACGCTTAATTCGTACTCGTCAAAAGCTTCTATCAGCTGACCGCAAACGGGTTTTTCGCCAATTATCACGTCATCGCCCGAAAGCACTGCAAATGGTTCGTTGCCAACAAAAGATTCCGCACAGCTCACGGCATGCCCAAGGCCTTTCATCTCTTGCTGCCGTATAAAATATATATTGGCCATTTTACTTATGCCTTTTACCACCTCCAAAGCCTCATATTTTTGGCTTTTTTCCAAAGAGTATTCTAAATCTGGCGTTCTATCAAAATAATTTTCAATTGCCTCTTTACCGCGGCTTATAATAATAAGTATATCCGTTATTCCTGAAGCCACAGCCTCTTCCACAATATAGCTTATCGATGGTTTATCAACAATCGGTAGCATTTCTTTTGGAATAGACTTTGTAATTGGAAGCATTCTTGTGCCAAAACCTGCCGCAGGAATTACGGCTTTTTTAACTTTCACTTTAAAACTCCTCCGATATGTAGTATAATTATTACATTACCATTTTAATTGGTATGCATTTTCAAAGTCAAGGAAGGCAACAAAAAATAATGATTATTGATGGAAAAGCGGTAGCCGATTCGATAAAATCGGAACTCAAAAAAGAAATTGCCAATCTAAAAGCAGAAGATATCATTCCGGGTCTTGCGGTAATTATGGTAGGAAACAACCCGGCTTCCCACATATATGTAGGCAAAAAAGAAAAAATTTGCGAAGAAATCGGAATCCACTCAGAAAAATTTTTGCTCCCCGAAGACGTACCGCAATCTGAACTTGAAAATTTAATCGAGAAGCTCAATAATAAACCAAGCATAAACGGCATACTTGTTCAGCTTCCACTTCCAAAACATATAAGCGAATTTGCTATAAATGCAAAAATTCTTCCCGAAAAAGACGTAGACGTATTTAGCCCTATAAACATAGGAAAAATGATGCTTGGTCAAAATAAACTTTTGCCGTGTACGCCGGCGGGAATACTCGAGATGCTTAAGTATTATGGCATTTCCGTTTCGGGCAAAAATTGTGTTGTTATCGGGAGGAGCAATATTGTCGGAAAGCCTATCGCAACGCTTCTTACGCAAAACGACGGCACGGTTACATTATGCCACAGCAAAACAAAAAATTTAAAAGATTACTGCAAAAACGCCGATTTAATAATATGCAGCGTAGGAAAGCCTAAATTTTTGACTTCTGATATGGTAAAAAAAGGCGCAGTTATAATAGACGTTGGCATTAACAGAGATGAAAACAACAAGTTATGCGGAGATGCAGACTTTGAAAATTTAAAAGATAAAGCAAGCTATATTACGCCTGTTCCGGGCGGAGTGGGTCCTATGACCATTGTAATGCTTGCAAAAAACACAGTGCTTGCTACTAAAATCCAGAACAAATTATTATAATACTAAGGAGATTATTCACAAATGAACATTTGGCATGACATTAACCCTGAAAAAATTAAGCCGGAAAAATTTACGGCAGTTATCGAGATTTCCAAAGGAAGCAAATCAAAATATGAACTCGATAAAGATACCGGCCTTTTAAAACTCGATAGAATTTTATATACGTCCACTCATTACCCGGCAAATTACGGCTTCATTCCAAGAACCTTTGCAGACGACGGGGATCCGCTTGATGTTTTAGTACTTTGTTCCCAACAAATATATCCAATGACATTGGTAGAATGCTACCCCATCGGGCTTATTGCAATGATTGATTCCGGAAGCAACGATGAAAAAATAATAGCAATCCCAACCGACGACCCAACATTTAATCAATACAGAGATATTTCCGAGCTCCCGAAACATATATTTGAAGAAATGAAGCACTTTTTCCAAGTATATAAAACTTTGGAAAACAAGGAAACCGTTGTAAATGATATACACGGCAAAGATACTGCAATAGAGGTAATAGCGCAAACGATAGATTCCTATAACAAAAGATTTGGCAAAAAATAAATTTTTAGCTAAGAAAGCGTGTTAGATTATGATCGTACAATTGGAAGAAATAAGAAACGAACTCTTTAAAATAAAAGATGATCTCCTATCTTTACGCGAAACTTTGTCAATAGATAAATCCAAAATAAAGCTCCAAGAATTAGAGGCTAAAACAGCAAAACCCGATTTTTGGAATGATACTGAAAATTCTCAAAAAATTCTTTCGGAAATCAGCAAGCTAAGCGGAAAAATCAAAGAATTTGAAAAATTAAAAAATAATTTCGATGATTTGGAAACTTTAGTGGAACTTTCTTGCCAAGAAAACGATGATTCCTCTGCCGAAGAAATAAAACAGCAATTCAAAAGTATAAAAAAAGAATTAAAACAGCAAACTTTATCAACGCTCCTTACGGGAGAATACGATAGCCAAAATGCAATCCTTACTTTTCACGCGGGTGCCGGCGGAACAGAATCCCAGGATTGGGCAGAAATGCTTTGCAGAATGTATACAAGGTGGGCGGAAAAACACAAATACAAAGTAAAAATGCTTGATTTTTTAGATGGTGAAGAAGCCGGATTTAAAAGCGCCTCCTTACTTGTGGAAGGCACAAACGCTTATGGATATTTAAAAGGCGAAAACGGAGTTCATAGGTTAGTAAGAATTTCGCCGTTTGATGCTTCCGGCAGACGCCATACCTCCTTTGCCTCCTTGGAAGTTATCCCTGAAATAAATGATGAAATAAAAATTGATATCAATCCCGAAGACATAAAAATGGACGTTTTCAGAGCAAGCGGAGCCGGCGGTCAACACGTTAACAAAACCTCATCGGCAGTAAGGCTCACTCATATTCCAACCGGAATAGTTGTTGCTTGCCAAAATGAGCGAAGCCAGTTTCAAAACCGCGATACCGCAATGAAAATACTAAAATCCAAACTTATAGAAATAAAAGAAAGAGAACACCTAGAAAAAATCGAAGATATAAAAGGCATACAAAAAGAAATATCCTGGGGCTCTCAAATAAGATCGTACGTATTCATGCCATATACTTTAGTAAAAGATCATCGCACAGGCTGCGAAGTTGGAAATGTAGAAGCAGTTATGAATGGTGAACTCGATGAATTTATAGATGCATATTTAAAGCAAAATGTTAAATAAATAGTAAGGTGATTATTTTGCTTTCCAATGAATATATATTATTGTTGCAAGATAGAATGCTAAGCTATTTTACGGTTAAATTTATAACAAGTTTTTCACTATTAAATAAAAACGCTCTGCCAAACATATCCGGTAGAGCGTTTTTTATACCTAAACATATGCAACCGTGCAACAAATAACACTACGAGCACCAAAAAGTTTTAGCATTTTAGCGCATTCTCTTAAGGTACTACCTGTCGTTACAACATCATCGCACAAAAGAATATTTTTGTTTTTTAAACTACGAATGTTTGTAACTTTATATACACCTTTTACATTTTCACGCCTCTCATTAAGAGTAAGCTCATGCTGCGGAAAATTTTCTTTTGATTTAATAAGTAAATCTTCATATTTAAGCCCAATATTTTTTGCAATTAACTTTGCCAAACATTCCGATTGGTTATATCCCCTTTTGCGCATTCCGTATTCAGATAGCGGGACTGCAGTAACAACATCAATATTTTTAGAAGTTTTTTCAAGCTCATCGCTTACTACCTGCGCAAAATACTTAGCGTATTGCTTTTGACCTCTAAATTTAAAGCTCCATATAGCCTTTCTTACTTTTCCGCTATATTTAAATGGAGATATACACGCTATATTTTCTTCTCCAAACTCTAAAATTGTGCGTATCATGGTATTCGGAACAACTTCTAAAGAGCAATTATTACATACGCACTTACCGATCGGAACAACTTCTGAGCAAAATATGCACCTCGGAGGAAACAGTAACTCCAAAACTCTATCTTTAAAATCCAAAACACTTTCAACAAATTTCATTTTCGCTTACTTTACTCTTTACCTATCAAATCAACCGCTTGCTGAAGCTGTATATCTACATCGTCGGGGTTTTCGGCAACAACATCAGGAGTTAAACCCTTTTTAAAAATACTATTTCCGCTCTTGGTAACATAGTAAGCATCTGCAAAAACAACAACAGAATCATCTGAAAGAGTTATTTTTTTGGTCCTGACTGGATTACCAAACGTCTTCGTACCAACAATTTTTGCATTTTTTGAATCTTTTAATGCAGAAGCCAACACCTCTGCCCCACCACAGGTCTTTCCATTTACCAACACCACAAAATTTAAATCGACCCCGGAAGACGTGGACGTACATACAACTTCCGTCTCACTTTTTTTATTAACAGCGCTGACAATATCGCCCGAAGGAATTATATGCTGCAAAATTTTGAAAATTTCCTCATCGCTACTTTTTTCACAATCTCTTAAATCAAGCACTATATTATTAATACCACCGAAAAAAGTACTATCAATCTTATCGATAAAATCTTTTGAAGCGTCATTTATAAATTTATCACACTTAATATATGCGACGTCATCCTTGAGCTTTTTATACTCAATTTTGGGTTTTAATTTTTTGTTTGCATCTTGGTATTCCTTGTAACCTTGTTTATTCCAATATCCAGAGCTTTCGTTCTGAAGTCCGTTTACATATCCCCTGCAAAGCGAATCTAGCATCTCAGATTCAGAAATATCAGAAATATACTCGGACCGAACGCAGTGGTCAAGTTCGCTTAAAGTGGAATACATTTTTTGCTTTTCCTGAACAAATGAAACCACATCGTTAAATTTATCCATCGCTATCTTATATCCCAAAGAATATACCAACGCTGATGCACCAAATATGCTTGCCAAAAAAACACTCAGTGAAACCTTTTTATTCAAAAACTTTAAATTCATGTACTCCACTCTCCCCTCAAAATTAAAACACCAATTATTAATAACTCACTATGGTCGAAGGATTGGTACGGACACCGTTTACTCTATATTCAAAATGCAAGTGCGGGCCCGTTGAAAATCCCGTATTACCAACGTTACCTATTTGCTGACCGGCTGAAACATTTTGCCCCACTTTAACACGAACACTGCTCATATGTCCATAAAGCGTAGACTTACCATTTCCGTGGTCAATAACTACGTAGCTACCATATCCGCCACCCCAGCCGCCTGCATTGGCTATTATTACCTTTCCGGCACCGGCTGCGACTACTTGAGCACCATAAATTTTCGCTCCTGCAATATCGATCGCACCGTGTACATGCGATCTTCCGGCGCTATCATTAAACCCTGATGTAATCTTATAATATCCGGGAACAGGCCAAGTATAACCACCGGTATGTTTAACCGCAGGGCCTGTCTGTGTAGAGGGCTGTTTTTCTGCTAAACGCCTTTGTTCTTCGTAATATTTTTGTATTTGCGCATCAATTGCTTTTATTTCAGCATCGTTTTGATCTATTTCTTTCTTTACGCCTTTTTCGGATTCCTGTAATTCAGAAAGCAGTTTTTCACTTTCGTCATAAAGTGATTGCAGATTTTCCCTGCTCTTTTCCAAAGCAGCTCTTTCTTTTTCTTTTTCCGATTTGGTTTCCAAAATCTCTTTCTTTTTATTTTCTACTTTTTCGAGATCGCTGTTAAGAGCATCTATAAGCTCTTTTATGGTTTGCCCAACTGAACGAGCAGTATCCACTTTATCTAAAAAATCTTCAAAATCCTTTGCACCAAGAATTATATCTATTGTGGATGTGTCGCCGGCAACGTAAATTGAATATAATGCCTTTTTTAAAGCTTTTATTTTCTGATTGATATCTTCTTGGATCCTTTCAATTTCGCGCTCAGCTTCCAAAATCTCTTCATCCAACTTGGCTATGTACTCGTTAGAAACGTCAATTTGACTTTCCGCAATTTTGATTTGTTCGTCAAGCGCCTCTTTGTTTTTTGCCTCTTTACGCACTTTACTTGAAGCTTCTTGAAGCTTTTGGCCAAGCTCTTTTTTCTTTGTTTGAAGCGCTGCTCTTGAATTTTGGCTTTCGGTAATCGTTGTGGACATAATCGGCGGCGTAATCGTATAGGCCAAGACCATCGAACTTGATAAAACAAAAAGCAGTTTTGTTAATAATTTTTTATCACCATGCAACAACTTCTCCACCTTCTTTGCTCAAGTAACGTCTTAGCGAGATTGCGCTTCCAACAACGCCAAACACCACCCCGGTTGCCAAAAAGCAACCTAAAACTTTCCAAAATATATCCGCAAAGCTAATTCCAATAAAAGGAATAATTCCTCCGATCACACTCAACAAGGCATTATAAACACCATCTAAAACAAATGTAGAAATAACTGCCGCAACGCAACCTATTATCATTCCCTCCACCATGAAAGGAGCTTTTATAAACCCATTTGTGGCACCCACAGATTTCATAATGCTAATTTCAAATCTTCTGTTATGCATAGTAATTTTTATTGTATTCGATATTATAAAAAGTGATACAATACCCAAAGAACAAATTATCCAAATACCCGCACGGGCAATGAGCTTATTAAGGTCGGAAAGTTTTTTGGCCGTTTCGCTTCTGTCACTAACGGATTCAACATTCTCTATACTTTTAAGTTTATTAATTGTTTCCGTATAAAGTGATAAATCTTTCATACTGATATGATAAGCTTCGGGGAACGGATTTTCCCCTTCTTTTACAACTTCATAGAGATCTCCCAAAACATCTCTATACTTTTCGGAAGCTTGCTCACTTGAATAATATTCACATTTAAAAATATTGGGAGTGTTTTCAATTTGCCTTCCCGCCTCCAAAACCTGTTCGGGCGAAACATCTTTTTTTAGGAATACTACCATTGTATTTCTGTTTTCAATACCTTTGAGTGCATGGCTTAAATTTATTGAAAGCAGCATTGCGCCCCCGGTTAAGATCATACAACATATCATAACGAGCACTGAGGCGGCGGACATTATACCGTTAGCCCATGTATTTTTAAATCCTTCTTTTATAAAATACTTTAAATAATGTATGTTCACTGCTCCTCCACCTCCGGCATTATATCATTTTTTATTTTTCCATCTGCTATTTCTATAACTCGGAAATTAAACTTTTTAACTATGGAAATATCATGCGTTACCATTATAACGGTTGTCCCACACTTGTTTATTTGGCTTAAAAGTTCAACCAATTCATAGGAAAGATTTGGGTCTATATTACCCGTAGGCTCGTCCGCAATTATCATATTTGGATTATTAACCAACGCGCGGGCCAAACCCACCCTTTGTTTTTCGCCTCCGGAAAGTTCCGAAACCTTGCGGCGTGCTTTATCACCTAAATCTACCAAATTTAAAACATATGGCACACGTTTGCGTATATCTCTGCTTCTTGCACCAACAACATGCATTGCAAAAGCGACATTTTCAAAAACCGTCATTTTTTCAATAACTCTAAAATCCTGAAACACAATTCCCATGGTTCTTCTAAGATAGGGTATTTTGCGCTTTTTCATTGCCGTAATATCTGTGCCGTTGATTATTATTTTTCCGGAAGTCGGTTCTTCCTCCTTTGTAAGAAGTTTTAAAAACGTGCTTTTTCCGGAACCCGAAGGCCCCACTATGAAAACAAATTGGCCATCAGGAATTTTTAAACTTAAATCATCTAAAGCGATAGCACCACCATCATAAGACTTAGTCACGTTAACAAGCTCTACCATGATGTTTCTCCTTTCAAATTCTTCCTAAAAAACAATGTGTTGCCAAGGAGCACTTAGCAACACAAATTTAAAAACTATAAAACTAAACAAAATAAATATTTGCTTATGTACCCACTACTTCATAATACACCATAATGGGACAAATTTCAATTCCTAAAATTTAACAGGATTCGACATCAAATACTTTTTAACCATCAACGCCACTTTGAATACGATGGCATCTTCAAATTCACGCAAATCAAGTCCGGTTATTTTCTTGATTTTTTCAAGTCTGTACACCAAAGTATTACGATGTACGAATAATTTTCTGGAAGTTTCGGAAACATTCAAGCTGTTTTCAAAAAATTTCTGTATTGTAAACAAAGTTTCTTGATCCATAGCTTCAACAGATCCTTTTTTGAAGACTTCTTTAAGGAAAGTTTCGCAAAGAGTTGTTGGCAATTGATATACCAAACGAGCAATTCCCAAATGATCGTAGCTGATAACGCTCTTTTCCGTATCAAATACTTTACCGACTTCAATTGAAACTTGGGCTTCTTTAAAAGAGCGAGCAAGCTCTCTTATGCCGGTAACGGCAGAGCCAACACCAACAACGCAGTGGGTATAGTATTCTCCCGAAAGAGTATCAACTATGGAAGCTGCCAATTTTTCGAGTGAACGAGTTTCTGTATCTTTATGAATTTCTTTAACAAGAGCTATATCATTTTCATTAATGCTAATGACAAAATCCTTTGTTTTATCCGGGAAAAGTCCTTGAACAACTTCGTAAGGCGAAACATCTGATTTGGACGTTACCTTTATTATCATACATACTCTGCTTACATCAGCATTAAACTTGAGCTCACGGGCTTTTAAATATATATCGCCCGGTAAAATATTATCCAAAAGGACATTTTTTACAAAGCTGACCCTATCATGTTTTTCATCATAATGATGCTTAACGCTGTTCATGGCTATTGATAAAACAACCGCATCTTTCTTTGCGCTGTCATCAATACCCGAAACAAACACTGCAAATTCCGGCCTTACGTTATCTCCAAAAGGCTTATAAATGTAGCCGTCAGCAGAAAACATACCCAAACCATTCTTAAAGGAATGTGGATTAACCGCACTCATGACTTCTCCGACCCTTGTGGAGTCATTGCAAGCGACTATGGTACAAGAATTATCTATAACGCCAACGTTCTTGTCCATTACGTCTGCAGTTTGATGAATAATATTCTGGAATAATCTGTTTGCCATAACATACCTCTTTCTTATTGAACATTTAAAACGCTTTAATATAACATACAAACAAGCGCCCTCTTTGTAGATTATACACAATTAATTTTTTTTTTGCAATACATTATTTTAAAAACACTGTGCAATTGCAACATAAATCACGTTTTGAATATTATAAGAAAACATATTTTAATTTTATAGTGAGATTTTAACAGTTTTTTCAAAGCAAAAGCTCTGAAGATTACTCTTCAGAGCTTTTTACGTCGCTATGCTAACTGTATAAACATTACTTTATATCCGCCAACTTAACCCATTTTCCGGCTTTAAGCGAAGCTTGCAGAACTTTCTCAACCTGCTCCATCGCGGTTTTTTCAATATATTTTTCTTTATTAATGCAATCACTACCTGCCTCATTCGGCTCCCCAATCATATTTCCATCTTTATCAATGACAATAAAAGGCTTTTCTGAAAAAAAATGACCATACTGAGATTCCAGTTTAGAAAGTCCACAAGCTATTTCTAAACAATTCGGTAATTTAGACACGCGCACCTGAGATTCGTACCCAGAATCCCTTTTAAGCTGGTCGGTCACTACACCTTCTTTAACCTTTTTATGGTCAATCCCCATATTGTTATCAAAAACGTAAAGAGTTTCAAGTGGTTCTGCAAACTTAAACATGCTTTTCACCTTATTTTTGTACCACCGTATATTTCTTTTAAATTGTTCTCCAGGCTCCTCAACCTGTTTTATAAACTTAGAACCATTACAAAACATTAACTCAGGGTCAGGGACTCCGCCCGTTGGCGGTTTTTTAATCAAACGTGAAATCTTATTAGACAAATCAATCAAAGTCCTTATATAATCTCTACATTTTTTTTCCCAATTAGTCCACGTAGCGTCATAAAGATTAACACGATAATTATCCCAAAATAAATCTAACGAACGGATAACACTTTCAAGCCCGGATTCCACTTCATCCTTCAAAGTAGCAATGCGATCTTTTGCCTCTTGCAATTTTGCTTTTAACATTTCCAGCGTTACTGGACTATCGCCACGAAGTCCAAAGACCTTCAGTACAGATTTATCCACAACCGCACCGGTATCAAAAGCTTTTCCTTTTGTATCGTCTTTCATCTTAACCGTTCCAAGCTGCTTTTGTAAATCTTTGAGCTTAGCCAAACCAACCTCTATACATTTGACCAAATTTGAGTATTGAAGTCTTGCGTTAACAGCGGGGTCAACTGCGCTCGCTCTTGCCGCATTTTGTTCTCTCGCCGCCTGCTTCATAGCTTTGCGCATATCACCGACTTCTTTTTCCATATCCTTTATCTTTTTTTCAGAATCCTTAATCTTCTTTTCGATATCTGCTATTTCTTTACTAAGAGATGCAACCTCATCTTTTAACTTCTTTTTCTCAGCGGGTTTAAATGTTTTGTTAAGAACGGACCTTTTATCGGAAAGCTCTTTTTTCTTTGCTTTAAGATCCGCATTTAACACATCACGATCTTCTATTAACTTTTCCAGCTCCTCTTCTTTTTTCCTGACACCCTCATATCCAACATCAACCTTTATGGGAGGAACAATTTTATCTACATTGGTTTTGCCTAAAAGCAAATATAGCGTGTTAAAACCATCCTTCGCACTATCGGTTCTACGCTTAAGAGTCTCATAATCATCCTTTTGGGAAAACAAGAAAATTTTTTTTGCAAAGTTCTCAGAATAATTAGTCGTCAGCTCAGAAACAATCTCATCTAACCCATTTTTCATTCCTTCAAAAAAAGTGACAACCGCCGCCGGATCCGTACGTCCACCGGCAAAACCCGTAATCATAGTTCCCAACTGTCTAAAATAAGCCCCATTCTCTATAGCCGTCCAACTTGTTGCATCAATAGCCATAACTACCCCTCCAATTTATTGTTTTTTAACATAATTAATTCTTGCTATTGGAGCAAATTATACTACTTTTTCAAAAAAAGTCAATAAAAAATCAGCATCAAAATTTAAATGCTGATTTTAGTAATATTTTTAATATATTTATGCAAAATATAATTTTAGCTCCGTTTAGCCACGTCTCCTTTGTGCACTTTTACTATTTCTACAGGAACATCATTTTTTTCAAAAGAATTTGCAACACTTAAAGATTTTAACTTAACCGCAAGCTGCGTGTTTAAACTCTGAATCTGTTCAAGTTCACGGGAAGCCTTGCAGGATTTATCTGTTAATTCCGTAAGTTCAGCTTGTCCAAGCAAAAATCCGGAAAAACCCAATGCGCAGGTGCAAAACACCGAAAACACACCCACCATAAACATCTTTTGCGACTTTAATTTGGCAGCTTTACGCGCTTCTTTACTCGGAAGCTCGTATATTCGAGCCTTTCTTTGTTCTTCAACTACCTCATAATTGAAAGCTGCACTATTTCTATTATACATTTTGTTACCATCTCCAAATATTCGTTCAAACTAATTTTTCGCAAACCCTTAGCTTTGCGCTGCGGCTTCGAAAATTAATACTTATTTCTTCCTCTGTAGGCTTTATAGCTTTTTTATGTACAAATCTTGCTTTTGGAACTTGACCACAAACACAAATTGGAAAACTTGGCGGGCAAATGCACCCTTTGGACCACTCGGTCATCTTTTCTTTAACAATTCTATCTTCGAGAGAATGAAAAGTTATAACGAGTAATCTCCCGCCTTTTTTCAGAATCTTAAACGATTCCTCAAGGCCTTTTTCCAAACTTTCCAATTCCTGATTGACATATATGCGAATAGCTTGAAACGTCCTTTTTGCCGGATGGCCGCCTTCTCGTCTTGCGGCTGACGGTATTGCGTTTTTTACTATTTCTGCAAGCTCTGTGGTTGTTTCTATCGGCTTCTTGTTACGATACTCGACAATTTTTGCGGCTATTCTGCTTGAAAATTTTTCTTCACCATAGCGGCTGATAATTCGTTTTAAATCGCCATATTCAAAGCCGTTCACAACGTCATATGCCGACTCGCCCGATTTACTCATTCTCATATCGAGCATTGCATCGTTCTTATAAGAAAAACCACGCTCGGCCTCATCTAACTGGTACGATGATACACCCAGATCTAAAACCATACCATCAATAGATTCCAGCCCCAAGTTATGTACAATATCCGAAACATTTGCGAAGTTATCTTGCACAACAGACACATTCTTATACTCTTTAAGTCTTTGTCTACAAGTTAAAATCGCATCCGGATCACGGTCAATGGAAATCAGTTTTCCATTTTCAGAAAGTCGCTTGGCAATCTCAAGCGATAATCCCGCTCCGCCTGCCGTACCGTCAACATAGACACCTGAAGAATTAATGTTTAAAAACTCCAAAGTCTCTTTTAACAATACGGTTTTGTGACTAAATTCCAAAACGATCTTCCTCTTGACCAACTTTTTATTGTATGTGAAAAATTAAATTCAAATATAAAATTATTTAATTAGTCACTACAACATATTATTTTACTACTATTAATTGTATTAAATCAATAATAAATCTATATTCAATCGAAAATTTGGATGTTTTAACAGAATTTAAAATATTGTTGTGCGACGTTTGGTAAAAAATATCTATAAAATTAGTTCTCCGGTCAGACCTTGTCTGTAATTTAAAGCATTTGCTTCATCCGTATCAATATGCATAGCAAGCGAAAAATTATCACTCACCCTTATTACTACATCATTATAAACAAGTGAACGTTCAAAACTTTTTATTTTAACCGAAGCTACAACCCCATTTTTTGCCCCCGCCTTTTGAGCATCACTTGTGTGCATGTGTATATGGCGTTTGGCAACTATTAAGCCGCTTTCAAGTTCATATTCACCGCAAGGGCCCTTTAGTATACAGCCGGGTGTCCCCTGCAAGTCGCCCGACTCACGTATAGGACACTCTATGCCTATTTTCAAAGAATCTGTTATGGAAATTTCAACCTGCGTTTTGGCTCGCAGTGGACCTAAAACCGCAACATTTTTTAAAGTATTTTTTGGCCCTATTATATCTACTCTCTCTTCGCACGCATACTGACCCGGTTGGGAAAGCTCTTTTCTTATGTTAAAGTTATAATCCTTTCCGAAAAGCACATCGGCTACCTCTTTGGATAAATGTGTATGACGTGCGGAAACCTCTATCGGAATATTCATATACGTTCCCCCTTAATTTGATTAATGAGCAAACTTGTTTACTAACTTGGTATCCATATTACTATAAAAGCTGTGAGAATTCAATTCAACAAACTGAGAATAAAATTCAGATTTTTCAATTACAAATTCGCCAATACCATCATCTTCAAACCAAGTGTTACCGTCAACAGTAGCTACTACTCCATCGCCATTTTTGGGAAAGTATTTAAGAATTATCGGCGTATCGCTATTTAAAACCATGCTACGGGCAGAAAGCGTGTGTGCACAGATAGGCGTTGCCAAAAAACACCTCATATTGCTTTCTATTATAGGCCCTCCCGCAGCAAGAGAATAAGCCGTCGAACCCGTAGGTGTTGAAACAATAAGTCCATCTGCTCTATAGGAACATATCTTTTCCGAACCTGAAAAAACCCTGTAATCAACTATCTGAGAATCAAGCTTTCGGTTTAAAACCAAATCATTTAGAGCATATACGGTAGAATTTCTTGCTGTGATTTTCAGCATCATGCGGCGGCTTATTTTATATCTTCCGTTAATAAAATCTTCTATACCCGATAAATTATCGCTTTCTATGCTTGACATAAAGCCAAGCCGACCATAATTAACCCCGAATACAGGAATACCATACATTGAAGCTTTTTTTGCCGTATGCATAATTGTTCCATCGCCACCGCACACAACAACAACTTCACTCTTCTCTATAAGCTTATTTATATCTTCGCAAAAATTTAAATCAAAATCTTTAAATTCGTTCCTATACTTTTCCAAAACTGAAATTTTTACTTTATAACTTAAAAACCGTTTTAAGATATTCGAAATGGTTTTAAAACTACAGTCTACTGTTTCTTTAAAAACAAAAGATAAATTCAAATCTTATCTCCCCCAGTTATAATTCATCGTGCGACCTTGCTACGGTGTCTTCGGTATCAACAGGCTCATCCACATAAGCGTTATCAGATTTTTTTATAAGCATTAAATATTCAATATTTCCCTCCGGGCCTTTTATTGGCGAAAAATCCAACCCTAAAACCGCAAAACCGTTTTGAGTGCAAAAGCTAATTATATTCTCAACAACCTCTTGGTGAACCTTTTTATCTCTTACTACTCCCTTTTTCCCAACCTTTTCTTTTCCCGCTTCAAACTGGGGTTTGATTAAACACACTCCCAGGGCGCCATTTTCGATTATTTCATGCACAACAGGTAAAACTAACTTAAGAGATATAAAAGAAACATCAACCGAAAAAAACTCGATTTTATCTTCTATCAGAGATTTATCAATATACCTTATGTTAGTGCGTTCCAGATTGACCACTCTTGGGTCGTTCCGCAGTTTCCAATCAAGCTGACCGTAACCAACATCAACGGAATATACTTTTTTACAATCATTTTTAAGCATGCAGTCGGTAAATCCACCCGTAGATGCCCCAATATCCATAGCAACCAAATCTTTCAAGTTAAGGTTGAACGTATTCATTGCTTTTTCAAGCTTCAATCCGCCACGGCTGACGTAAGGATTTTTTGTACCTCTGACTTCAATTTTACAATCTTCTTTATACGTGCTGCCGGGCTTATCGGATTTTTGATTATCTACGTAAACCAAACCTTCCATAATCGCAATTTTTGCTTTTTCACGGCTTTCTGCCAAACCTCTTTCAAAAAGAATAACATCTAAACGCTTTTTCATCTAAAAACATAAGAGATATAAATCATTAAAAACGAAAGTATATCCCTTTCTTCACCTTTCCATATTTACATAAAAATCTTATCCATTAAAATTATTCATGGCCTTATCAATCTTGCCCTGTACTATCAAATCCAAAGCATCGTATATACGGGGCATGTTATTTTCAATCAAATTCATTTCATCATTACTAAATTTGGAAAGAACCCAATCGGCCAAATCCCAATTTTCATTTGGCTTCTCCCCTACGCCAACTTTTATTCTCGGGAAACTCTGCGAACCACTGAGCGCTACTATATTTTTAACTCCGTTATGTCCACCGTGCGAACCTTGTTTTCTTATCCTTATTTTCCCTACCGGCAAGGAAATATCATCATAAACCAAAATAACATTTTCAGGCGGTACTTTATAAAATGCCATAAGCAACACAACCGCTTGACCACTTAAATTCATAAAAGTTTGGGGCTTTAACAAAATAACTTTTTTATCTCCAAAATTTCCCAATCCATAAAACGATTTAAACTTCTGGGTGCTGAAATTTATATCAAGTTTTTTCGAAACAAAATCTAGCGCCATAAACCCTATGTTATGACGCGTTTTTTCATATTCTTTACCGGGATTACCAAGTCCTACCAAAATATAATCAACATTGCTCATTCTAAAATCTCAACTTTAAAAACTATTCCAAAATCATCGTCGATATTGGCATATCACTATTAATTCTCTTGATTGCTTCGGATAAAACAGGTGCAACATCCAAAACCGTAAATTTATCAAGCATTTTATTATCCGGAATGCTTATTGTATTTAAAACTATTATCTTTTTAATTGCACTATTTTCCAGTTTTTCAAGAGCGTCACCGGAAAGCACGGGATGCGCAACATAAGCGTAAACCTCTTTTGCGCCGCCTTTTTCCACAACAGCATTTGCGGCATTGCACATGGTTCCGGCCGTATCTATAATATCATCAACCAATATTATTTTTTTGCCTTTTACGTCGCCGATTATATTCATAACTTCACTAACATTTGCACGTGGACGCCTTTTATCTATAATTGCGATCGGGCACCCTATTCTGGTTGCAAACTGGCGTGCTCTGGAGATGGAACCAATATCGGGAGCAAGAACCGTAAATTCTTCCGGATTAAATCCATCCACATCCTTTACAAACGAAGCAAAAAGAGGGGCTGATATTATATGATCCACAGGAATATCAAAAAAGCCTTGAATTTGAAGTGTATGGAGCTCCATGGTTAAAATTCTGTTTGCTCCGGCCGTGGCAATCAAATTGGCAACCAATTTTGCGGAAATAGGATCACGGGGTTTTGCTTTTCTATCTTGGCGCGCATAGCCAAAATAAGGTATAACGGCCGTGATGCGTGCAGCAGACGCCCTTTTAACCGCATCTATCATAAGCAAAAGTTCCATAAGATTTTCGTTAATCGGCGTACAGGTTGACTGAACTATAAAGCAATCCGCTCCCCTTACGGATTCATGAATAGAAACGGATATTTCGCCATCGCTGAAATGCTTAACCTCTGATTTTCCAAGTTCACAACCAAGTTCTTTGGCGATTCCTTGAGCCAGTTTCGGGTTTGAGTTTGCCGCAAAAACCTTTTTGACACGCCCTTGATAATCCATAAAATCATTCTCCTTTAAACATCTTATATTTTATAACAACGCTTTTACTAAAAAATTTTATAAAAGCTAAATTCTTGCATTTATCAAAGAAGCAAACGGACCTATATTTTTATTTTCCGGTATTACGCTCTCTTTGCAATAACTTGCATTAAATACTACATTATCCTCCAAAACGGCATCCACAACCTGACTATTTGGCCCTATAATGCACTCATTCCCTATCGTAGTTTTTCCACTAAGTATGGTACCCGGCAAAATAGTCGTGCCGGAACCAACCTCCACCCATTTTCCGATTATTATTCCATCTTTACATGGTATCTTTACGCCTTTTTCCACCAATTCATCAAGAACTTTATCCCTTGCAATTTCGTTAAGGCTCTGAAGCTGGCTTGTATCGTTAGCCCCAAGCGCTATATCTGGCGAAGATGTTTCAAAAGCATCAACCCTGTGACCGTCATCAATCATAAGCTTTATCACGGATGTAAGGTAATACTCATTCTGAGCAGTATCGTTTGTTACTTTATCAAGATAACCAATCAAATCACTAACTTTAAACCAATATGCACCTGAATTTATTTCTTTAATTGAGCGCTGACTAAACGTTGCGTCTTGTTCTTCGACTATCGCTTGCACGTTATAATCCGTATCGTTTCTTATGATTCTTCCATAGCCGCAAGGATTATCCAATTTAGAAGAAATAATCGTTGCTGAATTATTGGAGTTCTTATGTATTTTATATGCTTTGGTAATGGTAGCTTTATCAATAAAAGGCGCATCTCCACCTAAAATAAGAATATTTCCTTTTTTGTGCTTATTAAGGAACGAAAGCGCTGTACTTACGGCATGCGCCGTACCTTTTCTTTCGCTTTGTATAACGCTTTCCACATTGTGCCCCAGGCTTGCAAGATACTCTTGCACCAACTCATACTTATAACCTGTAACAACACAAATGTTTTTTATATTGGAAGTTACAACAGAATTAATAACCCATCCAATCATGGGCTCAAACAAAACAGATGAAAGCACCTTGGGAATATTAGATTTCATTCTCTTGCCTTCACCGGCTGCCAATATTAAGCAACAAACATTTTCCAAATGATTTCCCCCAAACATCAAAGCAAAAAGTAAAAACTATGTCATATATTTTACAACTTACAACAATTTTTTTCAATATGGTAATTAAGCTTGTTTTTTGGCATTTAATGCCGAAACAACCGCATTTACTATATCTTTGGCAGTCATATTGTAAATTTCTTTAAGGTATGGCATTTTACCAACTTCGCCAAACGAATCCTTTATACCAATCGAACGCAGCACAGTGGGATAATTTTCCGCAAGGACCTCCGCAACCGCACTGCGAAGTCCACCTATTATATTATGATTTTCAACCGTTACGGCAGCACCGGTTTTCTTGACCGACGAAATTATAGCTTCTTCATCTATGGGCTTAATGGTATGAATATTAATAATCTCGGCATTTATGCCATCTTCTTCAAGCAATTTATTTGCCTGCAAAGTTTCGTCCACCATAATACCGGAACAGAAAATACTTACATCCGTTCCTTCTTTTATCATTTTTGCTTTAAAAAGGTTGAACTTATCGTCAGCGCTAAAAATATCCGGGGTACTCTTGCGAAACATTCTGATATAAACAGGGCCTTTATAATCCAAAATTTGCGGAAATAAATTTTGAAACTCTACGTTATCGGCAGGCTCAAAAATAACCATATTCGGTATACTGCGAAGCACCCCTATATCTTCAAAGCTCATATGTGTTCCGCCGTTATATTCTGCGCTAATGCCGGGATCCGAACCTATAATTTTAACATTTTGCTTTGCATAGCATATTGAAATTGCTATTTGATCGCATATTCTACGAGTTGCAAAAGGCGTAAAAGTGCAAATAAACGGCAAAAAGCCATAACTACTCATACCGGCAGCAACGGAAGCCATATTTTGCTCCGCAACGCCAACATTAAGCATTCGCTCCGGATATATTTTGCAAAGATTTCCAAGTCCATTGGGTTTTGCCAAATCCGCATTTATAACAACTATTTTTTCATTTTCTTTCATTGCTTTTTCTAGTTCCAAAGCAAGTACTTGTCGCATCTCCATTAGTTATTTCCTCCCAAATCATTGGCGCTTAGTTCTTTCATACCTTCTTCAAACATTTCTTTTGATACGGGCATACTGTGGTTGGAAGTGCCGGCTTTTTCAGCAAAGCTTATACCAAAACCCTTTACGGTATTTAGAATAATCATGGTAGGTTTTGTTGATTTTTTTGCCTTTGATATGGCCTCATCTATTTCGGTGCAGTCGTTTCCGTTTTCTACGGATATAACTTCCCACCCAAAAGCACGCCACTTATCAGCAAGAGGCTCAAGTGAACATACTTCCTCTATGGTTCCGTCAAGCTGAAGTTTATTATAATCTGTAAACGCAACTAAATTATCAAGCTTCTGATGTGCCGCAAACATTGCCGCCTCCCAAATTTGCCCTTCCTGAGATTCGCCATCGCCTATTATTGTGTAAATTGTTGCTCCATCTCCACATAGTTTTGAAGCTTTTGCAATGCCAACCGCACAAGAAAAGCCTTGCCCAAGCGAACCGGTTGTCATATCAACACCGGGAGTTCTATTCATATCACAATGGCTCGGCAAATTTGTACCGGATTTATTAAGCGTAAGAAGCCAATCTTTTGGAAAGTATCCTTTATCTGCAAGCACGGCATAAACCGCAGGTCCGCTATGACCTTTGGAAACTATAAGCCTATCCCTACCTTCTTTTTTAGGGTTTTGAGGGTCTATATTCATATGTTTATAATAAAGCATAACCAAAAGCTCCACTATCGAAAGTGAGCCTCCTATATGCCCAACGCCTAAAGTTCCTATTTCCGTTAATATATTTTTACGTATATCATTACATTTTTGCTTAAAATTCAAATTTATTCCTCCAAATCAAATATGATAAAATTTTATCTACTTTCTAAGGTTATCGGGTCCAAAGCTTTCAGGCAACATTTCAGATAGTGTATAAACTTTAAAATCACCTACGCTTTTTGCAAGAATAATTTTCATCTTATCCGGATTACAAAATTCCCTCAAAGCTTGCCTACACATCCCGCATGGTGGGCAATAAGACGATAGCTCATTTTCTTCATTTTCTGCTCCCCCCACCACAGCTATTGCGGAAAATTTTCTGTGGCCTTCGTAAACAGCTCTAAAAAGTGCGGTGCGCTCTGCACAATTACAAACAGAGTATGCGGCGCATTCGATATTACAGCCCTCATATATTTTACCTGTATCCGTAAGCAGTGCAGCGCCCACTTTAAACTTTGAATACGGCACGTAAGCTTTTTTTCTGGCTTCCATTGCCGATAGTATCAATTTATCGTAATTCAAAACAGCAATCCTCCAAAAGTTTCATTATAAACACAAAGACTAATTATAATATTATATCAAATAAATTTCAAAAATATTTTTAACCGGACGCCAAAAATCAAACAAAAAATTGAAATACACCAAATAATTGTGTATTATTTAGTATCGAGAAGCAAACATTTATTTTCGGAGGTTATAAAATTGAAACACAAATTAAAAAATATTTTTTTATTCCTGCTAATAGCACTTTTTTCTTTTGCGCCCATTTTTAAAATATCAGCTTTTAAAGATGAAAACGAATTTTCTAAGATGAGCTTGCTATCGTCTTCAAATGAAAAAAACGGTTCAGAAAATGCAGCGGAAGATTCTGATGTTTTTGAATTTATAAAGGATAAAAAAAATAGCATAAAAGACTTTTTTTACGATGGCTCCGCTCTTTTGTACGGTGGAATACTGCTCATCATAATCTCCGTATTTGGAATATTTAAAACTTTAAAACCTAAAAAACGTCGCAAAAATCGAGGCTCAAACAAACCAAAAACAAACAACAGGAGATGAATCTAAATGCCAAACATTATAACAGAGCAAATATGTAGTGGTGTAAACTTAAATTATATACCGGAGCAAAAATTTAAAACTGCACTATTATCATTTTCTATGATTACCCCAATGGATAGAGAAACCGTATCTAAAAATGCCATAATTCCAAACTTACTGGCTCATTCATGCAAAAAGTACCCCTCTTTACTCGAAATAAACACAAAACTTGAAGAGCTTTACGGGGCCTGCGCAATCTCTAAAGTTTCAAAGCTGGGCGATAAGCAGCTTTTAACAATTGCTATTCAAAGCGTTGGAAATAATTATATTCCGGATTCTTCAGATAACATATTGGAAATAACAAAACTCCTAAATGAAATGATATTTAGCCCTAACGCTTCGGATAATGCTTTTGATTCAAAAGATTTTTCTCAAGAAAAAAGGCAATTAATCGAAGATATAGAATCAGAACTCAATAATAAAAGAATATATGTAAACAGAAAATGCACGGAGGTAATGTGCAAAGACGAAAAATTTGGAATAAGTCCGATAGGAACAATCGAAGACGCTAGAAAATTAGATGCAAAAACGGTATTTGAGGAATGGAAAAATTTACTTAAATCTTCCCATATAGAAATAATGGTAATAGGTTCATGCAACCATAAATTAGTGTTTAACGAATTTAAAAAGAATTTTGATTTACTCGAAAGAGAAGAATCCATAATACCGCAAGATACGGTTATAAAAGAAGTAAAAGCCATAAAAGAAGTTTCAGAACATATGGACGTTGTTCAATGTAAGCTTGTAATGGGTTTTAGAACCGAAATCGCAAAACCTGATAAAGGAGTGGAAGCCGCCAAAGTTATGAATGCACTTTTGGGAGGCACTCCGCAATCAAAATTGTTTTTAAACGTAAGGGAAAAACTAAGTTTGTGTTACTACTGTTCCTCCAATTATATACCCGCCAAAGGTATATTATTCATCGATAGCGGAGTTCAGAAGGAAAATATCGAAAAAGCAAAAAAAGAAATTTTAAATCAAGTAAAAGATATAAAACTCGGAAATTTCAGCGAAACTGAGCTTTCTGAAACAAAAATGTTTTTAGCTCAAGCAATAGAAAAAACAAAAGATAAATTAGGTGCGCTCCACACCTGGTACTGCAACCAAACACTTGATGAAACAAAATACAGCCCTGATGAAATGATAGAAAAAATAAATAAAGTTCAAAGAGAAGACGTTATAAATGCGGCTCAAAAATTAAAATTAGATACCGTATATACTCTTTTAGGGAAGGAGAGTGGCGAAAGTGAATCCGAAATTAATAACAAATAGCCTTATAAATGAAGAATACTTTTATATGAAGCACCCGTCAGGGCTTGATGTATATGTGCACCCAAAACTGAGTTACAGTTCAACCTACGCAATTATAGGCACAGACTTTGGCTCAATAAACAACAAATTTAGAATAAAAGGTGAAGAAAGCTATACGGTCCTTCCGGACGGAATAGCACACTACTTAGAACACAAGCTATTCGAAAGTCAAGAGGGCGATGCGTTTAAACTATTCGCCAAAACAGGAGCTTCCGCAAACGCTTATACTTCCTTTGAAAAAACAGCCTACCTTTTTTCTTGTACGCAAAATTTTAAGCAATCCCTTGAAATACTTATGAATTTCGTCCAGTCGCCATATTTTACCGAAGAAAATGTTGAAAAAGAAAGTGGAATTATATCTCAAGAAATAAAAATGTATGAAGATAGTCCCGATTGGAAAATGCTGATAAATTTATTAAAGGCCCTATATGAAAATCATCCAATAAATATTGATATAGCAGGAACGGTAGAAACCATATCAAAAATCACTCCGGAACTTTTATATAAATGTTATAACGCATTTTATAATTTCAATAATATGGCCCTTTGTATAGCAGGTAACGTAGACCCTGAAAAAGTTTTTGAAATTGTAAATAAAAATGTAAAATTTTCACAGCCCGCTGAAATTGAAAAATATTTTCCGGAGGAACCGGAGGACGTCGCACAAAAAAGCATAACCGAAAAATTTGATATTAAATCATCTATGTTCAATCTTGGATTTAAAGAGCATGTAGCCCCTCTCTATCGCCAAAGCGTTAAAGATCTGGTTTATACGGATATCATACTCGGCTGCATTTCTTCAGGTACATCACCTATGTATCAAGAGCTTATGCAAAAAGAACTTATAAATATTTCGTCATTTACAAGCGAGTACTTAAACGGCCAAGGATACGCATCTATAATCTTTTCGGGTGAATCCAAAAATCCCGAAAAAGCTGCGGAAATAATAAGAAAACACGTAGATAAAATCAAAACGGAAGGCATCGATAAAAAAACATTCGAAAGAATAAAAAAATCAGTATATGGTGACTTTTTATCAACATTCGACAGCGTTAAAGAGGTAGCCAACTTAAGCTTAAGCTGCGCACTCTCGAAAAATAAAATTTTTGAGTATACGGATATTTTAACATCTTCATGTGTAGAAGAAGCAAATGCAATGCTACACAAAAAATTAAATAACGAAAATTCAGCGTTATCTATGGTCGTGCCCAAAAATGAGTAGTTTAATTTATCACGTATCTTTCCCAAATTTAAATATAAATATTGCTTTAAACCCAATTGCTTTTAGCTTTGCCAACACTAAAATATATTGGTACGGAATAATACTGGCAATTGGATTTTCGCTTGCATATTTATACGTTTTAAAAAATTCAAAAAGATTTGAAATATCAAAAAACGATATTTCAAATCTAACCATAATATCCTCTATATGCGCCGTAATATGCGCAAGATTATATTACGTAATATTTTATCCCGGAGATTTTTATATAAAAAATCCTTCAAAAATATTCATGATAAACGAAGGCGGCATTGCCATATATGGCGCAATTATAGGCGGTATTTTATCAATTTTAATATTTGCCAAAATCAAAAATTTAAACGCTTGGCGTTTGCTCGATATCACCTCGCTCGGCGTTTTAATAGGACAATTTATAGGCAGATGGGGAAACTTTGTAAACCAAGAAGCTTTTGGGACTACCACAAACCTCCCCTGGGCAATGGCTAGCGAAAACACACTTTTTGAAGCTGTTCACCCTTGCTTTTTATATGAATCCCTAGGGTGCCTCACAATATTTATATTCCTTCACTTTTATAGCCTACACTCAAAAAAATTAAAAGCAGGGGATGTATTTATTCTATATATGCTCCTTTACGGAATTTTGAGATCTTTGATCGAAGGTTTACGAACCGACAGTCTGATGATACCTTATACCAACTTAAGAATATCTCAAGTTTTGGGAATAGCACTATCGCTGGGTGCTGTTACTACCATGTTAATAAGAATATATAAAAAACATATCAACATTTTTGGTAAATAATAATTTTCTATCTTATAAATAAACAATTAAAAACTTTTCCTGCGTCCGTATATATTATAATAGTTTTAAAAAATCAATATTGTTAGGTTGACAAATAAACAATTTTATGATAAAATGTAGTTATATAATTGTTGAAAGGATTGTAAGCGTTTTGAAAAAATTATTATCAATTGTTTTGGGAACAACAACCGCACTTTGTGGAAGCGGTATGGTAAACTTATCACATGCAACCAACTCCGATGAAAGCGTTCTTATTTCCGAAGAGAAAAAATATTCAGACAAAGTCGCTGAAAAAGATAATGACGTCGTGAAAAAAACGGGCGAAAAGCTTGATATTCCTTCGGGAAATGAAGAATTAACCGAAGAAGATAAAACTGAAGCTGAAAGCGAAGAAGAATCCGAAGAAGAAGATAAAACAGAAGCTGAAAGCGAAGAAAAATCCGACGAAGAGGATAAAGCCGAAGCTGAAAGCGAAGAAGAATCCGAAGAAGAAGATAAAACCGAAGCTGAAAGGGAAGAAGAAGAATCCGAAGAAGAAGATAAAACCGAAGCTGAAAGCGAGGAAGAATCCGAAGAAGAGGATAAAGCCGAAGTTGAAAGCGAAAAAGAGTCTGGCAAAGATAAAGCTAAAGCTGAAGACGAAGAAGAGTCCGACGAGGATTACGATGATGAGTACGAAACCGAAGAAAGCGTAACCGATCATCCTTCTAATCCTATTCTTAACATTGATCCGAAAGGTGTAAAAAATGTTTTTGCGCATCCCTTTTTAATCGTACTTAACACTTGGGGTTGGAGAATTGTCGGTAATATCATGTCACTCATTCCTGGAGTACATTATCCCGATATCATTCGGTTGGGCGCAGCTATATTTGGACTCGTTACGAGTGTATTTTCTCTCTACGTAGATGGTTGCGGTAAATAAAATTAACAAACAATACAAGTATCACTTTTAGGTGATTAAGCATAGCTTCCAGCAGTATTTTATAACTAAGAAATATTGTTGGAAAGTTTTTATATTTATTTTAGTTCTTACCGATTTCTTTAAAGGCTCAGTCCGTCCAAACAACATGGTAGCCAACAAAACTAATTATTATTTTACAAAATTTACAAATAGTCATCTGAAACGCTATCAAAATTCTTTTTGACACACTTGATTAAATACTATACAATACCATGTGCACGATTAGAAATAAATTTACACGAGGAGAAGATTCACTTGAATTTTAGAAAAAAATGTTTAAAAGCCCTTTCGGCATTGCTTTATTTCACGGCATTTACGGCATTGGTAACTCTTAGTCCGGCATATGCTGCAAACGCAGACACAAAAATAGGCACTCAAAGTGTTGCCACTGTTTCAAAAACTCAGTCCACTCCAGGACTTCGCACAATAAAAAACTTTTTAAATACTGCTCTACAACCGGTAGGTTCCGCGCTGTACGTTTGGGGCGGCGGCTGGTATGAAAACAAAGACGGTTCGTCCGGCTGTACACACATAGGAGTTAATCCGGAATGGAAACGCTTTTTTGACTCACAAGATTCTAAATATGACTGGCACAAAACAAAATTTAAAACTGAGCTGGGTCTCGATTGTTCCGGTTATGTAGGTTGGGTTATATACAACACTCTGAATTCTACGCCAAATCTATTACCGGGATATACTTCAATATCTACCGATATGGCAAAAAGTTTATCAGAAAAATATCACTTGGGAACATTCATTTCATCTGATAAACTTAAAGACTACAAACCGGGCGACGTTATGAGCGGCAACGGGCAAAGACATGTTTGGATCTGCGTTGGACAGTGTAGCGATAAAAGCGTTGTGTTTTTGCATTCTTCTCATCAAGGAGTACATATATGTGGAACGCAAACACCTTCCGGGAGCAATGATAGCGAGGCTTATAAATTAGCAAAAAAATATATGGAAAAATATTTTCCGGATTTTTCATCTAAATTTTCAATATTTAAAGAGTATCCGGACAAAAAAGATTGTCCTGTCCGTACTCAATTTATAAGAAATACCGATTATCTGACAAAATACCATCAAATGCGCTGGACCGCACTGGATGACCCCGATGGATATCTGAGTATGGATCCGGAATCAATTCTCCAAAACTTGTTTGGAGAAAATACCTCAAAATAAAATCACCATTTTATAAAATCTATTCTCCGAGCAGCAAAATACTCGGAGAATAATTATTTATTATAAAATACAATCCATTAAAAAGATTAAACAATATTTTTTAAAGCTACAACTTATTCAAAAGTTTTAAAGAGGTTAATTCTTTTCAGCATCATTAAAATCAAATTTTTCAAATAAAAAATGATTCTGCCGCAAAACAAAAAATTTTCTAACAGAACCATTTTTTATACAAATACATTATATATTAAAGCACTATGCTCTCTCAACAGTATTTTTCTTTTAATTCAAAGATGCGTTTAACGGATTCATTTATTCTTTCTTCGGAAATTCCACCACTTATAATCAAGTCCTTAATGTATCCAATTAATCCTTTCAATTTTTCAATATCTTCTTTATTGCGCAAAGTTACAGGCATAAGCACCATATCAACGCCGGCGTTTATAGCTCTTGCAACTCTTTCTCTCTCACCAAAATGTTCAGATATTGCTCCCATATTCATAGCATCGGAAACTATTACGCCGCGGAATCCTAGTTTATCCCTTAGAACTCCCGTTAAAATTCCTTTTGAAAGCGTCGCAGGAACTGGTATTTCACTATCATCCTTAATAGAAATCGCCTTCTCCGACGTAACATATGGCAGTGCTATATGAGCCGTCATAACCATATCCACGCCCGATTTAATAAGGCGGTCAAATGGTATTAATTCTAATTCTTCAAGCCCTCCCAAAGTTTTATTTGCAACAGCAAGTCCTACATGCGTATCAAGTTCAGTACAACCATGCCCGGGAAAGTGCTTCGCAACAGCCGCAACACCATTCTCGTGCAACCCCCTCATAAAACTTTCGCCACATACAGCCACTTTTTCAGGATCAGCGCCAAATGATCTCACTTCTGTAATTGGACTTTCCGGATTACTACGAACGTCAACAACCGGTGCAAAATCGCAGTTTATTCCAAGGTCGTGAAGCTCACTACCAATAACTTTTCCTTTTTCATAAGCCTCTGTCGGGCCTGTGATCTCGGCGTTGTCTTTTAGCTTTTTCCTATCAAAAGCAAATCTTTCAACTGATCCGCCTTCTTGATCAACTGCAATAATAAGTGGCGGATTTCCCGAACTAATGGCATCACTCTGTAAATCGGCAATAAGCTTCTTTGACTGAAACTCATTTGAAAAATTTTCTCTAAATAGAATTACACTTCCAATATGGTATTTACCAATAATCTCACGAATCGTATCATTAATTTCCGTAACATTTCGGGGGTTTCCGGATTCATCTTTTCACTGACGGAAATCCAAACAGAGCATTTGTCCTATTTTTACGTCTAACGGGATATCCCTAGGGTCCAGGAAGACCGCATGCGACGAAGGAAAAGCGGCACATGACATTAACGCTCCCGATAATAACAATGAAGACCATTTTTTTAGCATGTTTTTATATCACCTTTTTAATAACATTTTTGTTTTATCACAAATAAGACAGTTGCACAAAACCGATAATATAATAAAAAACATTATCAACTAAATTTCTTTTATTTGAAGAAGCACTGCGAGTTCGCGATCCAAATCGCTTCTTTTATCTTGCAATTTTTTAATCTTCTTTTCGTTTAATTTCACGTCGTTTTTTATATTTTCTATATCGCTTTCCAGTTTACTCATTTTTTCGTTCATTTTGTTTTTTGAAAGCAATCTTTTAAACCAATTCATTCTTTCAAAGTTAATACGAACATATTCTTGCAATTGAATTTTGGAGGCCATATTATTATCAAGCTCGGTTCTTTTCGCCTCTAAATGCTTGATTTTTGCTTCGTTCTTCTTAATTTTCATTTTCAATTGTTCCATTTTAGATGTCGCCATGCTCTTCGTAGAATATTTTAAAACGTCTGCATAATTATCATATTCGTCCTTAAAAGCAAATCCTACCGATGCGCAACCAATTCCTAAAAAAATAGATAAACCAAATGCTGTAACTTTCTTTAGCATAGTATAAAACCTCTTTCTAAATTTTTTGTTTCAATTATATCATAACATTAAATTAACAATAAATCAATATGAAAATTTATACAAGCAAAAAATATTTATTATTTACATTCGATACATTCAGATAAGCACAGATCGGCAAGCTTCTCGCTTTGCTCCTCTATTTTTAAAGCCATCTTTTCCGATATTTCTGTTTTACTTCCCATTACATGCGCAATAACTATAAAAAATCCCAAAAGATTTCCCGCTTGTTCGTGAATATCCTCCAAATCCACGTCATAGCCTAAAGACTCATAGGTTCTTTTTATTAAATCCTCACACATGATCAATTCATTCTTTTGTGGATAATCGGAGTATTTTTTAATTATCTTCTTACTTAAATACTTAACTATGCTTTTAGGGACTCCTCTGGTTAAAGCATCAAAATTATCTTCTTTTGCAATTTGGTCAAAATTAAATTTACTTAAAAACTCACTATATAATATCCCTGATTTTTTTGAAAAATAATTATCCAAAGCACCGCACTGCGACATATATTCAGAATACGAAGAATAATCTTTCTCAAAAATTTCTTTCAAAAAAGACTTTGTTTTTTTATCCTGCAAAACATGCACCTCAAAGCCGGCCGCAAACCATTTTTCCTCTTTGGTTTTGGCAAGCTCTTTAATCTTTTTTGCAAACTCATCGGAATCCGAATCTATACTTTTCTCCGTTTTTTCTCCGGTTTCTTTATCTATAGTAATTTCTTTATCGAATTTAAATCTTCCTATATCCGCATAAACTACTCCCGCCAAAAACGCCTCTTTTTCACTTTGTGAGAGCTTTTCGTCCATTTTTTCAGTCATTTTTTTACCTATATTATAGTGGCTATTCCCATATAAAGCACTTACTCCGTTGCAACAAAAACTCATGCCGAAAAACAAAGTTGATATTGCCATGCATACTGCTTTTTTTAAATTCATTTTAAATACCTCGTTAGCTCGCAATCTTGTCTATATTGTAACATTAAACAAACAGTATGTCAATATAAAGGATCAAAAGCACCACTCCGAAACTAACATACTGTACATTTAAAATTATAACGATACCACTGCGTAGAGTTAGTTATTATTCGAATTATTATAAACATATAGTCCTACTTCTTCTTTTAAATCAAGGTCATCATGAAATAAATTAATAATTTTATAGCATTTAAACCCTAAACTTTCAAACAATCGTTTTGAAGATTTATTTTCCACAGGTTTTTCCATTATAGTTGCGTAAAAATCCATATTTGGAAATTTTTTAAGGATAAACTCAATTATTTTTTTGCCTATCCCCATTTCCCTATAATTTTCATCAACAGTTACTTTTCCAACTTCTTTACATTCAAAATTACTGCCGGCATCGTAACGCTTATAATCCTCTTCGGAAAAATCCGTGGCACAAGCAGTTCCTATGACGTTTTCATTAATCTTTGCAACATATACCGAACCTAAATAGCTCTGGTTAATGGGCTTAAGTGTAAATCCGTGATTTTTGTCGGAAGTATTTTTGTAACAATACTTTTCTGAAAGTAAAATAGCTTCTTCTAGCTCATTTTTGTTTGCAATTTTTATACTGATGTCCATTTATGTTTTCCCACATCCAATTATATTTATTACTTCATTGTCATTATTTAATTTTTTAATCGCACCATTTTCAAGCCAATAGGCTTCGCCATATAAATATGCTTCTTTGTTATCTATCAGTATGTATGAACCCTCGTTAATCCCAAATACTTTCCTTTTATATGTATCCGGTAAAACAATATCCTCGATAAATCTTCTGCCACCTAAAATATGACCAACAAATTTATCATAACGAGGCAAAATATTTATATTTGTAAGACCTAATCCTTTAAGACTTCTTTTGAAATTTGGATCATTACTTTCCTGCTCGAGTTCCGGAATAGAATAAACTACATCTGCCATGTTCATTGCTCCTGCAGATGCGCCAACAATTAAAGCTTCTGTATTTTTAATTTTTTCCCTTAAGTTTATATAATTAAAAAACTTATTTTGAGTAGGCAAGTGACCGCCACATAAAAATATAAAATCTGCATTCTCTATTAAATCGTCTATTTTTTCAACAGTTCTAAAGCCAAGGACTCTATAATTTTTAAAAGGCAACGTAATTTCAAAAGATTCAAAAGTACCATTTGCGTAAATATCTGTTGAGTCACTATCAAACTCATTATTCGTTACAAATAAAAAGTTATCGTATTTTTTGTGTGTTTTTTTATGTTATCAAGTATTCTATTTTTGTTTCCAAAATTTTTAGGAGTTTTATTTTCCAAATCATCTTTATCGTACAAATCCAAGCGACTACACAAAATACATTTCATAACTACTTATTCCTTTACATACTTATCCTTCTTCTTATTATTTCCGTTAATCCATTCGATATCTAAATCAGAGTTATTATCGGCCGCAACCTCAAACAAAAGATACATCATATCATAAATTTGATGAGAAATAGCTTTATTATCGGAATTCCTAACAGCTGATTTTAATAGCTCCAATTCTTTTTCAAGCCAAACTAATTTTCGTTCCTGATTTTTACCCAAAGAATTAACTTTTACAAGAAATTCTTTTACTTCATCTCTGTAATCATTTAAGCACATATATTATCCGGCACTTTCTAAATTATATTTTCCGAATCATCTATAATTTTCGAACACCAATATTTCACATCGTCAAAAGTTTCAAAGTTATCATCTGTTATTTGATCTAATGTGAACCATTCCAAACCCTCTGTTTCTTCGTAATTTATAACTTCTTTTTGATTTTCCGTTGGGTAAGCTAAATAAACAACATCTATATGAATATGGTCTTCTTCCACCATGTTTTTTTGCAAAGCAAGGGGAAGAATAAAATCTTGTTTACGTGGAAATCTTTTACCTACTAGTTTTACACGAAGCCCGGTTTCTTCAAAAATTTCTCTTAGTGCCGCTTCTTCGGGATCTTCATTCGGCTCAACATGTCCTCCCGGTTGTAACCACTTCCCTGCTTTTCGATGTTTTACCAACAGAAATTTACTGTTTTTTGGATTATATACATATACTGAAACGCAAAAATGTTTTTTCAAAAAAATTCCCCTCTATATGTAAAATAAATATCGACCCTGCAAAATCATACTATTCTAGCCCCAAACGGCAAAAGAGAAAGCTTTGCAAATTTAAAAGCTTGTAGGCCAATAGGGATGCCAACAATCGTTAAACACCAAAGGGCACCAATAACAAGCGAGCATACAGCAAGATCAACGCCAATAAAGATAATCCATAAAATATTTAACAAAACTGAAGCCGTACTACCGGAATACTCTACTTCCCTGCCAAACGGAAATAGCATTAAATTTGCGAATTTAAAACACTGCGTACCAAAAGGTATTCCAACAATGGTCAAACACGAAATAATCCCGACCAACGCCCATGCCACAGAAAGAATCAGTCCTCCGAATATTATCCAGAGTATATTTGCCACTGCATTTACTATACCTTTCACAACACGTTCCCCCCTATAACTTCTTACATACCTATAAATTTAAAGACCTCATATATTGGCTTATCGATCGCCGTATGGTTAAGCCCCAAAAGCGAAAGTGAAAATAAAGCCGCCCCAACCACAATCAACCCAATTGATATGTAAACAAGCTTTTTGGTTCTAGAAATTTTTTTGCATGTATTTTTTTCCGTTTTCATTGTTTTATCCTTATTCATTTTGAATTCCTCCGTTTTTCTGAGCGTTCTTTTATACCTTTATAACTTCTTTTGCAAAAATCCGATATCTGCCGTATCAATTTAAATGTGCCGATAGTTATAAGCATCGTAACACCCGCAAAAATCATTGATACTCCAAGCGCCGACAGTGCACTTAGCAAACTTTGCGTAATAAATGATATCGCAATTCCAAGCGCCACAACCGTACATATTGCGCCCAAAGCAATCATCGCAAAAAGAAAAGCAAAAAACAAACCTACGAAAGTTAATACTCCGACCACGATCGGACTCCATAAAGGAAACGAAAGAATTAATATTGCAAGCACAACCAAATATCCGTGTTTTGTAAAAAATTTATCTATGAAATCAAAAACTTTTTCCGACGTTGTTTTATTTTTACTTTCTTCTGGAATCAATCTCTCGGCTATCGTTTGCGTGCTTTCCATTTGCGCAACGGCTTCTTCCTCCCCCATTCCGCTTTCGATACGATCGTCTATCATCTCCGTATAATAATTAACTGTTTTTTCTCTTTCTTCTTTTGGTAAAGAACTTAATTTGCACTTAAGATCATCCAAAAATTCTGCTTTATTCAACTTCATTCTCTCCTTCTATAAAATTATAAATTTTCATAACCTTTTCCTTACTGATCAAAAAATCGTTTATACGCTTTTTTCCATCATCTGTAATTTTGTAGTATTTGCGTAGCCTTGTATTGTATTCCTGCGTATAAGTGGTAAGATAGCCTGAATTTTCGAGTCTTCTTAATATAGGATACAGCGTAGATTCAGAAATTTCAATGTACTTTGATATATCTTCAATCAGTTTGTAGCCATATAAGTCTTTATTTCTGAGCGCCGCAAGCACGCAAACTTCCAAAAAGCCTTTTTTTAATTGTGCATCCACTACAACACCTCCTTACAACAATATTATACGTCACATAGTATGATGTGTCAAACAATATTTTTGACTTTTAAAAAGAATTGCTACGGCTATTTTTGTGTAAATATTTTTGTATTTTGCAAATTCGTTATTGACTTTTGTGTGTTTTTTACAATGTCATCAGGATATATTTTATTTCATTTGTTAAAACATATTGATATATTTTACCAAACAAAATATATCCCGATGTATTAATTGTTGGAAGGAGGTAATCAACATGAACGAAAAACATGTTAAAGCGCTGAAAAATGTTTCCTTAGAAAATGTTTCCGGCGGTTCTTATTTTAAATATGAGCTCAACGATGGGACATCTTTTTGGTGTGTATATGATGAGAAAACAGGCGATTTCGACCCGGGCTATAAAACAGAAGAAGATGCAATAGCGGCTGATGAGCGCTATAACGGTAAATCCGAAAGAACCGAGGACAGAAAAATTGATGTTTAATACTAGGCAAATTGATAACACAAAAGAAAACAACTTGTATTTATAAAGCGCTTTGTAGCACCTTATTATGCAAGTTGTTTGTTTTTGGTCTTATTAATAGATCTACTGATTATGTTTTATGTGTTTTAAAATTTTCAACAGAAACAGTTGTGCCCATTCAAAGCGTTTTTTGATATCTTTTTTATTACTCAATAAAATATCACTTGAAAATTTTTGCAAACATCAGTATAATAATATTGTAACGAAAAATTAATTATAAGGAAGGACTAAGTTGTTATGAAAAAACTCAAGATTTTAAGTGGATTATTAGCATGCACACTGTTTTCGCCATTTTTCAGCATATCTCCCAAAGCAGCCGAAGCCACATCCTGCGCAAAAAACGACACAGAATTGGTTATGGTTGTTGACAAAAGCGGTTCCATGCACCACTTACGCCAAGACACTATAGGAAATTTTAACTCCGTAATTGAAGAACAAAAAAATTCCGATGCGAGTGGAGACGTTTACGTAACAACCGTTATGTTTAACCACTCAAGCGACAAAATTCACGACCGTAAAAATATTCAAGAAATAAAAAACATCACAGAAAAAGACTATCGCCCACAAGGTTGCACAGCTCTTCTTGATGCTGTGGGGAACACGATAACAGAGCTATCAAACAACAAAGATATAGATGGTCATAAAATTGTGTTCGTAGTTATTACAGATGGTCTTGAAAATTCCAGCAAAGAATTCGACGTAAATAAAATTAAAAAACTGGTCGAAGAAAAGAAAAAAGAAAATTGGAATTTTATTTTCTTGGGCGCTAATATAGATTCTTTTTCAGAAAGTGGAAAATTAGGTATGGATAAGCATTGCACCAGAAATTTTGTTGCATCCGCAGATGGAGTTAAAGAAGCTTTTGGACGTGTTTCTACTGCAATAAATCAAGTACGCACCGGCAAAAAAATTGATTTGGACGAAAATTTAGAACCAAAGGACGATAATCAACAATCAGCAAATAATAACAATGTGCAAGGCATAAATAATAGATAACAAATAACACTAGTAGCAATATAGTTTTTAAGTAAACTATATTGCTACTGTTGGTATTTATAAAAACATTTTTTAGATATAAATCAGTAAAATAAAAGCATGTACTTATTCCTTAAATATATCAGAAGCGCTATTTTTAAGTAAAAACTCCTTATCGTTTCCGGATACATCATGCTTAATCTTACCGCTGTCCAAAACGATTAATCTGCCACCTAATTTCATGGCATGATTAAGATTATGAGTTATCATTAAGGTGGTTATAGAACCCTCAGAAATGATTTTTTGCGTTAGGTTTAAAACTTTTTCACTTGATTTTGGGTCAAGCGCCGCAGTGTGCTCATCTAAAAGTAGAATTTTTGGTTTTACAAAAGTTGCCATTAAAAGTGTAATTGCCTGCCTCTGACCGCCTGAAAGTGTTCCCATTTTGGCATCAAGTCTGTTTTCAAGTCCCAGATTTAGTTTTTCAAGTTCTTGTTTTAAATTTTCTCTGACGCCTTTATTAATTCCAAAACGTAGTGTTCTTTTCTTGTTTCGAAGCATTGCAAGAGATAAGTTTTCTTCAACCGTCAAGTTAGGGCAAGAGCCTTTGAGGGGATCTTGAAAAACCCTTCCGATAAATTTAGCTCTTTTATGTTCGGGCAAGTTTGTAACATCTTTTCCGTCTATGAAAATTTTTCCCAAATCGGGTAAGATGCTGCCTGATATTAAGTTCATAAGAGTTGATTTTCCTGCGCCGTTACCGCCGACTATTATTACAAATTCTCCTTTTTTTATGTATAAATTCAAGTTTTCAAATATAACTTTTTCATCAGCAGAACCGAAACTGAATTTTTTAGAAATATTTTGAAGTTTAAGCATTTTTCTTTGCCTCCTTAATTTTTTTAGTATTTGGTAACCCCAGCAAAATAGCGGTTACGAAAGCTGTAAATAATTTCAAATCGCTCGGATTCATTCCAAAATTTAGCACGATGAAAACTATTATCCTATAACAAACAGAACCCAGAGCCGCACATATCAATGCACTTAAAATCTTGTTTTTCATTTTAAAAAACGTCATGAAACTTTCTCCGATAACGATTGATGCAAGCGCTATTGCAATTGTACCTGTTCCCATGTTAACGTCCGAATACCCTTGACTTTGTGCAATCAATCCTCCAGCTAAACCACAGAGCGAACTGCTTATCATTAATGCGATTATTTTTTTAAAATTGGTATTTCCGCCTTGAGCACGCATCATCTGTTCGTTATCTCCTGTTGCGCGAATTCCAAGACCGATTTGAGTTTTAAAAAATAAAGTTAGTATTAAAATTACAATTACGCATATGGCGAAACCTATGATAAAAGATGAAAATATAGGATTTTCTTTTAAAATCGGCAATGTTTTCTCAATATCCGAAAAAATTGTGTTTTTGCCGAGTAGCGAAAGGTTTGCTTTACCCATAATTCTTATATTAATCGAGTATAAAGCTATCATCGTTAAGATGCCCGATAAAATCGGTTTGATTTTTAGTCTTGTGTGAAGCAGTCCCGTTAACAAACCCGCCAAGGAAGATATTAATCCTGCAATTATCAAACTCAAAAGTGGGTTTACACCATTTGTTATAAGTAATGCACAGATGCTTCCGCCAAGAGTTAAACTTCCTTCTGCGGTCATATCTGCAAAGTTTAGTATTTTAAATGTTATGAATACTCCAAGTGCGAGTACAGACCAAATCAGTCCTTGCGAAAATGTTGATATTAATATTTGCATTTTAAATCACTCTCCTGTAATTTCTGCGATTTTCATTAAATCGTCAGGTATTTTGATATTTAATTTTTCTAATAGTTTTTTGTTTAAAAACAATTTGCTATTGTCTAAATATTCAATGGGCATATTTTGAGGTACATTCTTTTTTTCAAGTATGATAGCTGCCTGTTTTGCGGTGAGTTTTCCGAGTTCATAATAGTCAATTCCATAGCAAGCAGTCGCTCCTTTACTTATAAGGTTTTCGCTGCATACCACAAATTTATTGTTTCTAAGCGCTATATCGGAAATGAGCGTCATTGAGGAAGATGTTATTTTATCGATAGGAACATAAATTACGTCCACTTGTGAGATTAAATTTTCTGTTACAGGCTCCACTTCACTCATTTGTGAAACAGTTGCCATAATCGGTTCTAATCCTAAATTTTTTATTTCTTTTTCTGCGAGTTTTGCTTGGTACATAGGGCTCGTATCTAAACTTGAATATAAAACGCCTACTTTTTTGGTATCGGGTTTTAACTCTGTGATAAGTTTTATAGTTTCTTTTACGGGCGATAAATCCGATGTACCCGTAACATTTGTATTTGGTGTATCGTTACTTTCAACCAATCCCGCTTCTTTGGGGTTTGTTATTCCGGTTACCAAAATCGGTATATTTTTGGTAGCGTTTGCTACCGCTTGTGCAGAGGGGGTTGAGATAGCTAGTATTAAATCGCAATTTTGATTTACAAACTTACTTGCTATAGATTCGCAGTTTGAAAAATCTCCGCCGGCATTTTGAAAATCGAATTTTACATTTTTGCCTTCTTCGTAGCTTAAATTTTTAAGCTCATCTATAAAACCTTGCCTTGCTTTGTCGAGAGCTTCATGCTCAACAATTTGCGTAATTCCTATATTAAAAAATTTACTTTGTTTGTTTTCAAAGAAACTAAAAAGCATTAAAATTCCTGCAACGCTCGCCATAACCACCGAGTATTTATTAAAAAATTTCATATTATTCCTCCTTGAATATCAATTTATAATGCTTAAATTCAATTTTGCTAAGACTTCTTCGTTTATTGCGAGTTTTGAATTTTTTATATATTCAATAGGCATATTTTCAGGTGTTTCTTTCCCCGTTAAAATCTTTTTGGCTTGACCCCCTGTAATTTTTCCGAGCTCGCAGTAATTTACTCCAAATGTTCCGGCAGCCCTTTTGCAAGAAGATTATCTTCACCGCATATCACGGGTATTCCGAGATTTAAGGCTATTTTTGATATAAGTGCCATATTGGAAGCCACCATGTTATCGGTCGGAGTGTATATTGCATCAATTTTACCTTGCATTGATTCTATAACGGGCTCGATTTCCGTCATTTGACCAAATGTAAATTCTTTTGCATTTAAACCTAATTTTTTGGCTTCGTTTAAGGCTATTTCTGCTTGAAATTTTGAATTTGCCTCACTGGACGAGTATAGAACAGCAATATTCTTTGTATCAGGTTTAATTTTTTTGATTAATTCTATTTGTTTGGCAATCGGTGCAAGGTCGGAAGTTCCGCTTACGTTCGTTTCCGGTTTTTCATTTGATTTTACAAGATTTGCGCCTTCGGGATTGGTAATAGCCGTTACCAATATAGGAATTTTATTTGTAACTGCCGCTGCCGATTGCGCTGCAGGTGTAGCAATTGCGAAAATCAAATCGCAATTTTCCGAAACAAAATGATTTGCTATCAAGGTGCAGTTAGATTGATCCGCTTGTGCATTTTTGTAATCTATTTCCACTTCCAAGCCTGATTTTTTAATTTCATCAATAAATCCTTGCCTTGCGCTATCTAAAGCTTCGTGCTCGGTAAACTGTAAAATCCCGATTTTAAATATTTTTTTGCTTTGACCGCCTTGTTTAAAAATGCCTATTATAGCCAAAAATATAATTATTATTAAAACCCACCATCGTTTTTCTTTCACCTTAAAAACTCCTTTACATATCAATTTTTTGTTTATGATTAAGTTATCTCGGTATCGAATATCGTATAGAACTATAAAAACCATAATTTTTTCCTCCTCAGATTTGAAATAAAATAAGAGCCCAAAACTTTTCAAAGTTATAGGCTCTTTAATTTGTGATTCTTTAAAATTAAAAAGCCATTACAGATTTCCTTTATCGGATATCCGTAATGGCACGCAAAACTACTACAGATACCGATTACCTGTAATAGCTATACCAGTTATTATTTTGTATTAAAAAAACTTCTAAACTATTCATTTTTAAATCTCCACAACTATAATTACGCTTTTATTGTATCATATTTTTATATTTATGTCAATAATTACAAAATTATATCCTTGAATAATATCAAAAACAACTTATGTATGATTATAAAAGCTTTTGGTACAGCCATAAGATCTGTTTTAAAATTAGAAAAAATTTCTATATTTAATTGACTTTCCATATATTTAATTGACTTTCCAAATCACAGATGTTATTATCACACTAAAATATTTTTTAGGACGTGATGTCATGAGTAAAAGATTTTTAAACATAGCTTTTTTATCGATCATAGGTTCAACGCTTTTGCTGTCGGCGGGGTGTTCTCAAGGTGCTACCACAAAAAGCGCCATTGGTAACGGAACATCCGAAGAAACTGCTTCAAAAGAACCCATATCAAGTGAAGATAAAAAAACATCAGAAAATAATAGCGTTTCAGAGAGTCTTTCGATAAAAAGTGATCGTAACTCTGCAATTTGGTCGAGCGACGAACATGACGCTGCCGAAAAAGCCGCAACAGAATTCGTAACTTCGCTCAAAAACAAGGATATGGAAGCTATTTCCAAACAAATTACATATCCAATAACATTAACAGCCGTAGACGGAACGGATATTACGTTTTCCACTCAAAAAGATTTTTCATCAACTGCTTTCGATAAAATATTTGATGAAAACTTCGTCAGTGTAATCAGTAACTCCACAGAACTTTCTTCGAGTTGGCGGGGTTTTATGCTTGGAACAGGATCAAATATCGTATGGTTCAATCCTAGCGGAGACGGAACAATGATAATAAATAATATTATAACGGAACACTCGAAAGGCACAGAGGATCAATCCTACGCTCATAAATAACTCATTTGCAAAAATAAATAAAAAACTTGAAGCGTTGAAACAGATTATGAACTATTCGTTTCAACGCTTATTAATTTAAAAACAAAAAATTCCACCCATAGCAAAGCAAAATGGGTGGGAAAAGTAAGCGATAAAAAACATGGTGACTCGTACGGGAATCGAACCCGTGTTGCCGGCGTGAGAGGCCGGAGTCTTAACCGCTTGACCAACGAGCCAAATGCGAAAGAGAAGTAAAAGTATTGTAGCATAGAAGCGAATGAAAATCAACGAAAGCAAAAATATAATTTTTCTCTACCTATTGACCACCTCACCGCCGCATTATTGACAAACCAAGAAATTCATGGTATAATGAACATGTAATTTTTGATGAGGAGGTCTCCATATGATTGATAGTCTTATAAATAGTAAATTTAATATGCACCATCATAGATGGAGATTACACTTAAGTTAGCACGTTGCCAGCTATCATTAGGTGTAATCTTATAGTTTACTTTTCAGAAACTAGGGAAATAAATCTATGATGGCTGATTTAAAACATATAAATTAAAAAATCAGCTTGATTCTTAAAAATAGATTCGAAGCTGATTTTTCTTTTGCCCAAATTTATTTTCCTAAAAATACAATTTGAAAATATAAAGGAAAATATAATATGAAAAATAAAATAATACTAATAATTACATTTTTAATTCTTTTTGCTTTTGGAGCAAACTCCGTAAATGCGGAAAATAACCAAGAAATTGTTGTAGGACTTGATATAAACGTACCACCAATGGGATTTTTAGATTCAAATGGCAATATAACGGGGTTTGATATTGATCTTGCAAAAGAAACTTTTAAAATTTTAGGAAAAGAAATAACTTTTCAGCCTATCGACTGGGACTCTAAAGAGCTTGAGCTCAGTACAGGCAAAATTGATGTTATTTGGAATGGTTTATCATACACGCCCGAAAGAGCAAAAAATATGCTACTTACTAAAACCTATATGCAAAATAATCAAATTTTTATAGTGAAAAAAGGCTCCGGAATCTCAGATATTTCGGACTTAAATCAAAAAACAGTTTGCGTTCAAAAAGGTTCAAGCGGTGAAACGGCACTTAAAAATAGTGATGTCGGCAAAAATTTTAAAAACATAACTACGCTTGAAAATATGGTAAATTGCCTTAGCGAAGTCCGCCTCTTAAAAACAGACACAACTCTGGCCGATGAAGTAACCGCAAGATATTATTTAGCTAAAAATAATCTTGAATCGGAATTTGAAATTTTAAGCGATCCTTTATCGACTGAAAATTACGTAGTGGCCGTAAAAAATGGAAATGAAACGTTAAAAAATGAAATTGAATATGGGCTTACTAAAATAATAGAAAACGGCGTAGCAGAAAATATTTCAAAAAAATGGTTTGGAAAAAATATAATTTGCTTTGAAAATTCCGAACAAACGTCCAGCAACTCTAAAAATAAAAATGATAGCTTCCAAACACAGCTGCTCGGCGGTCTGCTGGAAACACTTAAGCTATTTATTGTCTGTTTTATACTTTCATTTCCAATTGGCATAATACTTGCTTTTTTACGAAAATTTGGACCTTTAAAGTTTTTAATAGATATTTATACGAATATAATGCGAAGTACCCCCCTACTTCTTCAAATATTTTTTATGTTTTACGGACTTCCCATAATGTTTCCAAATTTAAAAATTACCGATAGATTTTTAATCGGTGTAACATCATTTGTTTTAAATTATGCTGCATATTTTACAGAAATTTTCAGAGGAGGACTAAAATCAATAGACAAAAATCAACTTGAAGCCATTAAGGTACTGCAAATACCAAAATTTACCGCAATATTTAAAATTATTTTACCGCAAATGTTTAAAGTGTGTTTACCATCGGTTTGTAATGAAACTGTAAGTCTTGTCAAAGATACCGCTTTAATCTTTTCGATAGGAATTGTGGAGCTATTAACAAGTGCCAAAAGCATAGTAAATGAAACCGCCAATATTACGGCGTACATAGCGACTTTTTTAATATATTTAGCCATTTGCACTACCATAAATCTAATATTTAAGTGGTTAGAAAATAAACTCAAATTTGAATAAAGAGAGGAAAAAACTATGACTGCTATAAAACTAAGGAATTTAACAAAAAAATTTGGTAACAATATGATTTTTAAAAATTTGAATTTAGATATAAACACAGGAGAAATCATTACTATCATAGGGGATTCCGGTAAAGGTAAGACCACTTTGCTTCGATGTCTTGCAGGACTTGAAAAAATTGATAATGGCACAATTGAGATATCTGGCAAAAAACTGGTGAAAAACGGAGAATATGCACCTTTCAAAACGCAAAAAGAAATTTTAAAAAATATAGGGATAGTGTTTCAAAACTATGGCCTTTTTCCAAATCTAACAGTAGGAGAAAATTTGGGAATGATTTGTAAGGATAATGAAAAGATAGATGAATTTCTAAGAAAATTCGAACTTATTGAAAAGAAAAGTTTATATCCTGCAAATTTATCCGGCGGGCAAAAGCAAAGAATTGCTATAATACGAACTTTACTTTTAAATCCCCAAATTATACTTTTTGATGAACCAACTTCTGCACTTGATAATAAAAATCGGGGTAAAATTGTAGAATTAATTGACAATCTAAAAGAACGCGGATTTGCTATTATGATTGTTACCCACGATTTTAAATTGATAAGTAATCTTGACTGCAAAATTTTTGATATAAACAATTATTAATCCAACCACACCTAATAATCATCGTTTACGGCATGGACTACCAAGGTATCTAATCCTGTTTGCTTCCCATGCTTTCGTGCATCAGCGTCAGTTAGAGCCCAGTAGATCGCCTTCAGGGATCAAATATAGAAAAGCGAATAAACAAAAGCTCCCGCCAACTAAAGAGGTTGGCGGGTAGGAGATGTGTAATTACATGTATATTGATACCATCGCACGCTTTTTAGCAAACCGTGCGAAAGTATGAAACCTTATTTTTGAAATCGCATTTTCTGTCGTTTAAAGCCGTTTGATGTCTGAATTAATACCAATCTCAACATAAAAAATGTCCTCCATTGGGACACATGAACAAACTCGTCCAGAGGTGCAGGAGGCCCTAACACTTCTACTATACACCTAAAGTGCCAAGAAAATCAAATACTTATTCAAATTGGTTTTTTTCGGCACTTTTAGATTTTTCCAGACATATATTTAAAACATTTAACTTTTTTATGTTGATATCGACTATGCAAATATATTTAGATAATCAGAAAAAGTCTCTGCTCTTATGGGCAATACTTGTTTGAATTGGACTTTTTTCGTGCATCGCCCCACGCCCGTTGTCTTACTTTTTAATCATAGAAATCTAACCCCCCGTAGTAGGAATAATAAATTTCATATTAAAAATTGTAAGATTGATATTTTTGCAAATACGTTTTACTTTCACGCACAAACAAAATTAGAAACGTAAAAATATTTGTTACAAATCTTAGTAGGTGTTGCTAATCCTTCACCGTATCGAATAATTTATTTTAGGTAGAAAAACAAATCCATACCAAATAATACGGCACCGTTAAAAACTGATAAATTTTACAGTTAGAATTTTATTTATTAAGCTTACCATAAGCCTTTTTCACGATATGTGACATCAATAATCTACGTTTCGTTAAAAACTCATCATAAGATAACTTTTCAAAATTTTCAGGTAATGCATTCTCGTAGCAAGTTAACTTATATGCTTCTTCACCAAGTTTTTCACTGTAACGCTTTGCATATACTGGCGGAGGATTATCAGATATATCAATATTCGTTACATAATCTAAATATGTAAAATTTGCAATCTGATTTCTATCACGATCATCTGTTATACCTATTTTTTGTAAATAGTTTTTAGGGAAAATATGATGTTTGTCAATAGAGTTTTTACCTCCGCTGGTGCCACTAACCAAGTGCTGAGCAAGTAGCTCTGTACTAAATAGGATGTGTGAACCTAAAACAACAAGCGACGCTATATATCCATACCATGCCGGTGACGTTGCGGAAGAACTATTAAGTTCCGATGGCAGTGAATAATTAAAATAATCATCTGTAAACCTATTAGAAATAACAGAATCCAAATAGTTAACAAATTCATCAGCGTTATGAATGCTACGCAAATCTGCGAATTGCTTTTCTACCGTCCCCTCCGGCGAACCTGTATAAAATCCTGTGATTGTTGACATAAATATCCATTTGCGAATAATCTTTTGCAATTCGATTGAAGGAACTTTAAAATCATATTTCCCAATCAAATATAAGATATAACTGAATACCACAGCGTTGGTTGAAGCAACAAAACTTCCCTTTAAATAACCCGCTGAAGAAAACAAGTTCATAAAAGCGTGCCAATTATTAAGATTTGTGACCATGTCAAGAGAATTTCTGAAAATTGACAAGTTTTTCTCACGCACTTCCTTGGTAATTTCACCTGTTTTTAAATTTTTACCGCGAAGAAGCATATAAACATAGCGTAGACGTGCCCTTCTGAAACCAACACCTACCGCCATTTTAATAAGATGTGCCGGGTCGACCTCCAAAATCTGATTAAACGAAGTTTTGTTTGTCGGTATTCTGGACTCTTCACAGAATTTATTAATCTTTTCATAAATTTCGTTATCGTAAACGGCAAGCAAAGTTTCAATAAAGTTTTTCTCTGTAAGATTTTGACCACCCGAGTTTACACGCACAAATATATCGGCAACATCTTCTTCATCGGCCTTAGAACTAATGCTAAGTGTAGGTAACGAATATCTTTCAAGATCCAAAAGATCATTTATATTTTCTTCAATTATATCCTCTTCATCCTCGATAAGTTTAGATTCGCTATTCTTAGTGCGATTTTCATTGACGGCTTTTATATATGCTTTTCTGAACTTTGAAATATTATGCTCTTTGTCAGCAGCAAATACACTACTAATCTCACTAATCCATTCGGGGTTTTTCTCATACGCCTGATTCCATACGGCAAACTCACGAGTAAGCGGGTTAAACGAAATCCGAATCTTACGCTCTTTATAATCTTTATCCTTGATTATTACTCCATACATGGCAGCCAACAAAGCTGTTAAACATTGTTGCCCATCGATTATAAGCTCATCCGGGCGCTTATACATCTTACTATTCGACCCAATCGTAGTTTTGTCCCCATATTCATCAGGCGAATCCCATAACATGACATACCCAATCGGATAACCCTTCATCATTGAATCAAGTAATTCACGAACTTTATTATCTTTCCACACAAAAGGTCGCTGAAGATCAGGCAAACCGATACGACCGTTTTTTATGTTTGCCAGCAAATCTTCAACTTTACTGGGAACATTATCAAATAACTCCTTACCCATTGTTATATCCCTCCTTTAATTATTTATTATATTTTTTAAAATTTTCAGCCTGCTCAAAAATCTCTCGAAATACATCATCCCTAGGTACAGGTGGATAGCCGTGTGCATCAAGCACAAGAATAAGCGCTACTTTAAGCTCTGATTTTATGTCATCACGCTGAGACCAATCTGTATATTTGGATTTATCGTCAACTATCTTTTTCACTTCTTTAGACAGTGTTATTAGTTTATCTTTTGGGTATTCAAACTGAAATTTTTTGGCAACGGATTCAAGAATATCGTAAAAAGCCTTTTCCTGATAGTTTATACCCAAACCCTCAAACGACCTTTTCTCAATCTTCAAATCTCTAAGCAGTTTAACAAGCCGATCCGCAACATCGTCGAGGACTTCGTTGGCATAAGCTTCATCTTTTCTACGATCATTATAGATATCAATGACTGCCTGCATACGCTTGGAAAACTCAAGACTTTTTATCCTATTTGTCTTCTTAAATTCCTCAATAGCTTGCGAAAGTAATCTTTCAAGTATTTTTATTTTAGTGTTGGGAAGGGGGATTTTATTAATTTTTTCAATGTACTCATCACTAAATATATCAACATCGATCCCTTTTTGTCTTTAAAAATTTCTTCTACTCCATCGGATTTAATCGCCTCGGCAACCATTTCACGAACTTTTGCATTCATCTGAGAAATATCAGGCACAGTTCCCTTGGTAATCTTGAAGAGTACCGAACGAACACCGCAATAAAAATGAATATAATTCTTTTCCTCATCAGAAATCTTATCACTTGAACTACACAAATTAAATGCTTGTTTCATGCGTTTGACCGCAGCCATAAAACGAACTTCCAATTCTTTGGAATCTTGAACATACTCCACCGCACGATTAAGACACGCAAGTTGTTCTCTGGGATTTCCTTCGAAAAAATCTTTATTATCAAACTTATAAAACATGCGTGCCAAAACTTCAAGTTGGTTTTTTACAATATTTACAGCCTCTTCAATACCTTCAAACTCTTCTTTTTCAAAATTGGTGTACTTTTTAAGTGCAATATTCATATTTTTCTTAATGCCTATGTAATCGACAATAAGTCCTTTTTCTTTGCCTTCGTAAACACGATTGACACGTGAAATAGTCTGAATAAGTGTATGTTGCTGAATAGGTTTATCAATATAAATCGTATCAAGACACGGCACATCGAAATCCGTAAGCCACATATCAACAACAATAGCTATTTTGAAATTGGATTTAACGTTCTTAAACTGCCTGTCCAATTCTTCACGGTCATCCTTCGTACCAAGCATGTTGTATAATTCAGGGACATCGTCTTTATTTCGAGTCATTACAAGTTTTATCATCTCAATAGGCTTTAACTCTTTTTCGTCTTGGTTAGTGAGCTTAACTCCGTCAGGGCACAGTTTCTTTTTTGCCCATTCGGGTCGTAATTCTTTTATTATTTTATATAAATCAAAAGCAATGTTCCTACTTGCGCACACAAACATCGCCTTGCCTGCAACTGTGACACCTTCCTTAACACGAGATTCATAGTGAGCAATAAAATCTTGTGCAACAGCACGGAGTCGATCGGGATCGCCAAGAATTACATCAAGATGTGCAATCGCTTTTTGACTTTCCTCAATCTGATATTCGTTAGCACCTTCGACTGCACATTTATCATAATATTTTTCAATTTCTTTAACTTTTTCCAAATCAAGATTTACTTTTGCCGCTCGTCCGTCATAAACCAAATTAACAGTAATTCCGTCTTGAACGGATTCAGTCATCGTGTAAGAATCCACGACGCCACCGAACACCTCAATCGTAGCGTCGACAGGCGTACCTGTAAAACCTGCATAAGTGGCATTAGGAAGTGAATCATACAAATATTTTGCGAAACCGTAACCACGTTTTACAACTTTTTCGTTAATACGCATTTTCTGACCCAAATTAACTTGACTGCGATGTGCTTCATCGGAAATACAAATTACATTGCTGCGATCCGTAAGTAATTTCAAATCTTCGGTAAACTTTTGAATAGTTGTCAAATAAACTCCGCCGCTTGTCCTCCCGGATAGTTCTTTTCGTAAATTTTCCCTTGAATCGATACTGATTACATTTTCATCGCCTATATATTTTTTAGATGCAACAAATTGCCTAGACAATTGACTATCTAAGTCTGTTCTGTCTGTGATTAGAATAATCGTCGGACTATGGAAATATTTAGATTTCATAAGCATGCGAGTCAAAAACAGCATTGTATAGCTCTTTCCACAACCCGTAGCACCAAAATATGTACCGCCTTTGCCGTCGCCTTCAGGTCGCAAATGATTTTTAATATTTTCATATAACTTATTTGCCGCAAAAAATTGGGGATAACGACATACAATTTTCAAATCTTTATCTGAGCTATCGGGGAAGTATATAAAATCCTTTATTACAGCAAGCAACCTATCTTTACGGAATAGTCCTTTTATCATAGTAGTTAAAGAGTCTATACCGTCAAGTTCCTTATCCTCAGAATTAATTTTCCTCCACGCATAAAAGAAATCATATTTGGTGAAAAGCGAGCCATATTTATTATTTACACCGTCACTTATTACCACAAATGCATTATATTTAAAAAGTTCGGGGATATCACGGCGATAGCGAACAGTAAGCTGAGTATAAGCGTCCATAATAGTAGTATTTTCTTTAACGGCGCTTTTAAATTCAAACACCACTACAGGAATACCGTTTACAAATATAATACCGTCGGGAATTCTGGTCTGGTTATTGACCCGTCGACTTCAAATTGATTAACAACTCTAAAAATATTATTTTCGGGATTATCAAAGTCAATAAATTCGATATATAAATCCTTTTTTGAGCGGTCTTCACGGTTAAAAACAAATCCGTCACAAAGCATTTTAAAGACAGATTTATTAGCCTCATACAAAGTACCCGAAACGCTTTTGAGCATAAATATAATGGAATTGACTTCCGAAAGAGTCAAGCCCTCATCGGCATAACGGTTAAGCAGGTAATTTTTTAAATCATCAATGAGCAATACTTCATTTTTTTGCCTATGTATACTGTCCCCACGGACGTATTTATAACCTTCGTCTTGCAAAAAATCCATAATAGCCATTTCCAAAGCGTGTTCATCAAAATAGATATGAGTTTATTATACACTACCATTTAAAGAACTACAGTTTTTAAAACAAATTTTATAGACTTAACATAGATAAAAAACTATCCAAGATGTCAACAGATAACATAATTTCACATAAATTTAATTTTATTTGTTTAAAAATCGGAATAACACTCATAGCAAAATTATCCAGCACTTTTTGAGGAGGAATTACAAAAGGCATAGATTTAATGATGGTTGAATTTACAGCTTCAGTAATTGATGAAGTACTACCTAAGTCTGAAAACCTAAATAAATTTAAATAACAATAAGCATATAAAGACAAAGATATATCATCTGTTCCGAAATGTGCAATAGCCTCATTAGTAGCACATTCTTCTGTTGTAATAGATGTTCTACCATTAGTCATCTTAAAACTATATATTACAGTGTTTTTTGGTATCAACTTGACTTTAAACTCCTTAATCGCTTCCTCGGTTAAATTTTCCGAAGTTTTTAATATAAACATGCCATTAGAACCCATATCAGCGATAGAAACCCATTTAGTGCCAACTTGATTGGTAGTAAAACAATCAAGACGTTTCCTAGGCGGCGTTTTACCTACGGAAATATTATAAATGTTTTGTGCCTTATCTAATATCCAACCCTCAGGTAATTTGCTTGTTAACTTTATTACCTTTCCAAACGAATTATTAAATAAACACTTTATTTGCTCCTCTAAATTCTCGTTTATCTTCTTTTTGAGGGCGATCCTTTTGTTGATAACATTGTACTCATCAACAATACGCTTTTGCTCCTCCAACGGCGGAATCGGGAGTTCAACATTGCACATTTGCTCCCAATCAAATATTTCCCGAACACTTCCATGCGATTTATATCTTGCATAGCGATCAAATTCAGGTCTGCTAAACCACAGCATAAGATATTCGGGTATCAATTTGGTTACATCAATTATTTCAAAAACCGTATAAACATTACTTACCAACCCCTCATCATAATCAGTTAGCAAAGCTATGCCAATTTTATCACCACGCCTTGACGTGTCGGGAATGTAAGTAAACTGATTTTTTCTCACAACTTTGTATTTTGTAAAATCAGTACCAACAGTATTTGCTATTGAAAGAATAAATTTTTTTCTGAACAGATACTCCCAATAAATTTTCTTTTTTATCTTCCACGTTTCGTACATCAACTTGCCTAATGTAAGGTCCGAGTTTTTTATAATTCGATTTCATAGCCCAACTCCTTGAACACTTTCAGTAAATCCGCTTTTGACTTTTCTTCCTCTTTCAGCAATTCCTTCAGTTCTCCCTGTAACGCCTTCATTTTATCATCAAAATTTATATCCTCATCTCGATTTACGAATTCAATATATCGGCTCGGGACAAGCGTATATCCCTTTTCCGCAATCTCATCGGCTGTCGCAGAATAGCAAAACTCCGCCTCATTTTTATATGTACTTTCATATCCCTCTTGCTGCCAATTATGATATACATTCGTTACTTTTTCACGGTCCTCTGCCGTAAGTTCAATATACTTCTTTTCATATGGGCTCCCCATTTGACGCAAATCCATAAACAATACTTCTTTTTCACGATTGCGATACCTCTTTATTTGCCCGTTTTGCTCGGCTACTCTGGCTTTCTTATTCTTGTTGAGTATCCACAGCGTAACGCTTATGTCCGTCGTATAAAACAGATTTCTGGGCAATATTATAATAGCTTCAACAAGATTATTTTCAATCAATCTCCTACGGATTTTAAGTTCGGTACCATCATCGGAAAGCGCTCCGTTGGCAAGCAAAAATCCCGCTACACCATTCGCAGAAAGCTTTGAAACAATATTAAGAATCCAGCCATAATTTGCGTTACTTGTTGGCGGGACTTCATACCCATTCCAGCGGGGATCATCTACAAGTTCGTTGGGTTCACGCCAATTTTTTTGATTGAAAGGTGGGTTCGCCATTATATAGTCGGCCTTTAAATCTTTATGTTAGTCATTTGTAAATGTATTTGCTGCTTGTTCTCCCAAATTGCAGGAAATACCCCTGATTGCAAGATTCATTTTTGCCAACTTGTATGTAGTATTAATGTTTTCCTGACCATAAATAGAAACATTTTTCTTGTTCCCCCTATGCGCTTCAACAAACTTCATAGATTGGACGAACATGCCTCCCGAACCACAGCACGGGTCATAAAGTATACCATCATACGGCTCTATCATCTCCGCAATTAAATTCACTATACATTTTGGCGTATAAAATTCGCCCTTACCTTTACCTTCCGCAAGCGCAAATTTACCCAAAAAGTATTCATAAATCCTGCCGATTATATCGTTCTCATTGTCATCGGTATTGATTCTATCAATCTCATCAAGAAGCGAGGCAAGCCTGGTCGTATCAATGTGCAAACGTGAATAGTAGTTATCGGGCAACGCACCCTTTAGTACCGGATTTTCCTTTTCAATGGTATAAAGTGCCGTATCGATTTTTAATGCAATATCATCTTGCTTTGCGTTTTCCATAATGAAAGACCATCTTGACTTTTCGGGTATAAAAAACACATTCTTCATAGAATAAAAGTTGGGCATATTCACGTATTTTTCGTAACCCTCATCAATAATCTCTTGTTTTCTTATCTCAAATTTATCACTTGCAAACTTTAAGAAAAACAAACTTAACACAACGTGTTTATATTCCGCCGGCTCCACCGACCCACGAAGTTTATCCGCCGATTTCCACAAAGCTTCTTCCATAGATATTTCTTTTTTTGGCTTTGTTGTTTTCGCCATAACTTTATTAATCCTCCTATATATTGCCAATATATATTATCAATATCTTGGCATGAATAAGAAATTTGTATTTTCTTAATCTCTAAACATGTGATCGAATTTAAATTGTTAAACACAAAGATCCTTTTTGAGATATGCATAAATGCCACAATAATATATAACGTGTACATTAAGAAACAACAAGCCATAATACCACGATATTCCATACTAAATACACTAAGTGCAAGTAGTAAAACATTAATAATCACATAGTTTGTTATTCCGCTTAAACTCTTGCGGTTTTCAGGTTCTTCAATAACCGCTTTAGCAATACTAAAATCCAAATTTGCATACTTGCTTAAAAATACTCCGGACAAGTTCGAATAGAATAATGCAATCAAGAATCCGGCTAGTCCCAAGGTGGCAATTAAAATTTGAAAAAAATATCATTTTTAATATTTACACAATCTTGTAACCACGGTATAATTTCATATATTCCTTTTTCAATATAAATAAAAATAAATAGTATAGGTGCTATTATTGCCAAACGAAAAATAAGTTTTAAGAATATATTTAATTTATTCTTCCAGTAAGAATTTTCATCTTTTTTTGTTTATAAATAGATTAAAATCACATGCTCTCTTTATTCTTTCTAATTTGTGCTTTTTAAATTTCCATATCCTAAATTTAGTTTCTTCCTTCATTCTATCTCCTGAGTATAAAAAGCTTCAAAAATCGACGGAAACAAAAAATAAAAAAGAATGAATGTCAAAATTCGAATCAAAAATAAATAAGCGAATAAACAAAAGCTCCCGCCAACTAAAGAGGTTGGCGGGTAGGAGATGGTACACCATCGGGGGCTCGAACCCCGGACACCCTGATTAAGAGTCAGGTGCTCTACCAA
>CALWJD010000002.1:0-180397 GCA_944380925.1 uncultured Clostridia bacterium | reverse complement strand
AGGAAAGCGGAATTTTTGTCTTTGCAACGCAACACCCTTGTTTTGTCACGTTGACTGAAAAATATATGACACCGCAAATAATGTATACAAAATTGATACAATGTAAAAGCCCAGTAATACTGGGCTTTTGAGCGTTTTGAAGCTAATTTTATATGTGAATTTTAAGGGCTTTTTTACTCCATTTTGAGCTTTCCGTGTGAAAGTATGCAACCGGTTGCATTTTTTTGAAAATTTTTTATGGGTGGTTGCATACTTTCACACGGTTAAAATTTATAAAAATAATTGCCCGCCAATATTTTTATTGACGGATTTGTTATTTATTTCTTAAATTATTTTTTTCGCCAGTTTAATACCAAATTTCATGCCATACATAAACATTTTCTTTGAAAAATCATCAATTAGATCATGGTATTCATTTTTAAGTTCTGTAACCATCGATTCGTCAATATTAAACCCTTCCTCATCTTTACGAGTTTGTTCTTCAATGTCCTGCAATTTATCTTCGAGTTTATAAATTATATCAAAATGCTTTTTTAAAACACCGTCTTTGTTATATTCATCAGGAACGACACTTTCAAGATGTTTTTCAGGGTATCCTATTTTATCTAGGTCCCAAAATCCGTGTACAAAGCTATAAAAACAGTCTGCAACTTTGTCTAGTTCTGTATCTACGTATTTATCAAAATTATCATTGCTTTCCATAAATTCTTTTATATTCATAATTTCATCCCTTATTTCTCAAAATTAGTTATTATTTTTATTATCAATTATTAGTTGGAAAATACTGTTTTTTGTTTCTACGTCTTGGTATAGCATAAATTCAACTATTTTTAGCATTAATGCTTGAACAAAAATTGTATTTATAGGACACATAATGAAAGCTTCATCTAATAAAGAATTTAGAAGTTCTATTTTATGCTCGTCTATTAAGCCAGTTATTTCTTGATACTTACGATTGATCTTTTCGTACTTAGATATACTTAAAATTTTATTTTTAGTTTCACGAGCGAAGATTTTAATCATATTTTCGATATTATCAATTAAGACATTTGCCACATAAAAATATACTTTAGTTTCAATATTTATAGAGTTAAAATTATGGCTTTCTATATATTGTTTTGTCTCTTTGTAAAAATGTCTTTGCTCGGTAGTAGGTTGATTTTTAAGAACACATCTACATGAATGAAGAACATCAGCACATAAATTATCGGCCATATTTGTTGCCGATAAAATGTCTATAGAATTCACAGCTTCAAAAACTGCCAGTAGATATTCATCTAAAAGTTTACCTTTTTCTCCCAGTGCACTTTTAACATCCAAGGCAACACTAAAAAATCGATTGATTAAATCATTAGATCCTTTCACAATGCCACACAAAAACTCAACATTTTCAAATACATTCATATTTGACATAACTCCTTTTAAAATTTTTCAGAAAACTTAAAACAGAAAAAACGCATATAAGGCTACTTTCATTCCCTTACACACGTTTAAAATCACCGCTTGTAAATTCACACAAAATAATGTATACTCAGAGAGTTATGGTGTCGTTTTTACGATTGCGAAGGGTAGCTATAGTACCTTTTGCAGGGATTAAGTGGGCTAACACTTAATTCTGCCATGACATTTTTAATGCCATAAATCTTCCGTACATCCATATAAACTCTAATAATGAGCAGAGTCAAGTGGGATTTTAAACATTGTAAAGATTTACACAAATAAATTACCAATATTAGTTTTTAATAATTGTATCTATATCGTCTCTGATCTGTTTTAATATATTTTTCTGACTACCTCTAATAATGGAGCCAATCCCAAGTGCTGAAAGAGTGCAAATTTTATTACTTTTAAAGGTGTTATCAAGTTGTGTTTCTAAGTCCATAACAATTTTTATATTTTCAAAAATTCTTTTTTTTAATTTGCTGTCGCTGTCAATCAATGTCATCATTTTTACTCCCAGTATCTATGAATATAATTTTTTTGCCTAGTTTTTTAGCATAATTTACAGTGTAATATGTACCACCTCTCTTTCTACCATCCCACGCAGCTATAACAAAATCAGATTTATCGACCATATATCTATTCCGTTTTAGCATACAACTACTTTCATATTTTTCTGATAAATATATAACTTTGTCTGATGCGTTTTTAATTTTTTCGTATTCTACCTTATTGTCGTAACTCCACTTATCAGATTGATTTTTGCATGGGATCGCAAGAATCAGTTTTATTTGTGTATAATCTTTTTTCAAATCTAACACAGCTTGTGCTGCTAAAGTATCAAATCCTAATGCACCACCAGCGATAAAATACATCACACCTTGATCTATAAGTTTGATTGCTTCATCGGTAATTATTTGTTTTGTAAAAACTTTCAAAGCTTGGTTTAGTATTCTATGTCCAGTAAAACAACAAGTTTTTGGATTCAAATTTTCACCTCATTTTATATTGGTTGCATAAATGATACCATAAATGGTTATATTAAGACAAAAATAAAAAACCTATTATGGTTATATAAATAAGTTTAAAAGAGGTGTAAAAAATGTTCAAGATCGAAAATGAATTTAAAGATGCAAATATTTCAAGAACAGTCAGATTTACTGAAACGCTATTTGAGAAGCTAAATAAAGTATCTGCTGAAAATGGCATATCTTTTAATTTGCTTGTTCTTCAATGTTGCAAATATGCTATGGAAAACATGGAACCTAAGATTGAAGATAAAAACTTATAAACATTTTCTTTTTAGGTTTCCTCCCTAAACTTCTAACGACAGTATACTATTATAAACGCTTATAGTCAATATAAAAACGCTTATATATTGTTTAAGCAACGAGGCAAAATACCTATGATATAATTAGGAGTGATAAATGTGAACTATAAGCGTTTAGGGGAAAAAATAAAGAAAGAACGATTAGCAAATAGCTTGACACAAGCAAAACTTGCCGAAAAAGTCGAGATTTCGCCAACGTTCTTGGGGCAAATAGAACGAGGAGAAAGGGTTCCAAGTTTAGAAACAGTTGTAAATATAGCAATAACACTAAATATAACTATAGATGGACTTTTGTGCGAAAGTGAATTATCTGATGCGGCAGTTATTTCGGAGTTATCTTTAGCATTATCTAAAATGAGCAATAGTGAAAAAACACTTTTAATTGATATAATTAGATGTTTTTTAAACCGAACGTCAAACCAAAATTCTTAATCTAATAAAATTTTACAGCCCTATTCAAGGGCTTTCTTATGTTCTGATAAATAATTAAAGGCATAAATAAATATATACAGTATGTAACATATTTATTTATAGGTAATACCTATAATATTATATATTTTAAAATGTTCTTTGATTTCATGCAATACCCTAAAATATAAAAAGGGGTATTTTTCATGAACAAAATTGATAAAAATCGTTATATTCAAATTGGCTTGAAAATTGCATATTATCGTAAATTAAATGGTATGACACAAGAATGTTTAGCAGAAAAAATTGAATTAAGTCCCGGATATTTGTCGCAAGTTGAAACTCCGAACTTTGTACAGCCAATTTCATTGAAAACACTGTTTGCAATTGCAGACACTTTTAAAATTCCGCCATATAAGCTATTGGAGTTTGAAGATTAAATTAGGTAATTGTTTTTTGAATTAAAAAAGATAAATTTATAAGATTACCCACTCAGGCTAGAAACAATCTTTCACTGAGTGGGTATTTTTTATAGTTAGTTGTATTTAATAAAAAACTTTTATACATCCAATAAGCATTTTTCAAAAAATGAGATTTTAATTTTGTCTGTGCTTTCATTCACAGAACTATCTTGTCTATATTTTTTGGCTAAATATAGCATAAATTCTCTTGGAGTAGGAGCGCCATTTTCTTCAGAGATTGGTCCATGATAATTTTGTTTTATCTTCTTAAGTATTTCCGGATCGCGTGAACTCCAATGATTCTTTAATAAGTTACTTATATTCATTTCCACGCTTTTAGGCTGTACTCCTAAGATTTTCCCAGTATAAAAATAAATGCCAGATCTCATATTTACTTTTTCCGGATTTTCTTCTTGATTAATCAGAACGTTACAATGTACCAGTTGTTTAGCTTTTTTATCTTCTATGTCGATTCCGATTATGTATAGCTCATGTTGAAAATACTTCATTTGTGAATTTAATTCTTTTAATTCAAAAATCAGTCCGGTATACCCCTTATCCTTTTGCAGTTTGGCTTCTTCTATCGCCGGATTTATTTTCCTTTTGTGGAAAGCTTCAATTATTTCTAAAAAATTTTTTGAGGAAAAAGTAAATATAAGGGTTAAAACTATAAAGGATACAAATATAATAGATAAAATATCGTGGAATTCATTTGAAATAGTATATTTAATGTGATGCTTTAAATAGACAATTACCCCTAGGGCAATTATAAAAAATATACGGAAAATTCTATAATTTGAGAGTTTACATACTGATTTTATATTTATTTGGTCAAATTTATAAATTAACATAATAATTAAAGCGTACAGTAAAAGAACTGTTACTCTAAAAAGCAACAAACTTGTATAATTATCATACTTAGCCTCAGGGAATTCAAAGTATTTCCATACGTTTGAAACACCCTCAAAAATAATAAAGTGGGTATACTCAAGCATACATGCTATAAAAAGTGAGTATGTAACCATAGTTTTGGGTGTCTCCATCTTATTCTTTAAAAACAGGCACCCGAAAATCGCCATAGCTGAAATCAACGTAATTATTGGATTATCAATTACAAAAGTTTTAAATACGGTAAGGGAAATAGTATATAAAATTGACTGAATACCAGTAACTTTAAAAGGATATTTTTTTGAATTGTTAAATATAGAAAAAGCGAAAGAACCACTTATTAAATACCGAATTATACTGATTAATGTAAGAAGTATCAAAAATTTCACCCTATTTTACATAAGTTAATTATTTATATTATAAGGTAAAAGATTACAAAAAGATACATAAATCGACAAATTTAGATTTATGTATCTTTTTTTATATTAACCAACAATTTTTTAGTGCTAGTTATCCCATCCATCGCCGTTGTGATCGCAACAGACACAATAACAAGCATCTGCTAAATTTTTAGGAATACTTGTGTTCGAAACTGCACCAAAAACTAAAGCAACAGCTGCCAACGTAACAAATACTTTTTTAAGCATGATTTTTCCTCCTTATGTTATTGTTCTTTTCGATATTAACATTTATTTCCAGTAAAAATTTATCACAAAAAGGCGAATATTTCTTTCGCTTAATCTTTGTGAAATATATACATTTTTTGTATGTCATTTGTACTCTACAAGGATTGGGTGCTGAACCCAAAGAATTTGGGTCGGCAACCCAACGAATTTGGGTCGCTGACCTAAAGATAATTTAAGCATAATTTATGAAAATTAAAGACGTCATTTTAAGCATCGGAGTGATTCAAAGTTGCTTATCAGCGTCTTTTTTTGTTTTGTGAGAGGTCCACCAAGAGTCCTTCGTTTTTTGAACATAAATCAAAAATTCGGAAGGACGAGGACAATGAAAATAGAATATAAATTTGTGACTGGCGAAGATGTATCTATAGAAGTATATGGTGAGTTTGAGGAAATTATGCTGGAACTGGATAGAAATCTTAAAAATAACGACCGTAAGGAAACCCGAAGACACGAAAGTCTGGACTTGTTTGATAAAGACGAGAGAAATTCTGACATAACGGTTGATATTTTAGGAGATGTTTGTAGAAATTTTGATAAGGACAAACTGTATGATGCGATAGCAAAGCTGAAGCCTCAAGAGAAAGAGTTAATACATAAACTTTATTTAAATAAAAATAATTTATCTCAATTTGAATGTTCTCAATTTATGGATGTTAGTGAAAATTCGGTAAAGCAGAGGATGAAGAGAATAAGAAAAAAGCTAAGAAATATTTTGCTTAAATAGATAATTAACAAAATGTTTATTATAAAATTTTATGCAAAACATAGATTATAAAATTTTTGCGACACCTAAGGCCTTTCTCGTGGCTTATATATAGAGGCGTTTTTAAGGAAACAAAAATAAAGTCTCGGAACAGAGGTGAAAAGTATGTATAAACATGAAATGAAAATTACGGTCAGAAGGTCAGGAGAGGAGCCAATAAGCATAGCAAAATTTAAAAAGCTACCGCTCCTCGAAAGGATCCGCAACAGGTGGTTCGGAAATGCTCAAAAATTAATGGTCATAGTGCCACAGGACAGCGTTCAAAAAATTGAAATCAAGGAGGTTTAATTTTGGAATTTGAAAATTTAAAGATGCCGATAAAAGCAATACCATATCAGCATCAGGAAGAAGCGTTTAAATTTGTAATGAATAAGTTTGAGAATCCGGGAGGAGTAGCACTTTTAATTGAGATGGGTTGTGGGAAAAGTCTTATATCTGTAGCCACAGCAGGAGCACTGTATAAAGAATCAAAAATCAGAAAGTTGCTCATAGTGTGTCCATTATCAATCTGCGGAGTGTGGGAAGAAGAATTTTCAAAGTTTGCCGACTTTGACTATGACTTAAAAGTTTTAAAGGGTACGTCTGATAGCAAAGCCATGACGCTTAATTCAATGAACGGTGCTTCCCTGCAAGTAGCGGTGGTAAATTATGAGTCTGTTTGGAGGATCGAACCGCAAATTAAAAATTGGATACCCGACATGATCCTTGTTGATGAGTCTCACAAAATAAAGACTCATAATATCGCAGCATCAAAATCGCTTCATAGGCTTGGTGAAAAGACAGAATACAGGTTAATCCTTACGGGGACATTGATAACAAATAAAGCGATTGATGCTTTCTCGCAGTATAAATTCTTAGAACCAAGAATATTTGGTAAAAGTTTTTATGCCTTTAGAAATCGTTACTTCGACATGGTCGGATACGGAAATCATACTCCGGTTTTAAAAAAGTCAATGGAACCTGAGCTAAAGGAAAAAATCCATAGTATTGCGTTCAGGGCAACAAAGTCTGATTGTCTGGATCTACCTGAAACGACCGATATAGTTCGTTCTGTCGAATTAGAACCAAATGCTATGAATATTTACAAACACCTTGTGAAGGACAGCTTCGCAGAGCTTTCAAGAGGCGAAGTAACTGTGACAAATATTCTTACAAAAATTCTAAGGCTTTCTCAGTTGACTGGGGGATTTTTAGGTGATGACGAAGGCAAAAAGATACATCAAGTAAGTACCGCAAAGCTAGGTGCTCTTGATGACATTGTAGATGAAGTAACGTCAAGCGGTAAAAAACTTGTGGTAATAGCCCGATTTATTCCTGAGATTGAGGCAATAACGGATTTGCTGTTAAAGAAAAAACTGAAATTTTCAATTATAACCGGAAATATAAAAAACCGCAGCGAGCAGATCGCGCAGTTTCAAAATGACTCGGATGTACTTGTATTTGTGGGTCAGATTGCGACAGCAGGGCTTGGTATAACGCTTACAGCAGCCAGTACGATGGTGTTTTATTCACTTGATTATTCGATGAGCAACTTCGAGCAGACAAAAGCTAGAATTCATCGTGCCGGTCAGTGCGATCCGTGCACATATATTTATCTGATAGCCAAAGATACGATAGATGAAAAAGTAATGAAATCACTTAATAAAAAATACGATTTAGCCTCATCACTTATTGATGATTACAGGCAAGGACTCAATCCATTTAAATCAGAAAGGAAATAAATTATGGAAAATGTAATGTTTGAATTAGCGGATAGACTTAAGGATTTAAAGGATCAGAAGAAACAAAAAGAACTGGAGCTTCGGGGTATTAACGATATGATTTTTGAAGTGGATAGCGAACTTTCAGAGCTTATGATACTCAAAGAAACACAGAACTTTACTCGCGGTGGCAATACTTTCTGTTTGACGACAAGTACCAAAGCCTCGGCAGTGGCTGGGCTAAAAGACGAACTATACTCGAAACTTCGTGAGAAAGGCTATGAAGATTTAATTCACGAAACTATAAATGCAAATTCTCTATCCTCTTTTGTGAAAGAACAGATTTCTGAAAATGATAATCTTCTCCCTTCTTGGCTTGAAGGACTTGTTAACGTATATGAAAAAAACACAGTTGGTATAAGAAAGGCATCAAAATAAATTTTGGAGGAATTGAAATGAAAGAAAATACGAAATTAATGATAACAAACGAAGGATATTCAATTAATTTAAACTTAGGAATTGATGTAAAAAATGAACTTGCAGGACTTGACAGTGGGTTTGATCGTATAAAAATTCCTGCAGGAGGAGGTACGAACTTTGAATTCCCTAATCTTGAGGATGCCGATAACCCCATAACTGTTAAGGAATTTTCTGCAGCAATTTTACACCATCATCCCATGTTTAGTTACTATAAGAGTAAATATAACGGAAGCAATAATCCTCCTGATTGCTGCAGTTTTGATGGGATTAATGGTAATGGTATCCCCGGAGGAAAGTGCAAATTGTGCAAATTAAATGCATTTGGAAGCGGTGAAAATGGCTCCAAAGCGTGTAAGAACAAACACAGACTATACCTTCTTCGTGAAAATGAAATATTACCTGCAGTTTTAGTACTTCCGGCGAGTTCAATTCAGGAATTTTCAAAGTATATCAGAAGATTACTTGGTGTGGGTAAAAGATCAGATAGCGTTGTAACAAAGCTGTCTCTTAAAAAAGCAGTAAATAAAACGGGGATAGCCTTTTCTATGGTTCATTTTTCTGTAATTCGAGACTTAAGTCAAACAGAAAAAGATAACCTACAAGAACTTATTACACAAATCAAAAATCACGCAAGTTTAGGTGAATCTCAACCACAGGAGGATGTGGACAATGAAGTATAAATTAGTAAAGACCGCAGAGGAAATTAGAAACTATATAGGAAGTCATGCTCTCTTGGCGATTGATATAGAAACCTCTCCTAAACATGAATACAGACGTGATGAAAAGGCATCGCTTGACTCGAATAAATCAGAAATCACAGGTATTAGTCTATCAGTTGAATACGGAACGGGGATATATGTTCCCCTCCGTCATAGAAATTACGACAATGCTGATTTTAACGAAGTTTTCTCGTTCATTAAAGAGGAGATTTTGCTAAACGAAAATAAAACTGTGGTAATTCATAATGCAGCGTTTGAAAGTAGCTTTTTCTACGCTTTGGGCTTTGTTATGAGATGCAAAGTTTACGATACGATGGCTGCAGCTCAGCTTACTCTTAAGACAAATACAGAATTTAGAAGCCTTGCCGATAGCGGTCTTAAAAAATTGGTTCCTGAACTTTTGAAGGTGGAGCTACCTACATTTGAAAGCGTGACAGAAGGAGCATTTTTTGATGAGCTTAATCCAGAGAACTTTGAAACGATCAGATATGCCTGTGCAGACAGCGACTATGCTCTGAGACTGTATCACCTGTTCAACGATTGGTTTGATAAAAACTTACCTAAACACAGATTTTTGGTCGAGAATATAGAGTCACCTGTAGCGGTGTATGTGGGATTAATGAAACATAACGGAATGCTCGTTGATCGCAACTTGCTAACTCAAAAGCGAGACCAAGCCACCGCAATGCTCAGACAATTAAAAGAGGACCTATCACTCCTTACAGGTAATATAAATATTGGCTCTAACGCTACGACTCAGGAATTTAAGAACTTTCTCTATGGAAGGTTAGGCCTCCCCGTTTTAAAGACAACGGGAAAAAACAAAGAAGCTGCAGATGATGAAGCATTCATCCTTTTATCTTCATATTGTAAAGAACATGAGCCTGAATATGTGCCATTGTTTGATATAATCAAGGATTATCGCAAGTGGGGCAAAATTAAGTCGACGTATATAGACAGTTATTTTAAGCATCTTAACTCCGCAACAGGACGTATACATCCAGATCTCTTCCCTCTTGGAACTGAGACAGGAAGATTTGCAAGTAGAAATCCAAATCTTCAAAATTGCCCCCGTAAGGATAATGATCCAATCGGAGTAAGGAATTTCTTTGTTGCACCTAAAAGTAAAGTTCTGATGTCGCTCGATTTCTCGCAGATTGAACTTCGTGTTGGGGCGTTTTACTGCAGAGATAAAGCCATGATGGAAACATATAAAAGCGGTGGCGATATTCACGCAAAGACAACATCTGTAATCTATAAAATTCCGTTTGAACAAGCTGTCGATAAAAACGCACCTCATTACAAGGAACGCAGAACCATTGCAAAAGCGTGTAATTTTGGAGTGTTCTTTGGTCTCTTTGCAAGAGGACTTCTCAGAAGCCTTAAATTTAAGGCTGGGTTAAATAAAACTCTTGAAGAGTGCGAAGAGATTATAAAAAACCTTCAAGCTGGGTATCCTCAGCTTGAAACGTGGCAGCGCAAGGTAAAAGTCACAGCAAAGTTTAACGAATATACAGAGACGTATCTCGGCAGGAGAAGATATCTTCCGAATATTCTGTCATCGAACTGGAATAAAAAGAGTTTTTCTGAAAGACAAGCTCTTAACACTCCGATACAAGGAACCGCAGCTGATATCTTAAAGTTAGCAATAGTCAGGATACTTCGTGGACTACCTGAAAGGCCATGGCTTAGACCTTTGCTACAAATACACGATGAATTAATTTTCGAATTACCGGAAGAAAAGTTAGATGAAGCAGTAGAGTTTGTAAAAGAGTGCATGGAAACACAGCCGTTTGAGGACTTTGATATACCGCTGGTAGCTGAAGCCGCTGTCGGAACAAGATTTGGCTCTCTTAAAGAGATGGAGGGATAAAATTATGGATTTAGGACTAAAAAATGCTGAAGGCTACTACGATTTAACGGCTTATGAAGCAATTAAAAATGTAACTGCAGAAGAAAGACGTAAAAAAGCTATGTATATTTTTTCGTTATCCTACAGCAAGAAAAGTAAATCAAAAAAACGTAAGGCGGTGAGATCGTGAATACCTGTGAGTTTTTAAATGAAATTTATAAAGGCTGCAACACCGGATTTATAACGCTGACAGTCCTACCCAGTAGAAATACTAAGTGGTTTAAGGTAAGCGAGATCGAGAAAGTTGCAAAAACTGCTGAAAGTATAAGCCAAAAAACAAATGTATTTTTTGGTGTAGGTCTAAGAAATAAGGTGCTCAAAAATGGCCTTAGAGGAAGTGAAAAAGATATCTTGTGCATTGGAGCTTTGTACGCTGATATTGATGTTAAAGGCGATGCTCATGCTGAAAAATCACTTCCTGAGACAACGTCCGAAGCCGCATCGTTTCTTAACAATCTGGATATCAAACCAAGCATAATTGTAAATTCAGGTAACGGAATACATGGATACTGGCTTTTAAAAGAACCATTTAACATTGAAACCAACCAAGACAGAAGCTACATTGTTTCGATATTTAAAGGATTTGGAAGATACATAAGCCTTGAAGCAAAAAAGCGTGGTTGGAGAATCGATAATGTTTATGATTTGGCTAGAATTTTAAGAGTACCGGGAACTATTAATCACAAACTGAAAGATGGAGCTATGTGCAAAGTAATAGAAAGTAATCTTAAAAGGTACAGTTTAGATAAATTTAGTCAATATGTACATTGTAACGATATAATTGCACCTATTGTTAAAAATGCACAAGGTGCTGATAAAGTCCTAGGAAAATGCAATTTTATAAAATATTGTGTGGACAATGCAGCGGAGCTACCGGAGCCTCTGTGGCACGCTATGATTACCAACCTTGCTCCACTTAAAGGGGGTAACGATTCGGTACATCAGTTTAGCAAAAATTATCCTAAGTACAGTTTTTATGAAACTGAGAGAAAAATCGAACGTGCAATATCAGAAAACAAGCCTCATACCTGCGAATATATAAAAAATAATCTTAATTTCGACTGCGGCAAAAACTGTTTTGTTAAGGCTCCTATCGTTTATGGTCTGCCGAGCCGTGAAGAGCGTTTTAAGAACTTAATTTTAAGTGAAAAAGTAGATGTTAATGAAATTTTATCAGAAGATAATGTGAAACTTTGTGCGTGGGCTAAATCGAATCTTCCGTCAGAATACGCTAAACTTAAGGTAAAACTTAAAGGCAAAATTAATCTTCGTGACTTTGAAAAGGCGGTCAGACACGAGACTTATCGCAACAATGGCGATAAATCTGAGAAACCTCGTCTCCTAAAACTTAATAAACTAGAGACTTTTGGTGCAGTAGTGCCTCAAGGCTGGGAAGTCGATGAGAAACACGGAGTTTGTAAAATCTTAAAAAATAATGTTTCTGACGAACTGATGCAGGTGTGTCCATGTCCACTGATTATCTCTCGAAAGTTTGAAAATATAGATGACGGAACTCAGAAAGTTGAGATTACATTTTGGAATCGAGGACACTTGAAATGTGTCATTGCACCGCGGTCTCATGTGTTTAATCGAACATCGATAATTAAATACGCTGATAGTGGACTCCCTATATCTTCGGGCAATGCTTCTGACATTGTGAAATATCTCTATGATTACGAAAGTGTCAATGATAGTAAGATTCCGTTTGTGAAGTCAATCTCCCGTATGGGCTGGGTCGGAAAAGAGTTTTTTCCCTATAAATTTAGTAGCGAGATTGTTTTTGAATCGGAGTATAAAGAAGCAGCAAATGTTATCGACAGCACCTGCGAATGTGGCAGTTTAGAGACGTGGATAAAGAATGCAAAATTACTCCGAGAGAGTCCGTTTGGAAGATTTATCTTAGCATCATCGTTCAGTGCGCCACTTTTTAAAATATTGAATCATCGTGTATTTTTCGTACACATCTGGCACGATTCTAGGTCTGGAAAGACCGCAGCAATTAAGATGGCAATAAGCGTCTGGGGGAATCCAACGAAGCTCATGGGCAGTTTTAATGCTACGAGCGTTGGCCTCGAGCGAATGGCAGGCATACTCAAACATCTTCCTTTTGCCATCGATGAATTGCAGGTTTTGAACAACAAGAGACTGCCTCTTGAAAATATCATATACAGTCTTGGCAATGGCTTTGGGCGGCTCAGAGGCTCCAAAGACGGTGGTATGCAGGAAACTTTAAGCTGGAGAAACAATATTATAACGTCCGGTGAGCAACCTATCAGCAAAGAATCAAGCAACGATGGGGTCTTAAGCCGAGTTTTAGAACTTTACGGCAAGCCTGCTTCTAATCCCGATGTGGCTCATCAGTTTCACCTGACAAGCGAGAACAATTATGGTTTTGCAGGGAAAATTTACATTGAGTACCTGATTAATAGCGTAATGAAAGTTAAAAACAAGATACACCGTGACTTCGAAAAGTTACGAGATACTATCCTTAAACATTCCAGCGATGAATGTGATAATACGCATCTTGATAATGTAGCAATAGTGTGTCTTGGTGACTATTATTCGAGTATATCGGTCTTTAATCTTGATGAAACAGTAGCGTGGGACGAAGCTGTAGAGCTTGGAACTAAAATCATGGAAAATTGTAAAGAATTACAAAGAGCCGATACCATCGACAGAGCTTGGGACTTTGTAATAGGCTGGATAACGAGCAATAAAAACCGCTTTGTACCTGATAGTACGCCATGTTACGGAAAAATCGAGGAAAATACGGTGTATATTATTCCAAACATTCTGCGTCAAGCACTTGAGGAAAACGGGTTTGACTACTCGAAAGTTACTCGCGGATTTAAGGACCGAGAATTGATAAATACCATCCAAGATAAGCACGGAATCACGCGAATGCACGTACCCAAAAGAATAAATGGAGTGCTGCAAAAATGCTTTTGCATTGAAACAATGATATCTTGGGGAACAAATGGAGAAAATGACGTTCCTACAAATCCCTTAAAATAGCCACTTTGAAGGTGTGTTACCCATGAACCCCGATTTTGCGCATACACACTCGTATATTTAGAGTAATATAAACGATTTAATTTTTTATTGTGTAAATTAAAAAAGTCCTATATAAACAAATAAATTTATTTTATGAGTAACATGGGTAACATTTATATAAACAATGGCTTTGTTATTGGGTTTAAGGGTGTTACCCATTTTCAAAAAACTCGGGTAACGATGAGTAACATGGGTAACGGTTGGATTGGAGATAAGAGTATGAGAGAAAAAACAATAACAAATCAAATATTAAAATATTTGAAATCAATACCCGAATGCTTCGCATTCAAAGAGCATGGTGGCATATATGGTGTATCAGGGCTTCCCGACATCATTTGTTGCTATAAAGGAAAATTTGTGGCGTTTGAAGTTAAAACCGAAAAAGGTAGGCTATCAAAGCTACAGGAATTTATGATTACAAAAATAAATGGATCAGGTGGTATGGCATTTAAAGTTACAAGTTTACAGGAAGTAAAAGATATCTTGAAAGGGGTGATGCTGGAATAAAACACCCTCAAAGTACAAAATTCAAAATGCAAAGTTACAAAAATACAAATTACAAAATTCAAAGTGCAGATAAATTTTAAAATTTGTAATTTGGAAGGTGTTTTTATGTCCATAAAGAATAAAAATGGCAATATCAGGTGCAAATTGTACCGTTTTGTTAGAGAAGATCCTACTATGAAATGCGATAACCAAAGTGTGTATGAGTGTGGTAATCCCGAAAGTGAATATTATAAGTCTCTTTTAAATGTAGACACTCAAGGTAATGTCCTTAAATATATAACTTGGTCTGGTTGTGAATTTGGACAAAGGAGGGTATTTTAAATGAATGTAAAAGAATACCTTTCTCAAGCGTATCACATAGACCAAAGAATAGACTGTAAAATGGAGCAAATCAAGTCACTACGGTGTCTCGCAACAAAAGCTACGTCTACACTGTCAGATATGCCGATAAGCAAAACAGAAGGTCAAAGCCGAATGGCAGACGTTATAGCAAAAATAGTGGACTTAGAAGAGGAAATCAACAAAGATATAGAAAAATTGGTAGAAATAAAGAAAAATATCGTTTCTACAATCAAGAAGGTTCAGAATCCAGAACTTCAGACCTTACTCGAACTCAGGTATCTGTGCTTTAGAACGTGGGAACAGATCGCTGTGGAGATGAATTACGATTTGAGATATCTTCATAAATTGCATAGACGCTCTTTGGAAGTATGCGATGGAATAACAGGACACTAAAAGACATAGAAAGACACTATAGAAATTTGATAGTATTATAATTGGGAAAATAAAAATCAAAGAACCTTCACAGTAAGTTGTGGAGGTTCAATATTTTTACAGAGGTGAAAGTAATGCCAAAAAAGCCTAAAAGTCCATGTAGATTTATAGGATGTCCGGAACTTACGGAAGAGAAGTATTGTGAAAAGCATAGAAAACTCGAAAGTCACTACTATAACAAGTATAAAAGAGATCCCAATACTTATAAAAATTACAGTAGCAGGTGGCGAAGAATAAGACAGCTTTACATCAAAGAGCATCCTCTTTGTGAGCTGTGTGAAAGGAAAAATATTTTAAGACCTGTCGAAGAGGTGCATCACATAATTCCTTTATCAAAAGGCGGTACGCATCGTGAAGAAAATTTGATGAGCCTTTGCAAAAGCTGTCACTCAAGAATTACCGCAACGGAAGGAGGTCGTTGGGGATAGGTATAGCCTTGATTTTGATTGTATACAAATGACGTAAAAGCTAGATTTTATGCGGATTTGTTCTATGTCAAAAAGCACACTGTTAGCTTGATAATGTAGCCAACGAGAGGTAATATGTAATCAAGCTAAAAGGCCTTAAGCTAAATAAAATTTGGAGGGAAAAGAATGGAAAGCAAAATTAAAAAGGCAATCGAACTCAACAAATCACTTGCTCAAAAGTTAAGCAATGAGCTTACAGAAAATTTAAGTCTAGTCCAGAAAATGGTAAACAAAAACGTAGCAGAAAACAACGTTTACGAAATGATTAATCACCTGCCGGGCTACTTAAGAGGGCTAGAAGACATCTACATCAAATTAAAAAATCTTGACGAAGAAAATCAAAAACTGGAGTATTTTTTAAAAGCTGAGTAAAAACTAAGGAGCTTCACAAAAAAGGAGATTTTTAGCAACTTACAAAACTTATCGTTTAAGGGTTACCATAAAAAACTCTTAAACGTTTTTAAAATTTAGTCGCGATTTATGGAAAAATTTTCAATTTAGCCCATAAAATTGATTACGTTTTGCTCCCTCCTTTGTTTGTGTACTAGTGACGCAAAAGCTAGGTAAACTGCGGGGTTGTTCTACATTTAAAAGCACAGAATTAACTTGCTAGTCGAGACGAGTAGAGGTAATATGTAATTAGCGAAGGGAAAACAAAACCCTAACGCAAAATTAAAAAAGGAGTTTTTAAAATGACAGGATTTTTTTCACGCAAAGCAAAAAACAGAGAGGAACTTTTGAGAAACGAAGCAAGAAAGTTTGGAGAAGAAAAAAGATTCAAGGTAATCGGAGAAAAGGTTTTAACCCACGAATCCTACGAAGATTTGATTCAAAACTTAAACGAGGATAACGAATTCGTAAAAGAGATTACAAATCAGTGTGGCGAGGAACAAGACGGAACAGCAAGGTGCTTCCTTTTCAAGGACGAAAGCAGAAACGATGAAGCATTGGCAATCAACGGCGAAGGCTACGACTACGCAAGGTATACTGCACTGATAAAACTTTAAAGGTGAGCGACTTCGAGTCGCCTCCTCCGGAGGGGGGGGAGTAAAATCTCTCTTCCCTACCTCGGAAGCAACGGGCGTGGGGAAACGCGTGAAAAAAATCCGATTCAAACGGGGTATTAACCAATTATTCTCAAAAAGCTGCGTGACTTTTTGGGAATTTTTATTTTACAAAAGGAGTGTGAGAAAATGTCAAAGGACGGAACGTACAGAGGCGGTCGAAGAGTTCGTGCCGGAGATAAGCCTGATTCTTTAGCTGATAAAATAGCATCGGGAAGGCCAGCACGAGTTTTTGAACCGCTGGATTTAGACGATGAACCTTCATTCGAACTGGATAGCTCTGACTTTTTAGAGCCACAGGATTTGGAAGGCAGTCAGATTCCAAAACCAAGTGAATATTTAAGTTCTGAGCAAAAAGACGGAAAACCTCTCGGAGCAGATAAAATCTTCGAAGAAACATGGCTGTGGCTAAAAAAGCGAAAATGCGACCAGTTTGTAAATCCAAGACTCGTTGAATCCTATTCACAGGCTTTTGCGAGATACATACAATGCGAAGAAGCAATAAGCAAGTTTGGATTTTTAGGAAAGCATCCAACCACCGGGGCAGCAATTGCGAACCCATTTGTGCAGATGAGTGTGGGATTCCAAAAGCAGGCAAACATTATCTGGTATGAAATTTTTGATATTGTAAAGCAAAATTGTACGACAAGTTTTACCGATACACCACAAGACAACGCAATGGAGCTACTCCTAACTGCAAGGAGAAAGCGATGATGATAGATATGACATGGTTTCTGACAGCAATTTCGCTGACAGGAACTATTTTAAACATACGAAAGAATATATGGTGTTTTTATATTTGGCTAATCGGAGATATTCTGTGGTGTATTTTTGATTTTACCGCTGGGACATACGGAAGATCACTTCTGGATTTCGTACAAGTAATTCTCGCAGTTTGTGGCATAATCTCTTGGTAAGACGATAAATAGATTGTATGTAGAGGTGAATCTAACTTGGTAATAAAATTTAGTTGTGAAATATGTGGGAAATATGGTAAACGTTGTTATGCTCAAAACAAAGTGCCTAATCATTTTTTCTGCTCGAGGTGCTGTCAAAACAAATGGCAAGAATCACGTGAAGACTTGATAATTAAAAATAAAGATCCTGAATTTAGAAAAAAAGTAAGTCGAGGATTAAAAAACAGAAAAAAATTATTAGGTGATAACTATCATTCTAAAGAAACGAAAGAAAAAATAGGTGCTGCTACTGTAGCCAACTGGAACAAATACAATAATGATATTAAAAAGAAAATGCTTCAAATTTTATATAATAACGCTCAAAGGAAAAGAACTTTTAAACCTTATGATTGCGATTGGCAAAAAATTAGTGCAGCATTAAGGAAGCAAAGTATGTGTGAACGTTGTGGGAAAAGAGAAAAATTAATAGTACATCATATACAGCCGGTTAAATATGGAGGAACTCGAAATATAGAAAATTTATCTGTTCTATGTATGGGATGCCACAGAACAGTAGAAAGTCAAACTAATATAATATACGACATTATAAGGGACTGGGGAACAGTCTCTTATTTAGTTAGGTCTAAATTGAGATTACGGAGAGTGAACAATGGAAATTTTAAAATTAAAAATATCTGACTTAAAGCAACACCCTAAAAATCCTCGAAAGCACCCAAAAGAATTATTAGAACGCTTAAAAAGGTCTATTGAAGAATACGGCTTTACAAATCCTGTGCTAGTAAGTAAAGACAATAAAATCTTAGCGGGTCATGCAAGATGTAAAGCTGCAAAAGAACTTGGAATAAGTGAAGTACCGGTTATACGGCTAGACTTTGAGGGAGCAAAAGCTGATGCGTATGTAATTATAGATAATAAATTAAATGAATTATCTGAGTGGGATATCCCTCTTTTGGAAAGCCTTATAAAAGACATAGAGAAAAGTGATTTTGACGTAACATTGACAGGATTTGATTTAACAGAAATTGATGAGCTATTTTCAAAATCTGATGACAAAGAAGGAAAAGACGATGGCTATGACGTAACAAAGGCCCTGGAAGAAGCGTCGTTTGTGAATCGAGGGGATGTGTGGCTTCTTGGGAAACACAGACTGCTCTGCGGTGATGCGACAAATCCCGAAGACGTAAAGGCTTTGATGGACGGCAAAAAAGCAAATTTAATACTTACAGATCCCCCTTATAACGTGGGCTTTGAAAGTGCAAACGGACTCAAGATTAAAAACGACAAGCAGGATAGCGAGAAATTTTATAATTTCTTGTTATCCTCTTTTAAAAATATGGCTTCTTCCCTAGCTGATGGTGGTTCTGCATACATTTTTCACGCAGACACAGAAGGACTTAATTTCAGAAAAGCGTTTATTGATGCCGGTTTTCATTTAAGCGGTGTATGCATATGGGAGAAGAACTCGTTTGTCATGGGCAGATCTCCGTACCAGTGGGGACACGAGCCTATACTTTACGGATGGCTTAAGACCGGAAAACACAAGTGGTATGCAGGAAGAGCCGAGTCTACAATTTGGCGGTACGATAAGCCAAAGAAAAATGCTGACCATCCAACTATGAAGCCCATCCCCCTTCTTTGCTACCCGATAAAAAATTCCTCATCGGTAAACAGCATCGTGCTTGATACCTTCGGTGGCTCCGGCTCGACACTGATAGCCTGTCAGCAAATGGACAGAATTTGTTATACGATGGAGCTCGATCCAAAGTATGCCTCGGTAATCATCCGAAGATACATCGAACTTTGTGGCAGCGATGATGTGTTTTTACTTAGAGGTGATAAGAAAATCCCATACTCGGAAATAGTGAAAAATGATGAGTCATAAATTAACTTTAGGCTCTTTGTTTGACGGAAGCGGAGGATTTCCTCTTGGTGGATTGCTGTGTGGGATAGAACCTATATGGGCAAGTGAAATAGAGCCATTTCCGATAAGAGTCACAACAAAAAGACTGCCTTTTATGAAACACTATGGTGACATAAATACAATAAATGGTGCTGATATAGAACCGGTAGATATTATAACTTTCGGTTCGCCTTGCACCGATATGAGTGTTGCAGGAAAAAGAGCCGGTCTTGATGGAAAGCAGTCCACACTTTTTTATCAAGCAATCAGAATTATAAAAGAAATGAGGTGCAAAACCGATGGGAAATATCCAAGATGGATCGTGTGGGAAAATGTACCGGGAGCCTTCTCTTCCGGTAAAGGCGAGGACTTCCGATGTGTCCTCGAAAGCATTTGCAAAATCAAGAACGAGAATTTTTCTGTTCCTCGACCTGAGAAGTGGTCGAATGCCGGAAACATCGTGGCAGATAAATTTTCTCTCGCATGGAGAGTTCTCGACGCTCAATTTTGGGGAGTCCCCCAGAGAAGGAAACGCATCTACCTTGTCGCAGATTTTGGAGGAAGAAGTGCCGAAAAAATATTATTTGAGTCAGAGGGCGTGTCAAGGTATTCTGCGCAGAGCTTCCAATCGTGGCAAAGAACTGCCGGAAGTTTTACGAATAGCACTGGAGAGGCAAGCAACATTTGCTTAAACGACCAAGGTGGAAGTCGAATGGATGTAACCGAAGATATTACGGGGGCTTTAAGAGCTACATCACATCATCCTCCCTGTGTTTTAAATTCGATTGCGGCCCACAATCATCCTTCAGACAGTCGTGTGAGGATTTCTAATGGTGGTTGTGTACAAACACTTACTAGGGGCATGGGTACAGGTGGGAATAAGGTTCCTCTTATTATGAATGAAGTACCGAAAACATACGGTATATGCTCAAAAGACAGCAATTCCATGAAATCAGATAACCCACGCAGTGGTTTTTACGAGACGAATACTTCCCGTACTCTCGATAAAAATGGAGGAAATCCCTCTTGTAATCAAGGTGGTGTAGCAATAGTAGAGAGTATCCCATTTACACAAAATCAGCGAGATGAGGCTCGAATACTCGGAAATAAAAGTGGTGCTCTAAATGCTTCATCAAATACTAAACATCAGACTTTTATATTACAGGGTTCTATGATTGGAAGAAATGATAATAATGGTCCACAGGGCAGCGGAATAAATGAGGACGTTAGTTTTACACTTAATACCATTGACCGCCACGCTATAGCTTATGGCATAGGCAGGGACGCCTTTAATCAAGGCAAAAACGCAAAATGGAATCTTTGTTTTTCTAAAGAAGTCCAACCAACACTTGTATCTAAAGGACCGGGAGCAGCTTGTAATGGTTATATAGTCCGAAGGCTTACACCAACAGAATGTGCAAGACTTCAAGGTTTCCCGGCTTCATGGTGTGCCGATTTAGAAACAGAAAATCCAACTGATGAAGAAATTAAGAAATGGCAGAAGATTTTTGATGATTACAATAAAGCCGTAGGCAAAACCACTAAGCCTAAAACAGAAAATCAAATTCGAAAGTGGCTCAAAAATCCTCACTCAGATTCCGCTGAATATAAAATGTGGGGAAACGGAGTTGCACTTCCATGCGTTTATTTCGTACTATCAAACATTGTGTACTGTTCACAGTTAACCGAGGAATAGGTTCGGTACATTTCTAAATCACATAGACTTGATAAATATGTGGTTTAGAGGGATATATGTTAGTAACGAAAAAACAAGGAGGTCATACAAAAATGGAAGTCAAATACAATGTAACAGGCAACCGCAGAAAAGAGATGGTTAAAATTATTTCCGAAATTTTAAAAATGAAGGAGATTTATCTTGGAATGCCAAGTTGTGCCTATGTTATTAACAATTTGACAGTCAGTCAAAATGGTACGCTAATTTATGATGGCAGAACTGAGAACAGCGTGATAGAAAAAGTTATGGAAGAATTATCGAGGGCGGGATTTGTTGCTAAAAATATCGCCACAAGCGAATCAAAAGGGAATAAAACAAACGATACCACAAGGAATAGTAACACCGCACACAGCGAAAACGTGGGGCTTACAGTGGCAATGCCAAGGGAATCTTTTACTGACAATGCATTACAAAATCTTCAAAAGCTGATAGATGCTAAGGGCAGCCTTATCAAAAAGGCACTGACAGTTGACAGATTACCGATTGAGGTTGATGATGAGAAGATTTCATTTCCTTGGTTCCCAGATGTGCAAGACAGTGAAACAGCAGATGCCTACACGCATTTTATCACTGCCTTGTGCGATATGGCAAGGAAGCAACGCCGAATTACTACAAAGGAAAAATCCCCTGATAACGAAAAATATGCATTCAGATGTTTCTTGTTAAGGCTGGGATTTATAGGTCAGCAATACAAGACTGCAAGAAAAATTCTACTTCGCAATCTCTCAGGATCATCCGCTTTTAAAAATGTAGCAAGCAAGGAGGTATCATCTGATGGAATTTCCGAGTAGAGATATTGTGGAGCGTGTCCGAAAAGAGTACCCAAAAGGGACAAAAGTAGAACTTGTAAAAATGGATGACTCACAGGCTCCGCCAATTGGCACAAAAGGGACTGTTAAAGGTGTAGACGATACTGCAAGTATCATGGTTTCTTGGGATAATGGCTCTAGCCTTAATGTAATTTACGGAGAAGATTTGTGTATAAAGATTTAACTGCTTCAAATTATGGGGGCGATTGCTTCCATAATTTTCAATTTATGGAGCAAAAGGGGTATTAAAAATTGCCCCTTAAAAGTGTTGTAATTTACACAATAAATGTAGATTTAATGGGGCTAAAGATCGTGTAGTAATCGTATTGCTATAACCTCCGAAAAGAGCGAATATGTAAGTACCGGAAGGTAAACAAAACAAAAATTTAAACGGAGGATAACAAAATGAATGAGAAAACCGTAAGACAAATAGAGGAAATGAAAAAGCAGACAATCGGAGTTGAAGTTGAAATGAACAGCATCACCCGAAACAAAGCCGCAAAAGTTGCAGCCGATTTTTTCGGAACAAACAGATGCGAAGATACCGCAAGAAGAAACGGATACGCTACATGGAGTGCATGGGACGGACAAGGCAGAGAATGGAAATTTCAAAGAGACACTAGCATTTCAGGACCAGAAAGTGAAAAATGCGAACTGGTAACGCCGATTTTAAACTACAGCGACATGGAGATTTTGCAAGAGCTAATTCGCCGCCTTCGCAAAGCGGGAGCAAAAAGCGATGCAGACAGAGGATGCGGAATACACATCCACATTGGAGCAAAGAACCACACACCAAAGACACTCCGGAACCTTGCAAACATAATGGCAAGCCATGAGAATTTGATTTCAAGAGCCTTAAGCCTTGACGGATACAGAATGCGGCACTATTGCAGAACAGTTGATCCTCGCTTCCTTGCAGAACTAAACTACAGAAAACCAAAAACAATGCCCCAACTTGCCAACATTTGGTATTCAAGCCACGGAACGAATTATGGCAGAAACCAACACTATAACGACAGCCGATACCATATGCTAAACTACCACGCAACCTTTACAAAGGGCACAATAGAATTTAGACTTTTCCAGTTTGATAAACCTGCAAACGGAAAGAAAAACGGACTCCACGCAGGACAATTGAAAAGTTACATCCAACTTTGCTTGGCACTGAGCCAAATAGCAAAAACATTAAAAACCGCAAGTCCAAAGCCACAGCAAAACGAAAATCCGAAATTTGCAATGAGAACTTGGCTCCTTCGATTGGGATTTATCGGAGAAGAATTTAAAACAGCAAGGGAGGTTTTGACGAAAAGACTAACAGGCGACACAGCCTTTAGATTTGGCAGAATCGCTTGAAGGGAAAACAGGAGCTAGCTTCCTGCCACCTTTCCCCACCGCCTCGGCGGTCTTAAGGTGGTAGAAGGGTACCCCCTTCAGAAAGGATGGATACCAATATGGTAAAAAAATATTATGTTGCTTATGGGAGTAATTTAAATGTTAAACAAATGATTATGCGATGTCCAAACGCTCGAATCGTTGGGACATCGGAGATTCCAGATTATGAACTTCTCTTTAAGGGAAGCAAAACAGGCTCTTATCTTACAATCGAACCAAAGGCAGGAGCAAGTGTGCCGGTAGGCGTTTGGAAGGTTAATAATACGGATGAGGCTGCGCTTGACCGATACGAGGGATTTCCGACATTTTATTACAAGACAGAGCTGGAACTTCCCATTAAAGGCATTAGGACCGGCAAGATTAGAAGCCGCACCGCTTTCGTGTATATCATGCACGAAGATCGCCCATTCGGAATTCCAAGTCGATATTATGTTGAAACGTGCCTTGAAGGATATCGGAACTTTGGCTTTGACAAAGATGTTTTATTTGAAGCGGTAAAAAATAGTAGGAGGAATTATTATGAAGCGAAATAATATTACTGAGATTAAAATTTGTCCACGCTGCAGGAAAGCTTATCATGGCCATCCTGCGGTTTCAAGGAAGAATAACGAAACGCTTATTTGCTCGGACTGCGGAACAAGAGAGGCCCTTGAAAGTATAGGTGTATCACAAGCGGAACAAGAGCAGATTTTGAGTACAATTCATCGCTCAATGCGAGAATAATGTAAACAATAAATGTAGATTTAATGGGGCTAAAGATCGTGTAGTAATCGTATTGATATATCCTCCGAAAAGAGCGAACATATGATTACCCGAAGGGGAAATAAAATAAAGGAGACTTGATTATGTGGTCAAACGGAGCAATTGGAATCAAAAATAAGGATGGAAAATATGTGGCAGTTAAATACTGGTGTAAGCATTTTGAAGAACCGAGCGAATTTGGAATTGAAAATGGCAGAATTTCAAAGCTAACACTGCGACAAGACGAGAAAGAAGTTTATAACTATGATAGAGGATTGGATATCACACCTCAAACTGAAGAGGCCGAACAGGCACTTGCAATTTTGATGAAAGAATATAATTAAAAATTCTTAGAAAAGAGCCGAGAGGCTCTTTTTCTCGTATAAGAATTGATAATTAAAGTAAATGTCCATTAATACTCACAAATTTCAAATTATGGAAGTGAAAGCTCCCCCAGTAGGACGCTACAACTAAGAAAGGAGATGATTTAGATTCGTAAGTTTAAAAAATACATACCCACAGAATTTGCAACTGCGGACAGCAAATATAATAAAAGCATAGCAGACTCTGCGGTCTGCTTTATTAATTGCCTTAAACACACGAAAGGTGAATGGTACGGTCAGCCATTTGATTTAATCGACTGGCAAGAACAAATTGTGCGTGATATTTTTGGAGTTTTAAAACCGAATGGCTACAGACAATTTAACACTGCATATATTGAAATCCCTAAAAAGCAGGGCAAACAGCTGTCTTTAACTACTTTAATCCCCACTCCCGCTGGGTACACAACGATGGGTAAAATCAGTGTTGGAGATAATGTCTTTGATGAAAATGGGAATATCTGCCGAGTTGTGGCCAAGAGCAGTATTGACTGTTCTGAGCAGGCGTATCGCGTTACCTTCAAAGACGGCGAAATTATCGATGCCGGTGCACGTCATGAGTGGTGTGGGCAGTATACTCGTGGAAAACCCATAGACTGTATCATGACAACAGAGGAACTTTTCAATCTTCCAAAAGACGGCAATTCACTACGCTTTAGAATTCCGATAGCCAAGTATTTAAAATTAAATGAGGTTTCACTTCCTGTTTCTCCGTACCTTATGGGATATTGGCTTGGAAACGGAAATGCTATCAAGCCTGAAATAACCATTAAAACTGAAGATATCTCCGGCGTTTTAAAAAATATTATGTATCTGCATGAAATTTCCAGTATATGGCACAATGTCGGAGACAGCGTAATTATTCGTATCCATGACCTCAATAAAGTTCTTCTGAGGTCTTTCCATGATAAAAAAATACCTTTAAAGTATCTTCGAGCCTCAAGGGAACAACGAATGGAGCTTCTGAGAGGATTGATGGATTCCGATGGATGTATCGAAAAGATAAGAGGACAAGCGGTTTATTGCTCGACAGAACGAGGTTTAGCTCGAAGCGTGAGTGAACTTTTGTGGAGTCTCGGAATAAAAAATTCTATTACAAAAGGAGAATCAACTCAAAGAAAAGATTGGAACAAGCGTAGCCGAGAATGTGGTCGAATAAAGACCGGAGAGACGCTTTATTATATAAAATTTACGGCTTTTAAGGATACTCAAATCAGCGGACTTTACAGAAAATACAAAAACAGCGTGGAGCGTAATCCAAGAACAAGAAGCCATTTCAGATATATTGATAAAATTGAAAAAATCGAAAATCAAGGAATGCAATGTATACAGGTAAACAGTCCGTCTCATCAGTATTTGGTGGGGCGGTCTTGTTTACCCACGCACAATAGTGAGCTTGCAGCAGCGACAGCTCTTCTTTTGACTTGCGGAGATTTTGAACACGGAGGTGAAGTTTATGGCTGTGCTTCAGATCGCCAACAAGCCTCGATAGTTTTTGACGTGGCGGTCGATATGGTGGAGCAATGTCCTGCTCTCAAATCAAGAATAAAGCCTGTATTATCGCAAAAGCGTTTGATTTATAAACCTTTAAACAGCTTTTATCAGGTCCTCTCTGCAGAAGCTTACACAAAGCATGGTTTAAACGTACATGGCGTTGTGTTTGACGAGCTCCATGCCCAGCCGAATAGGAATCTATATGACGTAATGCTTCATGGTTCGGGTGATGCAAGGAAACAGCCACTTTTCTTTTTGATAACTACTGCCGGAACAGACAGAAACTCAGTATGCTGGGAAGTACACCAAAAAGCTGAGGATATTTTAAAAGGCCGCAAACGTGATCCGACATTTTATCCTGTGATTTACGGAGCACCGGATGATGCCGATTGGACGAGTGAAGAAGTATGGAAAGCTGCAAATCCATCTCTTGGGATTACAGTGGATATAGAAAAACTCAGAAATGCCTGCGAGTCAGCGAGACAAAATACAGCCGAAGAAAACTTGTTCAGGCAACTCAGACTTAATCAATGGGTAAAACAGTCAGTGCGCTGGATGCCGATGGAGAAATGGGATGCCTGCAGCTTTAAATTTAATGAAAGAGATCTTGAAGGAAGAGTCTGCTATGGCGGTCTTGATTTATCCTCAACAACGGATATTACAGCGTTTGTATTAGTTTTTCCACCTGAAGATGAAAATGATAAATATTACATCCTTCCCTACTTTTGGATTCCCGAAGACAATCTTGATTTAAGGGTCAGACGTGATCATGTTCCATATGATATCTGGCATCAAGATGGATATCTTCAAACGACTGAAGGTAACGTGGTGCATTATGGCTTTATCGAAACTTTTATCGAGGAGCTTGGCACAAAATATAACATTCGTGAGATAGGGTTTGATAGATGGGGAGCTGTGCAGATGGTGCAGAATCTCGAAGGCATGGGGTTTACAGTAGTTCCGTTTGGTCAAGGATTTAAGGATATGAGTCCTCCTTCAAAAGAACTTATGAAGTTAACGCTTGAAGGGAAACTGGCACATACCGGACATCCTGTTTTAAGGTGGATGATGGATAATATTTATGTCAAAACCGATCCTGCCGGCAATATTAAACCGGATAAAGAAAAATCAACGGAGAAAATCGATGGAGCTGTTGCGACAATTATGGCGCTTGATAGAGCAATAAGGAATCAAAATGTGCAAACTGAATCAGTTTACGATCAAAGAGGATTAATCATAATTTAAAGATTTTTGATGTGACAGCATGAATGCTGTCACTTTTTATTTATAAAAAATTTATGGAGGTACATTTTTCATGAATAACTTAGAAGTATTTAAAAATCAGGAATTTGGCGAAGTAAGAACTATTACAATTGATGATGAGCCTTACTTTGTGGGAAAAGATGTGGCACTAATACTTGGATACACAAATCAACAAAAAGCACTTAGAGACCATGTTGACGAAGAAGATAAAACCCGTAACGAATCGTTCACCGTCAACGGAACTCAAGGAATACTAATTAATGAAAGTGGTCTATACAGCTTGATTTTATCAAGTAAACTCCCTAATGCTAAAAAATTTAAAAGATGGGTAACAAGCGAGGTGCTCCCAGCAATCCGTAAACATGGAATGTATGCAATTGACGATTTAATAGCTAATCCAGACTTAGGCATTGCAGCACTTAATGCACTCAAAGAAGAACGAGAGAAAAATAAAAAGTTAGAAGAATCAGTAGCAGTAAAAACACAGCAAATATCGGAAATGATCCCGAAAGCCAGTTATTATGACGTAGTCTTAAATTGTAAAGACTTAGTGACCATCGGATCTATAGCGAAAGATTATGGCTGGAGTGCGAAAAAAATGAATAAATACCTTCATGAAAAAGGAATAGAGTTTAAGCAAGGAGACATATGGCTTTTATATCAAAAATACGCAGAAAAAGGCTATACCATCACCAAAACTCACACTTATCTAGACAGTGATAGTCAGCATACAAAAGTACACACCTATTGGACGCAAAAAGGTAGACTTTTCATCTATGATTTATTGAAAAAAGATGGTATATATCCAAATATAGAAAGGGTTGATTAAAGTTTGAACATTTTTAAAAGACTTTTCCATTCAAGAGACAAACCAAAAGTAAAGAATAGTCTGGGTTCCGGTATTTTAGGATCAATTTTTAATAGCTCAAGCAGTGGTAAAAATGTAAGTCAAACGAGTGCTTTAAGTGTAACTGCTGTTTATTCTTGCGTCAGGATTTTATCTGAAGCAATAGCCGGACTTCCCCTTCACACATATAAACGCAAAGGATTAAACGGAAAAGAAAAAGCGATTGATCATCCTCTGTATTTTTTACTCCATGACGAGCCCAATCCTGAGATGACTTCATTTGTGTTTAGAGAAACGCTTATGAGTCATCTTCTTTTATGGGGAAACGCTTATGCACAGATACTTCGAAACGGAAAAGGCGATGTTATAGCGCTTTATCCTCTCTCTCCGGGTCGCATGACAGTTGACAGAGCCTCAAATGGAAGAATTTATTACACATATTCGACCAGTGATGATGATAATCCAAAACTTAAAAGTAAAGGTCAGGTGTATTTGAAGGCCGAGGATGTGCTGCATATTCCGGGGCTGGGTTTTGATGGACTTGTGGGATATTCTCCAATAGCGATGGCGAGAAATGCGATAGGTATGGCAATGGCGTGCGAGGAATACGGGGCCAAATTCTTCGCAAATGGTGCAAATCCAAGTGGAATTTTAGAGCATCCGGGAACACTTAAAGATCCCGATAAGCTCAGAGAAAGCTGGAACTCACTTTTTAAAGGGAGCAGTAATTCGCACCAAATAGCAGTGCTCGAAGAGGGGGTGCGCCCAGATAGGGTGTTATTGAAAATAGAATAAAGAACTATCACTTACAATCATAAGTGAGCCGACTTGCCTAACCGAAAGGCGAAAGCTGATACGGGAACATAGCACGGCAAGAAAGCAGTAAGTTGTCTAAAGGCTAAAGGACACGACTGAACTGCAACGGCAATTAGATATGAGGTTTAACCTGAGTTTGGTGAACGTAAGGTCTGAGTGTCAATTTCAAAGGGGAATTGGGAAAATAGCCTGTGACCCACTCTGTGGATGGCTGATATTATAGCCTTCAATATCAGTATGATTGCAAATACCACAGCACGAGCAAGAGAACTTGTGTTAAAAGACTGAAAGCGAAACCGACAATCTAAGCTTAGCAATAACACTAACTGGGGATATCCTAAACGGAAATGCCAAATAAATATGGCTATAACTAAATAGTAGTTTGAAAATTCCGCATGGATACGGAGCTTTCGTAGTAGTCTGAGAACGCTAATGACGTTTACATGGCGAAGGAAAGCAGCTTCTATGATACAAAATATAAAGATGAAAGCGAGGAGAAACCTCAAGATGAATGCAACATCTGAAATTTTGGAACGAATTTATAAAAATTCAAGTGAACATAAAGACGGTATCTATACAAGACTATATAGATATCTGTTGCGTGAAGACATTTATATGCAGGCATACAAAAATTTGTATGCAAATTCTGGTGCTGCTACAAAAGGCGTAGATGAAGATACAGCAGACGGATTTAGCGTTGAATATGTTAAGTCCCTAATAAACGAACTTAAAAATCAAACGTATAAACCTAAAGCGGTAAGAAGAATAGGTATTCCGAAATCTAATGGTAAAATAAGACCATTAGGTATACCATCATTTAGGGATAAATTACTTCAAGATGCGATAAGACAAATTCTTGAATCGATATATGAGCCTATATTTTCTGATAAATCACATGGTTTTAGATCGAAACGCAGCTGTCATACGGCTTTAAGTCAGATAAGCAGAAATTTCCGTTCAGTCAAATGGTTTATTGAGGGTGACATAAAAGGCTGTTTTGATAATATAGACCACAAAATATTACTGCAAATACTATCCAAAAAGATAAAAGACAGTAAGTTTGTAACCCTCATAGGAAAATTCTTAAAAGCCGGATATATGGAAGATTGGAAGTATCACAAAACATACAGTGGAACACCGCAAGGAGGTATACTGTCACCCATACTTGCAAACATATATCTGAATGAATTAGATAAAAAGGTTGAGGAACTCAAAAAAGCATTTGACAAAAAGGCAAAAAGAGCATACTCAAAACCATATTGTGAAAAAAGTACGGAAATACAAAGTATCGAACGGAAAATACAAAATACAAATAGTTATCAGAAAAAGCAAAATTTGATTAAAAGAGTTCATAAATTAAAAGTAGAACGCAGAAAACTGCCATATAAAGACACAACAGACAAAAAGCTTTCTTATGTGAGATATGCCGATGATTTTATTGTTGGGATAAGCGGAACAAAAGAGGAAGCGGAGAAAATCAAACATGAATTAAAAGAATTTATATCTAAAAATTTGAATCTTGAACTGAGTGAAGAAAAAACAAAAATTACCCATAGTTCCGAGAATGTAAGGTTTTTAGGCTACGATATAAATGTGCGTAGAAACAATAAAAGTAAACGTAAGGCAAATGGAACTATCCAAAGAACACTGAATAATTCGGTTGAACTTCTTATTCCATTTGAGAAAATAGAAAAATTCATGTTTGACAGAAAAATCATAAAACAGAAGTCTGATGGAACGATAATACCATGGCAAAGGCTTTCTATGAGCGGACTATCAGATTTAGAAATAATAGATACCTTCAATTCGCAAACAAGGGGAATTTGCAATTATTATAGTTTAGCAAGCAACTTTGGGAAATTAAATTATTTTACATATTTAATGGAATACAGTTGCTTAAAGACTCTTGCACATATACATAAATGCAGAATATCCCATATAAAAAAGAAATTTCAATTTGGGAAATCATGGGGTGTGCCATACGAAACAAAAGCAGGACAAAAAAGAATGATGATTGTTAAATATTCTAATTTGTCGAAGAAAACGGCATACACAAATGATGTAGATAAAATACAAAATCATGTACATTATAATAACGCAAATTCGCTTGAAAAAAGATTGAGAGCGAATAAATGCGAGATGTGCGGCAGAGATGATAACATAGCATCGTATGAAATACATCACATAAATAAATTGAAAAATCTTAAAGGTAAAGAGCAATGGGAGAAAGCTATGATTGCAAGAAAACGAAAAACCTTAGTTGTATGCAAAGAATGTCACAAGAAGATACATCATTCGTAATAAATAGAAGTGGAGAGCCGTGTACATTGAGAAGTGTAAGCACGGTTCGGAGAGAGGTCTGTGCAAACCTACTGCAGTAATGCAGAAAGGCGGCACGTTCCTACTCTACCTCAAGTACCAACCGATCAGCATTTCACCTAACGAAGCACAGTTTTTGGAAACGAGAAAATTTCAAATAAATGAAATTGCCAGAATCTTTCGAATCCCACCACACATGATTGGAGACCTCGAAAAATCATCGTTTTCAAACATCGAGCAGCAGTCGCTAGAATTCGTAAAATATACTCTCGATCCTTGGGTTACAAGATGGGAACAATCTATTCACAGGAGATTGTTTAAAGACAGCGATAAGGCAGATTATTTTGTAAAGTTTAATGTTGACGGACTTCTACGAGGTGACTATCAAAGCCGAATGAATGGTTATGCAACAGGCAGACAGAACGGATGGCTCAGTGCAAATGACATAAGGGAACTCGAAAACATGAACCAAATACCCGATGAGCTTGGCGGAAATCTGTATCTTGTCAACGGAAGTATGACTAAATTATCAGATGCCGGAGCATTTGCAGATAACATAGAAATAAGCGAAAAGGAGGAAAATGACAATGACGAAAACAAAGAACAAGAGGAGATTCTGGAACTTCACGGAAGGTCCCGAAGAAAGAATACTGTATATCAGCGGAGAGATCATTGATGGGTATGATGAAGATGGTTATAACGAGGGAATAAAATCCACAGCAGATATCTTCAGAGATGAATTGTATTCCGGCGAAGGGAACATCTCGGTTTGGGTCAACTCGCCCGGCGGAGATATGGTAACAGGAGCTCAAATATATAACTTAATCAAAGACTACAAGGGCAAAGTAACCATAAAAATTGACGGACTTGCCGCATCAGCAGCCTCAGTCATTGCGATGGCCGGCGATGAAGTTTTGATGTCGCCGGTTAGTCAACTGATGATACATAATCCGTTTTCTTGTGCGATTGGAGATTCAAATGAAATGAAACGTGCTGCCGATATGCTAAGTGAAGTGAAGGAATCGATCATTAACGCTTATGAAATCAAAACACACTTATCGAGGGCGAAAATTGCCAGAATGATGGATGATGAGAGCTGGATGAACGCATACAAAGCTGTGAATTTAGGCTTTGCAGATGGCATTCTTTTTGAAGAGGATAAGCAAAAACCTGAAAACACAGACGAGTTTATGTTTAGCAGAGAATCAGCAATTAGTGCAGTTATGAACAGAGTAAGAAAACAAATTAAAAACACAGAGCAAAAATCAAACGTATCAGCAGAGTCGCTATATAAGCGGCTTAATTTATTAAAAAGGAGATAACTTTATGAATACTATTTTAGAACTTAGAGAAAAACGCACAAAACTATGGGAAAATGCGAAAGATTTTTTGGACAGTAAGAGAAATCCGGATGGTCTTATATCTTCAGAAGATGCTGCTATTTATGATAAAATGGAAGCAGATGTAGTAAATTTAGGTAAAGAAATCGATAGACTTGAAAAACAGTCGGCAATCGATATGGAGCTAAACATGGCGATTGGTATGCCTATTTTAGAAAAGCCAAGAAATAAAAAGGTAAAGACAGGACGAGCAAGTGATGAATATCGAAGAGACTTTTTGAATGTACTGCGAGGCAAACCTCAAATTTATAACGTGATGCAAGAGTCAGTCGATGCAGATGGTGGATTTTTAGTGCCTGAAGAGTTTGAAAATCAGATAGTTACAGCACTTGAAGAAAATAATGTAATCAGAAGCATTGCAAAAACAATCACAACTGCTGCAGAACGAAAAATCCCAATTGCAGCGACTCATAGTGTGGCTCAGTGGACTCCTGAAAATGGGGCGTATACGGAGTCGAACCCTACCTTTGGGCAAAAAACCATTGACGCATTTAAACTTACAGATCTTGTAAAAGTATCAACAGAGCTTTTGCAAGACAGTATGTTTAACCTTGAAAGCTATATCTCATCGGAGTTTGCAAGAGCGTTCGGTGTTGCAGAAGAGCAGGCATTCTGTACAGGTACAGGAGTCGGACAGCCAACCGGAATATTCACTGAAAATGGCGGTGAAATAGGGCTAACGCTTACCAGCACGACAAATATAACTTGCGACAACATAATCGAGCTCGTTCATTCACTCAAATCTCCGTACCGCAGAAATGCTGTATTTTTGATGAATGATTCGACCATATCGATGCTCCGCAAACTCAAAGACACAAACGGAGCATATTTGTGGCAGCCTTCACTTCAAGCAGGTCAGCCGGACAGACTTTTGGGATATCCTCTTTATACTTCGCCATATGTTCCAACTGTCGCAGCAGAGGCTTTGCCGATAGCTTTTGGTGACTTTTCAAATTACTGGATTGCCGACAGAATGGGACGCTCTGTTCAAAGACTTAACGAACTCTATGCCGGCAATGGTCAAGTGGGATTTCTCGCGACAGAGCGCGTAGATGCGAAGGTTATCCTTTCTGAAGGAATCAAACTTTTAAAAATGGGATAAATTCAATGTACAGTTTAAAATTAAGGGATTTGATAATGTGGATGTGTCAAATTTAATAGAGAAAGTAAAATTAAATCTTATTTTAAATACTGATAAAGACGATGAACTTATAAAAGAATTTATAACCTCTGCAATTTCCTACGCCGAAAGCTACCAGAAAAAACCTGAAGGATATTATTCTGAAAACCTCATGTCTCCTACGACAGAAAGAGCGGTGATAATGCTGTCATCTCATTTTTATGAAAGTAGAGATGGAAGCACAGGTGGTTTCTTTTCCGACAATGTGAATGCTGCAAATCAAGTATGGAATACAGTAAATCATCTTTTACGTCTTGATAGAGATTGGAGGGTGTAAATTTGAGTTTAGGGAAAATGACAACTTTTATAGATATAATCGAACCTCGTAAAATCAAAGATGAGTCGGGGTTTGTAAGCATTCAAGATGTAATTCTTGCAAGTGTAAGAGCATATAAAGAAATGCGACACGGAAGCCGAGTATGGGCAAATCGTGCCTCATTTTCAAAAGCAACAGCCTTGTTCAGATTTCGCAAAATTTCTGATTTGGAGATTAAAACAAGTCATGTAATCGTATGTGATACAGGAAGATATAGGATTTTGTCAATAGAAGATGTGAAAAATCGTGGTATGTATGTGGAGGCACTTTGTGATGAAGCAGAAATCAGTGGAGCAATTTAAATAAAAGGAACGAGTGAGAATGTATGAACATAAATCCTAAAATTGAAAAAATATTCTCTGCTCTTAAAATAGATGAAAAGCAGATTCCCATTGCATATTTACAGTATTTTGGAACTGAAGATGTATATCTTACCTACTATACTTGGAGCGAAAGACCTGAGCTTTTCTTTGACAATGATTATGATGCAGAGGTATGCTTCGGAACTATAGATGTTTGGAGTAAGAAAAACTTTAAATCCTTGGTAGAAATTGTTAAACAAAAGTTAAAAGAAAATGGATTTACTTGGACAGACAACGGGGACGAAATGTATGAGCCGGACACAGGATATTTTCATGTTCCCATTAATTTTTATGTTTTAAATGGAGAGTGATAAATATGGCAGAGCCTTTGCATATACCGGAAACTATCCGACAATTTTGGAGAGATAATCCCACAGAGTATTCAAAAGATGATATACATCATTTGGAGCCGGACAGCGAAGAAGCAGTATTTTTAAAATATTTGCTTGAAAATGGTTTTGCCAAGCTAACTATTAAGTTAAATGGTAAAGAAATCGGAAATTTCAACGGACAAACAGAAGCAGATTTAAACATTGAACTCGGTATGCTTACAATCCAAAGGAATGGAGAAGCCATCGGAACCTATAATGGGTCGGAGTCGAAAGAAGTTAATGTTAATTTAGGTACTTTAACTATTCAAAAAAATGGCGAAACTATCGGAACTTATAATGGGTCTAATTCAAACAATATAAATATAAGTTTAGGAAATTTAACCATTCAAAGAAATGGCGAAACTGTGGGGACATACAATGGTTCAGAATCTAAAAATATAAATATCAGCCAAGAAATGCTTACAATCCAGAAAAATGGCACAAATATAGGAACTTATAATGGAGATTCAAGTCAAACAGTAAATATTACAGTTCCAACAATAACCTACGGTACAGGTAATCCCAGCGGTGGGAATAATGGCGATGTTTATATGAGGTATCTATAATGGCAGTTTTATATATTAATAAAGTTCATGGTGCACCTGAACTTGACTTAAAACTTGATATATCAGGAAATTCTGTGACCGCAACGCTTTATTCTGCAAATGATTATGGAGGAAACTTCGGATATCCAAACGGCATAAATTACGATATTTCTGCCGGCGGATCGGGGTTTTCAATAAATACAGGTAGCTTTTCATACTCAACAAGTGGTCAAGTTATAAAAACAGTAAGTGGTGTAATTGGCACAGGAACACTTGAAGTTAGAGTTACTTGTAATGGCTTAGGTAGTTGCTTTGATTCAGATCATATAAATGTTCCTTCATACAATTCAGACAAATCAAGCGATATAAACACAGAAAATCTAACAGTTTATCCTATTTCCTCTTCATATACGACTCAGCTTTTAAACAATACATTAATTTTAAGCTACGTTATGTCCACACCCCCGAGCAATCTTAGTTTAAGCAGGACATACCTTGAAAGTCCGATGACAGTTAGTTTTTCGCTTGGAAGCGGAGCATTTCAAAAAATTATTTATGGAGTAAAAATGAGTGCTGATAGTAGCACTATTTTTACTTCTGAAACAAAAAATTCAAATATTGTTCTTACAGATTATGAAATTTTAACTTCGTATAACGGATTCAAAAATACAGACTTTAATTTTCCAAACAGCACAGCTTATATGTATATCGAGGCTCAAACTGAATCGGGAAATATATCAGATAACTTTATTATTACTGTTGGCGGTACAGGATGGGTCAAAATCGGAAGCACGTGGAATCGATGTGTTCCATATAAGTTAGATTTAGGAAAACCGTGCATAATGTACACAAACATCGGTGGAACTTGGAAAAGAGGTCAGCCTTAGAAACGGAGTGATGAAAAATGTCAAAAGAAAATATACCTAAATTTATGTTGCAATTTTGGAAAGACAGTCCCACAGTTTACACGAAAGACGACATTATTCATTTAGAACCATTTAGTGAAAACGCCGTATTTTTAAAATACTTAGCTTTGAATGGCTCAAGTGGGATGGAATACCGAGGGTTTATAACGTCTGACGGAAAGAATTTTATAACTTCAGACGATCTTATTTTTAAAGTAAAAGACTAAAAAGGAGTGAAAAAATGGCAGAATATAAATCTATACACAAAGGTGAAGAAATAGATGAAGCTGTGACAAGAGCGTTTAATTTATCGGAAACTACGGGGCTTAATTCAAATAAAATAATGAGTCAAAAAGCTGTTACACAGGAACTTCAAAATAAAGTAGATAAAGTAGAAGGAAAAGGTTTATCTACAAACGATTACGATGATACTTCAAAAGAAGCAGTTGATGCTTTAGGAACAGCATCAAAGTGTGATACAGGAATCAACGAAGGAAATGTGCCGATTATAAACTTAGATGGAAAACTGGACTCTTCTATTCTTCCTTCTTTATCAATAACCGACACGTTCACTGCAGAAAGCCAAGAGCAGATGTTGGCACTCAATGCACAAAAAGGTGATATATGTGTCAGAACGGATGAAAGTAAAACTTATATACTTCAAAGCGAACCGGCTACCGAAATTCAAAACTGGATGGCACTTGCAACGCCAACGGATACAGTACAATCTGTAAATCAAAAAACAGGTGTTGTGACTTTAAACTATGAAGATGTCGGAGCAGTACAAGCAAACAGCAAAATTTTAGGAGAAACAAAGTGTAAAATCACATATGATCAAAAAGGTCTTGTTCTGGGCGGTAAAGATTTACTTATTAGCGATATCCCGGATTTAAGCGAGATATATGAAACAAAAGCTAATAAATCAGACAGCTACATAGCTTCTTCAGATCAGACATATGCAAGTACAAAAGCACTGGTTGACGGCCTTATTACAAAAGCTGAAATAAAAAAATATTACTTAAACCTCGACACCTTGTGGGAAACTGATTCTGATGGGAAATATTATAAAAAAATTGCTATAGATGGTATTTTAGAAACAGACACTCCTATTATAGATTTGATTTTGAGTGACAACGCAGAAACCGCTAAAGCTGAAATTGATGCTTGGTCTTGCGTATCTAAGATTACCACAAATAACGGAAGTATAAAGGTTTATTGTTACGAAGAAAAGCCTAAAACTCAAATTCAGGCACAGATACTTTGCATTAGGTAGGTGATTTTATGGGAAATGCTATAATTTCAAGAGCATCAAAAAGCAATAAAATATCAGTTGTTCAAGAAACAGGTAATTCAGAAACAGACGTAATGAGTCAAAAGGCAAGTACAAAGCTCCTTGCTCCAACAGGGCATCTTCATTATTCGTATGATGTAAACACGGGATACTTTATTAAAAATCAATTAGTTGGGGTTAAGGATTTATCGGAGCTTGTAAGGATAAATTACAATTCTTCTTCTCCGATTTATTATGGGATATTTAATTCTACAGGAGAAGAAGCTGACGGTGTATACAAATACACATATTATCAGACGTTAAACAATAGTAAATATACAACTTTGACTATAACCGATGATACTACTTCTTACCCGTTTTATACGATTTCCATGACAATAGATCAAGAAAACAGGTTTGTTTATGCAACTAATGGTAGAAGTTTATTTCGTGGCAGCTATACTCAGAGTTCAAAAGGTATAACGTCTTTTGAAAAAGTAGGAACGCTTTCGGGACTTGGAACATTTAATTCCGTAGACAAATTTAGCTATTATAATGGAAGATTCTTTTTATCTTTAAATGCTATGCAGCAATACGATAAATTTTATACATCTACAGATGGACTTAACTGGACAGTTGTTGAAAGCATGAATAATTTAGTATCCGGTTCTGACTCTGTATCATTGTATTATCTGAATAAAAAATATTTTATAGTATTGTATAACAGAGGGATCTATATTTCAGATGATGGAGTGAATAGCTGGACAAAAGTATTGGATAAAAATGATTCAGGACCAATTTCCTCATTAATATATGGTAATGGAATGTACGTTGCCAGAGACAGCGGTGGACGAAAATACTATACTTCAACAGATGGTATTTCTTGGGATACTATAACTAATACTTCAACATATTGTGATATGCTGTGGTACAATACGAAAGACAAAAATTTTTATACTTTAAGGCTAGAAAGCTATACAGAAACAACAACAATGTACAAAACAGAAGATTTGATAAACTATACAAAGGTACGAGATGTGTTTATAACAACAGGTTATACAACAAGTTTAATTTTACATTTTAGCACCAATAACGAAATATGGATCAGACAAGTCAATACTGATGGATATTATCTTTATTATCATACAGATAAGGAACTGCCACAAATTATAAATATACCGTGTGGTGGAACAGGTGCCGAAACAGCTGAAGATGCCAGAAACAATTTGAATGTATACTCAAAATCGGAAGTGGATCAAAAAATAAAAGATATATTACCTGAAGCTCCGCCAAATCAAGGCACATATACCTTAAAGTCAGTAAATGGAATTTTAGAGTGGTCAGAACAATAATGAAAAATGGAGGTAAAAACAAATGGCAAATATAGGAATGCAAGGGATGAAATATGCCCTTTTGGTAACGGATGGAGAAGGTGCAGAAACCACATATTCTGAGGCAAAAGGATTTATAGGAGCAATAAGTGCAAGTATTACTCCCAACTCAGCAGAGGCAAGTTTATATGGAGATGACAAGATGCTGGAATATTCCTCAAGCTTTCAAAATGCGACAGTATCACTTACAGTAGCAGACGATAACGATGAAGTATTTGCAGATCTGCTTGGAAGAAAAAAAGAAGATGCAACGGGAAGATATCGCTCAAATATTAACGATGTTGCCCCATACGTTGGATTCGGATATATTGTAAGCAAAATGATAAACGGTCAAACAAAATACAGAGCACAGTTTTTTCCAAAAATGAAGTTTAAGGTATTTGTACCGGAAGCGTCAACGAAGGGAGAAAATTTGGAATTTAAAACCATTACAGTTGAAGGTATGACGATGCCGAATAAATACGGTGATTGGGAGGCGCATATTGACGTTGATAGTTTAACTGTGGCACAGTAGGAATTAAATAAATATTTCACAACACCACTTTCTGATCCTGCAAAACAAGGAGTATGATTAAAATGATAGATAAACTTGAATATTTAGACGATGGAGACACAAAATATCCGATGGCATTTACGATAAATGTCATGGAAGCTGCGGAAGAAGAATATGGAGGCTTGGAAAACTGGGCAAAGCTGATGGACAGTAGTGAACCTAGCTATAAAGCGTTAAAATTTATGGTTTTAGAGATAATAAACGAAGGTATAGATATTGAAAATGAGAAATTAAAGGATGACAAGAAAAAAGATGCACTGACCTCAAAGCAAGTTGGAAGATTAATAACTCGAATAGGTTTAGAAAAAATAGGAATGAAGGTTTTTAATCTTATAAAGGAATCTCTGCCCAAAGGTGATAAATCAAAAAACGTCAAAGCCATGAAAGGTCTAAAATAGATTTTTCATGGATTTTATTTGTTGGAGTAAAAATGCTCGGTTTCTCAGAGCGTGAGATTGGACATTTCACTTTAAAAAAATGGTTCTTAATTTTTAATCAGTACAAGAAATATCACAACTTTAAGATTTCAGGATGTAAATTTAAAGAACCTGAAGATGAGACAAATCCTAATGGTTGGATTCCGTTTTAGGGGGTGGATTAAATAGCTAAATGTGAAGTAAAAATGCCGAATGAAATATATAAGGCAATTGAAAAATTAAATGAAAACAGAGAAGAAATTTTGACCTCTACGCTAAAATCAGGCGGAGAGGTCGTTTTAAATGCAGTTAGAAATAATCTAAACCGAGCAATAAGGAATTCTTCAAATCGAAGCACGGGAGAGCTTAAGAATTCTCTGGGGCTATCGCCTGTTAAATTAAGCTCAAGAGGAGTTTACAACGTGAAAGTTGGCTTTTCTGAACCAAGACGCAAGCAATATGCCGCTAAAAAGAAAAGAAGCTATTATGTCATCACAAACGCTCTAATCGCCAATGTTCTTGAATACGGAAAAAAAGGTCAACCTCCTCGCCCATTCATGCGTCCGGCAAAGGTATCGTCTGAGAAGGCAGCTATTTCTGCAATGAAAGCTAAATTTGATGAGGAAGTTAAGAAAAGGGGTGTAAAATAATGCCCGATATCGGAATAAAAATAGGACTTGAAGGTGAGAAAGCCTTTGAGAGTGCACTAAAAGATATAAATTCAGGCTTAAAATTACTTGGAAGTGAAATGAGAGCAGTCTCAAGTCAGTTTTTGGATAATAATAAGTCAATTGAAGCGTATACAGCTAAAAATCAAGTGCTTGGCAAACAAATCGATGCACAGAAGGAAAAAATCGAGAAATTAAAACAGATACTTGAAAAATCGACTCAGATGTACGGAGAAAATGATAAAAAGACCAGAGACTGGGCTACGAAATTAAACATTGCAGAGGCAGAACTAAATAAGATGCAAAATCAGCTGAGGCTAAACAACTCAGAACTTGAGAAATACAGTAGCTTCAGTGAAAAAACGACTTCATCTGTAAGCAAACTCGATAAAGAAATAGGTACTCTTAAAAATGAACTTGAAGGTGTAGATAAAAAATATAAAAATAATAAAAATTCCGCAGAGGCTCTGGGTGAAAAACAGAAAATACTAAGCGATATTTTTGGGAAGCAGTCTGAAAAAGTAGCGACACTCAAAGAAGCACTAAAAAACTCAGAGAATGCCTTTGGTAAGGGCAGTAATGAAACAAAGAAATTTGAAAAAGCCTTAAAAGATGCAGAGCAAGAGCTTTCCGGTACTGAGCGAGAATTAAAAAATGTAGAAACTGCTATGCAAAACACAGGCAACTCTACAAGAACATTCAAAGATATGTTAAAAGCCACTTTATCTGCCGAGGCAATAACTGCAGGGGTTAAAAAGCTCGGTGACACTATCAAAGGCATCAAAAATTACATTATGGATGGAGTTCAAAGTGCTGCTAAATTTGGTCACGAAATGAGTGCAATGTCTGAAAAAACGGGAATTTCTACTGAAGTTCTTCAAAAATTCAGTGCCGCAGCAAAAATGACAGAGGTAGACGTTGAAACGTTTACAAAGTCGTATTCTAAGTCTATAAAATCGATGAGCTCCGTAGATTTTAACTCTAAGAATTTAAACTCAATGAGTAAGGCATATCAGACTTTGGGAGTTAACGTCAGGGATTCAAGCGGAAATTTAAGAGACGCACAGACTGTGTTTTGGGAGACAATCGATGGACTTAAAAATATGGAAAATGAAACTGAGCGAAATTCGATAGCACTACAGATTTTTGGAAAATCTGCCATAGAGCTCAATCCTATCATCAAACGTGGCAGTGAAGGATTTAATGATCTTACAAAAAACATGGCAACCTTTGACGATCAAACCATGGAAAGTTTGCGTGGACTTGATATTTCAATGCAGAAATTCAGTGGAGTTATGGACGGAGTAAAGAGAAGTATTGGGGTTGCGTTTGCTCCTATGATGAAAGAAATAGCTGATGCTGCCGCAAATGCTGGAGGTAAGCTCAGAGGGTTATTTACGGCAATAGCAAAAGGTGAAGATCAGGAATCGATAAACAAGAAATTTGAAGAGTTTAAAAAATCTATAACCGAGCTTGCTGAGAAAATTCGAGAGCAAATGCCACTATTTATTGAAGTCGGAGGCAAAATACTCGGAGCGCTTTTTGAGGGTATGAAAACTGCATTTGAACCTATACTTCCGGAGGTTATAGGCTGGGGAGCATTGATAGTTGGGGCAATAATCGGTTGGCAGGCTCTAATATCAGGAGCAGTAGCAGCGATTGCTCCGGTTATAACAGCGGCAATTTCAGGAATTGGTCCTTTGATAGCGGCGGCAATAGCAGCATGGCCTGTGACAATAGCTGTGGCACTTGCAGGTATAATAGCTTTTCTTGCAGTTACATTTTGGCCACAGATTAAAGAATGGGCAACGGGACTTTGGAATAATATCACCAAATTTTTTAGTGAGCATTGGCAGGACTTGTTGTTATGGGTTGTGTCATGGCCGTTAGCACTCATAAAAACTCTTAATGATGCAGGAGTATGGGAAAAACTGGCGAATTGGCTCGGAGAAATTTGGGACAACATCAAAAATTGGTTTTCTGATTTATGTAAAAAGACAGCACAGTGGTCATCTGACGTATGGACTTCATTTTTAGAGTTTATTGCTGAGCTCCCTGAAAAAATCGGTTATTGGCTTGGATTGGCGATAGGCTGGATTGTTAAATTTTTTAAAGATTCAAAAGACGCATTTATAAAATTTATTAAAGATGCATGGAATTTTGTAACAGTGGATATTCCAAGAATTATAAATCAGATTATAGATTGGTTTTCAAAGTTACCGGGAAAAATCGGAGAGTGGCTAAAAAATACATTTGAAAAAATAAAAAATTGGGGTAAGGAAACTGGAAATAAAGCTAAAGAAACCGGGCGTACATTTATGCAAAACATAAGTGAGTTTTTTATAAAACTTCCTGAAAAAATCGGTAAATGGCTGTCCGACACAATTGAAAAAGTTAAAAGTTGGGTAACGGGAATGGCTGAAAAAGCGAGAGAAATGGGGACTCGTATGTATGAAAATATCGTAAAAACGCTACAAGAATTGCCCGGAAAGGTCTATCAGATAGGAAAAAATATCGTAGAAGGTATATGGAAAGGGATATCAGACATGACTGGTTGGATATCAAGCAAAATACGGGGCTTCTGCGATAGTTTTACAAGAGGATTCAAACAGGCTCTGGGGATATCTTCCCCATCAAAATTATTTAAAGAACAAATCGGTAAAAATCTAGCCCTTGGTATAAAAGAAGGGTTTTCAGACCAAATGGTAAACGTAGCAAAAGATATGAAATCAGCTATTCCCACGGATTTTGACCTTGACTTAAATACAAATGTTCAAAGTGAGTTTTCAGGTTTATCTGTACCCCCAAAAGCCATATCAATAATTTACGAAACAGACTATATAATATCAGCATTTCAAAAGGCTCTCTCCGGTATGGCATTTCAGATAGACGGCGATAAAATGGGTGAAATGGTTGTTAATAAAGTAGAAAGAGTGGTGTTTGCTTGAGTGCAGAACCTGCACAGGGTAATTCGCGAATTATGCTCGATAAAATTTTTAAAATTTATGCACGCGAAGGAGGAATTAATGTGAACTATATAATTTGGAAAGGACAAGATTCTCGGGGTCTAAACGGGTTAATCATCTCAGAGCTACCTCCTATTACTCGTCCATCAATTAAGACTCAGGTAACGGAAATTGAAGGCAAGGATGGAGATATAATCGATTATGTGGGATACTCAGCTTATGATAAGTGCGTTAAAATCGGACTTTATGGCGATTATAAGATTGATGAAATATCAAAATTCTTTTCAGGTTCCGGCAAAGTTACGTTCTCTAACGAACCTGAAAAATATTATATTGCCGAAATTATAGATCAGATTGATTTTGAAAGATTTGTAAAATTTAGAATTGCCAATATAAAATTTCACACACAGCCATTTAAATATTTGGTAGATGAAAAGCCGGTGGAAACCGATATAACAGAAGAAATAAAAGAAATTAAGGTCATAAATTTAGGAACTGAAGACTCAAGACCAATCGTGACATTGACAGGAACAGGAATAATTGAAATTTCTATAAATGGTTATACAAAGTTTCAAGTAAACATTGACGATTCGTATTTAACCGTAGATTCTAAACTTGAAGAATGCTACAAAGATAACTTAAATACGCTTAAAAATCGCAATATGGGTGGAGAATTCCCTATTTTACAACCAGGAGAAAATGTCATTACTTGGACAGGTAATCTTACAAAACTTAAAATACAGCCTGAAAGTCGGTGGATTTAATGATAAGCGTATATGAATCTGAGGAAAGGTCATTTTTCGATAATGGAATAAAAATATTAAAGCCTCTGAAAGCAGTAATTTATAAACAAGACAACGCGGACTATTATCTCGATTTAAAAGACAGCATTAATAATTTAGAGTATTATCAAAGCGGAAACATACTCAGAGCTTCAACGCCTTGGGGTAAACAGTGCTTTAGAATCAGAAATGTTTGTACCCAAAACAATAAAATAGAGATTAGAGCTTATCATTTATTTTACGACTCGGAAAATTACATAATTTCAGATTCGTATGTGGTTGAAAGAAATTGTAATGATGCACTTGACCATCTAAACACAGCAACAGATAATCTCTCCCCCTTTTCTACGATATCGGACGTACCAAGTATTCATAATTACAGATGCGTGAGGAAATCTCTAGCCGAAGCAATAAAAGATGTACTCTCACGCTATGGTGGACATTTAGTCAGAGACAACTGGAACATAGAAATTCGTCAAAATATTGGTCAAGATCGAGGGGTTAATTTATCGTATGGAAAGAATATAGTAAACATCAAAGCTGACGAAGATTGGAATAATGTATGTACAAAAATATTGCCTGTTGGTAAAGACGGTCTGCTTCTGCCGGAGCTTTGGCTGACATATCGAGAAGATTTATATGATATTCCATATACAAAGGTCGTAAGTTTTGACCAAAGTGAGGTTAATCCTGAAGACTATGAGGATGATGAGCAAAAAGTAGATGAAAATAAGTATAAAGAGGCACTTATAAACAATTTAAGAGTTAAAGCAAATAATTATCTAAATGAAAACTGTGTACCTAAGGTAGGATACACGCTGAATGCGTACTTAAAGAATGTATCTGATATAGGGGATAAAATTTATGTAAAGCATCCGAAGTGCAAATTAGAGCTTGTGACAAACGCCTATGCTTTAGAATTTGACGTAATATCTCAAAGAATTACAAAAGTAGAATTTGGTAATTTTAAATCAGAGCATCTTGGGAATTTAGTGGAGTCTTTTGATAAAAAAATCACAGAAAAAGTGGACAAAAAGGTTGACGACAGCACTGCAAATTTGCGCCGCGAACTTACTGAAGCCACAGATGTTATAAGAGATAAGCTTAGTAGCAGCTATGTTGTTTATGAAGGCGATAAAATTTTAGTTTTAGATAAGCTACCTAAAGAAGAAGCCAAGAATGTTATCATGATAAACAGCGGAGGAATCGGGTTTTCTAAAGACGGGATAAACGGAACATTTAACAGTGCATGGACGATTGACGGGACACTCGATATGCAAAAAATAAATGTAATAAATTTAGTGTGCGACCTCATAAAAGGTGGCACACTTCGTTTAGGTAACAACATGAACAGTTCAGGACTTATGGAACTTTACGATAGTTCAAACACACTCATATGTCAAATTGATAAAGATGGAATAACTATGTTCTGTAGTGACGGAAGAACCGTCAAAATAAATGCAGAATATGGTTTTGTCGGCTACGCTGCAAACGGAGATAGAATTTACTGGGTAAGTGAGAATGAATTTCACATGAAAAAATCAGTTGCCCAAGATGAAATAACTATCGCAAATGGGCTTAGATTTATTCCGATAAATACAGATACAAGCCATGGTATCGGGATTGTCGCTATGGCTTAGGAGGGATCGTTTTGCCAACATCACAAAATTTTGACACATCAAATAAATATATAAAATACAAAATTGAAGTTACAGTAAATAGTCAAAGCATAGAAAAAAACACTTCAAATATTACAGTAAAAGTATGGTTCTTTAGGACAAATCAGGGCTATACCACATACGGAAGCGGAACTTGTTATTGTAGCATTAATGGCACAAGCTATTCTCAGGCGGTGACTTCAAGTGAAAAAATAACGAGTTCACCGATAGCTTTATTTACAAAAACTGTAAACATAGGTCACAATAACGATGGAAGCAAATCTATATGGGTAAGTGCATACATCAGTCACAATGCACCTCTAACAAGTAGTGACCAAGGTTTTAATGCAGGGCTTCCGATAATCCCAAGAGCTGCTGTATTTACCGGTGCAGATGACTTTACCGATGAGCAAAATCCTAAAATTTATTTTAACAATCCCGCAGGATTCAGGCTACAACTTAAAATGGAAGCCGGTAGCGATGATTATTTAGTTGTAAGAGACAATTTGGTAAATCCAAATAGTCCCTATACCTTTCTTCTTACCGAAGATGAAAGAAACAAGCTTAGAGCGAAAACGCCGAACTCAAATAAATTAACTGTAAGATTTACAGTTGCAACATATATGCCGGGATCAACTACTCCCGGAAACCACAGCTATGGCGATAAAACTATGAGCATAGTTAATGCAAATCCTGTGTTTTCCCCATCGCAGCTGAGTTATGAAGACACAAATTCAAATACTTTAGCTGTTACCAACAACAACCAGTTAATCGTTAGAAATCAGTCTCAGCTTAGGGTTTCATTTGCTTCTGCAACGGCTCAAAAATCAGCATCAATAGCAAAATATCAAATAATTTTTAATGGGAATTCACAGGATAAAACTTCTGCAGGATCATATGATTTAGGACCGGTAGATTCATCTTCTAGTTTAAAATTACAGGTAAAAGCCATAGATTCCCGAGGAAACAGCACAACTGTTTCAAAAACTATTCAGATTTTAGACTGGGTTTTACCCATTATAAATTCAAGTGCTAAAAGAGTAAACAATTACGAAGATGAAACGAAACTAAAAGCCGATGTAGATATTTCAAGCGTTAAAAATTTAAATTCTCTTAGGTCTTTACAGTATCGTACAAAAAAGGTGTCTGACTCAGCATGGAGCTCATGGATAAATTTTCAGAACAACACTGAAACCACTGTTATTCTCGATAAACTTTTTGCTTGGGATCTAGAAATTAAGGCTTCCGATAAATTTGGAACAATCACGCAAAATTTGATAATTCCAAAGGGCATTCCTATTATGTTTTTTGATACAAAAAAGCTTTCAGTTGGAATCAATATGTTTCCCGTAAATTCAAACACATTCGAGACTTTGAATTTAACTGTTTCAAATTTAGCAACAATTCGTGGAGAGAACATTGTTTTTGAGGAGGGTTATTGGACTCCCGAAATAAGATCCAGAAGTGGTACAAATCCTATACACACTGTTCAGTATAGATACGCTCACTATAAGCAATTTAATAATCTCTGTTATGTTTCGTTTCATGGAAAATGGAATATAACAAACGCCGGAACTGATTACGCTTGTATCACAGGGCTTCCTTATATATCTGCAGGTAACATGAATGGGCAATCTTTGGCTTTTCATGAAATGTATGGAGCAATCAACACGAATCCCACAAAATGCGGTGTTATTCCCGATAACTCATCTCGTATAGATCTACAAGGTGAAAATGGTTCATTGGCTGCACAGTGGCAAACAGGTGATGTTTGGGTAGGATTTTCAGGAGTTTATTTAATAAAACCATAATTTGGGAGGAGTTAAAATGGATGAAAATATAATAACAAAAATTTCACTAGATGGGCTAACAACAGACAAAGTAAGCGTTTCAAGACAAAAATATATTACATTGGGAGAAACAGAATACCCCATAGAAATGCCTTGCAGAACTGCGTTTGAAAATAGTGGCAAAGGAAGAGAGGAGCTTCTAAGTCAAATCGAAGAACCTTATTTATCAGCGATTTTGTCGGTTTGGGGAACAGAACCGACGATAGAAATTAAACAAATTTAAAACGAAGGAGAATTTTAAAATGAGTAAAAAAATATATTTAAGCCCAAGCAGTCAAATAAATAACATCTATGCATATGGAAATACAAATGAAATGGTTCAGTGTAATAAAATTGCAGAAGCAGCGAAAATTGCTCTTGAAAGGTGCGGATTTGAGGTCAAGAAAGCACCTGAAGGACAATCAATGTCTAAAAACATTAGTGAGAGTAACGCATGGAGCCCGGATTTACATATTCCGATACACACAAATGCATTCAATGGTCAAACGCTCGGCGGTACCTTGGTTATGATTTATTCTATGGATTCAGAAAACAAAAAAGCAGGACAGGCAATTCTGGACAGCGTTGCGCCTGTATCTCCGGGGCCTGACTATACTCTTAGGGCGAACTCATCACTTGCAGAGCTTAATTCAACAAAGGCTGTGGCAGTTTATGTAGAGGTAGAATTCCACGATACAGTGGAAGGCGCGAAGTGGATTATAGAAAACACAAAAGTCATCGGTGAGGCAATCTGTAAAGGGGTATGTAATTATTTTGGTGTCACTTATAAAGAAGATTCAAGCTCACCTTCCGGAAAAATTTATAAAGTACAAGTCGGAGCATTTAAAGAGAAATCGAACGCCGAAAGCTGTCTTCAAAAAGCAAAAAGTGCGGGATTTTCAGATGCATTCATAGTGGAGGTGTAGAAATGGGTGAGGATATTTCAAAAATAGCAATGATTGCGATAATCGTCGAAGGAATGATAACTTATTTTAAAGAGTTTTTTGTAACGGGAACATTTCCGTGGCAGATGATTCTGAGTTTAATTTTAGGGATAATTGTGGCTGTAGCTTATAAACTCGACCTACCGAAATACTTAAATATGGAGTCGCATATTCCCTACGTTGGAAGCATTTTAACTGGGATACTTCTTTCTCGTGGGTCAAATTATATACACGATATATTTACTGCTTTAAATTTAATTAAATAATTTTTAGGAGAGTCTATTATGACAAACGATCAAAAGCAGAAAATTCTAACATTAAAAAATGAAGGAAACGGCTATCGAAAGATAGCTGTTTTACTTTCGCTTCCTGAAAACAGTGTCAAATCGTTTTTAAGGCGAGAGTATAAACAATCCGAGAAAACCGGACTTTGCAGGAATTGCAATAAAGAGCTTGAGATTATTCCAAAGCATAAAGCAAAAATATTTTGCTGTGATAAGTGCCGTATAACTTTCTGGAGAAAGAGTAAAAAGGAGGGCAAAATTTATGAAAATAAGTGAAGATAGATTCGAAGGTGAAAAAAATTATTCTGTAACGATGCACATAGCTAAAAATTTATTGGATCAGAACCTTATAAACAAAAAAGAATACGAAAAAATCAGAGAACTATCGGATAAAAAATATCAGCCTATTTTTAGTTGATATTCCTCTACAAATGGCTTGATTACTGGGGTGACTAGAGTTAATATAGGACAGCGAAGGGAGGTAAAAATATGGCTAGAATCGTAAGTTTAATAGACAGGGCAATTTTGCCTTTGCCGAAGCTCAAAAGAGTAGCAGCTTATGCGAGAGTTTCATGTGGTAAAGATGAGATGCTTCATTCGCTGTCAGCACAAGTAAGCTATTACAGTGAAATGATACAAAGCCATCCCGGATGGGAATATGTCGGAGTTTATTCGGATAAAGCCTATACAGGAACGAAGAGTGCAAGACCTGATTTTGAAAGGCTACTTAAAGACTGTAAGTTAGGTAAAATTGACATGATTATAACCAAGTCCATATCAAGGTTTGCGAGAAATACTCTAGATACTCTGACAATAACGAGAGAACTAAAAAATCTAGGGGTAGACGTCTTTTTTGAACGTGAAAGAATACACAGTATAAGCCCTGACGGAGAACTGATGCTGACAATACTTGCTTCATTTGCACAAGAAGAGAGCCTGTCTGTTAGCGAAAACTGCAAGTGGCAGATTCGTAATAAATTCAAAAACGGAGAACTTGCAAATTTGAGATTTATGTTTGGATATGAAATATCCAAAGGTGAAATAAAAATTGATGAGGAAAATGCTGCCATCGTTAAGTGGATCTTTGACCAGTATACAAACGGAACCGGATGTACAAAAATTGCAAAAATGCTACGAGAATATGGAGTCCCGAATATTCGAGGTGGAAAATGGACGGCTGACAGAGTCAGAAATATAATTCTTAATGAAAAATATAAAGGTGACGCTCTTTTACAAAAGAAATTTGTTTCAGATCATCTAACTAAGGGAGTAAAAAGAAATCATGGCGAACTTCCAATGTATTATGCCGAAGGTACACATGAAGCTATAGTTGAAAAAGAAGTATTCGAAAAGGCATCAGAAATACTCGAAGAGAATCGTAAAAAAGCTAAAACCAACAGACAAACACCTAAAAAGTATATATTTACGGGCAAAATTAAGTGCTTAAATTGTGGTAAAAATTATAAACGCAAAGTTTGTAAGGGAAAAATTTACTGGATTTGTGCAACGTATGCTCAAGAAGGTAAAAATATATGTAATTCAAAGCAAATATCGGAGGAGATATTAATGTCTAAGGCTTGTGAGGTTTTAGGCATTAATATTTTTGACGAGAAGTTATTTGCTAAAAATATTAAACAAATTCTTATCCCAAACCATGAACTATTAACCTTTGTACTTCATGATGGAAATGAAGTCACATTAAAATGGGAAAATAGGTCTCGAAGTGAAAGCTGGAGCGAAGAAATGAGGTTGAAAGCACGAGAACGTGCTATTAATTTTTTAAAGGAAGGGAAATAAAATTGAATACAGCAAAAAATGTAACGGTTATACCTGCAACTCTTAACTATTACTCAGCTGTTCCCACATCTGAAGCTAAACGAAAAAAGGTGGCCGCATATGCAAGAGTATCAACGGATAAAGCAGAGCAAATTACAAGTTACGAAATGCAGGTAAGATACTATACAAACTATATTTATTCAAATTCGAGTTGGGATTTTGTAAAAGTTTATACAGATGAGGGAATCTCAGCAGTAAATACAAAGCACAGAGATGGCTTTAAAGAAATGATCGAAGATGCTATGAATGGAAAAATTGACTTAATAATTACAAAATCGGTGTCAAGATTTGCAAGAAACACAGTAGATACACTGACAACAGTCAGAAAATTAAAAGAGAAAGGCATTGAAGTTTATTTCGAGAAAGAAAATATTTATACGCTTGACGCCAAAGGAGAGCTTCTTCTTACAATCATGAGCTCACTTGCACAAGAAGAAAGTCGCAGTATTTCGGAGAACGTTACGTGGGGCTACAGAAAGAGATTCGCCGAAGGCAGAGTTTTAATACCATATGGCAATTTTCTGGGATATGAAAAAGGCAGCGATGGACTTCCAAAGATAGTCCCCGAAGAAGCTAAAACTATAAAATTAATTTACAAGCTGTTTCTTGAAGGTAAAACTCCATACGGAATAGGTCAAATTCTCAAAGAAAAGGGAATTTTAAGCCCAAGAGGCAAGAAAAACTGGAGCGATACGACTATAATGAGTATCCTTACAAACGAAAAATACAAAGGCGAAGCCATACTTCAAAAATCATTTGTCGTGGACTATCTAACAAAAAAGACCAAGCGAAACGAGGGTGAAGTCCCGATGTACCATGTTAAAAACAGCCACGAAGCAATAATAGACCCTGAAATTTTCGATTTAGTACAGGCAGAAATCAAAGAAAGGAAAAAATTAAAAGGTTCACATAGTGGCAACAGCGTGTTTTCAAGTAAGATTGTGTGCAGTCAATGTGGCGAGTTTTACGGACCTAGGACATTTCATTCGAACAGTAAATACAGAAGGATTGTGTGGCAATGTAAAACGAGACTAAAAAAAGGAATAAAATGCGAATCGCCTCTTCTTTATAAAGAAATCATAGAAAAAATGTTTACCCATAGCTTTAATATATTGCTTAAAAACAAAGATGAAATAATCGAAAACTCTAGAGAATTTATAAAAACAATTGACGATACAGAGTCTCTGGAAACAGAAAAAGCCAGACTCTGTGGTGAGAGTCGGCTTCTTTATAATAAGATCCAAAATTACATAGACAAAAATGCCATCGAAACTTTAGATCAAAATGAATACAGGGAATATTATAACACATTATCCGAAGAATATGAAGAGCTAAAACACAAAATCGAGAAAATTGATACGAAACTAAAAAACAAAAGAGCTAGAATTATATCGATAGAGAACTTTCTAAATGAGATATCCATGAAAGAAAATTTAATTAATACCTTTGACGAGGAACTTTTTAACAGGGTGGTGGATAAAATCACTGTGAAGTCTTATACGGAAGTAACAATCACATTTAAAAACGGAAAAGAAATATCTTTAAATCTGGAAAACTATCTATAAATAATAATTTTAGCCTATCTTTAAAGCAAAAATGCTTTTAGATAGGCTTATTTTTTATTTTAAAATATGTAGATTATATATTGCCTTGTATAATACCAAGTATTTTCAGTAATTTAACGCAGTCTATATATCCCTTTGTGTATAGATGGCGTTGTTCTATGGCTGCGATGTTAAATAGATCCATTTCATGATTTTCCATAAATTTTTTATCCTCTGAAGGCAGCTTATTTAGAATTTCCCTGATTTTTATTACATTATTTTTTTCACTTTCTCTACACTTGCCGTATTCCATATTTTCGGTTTTTAAGTTGGAAAGAATATCTTCGATCATACAGCTAATAAACCCATCAAACTCTATTTTTAAACTATCCATTGCAGACTTCACCTTTCATCATGAAATGATGTAGCTTTTTAGAGCTTTCCGGGTCTTGGTAGCAAAGCATCTGAATAACTCTTGTTACAATTTGCTGTACTGCCGACACAACAATCGGACTAAAAATAAATGCTTCACACATAGCTTCATTTAAGATCTCCATGCGTCTTTCACCAATTAAATAAGATATCTTTTCATACATCTTATTACAAACTATAAAATCAATTCCTGAAAGTATATTTTTTGTATAAAGAAGCTTTGTTTTCTCAGCAAAAATATTTAAATGCCCTATTAAAATATTCGCCGCATAAAATTCACATTGAGTATGTTTGTGCTCAAAGTTAACAGGATGTGTATCGATGTATTCTTTTACTAAATCAAAAAATTCACTTTTTTCTTTTTCTGTATCTAGCTCACATATTATATAGCAGTCTCTAAGAATATTGCCACAAACATCACTTGCAGCTTCACCTATAGATTCTAAATCAAGACGTGACATAACTTCAAAAATATTTGATAAATATTCATCTAAGTAATACCCCTTTTTACCAAGATCTGTCCGCATTTGGCTGGTTATCTCCCAAAAATCATTTACATATTTTGTGATGTTTTCACAGCTTGGTCCAATAAACAATGCTTTCATGTTTTCAAAAATGTTCATTTTAAAACCTCTCAACTTAATTTATTCGGATTTCAAAACGCAAAAATATGCATAAAGGTATGGCGTATTTGCCTTGATCCCTTACGCACGTGTTGGGAAGCACCTATTGTAAAGCTACACAAATTAATGTATAATTAAAGAGTTATGGTGTCGTTTATACGATTGTGAAGGGTAGTATGTTTACCTTTTGCAGGGATTAAGTGTTAGGTCCACTTAATTCTGCCATGACATTTTTTATTTTAAATTCCGTGAGTTTATATAAACTCTGATTTCCTCTTAAGTCAAGTAACTTCTTACATAAAATCAAAAAACGGATTATATTACAGTTTTTAAGCTGTTTTATAGTCCGTTTTATTTGTAATCTTGAAAATAATAAAAGGATTTTAAAAGTTAAGAATTGGTAAACTGATTAACTTATTTTTTAAGTTAGTAATATGGGGAACAATGCCCAATTTATAAATCGTTACAAATTTGCACCCCATCTTAAAATTTTGCACCCATTTTTTAAAGATGCACCCATTTTTCAAATCTTGCACCCACGGAGAAAAAAGCTGTAACGATTATTCCTGAAATTCAAAGAGTAATCGTTACACAAAAACTACATTGTATCTAGATTTCCGTATCGGAATGGTGGAGGCGAGGGGAATTGAACCCCTGTCCGAAAAACATTTATCTGCGCTTTCTACGAGTGTATCCGATGATTAAAAATTCCCAAAATCACGAGCTCGTCGGAAAACTTTTGATTTCGGTATTCCCATAATGCGTGACCAAAGCCGAGAAAATCTTTGGTTCACGTTCACCGCTAGTTCGTCATTTTACAGTAGTCGCGGTTATCTAAAGTAAAATGTCTGCCTATTTAATTAAGCAGCAGCTGCGAAAGCTGTTTCTGATTCTTTTCCGTTTAATTGAAAAATTGTGACTTTTAAAGCAGTTCCACCTTGCTACTCGCTTACACAAACTCCTGTTCCCCGTCGAATCCTTTACGCCCCCTTAATTAATAAATATTTTAATTACACCTTTATTTTACCACATTTGGCATATTAAGTATACAGTTAATCTATTACAATTTTAACAATATGAATTTTAAAAATAAAAATTGCATTTTTGAATGCAATTTTATCGGTTTTTTAGTGGATTTATGGGTAAGTGTTTTAAGGGGGATATTTTAATGGTAACCAAAAAGGTTATATTAGGGGTATGGGAAAACAATTACGTTATACTACATGCCGAAGAGGGGGAGGTGGATTCCCGTTATATTGAAGTTTCCTTTAAGGATGAGGTTTTTAACAATTTGGATTTATCGGGTAAAAGTGTTACATTTTATGCGCAAAAGCCTGATAAAACACAATTTTTTAATGTTTGTACCGTGAACACTACAACAAACACGGCAACGGTTGAACTGACTTCGGAAGCTCTAAATATGCCCGGAGTGTTGAATTGCGAATTTCAGATTTTTGATAGTAACAATGTCCTTCTTAAAGTAGGGGGATTAAAAGTTGTTGTTGATTCGGAAATTGATTTTAGCGATGCGCAGGAGAGTTCTTCATCGGCCGATGTGATAACTGTTATCATGAATTCTATAGGCGACTTAAGGGAGCTGACCACAACTGAAAAATCAAGCTTAGTGGGAGCGGTAAATGAGCTTGACTCAAGAGTTGTGCCGATATCAAAAGGTGGAACCGGAGCGGAAACAGCCGTTGCTGCACGCACTAATTTAGAAGTTTTAAAGGGGTATTCTTTGTATCATAATTCAAGCGGTACGCAATCTACGGTGGTGCTTTCCGATAATATTTCAAACTATAGTTTAATTACTATACATTTTAAAGATGACGGTGGAGTAAGTAATAGTGTAACATTTTTAGCGGATGGCCTTAGTGCTGTTAATCTGACGTCTGTGACGATAGGTTATGGCAGTGCTAAGTCTTATAATAAAAATGTTCAGCTCAATTTTACGCAAAATACTATTACGTGGAATCAAAACAAAGCGCTTTTTATTTTTAAAAGCGGAGAAACTCCTACGAGCGAGATGGGTAGCAATTATTTGAAAATAATAAAAGTTGTGGGATACAAATACTAAAGGTTTTTGGAGGAAAATAAAATGGCGTTAATTAAAGAAATAACTTTGGAAAATGGCATAATTATAAATTACCATAGGGTAGTTAGCGTAAATAACATAACTAATCACTCAAGCATTATTGAAGTTGCAAGTTATACGAGCAAAACAAAAAGGGAAGAAGAAAAATCAGCGCTTGAAAATAATGAGCCTATGAATGTGTTTATACATACAAAGTATCTGGAAATACCATATAATCAGAGTTTAGAAGTCGGCAGTGCTTACCAATATTTAAAAACTTTGCCTGAATTTACAGGATATACGGATGATTTATAAAAGTGAAGTAAAGAGCCACCTTGTTCTTAAGGTGGCTCTTTATTTTTGTTTGTTTCGCTCTTTTAAGCATTCAATTACATTTTTTACTGCAGATACTTCTTTTTCAGAAAGCCCATCTACACTAACGGTGGAAGTTCGGGGAATGTTCAGTAGGTAATCTGACGAAACTTTAAAAAGTAGGGCAAGCTCTACTATATATTGGGTAGAAGGAATAGAAATACCCATTTCCCAAGCGTTAACGCTCGCTCTGGTTATTCCTAATTTTTTGGCTACGTCCGATTGAGTTAATTTTTGGCTTATTCTAAGTTCTTTGATTTTTTCTGCAACCATAAGTTTTTCTTTCCCCCGCAACAAGTTAATTTTATAATTTACAAAATGATGTTTCATTATCATAATGATATTTATAGTTGGCAAAAACATTTTTTGTTATATAATGATATAAATACATATTTTTGAAAAAATTATATGTGTTAAATTCAATTATTTTAAGGAGGAGTATTTATGGACAATAACATGAAAATTTATGAGGAGAAGCCCAGGGTTAATAAAAATCCTATGGGCGTGGTTTCGCTGATTCTTTCTGCCATCGGTCTTGTGGGAAGTTGGATTCCGCTTTTAAATTTTATATCAATGATATTAGCTGCGGCAGGAATTATCGTTGGTTTAATTTCTATTGTTATGGTGTGCTTAAAAAAAGCAGGAATGGTTGTTTTGCCAATACTTGGTTTGGTGTTTGGAGTACTTACTTTTATTCTTAGTGCAAGTGTTAATAATGCTGTGGTTGATCAAAGCAAAAAATCTTCGGCCATAGGGTCTCAGTCTTCAAGTATAGTAACTCCGCAAGAAAATAGTTCACAATCTCCTGATAGTGCAACAACGCAAGAAAATAATTCTCAAAGCAGTTCAAAAAATGAAAATACCCAAAATAGTTCCACAGAAAGTAAAGAATATAAAGTTGGTGACGCAGTTTCTTGGGACGGAAAAGAAATTACCGTAACCGATGTGGAAAGGGATTATAAACCGAAATATTCAACCGAAAAAAATGGAAAAGAATTTGTAAAAATCACGATAAATATTGTCAATAAATCCAATGAGAATATAAACGTGAGTCCGTTAAATTTTAAAATTCAAGATAGCGATGGAGCGCAAAAAACTTTGGGCGGAAATACATTTTTTATTGACGATCAGCTGGAATCTGCCACTTTAACCCCCGGGGGATCAAAGAAAGGTGCTGTTGTGTTTGAAGTTAAAAAAGGGGATAATAATTTAAAACTAATATGTGCTTCCGATATTTTATTTTCCAATACCATTGAAATTAAATTATAATAATCATAATATCTATATTTGGATTAGCAAACGCCGAAAGAAACATTATCGCTTTCGGTGTTTGCTGCATACAATTAATGCCACACATTTCTTGTGTGGCATTATACTATGTTTTAGTTTTTAATCATATGTGGAGTTTGTTTACCATATAAATTTTTATACACAAGTTATTTATCGTTAACCATGCATCACAAAACAAAAAGAGGTTATATTGCAATGATAAAACTAAAGCCACTGATAATTAGTTTGCTCATAACTTTGGGCGGGGGAGGGCTGGTCGCATTTTTAACTCGTAATTCCATGGATATTTACTCGAACATTAAACAGCCCGCTCTTGCGCCGCCTGCAGCCGTTTTTCCGATTGTCTGGACTATTCTTTATGTTTTGCTCGGAATATCGGCGTATATGATTTATGAATCGCATTCTCCTTTAAAAAACAAAGCGCTTGTGGTATATGGCGCTCAGCTTCTGCTCAACTTTATATGGCCGTTCATATTTTTTGGCGGACAAATGTTTTTGCTTGCATTTATTGTTCTTATGGTTATGTGGGCGCTCTCTATTTGGATGATTGTTTTATTTTATCAAATTAAGCCCATAGCTGCTTACCTTCAAATTTCTTATATTTTGTGGCTGACTTTCGCGGCGTATTTGAATCTTAGCATTTATTTGCTCAATCGCTAGAGAGTTACCAGCCAAATTCTCCAAAGTATTTATTGTTTAAATAATTTAGAACGGAAATTTTTCGGTTGGGGATCATGTCAGTAGGCAGATTTTCTATATCAAACCACTTAAGTGCTGAGCATTTTTCAGGTTCACATATTTTTGGGGTGTTTTCGTATTTAACTGCTTTGAAATATACGTAGCAGTAAGTTTTTCTCTTTATATAATTATAGTAAAATCCGGTAAACTCCAAATTTTCGTCAAGAATTTTTATTCCTATTTCTTCTTTTGCTTCCCGTATGATAGCTTTTGTTGCGGTTTCGCCGTTTTCTACATGTCCGCTTGCGCATAAATCCCACATGTTATCCATATATTCCGTGTTTTGCCTTTTTTGAAGTAGTATTTTTGTTTTTTCGTTTTCTTTTTTTAATATTATCAAGAATACGGCGATTGGAGCGGAAAATCTTTTTTTCAATTTTAAAACCTACTTACTTATAATATTTAATATATGGACATTATACCATGTTGAATAGACAAAAAATATGATATATAATTAACTGGTTGTGTTTTAAAAAGAGTTTTTTATAAACTAGATTTTTTAGAAAGTTGGATTGAATATGAAAGATGTTCCAAAGATATATGCAAGTATGGTTTTTAGCGATGCTGAAATGAAAAAAAGGATGCCCTCTAAAATTTACGAAGAATTAAAAAAGGCAATTGATGATAACACGCCCCTAAGTACAGAAATAGGAGAAATTGTTGCGCAAGCCATGAAAACATGGGCGCTTGAAAAAGGCGCTACGCATTTTACTCACTGGTTTCAGCCAATGACGGAAGTAACTGCAGAAAAGCACGATAGCTTTTTGAATTTCGATTCCGAAGGAAATGTAAAGATGAATTTTTCCAGCAAGGAACTCATAAAAGGCGAATCAGATGCCTCAAGCTTGCCATCCGGCGGTCTTAGGGCTACTTTTGAAGCAAGAGGGTATACTTCTTGGGATCCGACTTCTTATGCTTTTGTTAAAAATAATTCGCTTTATATACCAACGTTTTTTTGCTCATATAGTGGAGAAGTGCTCGATGAAAAAACTCCTCTTTTAAAGTCAATGTACGCTCTTAACAAGCAGTCGCTTAGGATTCTTAAAATTTTAGGTAATAATAAAGTGCATAAAATCACTCCCTCTGTGGGCGCGGAGCAGGAGTATTTTCTTATTGACAAGGATATGTATCAAAAACGTAAAGATATAATATTTTGCGGAAGAACTTTGTTTGGCGCAAAGCCTGTTAAAGCTCAAGATTTATCCGACCACTATTTTGGCTCTTTGCGTCCAAGAGTTGCAGATTTTATGATAGACCTCGATACGGAGCTTTGGAAACTTGGCGTGCCTTCCAAAACTAAGCATAACGAAGTTGCTCCCGCACAGCATGAAGTTGCTCAAATTCATACGTGTTCGAATTTAGCGGCAGACCAAAACCATATAATCATGGAAACTCTTAAAAATGTTGCCGAAAAGCATAATTTGGTTTGTCTGCTTCATGAAAAACCTTTTGAATTTATAAACGGCAGCGGAAAGCACAATAACTGGTCTTTATCGTCCGATAGGGGAATAAACCTTTTGGATCCCGGGAAATCACCGCGTGATAACATACAGTTTTTAGTATTCTTGTGCGCTATGATTAAGGCTGTTGATGAGTACGCGGATTTACTTAGAATTTCGGTTTCCTCTCTTGGTAACGATTCAAGACTTGGCGGGCAGGAAGCGCCTCCGGCAATAGTTTCCATCTACTTAGGGCCTGAAATTATGGCAATTTTGGAATCAATCGAAAACGGCGAAATTTATACTCAAAAAGAAAGAGGCGCTTTCGAAATAGGGCTTAACGTATTTCCGCGTTTTCCAAAAGACACAGCAGATAGAAACAGAACTTCCCCATTTGCGTTTACAGGCAATAAATTTGAGTTTAGAATGGTTGGTTCAAACCAGTCGATAGCCACGCCGAATATAGTTTTAAACACAATTATGGCGCAGGCGCTTAAGGAGTTTGCGGATGTTTTGGAAGAATCCCAAAATCCGACGGATCGCCTTAATAGCTTAATGGTGGAAACCATAAAAAAACATAAACGGGTTATTTTTAATGGTAACAGTTATTCCGATGAGTGGGCAGAGGAAGCTAAAGAGCGAGGACTTCCGATTTATCCCACAACTGTTGATGCTCTGGGGCATTTGCTCGATGAAAAAAATATAAAGCTTTTTGAAAGTAACGGCGTCCTTTCACGTATAGAGCTCGTTTCCAGGTACGAAATTCATATGGAAAACTATTGCAAATTAATGCATATAGAAGCACAAACCATGATAAGCATGGTAAAAAGCGAGATATTGCCCGCAGTTAGCAAATATAATCATAAATTGGCAAAAACTCTTATGGTTAAAAATAATTTACATATGGATATTTCCTCTGATTATGAATATGGTTCGCTGAAGAAACTTTCCGATTTATCAACAAAACTTTTCAAAGCTGTTCAACAATTAGATTTATGTGAGCAAAACGCTAACAGCATAAAAGATATAGTCGGCTCCGCTTGTAGCTATAGGGATGTGGTTGCAGGTACAATGCTTGAGGTAAGAAAAATTGTAGACGCTTTGGAACTCGAAATGCCGAAAGTTTATTGGCCGTTTCCGAATTACGAAGATATATTGTTTAGTGTTTGATTTTGAGGTAAAGTTATTTTTTAACGAATTTATTTAATCCATGTATTTAGAAATAAAATTAAAAACTTTGTTCCAATAGAGCTCAGGCGCAATTTTGGAAGATTCCGCATGCCCCGCGCCGGGTACTATGAGTTTTTCTTTTGGAGACTTTATAGATTTATAATTTTTCTCTGTCATTTCGGTTGGAACAAATGTGTCGTTGCCCCCGTGTATAAGAAGCACGGGGATTTTTGATTTTTTCAGTCGTTTTTTTACGTTTATATTTTCAAGAAAATACCCTGCGTGAATTTTAGTCATAAGCGACATGAAATTAAGAATAGGAATAGCGGGCAATTTAAAAATTTTTTTAAATTGATAAGAAAGTTCCGCCCAAACAGAAGAATATCCGCAATCTGCAATGCAAGCTTTTACGTTATTCGGTAATTTTTCGGCTAATGTCATCATAACCGTTGCAGCGCCCATAGAGCAGCCATAAAGTAATATTTCGGGCTCTGGCTTATTAATGCTAAATTTGTTTATTATTTCATATATATATGATGTTATATCAAGCCTATCTTTATACCCCATGCCGATGTAGTCGCCCTCGCTCTTGCCATGACCACGTGCATCGGGGGCCAATATGTTAAACCCCATATTATAAAAATTAAGTGCATTTAAGCTATGTTTTAAAGCGTGGCTGTTGTATCCGTGAGCGATTATTACCCACTTGTTGGTTGGAATTCTGTTTTTTACGATATAATAGTGCAGTTTTAGGTGGTCGAAGGATTCTATATAATCCTCTTTGGAGTTACTTTCAAACCATTCAAGCGCTTTTTTGGATTCATCTATGGGAAGATTTAAGAATTCTTTCGTGGATTTATTATGTGGTGCGTTTAGAAATAAAGATTTATCCGTCTTGTTATTTATAACAAGCCTGTATAGATATTCTCCCAGTGCAATTCCTACAAGCAACACTAAAATAATTGTTGTATACAAAATAATTTTAATTATTTCTACGAAATTCATTTTGCATTATCCTTCGTTTTGTGATTTAATAGAAATTATACAATAAAAACAAATCATGTCAAGAATTAAAAGAAATTAAGGCGGTATAGTATGGATTTTAAAAGTAATACAATGAATCTTAATTTTTCCGGAGATGTTGGATATCTTACTTTTAAAAACTTAGAAAAATATAGTTTTTTAAGGCACGCATATTCAACCAGACTCGGCGGAGTGAGTAAGAACGAATTTAAGTCTATGAATCTTAGTTTTTCATGCGGCGATGATGCCGAAAGTGTTATGAAAAATTATGAAATATTTTGTAATGCCCTTAATTTTGATATGAATAAAATTGTAAGGACAAAACAAGTTCACGAAAACGAAATAGAAATAATTTCCGAAAAAGATGTTATGGGCAAGGAGTTTGAACAGGAGGTTTCTGAAACTGCCGATGGCCTTATAACAAATGTTCCGGGAATAATTTTAAGTACACGCCACGCAGATTGTTTGGCGATATTTATGTTTGACCCAGTTTTAAAAGTAATTGGTCTTGCGCACGCCGGCTGGAGAGGAACGGTTGCTAAAATTGCCAAGTCTCTTTTTGATGCTTTTGTAAATCATTATGGCTCTGATCCTCAAAACATTGTATGCGCTTTGGGTCCGGGGATAGGGCAGTGTTGTTTTGAAGTTGACGAAAACACTTTTGAAGAATTTAAAAGCATGAATCTTCCTAATTTTGATAGTTTTTACATACAAAACGGAAATAAATTCAACATAGATACCTTGAAAGTTAATAAGCAGCTTTTAATTGACTGCGGAATTAAAAAGCAGAACATATTTGGATCAGATGTTTGTACCAATTGTAATCATGAATTACTTTTTTCACATAGAGCGTCGGGTGGAAGGCGTGGCAATAATGCAGCATTTATTATGATAAAAAATTAGTTCTAAGAAAGCTCCTCACGGAAGAGATTAAAAGTTTGAGTAAGATTAAGTTTTCCATATCCCCACTGGGGGTTTGGATATTGGCGATTGTTATCTCTGATGCTTCCTCTTATAAGGATTGTTCGTAGCCTGTTTCCTGTCATAACGGGAGCATTTTCTTTTACTATCGCCCATTCAAACATAAGCGCAGACATGCCTGTGGCTATTGATGCCGAAACGCTTGTGCCGGTCATAGTTCCGGGGCCTTGAGGGTATATTCCTGAAATACTTACACCGGGAGCTGTAAAGTCTGGTGTGATTTTTGCATTGACTGTTGGTCCCCAGGAACTGTTTATATAAAGGCTATTATCTCTATAATTATATGCCCCTGTGCTCAGTGCTCCCTGAGCGGTTGAGGGGATAACAGTTGTATAGTTTGGGGTAGGGGAGATAAACTCAACATCGGGACTTATAAATCCCGTCATTGGTAGCCAAGCATGAAATTGACCGCTTATGATTGTGTCGCCGTATAAATTTATTTCCCAAGTTCCCGGTACTGCTTCCGTTACTTTTATAAATGCGAAACGGCTTTCATTTTGATGATAAAGTATTTTTACGGTGGAGCCTTCAAATATTAATTTTTTTTCAAAAGATGTTCCGACCTGGAATGGTATTCTGTTTATAACTTCGCCTGTAGGAGATTTTAAAGAAAAGGAAATTTTATCCCATCCGGGATACCATATGTACACACTAAAATTTTTAGCCATTTCACCTACCTGTATTTCTATCGGAAAAACATCTTTCGTTTTTTGTATTATTCCTTCCGTGTGGTGCCGTGCATTACTTTCGTTTCCTGCGCCTGTGCAAATCGCAATGCCTACGGAATTAGATAAAAAATTTATATAGCTTTCAAGTTTGTTCTGCCCGTTGTGTCCACCAAAATTTGTACCTAATCCTAAACATATAGCCGTGGGAATTTGCAGAGGTTGGGATTTCTTATTTGTAAAAGAAATTGCAAGCATTATGTCTGTTGCCTCAAATGCGTTTTCTTGGTCGGTGGGCACCAAAAATTTTTTAAGATAGTATTCGCTCGCTTTTCTTAGTTTTACAGCTATGATTTCGGCATCGGGAGCAGCACCGATAAAATCTTCTATTTCGCGTCCTGCCGCAACGGAGGCTAAAAATGTTCCGTGACCGACTGTATCTTTGTGCGGAACAAATTCATAAGGGTTATCTGATAAAAGCGCCTCGTTTATTTGTTCTTGCGTATAAACAGTACCAAAATTAACATCAGGATCCGTGTTTCCATTATTTATGGTTTGATCCCATATATACTTAATTTTGCTTGTGCCGTCTTCGTACCTGAAAACAGGATTTGTGTAATCTATTCCCGTATCAATTATTCCAACAACAGTGCCTTTGCCTGTTAAGTTTAGGTAGGGCTGTTGCTGTATTCGTATAATTCCGGATTCTTCAAGCGCTTCTCTATCCGTCAACCCATATATTTCAGGATATATATTAAGAATATCCGAACCAAGTTCACGGAAAATTTCATCCATCCTGTCTTGTGGGGCATATAATATTGCAAGCTCATTAGGTAGCACGGTTCCAAGCCGTATGTAAGGGCGTTCGGATATAAATTGCTGGAAAGCGGGAGTGTACCAATAATAAAAATCCGTTGTTGTGGGCATGTTTATAAAGTCAGTAAGTGACATTTGGAATTCGTTTGAAGAATCAGCCATGCGATTATCTCCTTTTTAAGTGGGTTAAATTTTAGTTATGCATATTAAAACTGTTATTGTGGTTTGGGGAAAAATAAAAAGTTATATTGTGCAAGCTAAGTAAAATTATATCCATTAAAAGTTTTGAGTTGTGACATTGTATTCAATAAGCAAAGAGCGCCATATCCCCAACGATTATCTGGAAATGAAATGCCCGAAATACGTCTTGCGCCACTTTTTAAGTAAGCTTTTATCCTTTCACCATATAAAAAAGGGTCATTATTTTGTATTATGCCCCACTCCATCATAAGTGCCGCAGATCCTGTTACAAACGGTGCGGCCATGCTTGTTCCCGAAAATGTGCTATATCCGCCGCTGTTTGACGCTGATAAAATGTTTACAGCAGGTGCTACTATGTCGGGTTTTGAATATACTATATTTATGGTGTCCCCTCGCCCTGAAAAATTTGCCACGCTATCTCTCAGTGAATCGTAGCCGCCGACCGATATAACGTTTTGTGCGGTTGCAGGGATGGTTATAGTTGAGTTTTCGTTTGGAAAAGTAAAAGCGGTTTCGTAGCTTACTTCTTCGACCGTTGGGAGGTATATATTGTAAATGCCGTCTATTATTTCTCCCGCTCGTATTTTTATCGTGAAAATCCCTGTTAGTGGTAGGGGCGAATTGTTGTCTATCTGAAAAAATATTTCTTGAAAGGTTGTATAGAACTTTGGTTGCCCATAATTTATAGATATAGAAACATCTTCTATTTTATATGTACCGCTAAGATCATACACAACAACCTCACCAGTTGACTCACCGTTTGGCAATATTAGCTCTACCGTTAAATCATCTGCAAAATTTTTCCACATGGTAATATAAAAAGATGGATATTTTCCTGAGTAAAAAAATTTTATATTTTGTGTGTTACCCGAAGATATCATGCCTTCGTAGTGATGCCCTGCGCTGCCCTCATTTCCTGCGGCAACTATTATAGAAGTTTTCCATAATTCTGCCATGTCGTCTATATATGTTTCGAAAATTGATTGCCCATTATGTGGGCCGTCATTGGTCCCGTAACTTATATTTATGGCTAGGGGCATATTTAAAAGTTTTGCTTTATCTATTACGTATTTTATGGCCCGCATAAGCTGTGTTGTCAGAGCAAAAGAGGGGTAACCGTTTTCGCCGAGCTTTACAATAATTAAAGAAGATTTGGGCGCAACGCCTATATTTTGCCCGTTTGAGCTTCTCCCGTTTCCTGCGGCAATGCCGGTGACGGCCGTGCCGTGACCTATGCTGTCGAATTCGGGAACAATTTGGTAAGGACTGTCATTTTGCAAGGCGTCGTTTATTTGGAAATTTGTATATTCGCTCCCCTCGGCGAACCCTTCGGGCGGATTTCCGGGGACTGTTTGATCCCACATATATAAAATTCTGCTGGTTCCGTCCTCGTTTATAAAGTCGGGGTGAGTGTAGTTTATCCCCGAATCCAAAATGGCAATCAGCACGCCTTCGCCCGAAAGCCCGAATACGTTTGAAGATTGCACGTTTGTTATGCAGGAGCGGTTTATATCTTCTCTTGCGCTTAAGGTTAGTATTTTTGGCGGTTCTATGAATTCTATCTCGCTGTACTGAAGTAGTAGTGGTATTTTAAATCTCGGCATTTTTGCAATTCCGTAATTCTGGTTTAGTATTTCTATGGAGATTCCAAGTTCATCGGCTACTTTTAAAATATTCCCATTATATTTTATGATTACATCGTATTGCTTTTCCGAATTTGGCTCAGAAAAGTTTTGTGAATTTTGAAACTCGTCGGTAAAATTTCTTGGCGGAATACTACTTATAAAAGGCATAAAAACACTCCTTTTAAAATAGGTATGATTCCCGGCTCGCCCCATATTACAGAGAGTTTTAAAATAAAAAATATTGTTTTTTATAGAAAAATTTTAAAAACGCTTGACAATATGCATTATTAAACACGGAAATTTGATTTAAAAATTTCAAAGTATTTTATTTTTGGAAAGGTGGAATTTTTATGCCGCTAAAAGGAAGTTTTAAAATAGAAGATGGTAGTAGCGAGTGGGTTACTTATACAGGTGCTTCCGGGGAAACTGTGGGAAGCGTTGTGGAGTTTTTCGTGGATCGTCGTATTGATAGTATACGCGGTGACGCTAATAAAATGCATAGGCCCTATGAGGAGCAAAATAAAGAGTTAAAGGGAGAATTACTGGAACATTTTGGCCCTATTTATGGTTTGAAAGAAACGTATGCTATTGGAAACAAGCCGTTTCGTATCCCTATAAAATACTTTTTTGAATTGCTTAAAGATGTGAGAGACCCGGGCGTAGCTGAGAAAATGGGCGGTAAAGGCCTTAAAGGTGTTTGGAAAAAAGTTAAAACCTTGGGTTGCAGATAGTTTAATTTTTTATGATTTGAGAATACTTTTACTTATATCAAAATGGCGACCTATATAGGTCGCCATTTTTCTTTTGAGTTTAATTTTTATTCGATGTCGATGATTTTCTTTTTGCTTTCTTCCTTCTCGTCGTTTTTTGGGAAAGAAACGGATAAAATTCCGTTTTTGAATTTGGCTTTTATGTCCTCGCTTGTGATATTTTCTCCTACGTAAAAACTTCTCTTGTAGTTTCCGCTATGTCTTTCCTTGCGGATATATTTGCCGTTATTTTTCGTTTCTTCGGAGCTTTTGTTCATTGATGCGGTTATTGTAAGATAGCCTTCGTTAAGCTCGATATTAATGCATTCTTTGTCAACGCCGGGAAGTTCCATGGTAAGGTTTAACCCGCCTTCGGTTTCGATAACGTCCGTGGACATAAGATTTTTAAATTGTGGGCGGAAATCAAGACCATTGAATAAATTTCTGAATGAATCATCAAAATCGTCTAAAAAATGTGCGTGATGCGGTACCATATACATAATAATCATCCTCCTAAAAAAGTATTATATGACTATTTTCAAACGTAATGTTAAAAATATTCACAGGAACAGTATAACACTGTTTTTTGGCACTGTCAACACTTGAGCGCCAAAAAAATTTAAAAAATAATTCAAAAAAATTATTGCATTATTCTTTTGGTTTTGGTAACATTATATGAAATATATTGCAACGAAGGAGATGTCGAATATGTTTAAGAGATTGAAAAAGGGTGCGAAAAGTATAAAAAAAGGTCTAAAAAAAATGATTGGGTGGGATAAAAACAAAAAGCCGGAAATTGAGGTGCCGAAGAGAAGTTCGGGAAAATATGCTGATCTTCTTACTACGGAAAATAAGAAAACGCTTCAAGAAAACCCCATGATTCGAAAAGCACAGCTTCAAAAAATTTCCAATGAAGATATTTTGAAATATTTTGAAGGTGTTTATCCCCCGGAAGCTAAAGACGAAAATGTGAGTGAAGATAAAAGGAAAAAATTAGGATCGCATATGAAAAATACCGGAATATATCTCTGGAAGAAAGGGTATAATCCCGAGAAACTTTTAGGTATTGGTGCCAACGGGGTTGTGTGGAGATGTAAAGAAAGTCCAAGTAAGCGTTGTAAGGCTGTAAAAGTTACATGTGACGGATCAACATTCGGTATATTTCCCGTAAAGGCGGTGGCTGCCGAAAAGCATGATGTGGAACTTTTAAAAGGCCTTATTGACGATCGGAAAGATGCCGATCGATATCTGTTTGCTCCAGAGTATAAAAAAGATGATAAGGAAGAAGAAGATAGAGCTATTTTTGAATCTGCTTTGGCGGATAAAGGCGATCTTGAACATTATAAATCGGGTAAGAAGGAATACGAGAAATTTCTATTTATTTTGAAAACTGCTATTAACGTTTTAAAGGCGTTGGAGATTTTACATGACAAAGGGTATTCTCATAATGATGTAAAACCGGATAATTTGTTTGTTATAACTTCTTCAAACGCTCGCTCTGCGGCGAATGAAGCCGATAAAATTCCGGAAGACGAGGAAGTGGATGTAAAACTTGCGGATTTTGGAGCCATGACGCGCATTGATGCCAGCATCTTTGATCAGAAGCTTTTTGCCAATAGGTACTTCTATGCGCCTGATATGCGTAACCTCCATAAAGAAGCAGTTGATAAGCGAGATGTATATTCTTTGGGTGCGGTATTGGTTTTTATGTTTGTGGGATGTACGTTGCAGCAAGCAAAAGCCATGGCTAAGAAGCTGGAAAACAGCAATAATATGGATAGATTTTGTGATGATAAAATGGTAAAATCCGCCATTGGAAGGCATTTGTTGTTACATTATAATCCGGGTTGCTATCCCGATAGAAGCAAAAAAATACTTGCATTTTTAAATATATTGCGGTGGATGGTTGCATCAAGCTATAAAAAGCGTTGTACCGTGAGGGAAGCGCTTACTAAAATGGAGAAAGTATCAGCTATGAGTGATAGAGCAGAAGCGCCTAAAAAGGCTGTAATGCGTCCGATGGGTAACAGGAGGAGAGCGGTTTCTCAGGCAGTTAGGGTAAATCATTCTGTGGATAGGTAGGTGTGCCGTACCGCTAATTTTCAGTTTGATATTTAGAGTATTTTATGATAGCATTTATTTGCATATTTAATATGTAAATTAATAAAAGAGGTTTCTTAGCTATGTTTTATAATTACTATTATGACGGAAGTTATCTTATTTGGATGCTCCTTGCGTTTTTGGTTTCTTTGTATGCGCAGATAAAAGTCAAACACGCATTTAGTAAGTATTCAAAAATAAGGTCATCAAGCGGCATGTCCGGACGCGAATCTGCCGAAACCGTTTTGAAAGCCGGCGGGGTAGAGGGCGTTACAATAGGTGGGATAGGCGGTTATTTTACGGATCACTATGATTCTCGCTCAAATCATATTTCACTTTCGGAGGATGTCCTTGACAAAACAAGCGTGGCGGCTGTTGGCGTTGCCGCTCACGAGGCAGGGCATGCAACCCAGCATTTTTGTGGATATTTTCCGCTTAAAATTCGCCAATTTTTGGTGCCTGTTTCTCAGTTTGGATCAAATTTAGCCATGCCTTTGGTATTTATCGGACTTTTGTTACCCGTTAGATATAATTTTATTGTGAATCTTGGAATTATATTTTTTGCGCTTGCGGTTTTGTTTCAGGTTATAACGCTTCCTGTGGAGTTTGATGCAAGCAGACGAGCTTTAAAAGTCCTTGCAAGTTCGGGTAAGCTTAGGGAGGACGAAATAGAAGGAGTTAAAAAAGTTTTATCCGCAGCGGCTCTTACTTATGTAGCGGCCACGTTTACGGCTTTGATTTCTCTTTTAAGGCTTATTTTAATTTCGAAAAGACGCAGATGATTGTTAATTAATTGAATTGTTTATTTATCTCTCCGATTTTTATCGGAGATTTTTTATTGGCAAAATATGTTAATTGTGCTATAAATATGGAACAAATCACTAATTTAACTGTGGTTTGGAACACATGTTTAAAATTTTGTTATAATTTGTTACTCCGTAAGTTATTAACTATTGAAATTCAATCTGAAACATGTTACAATAGAATTGCAATATGTAAATTGAAAGGTAGTTGTATTTATGAAAGCATCTAAGAAAATCTTTTCCCTGGTATTGGGAACATCAATGTTTTTCACGGGTATGCCGGAATGTTTTGCAATGATGGCGGATGATGGGCAAGATTCCACCCGACCATTGTCAACCAATGTTCCAAGTGAGGAAGCAGCCGGCGATTCAAGCGGACCGGCATCGCCTGACATGACGGATGTAGACATTTCACCGCTATTCCAGGATATAGTTTCGAGCGAAGGGACTACTTCAAGCAGACCGGGAACGGCTGTACTTTTGCCAAGCGAGGGTGAGGGCGAGGGCGTTGTACGACCGCAGGCAGTTGAAGATGTAGCTGCGGATGATGAAATTGCTTCAAGCAGATCGGGAACGCCTGTACCTTTGCCAAGCGGGGGTGCGGGCGCTGTACAACCGCAGATAGTTGGAAATGTAGCTGCGGATGCTGGAACTGCTTCAAGCGAACATGGATCGTCCACATCTTCGTTAGCAGATAGCGCGGCACATGATGCGGAACCTGAGGTGAGAGATGACGTGCCGCCTTCCGACGAAACTTTAAGAAGATCGGTATCGCCCGACACCTCGTCAGACGAGGGTGAAACATCTGGAGAGGTGGTTGCTCCACAGCCACAGGTAATCCGGGAAGGTGAACCTCTAGACGGTTCGCTGGATGTAGGTCCAGCTGCGGGTGCTGGAACTGCTTTAAGCAGATCATCCTCGCGCTCGTCAGACGGCGGTGAGACGTCTGACAATGAATCTGAGAGCGAACGTGAGGAGGAGGACGTAGCACCGCCTGCACCGCTTCTTTCGCCTGTTGCTCCTGGGATAATAGCCGAGGCTGTGCATATTTCTGCGCCGGGAACGGGAAAATCTAGCTTTTTTGCAAAGACCGTTGACGTGGCTGTTGTGGCACACCCGTCTTTAAAAGGGGATGTTGTGACCAATTTTGTATCGCGTGTCTGGAACCCTACTGCCGGAAAATGTACAGTTAACGGAACTAAACGTAAAGTCAAGTTTGATTTAATTGATCCGTATAATTTAAATTCTTTGAAAAATCATCGTGTAATTATATCTCTTCTTAACCCCGGTTTCGAATATTGGCGTTTGGCGGAAGACAGCTTTTTAAGGGTTATACAGCCTATTAATAGCAGGGCGAGTGTTATTTTTGTATCTGTTAACAGTGACACTCTCGCGCCGGATGTTGTTCGGGATATGTCAGATAGAGCTGCAGAGCTGACGACGGCCGACCGAAAAGTAGAGTATGCGACGGATGCAGACACAAATATGAATCCTACGTCTGGCTTTTTGCCATTTATTGTCAGGCATTTCGATGAAGCGGATCCAAACTTTTCTTCCTGGACACCTTCTCAAATAACAGGTGCCAAACGTGTTGGAATAGCTGCAGCGTGCGTGGCGGTGCTTGGATTGCTATGTGAATAAAATATTTAAAAAGCCCAATCCAAAGAAATCGAAGAAGCAACACAAGGTAGATAAAAAATCTGAGCAAAACCAAATCGCCAACGTCTAGTAAACATTTTAAAAAAATGAATGCCATTTATTAGAGTGCATAAACTTAAAACAAGCTCCCAATTACATTGTGAGGAGCTTGTTTTTAATGTGAAAAAATTATTTTTATTCAAGTATTTCAGGGTGCATGCGGCTGTAATGGTATAGATACTGCTGGGCTATCCCTGCGTATTCCCCAAAGATTTTAGGCGATTCGTTTTTGAAAAATTTATTCATAACTTTTTTAATCCAAACATCTTCGGGGAAAGCCTCTAGCCTATGAAATCCGTAAAGCAATACGCAATCGGCAACTTTTGGCCCCACTCCTTTTATTTTCATTAATTCGTTTTTGGCGTCTATATAATCTAAATTTTCTATTTTATTGAAATCTACAATTTTGGAACTAACTTTCCGTGCCGCATCCAATATATATTTTGCTCGGAAGCCGCTTCTTATTGGTTCTAAATCTTCCAAATTAAGCTTGGAAATAACTTCTGACGACGGAAACGATTTTTCTTTGGAATTTTCTATTTTATCTCCAAATAAATCACATAAGGATTTGATGATTTTTTTAATTCTTGGAATGTTATTGTTTTGTGAAATTATAAACGAACAGAGCGTTTCCCATGGCTCTTGACGCAAAATTCTTATGCCGCTGCACTCAATATAAGCTTTTTTTAAAATGGGGTGCAGTGTGGTAATATTTTCTCCAATTTTTTTATAATCCGTTTCCAAATCAAAATATTTATACCAGATTTTTTTAAAATCACTCATATCGGTGCTCAAAATGATGGTGTTGGGCGTGAGCTGTGATAGCTCCAATTTTTTGCCTTTAAATATTCCGGTATAGCTATTTTCCGAGTTTTTTTGCCAACGAAAACATTGACCGCATTCAAACGTTTGAACAAGGTCAATGTTTTCAAAATTTTTTAACTTAAGTTTTTTTCCGAATTCAAGAATTTCCATACTATAAAAAGTTAGCTGTCGGAAGCTGCTTTGCCTGAACGCAAACATCTTGTGCAAGCGTACATGCGCACGGGTCTGCCGTTAACAACAGCCTTTATTCTTCTTACGTTTGGTTTCCACATTTTATTCGCACGTCTGTGAGAGTGTGAAACTTTTATTCCGAATGATACTGCTTTTCCGCAAAGTTGACATTTTGCCATGATAATTTCTCCTTACTATAATTATATTGATTGTTTGTAAATACTGAAAAACGAAAATCCAAAATTTACAGAAATGTTATTTTACACTCATTTTATTATCATACCAAAGAAATCGAATAATTGCAAGAGAAAAGATAAATATTTATTGAAAAACACACTTAAACCTGAGCAAGTAAACAATAGTATTAAAAATTCGACTTTTTTGCGCACTGTTTTAAAAAAGTAAAATTTATGGTTGTAATACGAGGCGAAAGCTGTTATAATACATCTGTAAATGGATGCTTTGAGGCTTTCGAGTTTACAAAATTCGTAAGTCTCAGGCGTGTTTTTGTCTCTTTAATCTTCAGTATAGGGATTTTTGGAAGTTATTTTAAATACTTAACTTTTAAAACAGTGCTGTACGTGAAAAATTTAAACTTAAAGGGAGGAATGCGGTCAATTAGGGTTATATTTGGTGTTATGTATTTATCTATAATTTTGTAAAGGAGAATGTTTAAAATGAGCGATTCTACACAAGATACCGCTAAGAAGCCTGAATTTAATAAGCTTCAACAGATTTTGTGGCCAATCCACAATTATGAACTTAAAAAGTTCTTACCTACCAGCGTGCTCATGTTCTGTATATTGTTTGTATACACCATGGTCAGGGATTTAAAAGATGTATTTATTCAAAAATATGCAATTTGCGGAAGTACCGAGCTTATACCAACCCTTAAGCTTTGGTTCGTTATGCCGGCAGCATTTTTGGTTGTTATGTTGTTTACATATTTGATCAACAAATTTGGTTCCAACAAAACATTTTATATCATGGTATCCTTGTTCATTGCATTTTATACCGTGTTTGTTTTGTTCCTATTCCCAAATGCAAATTCAATACACGCAAGCGCAGAAACCGTAAGAAAAATGCAAGCTTCTTGGCCGGGATTTTTCTTCTATATCATTCCTTGTTTGACCAACTGGTCTTACACACTTTTCTATATCTTCTCCGAGATCTGGGGAACAATAGCAATTTCTTCTCTTTTCTGGCAATTTGCAAACCAAATTACAAAAAAATCAGAAGCAAAGAGATTTTATGGCCTTTACGCTTTAGTTGCAAACATCGGTGTTATTCTTTCCGGTGAATTGCTTGGTCGTATGTCCAAGGTAAAAGGTGCAGAATTTGATAGAAACGTAAGAATTTTGGTTGGCTGCTGTATTTTATTTGCAGTTGCAACAATGGCTATTTATTACTATATCAATGCAGTTATCATGAAGGACCCAAGATTCTATGACCCTTCAGAAGTAAAAGTTAAAAAGAAAAAAGCAAAAGTCGGAATCATGGAAGGTATCAGAATACTGTTTACCTCTCCGTATATCGGATTAATTGCTGTTTTGGTTTTAGCTTATGGTATTTCAATTAACTTCTTAGAAGTTGTTTGGAAAGAACAAATGAGAGTTGTTCTTACAAATGCAAACGATTACAGCGCAATGATGGCGAACCTTTCCAAAACGACAGGTATACTTACAATTTGCGCAACGCTTTTGAGCACAAACGTACTGCGTAAGTGCAGCTGGAAAGTTTCAGCAATTGTGTCGCCTGCAATCATGTTGTTATTGGGTGGACTTTTCTTCTTACTCATAATTTACGGAAAGAACGGCGGAACAGAAATTATGGGACAGTCTGTTGCTCTTATGGCAATTTGGATTGGACTTATTGCTGACGCAGTTATCAAGAGCGTTAAATATTGCTTGTTTGATTCGAGTAAAAACCTTGCTTACAGACCGCTTGATGAAGATACCAAAACAAAAGGTCAAGCAGCTGTTGAAGTTATCGGAGGACGTGCAGGTAAAGCCGGTGCTTCCACCATTAACTATATACTCACCAACGTAATTGCCGTAGGAAGCAAGATTTCCGCACATATCTACACGATTGTACCGCTATTCGCAGTATCGGTTATCGGATGGATTATGGCAGTTCTGGGACTTAGCAAGCAGTATGAAGCTAAAGTTGCAGAACAAGCAGAAGCTGAAAAAGTTGTAGAAAAAGCTTAGTAGTTTAGCTTTGTAATTAATATAGGGTAGATCACCGAATTTTTCGGTGGTCTATTTTTTTATGCTTAAAAATTAAATTCTCTTAGAGCCATAAACTCTTACATTTCATCCTTTACTTGATATTTTGCGAATATATAGTGAATTAAAATAAATATACGACATAAAAAAATTAGATGTTTAAAAACGCAAAAGTGGGCCAAAAATAATATAAAAGATTATTTTTTGGGGTGAGTTATTTGGATATAAAAAGAGGAGATATTTTTTATGCGGATTTAAGTCCGGTAATTGGTTCGGAGCAAGGGGGAGTGCGCCCTGTGCTTATAGTGCAAAATGATGTTGGAAATAAGTATAGCCCCACGGTTATAGCCGCCGCAATCACGAGTCAGGAATTAAAATCAAAATTGCCGACTCATATAAATATTTCTTCCGGAAGAAGTGGGCTTTCTAAAAATTCCGTTGTGCTTTTGGAGCAAGTAAGAACACTAGACAAAAAAAGGCTGAGAGAAAAGAAAGGTACCGCAGATCCAATTGCTATGAATTTGATCAATAAGGCACTCTCAATAAGTTTTGGATTGCCTATCGGTATAGAAACTACATAGATAAATTTGGTGATTTTGCAATAAAGTAAAAGCGTTTATCAAATAAAATAACATAAAATAACAAAAGTGAAACAATCATTTAGTGAAAAATTAATGGCTCAAAATCCAAATGCGTGATATAATTCTCATATATCCAATAGGCACAAAAAAACAAAACATACGTACTTTTTATGGTTAATTTATTATTTAATGTTAAAAATGACGTGTTTTGTTTGAGAGGTGCAATACTAATCTATGGGGGGATGTGAAGACCAAATAAAATGAAGTGGCGTAGCCAAAGGAGAGTTGATTTTTATTAAAAATTCTGTTTACAAAGATACTAAGAAACATTCGAAAAAATCGAGTACAAAGGAAGAAAAGACCCTTGATTATTATATTGATAAAGTTTCAGGCGATGCTGCGAATGTTAATTGGTGGGATGAGGACAATGTTGATGAGGTTCTTGATAAAGAGGACCACAAAAAACTTGAATTTTTAAAAAGAAATGTCAAAGCTTCTTCGGTAATACCGGAAAACACAGTTGAAAAGCGGTCAGTTCCAAACAACATGGGGTATTTTGATACTAAATTCGGAACGATAGCGGTTGGGTATAAGAAATATAAAAAGGATAGTCCGATTGCATTTTCTATTGTTCCCGATGGGCAAAAGAGTTTAAAAAGAATACCCTCACAAAAAATAGACTCCCCGAATACTTATTTTGGCGGGCCTATGGGCGGAAAAAACACAAGGTTTAAGGCGAGTAGACTCAGTTTTGTTTTTGATCCTTCTCAAAACGGAGATATTGATAAGCTTGAGGAAGATGAGGACGGAATAGTCGACAGCCAGGAAAAACTTCTTTATCAAGATAAAAAAGAAGAGGATAAAATTGAAGATTTAGAAGACCAAAGAAAGAAACTTGATGTTTCAAATTCACGAAATATTGATAAAGAACTTAAAAAAATAAGAACTATCATAGAAGAAAAAGAAGAGGATAATCTGGAATTTTTGAAGGAAATCAGAGGCTTTGTTGATAAATTAAAAAAAGGAAAACTAAAAGAGTATATTGATGCAGACGATTTTATCAGCATGAAAAAGAGAATTATCGAAATGTCGAGCGAAGCGCATCTTAATTTGATGAGTTTAAACGAACTGAGAGGATTGCTTGATGATATTCTCAAGGCCATTAAAAAGAAGAATAATGGTAGATTGCCGGATTATGTGATGGGAGTGAATTTTGATAAATTCAACAAAGAAAAATTAAGAGAGATGATAGTAAAGTTAAGAAGCCATTTTTTCGGAGATAACCTATAATTTTGCTTAACAATAAATTAGGGCTCATTTCCCTCTTTTATATGTTAATAAATGGAAGCTACCAACTTCCAGAAACATTTTATGAAGTGTTTGTGCTCAAAGCCCTTGAGTACCCGCATTTTGTAAAATGAAATTATTTTATATTTTGTTATTATAGGAAGGAGTTGAAAGGTTCTTGCTAATTATTAGTAGGGAACCGAGATGATTATGGCAGAATATTTATCTCCGGGAGTCTATGTTGAGGAATTTGACAGCGGTCCTACCCCCATGCAAGGCGTGGGAACAAGCACAGCAGGTTTTGTTGGTATTGCGTCTAAAGGTCCGGTTTCAGGAGCACCGGTATTGGTAACCGGTCCTGCGGATTTTACGCGTAAGTTTGGCGACTATTTAAGTGAAACTGAATTTGGTGATTATAGGTTTTTAGCGCATGCGGTAAATCACTTCTTTATTAATGGCGGATCAAGGGCATTTGTAATGCGTGTTGCTCCGAGCGATGCAAAGATTGCGAAAGCATCTTGTGAAAAAGGTAAGGAAGAAGTTATTAGTATCGAAGCGCTCAATCCGGGTAGTTGGGGTAACTCAATAGTTGTTACTTTTGAGGAAGCCAGCGTCAGCAAGAGCCAGATACTCGAAGATATGGGATCCGGCAGGTATAGACTTAAAAATGCTACCGGATTTACCGTAGGCGGAGTCGTTGCGCTAAGTGGCGAAGGCGACGATCAGTTCTCGGTTATTAAAAACGTTGTTGGTGACATTATAACTTTGGAAACCCCGTTTGAAGGAAACGTTGTAGACGACGCTTTACTTCCGAAAACTACGATTCACACCTGTGAAATCAATGTTGTTGTTGATTTAAACGGCGATGTTGAAAAATATAATGGTGTGTCGTTCAATGCTGCATCGCCAACATTTATTCAGAAAAAAATGTCTAAATCTGAGGTCGTAAAACTCAGAGCTAAACCGGGCGAAGGCGCAGTTGCACCGATTGACGTTGTAAAACAAGTCTTCGGTGGTGATGGAAAAACCGTTAAAGTAATGTTCTCAGGTGGTGCAAACGGTACAGCGACAACGCTGACGGATGCCGATTTTATCGGAAAAGATGAGGGTCCCGGATCCAGAACCGGTATACAGGCATTTTTAGATAACACAGAAGTAAATATAATGGCTGTTCCAGGAATTGTAAGCGCAAATGTTCAGCTTTCGCTGGTATCGCACTGCGAGAAACTCGGAAGCAGGTTTGCAGTTTTGGATATGCCTATGACGGCTAAGACCACTACGGATATATTGCAACATCGCGATATTGTTGATAGTGATTATTGCGCAATGTATCATCCGTGGCTTCAAGTGTTCGATCCGCTAGATAAGAAGGATACGTTTATACCGCCTTCGGGCTCGGTGATCGGAATATATGCAAGGAGCGATAACTCAAGGGGTGTTCACAAGGCACCGGCTAATGAAGTTGTTGCAAACTGTACGGGCTTGTTTGTTAACTATAATGTTGCTGAACAAGACTTGCTCAACCCGAAAGGAGTAAACCTTATAAGGAAATTCCCGGGTGCGGGCATAAGAGTTTGGGGAGCAAGAACAGCTTCTTCAAAGCCGCTTTGGAAATATATCAACGTAAGGCGTCTGTTCATTTATCTGGAAGAATCGATTAAAGCTAACACGAACTGGGTTGTATTTGAACCGAATGATGCCAATTTGTGGGCGAGAGTCAAGAGCTCAATCGAAACATTCTTAACAGGTGTTTGGAGGACCGGCGCACTGGTCGGGGGGTCAGCTTCGGATGCGTTCTTTGTTGATATAGGATCCAACACAATGACCAAAGACGATATTGATAATGGTCGTTTAATCTGCGTAATAGGTGTGGCACCGGTCAAACCGGCTGAATTCGTAGTGTTCAGAATTACGCAAAAAACAGGTGAAGCAGGAGAATAATTTATTGATTTGATGATGAAAGGAGATTGATTTTTTATGGCATATGAAACTCAACAGCCGGCGGGCACTACCCAAGCGTTAGAAACCAATGCGGCTGAAGGCAACGGATTGCTTACCCCGCTTCGCGGATTTAGATTTACTGCCGATTTTGCCGGGCTAGGAATAACTTCGTTTAAGACAGTTTCCGGGGGATTTGGTGCTACGGTTGATACTCAGGAGTATAGAGAAGGCGGATTTGCAAGTCTTACTAACAGAAAAGTACCGGGATTGGTATCATATGATCCAATGAGGCTTGAAAAAGGAATGTACCAGAGTACAGAGCTTTACGATTGGTTCTGCAGTTTCCTTTGCGGTGAGACTGTAACCCCGGTTCAAAAAGCTATAATAACAGTTTATGATAACCAAGGTGCGCCACAAGCTAAATGGGAAATGTATAACGCATGGCCTTCCCATTATGAGTCAAATGACCTTAGCGCGGATGATTCATCTATTTTGATTGAAACACTGGAAATACAGCATGAAGGAATTCAGCGTATTACTGCTTAGTGATTAAATCTAAAAAACTTAAAGTATATTATTATTTCTCTCCTTGCATACCTTGTTTTGCAAGGAGGGAAATGTGTAAATTAAAAAGGAAGAGTGATTTTTAATATGTCAGTTCCCTTCGAAACGGAAGTAAAGTTTGAGTTACCAAAAGGATATGTTGATAAAGAAGGAAAGGTACACAAAAAAGGCGTTATGCGCCTTGCAAATGCGGCAGATGAAATTGTACCTTTAAATGACCCGAGAGTTAAGGTTAATCCCGGATATTTGAGCATTTTGCTTTTGCAAAGGGTAATAGTTAAATTAGGCACCTTAGATACCGTAGATAACCATGTTATTGAAAAATTATTTACGTGTGATATGGCGTATTTACAAGATTTGTATCAAAAGATTAATGCTGTCGAACCACCTACGACAGTAGTAGTTTGCCCTAAATGTTCACATGAATTCAGGTACGAAATACCTTTTTTCGGGGAAGCCTAAAAAGTTATCCCGTCAAGGTGCTATATGAAGAGATAGCTTTTTTGGCTTATTATTTTCATTGGTCTCGTGGGGAACTTATGCTTTTGCCTCATAGGGAAAGAATAAAGTTTTGCCAAGAGGTTTCAAAAATAAACAAAAAAATGAATTCGCAAAACAGCAAAAAGAAAACAAACATATTTGATATTGACTCCTGAGAGGTGAGGTTGCGTGGCTACGGATAGCAAAAAAATCAGAAAGCCTGATAAAACATATGTGCGGGGGCGTACTTATGAAACCACTTATAGGTCGTATCCTTTTGATGATAAACCGAAAAAATTACCACCTATTGCTATTTCCCCTGTTACTCACCTTATTCAAGGATTTAATTTCATACTTACTTTAAATAATTTTACTTATGGATTTAAAGAAATTTCAGGGCTGAGGGTTGAAAATCCCGTAGATTACATTCAAGAGGGCGGGGTCAACGACCATAAACTTATGGTAGGAGAGCCGAGCAACGAAGCTCCGACTTTGGAGTGCAAAAGGGGGCTTATGTTAAGATGTCTTCCTATTGTAACTGATGCCGCACGAATGGCAGCGGCGCTAATCCCTAATAACCTTGCGCGTAAAGCGGCACTGCTTGCTGTTAATACTCAAGATCCTCAGGCAACTCTTGAGCAAGGCCCTGCTATTGGGACGATAGAAGTTTACGATAGACAAAAGCGACTCAGTGCTATGTACGGCTTTTTGTCATTGGGAATGACGTCCTGGGAATGCGATAGCCTCAGTGCGGATAATAGTGACGTGTTAATTGAAAGCATAACTATTGCTCACACGGGGCTTATACGTATTCCGCTCGGTGCGCCTAATACATTTTTTGGATATCTTCCGGGTGAGAGTGAAGATAGTAGCGATGTTGTTGCCACCGCAGATTTGGAAGCAGAGCTTGCAGAAGAGCGTAAAAAATTGCGAGAGAAACGGCTTGAAGAACAAAATGAATACGAAAAGCATTTGGCCGATTTGGAAGATCAATATGAAAAACTAAAAAAAGATCTTGAAGATGCCAAAGCAGACAAGCAAAAAGAATTAGATGACGCAAAGGCTGCATATGAAGCAAACTTGGAAAAGATAAAGAAAGATCACGCGGCAGCCAAAGAAAAAGCCAAAGAAGCCCAAGATGCCGCACAAGCAAAAGCTGACGAAAGAGAAGAAAAGAAGAAAAAAGAGGCTGAGGAAAGCGCCAAAAAGGGTGCAGCGACAAAAGAAGCGGCCGAAAAAGCCAAGGAAGAAGCAAAGGCTGCACGGCAAGCTCAGATAGAAGCCAGGCGAGCCGAGTTAGATGCTCAGAAACAAGAAACCGAAGCAGCTGACGCTGCAAGAGCGGAAGCCGAACAATCAGCAAAAGATAAAGCCAAAGAAAATCAAGATGCTGCAGCAGCAAAAGCCGAAGAGGCAGAAGCTAAAAAGCAAGGCGGCTCGTAAGTAGTGCTCTGATTTAAAATAAGTTTTAGATTAAATTTGTTAAGTCGTTTATATGAATGTACTTTTCGTATAGCGGAGGTGTGATGTAGCGCATGGAAAACCAGGTTGATAACCAAAATGCAAACAATCCCGATACTTCAAATGAGGACGAGCTAAAAAGACTTGAGGAGATTATTAAAAAGTCAGAAGAAGATATAAAGGCACTCGATGAGAAGCTTGAAAGTCTTGAAAGGGAAATGAACCAAAAGAAAGCGGAACTTGAGGACGCCAGAAAAAAAAGCGACGAGGAAAAAATCCCCAAGATATTAACAAGAAAGCAGATTAAGGAGTTAAACGAAAAGTACGAACGTGCAAAGCAAGAAAAATTACTCGAGACAAAAAATAATATTGATGCTATTACCAAAACCGAATTTGAAAAAGCTCGCTTGATAAGAGTAAAGAAGCAAGATGCTTCAGAGTCAGAGCAAAATAGCATGGAAATTCAAGCGCTGCAAATTGAAACCGAGGCGCTCGAGAAAGAAATTAGCGTAAAAAATACAATACTTTATGAGGTTCAAGAAAAGCTTAAAGAAACGCTGGCCGACAAAGTTTCCGAAGAATTAAAGATAGGAAAATTACGCTCGGAGCTTGGCAGATCACAAAGCGAAACTCAAGGGTGGCGCATAGGTAACGATGAAATTAGGAGCAAGATTAACAGTGCGGTTACTCAAAAAAATCGCTTAATGCATGATTATGAAAAGCTTGCTAATAAGGCAGATTCTATTAATTTAAAAATTCAAAAGTCAGCTAAGCTTTTAAAAGATAAACTAAGTGAATTGGAAAGTTTAAAAAATTCGCTCTAAGGCGGTGTAACGGTGAAGGAAGAAGAAAAAGGCAGGGATTTGGGTAAAGAAGTTAAGGAAAAGCAAGCCCGGAGTAAAAATGCTTTTATGAATATTAAACCCCCTGCAAGTATAATTTCTTTAAAAAATAACAATTTGTTTTGTAGTCATTTTCTTGCGCAAAATAATATGGCTACAATTACGGATGACCCTGTCGAAAGTGAACGTGGCGGGGAATTGGTTTATGATTTTTCGCATACCGATAACTTTGATTCTGAAGCGTTCGGTAAAATTATTGATATACTTTCGCAGCTCCGTGCGACTGAAGATGACAGAAATATTTTGGTGCAAAACAACACTGTTTTGCGCGAGCAAATCCTAAATCAATTAAAAAATGAAGTCCTCAGAGTAAAACATAAACTTACAAAGAACCAAATAAAAAATTTAGAAGTAGTTTCGAGCAATAACTTTGATAAAGATGCTCTTACCGATATACTAAGGTCTCTTTTGGAGAGCTCAAAAAAAAAATCGGCGAGAGAAAATGAAGAAATTGGCGACACAGAGCTTCATGCCGGATCTAAACTTGTCACACTAGAAAAAGTTTCTAAAAATTACCTTACTATTTTAGATAAAGTAAATTACTATGAAAAAATAGTAGATAAAGTTTTAAAACATGTTTCTCATAAAACCAAAGAAGTCGATGTAAAATCGCCTGAACTGACGGTAAAACAAGATGCAGCTCAGGTCGATAAGTCTGTTTTAAAGAAAAAATCCGTAAAAAATATATTTGATAAAGTTTCCAAATTTCAAGATGTAAAAATTTTGGAAGAGATTAATAAGTTTTACGAGGAAAACCTTGTTAATAAAATGGGTCTTCTTCCTCGTATAATTAATCTGCAATCTAAAGTTTCTGAGATGAATATTCTAACAAAAGTCGGAACTTTTGTTGAAAATATCGTGCAGAAATCTGTTCCAAAGTTTATTACCTCGGAAACCGAGCTTATAAATAAAGTAATTCATAAGACGAATATTGAAGAACTTCGTGAGAATATAGCAGAAAGCCAAAAACAGTATATAGAGGATAAGAGTTTTCAGGAAAGAAATATAAGTAGGCTTTATAGCGAAGTAAGAAAACTTTATAATACAAAAACCCTCAACAAAAACGTAACCGAAGTATTAAAGCATATAGATTATAAAAAAATTAATCTTGAAGAACACGTCAAGAAAAATCTGCTTAAACTTACAACTAAAAAAGATGTTATTAACAAATTTAAAAATATTTATAGTGATGCAGTGCAGGATGTATCCGTAACAAGAACCGAGGATAGATCCGAACTCATAAATCGGACCGGCACTGTAACCGAGGTTAACGAAGAAGAAAAAACAGCTTTAAAAGAGATTGTAAATTTAAGACGCTCTGGCATTACAATAAATAAACAATTTACTGAAAACATTCATCAGAACAATGTTTTGATGAAAGATATTCGTTTGCGTCAAAAGAAAATTAAGAACATACATAGTAATCTTGAAAGAATAAATAATGTTTTTACGGAAGATACGGATTTTACAAATAATATTCTTTCGACTGAGCTTATAACCAAGGATCATTTAACCAAAACCGACGTAGAAAACTACGTTGAAAGGGTAAAGCACACAAAGCTTACCGAAAGAAAAGCCAAAACTTACAAAAATAAAATTAAAGAAATCACAGATGAAGTAAAAGAACAGGTTACAAAAGATATAATCGATGTTCACGAAAAAGAAATCCACAGGAAGTTTAAACAGATAACCCACAGAGAAAAAATAAATTTATTAAAAACAAGCGGAATTAAACCGATAGTAAATATTCAGACTCCGGGTAAGGATAAGGTTGAGGTTTGGAATAAGGAAGATGTTTATAAGTTTATTCCAATACACGTAAAAGAAAATATTTTGGAAGAAAAAGTAAAAGAGAATGTTCGCACGCACGACGTAATGAGATTTTTGCCTGATAGAATATTTAGAGATCGCAAGTTTAAAATTGATACAAAAGACATATATAGAAATATAGCGCGGCAACATATTGATAAATATATTGAAAAATCGTATGATTTACAAAAAGAGTATCTTATTAATCGGCAAGATAATATTAACAGGCAGATCCAGCACAATCATATAGATGAAAGATATATGGTTTATAAAGAGGATAGGCATTATCCTCAAGAGCCTGAGCAAGTAGAAAAGAAAAAGGCTCCCGAAAGTAGCTTTGAAAAGGGCGAAGAAAGGGTAGATATCAAAGAAAAAGTTATACCTAAGCCGTTTTTGGATACCAAAAAGATTGAAAAGAACATTTTAGCGAAAACCTTAAGTAAAAGCGATATAGTGAATTTAATAGAATCCTATATGAAAGATATAGATGTTAATTCAATATCAAGAAAAGTAATTGAGCAAGTCGACGAGAAAATGAAATTCGATAAGCAAAGAGTAGGAATTTTTTAATTTTATGAAAATAAAGAGGATGTTTTATTATGGGTGATTACCGTCCTTCAGTTGAAATAAAAGTAAAAGATAGCAACAATAGTATTTATTCGGGGCAAAAAGGCCTTTATGTTACGTATGTGCATGTTCAAAAGACCGTTGGGTGTGAAGCAAGCGTTTGTTCGGTTCGTATAAAATCTGATGGATCCGGAGTTAAAGACTATACCCCTTCATTTATGAGCGATTTAAAGTTTGGCGCAAAAATAGAAGTAAAACTGGGTTATTCAAAGAAACCGGAGACGGTATTTATAGGATATATTACAGCTACGGATTTTGAGATTGCGCCAAACGGTGAGATAATAGTTGTGCTAAACTGTATGGATGGTAAAGTGTGGATGATGTCAAGTCGTAAAAGTCAGCTAATGAAGGATAAGAAAAAGTATTCGGATAGTGTATCTGAGATATTTAAGAATTATACAAGAAAATTTTCGGATAAGAACATATCTATTTCAAATGAGCCTGAACTTAATATTCCCATTTATCAATACAGAGAAAGTGATTATGAATTTGTTTGTAGGATGGCGTATTTATCCGGTGCGTTATTTTTTATAGATAATGGTAAGTTTAATTTTGTGGATATGTATTCGGGAAATTCCAGCAATACTGTTTTTGATAAAAATATTGTTTCCGGTATAAAGAAATCGCTTAGTTTGTTGGGTATTCCCAAAAAAGTTGAAACTGTAGCTCAGGATCTTAAAGATTATACTGAAGTTATTAAAGGTGAGGCGACTTCCCCAAAACCGATTGGATCAGGTAAAACCGCTACTGATATGTGTAATAATATAGATTCTGTGTTACAAATTGTTGATGGTACTGTGTCATCAAACCAAGATGCGAAGCGCATTTCAGAAATAGAGCAAAACCGCAGGAATTTTAATTTTGCAAATATTGTGGTTAAGCTGATGAATGGTGAGCCGGGTTTAGAATTGGGAAAGGTTTACAAAGTTAAGGATAAGGGTAAGCTTTTAAACAATGATTTTATGCTTTCGAGTGTTGAACACCGTATGTTTGGTGATAAATACGAAACGTATGCACGTTTAAATTCGACGAAGTCTGTTGAAGCTTAATTTTTGAAGATATATATTTTTGTATGGAAGTGAATGAAATTTGCCAGAACCGATTTTATTTGATAGAAAAGTTTTTGCCAATTACTTCGGGAGTAAGGGCCTTCAGCGTGGGGTCGTTAAGGAAGTTAATAAGGCCGAAGATAGCGATAAGTTTAATACGGTATCCGTTGATCTCGTGGAGGACGGGATAAATTTGCCGTTTGCTCAAGTTATGTATGATATGGCTCATAATAAATCCGGTACCGTTTATGTGCCCGCCCAAGGTGATGAGGTATTGGTCGCTTTCGTCAATGACGATATAACAAAACCTATAATTGTTGGTTGCGTGTATAACTCTAAAAATAAATCACCGCTTATTATTGGTAAAGATAACAATGCTGCGGATATGTGTATTGCTTTACCCTTGAAGGGCGAAAAAAAAGATGCAGGCATAAAAATAGAAATTTTTTGTGAAAAACAAAAGCAAAAGTTAAAAATTACAACCGAAAAAAAACATGTAATAGAAGTAGAAGACGAAAACGAAACAGTGTCAATCAGAGAAGGAGAAGAAAAGAATAAAGACGGCACTACTTTTTTATCGTTAGATTTTAAAAACGGAACTATTACTATGCAAGCTAAAGATTCTATTATTATGAAGGCAGATCAGCATGAGCTTAAATTAGATAAATCCGGTGGATTTAATTTAAAGTGTAGTGGTAAGGATTTTAAAGTGGACGTTAACAATGCTGAAATTAAAGCAAAAGCTAAAGGAACAATTGAAGCTCAAAGCGGAGTGGATATTAAAAGCACTACGGGACAAGTTGCAATTGATGGTAAAGGTGGAGCAAAAGTTAATACCAGTGCTATGTTGGAGTTAAAAGGAAGTATGACAAAAATTAATTAGTAAAAATGAAGGTGATGAATATGGCCGTTTTGACGGGTTGGAAGTTTCCTATACAGCTTGATGAGGTTACAGGAAAAATAAAAACAGTTGAGGATAACCAAAATATAAAGCAATCTATAAGGATGATTTTAGATACGCAGCTTCAGGAAAGAAAAATTGTCCCAAATTTTGGTTCGGAAATAAGATCATATATGTTTGGAGTTGTTAATCCAATATATATTGCGGATATAAGGAGAAGCGTGCGTTCTGCAATTGAAATGTGGCAAAAAAATATTAGGGATCTTAATGTTTCTGTCAAAGCAACAGATGGCCCGATTGCAAAGGTTGAGGTAAATGTTGACTATATTACAAACATCGAGCCAACGCAAGAGAGATTTACAAAAAAGCTCGATGAAATTTAATTGATTATAAGTTCATATCTTATTTGGAGGGAGTGAGAAGAACCACAGGCATTTAAGTTTATTTTAATATGCCGGTTCAAACATATGAGTAATATCCCGAAACTAGACAGCAGAGATTATAAAGACCTATTGGGGAATGTCAAAAAACTTGCGCACGAGTATACTCCCGAGTGGAATTTTGATGAAAACAGTTCTGATTTAGGTGTTACTTTTTCGAAAGTTTTCTGCAAGATGATGGAAAATACCATAAGCCGTTATAACAAATCTTCCTATAATTATTATCTTACATTTTTAAATATGCTCGGAATAAAATTAAGGCCGTCCTCGTCTTCTACCGGTATGGTTGTGGTTAATGCGCTTGAAAACTCAGATGGAGAATATATAGATAAAGGGACGCAACTATTTGCAAATGTTGATACTGATGAAGGACAAGTTGTATATGAAACCACAGAGCCTCTTTCGGTTGTAGATACTTCCGTAGACAGCATTTACCTTACAGAGCCTAAATCTGATTTCATAGGTTGCATAGTAGGTGGCGAAGAAGAAGACGAGGAAAGTGAGGCCGAGTCTTCAAAGTCCTTTCGTGTTTTTGATAATGTTTTTCATGAAAATTTGCAATGCCACGAGATTTATTTTGGCGATGAAACTGTTTTTGATATGTCAAAAACAAATATTGAGTTTTCTTTCTATAATAAATTTTCGGCTAAGGGGCAAAAAAAGTTGCCGGAGATATTTTCCGATCCTCAAAATGTAAGCTGGGAATACTATAACGGCAAAGAATGGGCAAAGGTTGATTCTTTTGTAAAAACCGATAACGGGGTTAATATAAAATTTAATAATAAGTCACAAGTAACTACCGTTATGGATAAAGAATCCAGATTTATAAGATGCGTATTTAAAAGAGTTCCGGAGGGTGGAATATCGCTTAGCAAGGTTATGTACCGTTCATTTTCGGAGGTCTTGGAGCCGGAAAAGTATATTTTTGATTCATCTGAACTTGATAAAAACGACTTTTTCCCGTTTGGTGAGCAATATAATATGTATAATACTTTTTCGATAAAGTGTGATGAAGCCATGACGAAAAAAGGTGCAACTGTTGAACTTTCCGCTGATATACAGTTCGTCAAGATAAAAACGGACGCGCAAGCGCCGGACAAGAAATATAAATATATAATGAGCGAAATGGATTTTGCGGATTTGCAACCGGACGACGTGGAGATTGAACATGTTATATGGGAGTATTGGAACGGTTCAGGTTGGGCACGCTTAAATATTGATAAATCTTCCGATGAGTTTTTTAAAGTTCCGAAAGATAAAGATGTTCATAGATCGATTAAATTTAAGTGTCCGGAAGATATAGAAAGTATTGTAATTGGTCCGGAAATGGGATACTTCATAAGGGCTCGTATTTCCAAGATGCGCAATCAATTTGATTTTTATGCAAATTATATTACCCCTTATATTCACGAGATGAAAGTAAAATATGAATACGAAGGCGAAGGCCATACTTTAAAGGAGTTGATGGTTCGCTCCGATATGAAGGAAAACGTTTTTGACATGACGAGTTCCGGAATATTTGACGTTATGGAAAAAACTCTTTGTAATCACCCCGCAATGTATTTTAGTTTAAGTCGGCCTCTTACTCAGGGAATGATAAGGGTGTTTGTGGATATAGAAGAAAGAGTGCATAGATTTAACCCTTCTCTAAAATGGGAGTATTGGGCGGAAGATAGCAAAAAAGGCGCTAAGTGGGAACACATAGATGTTATGGATAATACAGAAGGTTTTTCACATAGCGAGGTAATTACGTTAATCGGAAAAAATAATTTTAAAAAGGCAACATTCTTTGGTCAAACAGGGTATTTTATAAGAATTGTAAATCCCGATGATAAATATTCCGATAAAGAAAATGTTTCGGAATACCCGGTCATAAGAGATATGCAATTTAATGCCGTAAGAGTAATTCAGCGGGATACAAGGCCGCCGGAGTACTTCTTTATAGAAAAAAACGAGGAAAACAAAGTTTGTAGTCTTGCTTTCCAAAACGTTTCGAATGTTTCCGTTTGGGTTGACGAGATAGGGCATATTTCGGTAAATGAGCAAGATGAATTTTTAAGAGCCGATAATGAATTAACGGAAGCCGAATATGATAGCGAAGGACGGCTCGAACATATTTGGGTTAAATGGAAGCCTGTTTCGAACCTTGTTGCTTATGGAATGGATGATAGGGTTTATGAAATCGACTGCCCCAAAGGAGAAATTCTTTTTGGTGATGGTCGCAATGGAAAAATACCGCCTGCGCAATATAACGAGAGCATAAAAATTAGTTACTGCATTTGCAGCGGAACAGCCGGAAATATCGAGGAGCATATGGTAAGCGATTTCGTGCGTTCTTTTGTAAATATTGTATCTGTTGATAACCCAAGCCCCATAATGGGTGGTGTGGATAAAGAAACAATAGATAATGCGGCAAGGCGTATATTTGGTCAGATTTCCGGAGGAAATAGGTTGGTTTCTCTTTCGGATTTTGAAGATTCCATTTGCTGTAACGATAGAAATATATATAAAGTAAAGTGTTTATCGCATGTTGATGAGCATAGCAAGACCGCCATGGGAATTACGTCCGTTGCCGTGCTTCCGCGTAAGTTTATGCAAGGGTACGAAAAATTCCAAAGCATAAAAGATAGAATTTGGAAGTATATGGACGAAAAAGCTCCCGCAACACTTTCTCAGTCTTCAAGGCTTAGGATTTTTGAAGTTGGTTACGTGGAAACGTCAGTTGATTTAGATGTTGTTATAGATGATTTTAATGCTTACCAAACTGTTTATAAAAACATAGAAACAAAACTCCAAAGCTTTTTAAACCCGGTAACAGGCAATTTTTCGGGTAATGGCTGGGAAATAGGGGAGTTCCCGAGAAAAGAGTTTATTTATAACTATATAAAAACCATACAGGGAATAAAGTGGATTAAAAATATAAATATATTTACACGGATTATAACCCCTGAAGGCAAAAAAGAGATAGATTTTGAAGAAGTCAAGAAAAAACGTTTCGTAGTTCCTGTTTATGGTGAGCCCAGCATAAATATTTCGGTTAATTAGAGGTAGGTGAAAGCTATGATAGAACTTGAAAATTTAAATGATGCTTCGCTTGAAAGTATCTTAGATGAAGCAAAAAATCAGATAAGGTATATAAACCCCGAATGGACGGATTTTCAAGAATCCGATCCGGGTATCACTCTTATTGAATTGTTTGCATGGCTTAAATCTGTTCAGCATGAATACTTAAACCGAATTTTGCCGGGCGTTGAAAGAAAGTTTTTAAAGCTTTTGGATGTTAATATGCATAAAAATAAAGGTTCCGAAACGCTACTGCATGTTTCCGGCCTTTCGGAAGATGTTACCTTGCCTGTAAGGACTCCGTGGCGCTCGGGGAATATGGTTTTTGAAAATATTAACCACCAAACTTTGATTGCTTCGAATATCCTGAGCGTAAGTTTTGAAAATCCGGAATTTCCTTCGGAAACAGAATATTATAAATTTGACGGCACCAAAACTTTTTACTTATTTGGTAAAGATATTGATAGAAGAAATGATAAAAACGCCGTAAGAAGATTTACTGTTAATTTTGATTCCAAAGTGCCGAAAGACTCAATTTTTAACCTTTATTTTTCGGTATACTCTGGCGATAACTTAAAACGCAATCCGATTAAAAATGTTGATAAATTTGCAAGAATGGCTAAGGTACGCTGGGAGTATTACGGGGAAGAAGAAGGAGTTTTGGGTTGGCATAAGCTTGAAATAGTAAAGGATAATACTTATGACTTCCTTTTTTCCGGAATTGTAAAAATAAAAGTGCCGGGTGATGTTGTACCTTTAAATGAAGAATATAAAATCAGAGTAACGCTTGATTACGATGAGTATGATTATCCGCCGAGAATAAATAATATAATCCCAAACGTTTTCCGTGTTTGCCAAAACGAAACCAAGTGCGAAAATGCCACTATAAAGAAAGCGGATATACTACCTAATCACACTTTTAAATTGTTTACCCATACAGCCGTTTACGGACGGAGTTATGTTTACTATAAGAAAAACGGCGGTTGGGTAGAAACCGATTTGGCAACTTTTAAATCGGATATTAAAAACGGCGAACTTGTTGTTGACGTAAGCGAGGCTTGGAATCTTGTGGCGGGTGTGCGCAATGAAGAAGAAGCGTTTATGGTTGTTTCATGTGACCAAGATTTTAAGGATAAGCTGTGTATAGGAAGTGGCACGGGAACATCGGCGCAGTACGTGGAAATGGATTTCCAAAATGTGCTTCAAAGTAGTTTTGAGATTATGATAAGCGAAATGATTGACGGCGAAGAAACATTTTATAAATGGAGCAGTATAGACGATCTATCTTCCTCAGGTAAATACGATAGGCATTATGTTATGGATTACTTAAGAAAGATGCTTATATTTGGAGATCATGAGCACGGTATGGCGCCAAGGATAGGAAATAAAAACATAAGAATTTGTTCTTTGCGTTATACGGAGGGTGGAAATTCCAATACAAAAGAAGGTATTATTTCCAAGGTAATATCGAAAAATAATATTTTAAATTCTGCACGTGTTGACCAAATTGTTCCGGCGACGGGCGGTGAGGATAGAGAAACCTTAGAGCATGCAAGAGCAAGGGCTGCAAATCTATTTAAAAAGTCGGGACGTGCGGTAACTGTGCAAGATTATGAAGAAATAGTCAGAAAAACACCGGGACTGACATTTACTAATGTTAAGATATTGCCGGGATACATGGAAGGGGAAGATGTTTTTAAGCAAAACTGTGTAACTGTGGCTGTCAGGTGGAACAAAAAGATAGGCCTTACGCTACCGAAAAGTTTTGAAAAAAATATAATGAACCAAATCAATAAATATAGGCTTATAAATACAAAAGTTAAGGTTGTAAGCCCCGCTTATGTAGGACTTTCGATAAGTGGAGATATAGTTACGGATTCTTCTTACAGAGAAAAAGATAAACTTATTGAAAAAGCGATAAAAGATTTTATAGACGACATAAACTGTGAACTTGGAACAACGCTTCATTTTGGAGATCTTTTTGGTATGATAGATTGCCTTAAATATGTTTCAAGGCTTAATAAATTGCGTATAGTGCCTGTTGGAAATGTGGGTTATAAAAATGTTTCCGATGATATTGTAATTCCTCCAAATGGGGTTTATTATATTCACAGTATGAGTTTTAATTACACAAAAAGTTCGGAATTTTACAGAGATTAGGAGGGGTATGAAATATGGCCTCGGGAGCTAAAAGCTTTTTGCTCAACAGAAAATCCGATTGGCAAGATAGAAGTGTTATAAGAAATGTAGAATTAAAAGATGATATGCTGGTTTCCGAAAATAAAAGCGGAGAAAACGGTGTTTATATAGCAGGCCCATTTGACAGTATGGAATTTGAAACTGTGTGGCATCGATTGCGCTTGGATTCTGATTTGCCTCAGGGAGCAGTATATAAACTCAGAATTTACGCAAATGATTCTCCGGAAGTGATTATCCCTTCACGAGATTCATGCGGAGTTGATAAGGTTAATTTAAATAAATATCTTTTTGATGAAAGAATAGATGTACATCGAAAGGTCGACTTATTTGATGACATAGGCGCAAAATGCTATAAAAATCCAAGGGACGTTATACTTTATGAGTTTAAAGGCAGGTACATGTGGATTTGCATAGAATTTATAAACTATGATCAGAAGCCTACAAAGATTTCTTCCATAAAGATTGAGTTTCCTAGAGTATCATTTATTGATTACCTTCCTGAGATATATAAAGACGAAAAGAATAATTCAAAGTTTTTGGAACGGTTTTTGGGAATATTTCAGTCCATATATGTGGATCTTGAGGATAAGATTGATAACACTCCTTTGAAATATGATGTGGATCACACAACAAAAGATTTCTTAAGTTGGATTGGGGATTGGTTATCGCTGAAGAACACTTCCGTTTGGAGTGAAGAAAAGCTTCGTAAACTTGTTAAAGAAGCGGTTAGAATTTATAAAATGAAAGGTACTAAGCGTGCAGTTGCGAAGATGGTCAAGGAATATATAGGTATAGAGCCTATTATAGTGGAGCAATTTGACGTTAGGGAGAATATGTACTACCATAAGCAAAAAGAAGTTGTGGAAAAACTTTTTGGAGATAATGGATACGTTTTTACCGTTATGGTGCCGCAAGCTTATATAAAGGATACCGAGAATTATGTGGAGCTTTTAAGGGTAATAAATGAAGTTAAACCTGTTGATTCGGTTTGTAATTTGATAATTTTAAATGATCAGATTTACCTTGATCACCATTGCTATATTGGTATGAATTCATTTATTACAAATACGGAAGACTTTGTGCTTAACAAACAGCAAGACGTTAATAATTTGGTTGTTTCAAATTGACATTTTTAAATATATATAAATTTTTAGAAAAGAGGGGCTAATGTGAATAACAAACAATATTATTCTTGTGAAAGAAACAATTACTTTTTCGGAAAGCTGATGACGGTCAGAGATTTTGAAAGCGAGCAAATCTATATGAATTCCAAACGCCGTTTGGGCAACAGAATGATGGGTGGTGTGGGAATTGTATCAGGCCTTGATGTTATTTTGGTAGATAACAAAACATTTTCTTTAGAGCCCGGTTTAGCTCTTGATTATATGGGAAGGGAAATAGTGGTTCCCGAGCCATATGTTAGACGCCTTAATGTTATAAAAGGTTTTGAAGAAAATAAAGATAAGGGTGTTTTATACCTTTGCTTAAAGTACAAAGAAGATCTAAAAGAAACTACTTTTTCCGTTGCAAATTCAGGTAAATCCGGTGGTGTAAGTGAAGAATATAACAGAGTAGATGAGGGATACGAGCTTTTCTTAACCGCAGAAAAGCCGGATGAATCTGAACTTAAGCTTGAGCACTTGGTAAATCAAAGGATAGAGGTTTATAATGCCGGCGGAATTAAGATAAGTATTGAAATCGGTAAATATGTAAATCCTGAAAAATGTTTAAAAGCAACGGTGATATTCGAAAAAGAAAATGTGGAATCTTCCGTTAATTATTCCTTTGATTTGAAAGGCGAGTTTTTTAAGGATTCAAATGGTGAAAAAGATATAAAGGTGAATTATCAAGAAACAGAGCTTTCAACCTATAAAACGGTTAAAAAAGATATTTACCTCTATTGCGATGCTTCGACCGACGCCATGACGAAAATAATTTTAGAAAAATCGTCATTTAAGCTAAACGTCGGAAAAGAAGAAATCAAGATTGATAATGATATCGAAATACCTGTTTCCATAAGGACTATTCCCATAAGAGATATTGTAATTGAAGAATACTATTCAAAGAACTTTACGGAAATTATAGAAAACGTAGAAAACAAGTATATATATCTTGCTAAGTTTCATATTGTTTCCAATCAACTTACTTATTTTATCGAAAGTTTTGAGAAGCACCCCTTTAATCAGTATCTCTTTAGCAATGAACTTATAAGCTTACTGCAAGAAATCGGAGGCGATTCAAAGGATTCTCCAACGGTTAATAAAGAGACTATTAAGAAAAACGAAACCGTGCCCCAAGTTATGGATTTGCCTGAGCCCAAAGCGGATAACATAGTAACCGGTGTGGAGCGTATAAACTTAGGATTTAATCCAAAGGTCGGAAAGTCTTATTATTCATATGAATTTGTTCACGGACTCGGTGAAGGTAACGTGGCTGTTGTTACGGCTATAGATAACAAAGCCAATTATTTAACCGATGAAAGAGGCCTTTTGGTTTTTGGTGATAAAGATATATTTACGAAGGAAGAAATTTCTATTTCTGCTCCAAACGTTACAATAGGAGCGGTGGTAAATTCCGAAAAAGGAACCGTAAGACTCGGCGTAAAACTTAAAGAAAGAACCAACGCTCAGGCGGTTGACGTCAGATGGTGGGCATTTAAGCCGGTTGAAATCAAAGAAGAAGAGGAAGATTTGGTAATAGACGAAAATGTAAGAGTGGTCATAACGCCAAATACCACAAGAATTAAACCTCTTGAACAAGTAAGGTTTGAAGCTCATATTGATGGCGCCATAAGTCAGGAAGTTCGCTGGGCGATGGCCGAAAAGAACACAGGTACAATTGATAACAACGGTCTTTATACGGCGCCTTCCAAAGAGGGAGTTTATGAAGTTAAAGCATATAGCGTAAAATTCGAAAATAAATCGGATTCGGCATACGTTGTTGTAAGTTCTACGGATTAGTATTTTTAAATTGTGTATGTTTAAAAGGAGAAATTAAAAATGGAAGAAAAAAGCAAAAAATTATCCGGTGGAGCCATTTTTGAAATTATTGTTATTGCGCTATTGGTTATTCTGGGTGCATGGGGAATAGGAAGTTATAATGGATTGGTAGGTCTTAAAGAAACCATTGATAATCAATCTTCAAATATTGAAACTCAGCTCCAGCGCAGAGCAGATTTAATTCCCAATTTGGTAAATACCGTAAAAGGATATACAAGCCATGAAAGTGAAGTGTTGGGAGCAATTTCCGATGCCAGAGCAAAGCTTTCGGGCGCAGGCTCCATGTCTGAAAAAGCGGCGGCGGATTCAGAACTTTCAAATGCGGTAAGCAGACTTTTGGTAGTTGTTGAAAATTATCCGAATTTGAAAGCAGATACCCAGTTTTCGGCACTTACGAATGAATTAGCGGGAACCGAAAACAGAATTACCGTTGCAAGAAAAGATTATAATGCTTCGGTCAAAGAATATAACCAAAAAATTAAAATGTTCCCAGGCAGTATAATTGCCGGCATGTTCGGGTTTGCTTCAGCCGATTATTTTGAAGCGAGCGAAAGCAGCAAAGAAGCACCCGTTGTAAATTTTGGATAATTTAGTAATAATTTAGGATAAGATAATATGTTTGAAAAGAGCGTGTCGTTATGAATTTTAAAAAGAATTTTATAAAAATCAGTATACTTAGTATGATTTTAGTTTTGCTTGGTGCGCTCTTTTATCATTCTAAATCTCTTAATTTGCCGGATCCCACAAGAGCGTTTTACGTAAGCGACTTTGCAAATGTTTTAAGCGAAGAAACAAAGGGGTATGTGCTGAACCAAAGCGCTGCACTAAATGAAAAAACCACTGCTCAAATAGTTGTTGCAACGGTTAATTCTTTGGAAAATACGTCTATTGAGGAATACTCGGTGGAACTGCTCAGAAAATGGGGCGTAGGAAGCAAAGAAAAGAATAATGGTTTGCTTATACTTCTTGCTCCCAACGAGCGCCAAATTCGTGTTGAAGTCGGCGATGGCCTTGAAGGAAAGATAAATGATGCCAAAGCAGGCGAATTTATAAAAAAATATGCCGTCCCGCACCTTAAGAATAACGATTGGGATAATGGAGTTCACGATCTTTACAGCGTTATATTATCCGAAGTATATAGTGAATACGGCGCAGAAGCTCCGGAAGATGTTAAGGAAGTTGCCGGAAAAATTAAGGATTATGACCATAACACATTGGACGATATGGTTACAATATTTATTTCGATTGTTGTTATTATTATTTCCGTTGTGCTTTCGATTTTTGTAAGAAGAAATCCAAGGTGGCGCCGTCATAGACATTGGCATGGTAATGATGATGATTTTAATAGCGGTTTTGGCGGATATTATGGCGGCGGCAGTGATGGCTTCGGTGGATTCGGTGGCTTTAGCGGCGGTGGCGGAAGCAGTAGCGGCGGCGGAGCTTCGTCGAATTTTTAAAAATATGATATTAAATTTACGTGTATAAAAATAAAAAAATAGTCCCATAATTTTTTACGTTAAGAAATTCTTGATTAAAAAATTAGGGGCTGTTTTTTATGTTGAAGTTGAAATTTAAATCAAAAGCGTTGATTTCCGGATTTATACTTTCTGTTTTGTTTTCGTTTTTAAATTTTGCCTGTAGATGTGAAAGCATTAGTGATAAGGTTTTAAGATTACATATAATGGCAAATTCAAACTCTTGCAAAGACCAGGATTTAAAATTAAAAGTAAGGGATAGGATACTTAAAGATTTTGGGGAAGAATTTTCCGAAACCGAAGATTTAGTAAGTGCTGAGAAAATTACAAAAGAAAATCTTGATTCGGTTAAAAGTTTAGTGCAAGATGAAGTTTTAAAAAACGGATATGATTATCATGTGGATGCCGGTTTGGTTAGAATGAAATTTGATACTCGCTTATATGAAAATATAACACTTCCGGCCGGATATTATGATGCTCTGAGAATTACCATAGGCGAAGGGGAAGGCAAAAATTGGTGGTGCGTGATGTTTCCACCTATGTGTTTACCGGCAGCGCAGAGTGAAGTCCCCATTAGCGATGTTTTAAATAAAGAGGAATGCAAAGTTGTTTTAGGTCATGATGAATATATTTTAGGATTTAAATCGGTGGAACTTCTTTTTGAAGCTAAAGAATTTTTTAAAAATAATATCGAAAATCCCGTGAATGAGTGGTTATCCTCCAAAAATGCAAAATATGAAATTGGTTTAAAGATTTTTGATTTGTTTTAGTTGGTTATGTGTATCAAGTGCGCAACGCCGGGTATTGTTTCGCCTTGTTGTGAGGAAGTGGGGGACATAAGCGCTCCCGTTGCCATAAAGAGTATATTGTTCCATTTTTTAGCTTCCATATTTTTGAGTATCAAAGAACAAAGTACCGATGCTGAACAACCGCACCCGGAGCCGCCTGCGTGTACGTCTTGAGCTTCTTTATGATATATCATCAGTCCGCAATCGTTGTAATTTTCGGAAAGGCGGTAGTTTTCTTTAAGTAATATTTGTTTTAAAAGATCAGATCCGACCTCGCCTAAATCACCTGTGAAAATCATGTCGTAGTCACTCGGATATGTTTTTGTATCTCTAAAGTATGAAAGCATTGTTTTTGCTGCGGCGGGAGCCATGGCGGCGCCCATGTTGTTGGCATCTTTTATTCCAAGATCCACGATTTTCCCAATTGTAGCGTGCTTGATATGTGGCCCTTTTGTGTTTTCACCCACGATAACGGCTCCGGCACCGGTAACCGTCCATTGTGCGGTTGGAGTTCTTTGCCCGCCGTAGTTTAGTGGGAATCTAAATTGCCGTTCGGAAGAGCAAAAGTGAGAAGAAGTTACAGCAACCGAATATTTTGTAAATCCGGCTTCGATTGTGGTGGCTGCCAAAAACAAAGTTTGCGCCATAGTCGAACATGCTCCGAACTGACCTAAAAACGGCATTCCAAGAGAGCGCAGACCAAAAGCTGAAGACATACATTGATTTAAAAGGTCGCCTGCAAATATATAGTTTATTTCTTGTGATTTTAAATTGGCCTTTTCAAGTGCCAAGTTTACTGCCTCAGTTTGTAATCTGCTTTCTGATTTTTCCCATGTATCTTCGCCGAGTGTGGTATCTTCAAAAGTTTTATCAAATTGATTTCCAAGAGGCCCTTGGGCTTCTTTTTTTCCGCAAATGGAAGCAAAGCTGTAAATGGTTGGGTTGTTTTCCATTTCGACCGTGTTTTTTCCTATTCTTTTTCCCATAATATTTCTCCTTTAAAAATAAAAAAATACTAAAGCAAAGTCATTTTTACTTTAGTATTTGAATTATTGAGTTTTTTATTATTAATTTTAAAAATTATTTTTTATCTTTGAAGAAAAATATTATTGTTCTTTGTTTATATCGGCTTTTTGATCTTCCGATTCAGTTTGTTGGGGCAAATTTTCCTTGGATATATTATACATATCCAGAATTTTTCTTTTTACGATATTGCTTAAAATAAAATTGCGATTTTCCTTGTTTGTTTTTTCCGAATCCAAAAAGATCACCCGCTATCTAATGAAATAACTTAAACTAACCCCATGATAAATTCTAACATATAAATAAGGGGGTTACAATTCAAATTATACGCAGGAAAACACGCAGAGTTTTAGCAAAATGATACTAAAAAAGCCATTAGATTTATGAATTGATAATTTTATATTAATAATTTTAGTAAAATTTAACATATGCCATTATTTATTAAGAGAACAATAAATTTCTACTGCGCAGGTAGTTGTTGCACCAACCATTGGATTATTACCCATACCGATAAAGCCCATCATGTTAACGTGAGCCGGTACGGAAGATGAGCCCGCAAATTGCGCATCGCTATGCATTCTGCCCATAGAATCCGTAAGGCCGTAAGAAGCAGGTCCCGCTGCCATATTATCAGGGTGAAGTGTCCTGCCGGTACCGCCGCCGGAGGCAACCGAAAAATACTCTTTGTTATTTTCATGTGCCCACTTTTTGTACGTGCCTGCAACAATGTGCTGAAATCTTGTAGGGTTTGTTGAGTTTCCGGTTATTGAGATATCCACTTGTTCGTGTTTTAATATCTCTAACCCCTCCAAAGCCTCGTTTGCTCCATAGCACTTTATTAAAGAACGCTCACCTTTTGAAAATGCCGTTTCCGATATAATGTTTAACGTGTGGGTAGAAAAATCAAAATCGGTTTTAACGTATGTAAAGCCGTTAATTCGCGATATTATATAAGCAGCATCCTTGCCAAGCCCGTTTAGTATAACACGCAGTGGCGTTTTTCTTGCTTTGTTTGCGGATTTTACGATTCCGATTGCGCCCTCAGCTGCGGCAAATGATTCATGTCCTGCTATAAAGGCAAAGCATTTTGTTTCCTCTTTTAATAGTTTAGCTGCTAAATTTCCGTGCCCGATTCCAACTTTTCTTGTATCTGCAACAGAGCCCGGAATACAAAACGCTTGCAGCCCTTCTCCTATAAATTTTGCCGCTTCTGAGGCGGATTTTATATTTGCTTTAATTGCTATAGCAGAGCCGAGCGTATACGCCCAAACTGCATTTTCAAATGCAATTGGCTGTATTGATTTTATTGTTTTTTCGGGGAAAACATTTTTGCTTGCGCATATTTTTTTGGCTTCTTGAAGATCCGATATATTATATTTTTTTAAGCAAGCTCGTATAGGTTCTTTTCTTTGCTCAAGACCTTCGAAATTAAAATCGTTATTCATTTTATAAAATTTCCTTTCCCGTATTTTGTAGCAAAGTCATGATGATTTTATTCTTGGCGGGGGTCTATGTATTTTTCTGCTTCTTCGAATCTACCATATGTTCCGATGCTCGATTCAAATGCTTCCTGCGTACTCATGCCGTTTTTTATTTTTTCCAGCATAACGCCCGGGTTTATAAACCGGTAACCTATGATTTCGCTATTTTTATCAAGCGCCAATTTTAAAATATACCCTTCAACAGTTTGAAGATATCTTACTCCCTTTTCCTTGCTTGAAAAAATGGTTCCGATTTGTGAATATTTTCCTTTACCTAAATCTTCAAGACTTGCGCCGATTGGGAGCCCGTTTTTGGAAAATGCGGTTTGGCTTCTTCCGTAAACAAGCTGCAAGAATATCTGCTTCATGGCATCATTTATGGCGTCGCAAACCAAATCTGTATTAAGGCATTCAAGCAAAGTTTTTCCGGGTAAAATTTCTCCTGCCATTGCGGCGGAATGGGTCATGCCGGAGCAGCCCATTGTTTCAACCAGAGCTTCTTCTACCTTACCGTTTTTTACGTTTAATGTGAGCTTGCAAGCGCCCTGCTGAGGTGCACATGTTCCCACTCCGTGAGAAAGTCCGCAAATATCTTTTATTTCAAGCGATTTTATCCAGCAGCCTTCTTCCGGTATTGGGGAGGGTCCGTGGTGTGGGCAATGACCAACTTTACACATGTTTTTAATTTCTGATGAACATTCCATACCTATGCGCTCCTTATTGCTTTTTTGATGTTATATTTTCTATGATTTTATATATTTTTTCGTTTGCATCGGTGATAGCAATTTTTTTAAGATTTTGCGAGTACTCTTTAGAAACTTTTTCTTCCAAAATGTGATTAATTTCTTGCCAAAGTTTTTCGGCGGTTAAATCTTTTTCCTCAATAATTGCTGCAGCGTTTGCGCTTACTAATGCCATAGCGTTATGAAATTGATGATTTTCGGCAACGTTTGGTGAGGGAATGAGTATTGCGGGTTTGGCAGAAGCTTGCAGCTCGCTAAGGGTTGTGGCTCCGGAGCGGCAAATGACTAAATCTGCGGCAGACATGCATTCGGGCATATTGTTTATATATTCGTTTATGATATATTTTCTATTGTTTTTGATGTCTATTCCTGCGTTTTTCAATTTTTCTTCAAAGTCATGGCCTTTTTTGCCAAATCCATGAATATATGTAAAGTCAGAGTCATCTTTGTGGTCTATGATAACCTTTGCCATAACATCATTTATAGCTTTTGCGCCAAGACTTCCCCCAAAAGACAGTATAACTTTGCTTTCTTTTTCTAATCCCAATTTTTCTCGGGCAACAGCTTTGGGTAATGCTTTTATTGCCTTTCTTACAGGCGTTCCCGTGATTTCATAGGATATATTCTTAGGCAGATGTTTTACCGCTTCTTGGTTTATCAAAAGTACTTTGGTTGCTTTCTTTGCGAGTAATTTGGTTGTTATACCGGGATATGAATTTGAATCGTGGATTAAAAACGGTATTTTCATTTTTGCGGATTCTCTTAAAAATGTTCCGCATACATAGCCGCCTGTTCCAACGCAAATATCGGGTTTCCATTCTTTTAGAATTTTTTTTGATTCAAAGGTTGAAATTATTATATTTTTAAAAGTTATAAGGTTTTTCTTAATTCCTTCCAAGTTTAGCTTTCTTGAAAATCCCGAAACGGTTATACCGCGGAATTCTAACCCGGCTTCTTTTGCCATATTTTCTCCCATGCCGCCTTTTGCGCCGACATATAGTATTTTTGAAGTCGGATTGATTTCTTTTATATACTCGGCAAGCGCAAGAGCAGGATTTATATGCCCTGCGGTTCCTCCGCCGACTAAAATAATTTTCATATATTTTCCTCCATAACTTTTTGATTTTTAAACTAAGCTTTTTCAAGTGTTGCCGTTCTTGAAATAGAAAGAATTATACCCATTTGAGCAAGTAGCATCAAAAGTGATGTGCCTCCGTAACTGAAAAATGGCAGGCTTATACCCGTGTTTGGTATTGTATTTGTAACAACCGCTATATTTAAAATTACTTGTAGTCCTACCTGCGCTATAAGCCCAATTCCCAAAAGTGAGCCAAATTTATCTTTTGCTTTCATGGATATTATCATTCCGCGCCAAATCAGCATGGCAAATAAGAGTAAAATAATAATTGCTCCGATAAATCCCAATTCTTCACAAACTACGGAGAATATAAAGTCGTTTTGAGGTTCCGGAAGGTATAAATATTTTTGCCGTGAGTTTCCAAGACCTAATCCCCATATACCGCCCGAACCGATTGCGTATAACCCCTGACGTGTTTGCCAAGTATCAACCCCTGCGCTTGGCGAAAATGGATCAAGCCAACCGGAAATTCTGTTGTTTGCATATGTTAGTTTATCTGTAAATACCACCAAATAAATAAGTGCGGAAGCGATTGCGCCTAAAACCATTCCGAACCATTTAAGTTTTACTCCGCCAATAAATAGCATTCCTGCGGCAAGCAGCACGACAATTACCGTACAAGAAATGTGGGGTTCGAGCGCCAGAAGAACGACCGTTGGCCCGAGAATTATAAGATAGGGGAGAATACCGTATTTAAAAGTCCCCATTCTGTTAAAATTTAAATTTATAAAATGAGCAAACGAAACAACTATTGCAAATTTTGTTATTTCAGAAGCTTGGAAGCTAAAAGATGAGCCCAATTGCACCCACCTGTGAACGCCATTGTTGGCAGGCATAACAAGTACGATTAGCAGCAGAAAGAACGATACTCCCAAAATAGGTACTGCCCATTTGTGAAAGTAATTGTAATCAATTCGAGAGATAGCCAGCATTGCAATAATTCCCACAACAGCGAATAACAATTGCTTTCTTATAAAGTAGAAACTATCGCCTTTGTGCAGGTAATATGCGCTTGGGTAGCTTGCCGAAAACAGCATGACAAGCCCTATTACCACAATTGTTAGAACTAAAAACAAAAATGGTAAATCGATTCCGGACTTTAAAGAAAAAATTTTGAATTTTGAAAATAAATTAAATTTTTTATGGGCATTATTTTTTCTGTGAAATTTAACTTTTTCCGAAAGCTTTTTGGAGTGGTTCTTAAGCCCAAAAGGAGCACCATGCCTTTTTTTTGCTTTTGTTTCTTTCATAATAGCTCCTTCCGAAATTTAAATTTTATTATTGGTGTGTTTTTACATTGCATAGATTATAAGTAACGCCGAAATTGTTCCCAAAACTATGGTGGCCAAGCTAAAAACAATACATATTTTGGATTCTTTCCAACCACACATTTCGAAGTGGTGGTGTATGGGGCTCATTTTAAAAAGCCGTTTTCCGTGCGTAAATTTAAAATATAATACTTGTAGTATAACCGAAAACATTTCGAAAATATATACGAACGAAAGTATTATGAGTGGAATATGGATTCCCATTCCAATTCCAAGAGCGCAAATTATTCCGCCAAGAAACAAAGAACCGGTATCGCCCATAAATATTTTTGCGGGGTGAACGTTCCAAAATAAAAAGCCAAGACAGCCGCCTGCTAAAGCGCAAGCTTCTATTCCCATGCCAAACATTCCCTTAATCCCTGCGATAATCATTAAAAACAGCGCAATAAAGAAAGCTACCGAACCACCAAGACCGTCTATACCATCGGATAAATTTGCAGCGTTTATTATTCCTACCATAATAACGGCTATTATCGGCCAATAGAATATTAATAAATCCCAATTCCCCCAAAATGGTATGTTTACTGTGGTTAAAGTGTATCCACCGCACAGCTTGTTGACTGTATATATGCAAAGAAAATAAAACCCAACAACCGAAAACTGTAGAATTAACTTTTGTTTTGGCGTAAGTCCTGCGTTTTCTTTGTGCCTTATTTTTACCATGTCGTCAATCATTCCTATAAGTCCGCAGGCAATCGCCATGCCGAGCCCGGCAAAAATTTTCGTCATCATAAGAGGCGTTTCGTAGGCTCCTACGCCCATGTATGCCGAGATTTTGTAGTAAAGCGGTATAGATATTAAAGTTGCAACGGTTATTCCCACGATGAACATTATGCCGCCCATGGTAGGTGTGCCTTCCTTGCTTTTATGCCAAGAAGGGCCTATTTCCAATATTTTTTGCCCGTACTTTAGGCGCTTGATAAATGGGATTAATACTTTACCCAAAATTACCGTAACCAAAAATGAAATCAAAATTGAAGATATAGCCGCAATGCTGTAAGCGTTCATATTTTTAACCTCCGTAACATTATGTTGCCCGTATATACTTAAAAATTGCTAGGTTGCCCTGTCTTTATGGATAAACCTTACTGTAATTACCGTTCCCGGCGGAACTTCTGTGCCTTCCGGAATGCTTTGGGTTGCTGAAATAACTCCCGCAGCGGTTAAATCGTTTCCTGCCATTTTAATATTGAGTTTGGCGGCAAGTGCGGATTTGTTTGCTTCAAACACGCTAAGGCCCGTAAGTTTCGGCACTTTTATGGTTTGGTTTTTGCTTTCTTGATCTGTGTAAAGCACTATCGTGCCGCCTTGAGGCACCTGACCCGAGGGCTCCGGAAGTTGCGAGATAACGGTACTGCCACCCCCTACAACTATGGGATTTAAAGCTTCGCCCATTGCAATGCTTTTGGCTTCCCCAATGGGTTTTCCGATTAATTCCGGAACTTTTAGATCCAATTTTTTTAGCTCTTCTTCGCTGTATATTTTTTCTATTCCCATGTATGGGAGTATGTCTTGCATTGCTTTGGCAAAAATCGGCGCCGCGACTGCGCTTCCGTAGTAAAGGTCGCCCGTTGGAGTATCAAAAAATACAAGCATGGCAATTTTTGGATTATCTGCCGGCGCAAAGCCGCAAAAAGAAGATATATAATCCTTTTGCCCAACAGTGCTAAGCCCGATTTTTTCGGAAGTTCCCGTTTTACCCGCAACTCTGTATCCTGCAACATATGCATTTTTCCCTGAACCGTGCGTTGCATTTTCCAGCATCATGGCTGTTACTCGTTTGGCTGTTTTTTCTGATATTGCTCGGCGTTTGATTATAGGTTCTACTGCTTTTACTATGTTACCATCTTCGTCAAGTATTTCTTTTACCACATGCGGCTGAACTATTTTTCCGCCGTTTGCTATTGCTGCTGCCGCCGTCACCATTTGTATAGGAGTTATACCAAAGTTTTGACCCATCGAAGCAACCGCAAGGTCCGTTTGGGACATTTTTCCGTTTTGGCTAAAAAATATATCTCCCGATTCCCCGGGTAAATCTATATTAGTTTTATCGTGAAATCCAAATGCTTTATAAAAATTGAAGAAATGTTCGGCTCCCACTCTTAGCCCAATTGTTATAAATGCCGGGTTACAAGAATGGCAAAGCGCTTCAACGAAGTTTTGAGAGCCGTGTCCGCTGCGTTTATGGCATTTAATAGGTTGTGCGCCGTCACATGGTATAATTGCACCGGTACAGTTAAATGTCGACCCCTCGTTTACAACGTCTGTTTCTATTCCCATGGAAGCTGTGATCATTTTAAAAACCGAACCGGGGTAGTACGTGTCACTTACGGCTTTGTTGCGCCATTGCCTGCTCAGTGCTTCGTTTTTGGCTTTTGATTTTTCTTCTTCGGGCAATGCGTTTATCCTAGCTTCTTCTTCGGGATCCGCAATTTTAAACGGCTCGTTTGGGTCAAAATCGCCTTTTACCGCCATTCCCAAAATTTCTCCGGTTTTGACGTCCATCGCAATTGCCGCGGCTCGATTTTTTACTTTGTTGTTTCTAACGCCTTCTTCGAGGTTTTTTTCCATAAATCGTTGAATGTTTTCGTCTATACAAAGCTTCAGGCTGCTTCCGGGCTTGGCATCGATCATTTGTTCATAGTCGAAAGGCATATCGGTTCCGATTGCGTTTTTTGCTGTGAGTATTCTTCCGGGTTCACCCTTTAAAATTTTATCGTAATATGCTTCAATCCCCGCAAGGCCTTGGCTATCTGCTCCCGTAAATCCAAGAACAGGAGCTGCAAAACTTCCGCAAGGGTAATATCTTTTATAATCTTCTATGAGCCTTACGCCGCTTGCGATTTTATTTTTTGTTTTGAATTCGATTATCTTATCTTTGGTTTCGCTGTCTATTTTTTTCTTCACGATCGTATAGCAAGATTTTTTATTTGCAAGCTCTTTTAATTTTTCTTCCTCTATATCCAATATTTCACTAAGCCCGGAACATATTGTTTGTTTTTTTTCTTCCGCGTTTATGTATGCGGGCTCCAAAACAACGGTCCAAACCGTTGCGCTTTGTGCGAGTGGCTTCATGTTTCGGTCGTATATAGTTCCTCGTCTTGCGTTGATTTTTGTATCGGACATTTGCTGCTCGGAAGCCATTTTTTGCAAGAATTCTCCTTGACCGAACTGTAAAACGATTAATTTTATTGCTAAAACTGAAAAACAGAAAAATACTAAAAATATTAAAACGACAAGTGAACGTCGCCACATTCTAACGGTAGTTCCTTTTGCCAAAATTTACACACCTCATAAGTCTTTGTTAGCCTGTTTTTTTCTAAAATACTTTTTATGCTTATATTTTAATACTTATTGTAAATTTAAACAAGTTAGTACAAGAAATATTGTTTTAAATGCCTGTTGACATTTTTGTGTATTTGGCTCATAATGGTTCAAAATATATCAAGATTAATGCTTAATACTTACGTCAAGAAAGGGTTGGTTTACGATGCCGGGATTATCGAGTATAGCAAATATTCTTAGTCGAAATAAGTTTGATAAAAAAGCTTACAATCATGTTTTAAGTTCATCGGCTTCTTTGCCAAATATGAAAGCGCTTTTGCAAGGCATAAGAAACTCAAAAGAAATGGACGACCTTCAAAAAGCCGTGTATATTTTGGTAAAGATAATTTACGAGTTAAGAGATGTTACCGAAAGTAAGAATATGATGATGGATAGTATGAGAGGTATAGATAGCTCGATTGAATTTAAAGAGAGTGCCGCTGGGGTAAATAAAAACTTATCGTCGTACGTTGATAAGTTGTTTGCTACTTTTAATGCTGCTGCGGTGAGCAACAAAAATGCGGAAAAAAGTTTAAAGAAAGTGGCAAAAGATTTTGGGGCATCGGGTAAATTGGATGTTCTTAAAGCTACTGAAAAGATGTTGTTTAATTCAGCGTTAAACGTAAGACCAGGATCTACATCGGTTTCTCAATTAAATAAAAAGGAGATTAGTTTTGAGAATGTACCTGCTTACAAGCAGTCTTCTCGTGGGATTAGTCTGGAGGCGGTTTGCAATTGGCTTATTGACTTTTTATCGGTTGCTCATGTTAAACTTAAAAACAAAGATGATGACATGAGGTTTTTTGCCGGAAAAAATTTAGAATCCAATAATGGGCGGCCTCGTGGCGATTTGCTGACAGATATGGAAGGGCAAAAAAATTTTTTTGCTGACCTCAAAGCAAAATTGAGTTCTGCCCGTGATAAATTTCTTGGCGAGAAGTATAGTGCTTCACAAAAAATCAATCGCGAATCTTTTATGGCGGAAATTAGAGGGGTGTTGAATGCTTTAGAAGTAAATATCTTTTCACATGTTAAAGGCAATCCGTTTGTATTTTCTTTGCGGTTTGATGACCTTAGGAATGACATAGTGAAAGCCAGCAAAAGTGGCGATAGTACCATGCAGAATATAAAATCTAAAACGAGTGCAGTATTAAAAACGCTTGTTGGTTGTTCGCCTAACAAAGAGATAGGAGAAAAAGGAGCCAAAGTGGTTAGTGATTACAATGAAAACTTTTTGAAAGTTTTTATTGGTTTATCCGAAAAATATGGTGAAGATTTACCGCAGTGGCTAGTTCTTAGCGAGGCTCCGGAAACTTATCAGGCGCAAATTGAAGATTTAAAACACATAAGCGATGATTTGAATAAAATCTCGGAAAAAACTACTACGAAGCAGTGCAAAGATATAATCCAAGGCACTTTGGATCACCTTCGCTTGGAAACTGCATCGCGGAGTTTAAGTAGAATTCGTTCAATATCTACTCTTGTAATGCAGAGAGTTGCCAAATTGCAGTTAATACTTCGTGACCTTTCAGGTAATGTAAAGAAAATTCAGCAAGCAATGTCTGGTGTGGACTCTTCTAAATCGGAAAAAATCAGTATAAATGATTATCCCAGATTAAAGACAGCTATTCCCACCTTTTATGACAGAACGGTAGGCGATTTGCTTTTTTATTTTGGTAAGTTTAGTGATAAGCGTATAATAAAGTTTGTAGATTTTTGTTTGAGAGTTCGCAGGGGTACGGCGGGGAATGTAATTGTGAGATCGTTTTCTAAGGAACTTGATTGGTTAAGCGATAAGCTTACCATTTACCAAAATGAAGCCGATAAAAAAACACGACTTTCAATAGAGGATATGGGGTGCTAGAAGACACCCGTAGCGAGATTGTCAAAAATATGGAGGAGTTTGTGACAGGCCTCGAAAAAGTAAAATAATAAACAATAGCCAAATTAATTTGACATAAAACCAATAACGTGTTACAATAAATCGTTGCATGGGGTTTCTCATGTACGATTTATTTTATTGAGGAGGTGTAATATGCCTACATTTAACCAATTGGTTCGTAAGGGAAGAAAAACTCACGAAAAGAAAGCAAAAGCTCCGGCACTCTTAAGAGGTTGGAACGCTAAGAAGAGGGAAGCAATCGAACAAACTTCACCACAAAAAAGAGGAGTTTGTACAGCGGTTAAAACAGCCACTCCGAAAAAGCCTAACTCAGCACTTAGAAAAATTGCCAGGGTGCGTCTTTCAAACGGATTTGAAGTAACTTCCTACATTCCCGGAATCGGACACAATTTGCAAGAACACAGCGTTGTTCTTATTCGTGGCGGCCGTGTAAAGGACTTGCCTGGTGTACGTTATCACATTGTTCGTGGTACTCTTGATGCTCAAGGTGTTGCAAAACGTATGCAAGCTCGTTCGAAATATGGCGCAAAACGTCCTAAAGCCGGTGCAGCTAAGAAGTAGGATCCCAAGAATTTAATAAAGCTTTGCAATTAAATCAGTGCAGAAGCGTTTTACATATAAAATGCCTCTGTATTGGCGGGCGGAAGCTAGATTACTTTCGAGTACCTATGATATCATTTTTGTGAAGGAGGGAAGACACGTGCCAAGAAGAGGTGCAGTCCCAAAACGTGACGTATTACAAGATCCACTTTACAACTCTAAACTTGTAACTCGTCTTATCAATAACATAATGGTGGATGGAAAAAGAGGAGTTGCTCAAAAAATAGTTTACGGAGCGTTTAATATTATACGTGAAAAAACCGGAAGAGAGCCTTTGGAAGTTTTCGAAGAAGCAATGGAAAACATAATGCCAAACCTTGAAGTTAAAGCAAGGAGAGTCGGCGGTGCAACATATCAAGTGCCGATCGAAGTAAGAGCAGACAGAAGGCAAACCTTGGGTTTAAGATGGCTTACGGGCTATTCAAGACTCCGTTCCGAAAAAACCATGGTTGAAAGATTATCAGCTGAGATTTTGGATGCTATCAATGGTTCCGGCGCAGCTGTTAAAAAGCGTGAGGATACTCACAAAATGGCAGAAGCCAACAAAGCGTTTGCGCATTACAGATGGTAATCGCTACGATTGCAAATTTGTATTGTTTGCGTATGCTACGTTTTTAAAATGTATTTTTTAATGTAATTTTGTAAAAATAATTTAGAAAAGGAGGATAATTATGCCAAGAAAAGTATCATTAGAGATGACTCGTAACATAGGAATAATGGCTCACATTGATGCGGGAAAGACAACCACCACAGAACGTATACTTTTTTATACGGGAATTAACCATAAAATCGGCGAAACGCACGATGGCGCCGCAACGATGGACTGGATGGTTCAAGAGCAAGAACGCGGTATTACAATTACTTCTGCAGCTACGACTTGTTTCTGGAAAGATCACCGTATTAATATAATCGATACTCCAGGCCACGTGGATTTTACTGTTGAAGTGGAGCGTTCGCTCAGAGTTCTTGATGGTTCTGTAACTGTTCTTTGTGCAAAAGGCGGCGTTGAACCTCAGTCCGAAACTGTTTGGCGTCAGGCTGACAGGTATGGCGTCCCGAGAATGGCCTATGTTAACAAAATGGATATAATGGGCGCAGATTTTTACAATGTTGTAAAAATGATGAAAGAGCGTCTTAATTGTAATGCTGTCCCGATTCAGTTGCCGATAGGTTCCGAAGATACATTCAAAGGAATTATCGACTTGGTCGAAATGAAAGCTTACGTTTACTATGATGATCTTGGAAAAGATATCAGAGTTGAAGAAATTCCGGAAGACATGAAGGAATTGGCAGAAAAATATCATGCCGACATGCTCGAACATATCGCAGAAGCCGATGATGATGTAATGGAAAAATACCTTGAAGGTGAAGAAATTACCATCGAGGAAATGAAAAAGTGCATCAGAAAGGCCACAATAAATAACACTATGGTTCCCGTAACTTGCGGAACTTCTTATAGGAATAAAGGTGTTCAAAAATTGCTTGATGCAATAGTTGATTATATGCCTTCTCCTAAAGATGTTCCCGCAATTAAGGGTGTAAATCCCGATACCGAAGAAGAAGTTGAACGTCCGTCATCGGATGAAGAACCATTCTCGGCATTGGCATTTAAGATTGCAACGGACCCGTTTGTCGGAAAACTTTGTTTCTTTAGAGTTTACTCAGGTACAATCGAAGCCGGTTCGACTGTTTATAACTCTACAAAAGACAACAACGAGAGAATGGGAAGAATTTTACAAATGCATTCAAACCATAGGCAAGATATAGAAAAAGTTTACGCAGGAGATATCGCTGCTGCGGTAGGGCTTAAAAACACCACCACAGGTGATACGCTTTGTGATGAAAAGCATCCCGTAATTCTTGAATCTATGGAATTTCCTGACCCGGTTATCAGGGTTGCAATTGAACCAAAAACAAAAGCAGGTCAAGAAAAAATGGGTCTTGCTCTTGCAAAGCTTGCTGAAGAAGATCCAACATTTAAAGCCTATACCGATGAAGAAACCGGGCAAACCATAATCGCAGGAATGGGCGAACTTCACTTGGAAATCATAGTTGATAGATTGCTTCGTGAATTTAAAGTTGAAGCAAACGTCGGTAAGCCGCAAGTTGCGTATAAAGAAACAATTCGTAAATCAGCGGATGTTGAAGAAAAATACGCAAGGCAGTCCGGTGGACGTGGTCAATATGGTCATGTTAAAATCAGAGTTGAACCAAACCCAACCAAAGGTTATGAGTTTATCAACGAAATCGTTGGAGGAGCTATTCCGAAAGAGTATATTCCTGCGGTTGATAACGGTATCCAAGGCGCAATGCTTTCGGGTGTTTTGGCGGGATATAATGTTGTTGACGTAAAAGTTACACTTTATGATGGTTCATATCATGAAGTCGACTCCTCAGAAATGGCATTTAAGATTGCCGGTTCCATGGCGTTTAAATCAGCCATGAAACAAGCCGATCCCGTGCTTTTGGAACCAATTATGAAAGTTACCGTAATAGTTCCTGAAGAATACATGGGAGATATTATCGGCGACGTAAACTCTCGCCGTGGTACAATCCAAGGTATGGAGGCAATTTCCGGAGCTCAAAGAATTAATGCAATGGTTCCGCTTTCCGAAATGTTCGGATACGCAACCGATATGCGTTCAAGGACTCAAGGAAGAGGTCAATATATCATGGAACCAAGCCACTATGCAGAAGTTCCGAAGTCGGTTTCTGAAAAGATTATTGCCGATAGAAAGAAAGACTAATCTTGTTTTTATCTTGAATTTGAGAATATTTTTATTGTTAGCCTATAGAGTTAGATTTTTGATTTTTATTGTGAAAATATAAAAACGGAGGTTTAAGCTATGAGTGAGAAAGAAATATTTAATTTGAGTCCTGAAGATGCCCAAAATGTTTCCGGCGGAAAATCGCTGAAAACAGGCACACCCGGTGTATTGGTAGGCGGACCCGGTGGCATCTGGCGCCCCAAATGTGAGGATTGCGGAAAAGAAATGCCGGGCGGAAAAGGCGTTATTCGTCTTCGCAAAAATGGCGCCACAGAGGATTCATACATTTGCACCGAATGTGCCGAAAAATTGCTAAATAGCGGTAAAGCTACGATAGCACCCGGTTATGAAAATCACTATGAAAAGTATAAAAAATCCATGAATGAAACTACCGGAGAAATTTGGTATGGATGGCGGCAAAAGATAGAGTAAAAAAGATTAGTTAACATTTCAGTTGATTTTTAGTTTTATAACTGATAGAATTCTATATAGCTGTAATAAGCTTAAAAATTGAGGGAGGAAAATTAAAATGGCAAAAGCAAAATTTGAAAGAAATAAGCCACACGTAAACATTGGTACCATTGGTCACGTTGACCACGGTAAAACAACTCTTACCGCTGCTATTACAAAGGTATTAAACCTTGGCGGTTCAGCAGACTTTGTTGATTATTCAAACATCGATAAAGCTCCTGAAGAAAGAGAACGCGGAATTACAATCAACACTTCACACGTTGAGTATCAAACAGAAGCACGCCACTATGCCCACGTTGACTGCCCAGGCCACGCTGACTATGTTAAAAACATGATCACCGGTGCTGCGCAAATGGACGGAGCTATTTTGGTAGTTTCAGCTGCAGACGGTCCTATGCCACAAACCCGTGAGCACATCTTGCTTGCACGTCAGGTTGGTGTTCCGAGCATCGTAGTATTTCTTAACAAAGTTGACCAAGTCGACGATGAAGAATTGCTCGACTTAGTTGAAATGGAAGTCCGTGACCTCTTAACAGAATACGGATTCCCGGGTGACGAAACCCCAATCATTAAGGGTTCTGCACTCAAAGTTCTTGAATGCGATTCCAAAGATCCTAATGCACCTGAATACAAATGCATTCACGATTTAATGAAGGCTGTTGATGAATTCGTTCCAACACCTGAAAGAAAATCAGATCAACCTTTCTTAATGCCTGTTGAAGACGTCTTTACAATTACAGGACGTGGAACAGTTGCAACGGGAAGAGTAGAACGTGGTCAACTCAAGATGAATGAAGAAGTTGAACTCGTTGGACTTACCGAAGAACGCCGCAAGGTTGTTGTAACCGGTATCGAAATGTTCAGAAAACTTCTTGATTACGCTGAGGCAGGAGATAACGTTGGTGTACTTCTACGTGGTGTACAAAGAGAAGAAATTCAACGCGGTCAAGTTCTTGCAAAACCCGGAACAATCAATCCTCATACCAAATTCAGAGGTCAAGTTTATGTTCTTACTAAGGACGAAGGCGGACGTCATACTCCGTTCTTTAACAACTATCGTCCTCAGTTCTACTTCAGAACAACTGACGTTACCGGTGTAATTTCGCTTCCTGAAGGAACCGAAATGTGTATGCCCGGCGATAACGTTGTTATGGATGTTGAACTCATTACTCCTATCGCAATTGAAGAAGGATTACGCTTCGCAATTCGTGAAGGCGGACGTACAGTAGGATCCGGCGTTGTAACCGAAATTTTAGGCTAATTTTAGCTGTTTAATAAGTTTTAAAAAAATCTGCTTGCTTTTGCAAGCGGACTTTTTATGTTTGAAAAATGAAAATTTGACCAGAAATATATTTACAAACTCAAAATATAAAATAATGTTTATTTGCTCGGAACAGAGTGGCAATTTGTTTAATGGTATATAATTGTTGTGTTGACAAAATGTTTTAAATGTGTTACAATAAACACATAATTATAATTAGGGAGATATCACGGATGTTTGATATGGTAAAAAGGTATAACAAGTTCTTGGCTGTATTTTTAGCGGTTTCCGTATTGTTGGGCAGTTCCTCATTTCATATGGCTTCTGCAGAAGAAAATTCTTTGCAACTGCAATCTTCTTCGGAAAATTCGCAATCTCAGCCTTCTGTGGAAAATAATTCAGGAAGCGAAAATGTTATTACAAAAAAGAAGCTTCCCGTACGTAGAATAAGACCTAGACAAAAAAACTGGGTTCTGAGGCATCCGATATGGACTGTTGCAGGAGCAGGCGTTTTGGTTTTTACCGGATACGAGTTGTTTAAAGATGACAAGCCGGATCCGGGAACAATAGAGTTTGTCGAGCGAGTTATAAAGAAGCATGACGAACAAAATTACGCATATTCTTTATTGTATGCTACTAAGTACGGGCAGGACGATCTTGTTATTAAGTTATTAGAGGTTATTGGTAATAATAATCTTGATGTTATTGGTGATAATAATCTTGATGTTATAAATGTGCGGGAACCCTATGGATGCGGAATGACGCCATTGTTGTATGCGTGTAGGTATTGCACTCCTGCTACCGTAGGTGCTTTACTAGAGCATCACGCTGATGTAAACGTTCATGGTTGGGAAAGACCTGATCTTGTAAATGTTTGGAAAGAGGCGGAATATCGCATTGACTACCGTGATCCGGCTAAATGCAATGCATCGAGTTTCCAGGCGAGAAACGATATTTTTGCATTACTTGTAAATCGGAGATTCCGATTTAATGGATCTCAGACTGGTACTGCGGGTAATCGTTTAGTCGAAATTTTAACTCGTCCCCAGATTTCTGAGATAGATGCAAAATATGCAAGAACACTGATACGTGCAGGCGCAAATGTGACCAAAACCGATACACAGGGCCGTACACCGCTTGTTTTGGCAGCGGGTAAAGGTAGACTTGATATAGTGCTTCAATTGATAAATTGTGCGAAAAATAATCAAATTACTCAACCCGAGAAGAAAGCCGCCCTACGTGCTGCGGGAGAAAATCAAGCGATGAGAGACTTGCTTAACACACTATAGCCTGCTCATTAGGTATAGATTTCGTAAAAAATTATTAATATATTATTCTTAGGTTATAAAAAGCCACGCAATTTTGCGTGGCTATATTTTTTTATGGTTATTCTAAAGCTTTGTTTATTAGAAATGCCTGCGAGGCTTAGGATTGTCCGTTTTAGGTTATAAACATGTAGTTTTAAACAGCTTTTTACGGATTTGGTAACTCGCGCAGTCCTTGGCACCATGTTGCATTGGGGTTATCTTTATAGTACAAATGTAAGTGCGAAAGCAGAATGTCATTTAACGCATAGAGTGTTGGCTTGATAACAAAGCCGGTGCGGTCCGGGCGCAAAAAATCATTATTTGATAGTATAAAATCCCAAATTTTAAACACAGCTTCATTTTTTTTGGAGTTTTCTTTAATACCGAGAAAAATGTTATCTCCCGCAGCAAGGAATATGCCATAGTATAGAAAACTAACGTTAAAGGAATTTATACCAATTAGACGGCAAAAATCAAAATTACCCACACACGCTCGTCTGAATCTTTCTGCGTAATACTGACATAAAGTTACCGATCTGTCTCCATATTTACCATTGAAGGATTCGAACAGTTCTATAAATTTAGAATAAATAAAATAAACTTTCGCTTCATCATAAAGTGAGAGAGGACGATCGCGATTTTCGCTACGGCTTAACACAAATTTACCATAGATTATTTCTAAAAGCCTACCATGCTGTTGGCGGAAGTGGCAGTGCCCCTGTTGACCGTGATACATACTAAGTATCCTGGTTAGTTGGCTATTTACTGATGCTCTTTGTGGGTTTGGTACTCCCGGAGAGAGTTCACTGCTACAGCCAACCACCGTCATTCGGGGTACGTCGGTACCTATTACACGAGTATCTGCGTCATTAGGTGGAGAATAGTTATCTATGTGGTCTAAATAATCGTTTAAATCAACATTGCCACACAGGTTTATTGAACCATTGGTTACCGGTAAGCCATCGGGCTTGTGAGATAGCACGTACACATTCCTCGGGGTTAACAGGTGTGATGGGGTCATTAGGGTTAATTGGATCATTTTCATTAAGAGTTAGATCGCCCTGTGGATCGGCAGGTTCAGATCCCGGACGGTCAGCCGTGGTATCACCGGGATTACTCCCGCCCAACAATTTATGTGCGCCCCAAACCAGTCCTCCAATGGTAACACCCGCGCCAATGGCATATTCGGCGGCGTGCTTTTTAACGTGTTTTAATGCTGTATTGGTTTTAGATTCGGTGTTTTCCTCCGTTTGTGTTTGTACTTTTGGGTTTGTTGCTTTTGGGGGAGGCGCTGCACTGATAATCGGGTTTGCTAAGGATATGGTGGCTAAAGAGGTGGATAATATTTTTGATAAGTTGTGATTTGTCAATGATTTTCCTCCTGCAATGTTTTCCATGGTTTTATCGGAAAGGATATTCTTGCACATGTTTCCCAAATACTCGGTTAACTCGTCTTTGGGCATTTCGCATCCCAAGGAGATGAAAAAATCTACTAATTTGTTGATATCATCGATCTTCAGTAGTTTTTCCAATAAACTGCTATCATTTGATATTTTTTTAAATATCGTTTCAATCTGTTTATCCATAAGCATTAGCATCACCTTTCCATTATTATTGCGTTAAATTATACCCAAAAAACAAAAGAAAAGCAACAAGCAATTATGTTGTATATTGATTTATTGTTTGCAAAATGTTATAATCAATTCAAAATAAAATTATGTGGAGTAGCGATAATGAAAAAATTATTCTCTATATTTTTAGCGTTTTTGTTTGGAATAACTGCCGTATTTTATACCGGTGCGCATGCGCAGGAGGAATCTAATACTCCGAGCACAAGTCCGAAGGTGCTGGAAATAGTAAAACAGGGCGATGTTAAAAATGGTAATATACTTAGAAAACAGGCCGAAAAAGTTGAAAAATTTGATAAAACGCTTGCAGACTTACTCGATGATATGGCCTTAACAATGAAAAAGAATGATGGCGTGGGGATTGCAGCACCGCAAGTGGGTAAGAGTTTAAGGATTTTTTTGGTTGAATATAAAGGTAAAATAACGGAGTACATTAATCCGGAAATAACGTTTAAAGAGGGCACGCAGGATTCCATGGAAGGATGTTTATCCGTTCCTGATTTACATGGAATAGTTAAGCGGCCGAACCATATAAAAGGGACAGCGTTTGATAGGTTTGGAAAGCAATTTGATATTGATGCCACAGGTGATGAGGCTTGCCGTATATGCCATGAATATGATCATTTATGTGGTAAATTATTTACGGATTCGGCTACAAGAATTTTCACGGCTGATCAGATGGCAACCATAGAAACTATAGCAAGATGGGTAACCATTGGAGCAGCATTGGTGTTAATTTTAATTATATGTGGTTTGTGTTACTGTGCATTGTCTTTGTCATGTAAGGGTGTTTTGTCTTTGTTTTGTTAATTTAAGAAGTTAAATAAAAAGCAAGTATGGGAGGTTAATTTATACCATGCTTGCTTTTTTGTTATGTTTTTATTTTTTATCAAAAGCGGGGTTAAACTCATAGAAGTTTTTGCTATCGAGTTTATCGGTGCAGAGTCTGAGTCCTTCGCCGAATCTCTGGTAATGCACAACTTCTCTGGCTCTTAAAAATCTAATAGCATCTTTAACGTCCGGATCATCGCAAAACCTTAGGATATTGTCATATGTAGATCTTGCTTTTTGCTCTGCTGCTAAGTCTTCGTGCAGGTCTGTTATCGGGTCGCCTTTGACTTGCATGCTTGATGCAGTGTAAGGCGTTCCGCTTGCTGAGGTAGGGAAAACACCTGTTGTATGATCAACAAAATAATCTCCAAAGCCTTGCTTTTCTATTTCTTCGGGTGTTAGGTTTTTTGTTAATTGATATACTATCGTGCCAATCATTTCTAAGTGTCCTAATTCTTCTGTACCGATGTCTGTAAGTATGGCTTTGAGTTCGGGATACGGCATGGAAAACCTTTGGCTTAAGTACCTAAGCGATGCGCCGAGCTCACCATCGGGGCCGCCGTATTGAGTTATTATCATTTTTGCAAGTTTCGGATTTGTGTTTTTGATATTTACGGGATATTGTAATTTTTTTTCGTATACCCACATTATGCGTTTGCCTCCTCGTCATTATTCCATGGCCATGGATCAGCTATCCAGCCCCAGCGGTTATCCTCAGTTGTTTCGGAAGTAATAGGACCGTATTTTTCTTGATATTCGATTTTCAAAGCAGAACTTTGATTTCTATAATCGTTAAGTTTTGTGTTCACTTCTTGGTCATAAGGGTGTGTGTCCATATATAAATTAAGTTCGACTATTGCAAAGTCGATTGCAGATATTCTTTTTAACATGATTTCTTGATCGCTCATTTGTTTTCACCTACCGTCATTCCTTCAAATGGTTTGTTAAGTTCGGGAAACATTGTGCCCTCGCTTATTCCTTGTTCTGCGCTGTACATGTTTTCTTGTTCTTGATAGGGTATGTACGCCATAGCAACAACGGGGTCTTTGGGCAGTGCAGATATCCCATATTGTTTAGCCATTATATGAGTCATGAATTCATTCATTATTAATTTTCTCTCCTTGTATTTTAAATTTACTTTTTAACAAATTTTTGTGTTTTGTTTTTTGTTATTCCAATATATACTATGCAGATAGCTCGTTATGAGTGAGGTTGCTGTGTAGTATTAGCAAAATTGTGTAGAGTGCACAATATTTTGATTAGCGCTTTTATATATACGTTACACGTGATATTATAAATATATAGCTATGATATTTTAGGTGAGGTGGAATAATATGTTAGATAATAGCGTTAAATTTTTAAAAAAACTATCTTTTAAAATACTTTTATTTTTAGAAATTCTTGTGTCCTCTTTTTTAAATTTATTTTTTATTTTTGGCATTTCGGGAACTGTTTGTGCAGAGCAGACTATACTCGGTAATAATTGGATGTCAGGGCTTTCGGACGATACAAAATTATGTGATATCAACATTCCGGGTACGCATGATAGCGGCACTACGTATACGACGGCCGTAATTAGCGGCATAATTGCTTCATGCCAAGATGATACTATTCCGGAGCAGCTGCAAAAAGGAATTAGGTATTTGGACATACGATGTGACGGTGATTTAGATATAAACCATGGTGGCGTTGCTTGTTATAGCAATATTTTGACCATTAAAAAATACAAACTTACTTTTAAAAAAGTGCTTGACGATATAGAAAAATTTTTAGATGAAAATCCAAGTGAAACGGTGATGCTCCAGTTTAAGCACGAAGGCGTGAGTAAAAAAGATTTTTTGAAAAAAGTTAATGATTTATTGAAAACAAGGGAAAAACTTTATAAGCCCCAGACGTCACGTCCTGATAGCTTAAAATTAAAGGATTTAAGAGGAAAATTTGTAGTGCTTAGTAGGTGCGACGGAGTGGAGTTATCTTATAGTTACAGCGGTTGGGGGGATAACGCTATAAATGGTTCTCCCGATTTAGACGATTCCGGTTGTGTACTTCAAGATAGGTATAAGTCGTTTAATTCAAAAGAAAAGCTTCGTATTATTAAGTCTTTTTATGAAAAAATTTGGAATGAAGATATAGATAATAAGTTTGTGATAAACTTTACCAGTTGTATAGGCCCGTATTGCCCCGAACTTGTTGCAAAAAGGATTAACCCCGAATTTGAAAGCTATATACGGAAAAATAGAGGCAAAAAATTCGGTATTATTCTTATGGACGTCCCGACCGAGAGTTTAATTTATGAGATATACAGTTCTAATTTTTAGTACGTGGTAGTATTTTTCAGTGTTTGTGCTTTATGTAAAGCTTTTCGAGCTCGGAAACCAAAAAATACATAGCAGAAGCTATCACTCCCAGCAATAATATACCGGCCATAACAAGGTCGAGTTTTAAAACTTGGCTTCCGTATACGATTAAGTACCCGATTCCTTTTGATGAAGATAAAAATTCACCGGTTATAACACCTATTAAAGACATACCCACGTTTATTTTTAAAGTTGAAATTATATTTTGTATGTTTGCAGGTATTATGAGTTTCGTAAGTATCTGCGGTTTTGTTGCGCCAAACGACCTCATTAAAAGAATTTTTTCGGCGCTTGTGTTTTTAAATCCTGAAAGTATGCTAATAGCGCCTATTATAACCGAAACAAAAAGAGCCATCATAATAATTGATTTTATTCCTGCGCCAAGCCAGACTAATATTATTGGGCCAAAAGCTACTTTTGGTAAGGCGTTTAGCACTACCAAGTAGGGCTCTAATATTTTAAACAAAAAATCCGACCACCATATAATGATTGCAAGTGTAATCCCTATAAGCGTTCCCAAAGTAAACCCTGAAACGGTTTCAAGCGCTGTAATTCCTACGTGATACCAAAGCTGCCCAGAATTATTTAAAACCATCAGCATTTTAAATATTTTTGATGGCGAACTTACTATAAAAGGGTCAATCCACCGTAAGCGAGCAGATACTTCCCAAAGCACCCCGAAGATTATCAAGATACCAATCTGAAAAATTTTTATTTTTAAAATATTTTTTCTTCTGTTTCGTAAATATAATATATGCTCATCGGAATAGTGTGCGTTAGAATTTTTAGTCACTTAGTTCACCCCAAATAATATCAAAGTAATCATTAAATTTTTTGTTTTTTCTTTTTTCTTCCAAACTTAAATTTTTGTTATTAAAATCCAGGGTAATTGTTTTTTTCACTCTGCTCGGTCTTTTAGAAAATATGATTATTCTGTCGGAAAGTGAAATAGCTTCTGATATGTCGTGCGTTACCAATATAGCTGTTTTACTTTCGCCTTTGATTATTTGTAAAACTTCTTCGGAAAGGTTTATCCTTGTTTGGTAATCAAGCGCGGAAAAAGGTTCATCAAGAAGTAAAATTTGTGGTTTTACCGCAAGCGTTCGTATAAGAGCGGCTTTTTGGCGCATGCCGCCGGAAAGTTGGTGAGGGTAGTGCTTTAAAAAACCTCCGAGGCCATATTTTTTTAAAAGTTTTATGGCATATTCTTTTGTTTCATTGTTTAATTTTTTTCTTATTTCTAATCCTAAAAGCACATTTTGCTCTATTGTCCTCCAACCTAGCAGATAATCTTTTTGAAGCATATACCCGATTTTTTGGATTTCGCACTTTTCGCCTATGTTTTCCTCAATTTTCCCGTGCGATGGTGATATGAGCCCTGATATCAGTGATAGAACAGTGCTTTTTCCGCATCCGCTTGGCCCTAAAATGGTTAAAAATTCCTTGCTGTATACGTCAAAATTTAAATCTTTTATGGCAATGGTTTCCCCGCGGGGTGTGTGATACCTCATACAAATATCCGATAGCTTTAATATGGTATCGCCACTATTTTTTGAACTGCTTTCTTTATATTCCATGTTATTCCGCCTTTCTTAACTTTTTATTTTTCCAAATTTTTATTGGATTTCTAAGATTTCTTTTGCGTAAGATTGGTCTACTATTTTTTCAAAATCTATTTTATTTTCAAGTTCGTTTCCATGAATCATAATTTCCTGTATAGCTTCCAGTTGCTCTTTTGTAATTAAAGGATTTTGGCACCATACGTTTGCATCTATATAGTTTTCCACACATTTAGTAAGTAGCGTTTTATCTGAGTCGACAAAAAATGGAGCTATAATATCGACGATTTCGGCTGCGCTGTGCGTATTAACCCAACCTTGGGCTTTATATATTGCCCTTATAAATTTTTTTATAATATCAGGATGTTTTTTGTAATAGCTTTTTAAGCAGCAGTAACATGTATAGGCGGTTTTTTCGCATTCTTTACCGATTGCCTTAAGAATAAAAAAATCTTTGCTTAGCGCAAGGTTTGAAGCCGTAGGCTCAAATAAAGTGGCAAAATCGCCAATCCCTCTTGCAAACGCAGCGCCGATTAGCCCGAATGGTATATTATCTATAAGCTTAATATTTTTGCCCGAAACAAAACCTTTTTTTGCGAGCATATATTCTAAAACCATTTTCGGGACCCCACCTTTTCGTCCGGCGATTACTTCTTTATTCTCTAAGTCTTCCCACTTAAAATTTGGGCTTCTTCCCATAAGAAAACTTCCGTCTCGCTGGGTGAGCCCTGCAAATAATATCGCGACATTTTTTGGGCCTTCATAAGCGTGTATTACCGATGATGAGCCCAGCAAACCGATATCTGCTTGAGATGATAAAACCGCCATTAACGTTTTATCGGAACCTTCAGAGCTAAATAATTCCACATCCAGTCCTTCATCTTTAAAATAGTTTAGACCAATGGCCACATATTGCGGTGCGTAAAAAACGGAATGCGTTACTTCGTTTAGTTTAACCTTTGCCACTTTTTCTTTATGTCCCCAGTTTTTTGAACATGAAGATGTAAAAACCGCCAAGAATATTAAAATTAAAAACATACTTATTTTAAAAAAAGCGTTTTTCAAAGTATCACCTGATTATAGCTTTGTATATTTACATTTTATTAAATGTTTGGGGGAGTGGTTACGATTTAGCATTTTGGTTTTGCGCAGTAAAAAACACGATAGTGTTTTCGGAAACACTATCGTGTAATATTTTATTTTGTTTAATTAAGAATTTTCTTTTTCGCTTTCTTTTTTGTTTTTTGATTTTTCTTCTTTCTTCTTTTTTATCATAGAACTTATTTTGTCTATGATGTTCGGAGCCATGCCTATGATTCTGTCCACTGCTCCGTCAAATGACTGAATTTGAAGTAGTTTTACATCGCCATCAGAAATTACCAAAAACGCTATCGGAACAATGCTTACGCCTATTCCGTTTCCTCCGCCGAACATATCCTTTTCGGGAGTTTTGTTTGAAGCAAAATCCGAACCACCCGAGGCGTATCCATAGCTTATCTTTGAAACAGGTATTATAGTTGTGCCGTCAGGGGTGGATATAGGGTCACCTATTATGGTATCGGCTTTTACCATTTCTTTGATTTTTTGAATACTGGAGTTCATCATATTTTCTAGTTTGTCGCTCATTTAAATACCACCTTATAATTAAATTATTTCTTTATATTTTTTAAAAAGTATGATTGCTAATGCTACTAAATTAAATATACTTGACTTGAGCTTAATTTTAAAGTCTATATTTATTTTTTCATTAGGAAAATTTGGAACAATATTTATAAATAATTCTTTGGGCTTGCTAAGAGCGTTTATAATGGATAAAGTGGGGTAAACTATGGCACTAGCTTGTCCGTATTTTATGGCAGCTTCTGCGGCGTCTTCTGCGCCTATACATAAAACAAGTCTAAGTGTGTCTATACTTATTTTTTTTGATACGCAAACCAAGGAATCTTTAGCTACTTTTAAAAGATTTCCGATATTCCCTATGGATTTTAAAATATCTTTTGTAGGGCGTTTTTTACTTTTGCGAGTTGCTTGATTAGGTGACTTATTTTTTTTGCTAATATTTGAAAAAGCAGGGAATGGAATGCCCATGAATTTTATTTTAATTTTGGAATTTTCGTTATATTCAAAAATCACGTTAATTGGAGCAAATAAGATTAATATTAAAATTGTAAATAATACTGTTAACGTATACAACCAAGCCATTTTATTAAACCCTATTCCATATTATTATACTCATTTATTTTAACACAAAGGTATATTTTTTATACACCTGTTTTTAAAGCTTAGATTTCTAAAACCAAGAAAACGGCAGAGAAGTGATACTTAGTATTGTGCCGCATAAGTACCTCTGCAAAAATTCAATCGGACCGCTGAAAAATCCAAGAAATAAAAGTAAAAACAGTGCTATAAATATTATTGGCTGATGTTGATAATACTTTGGCAAAAACTTTTGCGGAATAAACACCTGTACTATTTTGTAGCCGTCAAATCCGGGCAGAGGGATTAAATTAAGCACGGCAAGACCCACATTTATTGCAATATAATAGGTAAGAAATATACTAAGCCATGCATTTAAAAAGCCTATTTTGAAAAGTAAATTTATAATTAAACTTCCAAGCATAGCGGCCAGTAGATTAGCGCAAGGGCCTGCCAAAGCAGTTAGAGCCATATCTTTGCGTGGCTTTTTAAAATTTTGGGGATTTATCGGAACGGGGTTTGCCCAACCAAAGTCAAAAAATAAAAGGCAAGCTGCGCCTAATGCACTAAAATGTGCTATAGGATTTATCGTAAGCAGCCCCAAGTTTTTTGCGGTGCTGTCGCCTAATTTATTGGCTACGTATGCATGTGCGTATTCATGAAAAGGAAGGCTAAAAAACACGACCGCCAAAATCGCCAAGATTCTTATCAAAACGTGTTCAAAAGTAATGCCAGATTGCAAAAACCACATTTATTTTCACCTCGTTATTTTTTAGCATCTGAGTTTATTATATCATTTACAATTTATAACTCAAATAGTTTATCTAAATCAGTTTTGTGTTCGGATAGTACCAAGCAAGTATTTCTTTATAGTTTTTGCCCTGTTTTGCCATATAATTTGCTCCGCACTGGCTCATTCCGACGCCGTGTCCGTAGCCAAAAGTGATAATTATGAATTTATTTTTGGAGGAATTATAATCTATTACAAAATTTGAAGATTTTAGATTAAAAAAGGCTCTTAAATCTTTGCCTTTGAATTTTTGGTTTCCGATGGTAATCTGTTTAATGGTTCCGGCTTTTGTTCTTTCGTAGTTTTTAACCCAATTTTTGGGGTTACCGTTTAATTTACACTCGGAGTTGTTATCGATCAAAATTTTTTTAAATTCATCCTGCGAAAATTCAGTTTTTGTTTCATAATTTTTTTCAAGTTTATCGCCTTTACTTTCAACATTTACAAGGTACGGAAGTTCGCCGCCGAAAATATCGGAAGATTTTTCCGTAATGCCGGAGGACATAGCGTGGTAGGCCGCAAAAATAGGCTTTCCTTTGTATGTTAACCGTTTTGGAAAAACTTCGTTTATGGCATTTTTGATTTTTTTATTGTATTTACTGAAGTTACTGCCCCAATTTTTTTGCATTTGCTCTTTGGTTATAAAATTTATTCTTTTTTGCGGGTTAATTTTAAAATCATAGTTTTGGTTTTTGGGTTTAGTTTCTCTGAGGTGACAAAAATATGTATAGCTTGCAACGGCTTGGGCTTTTAGCGCTTCGCTTTCAAATCTTGCCGGCATTTCGGAAGCAACCGTGCCGCAAAGCAATTTTTTTTCGGGAATTTTTATAATTTGATTTGAATGTTCATCCAGTACGGTAAAATATGAATGCTTAGAAGGCTTTTTATGATTTGAAAGGTTTGTGTTTCGGCTTGCAGCTTTTGCGGCAACACCTTTATTTTTTCGTACTGAAATTAACGGCAGTAGCAACATGCAAATGAGCAGAACCAGTAATAAAAAAAATTTGTTTTTTGTAATTGCTTTCAAAATCTCACGTCCTTTATAAAATCTTTGAAATTTAACTCATCGTTTATTGACTTTAACTGCGTATTTATATAAACTATCAACTTGAAATATGTTTTTATATTCAATAAATATGGACGAGATTTTTCAAATATGTTTTTAATTTGATAGTCTTTATTATCGTACCATTTTGTAGGAGGTTTTAAAATTGAAAATTAAGTTTGACTTAAAAAACATTTGGTTAATTTTAGCATTATTTATGCTAACGTTTGTTCCGCTTAAGATTTGTTCGGACGTCTTTAATTGGAATTTTGCATATTCTTCTGTATTTTTAGGCATATTTGGAGTGGCGCTTGTAGGTTTTATTGTGATTATGTCCTTAGCAGATATAAGAATGAAAAATATGCGTATCAATAAAAATTATGGACTTGGTATAATCAGTTTATTGACGTCTATTTCGTTTTTTATGTGTATATCGGCATATTTTAATGATACATCCAAATATGATTTCGAATGGGAACCTATATTTATGTCCATATTCTCAATTTTGTGCTGTATCTCGTTTGTTTTGATTGCAATAACATTTTTTACGGGCAAAAATATTATCGCAAAAGCCGTATTTTTTAATTTTTGTCCCGTGCTTTGGTTTGGCCTTGCAATGATACTTTTCCTATCGATTTATAATAATAACGCAGATCCTTACGAGGTTTCGTTAGTTGCGGCGTTAGCCCTCTTTTTGGTTTATAATACTCAGGTATTCTCGACGGCTTCAAAGTCCAATATTTCCAAGCTATTGTTTGTTTTCGGTATTCCGAGTATAATACTTTCCTTTATCCATTGTGTTCCTGTGATTTTAAAGTATATTGCGGGCAAAGAAGTAACCGCCGTGGCGTTATCTTCGGGTATGGTTGAGTTTTTCTTGGGCATTTATGCGTTTTTGATTTTGGTAGACGCTTATGGACAAATCGATAAATCAGAGGAGCCTGAAATTCGTTCGGTGACAATTGATTAGCTTATAATATTTATCACTTTTTTGGAATATTCTTAGTATATGAAATTATTTTGAAGGGAATGTATTTATGGCTTTAAAGATAGGTATTAATGGATTTGGAAGAATAGGAAGAATGGTTTTAAGGGCGGCTTTGGAAAGGCCGGAAGAGTTTGCGGTTACCGGTATTAATGATCCCTTTATAAACGTAGACTATATGGTTTATATGCTAAAATACGATACGGCGCACGGAAAACTCGGTTGTGATATAAGATCCGAAAACGGCATGCTTTACGTTGATGGCAAAGCGATAAATATTTTTTCCGAAAAAGATCCGCAGAATATTCCGTGGAGCACAGTAGGTGCAGAGTATATAGTTGAATCTACCGGAGTGTTTTGCACAAGCGAGAAAGCTTCTGCGCATTTAAAAGGAGGGGCTAAGAAAGTTGTTATTTCTGCTCCTGCCAAGGATTCCGAAACCCCTACGTTTGTTTGCGGCGTAAATTTAGATAAATATGAGCCTTCCATGAATATAGTTTCAAATGCATCTTGCACCACAAACTGTTTGGCGCCTCTTGCAAAAGTAATAAATGATAACTTTGGAATAGTTGAAGGACTTATGACGACAGTTCACGCAACCACGAGCACGCAAAACACAGTCGATGGGATTTCCTCAAAAGATTGGCGTGGTGGCAGAGCGGCAAGCACAAACATAATTCCTTCTTCAACCGGTGCAGCCAAAGCTTGCGGATTGGTTATTCCCGAACTTAAAGGTAAGCTTACGGGAATGTCATTCAGAGTACCTGTGGTTGATGTTTCTGTTGTCGATCTTACTTGCAGACTTCAAAAGTCAACGACTTACGAAGAAATTTGCGAAACTATAAAAAGAGCTTCTTCAAACGAAATGAAAGGTATTCTAGGCTATACCGACGAAATGGTGGTATCGAGTGACTTTTTAGGGGATCCGCATACTTCTATATTTGATGAGAAAGCCGGTATTATGCTAAATAGTAACTTTGTAAAACTTGTTTCTTGGTATGATAACGAATGGGGTTATAGTTGCAAAATCCTTGATTTGATTAGTCATATGCATTCGGTAGACTCCAAATAAGTTTAATTTTTAATATATTGTTAGTCCAAAAACTCCTTGGCTTTGCCGAGGAGTACTTTTTATAGATAAATTTTAATTTGTTTATATTGTGATAAAAAAATAATTCTTTTTTGTAAAATTTAACAAATTTTAATCAAAAAAACTATTGACAATGCCGGTAAGGTGTTTTATATTTGTCGTGTACTGTGTTAATTCCTAATTTAGGAATTGCTCGGTCATTTGATTGCTTAGAAAGTAGGCGGTCGAAAATTTAAAATTTACATTTAAGGAGGAGAGAAAATTGAAAAAGAAAAGATTTAAGTCAATGATTACTTATTTATGGTGTTTATGTCTTTCAATTTTATTGCCGGGGGGCATACTGTTTTTTGGAGCGCCGGCGGCGGGTGCTACCGATATTCCTGCGGAGGATGTTACATATACCGGCGATAGTGCTTGGGAAGGAACGCTTGAAATCAACCAGAATTCAACCGTAAAAATCTCCGGTGTTAGTCGCAGTGCTACTGGCACAGATGGTTCCCCAATAGCGGTACGCGGTAATTCTACGGTAAACTTGGTTTTCGATGGAACAAATGTTTTAGCGGGTAATCCCGATGTTATATCTGCGGGAATTGAAGTTGAAAATGGTTCTACCGTTAATATTTATGGTTTAGATGGTAGTAGCCTTACTGTCACGGGAGGTAATTGGAGCGCGGGTATAGGTGGCATAGGGTATAGTGGAGGTACGGAAATCCGGCATGTGGAAATATAAATATTTATAGCGGAAATATTACGGCAATAGGTGGAGATAAAGGAGCAGCGATAGGCTCGGGCAATCATTCCAGCGCATCCGCAATCAATATAATGAGCGGAAATATTACGGCGCTTGGAACCGGAGGTGGCGCCGGAATAGGCTCTGGTTACGGAACAAGTGGCGGAGCGGCTGTTAATAACAGCGGGAACCCCACCGGTTCGGGAGTTGGTTTTTATAACGGAGGTAATATTACAATAAGCGGCGGGACTGTCAGAGCTGCATCGTATCATATGAATTTTGATAATTTTAATCAATATGATAAAGAAACCCTATATAGTGAAGGATATGGTGATTCGTTCGCTGCCGGAATTGGCGGAGGATATGGAGCTTCTTCCGGTAATATAGTTATTGAGGGCAATGCAGATGTTGTAGCTTTAGGTGCCTGCGGTGGAGCCGGAATCGGTTCAGGACGCGGAACAAGTAAGGCCGCAAATTATAATTCGGCTAATTTCGATGTTAATGTAACCATAAGAGGAAATTCCAAAGTTATTGCAATGGCAACTGACGATAAAAGAACGAATATTGTTGGCGATGATGGCGGTGCGGCGATAGGTCTTGGCCGTGGTTGCACACTTGAAAATGAGCCTAAAGGTAGCGTAAAAATTGAAGGTAATGCAGATGTATATGCAGTAGCGCCCGATCATGCCCAGGCTATTGGGAGCAGCTGCACAGTTGGTAAATTCACTCAAACCGATGGAGTAATTTCGCGTCCTGCGAACGCCAACCTTGCGGAAATCACCATTGGTGATAATGTTTCGGTGACCGCTATAAGTGATGGTAATAGAAAGGCAATTCAATTTGAAAACGCGGCGGATCTTGATAAAGTAATGTCCCTAAATTTTGATGAAAGCTATTTTGCAAATCGCAGTGATTTCTTTACACAAGATAAATTTCCTATGAAGATAGAGGCTTTAAACGCTGATAATGTGAGCTCGAAGAGAGTACTTTCAGTGCAAAGCCCCGCAAACATGAATTGCATGGTCTATATTCCGGGTACTAACAGATATAACTTTGCTATAAAAGACTATCAAGGATCCAATAACGAAAATATATTACTTTCTAATGCGGTAGAAGAAAACAGTGCGCAATTCTTTGTAAATCCTTCTGAACTGAAAGAATATTCGCTTGCGGGACTTACCGCACGTTTAGATCAAAGTTCAAATATTACATATAATAATGTGCCTTTAACCGTTAGAGCAACAGCTATGGAAGGTATATTTGAATATGGTTCGAACTTTAATTTAGCTCCGGTTGAAAATCAAGAAACCGTTGCGCAGCTTAATGCAAATTTAGATCAACAGTATGCCGACAGAATGGGAAACATACTTTACTTTACGGTTGGAGCCAATAATCACTTAAATGAAGCTTACTCAGATTTCACGGGCGGAAAAATCAAAGTTTATGCACAGTTGCCCGAAGGTTGGGAAAATGATGCAATTGTGTTGTTTATAAAATCATCTGAAGATGAAACATTTAGTGATACTCAGCAGATTGAAAATATAAACGAAAAGAATTATATTTCTTTCCAGACAAATCATTTTGGCGATTATGCCGTGTTTAATCCTGTTGCCGAACAAGAAAATAACGAAAACAATAATCAAGAAGAAAATAATAATCAAGAGGAAAATAATAACAGTCAGGAAGAAAATAACAATAATCAAAACAATGATATCGAAAATGATTTGGCACAACTTAGAGAAAGAATAAATGATATTCTTAAAAACTTAAATAAACTACTAAAAAAGATGTGGATTGTTGTTATAAGGTTTGGAAAATGAATTTTTTCGATCGGTCGGTTAGAGTTTGATTGCACATATTTTAGGAGCACACCCTTTGGATAAATATCCAAAGGGTTTTGCATATTTATTTTATTTTTAGACATAATAACTTATAAAAAGATAAGAATTGGTAAATTTGGATTTTTATAAAATTTGTTCAAATAGTCACGTGACATCGCTTTAATATGTAGATATATTTGATCTATATGTTCATAAACAATGGTATATATTGTTGGTGGAGTGATTATTTTATTGGAACGGGGATAAAATTATGAGAAAGAATCGCATGAAATTATCTTACGTGTATTTTTTAGCTTTGTCGATGGTTGTATTACTTTTTGTTGGCGCTGTGGCTTGTGTAAGAGCTTCAAATTTTGATATTCCCATAGCAGATGTTACCTATGGTGTTGGTGGGGATTATCCGGATTGGGAAGGAACGCTTGAAATAAATAGAAATTTAACTGTAAAAGTTTCAGGTTTGACACATGAAAACACGGAGTCTGGTGACGCAGCAATAAGAATATGCGAAGGTGCAACTGTTAATTTGGTTTTTGAAGGTGAAAATGTTTTGTCTGCTAGAGAAGCTGCCACAGCGGCAGGTATACAGGTTGAAAATGGTTCTACCGTTAATATTTATGGTTTAGATGGTAGTAGCCTTACTGTCACGGGAGGTAATTGGAGCGCGGGTATAGGTGGCATAGGGTATAGTGGAGGTACGGAAATCCGGCATGTGGAAATATAAATATTTATAGCGGAAATATTACGGCAATAGGTGGAGATAAAGGAGCAGCGATAGGCTCGGGCAATCATTCCAGCGCATCCGCAATCAATATAATGAGCGGAAATATTACGGCGCTTGGAACCGGAGGTGGCGCCGGAATAGGCTCTGGTTACGGAACAAGTGGCGGCTCTACTCCAAAAGTTGGTTTTTATAATGGCGGAAATATTACTATAAGTGGTGGAACGATTAAAGCGGCCGGATATCATATGAATTTTGATAATTTTGACCAATATAATACGGATACCTTATACGGCGAAGGCTATTCCGATACTTTTGCAGCAGGAATAGGTGGTGGCTATGGGGCTTCTTCCGGCAATATAATTATAGAAGGCGAGGCTGACGTTATTGCGATTGGCTCTTGTGGTGGCACGGGAATTGGTTCAGGCCGTGGCAGGAGTAAGGAAAAATATTATGATGCCGAACACTTTGATGTGAGTATAACCATAAGAGGAAATTCTAAAGTTGTTGCTATGGCTACCGATGATAGGAGACCCGATATTATAGGCGATGATGGGGGTGCAGCAATTGGACTTGGGCGTGGCTGTACCATAGATGGCGATCCTAAAGGAGCCATAACAATAGAAGGTAATGCGAGCGTTTACGCAGTTGCTCCTGACCACGCGCAAGCTATTGGTGCAAGCTGCGTTGTTGGAGAATTTAAAAAAGATGAAGAAGGAAATATAACTCGTCCGGCGGCGGCACACGTTAAGTCGCTTACCATTAGTTCGACTTCCATAGTAATGGCGGTTGGCGATGAATATAGAGAAGCTATAGATAAGGAGTATGCGGCGAGGTTTTTGTTGCTTAATATGGATAAAAAGAATTATTTTGAAGAACGTGGCGACTTTTTTACCGAAGATAAATTTCCTCTAAAAATTGAGGCGCTAAATGCTGATAGAGAAAATTCAAAAATGATGTTTGCGGTGCAGAAACTGAAAACACTAAACATTATGGTCCATATTTTGGGTGCTTCCAGATATAATTTTATTATCAAGGATTATCAAGGTGAAAACAGAGAGATAATTTTTCTTTCCAATTCAGCGGAAGAAAACAGCGCACAATTTTTTTCTGATCCCGAAGCTGTTAAAGAATATGGCGTAACAGGCTTAACCACCCGTTTGGATCGAGATGGAAGTATGGATTCTGATTACGGAACCCTTAAACTTAAAATAGAAGCGCGAGAAGGAATATTTGAGTATGGATCAACCTTTTTTTGCGATAGGATAGAAGATCCATATGTTATTGATGAGCTTAACTCGAAACTTGATAAAGAATATGCTGATAAATTAGAAAGAATTCTTTATTTTGATATAGGTGTTAAAGATAGAAATGGAGAAAAGTATACCGAGTTTAAAGGCGGAAAAGTTAAGGTTTATGTTGAAATCCCGAATGGCTGGGATAAAGACGAGGTGCTTGCTTTATTTGTAAGAGCTTTGGATGACGAAACTTTTACCGATACCCAAAAGTTGGAAGTTATAGATGGGGTTACTTATTTATCATTTGAAATAGATCATTTTAGTAAGTATGCTTTATTTGACCCCAATAAAGAAGAAAATGAGCATCATGAAAATAACGAGCACAATGAGTCAGATCCCGAAGAAGAAAATGGCATCGAAATAAATAATGAAGAAAGCAGTGAAAATAATTTTTTAAGTACCGGAGATAAAATTCTTATTTTGTGTACCGCCTTGATTTTAGTTATGATTATAAGTTTGGGTTGCATGGCGTTTTTATTCCGTGAACCCGGTAAAAGATTTAAAAGGTAATTGATTTAATAAAAGATAATTTTCATACGTTAATTGTTGATGTTTGAAATATAATTATGTATGAACATTGGTGAAAAGCGATTTTTGCAACAAACTGGATTTTATAAATTGTAAAACAAGAAAGTTTTTGTGGCAATAATCGCTTTTATATGTTACTATATGAGTTGGCGGAGCTACATTGGCAACGTAAATAATCAAGGGGGAATATCAAAATGGAAGAAACAAAATCAAAAAAGAAAACAAGCAAAGCTTTAATTTTGACTATGTCAGTATTTGTCGTTTTATGCGCATTGGTTTTTGGGTTTTTGTATTATAGAAATTCGGTTCGCCCTTTTGAACGTAGTGAATATATAAAAGAGGTAATAGTTCAAAACGATGATTTTAATAATTTGGTAGATGACTTTTTAGATAAAGTTTCTTCGTATAAAGGAACTCAAGAAGACACAGAAAAAGTCGAAGCCAGTGCAGATAAAATCACCAAGTTTGTTTCCACACTAAAAGAGAAGCTGGGCCCAAGGGTTGGAGATGATTCAAAAGAGCATTATGAAAAAATGATGGCTGCATATGATAAGTATTTGGAAGCTGTTGAAATGTATAAAAAAGTTGTCCCTAAAATTCTAAGTGATGAAAGGGCACAGCAAATGCATGAAGCGCAGCTTAAGCTTATGGAAGCGCAAAAAGACATGAAGAGTCTGTAAATTGTTTGATTAGTGGGTTGTTTTGTTTGAATTTTTCGAATTTAAGTCTTTATAAAATTATTTTGATAAATTTTGTTTTAATGATTTTTTGGCATTTGATAGTTTTGGTAATTTGCCGGAGTTTGCCTCGTTCGTTTTTTAATTGTAAACGTTTTTCTTATAGGCCGCACAAATGGGAGCAAAACGGAAAATTTTATGTTAAGTGGCTTAAAATTAAAAAATGGAAAGACCGCCTGCCGCAGTATGTGGCGACAGGTGGTTTTTCCAAGCGTCGATTAGAGTCGTTTGAAAAAATAAATAAAGAATATATTGGGATGTTTATTTCTGAAACTTGCAGAGCCGAGTGGAATCATTATGCCTGTTCTTTATATTTTATCGTGTCTCTTTTAATCAATGATTGGCCATATTCATTGATTTTTTCCTTGATACCGGTTATTGCGAATTTACCATTCTTTCTAATTCAGCGTTATAATAGATTGCGTCTTATGAAATTTAGTAAAAAAATATAGAACTATACGAGCGCAAACAGTTAAAACTTCAGTAAGATGTGTTGTGCCGCAAATATCTTGTTGATTTTTTAGAAATTTATGTTATAATAATTTTGTAGTGGAGAGGTGTCCGAGCTGGCTTAAGGAGCACGATTGGAAATCGTGTAAGTCGTTAAAGCGGCTTCGGGGGTTCGAATCCCCCTCTCTCCGCCATTATTTCTGTTCTGCGGTCATCTCGCTTAGAGGTGACCTTGCTTATTTACCATTTTTAGTGAGTAAGACGGGTTTTTAGATGTTCAAAATATAATTTGTAATCTAAAAATGTTTTTTAAACGAAAAAGTAAATAGGTTTGTTGATGGATACAACAATAAAAAAGCGCATTATGTAGCGGTGTTTCTATTGCTATACTAATGTGTTTTTGTTGATGAATTTTATTTTAAGAAAGAGGAGATATTTTTTGAAGTTAAAGCGAAAAGGGCTATCGTTGGTGTTGGTATGTTTGTTATGTGTGGCGATAGTTTTTCCCAGTGTATTTGCCGCCGGAACGAAATTGCACGATTATGTTATGCAAAGGCGAGCATGGGAAATAGAAAATTTGCTTGCACACGAAGAGGTTAATTTGGATGAAAAAGATAGGTGGGGTAAAACAGCACTTCGTTATGCGGCGTTGAGGGGAGCACTTAATATTATTAAAATTTTAGTTTCTAATGGTGCAGATGTTTTTGCGGTGGATAAGAACGGGATGACACCACTTCATTTTGCTGCTAAAGGCGGTCAAATCAAAGCTGTTGCGTATTTATTGGAACATACCCTTGCCCGAATATGTGTTGATTGGGTAGATAAATCTGGTAAAACGCCGCTTCACTATGCTGCCGGTGTGAGGATCCCATATACTGCAAACTATTTGATTGATATGGGCCACGCAAATTATGTATGCTCCAGACATATATGGCAGAATACCGCTTGATTATGCTCGGGGATTTACCATAAATAGTATTCGGTTGCGTATGGGTTGGCCGTTGGTGACCGGTTCTGTGAGTGGGGCGTCCATGGTTTCTCAAGTTACTCTTGTGAATGCGCCGCCTAACCCCGCTGCATCTGTGCTTCCCGGAGTGTCTGTTGCTCGTCGTACGTCCCCCGGCGAGTTTGTTATGGTTGAAAGTGATTTGTATAAACAACCGGCAGCCGATGTAAGTGCAGAAGTGGAGGCAGGGAATATGCCAAAATTTGAGCCCGAGGGTTCAAGCACTCAACAAATTTCCATGGTGCAATTTCACGGTGAAGAAGCACCGTCAGGGGTGGGAAAAACACCGCTTTTTGAGTTGCCGAGTGCCGGCCAAACGGTAAGAGCGCAAACCTTCGGCGCAGGTGCTCAAGTAATGGTAAAGGGTATGCCGTCTTTAAGGCCACCAAGTTCGGGTGTCGGCCAAACAGTAACGGCACCAACTATCGGTATGGGCGCAAGAACAGTGGTAGAAGATACTCGGGTCCCTGATTTACCGAGTTTGCATCCTGAGCAACCGGCAACAATGCAACTTTCCGGCACGGAAACACAATCAACGCCGGGAGACACACCACCTTTTGAATTACCGGACTTAGGTGCCGGACCAATAGTAGCAGTACCAAATTCAGATATTGGTGTACAAACGCCATTGGAAAACACCTTTGGGACGTCAAGTGCTTATGGAGAAATTGCGCCGACGTCGGGTGAATTTGGTGCAAGCTCGCAATCGTTGATTAGCGGTAATCCATTAAGTTTTACTGATTTTTCGGGCAGAGCGGATATTTACAGTGATTTTCCGCTTTCTCCACTGTATGAGGAAGATCCATTAAAGTGGCCGCCAAATTTTGGAGAAGATGATTTATGAATAAAATTTTTGGTTTTAGAAAACATCGTTTGGTAAATCTAAAGTTATTTAATAAAAACGTTGCAAAATATATATGAGATTAGAGCAGAAAAAGTAGTAAATTTATTTTGCGGTGAGCAATAAATGAATGCGACTACTGTAAAAAATATATAATTTTTGTTGATATCCCCAACCATCGTTGTACAATGCTGTTTGAAATACTTTTGTTGAAAGGTGGAGTATTATGAACAGTACAATTAAGAGCGTGCTAGAGAAAATTTGTTCGGATGAACATCTTCTTAAGGAGTTTGCAGAACTTCAAGGGGAAGAAATTTTTGATTTTTTGGTAAGCCATTCAGATCAAGCTTTTACGAAGCAAGAGTTTGAAGATTATGTTGCTCAGGTATTTTTGAAATTATATGGTGGCGCAGAACTATCCGATGAGGATATTGAGGCAGTGGCCGGTGGCAGAAAGATTTCAACTAAGAAAGCAGCGGCTGTGGCACTCGCCGCACTTAGTTTGAGTAATGTTGCGCCTATGGTGCCCGAAGGTTTAAGCCTTACGCCCAAGGCGAGTTCTTTTGGTTGGTTCAGAAGACATAATTTGCATGTACAAAATCCTTGGGAAATGGATGAGGTAATCGATTTTTTGAGGCGTGATGCATATTATGGCGATAAGTTAAGGCAGCATGGTGCACCGGTGGAAGATGAAAACGCTTTTAGAAATTGGTTCCAAGAAGGCGGTAATGATAGTAACGGTAAGCGTTGGTGGTTTATGAACGACCCTTCTGTGTCCACCCCTGCTGCTCAAGATGCCGCTGAGAGGGTGCTCGACGAGGCTTTAGAGGCTATTGGAATGAATCCGGTGCAAAGAGATTTGGCTAGTGGCATGGTCCGTCAACAAGCAGGAAATATTCGTCGTGCGGCTGCTAACTTGGCATCAAATAACGGAAGTAATATTGCCGGAATACATGCTCAGGAGGGGCAGGTTGCGAATATGATGGATTTAGCAAATATGCAACGTAGCCCGGATGCGGTGCAAGCTCACCCTGAGCTGGCAGCGGTTGATAGGTTGCTTCTTAAATACTTTGATTGCATTGCAACAAGTAATGGTGTTTCAGTAAATGACCTTAATGATGATATGGCGGAGCTTTTGGATTCTCCGGCTTTTGGGAACCTCGTTGGTGAAACGTTCGGATGTTTTAATATTGTTGAGCAGCCGACCTTTTTTGGTATACCTACCGGTGGCGCAACAAGAAGAGTTGTAAATGGTGTGGATCGTTTAAAAATATTGCTGATGAAGCGCGGGGCAGACCAAAGAACCTTTGAGCGGGAGAGATTTTTCTCCAAGATGCAGAGGAATGCTCCGATACTCGTGACATCGCTTATACTTTCTTCAAGAATGGGCGCACTTGCACACGCAAAAGATATATTAATTCAGGCCGGAGCTTGGGTTAAAGCGGGTGTTATCAAAACGTACAACAGGTTTGTTTACAATAGGCTAACGCTTGAGCGCGATCCTGTAAAGCTTAAAGAACTTATGACGGAATATCTTAAAAGTAGTGTTTTCCGTCAGGATGCGGCTATGGATAGGATTGTTGAGATTATGAGTGGTATGACGGATCTATGGAAACAGAGCGATGAGAGCGGTAAACCTTGTAACTGCGCTTGTACTATGGCTTTCATCGGTGACTCCGGTATAGGTAAAACCCACGCCGCAAGAACACTTTCAAAAGCAATTTTCCATAAAGATATGCAACCATGGCAGTTTATTACGTCCACATCTGTTACTGCGTCGACTTCGGCAAAAGACGCTAAAACCGGGGAAGGTTTAGCACCTGCAGATCAGCTGTTTAATGCAAATTCTGAGATAGTTCGTCAATTAAAATTAAATAACAGGGTGGTTGTAGTTCTTGACGAAATCGATAAGATGCATAAAGCCGATCCGAATGATACTATTTTGGAGCGCTTGCGTGACGCGAGAGATACGGGTAAGCTTTTGGTTAGAAATGGTGTTAACTATGAGTATATAGATGTTTCCAGAACCGTGTTTATTTGTATTACCAATGAACTTCGTCAGTGTTGGGGATTGCCGCCCGTGCAGCTTACCGAAGCGCAAGCTGCCGCAAGGACAAATATTCAAAGGGATAAATCTCTTGTTAACCGTTTTGATATTGTGGAATTTAACAATCTTAAAGCTGACGATTATGCGTTCATTTTGAAACCGCAGCTTGATGAATTAAGGAAAGAATACTCGCAAAAATATGGCATCGATATTAACGTTTCGGAGAAGCTTGTTAAAGATATATCTAACGCAGCAGAAGTTAGAAATAAGGGCGTAAGAGGTGTTAACGACTTTTTGGTATTGCTTCGTGGTAAGCTGGTTGACTATCGTTCTAAACATAAACCTAAGGTTGCCGCCGGTAAACAAGCCAAGGTTATTAAGCAGCGCTATAAAATTGGCGTGGAGTACTTGCCGGAGGTAGGTAACTTTGTGCTGGTTAATTAGATAGGCGTACAAAAAGTGTTGATGTTTTTATTTAACAGATTACAGAAGTATGAAGAGACGCCTGTTTTCATTGTGAATCGCTAGAGTAAATAAATGGTAAATAATGGTTTAAAAAACAAAATGCCCGTAGTAAAAAGTTTTACTACGGGCATAAGATTTTAGTTTATTTAGTGTGTAGGGGTATAGATATTAGAAATTAGATCTTATCAGAAAGAAGTACCAATATACAAAATAGTGTTGGAATAACTATCGTAAAAATTTATGCAACTGAACCTGATATATAGAATAGCGTTTGCCAGGATCAGTTGCGAGCATGTTTCCAAGAAGATCAAGAAGGTTGGGGTCGATAGGAATTAGTTTTTTCCCCTTTATCTCATTAATTACCTTATCCAGTGCACTTTGATCATAAGAAGTGCATCCTTTGACGTCGTAGGCTTTGCATAGTATTTCTACGATAGATGCGCCAAGAGAATAAACATCGGCTTTTCTCCCGATAGTTAAAAGCTTTTTTAGCAATCCGTACGCTTCTTTTTGTTCGGGCGTGATATCTTTAGCTTCGGAGTCTCCTTTGGTTTCTACCAGGACGTTTATGATTGCGCCAAGTTTTTTTAAATCAAAAACTTTTTTTCCTTCGGAGGTAAACTCCTTTATTTCCGGGGCCATGTATTCTTTCGTTCCTTTGATACAACGCTGAGCCAGTTCGAAAAAGAAGTCGACAACATCATCTTGGGTAATGATTCCCGATGCACATTTGGATTTAAGTTCATCGATAAATACTTTAACACTTCTCGGGTCTTTTCCCATTGCATTAAGTTTTGCGGATCTTGTCATAGAGGCGGTTCCGAAGTCAAATAAAGGAGCGATTGTTTCGGCTTTTTCCAGACCACGTGAACTATCACCCATACTTGGTGAACTAAATCTCGGTTCTGAGGAATTAGCGGTTAGTTTGCAACCAATGTTACTGGGTTTTATATCAAGATGAACTATGCCATCTCCATGAAGTACGGCTATACTTTCGCAAGCGCTTTTGAGCCATTTTTTAAGGTTAGGGTAGTCTATTACCGGGGCCGAACCACCAGCAGCAGTGGGTGATGCGGGGGATAAAACCGGACTGGCGGTTGTAGAGCCGGTAGGCGATTTGGGATCCGGAAGTCGCCTGAGGGTAGGGGATAATTTATCCATATTTTCGGAAGTACTTTCACCGACATCAGCCATTACAATGAGGGGGTGATTCCGTCTCCAATCTGACGAAACGAATTTATATACTTTTACATCAGATATTGATATACGGGTTTCACTACGCCCCAGTCTCGACACCAGTTCATTCCCTTCAAGTTCTCCCAGCGCAGAGCCGAGCGATACTTTTGGAATTTTTAAAACTTTCTTTTTGCCCCCAATTTGGCAACGAAAACATGTTCCTGCGCCGCTCTCAACTCCAATTTCTTTGGGGGTTGCGGTTGAATCCAGCAATCTGGCAAGCGATTGTACACCCCGAGCATCTGGAAAATCCGCACTTGTTTTATCTTCTTTTACAGTAGCTTTATAAACATCTATTGCCAAAATTTGTTTGGGTGATTCTGCCCGTGATGTCATGATAGGGTTTCTTAAAGAGCTATCCTCTAACAAAAGTTTTATAGAACCAAAAGAATGCTCTTTAGGTAAATCACTAAAATACTTTTGTATAGGATTTTTTAAATTAGCTTTCGATTTAAAATGATCAGTTTTGTCGATTATAAGGCAAGCCACAATACAAAAATTGAGCTCTTCACTCCTTGTTGAGAAGCTTTGGGTACCGTAAAATGTTATTGTCCCTTTCGTTTCAGATGTATCTTCTTTTATAGCAACATCTTTCACTTCATTTGCAGGCGAAAAACTAAAAAGACCGTTCTTTTGCAATTGGTTTAGTATACTACGTGGTAACGGCATAATAACCATCTCCTTCAAAATTTTAATTTGTGCACTATGCGCCACGATGCAGTTATATAATAAAAAATATATTTGTCAACTAAAATCAGTAAAAATTTATATATTTTTTTATGTAGAAACAAAACATATACCACACTATGAATATGGTATATGTTTTTGTGTTATGTTCTGATTTATTCAATAGGTTTCCAAAATTTGTAATTTTGTGGGGCTACACGCTATTTCTTATTGCAGTCGGAGTGCCCTTCTTTTCCATATTTTTTTGAAATTGGGTCTTCAAACACAAAATTTTCGAGCGGTTGGAGAGTAAGTATCATATAACTGCCAAATATTATAAATAGTCCTATGGTTCCTAAATATTCATATATAAATTCCATAGGTGGCAAATTAATAAAATATCTAAAAACTAATTGGCTGAAAATTATAGAAGCGTAGAATAGGGGTATATCAATTATAAGTGTGGCCTTTTTAAGAATGGCCTTGTAGGCATAGAAAAACACCGGTATTACTATGATTATAGTAAGTAAGCTAAGCGTTTTTGCAGGAAAATAATTAGGGCTTTGACCATATGCAAATCCGTCATAAAGCCCCCAAAGAAGGCTGGGGGTCAGAGCAATTTTGATATGTTCCCAAGTGGATTCGTTAACTGCCGCAAATATGGCAATAAATTTGTTGTGTCCGCTTATTTCGTACATAAAATGAGCCAGTGTCCCTAAAATTGAGATTATAATAACAGCATTCCACAATGTGGGTTACCTCCTTTTTGGTACCGTATATATGATTATGCGAAAATATAAATGTATACTGAACTTAAAAACATTTTATACTATTAAAAAAAATAAGTCATCAATTAATATGCATAAATAATTGAATTTTATGTAAAAGTTTAGGCGTGTTTTAAAAACTATTTTCTGCCATATTGATTATTTTAATTTTTCTTCGCTTTTTTGCATAAGAAAGAGTTTTGTTTGCTCCGCCAAAGCTATTTTTAACGTATGCTATCAAAAAATCAGATTTATCAATCATCCACTCATTTCGTTTGATTATGGCAAATCGTGGGGGCGTGTTTTCCAAATCGGGATAAACGGAACCATCATATTCGCCATATGGGTTCAAATCAAACTCACTTTTTTTGTTGGGCATATAAGCCAAAATCAAATATGATTTTACAAATGGATAATTGCTTTTGAGTTCTTTTACGCGCTCGGAACACAGCTTATCAAAATCTCCTTTTCCTCCACAATAAAAAGTATCAACATTTTCATTTTCTATTAGATTTATAATTTCTTTTTTTAGTTTTTCTTTCAAGGTATTTTCGCCGTAAATTTCTCCATGCCCTGCAAATGTACATATTTTTTGAGTCATAACTATTACCCCTTTTTTAAAAAGATTAACGCTGTAACGTTATGTTATAAATCTTTTTTGTATTTGTCAACGTTGTACCGTTAATACTCCTCTGTGTACATGTTAGTGTGAATTTAACGTTATACAGTTAAAAGGAGTATATGTAATCATGGAATATTCGGAGATTATTAGTAAAAGAATTTTGGAGCTTTGCAAAAAGCGGAAAATAACAGTCAACAAGCTATCAACGATGTCCGGTGTTACACAATCGACAGTTGACGGCATAATAAAAGGCACCGCTAAAAACCCAAAAATTAAAACTTTGCACAAGCTATCGATCGGTCTAAGTATGACTTTGTCTGAATTTTTGGATTTTAAAGAGTTAAATGATTTTACTTTTGAATAAAAGCTAATTTCGTATTCCACAACATATCTCGATCCGCATATAGACTTTTAAATTATATAATGTATTAATCTATATGTAAAGATGCCTAATGTTTTAATATCGGATTAAAACGTTAGGTTGGTGATATATAAATGATAAAACTAAGAGTAGCAGAGATTTTAAGAGAAAAGGGAAAAACCAATTATTGGCTTTATAAACAAATGGGGATGAGCTATCAAAACTTTATGAAAATGCTTAATAATAAAACTAAATCTATTCAGTATTCAAATATAGAAGCTCTTTGTGTAATTTTGGAATGTGAGCCGAATGATCTATTTAAGTTTGAAGATGATATTTAAAAGACGGATTAGACCGTCTTATTTTTTTGAAAAAATATCCGTGTGCGCTGCAAGCGTGCATATTTTTTGTTGTATAATCTCACCACTCTCACAAATAGTAATTTACAAAAACAATTTTACTATCGTTTGGTTGTAAAAGCAACACTATCAAATGATAGTAATTTAAAATCTTAACCTGAGGAAGGTGGGGTGCAAAATGTGTTACTTTCATAGATTAAAAGATTGCAGGGAGGATAAAGATTTATCGCAATGTGATGTAGCAGAATTGCTGGGCATAAATCAAAGAGTTTATAGTAATTATGAAACAGGCAAAAGAAGAATACCAATAAACCACCTGATCACATTAGCAATTTTTTATAAAACAAGTTTAGATTATCTGGTCGGTTTAACAAATGAATTTGCACCACCACAAAGAGTGAGAAGCTATGAAAAAAATAAATATAAATAATTAAAAGCCCTACATTTAGGGCTTTTGTCAATTTTATACTTTAATTTATACAAGTGAGATTATTCATTAAATCGTAAATGTAATTTGAGCCTCTGGAAATGAGTATTCCGGTTAAAATGTTGCCAAGATATGGAATTTTAGAATGTAAATTAAGATATTTTGGTATATCAATTTCATAAGCAATAGAAATAACAATGCCGAAAATTATACTTAAAAGCATTTCTTGGCAAAATTCTCTGCTTACAAAAAATTGGTTTATATATGTTATTGTGGCTTCGATGATAATTGCCAAAGGCATTATCGAAGCTATTTTGTTTTCCAATTTGGTCACCTCTCATTTTGTGTTTTTTAAATTTAAGTTCTGATAAATTTTTTAGAATATTTATAAATTACTTGAGAATTACAGCAATTATGTATATTATAATTCGTAAAATATAAGGAAGTGGTGATTTTGAAGAAAAAGGAATTGTTTTATTTTTTTATATTTGTAGTTTCGTACACGGCTTTAAATTTTTGTTTCGCACATATACCAGGCATTACGTTTAATGCGTATGATGAAAGTGGTAATGTGGCGTTCGGAAATGTTACGTTCGGAAGCTACCATTTTTTAAGATTGGCGGAAATTGTTGTTGTAACGGCTATTTGCTTTTTGAAACGATTTCGGAGTTTTTTTAAACCGCTAATATGTTTTGATACTTGCCTTATAATTTCTTGGATTGTTGAGAGCTTTATAAGGTTTGTACTTTATGACAGGTCAATTAGTGGTACATTAATATTGCTTTCTGTGATTATAACACTGAAATATTTACTAAGTTTTATTATCAAAAGTATTTCTTGTGCGCTAAATAAAATAGAGTTTTATAAAAATCACAAACCTTATATTTTTATGGCAATATTTTTGCTAATGTATTTATCACTTTTTGTACTTAATTTATGTATTCCAACGGAGTATAGCATACTTGCCGAAAATCAGTCTTATTCTAACAGAATGTGGATTGTATGTAATCTTTTATTAATAGTAATCGCAACATACTACATATTTAAAACAAAGCATTTTAGTTGGCCGGATTTAGTCGTAGCATTAATATTGGGCGCTGCCCCTTTTGTGCTTGAGCACAATCCGATAGCGTTGATTGAAAATATGGTTTGTTATTATGCAGCTTGCAGTATGTTTAGAAAATGCTCATTTGATAAAAAAGTATTTAATTTTGATTTCCGTAATACCTTAAAGTCTTTCGGATTTGGTATATTTTTCGGTATACCGCTGGCAATCATAAATGTTATGATTGATGGAAAATACAGCTTTTTTAGATCCTCGGATTTGGAATTTGCCAAACATTTTAAATGCCTTGCTTAATTCCAGCGGTGCAATGTCTGAAGAAATTACATATCATTTTTTGCCACTGGCTATGGTGGTATATTGGTTTCAAAAAGAGATGCCTAAAAGTTACAAAGCGCAAGTGCCTATTTATATATTCTTGATATTGCCGCATGCTATGAACCATATCGCAACCGGATTTACTGCAGACCCAATGTTAGCCATTTTAGAATGTGTAAAGGAATCTATTATATTCGGTATACCGTTTGTGTGGCTTATGAAAAACAAAGGTATACAATCCAACAGTATGGCGCATACGGTTGTAGTGCTACTTTATCGTATATGCGGTAATAAATATATAGTTTAAAAAATATTTTGTGGGGTATATAAATTGTGATTACATAGGATATTTTACTTTGGTATTTTTAAGGTTTGACCAACGTAAATTGTATCGGAATTTAAAGCGTTCAGGTTTTTAATTTCTCTATATTTTGAATTACTTCCAAGATACCTTCCGGCAATTGCCCATAAGGTATCTCCTTTTTTGACTGTATAAACAAAATAGCTTGTATTTGGTGATGGGATTGATTTTCCAAATCCGTTTAAACCTTTAGATTTCATAATTTCGGGATAGTTCTTGTAAGATACGTCAATGTCAACATTTCCGATTATTCCGTTTATTGTACCTTTGTCGGATTTCTGCCATATCCCGCACGAAATAGAGGGCTCAGTATGGCTCCATTGTGCGAGCCAAAGGTCATATTTTAGCAACAATTCTTCTTTGATAAGATAATTATTAAGCCAATTGGGATTACAGTAAAACATAGCATAGAATCCTGCTTTTTCGATCTCGCTGCAAAAAGTTTTTATAATATCCGTTCTTTGACGGTTGCTGAGCGATAGCATTGTTCTATCCTCAATATCAAAGCAGACAGGATACTCAAATTGCATTCCTCTGATGTTTTCCAGACAAAATTCCGCCTCAGCTTTTGCATCTGGCACACTATCCGCATAACTGTAATGATAACATCCTATTGGCATTCCAACAGATTTTGCGTTTTCATAGTTTGCTCTAAATTGTTTATCAATCTGACTTGGCGATTTTTTACCCCAACCTTCTCGAATTATCGCAAACTCCACACCATCATTTTTTACTTTTTGCCAATCAATAACACCTTGCCATTTTGAAACATCTATTCCTCTTAGCTCCATAAAATTTTTCCTCCTCAATATTCATCCCAAATTTCTTGATTTTTGCACCCTTTTATGCAAATTTATGAAAATTTTATTTATACTTAAAAAGTTATCTAATAGCCACGTGATTTTCCGCACACAAAAGCACCTCACTATTTTAAGCGAGGTGTATTATCTTGATATTATTAATCTGATTTATAAGTTTGTACCGTAACTTAGAGCATCTGATTTGTAAATTCCATATCAAGGGGAATATGCATGGTGTTCAGATGATCGCCTGATGCATACCCATGGTTGCTATTTGTTTTCTATATTGGGTTTGTTCGATTGGCGCATTTTTTATTAATATTTATTCCCAACCACTTTTGCGCTGCAAGGTCCTGCCCGAGCAAATTTGATTGCTTTTTGTAGCAGTCACTACACATGATTTTCTCATCATTCAAAACCGGTACGCCAAAACATGTTTTTCCGTCAATTTTACAATCGCAAAAATCGCAGTAGGTGTTAAATATATTTATTTTTGAAAAAAGTCCTCTACGTCCTCCCGAGACGTGTTCACTTTGATCATTGCTTATTTCTTTTGTGTTTTGAATTTTATCATTATCGTGTTTTTCCACGTTTTATTCCTCCTATTTTAACTATGTTATAAAATGATTGTTTTTACCTATCTGAAACCAAGGAAGCAGCTTTGAGCTGATATAAACTGTAAATATTATTTGTCAAATATTTAAACTGTACTTATAAAAAGCATTTTTAAGAATTTTATTGAATGGTATATAGTGTTTCGATAATTGATGATTATAATTTATTTTTTGGTGTAGGTTTTTGACCCAACCACTTTTGAGCGGCAATGTCTTGACCAAGTAGGTCTGATTGTTTTTTGTAGCATTCATTACACATAATTTTTTCGTTGTTTAAAACCGGTACGCCAAAACGAGTTTTGCTGTCAATTCTTTCTCCGCAAAAATCGCAATAGGTTTTCCAGATTTCTATTTTTGGGAAAAGTCCTTTACGTCCGCCGGATACGCTTTCACTTTGTTCTTCACTTATTTTTTCTACTTTGTTATTTTCCATAATAATATCCCTCCCGTATTAAACTATATACCATTATCAATAAAATAAGTATATTATAAATCATTTTATTTCAAATGTATATATTTTGTATATTAAATTTTTTTAACATTTGATAGAAAAATAGAATCTATAGATATAGTTTCTGCGAGGTCTTTTGTAAAAGTGTCGGCAATTGTTCTGTTGTATATGATGTTAAATATTGACATTAAGTTATTTTTATGTTATAATACAAATATCGATAAAATTAAAGCAACGGAGATATTATGATGAAATTAATTAAGAAAATCATGTCATTTGGTTTGGTATTTTCTATGCTTTTCGGTGTGTGTTGTGTAAAGGCTGCTGGAAGCGAAACCGGTGTAAAGGCTAACTACACTCACAGAAATGAAAATAAAAATGAGAAAAGAATTAATAAGGGTTTCCAGGCTAAAAGGAAAAGCGAAAAACCTAAAAATACTGCTTACACCACAAAACAGAAAGTGGCTGGCGTTATAGGTGGCCTTTCTTTTTTGGGTTATTTGGCATATCGATATTGGTTATTTGACCCGTTTGTCCCCGCGCCATGTTCTGAGTCTAGGTTGCCTGTTCTGGTTATAGGCGGAACGCAAGATGATAGGGTGCATTTAATTGAAAAAATATATAGTAACAATCATTTATCTTTTAGTTTTAAAAATCAACTTTTAGAGGGCGGAAATTATTTCGATCCCTTTGATGAAAACTTAGCTGATTGCAGAAATTGGGTTATACGTAATTGTAGTATAGATGATGAACAGGCTATGGATTTGGCAGAACGTTCTCCCGTGGTCATCGCTATAGTTGATAGTAGAGAATCTGCTACAAGATTGCATCATATGTTTGAGCGTGTACATAGCAGATATTATAGGGCAGTTATGACCGTAGTTAAGGATAGAGCGGTAGATAATGCCGATCAGCTTAATGCGCCCGTGCACGGAGGGCAAGCAGACACAAATAGCTTGCTTGCTTCGGAGTTAGTTGAGTTTTGGGATGTAGCAAATGACACATTTACTAACGGTAGACGGTCAACGGGGCTTAGAACTATGGTCAATGGTTTAAAAGATCAAGGACATACTAACCGAGAAATATCTGATATAGTAAATGATATATGCGCTGATACAGTGAGGCTAAACGAACGCTGGAATAATTGGATTGATAGTAATGTTAGCCGATAGTGATTTTTAATATTTGTTAATCATGACCACGCCTAAAAGACGTGGCATGGAAAGCCCTATAAGGGCATAAGAGTGCCAGCCATCTCAAGACGGCTGGCTTTCACTATGTGGGGGCCCAAGAGGACTGACTACTGGCTACCCTTAAAAGGGTCTACATATTCTTTGATTTTAAGTTTGTCCATAATCTGATCTTCTTTTTCTTGCTCCCTAATATATTTCTGTATTGTTGCAGTATTTAATCCTACTGTACTTACATAATATCCTTCAGCCCAGAAATGTCTGTTTCCAAACTTATACTTTAAATTTGCGTGTCTTTCAAATATCATCATTGCACTTTTGCCTTTTAGGTATCCCATAACTTGCGATATGCTATATTTTGGTGGTATCGATAACAGTAAGTGTATATGGTCCGACATCATGTGTCCTTCTATTATTTCTATCCCTTTCCACTTACATAAATCTTTTATTATCTTTTGTATATCTGCTCTTAATTGGTAGTATATTACCTTTCTCCTATATTTTGGCGTAAATACTATATGATACTTGCATAACCATTTACTATGTGATAAACTTTGTGCCACGGAGCACCTTTCTCTTATTTTAGTGGCTTGAACTTCACTATTATACTTGAAAAGGTGTTGTTTTACTTAAGTTTTAATCTCACGCACATAGCGTGCGGTTCTTAAAGTACGCTCTGCGTACTTCCTTTGGTTAAAACATAATTTAAAAATACCGATATCTATATTTAGATATCGGTATTTTATGCTATATATTGAATTAAATATTACTCAGTGGATTGGAATCGGCGGCATTCTTTATTTGACTGTTTGAAATATGCGTATATATCTCTGTAGTTCCAAGGTTTTCGTGTCCCAAAATTTCTTTTAATATTCTTATATCTGTGTTTCCGTATTGATACATGAGAGTCGCTGCGGTGTGGCGGAGCTTGTGTACAGAATAGCCAAGCCCGTCGAGCCCTGCAAGTTTTAAGTATTTGCTTGTCAGTAGCTGCACTGTCTTTACGCTTATGCGGTTATTTTGGCGGCTTACAAATAGCGCATTTTTATCTTTTACCATGTCATTGGGCCGTACTTTTTTATAATTTTCTATCGCCTTTTTGCAAGAATCATTTAAATATACTATCCGTTCTTTATTGCCTTTGCCGATTACTCTTAGTGTTCCGTCAGATCTTATATCGTTTAGGTTTATTCCAACGAGTTCGGAAAGCCTGATACCACAATTTAAAAATATGGTTATAATGCAGTAGTCTCTTTCCTTAAATTTCCCGCCATATAGATTAACTGTGTTTAATAATGTTTTGCTTTGCTCAAGAGTTAAAAATTTAGGCAGACGTTTTCCGAGTTTAGGGGTTTCCAGTTCTTGGGCAGGGTTTACTTCCAGCTCCTGCGTTTTATTTGTAAGATATTTGAAAAACATTCTAAGACTCGAACATTTTCTGCTGCGTGCGGCATTATTATTACCTCTTTTTTGGGATAAATAATTCATGTATTCGAATATATCAATAAGAGTAATTGTCTTAATTAACTTAAGATCCACATCGCTGATTTTTATATCTTCAAAATTTGTATTTTTCGAAACAAGATTTCTTTTTAATTTTATATATCTAAAAAAAGTGCGAAGGTCTAAAAAGTATTCTTCAACCGTTTTTGGTGATTTCCCTTTTACTGTCTGTAGATAACCTAAAAATTTTTTTAACGGAATAGGAGATTCATCAAAAAAATCATTCTTCATGCTTTATTTTACCCCCTATAAAATTTAAAAGATATTCGGTGAAACTTTCCCGAATATCTTTAAGTCCTGGAGCTGATAACCGGACTTGAACCGGTGACCTCTTCCTTACCAAGGAAGTGCTCTACCTGCTGAGCTATATCAGCAAAAATCTGCAAGTTGCTTTTGGCAGGGGTAGAAGGACTCGAACCCTCGACACGCGGTTTTGGAGACCGCTGCTCTACCAACTGAGCTATACCCCTAAAGCATATGTTTACAAACGTAAACACACGATAATACAATAATTATATTATCAATGATATAAAATGTCAATAATTTATCGAAATAAAAAATTATCCCCACAGAATTTATTGTAGGGATAATTTTAGTTAAGGTAATTAGTCTATATTTTTCACTTCAGAAATGTAATTCACAACATCTCCGACGGTATTAATAGAGCTTATAACATCGTCCGAAGCCTCGATATCAAATTCATCTTCGACCGTTGCCAACAAGTCGGCCAAATCTAAAGAATCTGCATCTAAATCCTCAAATAGGTTTGTTTCCATTGTGATAGAATCTTGATCTTCTATATCAAATTGCTCACTTAGAATAGATTTTATTTTTTCAAATACCATTTTAAAAAAGTCCCCCAGTAGAATATAGTTTTTATGTAATTTAATTGTTTGCAATTATATATGATATTTCGTAGCGGCGATATTGTCAAGAAATTATTTTTATAAATTTTTTACTCTCTATATTATAGTATAAAGATCACTGCAAAATGTTTATTTTATCTTATTTAATGACGTTCTCTAGTAGTTTTGAGCCATTTATATAGGAGCTTTTTACCTCGTTTAACATGCTATTATAAAAAGAAACCGCTGTTTTTTGGCGTTCTTTCGCAATTTCATTTCCTCGTTTGGTGTAAAAATTGTTGTATAGTTTTTCAAGCTTATACTTATACTCTTGAAAGAAAGATGGCTTTTTATCGTTTGTTCCGTCAGAAACTTCGCCATTTGGCAAGAGTGAATATAATGGTTCGCTAACTATCCCTTTATAAAATAGAGTTCTTGCAATTCCAAGCGCTCCGGTAACGTCGATTTTGTCGGCATCAAACAGTATTTTGGCTTCTATTGATTGCGGTGGATTGTTTTGCCTATAGCGATGAGTTTGGATACAGCTTCTTACTTTTTCTGCAAAATCGCTTTTAAAGTTATTATCAATTAAAAATTGATATGCTTTATCTCCGCCTACCACTGCATGACACAAACTTGGGTTTTCGTATTGTTCATTCCTCCCGATATCGTGAAGCAGACAGGCGCATATCAGTACATCGTAATCAACATTTTGTTCTGTTTGGGCTATGTTCATTGCTGTGTAAAGCACGCGGTAAATGTGGTCTTTGTCGTGTGCGCTGTCTTTCATACAAGTTAGCATATAATTTTCAATTAGTGTATATGTTTCATTTTTCATGTTTTTATTTTCCTTTTAGCATATAGTTTTCGACGACTGCACGTGGCGGTTTTCACGCTTTCGTTTTGATATTGTACTACAGCCTGCCTAATTTCCACGTTTTTTAAAACGAATGTGGACTATATAGAAATTTTAAAACTATTATAAATCAGAGTGTTTTTTATTCCCACTCTATCGTTGCGGGCGGTTTTGAAGTAATGTCATAAACAATTCGGTTAACGCCTTTAACTTCGTTTACTATTTTTGTTGAAATCTTTCCTAAAAGCTCATAGGGGAGAGGCGTAAAAGTTGCGGTCATAAAATCCGAAGTGTTGACGGCTCTTAAGGCTACGGTGTAATCATAACTCCTTCCATCGCCCATAACACCAACGCTTTTAAGGTTAGTAAGAACGGCAAAGTATTGGTCGGGCAAAACTTCAAGACCCGAATTTAAAACTTCTTCTCTAAAAATTGCGTCTGCTTCTTGTACTATTCTAATTTTTTCTTTTGTAATTTCGCCTATTATTCTTATTGCAAGACCGGGTCCCGGAAACGGCTGACGGTTAACAAGTTCTTCCGGAATACCAAGTTCTTTACCTGCAATACGTACTTCATCTTTAAATAAATCGCGGAGCGGTTCTATTATTCCTGAAAATTTTATGTTTGTCGGTAACCCTCCAACATTATGGTGACTTTTAATTACTTCTGCATTTTCGGTGCCGCTTTCGATCACGTCGGGATATATGGTTCCCTGGCACAGGTAATCAACTGCGCCAATTTTAAGCGCTTCTTCTTCAAATACTCTTATAAACTCTTCGCCTATGTATTTTCTTTTTGTTTCAGGTTCGGAAATGCCTTCCAATTTTTTTAAAAATCTATCTTCGGCATTTACCCTTACTATATTCATATTGAATTTATTTTTAAAAGTGTTTTCTACCTGGTCGGCTTCATTTTTTCTGAGTAATCCGTGATCTACAAATATACAGGTCAGTTGCGCTCCGATGGCTTTATGAAGTATCGTTGCGGCAACAGAGGAATCCACGCCACCGGATAAAGCGCAGATTACTTTTTTATTGCCTATTTTTTTTCTGAGTTCTTCTATTTTATTTTCGATAAATGAATCTATTTTCCAAGTTCCGCTACATTTGCAAATATCGTAAAGAAAAGTTTTAAGAAGTATCTTACCTTCGGCTGAATGATTAACTTCCGGGTGAAATTGCACGCCGAAAAGATTTTTTTCGGTGTTTTCCATGCATGCAACTGGGCAGTCGTGGCTTATGCCCGTTATTTTAAATGCCGGCGGTATTTTAGAAATATAATCGGTATGGCTCATCCACCATATGCTTTTTTCGGAAAGATTTTTTGTAAGCAAAGAACCATTTTTTGATTTAAATGATACTTCCGTGTTGCCATATTCACTGGTCGTAGTTTTATCAACTTTTCCGCCCAAAAGATATGCCATTAACTGAGCGCCATAGCAAATTCCCAAAACCGGAATGCCAAGACTAAAAATTTCCTTATCGCATGTTGGGGAATTTTCAAGATACACACTGTTTGGGCCACCGGAAAATATTATGCCTTTATAGTTTTCGGATTTTATTTTAGAAATATCAGTTTTATAGCTTTTTACTTCGCAGTAAACATTTAGTTCACGGACTCTTCTTGCTATAAGTTGGCTATACTGACCGCCAAAATCCAAAATTAATATTTTTTCACTTGATAAATTGGAGTAAGAGTCGTCTATGGTAAGCACATCCTATCTTTTTATTTGAATTGTTTTTTATTATTCCACAGTAACTGATTTTGCCAAATTTCTTGGTTTATCGATATCGCAACCTCTTAATTTTGCCACATGGTAAGAAAGCAATTGTAATGGAATAACGGATATGGAAGGAGTGGTCGAATCGTATGTTTTCGGAACATATATAATATCATCTGCAACTAGGGATATTTTTTCCGATTTATCTTCGGTTGTTATAGCCAAAACTTTTGCGCCTCTGGAGCGGACTTCCCTTATGTTGCTTACGGTTTTATCAAAAATTTCATCTAAAGTGGCAACTGCTATAACTAAAGTTTCATCGTCGATAAGAGAAATTGTTCCATGCTTTAATTCTCCAGCAGCATAAGCTTCGGAGTGAATGTAAGAAATTTCTTTTAATTTAAGGGAGCCTTCCATACAAACGGCGTAGTCAACGTTTCTGCCGATAAAGAATATCTTTTCGGTTTTATAATACTTTTCGGCAATTTTTTCAATCTGTTCTTTTTTATTAAGTATTTCAGAAATTTTTTTCGGCAACAATTCTATGCTTTCGATGCATTTCTTATACTCTTCATCGCTTATTTGATTTAAGATTTTGCCTACGTATAATGCAAACAAATATGTAAGCGAAAGCTGGGTGCTGTATGCCTTGGTTGTTGCAACGGCAATTTCGGGGCCCGCCCAGGTATAGAGCACGTCATCGGATTCGTTGGCTATGGAACTGCCAACAACGTTTACGATAGAAAGTACTCTTGCACCTAAAGCTTTTGCTTCTCTTAGCGCCGCTAAGCTATCTGCCGTTTCTCCGGACTGGCTTATTATTATTACCAAAGTGTTTTTATCGATAATAGGGGAGCGGTATCTAAATTCAGAAGCTAAATCTACTTCTACGGGCTTCCTTGTGAATTTTTCTATAAAGTATTTCGCAACGCATCCCACATGGTAAGCGGAGCCACATGCGACTATACAAATTTTATTTAAATTTTCTAAGTATTCCTTTGTAAAGTTTATGTCGTCTAATTTTATAACATGGTCTTTAAGGCGTGGAGATATAGTTGCGGAGATAACATTAGGTTGCTCCATGATTTCTTTCATCATAAAGTGCTCATAATTATTCTTTTCGGCGGCATCCACACTCCAATTTACTGTGGTTATAATTTTTTCTGCAGGATTTCCTTCAAAATCAAATAATTGAACATCATTTTCAGTCAAAACAGCAATCTGTTTTTCTTTTAGTCTGCAAATTTCTTTCGTTTTGGAAAGTACGGCGGGAATATCGGAAGCTATGTAGTTTTCATCTTTTCCGATTCCGATGATAAGGGGGCTATCTTTTTTTACCGCAAAGAGGGTATCGGGGTAGTCTGAGCAAACTATTCCAAAAGCAAAAGCGCCTTGCATCATGCCAACAGCTTTTTTAATAGTTTCAAACATATTGCCGTTATAAAGCCAGCCTAAAAGCTGAACGGCAACCTCTGTATCTGTTTCGGATTTAAACTTAGTACCGTTTTTGGTCAATTGATTTTTTAAATCGATATAGTTTTCGATTATTCCGTTATGAACCAAAGCAATTTTACCCGATTGGCACATATGCGGATGAGCATTTATATCAGAAGGATTGCCATGAGTTGCCCAGCGAGTATGGCCTATTCCCAAATGAACGTTTTCTATTTTTTCAGTATCCAGAATGTCTTCAAGAACTTTTAATCTGCCCTGTTTTTTTGTTACTTCTATTTTTCCGTTGTTATATAAGGCAACTCCGGAAGAATCATAGCCTCTGTATTCAAGTTTAGATAAACCTTGAATTAAAAATGGTAGAGCATTGCCTTTTCCGATATATCCTACTATGCCACACATACTTTTATACACTCCTTGAGTTATTGTAGATTGATTTTCAGATACTTTAATTATACAGGTATTTATTTTATCTGTAAATTATATTATCTCTTGATGGTCCGTTTGATAATATTTTAATTGGAATACCGATATATTCTTCCGCAAATTTTATATAGTTTTTGCATTCTTCGGGCAGATCAGAATAATTTTTAATATTTGATATATCGCATTTCCAGCCGGGTAAGGTTTCGTATACGGGTTTTGCATATTTAAGTTTATACGGCGCCGGGAAGTTTTGCGTGACTTTGCCGTCTATTTCGTAGCCCGTACATACTTTTATTTCGTCTAAATATCCAAGTGCGTCAAGAACTGTAAATGCAATCATTGTGGCACCTTGAACTCGGCATCCATAGCTGGTGGCGACTAAATCAAGCCAGCCCATTCGGCGCGGCCTTCCCGTAGTTGCGCCGTATTCTCCGCAATCTCCGCCGCGTTTTCGGAGCTCATCGGCTTCTTCTCCAAATATTTCACTTACAAATTCTCCGGCTCCCACAGCGCTTGAATAAGCTTTAACAACCGTTATGATTTCTTTTATTTCGTAGGGCGGAATGCCTGCCCCCACGGCGCCGTAGCCTGCAATTGTGTTTGAAGATGTCACCATCGGATATATTCCGAAATCCATATCTTTGAGGGCGCCAAGCTGACCTTCGAGCAAAATATTTTTACCGCTTTTTACGGCCTCATATATAAACGCAGCGCTGTCGCCAACGAATGGCTTTAACACTTCTTTATAATGCATTAATTTTTCAAAAATCTCATCTATATTTAGAATTGGTTTTTTATAAAGATGTTCAAGTAAAGTGTTCTTAATAGATAGTATATTTTCTAATTTTTCACGCAGTTCTTGTAAATCTTCGAATAATTGACCTACTTGAATTCCGATTTTTGATGCTTTATCTGAATAAAAAGGTGCAATACCTGATTTTGTTGAACCGAATTTTTTTGAAAACAGCCTTTCTTCTTCATATACGTCAAAAAGTTTATGATATGGCATAACGATTTGTGTACGATCTGAAATCAAAAGATTTGGCATTGGTATATTTGCGTCTTTTAGCATTTGTAGCTCTTTTTCTAAGTTTTCAACGCTCAGCGCAACTCCGTTGCCTATTACATTTGTTATGTTTTGATAGAACACACCCGAAGGCAGTTGGTGCAGCGCAAACTTTCCGTAATTGTTTATTATAGTGTGCCCTGCGTTGCTCCCTCCCTGAAATCTTATGACTATATCCGACTCGCTTGCCAAACAGTCAGTTATTTTTCCTTTCCCTTCATCGCCCCAATTGGCGCCAACTATTGCTTTTATCATAATTATTCACTCCAAAATTTTTAAACTTAAACATTAACTTGATTATCTTCTGTAATATTATCGTATTCTTTGTTTTTTTCAAGAAACGGTAAAACAGTGTTTGTTATATATTCTTCGGTTTGCTCGGGAGCCCTTCCTATGTAGTTTTTGGGATCTTTAATTTTCTCGATTTGCTTTTTTGAAAGATTAAAATCCTCGTCGGCAAGAATCTTTTCGAGCAAGTTGTTTTCATATCCGAATTCTTTTATTGATGCAGATTCTTCCATAGAGTATTTACGAATTTTTTCATGTAGTGTTTGGCGGTTTCCGCCTGATTTTACGGCTTCCATCAGAATTGTTTCCGTGGACATAAACTGAAGTTCATCTTTCAAATGGTTTTCTATTATTTTTTCATTGACCACTAATCCATTTGCTACGTTAATATATATGCCAAGTATTCCATCTAATGCCAAGAACGATTCCGATATTGAAAGCCGCCTGTTTGCGGAATCATCGAGCGTACGTTCAAACCACTGTGCAGAGGCAGTAAGTGGGGCATTTAAGGAATTTGCTATTACAAATCTTGCAAGTGCGGCAATGCGCTCGCAGCGCATGGGGTTTCTTTTATACGGCATTGCAGAGGAGCCGATTTGATTTTTTTCAAAAGGTTCTTCGATTTCTTTAAGGTGCTGTAACAGTCTTATATCATTTGAAAACTTTGCGGCGCTTTGTGCAACAAAAGATAGCGATGAAAGCACTAAGCTATCGAGTTTTCTGGTATAAGTTTGTCCTGAAACTTCAAAACATTTAAAGCCACCCATTTTTTCTGCTATCTTTTCTTCCAGTTTTTTTACCTTTTCGTCATCATTATCAAAAAGAGCTAAAAAGCTTGCCTGTGTACCCGTTGTACCTTTACAGCCGAGCAGTTTTAAAGATTTTTGAGCATACGAAAGGCAGTCCATATCCATCATTAAATCCTGAATCCAAAGAGTTGCTCTTTTTCCGACCGTTGTTGGTTGAGCAGGCTGGAAATGAGTAAAAGATAGGGTTGGAATGCTTTTATATTTAAGAGCAAATTTTGAAAGTAAATCAATTACCTTTATAACTTTTGATTTTATAACATCTAAAGCTTGATGCATTATTATAATATCGGTGTTATCTCCCACAAAGCATGAGGTTGCCCCCAAATGAATAATAGGAGCGGCTTTTGGGCATTGTTTTCCAAAGGCATAAACGTGGGACATTACATCATGCCGAACCTCTTTTTCTCTTGCTTCCGCATCTTCATAATTTATATTTTGAACATTGCTTTTCATCTCGTTTATCTGCTCATCGGAGATGTCAAGCCCCAATTCCTTTTCGGCTTCTGCAAGAGCAATCCATAATTTTCTCCAAAGAGTAAATTTGTTGTTTGCCGAAAATATATAATTCATTTCAGTACTTGCATATCTTTTCGATAAAGGAGATTCATATGAGTCTTTCAATAAACTTTCCTCCATATTGATTGTCTTTTTAAAATTGCCAAACCAATATATTATATAATGCCAAGAATAGTTTTTCAATATTTTGGATTGATTACCATTTAAAGATAGTTTATATTGTCGGTAAATTTCTTGCTTGTGGCAAAATCCACGTCCTTGAACTGCTTTGAGAGTTCATTGCAAAGCGGCTCGATTATAACGTTTTCTGTTTTATAGTGACCGGCATCAACAATCATTAAATCAAGTTCACCGGCAAGCAGTATATCACTGTGTTTGATTTCTCCCGTTACAAAAGCATCGCAATGCTGTTTTTTCGCTTCTTTTACAAAACATCCGCCTGAGCCCGAGCAAACTCCAACTTTTTTGATTTTTCTATTAGTGCCTGTATACCGCAAACCGTTACACTCTAAATTTTCTTTTACAAATTCTGCAAATTCTTTGGGCGCCATTTCTTTTTCTAAGGTGCCGACCAGCCCCATTGGTTGGTTTTCTTCATGTGTAAGAGGGATTAAGTTTGAAAGGTTTAATCTTTTAGCCAGCTGGAAATTAACACCCTTTGGGGCAACGTCTAAATTTGTATGGGCGCATATTGCATTTATACCATTTATTATCATTTTTGAGGCGATATCATCAAATTTTAAATTTTTTAGCGGTTTAAATATTATCGGGTGGTGGGTAATTATAAGATTAGCTCCCATACTTACTGCTTCATCTATAACTTTAGAAGTTATATCAAGCGCAACTAATGCTTTTTTTACTTCTGTTTCAAAGTTGCCGATTAGCAATCCTGTGTTATCAAAGCTAAGTGAATTTTCAAATGGAGCAAAATCGTTTAAAAAATCATATATTTGTTTAATTGTGGTCATCTATAACTTCTCCTAACTTATGGCGTTTGATAGATTTTTTATTATATTTTCAAAACGTTTTTCTTTTTCATATAATTTGCAAGCGTTGGCGCCTTTTTTGCGATTTTCAAGGTCTTTTATTTGCTTTTTTATGTAGGCGATAGACGAGGGGTCATGTTTATTTGGAATAATTTTTCCGATATATTCTTCTTCCGGACTGATGTTATATTTTTTACCCGTAAAAACAACTTCCATAACAGTATAAACTTTTTTTGAGCATATTACGGCCTTTTCACTTATAAGATTATAACCTGACTTTGCCATGTACTGCCGCAAGCGTCGTTCGTATTTCATGGGCTGGATTACAAAGCGTTTATTTTTCCAGTGGACTTTTTCTAAAATGTTTATAATTATGTTTCCGCCAAGACCTGCTATGAGTACCTCATCTACTTCATTTTCGGATATATTTTCAAGGCCGTCCGATAGACGCGTTTCTATCATATTTTCAAGGTTGTAAGCTATTATATTTTGATTGGCGTGCTCAATCGGGCCTTGACGCAAGTCGGAAGCAATAGCGTGGGTGATTTTTTTATTTAAAGCAAGATAAATCGGAACATATGCGTGATCCGTTCCGATATCTGCAATTTTAGTATTAGGCGTTATCATTTCCGCACATTTTAATAATCTTTGGCTTAGTGCAATACTTTTTCTAAATTCTGTCATTTTGTTCTCTCTATCAGTAAAAAATTAAAAAAGCTACGAATTAAACGTAGCTTTTTAGCGAATAAAAATTCAAAACTATTCTGCAGTTTCGGGAGCTGCTTCCGTGTTTTCTTGCTCCTGTGACTTTTCTTCGCGCATTTTTGCAAAGCATTCGCTGCAATATACAGGACGATCTTCACGGGGCTTGAAAGGAACTTTGGCTTCGCCGCCGCAAGTTGCACATTCAGCTATGAACATTTCGCGATTCTGTCTGTTTGCATTTTTGCGAGCATCACGGCAAGCTTCGCATCTTTGAGGTTCATTTGTGAAACCTTTTTCTGCATAAAATTCTTGTTCGCCTGCTGTGAAAACAAATTCGTTTCCGCATTCTTTGCAAGTAAGGGTTTTGTCTTCGTACATCTGGATATACCTCGCTTTGGATTAAAATTTTTGCCCCAGGACGGGTTTGCACCGACACCTCTGATTAAAAATACAACGCTCTACTACACTAAGCTACTTGGGCATATATCAATGTTTGAATAAAGTATATACTAACTCAAAAAACAAGTCAACATTTTTTATATATAAAAACCATTTTAAAAAAGCTTGTACATTTTTTTAAAACATAACTCATTAATATATAAACTATTTTTTAAAATTTTCAAACTGTAAAAATAATTGGCTAAAGCACCCCTGAGACAACTACGTTTGTAACACTCGGTAGAACCGATGTTGCGCCGGTGTTTTCGTTAGTTTCAAATTTTGCATGCGGGACACTTATTTTCAAACCTGAACCATAGGTCGGCAAGTTAAATATACCATCTGTGTAAGAATAGTCAAGTGGTGATATTTCTTTTTCGTTTATTTTTATGCTTGTCAAAATTGGGGGAGGCTCAAAAGTATCCGTTATTTTTATGTTTTCTGCCGATGCATTTCCATAGTTATATATACTTATGTTATATGATAGTGTTTCCCCTTGCGAAAACATTTGTGGAACGATACTTTTGGAAATTTTTATATCTGCTTTTTCGGCAACAGGTATGGTATGGGAAGTTTCCAAAAGATTTTCGGTTTCGGATAGTTTGGCAGATATGATTGTTTTAATTTTTGAGTTTAACTCAAGCGGTGCAAAAGTATTTACACCGGTTTTATATATTAGCAGTAGATTGGATTTTTCCGCTATTGGCGGGAGAGAAAAAACTATCTCGTTAGTTTTAATTTCCGGAGTGATTTGGCTTTTAAATACTCCGTTTATATATAAATACGATTGTCCGCTATAACTAAGTGGTGTGACAATAATATTTTTGCCGCCTGATTTTCTTTTATACGTTCCCAAATTGCACTTGAGTGTAAGTGGGTTTGTTTTTGTCCCGTTGTTTACTATGGTTATAAGGTACGTAATAGGCTTATCTATATAGTAGTCTTTTTCAAGCGAAGTTATGGATATATCCATTGATTTGCTCATGGTTGCGGTTGCAGTAGTGTTATTTATTGTATGCACTGATTTTTCTAAGCCGTATTCAAATGATATGGAAGTTGTGTTTGAAATTTGGTCTGACATAATCAATCCTCCTAAAAAGTAAGCTTTGGTAAATTTGTTTTTTAAAACACTCTTATTAACTAAATATATTCAAGGTCGGATTGTTTTGATAAAGTGCGTTTTCCGGGCGAAAATAGCGATATATGTGCGTAATTTTTTGTAACCAAAATGTAACTATTGTATTTCGGCACATTTTACAAACAAATCCGCACTAAATTGCAAATGTAATGCAAAAATATACATTAAAATATTTTATTTTAACTTTTTTTATTTAAAAAAACGGTAGCCATTAAACTGCGTTCGGCACTTTACACAAAAAATATATTTTAAGTTTCTTGACAATAAGCAACGTGTTTAATAACATGGAGTACGTCAGCGATTTAAATTCATAAAATTTAGGTTACAAATTTTTAAGCAGTGGTTACGGAATATGTGTTTTGAAAGGCGTGATCTATATAGAATGGAGGATAATTTATGATAAAATTTACAAAGGGCAAAAAGATTAAGAAATCTGTTGCGCTAATGCTCATTGGTGTTGTATATACGACTTCGATATACTCGGTAAGAGCGCTTAGCCGAAAAGTGGATGTTAATGTTGATAACAGCACGATTTCCACCATGACGCTAAATAGTGATACAGATAGAATTTTGAATCAAGTGGGCGTAAAGCTCGGTTCGAACGATTCGGTAGAAAGATATGACGAAGTGGACGGAAGCTTAAAGCTTGATGTTAAAAGAGCATTCGATGTAAATGTTTTTAAAGATGACCAGAAGATAATGCTAAAGAAGTCATCCGGTACCGTCAAGGATGTTTTGGATGAGCTTCAGATTTCAGAAAAAGATCGTGATACGCTTAATTTTTCTGAATCGCAAGAGCTTTTTGCCGATATTTCAATAGTGGTGGGCAAAAAGTTTAAAGTAACCATAAACGCCGATGGTGAGACCAAGGAGTATTTTGCTCCGGAAGGTTCCGTAAATGACACCCTTAACTATTTGGGAATACCGTTTTCTTCGGAAGATTTGATTGATGCAGATGTATCTTCAAATATTTATGATGGTTTGGTACTAACGATTAATCGTATTACTTACCGTGAGGTTGAAAAGACTGAAGACATTCCGTTTAAAACCGAAGTTAAAAGGAGCAACCTTTTAAATGATTGTGACAGCCAAGTTTCTCGTGCGGGCAGAAATGGTTCAAGGGAAATAACGGTGAGAGAAAAACTAAAAGACGGAGAGGTTATTGATTCGAAAGAAATAAATTCCAAAATAATTTCTCAGCCGATAAATGAAATAGTGATAAAGGGCACAAAACAGGTTCCCGGGAATGATAATGTGAAGCCGTCCGGATCTAAGAGGGCGAGCATAGCTAGCGATACTTGTAGTGGTAAGCGCTGCATAAGTGGTTCGGCAACAGCATATACCGCCTCAAGAGGAGCAAGAACTTCTACCGGAACAGTGCCGGTTGAAGGGGTAACCATAGCGGTGGATCCGCATTTGATTCCTTATGGCAGCAAGGTAAAAGTTGTATCTAATGACGGTAAAGTTTTATGGAATGGAATAGCATCAGATACAGGGGGAGCACTCAGGAGCGGTAGAGCGGTTGTGGATATATATATGAGTTCGACCATGAAGTGCATGAAGTTTGGAAGAAAACCTGTTAAGGTTTATTATTAATAGGTAAATACTTGAAAGAAGAAGCCACCGGAAAAACCGGTGGCCTTTTGTATATTATATTTTTAGATGAAAATCACTATTTGAGTATGGCAGAACTTTAATTTAGATACCATTGTTAATTGATTTTGCCGTGCCTAAGTTTAGAAAGTAACTCTGCTGCTTTTGCGGATTTTTCGCATTCGGGACACTTTTTCCGAGTCGTTGTTTTATTATTTGGTATTGTACCTGCAACAATATTTGAGCGGCAAACTTGGCATACATATCCAACTATTTCTTTTTGGCAATCTTCACATATACCTATGCAGGATTTTAGAAAAAAAGGACAAGGTCTTTTGCAATATTCACACTCGCGCATCTTTGAACATGTGGGATTTGTGGTGGCGGAAGACGAATCTTTTTGTATTTTCGGTAGCTTCGGCTGCCTTGGTTTAGAATGTGGTCCTTTTGTTTTTGAAGTAAATTTTATGGGTCTGGTTAACGAAAAATCCATTTGTCGTTGCAACCTAAATGTTTGTGGCAAGTGCTTTATTTTTGAAGCTTCTCTTTGTGCTTATGTGGCTGAAATCGCTTCTCTTGCATACATTAGTTTCAAAGAGTGAGGTTTTCGAAAAGTTCTTTGATATATCGCCTTATACAATTTGCATAATTCCTCGTTGCGTAGTTTGTCTATATATTCCTTTATCTGTATATAAGAGGCACGACTTTTTATTTGGCGTATTTGGTCTGTAGTATTAGATTCTTTAGTTGCCGGAGGCACCGCAAACGCTGTATTTGTGATATGTATAAACATAAGTGTGCTCATAAAAGCGATAGATTTAAATGCTTTTTTAATTAATCTGAAGCTATGGTGATTTTTTGCCATTATGTTTTTTCCTCTTTCTTAAAGTTCTAATAAGTATTATAATGTCTTAATGGGAATATCGAGTTTATTCTCTATATGCCAAATTTCGACACGATAATTGTTTTAATAAAATAAAAATGTAATCGCAAGAGGTTTTAAAATGAGGACTCTATTGCTTTCGGGAAAAGATACCCAAAAAGCGGCAGATATAATCAAAAGAGGTGGAATAGTTGCAATACCCACGGAAACTGTTTACGGGTTGGCAGCTAATACGTTTGACGAAAGAGCTGTTAAAAAAATTTTTTTGGCAAAAGGAAGGCCTTCCGATAATCCCCTTATAGCTCATATTGCGGCTTTGGAAGATGTGTATAAGTTGGTATCGGAGTTTCCTGAAATCGCTCAAAAATTAGCAAATAAATTTTGGCCGGGACCGCTTACAATGATTTTGCCGAAAAAACCTAATGTTCCCCATTGCGTAACAGCCGGAATGGAATCCGTTGCCGTTAGATTTCCCGCGCATCCGGTAGCGCATGAAATCATAAAAAAATCGGGGGTCCCTTTGGTTGCTCCTTCGGCAAATATTTCAGGCAAACCCAGTCCGACTTCTTTTGAGCATGTTGTTCATGATTTATATGGAAAGGTCGATGCAATTGTGGACGGCGGCAATTGTAGTGTAGGGGTGGAATCAACGGTAATTTCTTTTTTGGATTTAATACCTAAAATTTTAAGACCGGGATTTATTACATCAGAGGATATAAAGAGTGTTATCGGAAAAATAGAGGTTGATAAAGCTGTTTACGAAAATTTAAAAATTGGGCAGAAAGTTCTTTCGCCCGGCATGAAGTACAAACACTATTCACCGAGTGCTGATGTTTGTTTGGTTGTGGGGAGTAGACTTAGTTATTCAAATTACGTAAACGAGCGGTCGAAAAACAGTGCGCTTGCGCTTTGTTTGGACGAAGACATACCGTTTTTAAAAATTCCATATATATCATATGGAAGTAAAGATGATATAAGCGCTCAGGAGCGCAATTTGTTCGGTGCTTTAAGAAAGATCGATGACATGAATATTAGTATGGTGTATGCTCATTTTAGCGGAGAAGTATCTAAAAATTTGGCAGTATATAATAGGCTTATACGAGCGGCGGGTTTTAAAGTTATAAATGTATAGCTAATTTTATAAGTTTTTCCTTAAAGAGGGTGCTTTTGGTGTGGTTATAAAAATATGTAAAAAAATAAAAATATTTTTGGTTTTATTTATAAGTATACTCGCCGTTTTTTTGGCTTTTTGGGGCCTTCGTTTTTTGGTAGAGTCTTTGTTTCCGCTAAAGTATGAATCTATTGTGAATAAAGCATCAAGAACCTACAATGTTGAAAAAGAAACCATATATGCTATAATTAAGTGTGAGAGTGGGTTTGATAGCGATGCACATTCTCATGCCGATGCACAAGGTTTAATGCAAATAACACCGGATACGTTTAAGTGGCTTCAAATGCGAACAAATGAAAAAAATGTTGATATGGGTCAGCTTAAAGACCCATATATTAACATAATGTACGGTACTTTACTTATTTCGCTTCTTTTGGAAAAGTATGGCGATGAGGAAGTGGCACTTTGTGCGTATAATGCAGGTGAAACAGTTGTGAAGCGTTGGCTTGATAATAAAAACATTTCTAAGGACGGCAAAACACTTGAAAACATACCATACAAAGAAACACGTAGGTATGTAAAGAGAGTGAAGCGAGCAAAAAAAATTTACAAAATGCTTTATTTTAGTTGATTTAAAAATATTAAAGGAGTTGTTTTAAAATGAGCAAAGAAAAAAACGAATTTAAAAAAGCAAAGGAAAAACTTTGTTACAAAAAAGAAAACGGCGGAAAATTTATTTCCGACGCAGAAATGAAAAAATGCGAAAGTTTCAGCAAAGGCTACAAAGAATATTTGAATAAAGCCAAAACGGAGCGCGAGAATGTTGCATATGTTTTAAACGATATAAAAAATAAAGGGTTTAAAGAATTTGATAAAAACAAAAAATATAAACCCGGCGATAAAGTTTATTTGGTTAACAGAAATTGTGGCATAGTACTTGCGGTTATTGGTAAAGATGGAGTCAAAAACGGCGTAAGGTTTGCAATAGCCCACATTGATGCTCCAAGGCTAGATTTAAAACCCAATCCGCTTATGGAAAATAGCGATTTTGCAATGCTTAAAACCCACTATTATGGCGGTATAAAAAAATATCAATGGACGACCATTCCGCTTTCACTACACGGAAGAATAGTAAAAAACGATGGTACATATGTTGATGTTTCTTTGGGTGAAAATGAAGGTGAACCTTGTTTTTGCATAACAGATTTACTTCCGCATTTGGCAAGAGAACAGATGAATAAAAAAATGTCCCAAGCTATTATGGGCGAGGATTTAAATGTTTTGGTCGGCAGTTTGCCGTTTAAAAGCGATGAGGGTTCCGAGCTTGTAAAACTAAATGTTCTGAAGATACTAAATGATAAATATGGAATTGTTGAAGAGGATTTCATTTCTGCTGATTTGGAATTTGTACCTGCCATGAAAGCGCAAGATATTGGATTTGACCGCAGCATGATTGGCGGATATGCTCATGATGATCGTTCATGTGCGTATCCTTCATATCAAGCGATTTTGTCATGCAAATCTCCAAAGCAAACGGCTGTGGTGCTGCTTACCGATAAAGAAGAAACGGGCAGTGATGGCACTACGGGAATGCAATCAAGATTTTTAGAGTATTTTGTTTCCGACCTTGCTGATATGGATAACTGCAAATGCAGTGATGTTTTAAGCAAGTCCAAGTGTTTGTCGGCAGATGTCAGTGCTGCGTACGACCCAACTTATAGCAGCAGCTACGAAGTTTCCAATACTCCTTTTGCAAATAGGGGAGTGGTGCTCGAAAAATATACCGGCAGTGGCGGAAAGTATGGTACTTCCGAGGCTTCTGCGGAATTTACCGGCGAAATACGGAAGCTTTTAAATGACAATAAAGTTTTGTGGCAAAGTGGAGAGCTTGGCAAAGTTGATATCGGCGGCGGAGGAACTATTGCAAAGTACATAGCTAATTTAAATGTTGATGTTATAGATGTCGGGGTGCCTGTTCTTTCCATGCATTCGCCTTTCGAGATTATTTCTAAAATTGACCTTTATATGACTTATAAAGCTATTTCAGTTTTTTTAAATGATTAGTTTATAATTTTTTGTTTACCAAACCGTTGGATACAAATTTTATTGTCTTGTATCCAACGGTTCTTTACTAGCCAAATTGTAGTTGGTGTGAGCTTTTGTTTATGCTTTGAAAATGGTTATTGTGGTGTGGTTAGCTTGCAGATTTTAATTGTAGCCTTAATTTATCGCTAATCATTGCTATGAATTCAGAATTGGTCGGTTTGCCACGAGAGTTGTGAATAGTATAACCAAAGTAAGAATTCAAAACATCTATATCGCCTCTATCCCAAGCAACTTCAATTGCGTGTCTTATTGCGCGCTCTACTCTCGATGACGTTGTTTCAAAAATTTTTGCAACCGATGGGTAAAGCTGCTTGGTAACGGAATTTATTATATCCGGGTTTTCAATAGACATTATTATCGAACTTCTTAAATAGTGGTAACCCTTTATATGAGCAGGTACTCCTATTTGGTGAAGAATTTGAGTTACTTTTATTTCGATATTTGAAGTGCCACTTATATGTAGTGGTGGATTTTGCGATGTGGGAACATTTTTGCTAAGGGAATTTTTGTAGGTTACTTGAAGAATTTTTTCAATTATATCCGAATAGCTTATTGGTTTTAGTAAAAAGTAAGAAGCACCTGCCGACATTACCTCCCGTTCCAATGTGGTTTGATTTAAGTTTGATACTACCATAAATATTGGCATTTCGATGCGGTGGTTTTTTCGTATTGCGGATATAATTCCGATTGCGTCAATTCTTGGCATAAATAAGTCCATAACAACAACGTCGGGGCATGAATTTTCGATCAGCTCAATAATTTTAAATCCATCTTTGGGCAAAAATGACAAATCCATCGAATAGTGTTTAAACATATCGAGCCCCTCTCTTCCAAATTCTAAGCAGTCCTCCGAAATAAGAACTTTTAACTGATTTTCCATGATTTTTCCTCCTGATAATATATTATGTGATATTAATATTGCCATAAATTACCAAATATGTCAATAGTTTTCCATTAACACAATAATATTCGGTAGATTTGTCAAATATGTTTGTTTTTCAGGAGACGTTTTTGTAGCTGCTTTTAATTATATTGTTGGAATTTGTCAACATGGTTTCGGCAAATATGGCGTAACCCTTTTTGGGGTTATTAATAAGCACGTGTGTAATAGCGCCCACTAATTCGCCGTTTTGAATTATTGGGCTTCCGCTCATACCTTGGACTATTCCGCCTGTTTCTTTAAGGAGGCGCTCATCATTTACGGAAATTCTTATATTTTGTGTCGGTATGTTTTTATTATAATTTACGGAGTCTATATTGATATCGTAATAATCGGGCTCTGTCCCGTTTATAGTGGTCAGCAGTTTGGCAGGCCCTTTTTTTACGTTTTGTTTTGTGGCAACTTTAATGGCTTTTTCGGAGCGGGGATCTTCTGTCAGAGCGCCATATATTCCCATGTCGCTGTTTGAATATATAGTTCCTATTGATTCGGAATTTAAAAAACTACCTTTAAGCTCACCGGGTGAGCCACAGCTTCCTTTTTGTATATCGAGTATAGAGGCTTCCACTATGTTTCCTGTATATAGCGGCATTATTTCGTGAGTGTCCGTATCGCAAATTCCATGCCCAAGCCCCGCAAAACTGTTGTTTGATGAGTTTTTAAATGTTAAAATTCCTATTCCCGCACAGCTGTCTCGTACCCAAATTCCCGCATGGTATTTTTCATCATCGGTGGATATCTGTGGTTTTAAAGTTGTTTTGAACTCTTTGTTTTTTCGCTTTACGCTAACGCTTATTTCTTTACCGCTTGAGTTTTCTATCATTTTTTCAAGTTCGCTGTTTGTCTTGATTTTTGTGCCGTTGATATATGTTATTATATCGCCTTTTTGCAATCCGCAAAGCGCCGCGGGGCTGACTGCCCCGTGACTTGTAGGAACCTCCGATATGCCAATAATAACTACTCCGTCTGCGTATATTTTTATGCCAAAAGGCGTTCCGCATGGGATTACTTTTTGCTCAGGTATTACGCTTACCGTTACTGATTTTATCGGAATGATATTTAAAAGTTTAATTTCTCCTTCGTAGCTTTTTTTATGCGTATTGTTATCACCGGTTGAGCCCATGTTTTTAAAGCTGCCATCTTCAAAGCAACAATCGGAACTGGTGTTTTGAATTGCTTTTTTAATATTTACATAAAACGGAAATATATTGAACGTGGGGGATTCATCATAATATATTTTAAAAACTTCCGGCAATATGTCTGATTCGTACTTTATTACTCCATAAATAGATATGAATAGTAAGGATATTACGCAAAAAAATATTTTAATATGTTTTTTCACCAATATTCGCCTCCTAAGATTGAAATGCGGCAAAACTTTTGTGCCCGTTTTTGTCGCTTAACGTTTGTTTTGTTGATATTATCCGCAGCAAGATTTGGATTTTGTAAAATTAGGAGAAATTTTGTTAAAAAATGTAGCAATGATTATTATTTGCGTTTTGACCACATTTCACAAAAGAAAATATTGGATAATTAAGTGACATTTTTTTGTTTTTATATTAAAATAGTTTCGTAGTAAAAATTGAAAGTATATTTTAGGAGTGAATTTATTGGTTAACAATTGTTTCGATTCGTTGGTTGGCTATATTTGCGAAAATGAAAAAATTAAAAAATTTGATGTTGTTTCAAAGTCTGAAAATGATATTGTTCTTCAAAAAGGTGAAGAAGTGTTTCAGATTCAGCACGATGAAAAATCAAACCAAGTAAGGCTTAATTTGCTTGATGGTGATAAAAAAATTATAAAAAATATCTCTTCTTGGCTTTTAGATTCAGAAACTGCTTCAAAAAAAGATTTAGAGTTTATATCTGAGGATTTTGTATCCACCATGGTGGGAAAGGATAAGGCAAAATCGTTAAAAGCCAAGAAAAAGCAGAAAAACTCTGATGAGAGCAAAATAACCGGATTATTTTTTGCCAATCGTATGGTAAATATTTTTCCTGAGCTTAAAGAAGAAATACAAAACGAAAAAGAAAACTACGAAGAATTTCGCTCAGCTACTTTTGCAAAAGAACATATTCTCCCCAAAGTTTGTGAGCTTTTAAAATCAGAAGGCGAAAAACAGCGTGTAAATAAATTTGCGAAGCTTATAAGTGATCTTTATAAAAATGGCACTTTAGACGCAAGGGCGATTATAACTATCGTTATTCTCAATAATATTGAAGATGAAAAATCGGCCGAGCTTTTGAAAAGCTCTTTAAGCGAGGAGCTTTTAAAAGCTTGGAATGCGGCGCTTAAGTATAAGGGTAAAACGGTAAAGCCCGAAAAACCGAAGAAAAAGTCATTTTTGTCAAAGGCTCTGGAAGCGCAAAATCTTCAAAACACAAAATAAAAATTAATCCGCCTGATAACCGGGCGGATCTTTTGCACACAAAAAATATTTCCCCAGCTAGGCTGGGGGATGCTTATTTTCAAAAAAGCCGTGCGTTTTATTTGTGGTTTAAAAACGGTATTGGTTATAATATCGGTTTTGTATTCATAATTATTATTAATTTAAAAATTTCTAAGATGTTTAAATTGGGAGAAAATAATTATGAAAAATGATTCTAATAGGCAATCAATGGGGAAATTTATAAATTTTTTAGATAGATACGATATTATAAACTTTAGTAAAAACTACAGAACCATTATTTTTTTGTCAATTCTTCTCCTTTTAGGTATGGTTCTTGGAACTATATCGATAAGTGCTGTAAATATGGATTTCATTTACAAAGTGGATTTTCTGTTTTTAAATGATTTTAAAGAAAGAATTGCAAGTAGCAATTTGGAAATATTTACGTCCTCACTTTTATCACTTTCTTTTTTTTCCTTGCTGATAGAATTTGTGACTCTTTCTTTTTTTGGCGCGCTGCTTATTCCTGTTTTAATAGCTTTTAAAGGTTTGGGAATAGGTATGACGGCAGGATATCTTTATTTAATATACGGACTAAAAGGAATAGCGTTTTATATACTGATACTTCTGCCGGGAATATTTGTTTCGTCTATAGGTTTGATAATATTTGCGGCAGAGTCCTTTAAGTTTTCTTGTAAATTTGCAAAGAAGATTTTTCCAAAATCCGATGGAATATCGATTTGGAATGAATTTAAAAACTATATTCATAAAATCGGCTGTGCGTTTGTGATTTTGCTTTTTTCTTCGCTTTTAGATGTTGGATTTATGGCGATGTTTTCACGTTTTTTTGAATTTTAGGCTATGAAAGCCTACTTAAATTTGTATAGAAATCTTTTATAAACCATATTTGGTCCTTTGGAATTTCAAATGTTTTGTAATTTAAGTATTCTAAAATACCGCAGTCATTTTTAAATTCGAATGTAAGTTTATAAGAGCACAAAGCTTGATATTTATACTTTGCTTTTCTGTTTACGGAATTTTTTCCATATTTTCCATCACCCAAAATGGGGCAATTTATGGAAGCTAAATGCGCTCGTATTTGATGCGTGCGCCCTGTCAGTAAATCCACTTTGAGAATACTGAATTTTTTTGTTTGGTCTATGACGGTATATTTAGTTAATATGTTTTTTGCGTTTTTTAGATTGGATTGTTTTTTCGATATATATACTTTATTTTGTTTGCTGTTTTTTTCTAAGTAACCTTCCAGTATATCGGATTTTTTCGGTGGCACACCATAAGTTATGCAAATATAGCTTTTTTTAATTTCCCGAGATTTCATTTTTTGATTTAAAATTCTGAGTGTTTCCGCATTTTTTGCGGCTATTACAATTCCGCTTGTGTTTCTGTCTATTCTGTTAACCAGAGCGGGGGAAAAAGAGTTTTCGTTTTTGGGATCATATTCTTTTTTTTGAAATAAATAGTTTTTAATTCTGCTTATCAAGGAATCGGTTTCGTTTTCTTTCCCGCTGTGTACTGCAAGACCCGATTTTTTATTTACCAAAAGTATGTTTTGGTCCTCATAAACTATATCAAGTTTTGTGGGCGCAAGAAAAAAATCATTTTTATTGTTTAAGGGTTCTAGTAGCTCATCATTTATATAAAGAAAAATAACATCTCCGATTTTTAGCTTATCTGATATATTACATTTTTTGTTGTTTATTTTTATACGTTTTTTTCTTATGTATTTATATACCAGCGCTTCTGGAATATTTGGAAATGCTTTAAACATAAATTTATCTATTCGATTTTCGGCATCGTTTGAGTTTATTGATATCTGTTTCATATGGTTTCCTTATAAAAGTAAAATTTATTTGAGAATTTTAAAATTTTGTGATATAATATTAAAATAAAATTTTATAAATATTACAAAGCGGTTTAAAAGTTGAGGTGAATACATTGCACGAGGGACATCGCTCAAGATTAAAAGATAAATTTTTACTTGGCGGTATAGATAATTTTAAAGACCATGAAGTTTTGGAGCTTCTATTATTTTACGCTATTCCCCGAAAGAATACAAACGATATTGCGCACAGATTACTTCAAAAATTTGGAAGTTTGGATGCAGTGTTTGATTCGCCTATAAATTTATTAAAAACAGTTGATGGCGTTGGAGAATCAGCAGCAATTTTTATAAAGATAATTTCAAATATAACAAGGCTATATGTTGAAAGAAAGTATATGAACCAAAAAACTGCTTTGAGCGCTCGGGAAATGAATGATAAACTAATGATGAAGTTTATCGGCAGGCAAGAAGAAACAGTTGCTGTTATGCTTTTAGATGCAAAGGGCAAAATATTATATGACGGCATTGTTAATAAAGGTACTGTAAATGCCGTTGATATTTACATGAGAAAAATTATAGAATTAATTGTATTATATAGTGCAAGTGCGATTATTTTGGCACATAACCACCCAAGCGGTGTGGCTGTGCCGTCAAGGGACGATATAGAAACAACGCTTTCGGTAAATAATATTCTAAGGAGCATGAAAGTTCGCCTTTTGGATCACATAGTTGTGGCAGATGGTGATTATGTTTCAATGAATGATTGTGGAATGCTCGAGGATTTGCATAGTTAAAGATTTGCATTTAGTAATAAAAATACCGGTCTTATGACCGGTTAATTTTATTTTCCTATAACATGGAAATACATAAGCATATTTACTACGATTACCAAAAGGAAAAAGCCAATTGCAATAACTCTCGTCCATCTTTCCAAAAATGCGTCAATGGAGCGGGATTTATGTTTTCTTAAAAACGTATCCGAATGCTCGCCTGTTATTGTGGCCGAATTTTGCTGATGACCTTCTTGGAACAGAACCACGGCAACAACTGCTATTGCAAGAATTATAAGGCTTATTCCGAGTATAATTTCCAAAGCGCTCAATTTTTTTCACACTCCTTTATATTATTCTGCCAAAGCTCTTTCGAGCCAAATGTTTGCTATATCCAGTGATTCATAGAGCCCATTTTTGTTGCTCATTTTTACTATCTTCTGAGTTTCTGAGTTTTCTAAACCGGTATCAATCATCGCAATAGTTGCGGAGGTTGCAATTTCTAAATCATTTAATTTTTTAGTTTCCTTGGTTTCTATTTTTACCACGTACTTGTCATTCATGTTTCCGTAATATAAAACGTTTCCGCATCTTACGAGTGGTTTTCCTTTGTATTCAAAAAACTTTTTCTGAGATTTTTTTCGTGAAGTTCTGGGTTTTTTGACTTTGTCTGATTTCTCTGATTTAATATTTTCCATTTTATCTCCCCAAAAACAAATAAATTTAAGTTTCAGATATTAATGTTACCATGAGTTTTTCTTTTTTTCAATAGTTTGATCAAATTTTAATCAAAAATGTTAAATAAACACATTTTTGAGTTTAAAATTCGACCATTTATATTTCTTGACTGTAACATAGATAAGTTATAAAATTAGTTTGGTATTCAAGTCCAGCAAATATTTTTGATATAAAATTAAGTACTTACAATTGCCTGTAATAATAGAAAATATATTTTTATCTTTTTTAAAAGTTAAGTTTGATTTGTTTATATTTACCTTCGATTTGGTTGCCAAAATTTAGTTTGGCGTGGCTTTTGTTTAGGGTTTTATAAATTGTTTTCGTTGTTCGGGCGTTTAGGTACACGGGAGGTTGTACATTGAATTTTTTAATTTTGGCAGCAGCGTTTGTCTGCGTAATTATAGCATTTATTTCAGGTTCTCTGTATCGTAAATTCAAAGCCGAAAAGGCTATCGGTTCTGCGGAGCAGAAGGCGGAAAAAATAATACTCAATGCAAAAGAATTGGCGGAAGCAAAAAAGAAAGAAGTTATTTTGGAAGGCAAAGATGAGGTCCATAAGTTCAGAGATGAAACCGAAAAGGAACTTTCTGAGCGCAGAAAAGATGTTCAGCGTCAGGAAAGAAGGATTTTGCAAAAAGAAGAAAACTTAGATAAAAAAATCGAGAATCTAGAAAACAAAGAAAATGAGCTTGAAAAGAAGCGCGAAGAGATAGCTCATAAATATGATGAAATCGAGATACTTAAGAAAAATCAATTTGATTTGCTCGAAAAGATATCCGGTTTTTCGGTAAGTCAGGCAAAGAGTTTTTTGCTTGAAAGTCTGCAAGATGAGTTAACTCATGAAAAGGCGCTTAAAATAACCATTTTTGAGCAGCAATTAAAAGAAGAATGTGAAAAAAAGGCAAGGGATATACTATCTGTTGCTGTTCAGCGCTACGCTTCAGATCAAATTTCGGAAGCAACTATTTCGGTTGTCCCGCTTCCGAATGACGATATGAAAGGAAGAATAATCGGCCGCGAAGGACGAAACATAAGGGCAATTGAAAATCTAACCGGGGTGGACCTAATTATTGATGATACTCCGGAATCCATCACGCTTTCTGCATTTAACCCCATTCGCCGTGAAATTGCAAGGGTTGCTTTGGAAAGATTGATTGCTGATGGAAGAATTCACCCTGCAAAAATTGAAGAAATGGTTGAAAAAGCTCGCCACGATGTTGAAAAAGAAATAAAAGAAGAGGGTCAACGTGCGGCTATTGAGCTTGGTATAAACGGGCTTCACCTCGAACTTATAAAACTTGTAGGAAAATTAAAATATAGAACAAGCTACGGGCAAAGCGTGCTTAATCACTCCATGGAGGTCGGATACCTTTGTGGAATGATAGCTTCAGAGCTTGGCTTGGATCCTTCGCTTGCAAAGCGTATAGGCCTTTTACACGATATCGGAAAGGCTCTTGATCATGAAGTGGAAGGTTCGCACATTGAACTTGGTGTTAACGTGGCTAAAAAGTATAAGGAAAATGAAGATGTTATTCATGCAATACATGCACATCATGGCGATATAGAGCCCAAAACTCCTTATGCGTTTATACTTCAAGCTGCTGATGCCGCATCTGCCGCACGTCCGGGCGCAAGGAGAGAAAATCTTGAAAACTATATAAAGAGGCTTGAAAAACTGGAAACTTTGGCATCGGCATTTGCGGGTGTTCAAAGCTGCTATGCAATTCAAGCGGGTAGGGAAGTTCGGGTTATGATAAAGCCTGAGGTTGTCAGCGATGAACATATGGTTCCTTTGGCAAGAAATATTTGTAAAAAAATTGAAGAGGAACTCGATTATCCCGGACAAATTAAAGTGAACATAATCAGAGAAAGTCGAGCGATTGATTACGCTAAGTAAAATTATTTTTAGTTATATAATATGGTGAAACAAAAATGAAAATATTGGCTATAGGCGATGTGGTAGGCAAAAACGGTTGCTCCTTTTTAAGAAGTAAACTTAGAAATTTTAAAAAAGACCATGATATTGATTTTGTTATTGCAAATGGCGAAAATTCTGCAGAGGGCAATGGCATTATCCCGAATTCCGCTTGTTATCTCTTTGATAGCGGCGTGGATATTATAACCGGTGGTAATCATACATTCAGAAGAAAAGAAATTTTTTCGTTCTTGAACGAGAACAATTATGAAAAAAACGGTAAACATATTATAAGGCCACTTAATTATCCGCGCCCCAGCGCCCCGGGAAAAGGATTTTGTAAAGTAGATGTTGGCGGAGTAAAAATAGCGGTTATAAATATTTTGGGGGTTTCGTATCTTGAATGTTTGATTCTCCCTGCGGAAGCGCTTGATAATGTAGTTGAGCAGTGCAGTGATTGCGCTATTAAAATTGTTGATTTCCATGCCGAGGCAACTGCCGAAAAGCGCGCTTTTGGATTTTATGCCGATGGAAAAGTTTCGGCTGTTTTCGGGACTCATACACATGTTCAGACTTCTGATGAAGAAATTTTACCTCAAGGGACCGGATATATAACAGACGTTGGTATGACGGGGGTTATTCACTCCGTTTTGGGAGTAAAAAAGGAGCTTTCCATAAGAAGAATGGTGGATAGAATGCCCGTAAGGTTTGAAAATGCTTCCGGCGATTGCAAAATGGAGTGCGTTGTTTTTGATATTGACGAAAGAAGCGGAAAAACAAAATCCGTGGAAAGGTTCAGAATTTTATAGTTTGAACATACCATTTAAATGAGTTATAATTAAATGGGTAACACAATAAATTTTGTTGCGATAATAATTAAGGAGTTGTTTTAGTTGATAGATGGTCTATGCCTAAAAAATGCAGTTATTTCCGGAGCTAACAATATAATAAAACACAAAAATTATGTTAATGAGTTAAATATTTTTCCTGTGCCCGATGGAGATACCGGCACAAATATGTCCATGACTATTTCATCGGCTGTGGAGGCTCTTAAAAAAGTTGATGATACTGCTACGGTCGGAGAAGTAGTAAAAGCTTTTGTCCCCGCACTTTTAAGAGGCGCAAGAGGAAATTCGGGCGTTATACTTTCGATACTTTTTAGGGGATTTTCAAAACTTTTTTCGGAAAGAGAAACCATTAATGGTTTTGACGTTGCGGAGGCATTGGAAATAGGAGTAAAAGCCGCTTATGGAGCTGTTACGAAGCCGACCGAAGGAACTATGTTAACCGTTGGAAGAGTTGCGGCAGAGCGAGCCAAAATTGCAGCCAAAGCGAATAATGATATGGTTTATGTTTGGTCTGAGGTTTGCGAGGGTGCTTTAGAGGCACTTAAAAGCACGCCTGACTTGTTGCCGGTACTTAAAAAAGCAGGTGTTGTTGACGCCGGCGGAAAGGGATTGTGCCTTATTTTTGAAGGTATGCTTTCAGTATTTAAAGATGGTGTTATTATCAGTGCAGATGCAGAAAGTATTGATAACACAAGTGATGATGCTTTCAGGAATGCAGCGGCGGAATTTGATGGGGATATTAATTTTACATATTGTACTGAGTTTATAGTCAAAAGAAATAGGCTTTGCAAGTTAAGGCCATTAAAACTTAAAATGCATTTGCAAAAAATAGGAGATTGTGTTGTTGTCGTTGATGATGACGAAATTATTAAAGTGCATGTTCATACGGAAAACCCGGGCAAAGCTTTAGAGCTCGGTATTAAATACGGACAGTTTTTGACGGTAAAAGTTGAAAATATGAAAGAGCAGCATCGCTTAGCGGCGGAAAACAAAAAATTAAGCGAGGCAAGCAAAGTGCCGGAAGCCGTTTTGGAAGCGAAAGAGCCCGAAGAGGAAGTTGGGTTCGTGGCTGTGGCCGCCGGGGAAGGGCTCATTAATGTTTTTAAAGATTTAGGGTGCGTAAACGTTATAAGTGGCGGTCAGACAATGAATCCGAGTACGGATAAAATTGTGGAAGCCGTGCTTGCAACGCCTGCCAAAACAGTTTATGTTTTCCCAAATAATAAAAATATAATTATGTCTGCCGAGCAGGCCGTTTCGCTTGTCAAGGATCGCACAGTTGTTATAGTTCCGACAAAAACCATCTCTCAAGGAATGAGTGCTCTTTTGGCGTTTGATCAAAGCCTTGGTATCAAAGAAAATTTGGAAAAAATGGAGCAAGTAATATCTAAAGTAAAAACAGGCCAAGTTACTTTTGCCGCGCGTGATTCGGAATTTGGCGGATTTAAAATAAAAGAGGGCGAAATATTATCTTTGGCTGACGGGAAGTTAAAGTTCACCGAAAAAGATCCGGTAAAGGCAGCTGAAAAACTTACGAAATCTTTGGTTGATAAAAATACGGAATTTATTACTCTAATATACGGTGAAAACATCTCTGAAAGTCAGGCGGAAAGTTTAAAAGAATCGCTTGAGTCGTCACTTAGTTCCTCTATTGAGGTAAATCTGGTAAAAGGTGAGCAGCCAATATACTATTTTATAATTTCAGTCGAATAGGTTTATTTTTAAATAAATTATGGAGGTGCCGATTATGGCATCTTTGTTTAATATCGAAATAAAAGAATTAAAAGGTGTTGGCCCCAAAAGTGCGCAGTGTCTAAAAGCTTTAGGGGTTAACACCATTGGTGATTTAATTAAGTTTTATCCGAGAACGTATGAGGACTGGTGCAATGTTTACACTCTTTCGGAGTCTGTGGGAAATAATGAAAGATGTGTGAAACTTAAAATCATGTCAGGTGTGCAGGGAGTCAGAACAAGGAGCGGCAAGTATGTTTATAAATTAAGCGCAACTGATGGAAAGGATTTTGCGGATATAGTTTTTTTTAATAATAAGTATGTTGCTCAAAGCTTAAAAACGGGTGAAGAATATTTATTTAAGGGCAATATTAAGAAAAATGGCTTTAAATTTGAATTGATTTCTCCCAAGGTTAAAAAGATAGAGGAAGATTTAAAATTATATCCTGTTTATAATCAAACAAAAGGTTTAACTTCTGCAAAAATTGAAAATTTTGTTTGTGAAGCTTTCAAACTTTTACCCGAAAACATTCCGGAAACTTTGCCTGAAAATATTTTGCGTGAAAACAATCTTTGCAGCTTGGATTTTGCTATTCGGAATATGCATTCCCCGAAAAATTTTTATAATCTGAAATGCGCAAGAAGCAGAATATTATTTGAAGAGTTTTTGATTTATCAATTAGGTATGAAACTTTTAAAGAAAAAATCAAGGCAAGAAACTAAAATTAAAATTTCCAAAAATTACTTGGGTGAGTTTGAAAAGTTTTTGCCGTTTACCTTAACAAATGCTCAGAAAGAAGCTATTTTTGAATGCGAAAAAGATTTAAAGAGCGGACTTGCAATGAATAGGCTTTTGCAAGGTGATGTTGGTTCGGGCAAGACGGCGGTTGCTGCGGCTATATCTTATGACGCCGCAAAAAGCGGTTATCAAGCTGCAATAATGGCGCCTACCGAAATATTGGCCATGCAGCACTATAAAACTTTTTTATCTTTTTATCAAAAATCAAATATACGTGTCGGGCTTTTGCATGGCTCTATGAAATCAAAAGAAAAAAATATCGTTTTGGAAGACATAGCAAACGGAAATATAGATGTTGTGATTGGTACGCATTCTTTAATATCAGAGGGAGTTAATTTTAAAAAGTTAGGATTGATAGTAACCGATGAACAGCATCGGTTTGGCGTCAAACAACGCGAGATGCTTATAAAAAAAGGAATTGCCCCTCATGTTTTGGTTATGTCCGCAACACCGATACCCAGAACTCTGGCTATGATTCTATATGGTGATTTGGATATATCGGTACTTTCTGAAACAATTCCCGGACGGCAGAAAATCGATACTTACAAAATAACCTCCGAAAAACGATCACGAGCATGGAATTTTTTAAAAAATATAATTGGTGTTGGCGGGCAAGGGTATATCGTCTGTGCATGTATTGAAGAAAATGAAAATGATATAGTAGACGTTCTTACCTACAAAGAAAAAATGATCGAAGCCGGATTTAAAGATGAGGATATTGGTATTTTGCACGGAAAAATGAAAAGTGCAGAAAAAGAAGATGTAATGAAAAGGTTCATAAACGGAAATTTAAAAATAATTGTTTCTACCACCGTTATAGAAGTTGGCGTGGACGTCCCCAATGCTCAAATTGTGATAATAGAAAACGCCGAGCGGTTTGGAATTTCGCAGCTCCATCAATTAAGAGGCAGAGTTGGGCGAGGCGACAAAAAATCCTACTGCGTTCTTATTTCTGATTCAAAAAGCCAAGATTCTGCCAGGAGGTTTGGCGCGATGACTCATTCAAACGATGGCTTTTATCTTTCCGAAGAAGATCTTAAAATCCGTGGCCCCGGAGATTTTTTTGGCGTTAATCAGCACGGGGTCCCGAATTTAGGTATACCCACTTCTTATTATGATATGGAGATTATGAAAAAAGCAGGAAAGTGCGCCGAAAACATTATTCTTGCAGATAGTAATTTCAAAAATTCAGATCTTAAATATATCAAACGCCGTGTAAAAGATAGTTTTATTAATAAACAAGGGGCGCGGTTTGAAGGCATAGTATTTTAATTTTGGCGGTGATTTAGTTGATTTCGGTTGGAACGGATATGGTGGAAATCTCCCGTATTGAAAAATCTATAAAAAATGATAAATTTTTAAAGTTTATATTAGGCCAGGAAGAATATTTGCAACTTGAAAAGAAAAAGTTTTCTCCCAAAAGCGTTGCGGTAAATTTTTGCGCTAAGGAAGCTTTTTTAAAATCTTTGGGTATAGGGCTTGGAAAAATAAAACTTAAAAGCATTCAAATTTTAAGAGATGATAATACGGGCAAGCCATATATTTTTTTAGTTAATGATGCGCTTGATTATGCTAAAAAAAACAACTTTAAATTTTCTGTGAGCCTTACTCATACAAAAAATTACGCTTCTGCGGTGGTTATATGCTATAAAGATTTTCATAAGGAGCAATAAATATGAACGAATATGAAGTTTTAAGAAAAATCACTTTTGATATGGTAAAAGAAAAAATTCCCAAAAGGGAGGCTGATTCCAACAAGGGCGATTTTGGTAAACTTCTTTGTGTGTGCGGAAGCAAAAGTATGCCTGGAGCTGCGTACTTTTGTGTATCATCTGCCGTAAAGTGTGGTGTAGGGCTGGTTACGGCTGCGGTTACGGAATTGGTTTATAAATCGCTTTCTTGCAAAGTTTCAGAATGTACCTTTAAAATTTTGGAAGAAACCGGTGATGGCGCTATTTCCGCCGGTAATATCGATAAAATTTTGCGTGAGTCCAAAAAATGTTCGGGAATTTTGATAGGCTGCGGTATGGGCTGGAATAACGATACTAAATTTCTTGTAAGCGAAATGATTAGACGTTCCGAAATTCCACTACTTATAGACGCCGATGGAATAAATGTGGTATCGGAAAACATAGAAATATTAAAAGAAGCAAAATCTCCTGTTGTTATTACCCCTCACCTAAAAGAAATGTGCAGATTAATCGGCAAAGATATGGATTACTTAAAATCTAATAAAACTAAATGCGCGGTTGATTTTTGCAAAAATTATGGTGCTACGCTCGTGCTTAAAGGTCACAATACAATAATTGCAGATGCTACAGGTGATATCTATTTAAACACAACAGGCAATCCCGGTATGGCAAAGGGCGGCAGCGGAGATGTTCTTTCGGGCATGATAGCTTCTTTTTTAGCTCAAGGCTTTTCTGCAGTAGATGCAGCTTTTTGCGCCACTTATATTCATGGTTTGGCAGGTGATAGATGTAGAGAAAAAATGTCTGAAGTAGCAATGACTCCAGCAGATTTAGTAAATGTTTTGCCTGAAATATTTTTAGGGTTTGAAAAAGGTGATTTATAGTTGTATTTTACGAAAAAGCATTTTTGGATTCTGCCTTGCGCAGTAGCGCTGATTTTTTCAGGATGCAGTAAAAATGCGTCTGATAAATTAAGCATAGAAAAAAACGTAGAAAATGACGTTATAATTACTGAAAATGGTCAAAAGTATGAAGCGCACGTGACAAACGTTCCGGAAGGTATTACTTCGGTTGCGTTTAAAACTCCGGAAAATTTAGCCAGTGTTACTTTCGAATATAAAAATGGTAAGTATATAATTTCAAGCAAGGAACTTTCCGGTGAATATAATTTGAACCCACTTGAAAAGAATGCCATTTTTTCTAAAATTATGGATGTTTTTGGCGCGATTGGCGCTTCTGAAAATATAAAAGTTGATTCAAAAGGTGATAATTCTTTAGTTTTTAAAATAAAAACCGAAAATTCGGAGTATAAGATTTTAGCAGATAAAGATGGTAAGATACTTTTAATTGAAAATCCCGATGAAAATTTTAAGGTTGAATTTAAGGTATAACAGTTTAAAAAAATATATCAATTTTCACAAAAACATTCAACGAAGTTTGGCAGGCTTGTTAAAAAGGTAAAAGGTGAGTGGAAGGGGAAAAAAGTGTTGAC
>CALWJD010000001.1:0-381043 GCA_944380925.1 uncultured Clostridia bacterium | reverse complement strand
TCCTTTAGAGGCGGCTAGTAGTACAGGGCTTCGCCCGTTAAAGAAATACCCCCAGCTAGGCTGGGGGATGCTTATTGCTTGTTTTAAGTGTATATTTTAAAAATAAAGTCTTAATTTTAAAAAATTATTTTCGTTAAACAAATCTTGCATGTTTACAATATTTAGTGTAATTTTATAAAATTTTCAAAAGCGCTTGGCAACATATATGTATATATATAATTTATGCAAACCGGTAAAATGGTTTAATTTTTTATATAAGGGAATGATTTTTATGGCAGAAATTAGTGAAGAGCAGGCGCGAAAGATTCTTGAAGAAAATGGATATACGGTTTTAGATTATTTGGGCGGAGGCGCGGCAAGCCACGCATTTAAAGCATCTAGGAAAAGCAAAAAAGACCCTACCAAAGAAAAGGAAATGGCAGCGAAAGTGTGCGCCCCCCCAGGGCAACTCTTGGGCATCGTTAAATGAGGGACTTGAGGCGGCTGAGGAGTTAAAAAAATTAAAAAAAGATTTTAAATCAAAGCTTGAAAAAGCGAAACGAGAAGGACAAGGTGAATTGGTGAAAGGGTATGAAAAAAATTGAAACACTTTTTTAAATATCTCACTGTTCCCAAGCTTAAGCTAAAACTACCAAGTGTAACTACAGAGGACGGTAAGAGACTTGAAGTTGCTGTTTTTGAAGCACCGCTTGCTGATTCTGATTTGTGGGATGTTGAAATAGAGTCCGAAACCTATGAATTAAGGAAGGAAGCGGATCCCTATCGTAAAGGAAAAAATAGGACTGTGGTGAGTAAGTTGAGTGTGAATTACTCGGACCTAAAGAAAGTGATAAAAGGTATTCTAAAGGGTTTGAAACTCGTGCATGATGAGGGCAAGAGTCATGGAGACATTAGACTTCCTAATATTCTCAAAAAGCCCGGTGCAAGTGAGGGTAAATACAAGTATTCTGTAATCGATTTTGGAACACTTAAACCCGACGAAACCGGTAAGGGGCGTAAGAGAGACCTTGAAAATGCTTCTCGTGTTCTTTTGGCGATGTGGCTCAAGTATTTACGTGCAGAGGATTATGTGGTGCAATCTAATGTTATTAATGGTGATGTTGATAGTTATTGTGAATCCTTACTTGAGGGTAAAGATGGTGTTCTAGTGAATAGACCTCCTGATTACGAATATTTTGGTGTATATTATCCAACCGCTGATGATAAGAAACTTATAGAGTTTTGTCAAAGGCTTTATGAAGGTAAAGAGCTTAAGTCTGCCGACGATGCTTTGGCAGATCCTTGGCTGCGATAAAATTTTGTTGTAAACATTGAGATTGGCTTGACGCATTATTGTTACTGAATTTCTTCATGCCCCTTATGTAACCTCACACCAGTTAAAAATCATGTCAGATTTAGCCGACTACTTGGTAGTCGACTTTTTGTTTGAGTTTTTTGCAAAATAAAATTGGTTTTACTTTTGCAATTTTTGTTGCATGCTATTTATGGAGATTATTGCAATTGCCGGAAGGTCTTTTGGCAAGCGTTGTGGGCAGTAAAAATTCTAGAATACGAGTTTATACTAAGTTATGTTTTTTATTTGAGCTAACATAGTTATGCATAGGAGCGATTTGCTTGTTTTAAACTAAATTTTTGTTAAAAAACGTTTGACAATGTTTTCAAAATGTTATATAATAGTTTAAAATTAAATATTTTAGAGGAAAACTCAATTATGAGATTTAAAAGTATGCTTAAGAAAAGTAGCGCAGTTATGGCATCTTTGGTGATTTTTTGCAGCGCATTACCCTGCCGCGCTATGGTGCCATTCGGTTCGGGTGACGATAGAGGATATATTCTGGATGCTCCACGTTTTGAAAGAGATGTTGTTTGTCCGGATATACCTGATGAGGCTAGGCTCGAGCACATGATAGAGTCGGAAACAAATAGATGTAACCGCTTGTTAAGTGGTCGTTTTAGGGTTTCGAAAGCTGTCAGAGAAAGAATTCATCCCTATTTTTTGTACATATTCGTAAGAAATATCGGTGACATTTTTGCTGCTCATCCCGGTATAACGTCGATGTTCGTGCAGCAAATGAAACAATTCGGAGAATACAATTTTACTATAGGGTAATCGTGTGATGAAAGCAAAGGTGGCGGTAGACCCTCTGCTCATTATTCCCCGATAAAGCCAACAATTTCCGGACTTATGATATTAATGAATGAAGAGGTGTATGGTAAACGACCTTCAATTTTGCCATCTGTTTTTGATGATAATATTCCGAAAAAAGTAGCATTTTCAGTATATCAAAGCGTTGCACAGAGGCATAAGTGCTGTCCGTCTAATAATTTGGAAGATATAATAGGTAGTACTGCGATTCATGAAATGGGTCATTTGTTTCAATATACATTGGCTTTTAACAATATTTGCGCAAGTGATCTTCGTGTTAGGGATTATGTGCATTTTTTTGGTGCCATGGCCACACGTTTAGTGACTGTTGTCAATCCTAAACTTCAGCTTTTAGACGCTATGCCCGAAATTATAGCCCGAGAAGAAATGGGAAGAATGCAAACTGAAACAGATGCATATGGTCGCGAATTACTTGGTTCTGAATCGGCTAATCCCCAAGCGATGTTTCGGAGATGTGCTTCGGCGTTCGCTCAAAAGGAATATCTTGCTGAATTTACAGATATGAAAAAAGACATTAGTAAAAAATCAATTGCAGTCAGTAAATATTCGTGCAGTGGTGTATCAGATTGGTTTGCCGAAACTTTTGTTTACTATATTATAAAATTTAGACTTGGGCAGATATGTCCCGATGACCTTGCTGATAAAATGTGGTCTTTTATAAGATTTCATGATGCGTGTTTTAATATACCTATTGATTGAAGATTTAAAATAAAAATTTTGGTTTAAATTTACCCGTAAAGTTGTTTTCTGGAAGCAACTCTACGGGTATTATATTTTGGTAAACTTATAATTGATATTTGCTATTAAAACCATTGTTAAAATCTTTTTTATAGTTCGATTTTCCTGCGCTTTGAAAAAACGCCACTTTATTGTTGATGCAGCTTCCCGGCGCTATTTTTCTTCGGCCTAGCGGTTGCCTCTGGATTTCTTATAGACTTGTAAAGTTTCCATGGTATATTTTCCGCCGCTGTTTTACCAAAATCATCTTGTATATAAATATTTGCATGGTACTCTATCAAATATTCTATGATTAAAGGTTCTTCAACCGGGTTGGCTAAATGTAAAGGTGTCAAGCGCAAAATTCGCGTCTGAGCATTTGGATCAGCTCCGGCTTTTAATTAAATTAGTGTTATTTCGATGCGGCCATATATAACCGCAATATGTAGCGGTGTGTAGCAGTCTTCCGAATTTGATATATTGGGGTTTGCACCAGATGCTAATAAATATTTACATATATCTACGGCGTTTTTCTCTACCGCCAAATGCAGTGGAGACTTTCCTGAAGAACGCATTATAGTGTTTGGATTTGCTCCATATTCTAATAAATATTTACATATATCTACGGCGTTTTTCTCTACCGCCAAATGCAGTGGAGACTTTCCTGAAGAACGCATTATAGTGTTTGGATTTGCTCCATATTCTAATAAATATTTACATATATCTACGGCGTTTCCCTCCACTGCCAAATATAACGGGGTATTGCCTGAAGAATCTGTTATAGTATTTGGGTTTACACTGTGGTCCAAGCATTTAAGTGCGAGAGATGCATTGTTGCTTTCAATTGCTCTAAACAATTTTTGTTTCCAATTTACTGGCGAAGATGTTCTTGTGGAAGCGCCTGTAAGTGTGGAACTTGCAAATGTATTTGTTAATGGTGTGCCTAATAATTCGGACACGCAAAAAATGGCCAGTAAAATTTTTGATTTTAATTTAAGGTTCATGAATTTTTCTCCCATGTTTTTTAATCTTATTATAACACGGGATAACTTGATTTTCAACCCAATAGTTAATAAATTTATAATAAAAAGTGCTGACGGATTTTATTTTATAGAGTGGACTTTTTGAAATTCAGGGAGATAGCTAAGTTTATAATTTAGAGCTAAAACTTTATCGAATAGGGAAGATGCATTATCAAAGTTTTCTTGTGATTTATCATTATTAAAACTTTCGCAAGCATCTAAGAAGCCCTTGAAATCATTATAAACGCTATCATATTGAGTTTGATTTGATGCGATATTATTTTTAATACTGTTCCAGATACATTGTAGTTCATAGCGTGCATTTGTTTTTTGCGAAATGTTTGTAAATAAATTTGAGAATTCTTCTGCTTGAGCTTTTTTGAAGTCTTGCCAAATTGGATTTTCTTCGTTGGAGTTTTCATTAATTCCTGTGGATAGTGCGTTAAACTTGTTTGTTAAAAAGGCAAGTGTGTTGTTTCCAATTATTGAAGATGCTTTCCCTATTTTAGCGGTTGCACCAAGTTTTCCCACTCCGCTAACCTCTAAATTAAGGTCAGGGGAAACGGTATCAATTCTTTTTATAAGTTTAAGTACCCATTCGTCATTTTCCGGAGTTATCGGTGTGCTGTCACCCGGTAATGGATTCGGTTTACAATCGCTGTCGGGTTTTTCTGTTTTGGTAAAGTATAGGTTTAGCAGCATATAGTGCCCTACCGAGAAATAACCCGGAACGCAAACCGGAATTTCTGCGCCGAGTTGCTTTAATATATTTTCAAAATTTGAATCAAGTAAAGAAATTACTTTTTCCATTTCCGGTGCAAAAGGATTATTCTTTATTTTTGAGGTATTGGAAACAATTTTTTTGAAATTTTCACGAATGCTGTTAGCGCCCAGTATTTTATCGCCTATCATTGGAATTTGCATTTGAACGAGTATATTCTGGTTTGTGTCGAAGGAAGCGTCGCCTACGTTTTCGGTATATCCTATATTTAGTGCGGTGGTTCCTACGATAGGAATTTTCAAATATGATTTTCCGTTTACCGAGGAGCTATAACATTTTCTTGACGTTGAGTATTCAGCTTTTTGTTTGGATTTATTTTTTGAAAATGCCTGCATTTTGGCAAGGTGTTCCATTTCATTATAGAGCTTTTCGAACAAAGGCTCATTTTTATCTGTGGTGCCCAGTTCAAAAAGGTATGCAGATAGCGCTACGGCGGTTTTTAATATTTCCAAGCGTCCTTTATTTATACGTAAGACCTTTGATGGACTGATCCAGTTTTTTTCAGTTTCCTTTTTTATTTTTTCAGATTCCGATTTTTCTTCCTTTGAGGCACCTTCATTGGCAAGTACGGAAAGCGCATTGTTATACATTCTTATATCTCCGGTTAGGTTTGAAATCAACGTAGATATAAATCTATCTTTTTCGTCATTATTTAAATTCGGGTGTTTTTTAAAGTAATAGTCTACCAATTCTTTTATTTCGGTATATTTTTTTGTTTTGTCTTGATTTAAAAATTTAGAAATGGTTTCTGCATTTTCTCCATAGTGTGAAGGCGCGCAGTTTTTTTCTATAAGGTTTAGATAAGAGCTATATGCATATATATTTGATTTCTGAGCATCGGCGGAAACTTCCATTCCGATTGTTGCTAAGCAAGAGGCAGCAGTGTTTGCCGAAACACTTAAATTTACGCTACGTTGCTTATCCGGAGATTTAGCAATTGTTATATCCGGCCATTTTATATTTACGTCTTGCGGAATTGTTTCAGAAGCTTTTAAATACCACTCTACGGAATTGCGCATTAAGGATATAAGTTCTTTTTCATTTTTTTGCATTTCTTGACGTGATTTTATTATCTTTTTGATGTCCGGCTCACGTAGCTTTATGGAGCTTAATTTACCGTCTTTTACCGAAGAATCTAAAAATTGCTCCAAGGAGTATAAAATTAACGAATGGGTAAAGGTAACTGTATCTTGAACCGAAGAGGAGAGATATTTTTGTAGTCCTGCCCCCACACTCATTCCCAATTTTGCTGATGAATCTATTGTGTAAAAAGAAGTTTCAGAGGAAGATTCTGAGGATTCCACTCCTATGGATATACCCACGTTTACGCCGTAAATATTGGCAGAACCGGAAATATTAGCTCCAGCGGCCGCATTTTGTGAACCCATAACGCTTTCTATTTTGGATCTTTCGGAAGTGATTATATCGTTTGCGATTTTTCTTGATATGACTGTTTTATAAGCGTGTTCCATTGCGGATATGAATTTAAAAAAATTATTTGATTCAGGTATGTTTTCATCTACTTTCATGAAGTTTTTCATATTGTATAGTTTTTTAAGAATTTGAAATTGCTTATCGTTTTCGTTCATTTCTTTATCGTTTGTAAGTTCAATTACTTTTTTTATGTAGTCGCAAAGCAAATCGTTTTCTAAGATACACCGGTTTAAATCTTGCTTTTTATCTATGAAAGCAGACTCTTTATCATCTAAAATAAACTCCATCCCTTTTTTTAGAGCGGTATTTAAATTTTGAGGACATAAAATATCAATTGAAACAGTTTGTTTGTTTCGGTACTCATCGGGTATGTAAAATCCACTTTCAATTAGTTTTTTGGCTGATTTGCTTTCAGAAAGCTCGTTTTCAGTTTGGGTTGCCATGGTGTGTTCATTAAATACGCATAGTGGCGAAAACACCAAAGCGCCGCTTAGAACAGATGCTAAATACTTTTTAAATAACATAAAAAATTACCCCCCTAATTTAATTAATTAAGGGGTATTATACTATAAATTATAAATTTTGTCGACTTTATACTGTAAAAGTATAAATAGTATGGCAAAACTTTTTGACATGATTTAGGATTTATAAATTGTTCTTATGTACTCGCATTAATAGCATTGCGCTGTGTACAAAATGCCGGTTATATGTGTATCTATTATCTTTGTCTGTGGCGGCGATGTTTGCGACTTTTTCCTTTATTTTTTCCTTTATTTTTTCCTTTGTGTTGTTTTTTCTTACGTTGTCCTTTGGCAGAATGTTTCTTTTTCTTGCGTTGTTGTTTTGGGTTTGATCCAGTTTCAGATTCTGGTTCGGGCTCCGGTTCTGGTTCGGGCTCCGGTTCTGGTTCGGGCTCCGGTTCTGGTTCGGGCTCCGGTTCTGGTTCGGGCTCCGGTTCTGGCTCAAGGATAACAAGGTTGCGTAGAGGGAATTCTACAACATCATTATCAGTATGTATAGCATTTTGTCCGGGCCATGTTCTTTCCCCAATATGGAAGATTGTATTACCTCCTGCAACGTCCACCCAAAAATGTCCCGGGTGACCTTTTGTTTCAGTCATGCCTTCTTCTTCCGGATGATTAATTGGATTTGGCGGTTGCCAATGCCAGCTTCGTAAACTTGCCAAATTTGCATCGTTTTGTATAGCTAAGTCGGTTGCATCCACAAGATGTTCTATTACGGTTTGGCAAACATTTTGGGGTGTATGATTTGTACTTAAAGTTTCACCCATGTCTAGTGGTTGGAAGTCATAGATAAGATTAACCATTCCGAGTTTTTCTATCAACTCGTCTTCAACCGCATCGCTTAAATATACAACTTGCGGTCTACGATAATCCGGATCTAGCTCCGTTCCTCTTAATATTTTAAAAACTTTAGATAAACATATCATTGCTTCAAGGAGCTGGCGTGTTCCGGGAGGCGCCGCCCCATCGTCTAATGTTGACAATATCCGCTGCGCTTCAAGTGTTGGAAAGTTCAGTATAGCATTGTGATATGTTGGGCGGTGATAGAAGTACAAGATGGAAGCGTAGAACCAGCACCTATTATGTTGCCACGCAATTGCTCTTAGCGGGACGCGTGATGCGAGTGCATCTTGATTGTTTGCTAAGGCTTGTATGACAAATCTTATGTTTTCGCCTCTGTCTCGGTTAGCTTGCGCTCTATACGCAGCTTCCCTTTCCATTAATATGTTTTGTGCTCGTTGTCTCCTTGCCCGCATTATTGCCTGTATTTTTGGATTTATATATGGGGCTGCATAAAATAAGCCTGCGGTCAGCGCTGCAGTGCCCAGACCTAATCCGGCGGGCTTGAAAACATCTAATTCCTCATCATCCTCCTCTTCGCCTTCCTCATCCTCATAATATTCGCCTTCTTCTTCGGATTCGCTGTCACGTGAATTTTCTGTATTGTTTTCGTTAAGTTTGGTTTTATCCGGATCTGAAGCATCGCAAGGGATTTCGCTGTCGGCGGATTCTTTTTTGGTGGTTGATGAGGTAGGTTCCTCTGCATCGCTTTGAATGGTTCTTTTTTCTGTTGTAGGCGAAGTGAGCTCTTCAATTTTGTAAGAGCTGTCGCTTTGGGTGGTTGTAGCTTTTGCAGACCATGTTACCGATGCTTCACCAAGCAGCAGTGATCCTAATATAAAAGACAGTATTTTTTTGACCATTAAAACCCCTCATTTTTTCATTTTACATTAATAATTATATCATAATTTGTTAACTATGTCAATGTGATTAACAATTTTTTAAAATAAGTTAACGCTACCTACATAGGCAGCGTTAAAATGGTTCTGGATATTGATTTCCCAGTAAAAACTCATATTAAGCTAAAATAACATTATATTGCTTGATATCTTAAAAATTTAGATTTTGATATATTATAACGGATTATGATCTGAACCTAGTTTTGCTATTAATAAAGGAAGATCGGTGCTTCGTCCGAGTCCAAATAATACCCCATTATGCTCTACCTCTGCCCAGTAATGTTCATAGTTATTACCTAATTGTGCGCCGACAGGGCCATCTGTATTGGGCACTCTCCATTGTGGGAGTGTTCCTGAAACAATTTCTATAAGATTGGATATAATTTCGGTGCAAACCTCTTGCTCTTCTTCGCGACGATCTAAGGTGATGCCTTCAGGATAGCGTCTGTCTTCATGGTTAAATGCTGCTAATTTAGTTATTAAGTCATTTTCTCGAGCATGATTTAAAGTAACAACTTGGGGTTTGCGGTAATTCGGGTTCGTTTCATCGCCATTTAATATTATGAAAATCTCGGCTAAGGATATCATTGCTTCAAGTGCTGAACGCTGTAAGGCGTCTAAATTGCCCAACGCCAACAATTCCCTTGCTTCTTCAATGGGAAAGTCAAGAATAGCATCGTGGTAGTTTGAATGATAATAAAGTAATATTGAAGAATGAAACCAACATCTATGACCCCACCACGATATAGCCCTTAGCGGAATAGGCGTTGAACAGGCATCAGGATCATTTTCGTATTCACGAAAAACTTGTCTCTGGTTTGCCTCTTGGGAAAGATACGTAGGAACTGTGCGTATACGGCGGGATTTTGGCCCAAAGAAATGGTATAGTCCCATGGCGATTGGGATGGCCGCTCCGCCCAAGTATAGTGCGGTATTATTAGATTTATCATTTTTGCTTGCTACGTGTTTGTTTTTTTGTTTTTTCAAAGTGGTTTTTGGGAGCTGTTGTGCTTGAGTGTTGTCTACTTTTTCGGCAGCCTTTACCGAGGCGGGTAACGCCAAAGCGGTTTGACATATAAACAACGTACTAAGTCCAAAGGATAATAATTTTTTATTCATAATAATCTCCTTAAATCACTTTTCTTTAATCATTATAACATAATTATTTAATATTGTCAATATAAAGTAGTGATTTTATAAAACAAAAGCGCCACCAACACGGGTGACGCTAAAACCATGGTGAGCCATCGGGGACTCGAACCCCGGACAACCGGATTAAAAGTCAGGTGCTCTACCAACTGAGCTAATGGCTCTTATTAAATTAAAAAAATGGCTGGGATGGCTGGATTCGAACCAGCGAATGATGGAGTCAAAGTCCATTGCCTTACCGCTTGGCGACACCCCAAGATATATTAATAAAGGAATGGGGTGGATAGTCGGAGTTGAACCGACGGCCTCCAGAGCCACAATCTGGCGCTCTAGCCAACTGAGCTATATCCACCATAAAGTAAATGGTGCGCCAGAAGGGATTCGAACCCCTGACCTACTGCTTAGAAGGCAGTTGCTCTATCCTGCTGAGCTACTAGCGCAGATGTCAGCACCATATCAGATCGAGATCAAAATCTGATAAATTGGAGCGGGTGATGGGAATCGAACCCACGCTATCAGCTTGGAAGGCTGAAGTTCTACCATTGAACTACACCCGCGCCTCAAATGACAAAAATTATTGTATCATAAGGTACATGTTTTTGTCAATAAGGATTTTTAAATATTTTGGAAATTACTTTTTTAAGAAATTTGATTTTTAAATTTTTATACTATGCAGATTGATTTTTATAAATAAGACATATGGCCGAAAAATAACGTTATTTAGGTTTATTTTTGTTTTTAAAAAAGCATCTATGTATCTTGCAATTGGAATTTTAAAAATCCACATCATATTATATTCATTTTTTGAATAAAATATAAGATTTTAAGATACTCTTTCAATATCCTTTTTTAGTTTTTCTATTATTCTTTTTTCAAGACGTGAAATATAAGATTGCGAAATACCCATTAAATCCGCAACTTCCTTTTGCGTATGTTCTTTTTTGCCGCAAAGTCCGAACCGAAGTTCCATGATAAGCTTATCTCTTTCGGCAAGGCTTTTAACGGCCCCCAGGACCAGTCCGCATTCCGTTTCTTGTTCTATACGGTTTGTTACGATGTCATCGGCGCTGCCTAAAATATCGGAAAGCAAAAGTTCGTTGCCGTCCCAATCAACATTTAGCGGCTCGTCTATGGAAGTTTCGTTTTTCAGTTGAGCACATTTTCTTAAGTACATTAGTATTTCGTTTTCTATACACCTTGAAGCATATGTTGCCAATTTTATATTTTTGGTGGGAGAAAATGTATTTACCGCCTTAATGAGCCCTATTGTTCCTATGGATATCAAGTCTTCAATGGGAATACCGGAAGAATCAAATTTTTTGGCTATGTAAACAACAAGTCTTAGATTATGTGTTATAAGAGGTTCGCGAATATTTCCGCTTTCGCCGTTTATTATTTTTTGCATAATCTCATTTTCCTCTTTTTTACTAAGGGGAGGCGGGAGCGTTTCCGGTCCGTTTATATAGTATATTTCTTTTGGTTTTAAAAATATTTTTTTAAGTATTTTGGTAACATTTTGATTTATAAAAAATATAATCTTTTTGTATTTCAAAATTACTTTTTTAAAGCTAATTGTTTTTGGTTTCATATGTATTCTCCTATACTTGTTTTTTTAATCTAAAATTTCAGGATTTATAAGGGCTTCTGCGTTTTGTGGCATAAACTTATCTTCACACAAAGCAATATATACTTCTTTTTGCACCTCACTTTCGTTTATTTTTATACAATCCGGCTTAAAGGCGGGTAAAACGCTTTCTTCCGATATTGTTTTAAAAGGAATCATTCTTATTTTTAAATTTAAAATATCGGTAAATTTATCGGCAGAATAGTCTTTTATTTGCTCATATGTATTTACGGGCAGTAAAGGTTTTACGGAAGTTTCTCGTGCTACTATTACCGGCAACCCCGAAAAAGGTTCTTTAAGAAAATTGCCCGTATCTATCTTTGCTGTTATGGAAATTTGATTGGTTCTAAACTTGATTTTTAAGTTTATAATTTTATGGTCAAGCCTTCTTTTGTTTACTATCTTATTTATGGCTTCTATTATTATGTAAGATATAATGGTGGAGATTATTAAAATTACGGGGGATATGTTAAAGTAAACAACGGCGTTGTTTACTTGCATTCCGTTTGGCTTAAACCAGCACCAAACGGCCATCATTATTCCGGAAAACAAAAAATTTACGGAGTAAAAGTAAATTAATATTTTAAAAAACTGTGTAGGCTTTTTTATTCCGAATGTTGCGGCAATTATTGTTACGGACATAAATAATTTTATTACTGATGATATAAACCAAGGTAGCTCCGGTGCCAATATATAAAGCGAGTATATTCCGCCTAAGATTTCGCCTAAAATAAGCCGCGATGTTTTCCACTTGATACAGAAAAATTTTGCAGTTGCAAGGAGCAAAAAATAGTTTACAAATAGATTTACGATTACAAGAATGTCTACATATATTATTTGTTTCATGTATCCCCCTTAATTTATAGTGGATATATTTTTATTATGAATGGTAAGTAGCGCTTATTATGTCAAAAATAGGGAGAAGAAAAATTATTTTATTTTGCCGGTTTGGATCTTGACAATGTTTAATGTATCAAATAAAATGATATGTGCTGTATGATTAATTTTATACTTATTTTTTAATATTTGGAGCGGTATCGAAGTGGTCATAACGGGGCTGACTCGAAATCAGTTTGCGGGCAACCGCACGTGGGTTCGAATCCCACCCGCTCCGCCAAAATGAGGTTGCTGTTTTTGGGAGCAACCTCGTGTTTGTTTTATGTAAGGGTTGTGGATAATGGCTGAAGTAAAATTTTATGATGAAGTCGATGATAAATTATTAAAATATGCCGTGATTATTGCCAAAACAAACGGCAAATGGATTTTTTGCAAACACAAAGAAAGGGATACATACGAAATTCCCGGCGGTCACAGAGAACCGGGCGAAAACATTTTAGACGCCGCAAAAAGAGAACTTTATGAAGAAACAGGCGCCATCAAATACAAAATAAAGCCTGTTTGTGTTTATTCCGTAACATTTTTAAATGATTTAAACCCCGAAGAAACTTTCGGTATGCTTTATTTTGCCGATGTTTTTGAGCTAGAAAAAGAACTCCATAGTGAAATTGAAAAAATTATTATAACGGAAACATTACCTGATAATTGGACATACCCTTTAATTCAGCCAAAGTTGATAGACGAGGCTAAGATCAGGGGTTATTTTAGTTAATATTTTAAATTTTGATTTTATAAAAATATAATTGGTTATAAACAAGGAAACTTCATTATAGATTATAATGAAGCTTCGTTTTTTAATATAATTAAGTATCCTAAGTTGAGTATTTTTCGCACTTATCTTTATATTCGGAATAGAAATTTTTTGAAATACTCTTGGTAAGTTTTGGAGCAAATTCTAATTTTTTTGTATCAAGCCCGAGTACAACTTCAGGAGGTACCCAGGGTCTATTTTGAATTTTACTTGTTTCTTCGTGAGTTAAATATCCCCCAAAGGTTGTAAGACTTCTTCTTAGATAAGGATTAATTTCGCAAGCTTTTTTGATTCCGTTTTCCATTATATTTAAAAAGTGTGGCAAAACGGTTGCTGCATACGAAACAGACGCAGAACCCGCAATTAAGCTGGGCATATTGCATACGCAGTAATGCACAACTCCTTCATCAACATAGTAGGGATTAGCGTGAGTTGTAGGTTTAAAAGTTTCGATAACACCATAATCGCAGCTTATATCCGATATAACAGCTCCTTTTGGCATGGAGGATACCATTTTTCGAGTGATCAAAAATTCTTTGTTATCTTTTGGCCAGCGTACGCAATTAACTACCAAATCTGTATCCGGTAACATTTTAGATAAGGTGTTTCGGTCTGAAACAAAGGTACTTATTTTGTCATTATAAAAATTGCTTATATCTTTTAGATGCTGAACATTTGTTGCCCCGACCGAAATATGCGCTCCCATAGAATATAAAACGTTTATGGCCGCTTTACCTACAGAACCGCACCCGAGCACAATAGCTTTGATATTTGGAGCTCCGCCAAGTCCGGAGGCAAATTTTCCGCAACCGCCGTTGCACGTCATTAAACCATAAAGCCCCATAAATGCCCCAACTTTACCGGCAGCTTCACAATTTGGCGAATCGTATCTATGTGTGTCTTCGGCAGTAAAAGCCGTTATTTTTTTGTTTAACAAGGCGTCCACTTCTTCTTTATGTGCGGCGGGGTGTATGCATGTAAACACTATCTGATTTTCCTTTAACATGTCAAATTCGCTTGGCTCGATTTCTTTTACTTTTGCAATAAATTCACAGGTACTATAAATTTCTTTTGCGCAAGCAACTATTTTAGCGCCCGATTTTATGTATTCTTCGTCAGAAAAACCGGCCTTTTCGCCTGCACCTTTTTCAATATAAACTTCGTGTTTGTTACCGACCAATAATGCTGTTTCTCTTGGAGTGCATATAACTCGATTTTCTCCCTCTTTTATTTCTTTTAGTATTCCGAATTTCATTGCAGCTGTGCTCCTTTTTTAAAATTATTTATGTATTTGGGTAGTTGTTCTTATTTGGTACATATAAAATTTATGTGCGGGAACGCAAAGGTTTGCCGGCAATACGCATAACAATACCGACTTTTATATATTTTTTTAAAATTAGAAATCATGTAATAGTTTTTTGCTGCTTACAAATGATTTTACTATTATTTTAATAAAAAACGTGATATTGTCAAGATTTTTGATGTTTATATATTTTCAAAAATAAAAATTTAATTTTTGGAAATAATATTCTTGAGTAAAAAGAGAGGAATGTTTAAAGCTATGGACAGTATTAAAATTAATGAGAAAAAATCTCAAAAACCAATAACCGAATCAGCTCCGACGGGTAGCGAAAAGCAGTATGAAAGAATTCAAAATATCGGTTCGGTTATAACTTCTTCCAAAAAAGGAAAGATTTACTGTTTGACCATAATAGGTCAGATTGAGGGGCACACATATTTACCAGAAGAAAATAAGACCACAAAATATGAGCACGTGATTCCTGAGCTTGTGGCAATAGAAGAGGATCCGGAAATCGAAGGGCTGCTTTTATTGCTTAATACGGTCGGCGGTGATATCGAGGCAGGTCTTGCAATTGCGGAACTTATTTCCGGCATGAGTAAGCCCTCCGTTTCCATGGTTATAGGCGGTGGGCACTCGATAGGAGTTCCGCTGGCGGTGTGTACAAATGAATCTTTTATAGCGCGTTCGGCAACCATGACTGTGCATCCCGTTAGGAGCGACGGGATGATAGTGGGGGTGCGGCAATCATTCGAGTATTTTAAAAAAATGCAACAAAGGATAGCTAATTTTGTGGTTGCAAATTCCAAAATTTCCGAAAAGCGTTTTTATGAACTTTGTATGAATACCCAGGAGCTTGCCTTGGACGTAGGCTCCGTTGTGGAAGGGAAAGAAGCGGTAAAGGAAGGTATAATAGATAATGTAGGAACGCTTTCGGAAGCTATATCGTGTCTTTATTCTCGTATAAAAAAGCAAAAGAAAAAATAATTTTTATAAACTGTTAAAAATTGGTATCTGAATGTATTTTGTTCGGATACCATTTGTTATTTAAAAATAAATTAGTTTTTGATATAATTGATTGTTAGTAAGTTTATAAATAAAAGGCAATCGGGAGTATATAAATAATGGAATTTCTAAAATATATTATTGGCGCAGTAGCTTTGGGGATAACGGAAAGTTTGCCTATTTCGGGTACGGGGCATACTCTTTTAATGGAACATATATTTGGGCAAGGTGAAAATTTCCGTATGGTTCTTTCTTTTTTATATATAGGCGTTCTAATTGCTGTGATAATTGCGTATCATAAGGAAATATGGAGTTTGATAACGGCTTTTTTTGGTATTTTTAAAGATGTTTTTGGCGGTAATTTTAGTTTTAAAAGATGTGAGAAAAGCCAAAATATGTTGATAACCCTTGTCGTTGGTTTAATGCCGTTACTACTGGTTTTTGTTCCTGTTCCCGGGAGCGGCAGGAATGTTTTTGGTGTTGCTCGTGAATTTTGGGCCACAGATAATATGATTTTGCTGGGAATATCGTTTTTAATAAATAGTTTTTTGCTAAAGCTTGGAGTGGATAGTTTTAAGAGCGATAAATTTAAATATACCTACAAAACGGCTGACAATATGGTTAAACGTTGGGACGGAAGAATGAGACTTACTCTTATGGACGCCGTTTGGTGCGGAGTAATGCAGTTTACGGCTTTGATTTTTCCGGGAATTTCTCACATTGGAGCGGTTTTTGCTATTGGAATTATAAGAGGCATTAATAAAAAAGTTTCCCTTAATTATTCGTTTTTGCTCGGCATACCTCTTATTATTTTAAAATTGGTTTCGGAATTTTTGTTTTTTTCAAAATTTACCGATATTATACATAATGTAGATGCAACCGCTGTTTGTGTTGGAATTTTATTTGCTGCTATTTTTGGATTTTTATTTATTGGTATTTTTAATAAAATGGTTCAAAAAAATAAAATAATGATTTTTTCGATTTATACTGTTGTTTTGGGAATAATTACGCTTGCAATCGGTATTTTTGAACGGATATATGGTATCCATATTTTTCAGGGTACGGTTTTATAGAAAAATCTAATTACAAGAAAAAAGAATGTCGGAGGTAGCATATGCCTAAAAAGGTAACTTATAAATCAAAAACAAATTCAAAATCAAAAAGCAAATCCCCGCAAAGCGCAATCGGATCGCTTATTTTGTTTGGGCTGGGGATGCTTCTGTTTTTTTTAGTGATTGTACCGGGCGAAAATATTTGGCTTTGGTTTCATAATTTTATATTCGGTTTGTTTGGCGTTTGCTCTATCCTTTTGCCAATATTGCTTGTGTGTATTTCCGTTTTGGAAGCTTTTGGAAAAAACGTTGCAAACTTAAAATTAAAGATATGCATGGCGCTTGTTACGATAATTTTTGCATGTTCCTTGTTCTTTGTTTTCTCTTCAAAAATTGAAAGTATGCAAAACATAAATTGGTTTGAGTACATAATTACGCAATATACAAAAGGAGAGCTAAGCAAAAATTCCGGACTTTTTGGCGCATTAATAGGAGCGCCTATGATATGGGCATTTGGAATGGCAGGAGCACGTATAACAAACATAATACTGCTGTTTGTGTTGGTTATGTTTATAACGGGTACTACTTTGGTGGAGCTTTTCCGAGCATTTTCAAAACCTGCAAAGATTATAAAACATAAAATTGAGGATAAGGGCGCAGAAATAAAGAGCAGAAAAAATTTGGATATTGATATAGATATCGGCAAAGAAAGAGCGTCAAAACCTACTAAATCCAGTAATAACGAAGATGAAAAAGAACAAGATATAGATGATATATCAAAAGTTACAGAAAAATTTATAAACAAGATTAATTCAGAAAGCGGCGCAAAAATTGGAGCTGAAAATGATGCTGCCAAAAAAATGGATACTTCGGTTGAGGGTATCAATGAATTTTCTGTTCAAAAAAGTAGTGCCGAAAAAAAAGAGATTGAGTATAAATTTCCGCCTATTGATTTACTGCAAAAATCAGAGACGCCGAATAACCGTGATATTACGGCAGAACTTAATAACAACGGCAAGATGCTGGTTGATGTTTTAAAAAGCTTTAATGTTCAAACAAAAATAATTGATATCAGCCGTGGTCCTGCGGTTACGAGATATGAGCTTCAGCCTGCTTCGGGGGTTAAAATAAGTAAAATTACGAACCTATCCGATGATATTGCATTAAATTTGGCATCATCGGGCGTTAGGATAGAAGCTCCCATACCGGGAAAAGCGGCGGTTGGAGTAGAAATTCCGAATAAAGTTGTAAGTGTTGTAAAAATGCGTGAGCTCATATCTTCTTCAAAGTTTAAGTCATCTAAAAGTAAGCTGACCGTTGTGCTTGGCCGAGATATCTCGGGCGAGATTATGACAGCAGACTTAGCCAAAATGCCGCATTTGCTTATCGCAGGTTCAACAGGTTCGGGAAAATCGGTTTGTATTAACTCATTTATAATTAGCATACTTTATAACGCAAAACCCGATGAAGTTAAGCTTTTGATGATAGACCCAAAAGTTGTGGAGCTTGGTATTTATAACGGAATACCTCATCTTTTGGTACCTGTTGTTACCGATCCCCGTAAGGCTGCCGGGGCGCTTAATTGGGCTGTTAATGAAATGCTAAACCGCTATAAAAAATTTGCTGAAAACAACGTAAGGGATTTAGAATCTTTTAATGATTATGTAACTCGCTGTCCCGGAATGGTTGGTAAAGATGGGGAAGTACTCGAAAAAATGCCTCAAATAGTAATTATAATAGATGAGCTTTCTGACTTAATGATGGCGGCGCCAAATGAAGTTGAAGATTATATTTGCCGTCTTGCGCAAATGGCAAGAGCTGCGGGAATGCATTTGGTTATTGCAACCCAAAGACCCTCGGTTGATGTTATTACGGGTATAATTAAGGCAAATATTCCAAGCCGTATAGCTTTGGCGGTTTCTTCCCAGATAGATTCACGCACAATACTTGATATGAGCGGAGCGGAAAAGCTTTTGGGCCGCGGAGATATGCTTTTTTCGCCTGTTGGTTCGCCAAAACCTATAAGAGTTCAAGGGTGCTACGTTACAGATAGAGAGATTGAGGGAATTATAGAGTTTCTAAAAAAATCGCAAGAAACATCTTACGATAGCGCTGTTGCGGCAGAAATAGAAAAAAATGCCATAACGGACGGTCCTAAGGAAAACGGTGCAAATTCTGCCGAGAGCACAGCAGACCCTGTTATGAATGAGGCTATCAAGTGCATAATTGAAGCGGGACAGGCTTCAACCTCCCTTTTGCAAAGAAGACTTCGCGTTGGATATGCAAGAGCAGGGAGGCTTATAGACGAAATGGAACAAATGGGAATAATCGGGCCGCATGAAGGCTCCAAACCACGGCAAGTGCTTATAACCTATCAGCAGTTTATGGAAATGAATATGAATAAACAATAGTAATAATTAAAAAAGGTACTATTTTTTATCCGTGATCCAAATTTTAAAATATGTTTATTTTGTTTACTAATTTTATTATAAGAGGTATTTTTGTGCTTAAATTATTTGGTAAAAAAATCAGGAAATCATGGTGTATAACTTTTTTAATCGGTGCCGCTATTTTTGGCTTGTTTATCGGTTTTAATGCATTTCAAAAGTCAATTTTCAGCAGCATGGATTTTTCGGACTATGCGTTTTTGGGCGGCGTTAGCGGGAAACCTGCAGAAGTGGTAGACGACATAAATGCAAATGTTTCTCCCAAAATATATGATGGTGATATGTGTGTGCACTTTATAAATGTAGGTAAGGCAGATTGTGCGTATATAAAATGCAAAGATGTTAATATTTTAATTGACGCTGCCGATTTAGAGCCTGCGGGCGCCGTTGTGGAGTATTTAAAACGGCAAAAAGTAGAAAAGCTTGATCTTGTGGTTATGAGCCACCCGCACAGAGATCATATAGGGCAAATGGCCGGAGTTATAAGAGAGTTTAAAGTGGATAAATTTATAGAAGCCGATATTCCGAAAAGTATAATTCCCATAACCCGCACTTATGAAAATATGTTAAAAGCTCTTATCGAAAAGCAAGTCCCCGTAGAATCCGTATCAGTGGGCAAGAGTTTTAAAATCGGTGATTTGAAAATAGATATACTTGGCCCCGTTCGTGCAAATAAAGAGAATATGAACGATAATTCTATAGTTATGAAAATAACTTATAAAGATGTCAGCTTTTTATTTACGGGCGATGCAAGCAAAGCGGAAGAAAACGATATTATCAAGCACTATGGGCTGAGTAAATTTAATCTTGGTAAAGCAAACGAAAATTTGAAAACAAACCGTAAAGGGATAGAAAACTCAAAAACTTGGGCAGAAAATAACGAAGAACCGCAAAATGTGCTTAAATCGGACGTTTTAAAGGTGGGGCACCATGGCAGTAATACTTCTAGCGCCAAAAAGTTTTTGGAATGCGTAAATCCGGATTATGCCGTTATTTCCACGATAGAAAAAAGTAAGCCCTATATTCCGTCCGGCTGGCGTTGGCACACATTGGAGCGTTTGGAAAAATGCTGCGATAAAATTTATAAAACTTATGAGCGCGGTAATATTATATTTTTAACAGACGGTAAAACTATAAAAGTGGAAACAGAAAAATAATTTTTTATATGATGAATTAAATTGTGGAGTAGTTAATTTGGAATATTTATTTGTCGATAGAATAAGTGAAAATAATGTTATTTGTGAAAATTCAAGCGGTGAAGAGGTTATTTTTAGTATCCAAAACGTAGCCGGAAAAGTAAGAGAAGGCGATGTTGTCTACGTTAATCATGATGGCCATATAGAGTTTGATTATGATGCAACTTGCGCAAGAAAAAAAGAAATTTTAGCGCTTAGAGAAAATTTAAAAAGCAATGGTGGTACTTAAACTTTTAAATTTAATATAAGAAAGCCACTATTTTATACCGTGTATTTATAGTTGTTTGCGTATAATAAAAAAGAAACCTTATTTTTAAAAATAAAATACGATTGATAGCTAAATAATGTTAATTTATTTTTTTAGGTTATAAAACATGTAAAAACATCTTGTATTTTGCCGATTTTGTGATAGTATTGTCTCTGAAACGTAATTTTTAAAAAATATATGGTAAGAAGGGATTGATTGTGATAGATTTTAAGCATTTTAAAAAGATATTGTTAGGTTCAGCACTAAGAGACGAGCAACTTCAAAGTGAAAAACTTTCAAGATTTTGGGGCCTACCTATTATGGCAAGCGATGCCGTTTCTTCCGTTGCTTATGCTGTTGAAGAAATATTAATGGCGCTTGTGCCGGCTTTGGGACTTCTTGCGGTTAATTATGTGGGATTGGTAAGCGTTCCCATTATCCTTTTGCTTTTGATTTTGGTTTTTTCATACTCACAAATAATTAACCACTATCCAAACGGCGGAGGAGCCTATGTCGTTGCAAAGGAAAATTTTGGTAAAAAAGCATCACTGCTCGCTGCTACATGTTTGGTAATCGATTATATTATGACCGTTGCAGTCAGTGTTTCATCGTCTACGGCGGCAATAACGGCTGTATTTCCGGCGCTCGACCCGTATAGGATTATAATATCCCTTATATGCGTAGGTATAATAACGATTGTAAACCTAAGAGGAATAGGCGAATCTTCAAAAGTTTTTGGTGTTCCGACCTATGCGTTTATTATATCCATGATTTCTCTTATAGTTATGGGATTTATTGGATTTTTTAGGCACTCATTAATGCCGATAACCTATACTCCGGAACAAATTGCATCTATCTCGTCTAATACCATAACAACTATGACTTTAACTTTGTTTCTGTGTGCATTTTCTTCAGGTTGTTCGGCGCTTACAGGTGTTGAAGCGGTAAGTAACGCAATACCAAGTTTTAAAGAACCTTCTCAAAAAACCGCAAAACAAGTTCTTTTTATGCTTGGCGGAATTATAATCTTCATTTTTGGTGGTACAAGCTTTTTGGCGAGCTCTTTAAAAGTAATACCTCTTGCCGACAGAACCGTTTTATCCCAAATGGCAACGGCGATATTCGGTAATGGCCCCATGCTTTATATTTTGCAGTTTACAACGTCGCTCATATTGCTTTTGGCGGCAAATACTTCTTATAGCGGACTACCGATACTTCTTTCCATTCTTGCGCAAGACAGATACATGCCTCGCCAGTTTTCGCAAAGAGGTACAAAACTTAGTTTTTCAAACGGTATAATGTTTATCTTTATCATAAGTTCCGTCCTTTTAATTGCTTTTAATGCGGATACCCACAGGTTGATACCGTTCTATTCTGTCGGTGTGTTCGTATCGTTTACTATTTCCCAGTTTGGTATGTTTGTAAAGTGGCTAAAAACCAAAGAAAAGGGTTGGCAATATAAATCTTTGATAAATGGTTTTGGCGCACTTGTTACGTTTATAGGCTCAATTGTTGTGTTTACCACAAAATTTACCCATGGTGCGTGGGCTCTTTTGGTGGCTACCCCTTTACTTATGTGGTTTATGTCCGAAACGCATAAGCATTACTTTAGGTTTTTAAAAGGCATAAGCATTTTAGGTTACCACTATGAATATAAGAAAAGCCAGAGCACAGATACATTCCCGTGCGTTGTGCTTATAAATAAAATGAATCGTGCGGCGCTGAAAACTTTTGATTATGCAAATAAAATAACTTCAAACCTTACCGTGCTTCATATTTCCGTTTCCAAAACAGAGACTGAAAGACTCAAAAAGCAGTGGGAAGATTTAAAGATTGGAGTTCCGCTGACGGTAGTTTATACGCCATATCGTGATATAATTACTCCAATAGAGGAATATATAAATGAGCGTGAAGCAGAGCTTAAAAACGGGGATAATTTAACGGTTGTTCTTACGCGTATTTGCGGAAACGGTTGGAAAGACGCAATTTTCCATAACCAGACAACTTTCTTTATAGAAAAGCAGCTGCGCAAACATGAAAACGTTGCAACTATACTTGTTCCTTACTACTATAGCAAGCCAAAGTCGCTTATTAAAAAAATCGCAAATAAAACGGGTAAATAAAAATTTATAAACTTTTGAGAGCGGTATAATTTTTAGGGGGATTCTGTTGTTTAAAATGAAAAGTGTTTTGAAAAAATTAAGTTTTTTTATGGCTGCATTTTTGTTTGTTAATCTGCTGCCATGTGCATTTGCTTCGGGTTTAATAGATGAAATAAAAGAAAGAGGAACCATAAGAGTTTCCACAAACGCAGAATTTGAGCCCTTTGAATATAAAGATGGCGATAAATTACTTGGAATAGATATTGATATTGCAAATAAAATTGCCGAAAGCCTTGGCGTAGAAGCGGTTGTAAACGATACATCGTTTGACGCTGTGACTCTTGAACTTGCCAACAGAAACTGTGATTTTGCAATTGCTGCCATGAGCTATACGAGCGATAAAGCTGCAAATGTTGATTTTTCCGATGTTTATTACTTTGCAAAACAAGCCATTTTAGTGCCGAATGCAAGTGATATATCAAAAGGCGATGATTTACATAATAAAAAAATAGGCGTAGCCATGGGCTTTACGGGTGATAGCTACTGCACGGAAAATTTTTCCGATTCGGAAATTTGCAGATATAACAAATGTTCCGATGCCGTTGCCGACCTTATGAGCGGTAGGCTTGACGCCGTGGTTGTTGATGAAGCGCCTGCAAAAAAACTTATAAGACTTTCTAATGATAAAGTTAAGATGCTTGATGATTATCTTTTTGAAGAAGGATATCGGATTGCCGTTCCAAAAGGTGAAACCGAACTTTTGGATTTAATAAATTCAGAACTCAAGCAAATGAAAGATTCCAAAGAGATAGATAAAATTGTTGATAAATATGTAACCTCGACCGTCACGCCGAGTGTTGATTTGGTTGGTCAATTTTATAATAATCTAAAATATAAAAACCGTTATAAGATGATACTCGAAGGACTTGTTACAACCTTTAAAATTACGGCTGTTGCGCTTTCAATGGGGCTTTTAATTGGTTTGCTTATTTCGGTTGTAAAAGTGAGCAGAAGCAAAAATCTATTTGTTAAGTTTTTAAAATTTCTTGCAAATATATATATTAATATTATTCGTGGTACGCCTATTGTTGTGCAGCTGTTTGTTATTTATTATCTTATTTTGGCGTCCACCGGACTTTCAAAGATAGTGGTCGCAATGATTGCATTTGGCATAAACTCAGGCGCGTATGTTGCGGAAGTTATAAGGTCCGGTATAAATTCAATTGATGTTGGTCAATATGAAGCGGGACGTTCTTTGGGCCTTAGCGAACGTGCAACCATGACGAAGATTATTTTGCCGCAGGCGTTTAAAAACGTTCTACCTACGCTTGTAAATGAGTTTATTCAGCTTATAAAAGAAACGTCTGTTGCGGGATTTATAGGTGTTATGGATTTATCAAGGGCGGGCGATATCATAAGAAGCCAGACTTATGAGCCCCTGGTTCCGCTTATGACGGTTGCACTTACGTATCTGGTAATTGTTATGGTTACCACACTTCTTATGTCAATACTTGAAAGGAAGCTAAAGAAAAGTGATAAGCGTTAAAAATTTATATAAAGAATTTCATCATGGAAGCAACGTTTTAAGAATCTTAAGCGGAATAAACGTTGATATAAAAAAAGGCGAAAGAGTTGCCATAATAGGGCCTTCAGGTTCGGGCAAAAGCACTTTTTTAAGGTGCCTTAACGGGCTTGAAATTCCAACAAGCGGCGAAATAATTTTTGAAGGCAAAAATATTACGGATTCGAAATGCAATATGGATGAGGTGCGAAAGCATATTGGAATGGTTTTCCAGCATTTTAATCTTTTTCCGCATTTAACAATACTCCAAAATATTGTTTTGGCGCCCGTATCTTTAAAGCTTTGTTCAAAAAAAGATGCTGAAAGCTGTGCGCTTTTGCTTCTTGAAAAAGTAGGGCTTCGAGATAAAGCCGCAGATTACCCTGCAATGCTTTCGGGTGGCCAAAAACAGAGGGTTGCAATAATAAGGGCACTTATTATGAATCCAAAACTTATGCTTTTTGATGAGCCTACTTCTGCGCTTGACCCCGAAATGATAAAAGAAGTTACAAAAGTTATGTCCGATATAGCAAACGGCGGTATGACCATGATAGTGGTAACGCACGAGATGAATTTCGTAAAAGAAGTTGCCAGCAGGGTTTTGTTTATGGATAACGGAAAGATAATAGCTGATGAAACGCCCGAGGAACTTTTTGGAAACTGTAAAAATGTTAGGGTAAGAAAGTTTTTAAATAAGCTTTTGTAATTATATTTTTAGAGGATTTATAGTATGAAAATCATTAGTAATTCTGCGCTAGATACGGAAAAAATCGGTAAAGATTTGGCAAAAACATTAAAGGGCAATGAAATAATAGCGCTTTATGGCGATTTAGGGGTTGGCAAAACCGCGTTTACTCGTGGTATTGCCGATTATTTTGGTGTAAAAGATGAGGTCTCCAGCCCTACTTTTTCCATAGTAAATGAATATGCTGCGGATAAGTTTAGTCTCTACCATTTTGATATGTATCGTATTAAAACTGCGGAGGACTTGGAGTCCACCGGATTTTTTGAATATCTTGGAAACAATATTTTAGTAATTGAGTGGAGCGAGAATATAGAAGATTATTTACCTAAAGATATTATAAAAGTTACTATAAAAAAGATTAATTCCGAAAGTGATAATAACGAAAACAAAAGAATCATAACCATAGAAAGGGCGGGAATTTAGTGAAAATATTGGCAGTTGATTCGTCGAATTCCGCGGCAAGTGTTGCAATTTGTGAAGACGATAAAATTATTTCAGAGTTTTTTATAAATGCCGGTCTTACTCATAGCGAAACGTTAGCACCAATGATAGATGCATCTTTAAAAAGTTCAAAGATAACCCCGCAAGAAATTGATTTATACTCAGTTACATGCGGTCCCGGTTCATTTACAGGGCTTCGGATAGGTCTTGCAACGGTTAAGGCCATGGCTTTTGTCGGTGGTAAACCGTGTGCAAGGGTTTCTTCGCTTGAGGCCCTTGCGCAAAATTGTTTGGATTTTTTGCTAAATGACGACATAATCTGTGTTTGCGTTGATGCCAAATGCGGAGGAATATATAATGCTTTGTTTAGGTGTGTTATTGAACCTGAAAATAAAAAAATTATTAGGTTATGCGAAGATAGGGCAATTTTTCCTGAGGATTTAACGGCAGAACTGCAAAATTTAGAATATAATATTAATTTTGTTGGTGATGGGGCGCTAATGTGTTACAATACTATGGGGGAAAGTTTTGGATTTGATAATTTAAAATTGGCTTTTTCCCAGGATAATTATATAAATGCCGTAAAAGTAGCACATTTGAGCAAAAAATTATATGATGAGGGCTTAATTGTTTCTGCTTTGGATTTAAATCCCAATTATATTAAAATTCCACAGGCAGAAAGAATGCTTAAAGAGAATAAACTTAAGATAAACTGAGAATTTAGGTGAATTTTATGATAGCAATAGGTGCAGATCACGCAGGATATGAGGCAAAGGAAATTTTAAAAAAATATTTGGAATCCAAAGCTATAAAGTATAAAGATTTTGGAACATTTAGCAAAGACTCTTGCCACTATCCGATTTTTGCCGAAAAAGTCGCAAAATCCGTAGCTGGTGGCGAAAGCGAGAAAGGCATCTTGGTTTGCGGGAGCGGAATAGGCGTTTCGATTGCCGCAAATAAAATCAAGGGCATAAGAGCGGCTCTTTGTTATGAGCCTGAGCTTACCGAGATGGCCAGAAAACACAATGATGCAAACGTGCTTTGTTTGGGTGCGAGGTTTAGTGAAACTAAAAAAATGGAAGAAATGATAGATATATTTTTAAAAACCGCTTTTGAGGGCGGTAGGCATAGCGAAAGAGTGAAATTGATAGAAGATATGGAAAACGAGTAAAATTTAATTTTAATATATAATTTCAGGAGGCAAAAGTATGTCAGAAAATAATAATGTTATGATTATGGAGCATCCACTTATTCAGCACAAAATTTCACTTTTAAGGGATAAAAACACAAGTTCCAAAGAATTTAGAGAGCTTATAAGCGAGGTAACACGCCTTATGTGTTACGAAGCCTTAAGGGATCTACCGCTTGAAGAGGTGGAGGTTGAAACGCCGATTAAAACAGCAAAAACAAAAGTGCTTTCTGAACGTCATTTGGCTTTTATTCCTATACTTCGTGCAGGACTTGGTATGGTTGAGGGCGTCATGAGCCTTATGCCAACTGCAAGAGTCGGACACATAGGTCTTTATAGAGATCCCGAAACGCTGCAACCTATTGAGTATTATTGCAAATTGCCAAGCGATGTAAATGAACGAGATGTTATTGTTATGGATCCGATGCTTGCAACCGGAGGTTCTGCGATTGGCGCTATTTCGAGCATTAAAAAGCAAAATCCGAAAACAATTAAATTTATGTGTATATTATCATCTCCTCAGGGCATAAAAGCTTTAATCGATGCTCATCCGGACGTTAAAATTTATTGCGCTGCCAAGGATGAAGGGCTTAATGAGCATGGATATATAACACCGGGCCTTGGAGATGCAGGTGATAGGATTTTCGGAACGAAATAAAAAATCAAAAAATAGAGGAATAAAAAATTATGGAAAAACTAAAAGATGCCATATGGAGGTTTGTTAAAAGATATCGAAAATATGCACTTTTCTTTTGTGATTTTATAATATGGAATATCTCTTTTTATGTTTCCTTTGCAATTAATAAAAATAGCTTGAATTTTATTGCGCTCGATGAGTTCTTTTTAAGGTATTTGTTTATTGTAAATATCTGTTTTGCTCTTATTTTTGTATCTTTTAAGCTTTATGATAAAATATGGCGTTATGCCGAAGCGGAAGATTTTTTCTATGCTGCGCTTGCAACGTTTTGCGCAAATGTTGTTTTTTTTGTGGTAACTGCTTTGGCGGGTATTCGAATGAGCCCCAGAATGTATTTTATTTTCCTTATTACGTCTGTTCTTAGTATTTTTATGTTCAGAGTTTTATATAGGGTAAATAGGCTTATAGATAATGTTGCTACCGATGGTGGCAAACCAAAAAAAAGGATGCTCATCGTTGGTGGCGGAGATTCCACGGCGCTGCTTTTGAGGGAAATTTCAAAACATGCTCTCGGAGAATACTACCCCGTTGCAATAGTTGACGATGATAGCGAAAAAATAGGGCGTAAGCTCATGGGAGTTAAGATTGAAGGTTCAACATACCAGATACTTGAAATTTGCGAAAAATTCAAAGTGGAAGTTATTTTGTTTTCTATAAATTCGATATCTACTGCCGAAAGAAGAAGAATTTTAGATATCTGCGCAAAGACAAACTTAGAAGTCCGTATTATCCCGGATATTTATCAAACAATGACTTCCGGTACTTCTATTGATTCAGCAATAAGGAAAGTCAAAGTCGAAGATTTGCTTGGCCGTGAGCCGATAATTTTTGATAAGAACCAGTATGGTGGATATTTGATTGGAAAAACCGTTTTGGTTACGGGCGGAGGCGGTTCGATAGGTTCTGAACTCTGTCGCCAAATTGCGGAGCTTGGTCCAAAAAGATTAATTATCTTAGATGTTTACGAAAATAACGCTTATGAAATTCAGCAAGAACTTAAAATGAAATTTGGCGGAAAGCTTGATTTATCTGTTGAAATAGCAACCATTTGTGATAAAAAAGAGCTTGAAGAAATATTTTCAGTTGAAAATATAGATGTTGTATTTCACGCCGCAGCGCACAAGCACGTGCCTTTGATGGAAAAAAACATTGAAGAAGCCGTTAAAAATAACGTTTTTGGAACTCTTAATTTGCTTGAATGTTCGGATAAATACGGAGTTCAAAAATTTGTTCAAATTTCAACGGATAAAGCGGTAAATCCCACGAACGTAATGGGTGCAACAAAGCGTATATGCGAAATGCTCGTCCAAATGAAAGATAAAGAAAGTAAAACGGAATTTGTGGCTGTTAGATTTGGAAATGTTTTGGGCTCAAATGGGTCTGTTATCCCGCTTTTTGAAGAGCAAATAAGAAAAATGGGCCCTGTTACTGTTACGCATCCCGATATAATAAGGTACTTTATGACTATCCCTGAGGCAGTATCGCTCGTTTTGACGGCGGGCGGGCTTGCCAAGGGCGGAGAAATTTTTGTTTTGGATATGGGCGACCCTGTTAAGATAAAAGATTTGGCGGAAAATTTAATAAGGCTTTCGGGATTCATTCCGGGAGAGGATATAAAAATTGAATATACGGGACTTCGCCCCGGTGAAAAGCTTTATGAGGAACTTTTAATGGATGAAGAAGGAATCCAAAAAACAAAAAGTGAAAAGATTTATATAGGTCACCCGATAGATTTAGATCCGGAAACATTAAAATTAGATCTCCGGAGCTTAGAAAAGCTTTGTAAATCGGAAGATAATTTAGCAATTGAAAAAATGCTTTTAAAGATTGTACCAACGTTTAACCATGCTCGTAATTGAAGAATATGCTTTTCGAAAACATATTGAAAAAAAGCAAGATATAGTGATATTTTGTTTCAAGTTGTCGTACAGCCCAGGGCGTTCTGAAAGCATTATATTAGAGTTTGGTTAATAAAGCATCAAGGTATTAAATAAAAATGGTTGACGTTTAATATAAATTATAATAAATTGGTATCATGCAAACGATTGCTTTGCCATAATATTATAATTTAAAAAATTAAGGATAAGTATAATGAATGCAGAAAAATTAGTACAGCTTAGCGAAAAAGATTTATTATGTGTAGTAGGTGGGTCTGGAGAGGAAGAAGACGTATCTTCAGTGGTTGCAGAGCCTCTCATACAAGAGGAGAGTGTAGGCTCCACCCGAAGTTCAGGCACTGCTGCGGAGCCCGTTTCGGATGATGTTACTTTTCTTGGAGGATTAAAGTATGGTTTTCTTAGAGATGGTGCTTTAGGGATGCTTAATTGTATGCGTATGCATGGCTTTGAACATTGGACGTTCGGATGTCTTATTTCCGACGTTATAAAGTTACTCCCTGTACTTGGAGCCGGATATTTGCTTGCAAAGTTTAACCAACCATCGAAAAGGCCTAAGAAAAAGAAATAAATTTTTTAATAGCAGTGCTGGAGCCAAGATAAAAAATTCGCATGTAAAAAACGTGCGAATTTTTTATGTACTTTTTCATCTTGATAATATTTTTATATCGGCATATAATGTGTATAGTTTTATGGCTTTAGCTGTTTTTGTAATAAAATTTGGCTTGTACACTAAACACAAAAGATGTTTATAAAAACTATCTAGAAATTATAATATATAAAAATATGAACGATGCAAAAATGGTTTAGTTTAAAAGTATTTTTTATATATTAAAAAATTGGAGATTTTAATTAGAGATATGGCTTTAGAGGGTATAGCAAAATTAGGGGAAAGTGATTTAGAAACTGTTGCAGGCGGCGCAATATCGGATATATGGGAAGGTGTGAGTGAAGCTTTCACACAGAATTTTGGATTAGATATATCGTCATCTATACGTGCATATGTTGGAATGTGTGGTCACAGCGATTTGATAAGTGCGAGACATTGGCGTTTGGGTAATTTGTGCGGTAGAGTGATAAGTATGTCAACTTTGCTTGTGATTGGCTACCAGGGAGGTCGTATTTTTCATAGGCGTAAAAAAATAGCACGCTATTTTGGGGAAAAACTAATAAAATGGTCTGCCCACAAATAATTTGAATCAAAAGATGCGATTAGTTCAAAAGTTTTTTTAATTTTATTTACAGCTGTTTTATTTCATTTGTTGCAAGCGTGTCGCAGCGTTCATTTTCCGGGTGACCTGCGTGGCCTTTAACCCAGTTGATTTGGATGCTGTGTTTTGTGATTAAATTTAATAATTTTTCCCATAAGTCTGCATTTAGCGCAGGCTTTTTATCTTTTTTAATCCAATTGTTTTTTTGCCAAGATATAGCCCAGCCGTTGTTTATTGAATCACAAAGGTATTTAGAATCCGTGTAGGCTTCAACTTCACAGGGCTCTTTTAACATTTCAAGAGCTTTTATCATAGCGGTGAGCTCCATTTTGTTGTTTGTTGTGCTTGCATCTGCTCCGGAAATTTCTTTGCGGTGATTTTTATAAACCAAGATAGCGCCCCAGCCTCCCTTACCCGGGTTTCCGCTGCATGCGCCGTCGGTGTATATATAAACTTTTTTCTTTGGATTTGGCATTTTAAAGAATCTCCTTTATTTTTAAAAAATGGTTAAATTTGGAAATTTTGTTGACTTGTATACCGGTTTTTGATATACTGATAGAGATATTTGATGTACGGAATTAGTTATTTACTTTTTATTCGTTTAATTTTTTGATATCGAAGATGTTTAGATCTCATGTAACTTTTAGTTGTGAGATTGAGTTTTTATATTTTGAAGATTTGTAATTTTTTTAAAAATAGGAGGTAGTATACATGTCTGAAAATAATTCATCTGAAAATTTTGATGTTTCGGCCAAAAAAATTAAAAGACAGCCAATAAAGAAAACGATAGAAAACACAAAAGGCAAAAAGCATATCACAAAAAATTATAACACAATGGATAAACCAAATAAATCAAATAAAACTGCATCGAAAAACGAAAATATTAATAATATTGAACCAAATAAAGAAAAGGTTCAAGTTAAACATAGAACTAATTCCGTAAGATCTTATAAAAGTAGTTCAAGAAGAACCAAAAATGCAAAATCGGTTAAAGTAGTGTTTTTGGGCGGTCTTAATCAGATAGGAAAAAATATAACAGCTTTCGAGTGTGATGACGATATAATAATAGTCGATTGCGGTATGTCTTTCCCGGATGGCGAAATGCTCGGAATTGATTTGGTTATACCTGATTTTTCTTATCTGGAAGCCAACAGAGAGAAAATAAGAGGTTTGGTTGTAACCCATGGGCACGAAGATCACATAGGGGCAATACCTTATCTTTTAAATAAAATTAACATTCCTATTTATGCAACACCTTTGACTATAGGCTTGATAAACGGAAAACTTAAAGAAAACAGACTTTTATCGAGCACTAAACTTACAACAGTTATGCCGGGAGAACACGTAAAACTTGGTTGTATGGATGTTGAATTTATAAACGTTAACCATTCCATACCCGATGCGGCGGCGCTTGCAATACGTACTCCGGCTGGGACGATTGTTCATACGGGGGATTTTAAAATTGATTGCACCCCTTCGCGCGGCGAGATGATAGACCTAGCCAGATTTGCGCAGCTTGGCAAAGAAGGAGTTTTGGCATTTATGGCCGATTCAACCAACGCCGAGCGCCCGGGATATACCATGACGGAGAAAAAAATAGATAGGTCCTTTGAACGTTTATTCCAACAAGCAAAGGATAAGCGCATAATAATTGCCACCTTTGCTTCTAATATCGGGCGTATACAGCAGATAATAAACTGTGCGCATAGCTATAGTAAGAAAGTTGCCTTTTCGGGCAGGAGCATGCTTAACTACGTAACAATTGCTCAGCAAATGAATTATCTTGATGTGCCCGAAGGTACTATTATTGATATAGATTTGATAACCAGATACGGAAAAAATGAAATTGTGTTGGTTACAACAGGTAGTCAGGGCGAGCCGATGTCGGCACTTCACAGAATGGCATTTGCCGAACATAAAAAGGTAGATGTGGGACCTGAAGATTTTATAATCATTTCCGCAACTCCTATACCCGGGAACGAAAAAATGGTTGGTACGGTAGTTAACGAACTTATGAAACTCGGCTGCGAGGTTGTTTATGAATCGATGTATGAAACTCACGTTTCGGGTCATGCATGCCAAGAGGAACTAAAAATTATGCAAGGCATTGTAAAACCGCAATATTTTATTCCTGTGCATGGAGAACGCAGGCATCTTATGAAACATGCGGCTTTAGCAACTGCTATGGGTATGCCGGAATCTAATGTTTTTGTCGGAGATACGGGAGATGTTTTGGAGATAAACAAAAACTCCATGAAAAAAGTTGCGCAATTACCTTTGGAGCTTGTGCTGGTTGACGGAATCGGCGTCGGTGATGTTGGAAGCATAGTGCTAAGGGATAGGAAACACCTGGGCGAAGACGGCCTGATTGTTGTGGTTGCAACGCTTGATTCTTCTGATAAACATGTTATTGCAGGGCCTGATATTGTTTCGCGTGGATTTGTCTATGTCCGTGAATCTGAGCAGCTTATCGAGGATGCCAGGCGCACAGCTATGCGAGTTCTTGAGGAATGCGCAGATTCCAAAACGCGCGATTGGGGACTTATGAAAACAAAAGTTCGAGATGAGCTTTATAAATTATTCCATAACAAAACACGCCGAAACCCCGTGATTTTGCCAATTATCATGGAAGTTTAAAAAATACTGGAGAAAAAATTAATTTGTTAGTATAATACCTGTATGGGTGTTATACTAATTTTTTGCTGTTTTTAAGGGGTGTACATAACTTGAGAAAAGCTGATAAATCCATATATAGTTTATTTATTTTTATTTCCGCTATTGTTTTGCTTATGAATATCTCGTCCATTGTATTTAGCCCAATACTTACTTTCATAAATGTATCTATATCTGCGGTTTTAATTTTGATTGTTTCGATATTTATAAAAAACAGGAAAAGCTATTTTGGCAATATTTCAGCCGATGGTATAGAGTTTGCGAATAATAACATAAGCAGTATTATAAATGGTATTCCCGTTCCGATTGCAGTTTTAAAAGGCGAAAAACTAGATAATGTTATTTTTTATAATTCAGAGTTTTTAAAGGTATTTGTAGACGGTAGCTATGATTTTACTCTTAGTTCTTTGGTTGATCCAAAAGCTTTGCAAAATGTTTATGAAACCGGTTCTTTTGGTGTGGGTAGTAATCATAATTTTTTAAACTTTTCCTATGGAGAAAAAAAGTTTAAGATATATGCAAATAGAGTAAATGATTTTTTAGTACTCTATTTTGTAGATAACACCGAATATAAATTAATCAAAAGAAAATATTTGGATTCAAGAATATGTGTTGGATTTATTTTGTTTGATAATAAGGAAGAACTTAAAAGATATGCAAGCGAAGAGCAAAGTTCGCAAATTTCGGTTTCCGTGGAAAATACTTTGCGTGAGTGGATTAAAGAGGTACAGGGCATTTTTAGAAAGCTTAGTGACGAAAAATATTTTGTTATTTTCGAAGAAAAGTATTTAAAAGGTTTTGTAGAGAGTAAATTCAGTGTTTTAGATAAAATACACTCTTTTAAGATTGATCAGCATAGATACGCAACGGTTTCTATCGGTATTAGCAAAGGTGAGGATGTTCTTTCGGCAGCGGCGATGGAGGCAAAAAACGCACTTAACATGTCGCTTGGTCGAGGAGGAGATCAAGTAACCATAAAAAAGAAAAATTCGTATGAATTTTTTGGCGGAACGTCCCAAGGCATAGAAAAACGCAGTAAAGTAAAAACACGTGTTGTTGCAATGACGCTTCTTGAAAAAATACGAGAAAGCGATACCGTGTTTATTATGGGTCACAAATATTCAGACTTTGATAGTATAGGTTCAGCGGCGGCGCTTTGGAGTATATGTGCAAGGGTAAAGAAGAAAAAAGCTTATGTTGTGGTGGATAAATCGCAATCTTTGGCGGGATTGGCGATAGAACATCTTGAAAAATTCAGTTCGGATAAAATTTTTATATCTCCGCATCAGGCAATTTCAATGGTTACCCCTAATTCCCTGCTGATTATTGTGGATACTCATTCGCTTAAATTTTTGGAAAGTGCGGATTTATATTCAAAGATAAATAATGTTGCGGTAATTGATCATCATCGAATGACTGTGGATAAAATTGATAATGCTGCGGTATTCTTTCATGAACCCTTCGCGTCATCTACTTGTGAAATGGTGGCGGAAATGGTACAATACATGTTTGATGGTCATCTTAAAAAAGCGGAAGCGGAGTGTTTGCTCGCAGGCATTATGCTCGATACCAAGAATTTCACTTTAAAGACCGGTATAAGAACGTTTGAAGCGGCTGCATATCTTAAGAAAAAGGGTGCTGAAAATGCGGAAGTAAAAAAGATGTTCGGAAGTTCCATAGATATGTATAAGCTTAAGTGCCAAGTGATAGCAAACTCACGTGTTTTTGAAAATTTTGTAATTGCAAAGCTTGAAAAGTCCGATTTTAAAAATAATGTTCGAATAGCGTGTTCGCAGGCAGCAGACGAGCTTTTAAACTTAAAGAATATAAAGGCATCTTTCGTGCTTTTTGAAAGCGATGGAAAAATTAATATTTCCGCACGTTCATTAGGGGATGTAAACGTGCAGCTGGTAATGGAAGCGCTTGGCGGTGGCGGACATCAAACTATGGCTGCAGCGCAAGTTTCCGATGCTTCGTTTGATGATGTTGAAGCGAGGCTTATTAAGGTTATCAAAGAAAAATTAAATGATATAAAATCAAAATAAATTTAGAATGGAGATTGTGTAATGGAAGTAATTTTAATGCAAGATGTTCCCAAGCATGGCAAAAAAGGGGATGTAGTTAAAGTTTCGGACGGCTATGCAAACAACTTTTTGCTGCCTAAAAAATTGGCAAAGGTTATGAATAATCAATCCAAAAAAGAATTGCAAGATGCAATAAATGCAAAAAATTACCATAAGGAAGCCGATAGGCAAGAGGCGGTAAATATTGCAAATCAAATCAGCGGCAAATCGGTTACACTCAATTTAAAGCATGGCGAAAACGGCAAATTATATGGAGCGGTTACGAGCAAGGCTGTTGCAGAAAAAATAAATGAGGTTTATCTCGTAAACGTAGACAAAAAGAAAATATTCTTTGAAGGCATTGAAAATGGTAATATTAAGTTGCCCGGAGTTTATGATATAAAAATCAAGTTATTTGCAGATGTGGAAACAAACATGAAGTTGATAGTAGGATGATATTTTTAATTTGTTGTTGGCTTATTGCGATGTCAAAAGTAAGAAAAACTATTTTTGGCTTTGGGAGATGTTTATGGAATTAACTAAAAAGATTTTAGTAGGCAGTTTATCCTGCGCTTTACTTTTTAGTTGCCGTTTACCGGTAAATTCTGTTAAATATAAAGTCCCGATAATGACGGTTACTCCACCCGGGTCAACCACACGCATACTTTTAGAATTTAGAGATGCGGTTGGATTACAGAACAGAATTAAACGTATTCTAACAAGATTTGAGCTATATATTTGGCACGTTCATGCAAATCCTATGGCTTGTGAGGAGCTTAAATATTTGCAGCGCAAGAAAGTGTATAAAATATTTGAGTGCATATACCAAAGAATATTTAAATGTATATCCGCTTTTGCTCGTGAAAATTATGGTTCAACGTTCACGCCTTTGAAACATCATAATTTTGTTCCATGTTTTTTGCTTAAAAGGAGCCCGAAGGCTTATAGACGTGATAAAGTAAATTTTGAAAGCTTTAGTCGTGCTTTTCAAAGCAGATTAGAGATGAATGAAGATATCCGCCGCGCAATTGAAGATTATAGTGAAGATAGGCCGATGTTTTTGGAAAAATCACACAGACTTTTAGATAGACTTGAAAGTCGGTTGGAAAGGCTTTTTTAGTTTATATTTTGTTAAGGTTTACATAATTTGCCGTGAACCATTTGTCTTTGTAAAAAAAGATAGATGATTCACGGCTATTTTTTGTATATTTAATTTTGTGATATTTAGCATTTGTGTTTTAATTGTAGCATGTATTTGGATTTGTAAGACTTATGTGTTTCATGATTTCGCCCCAAGCCGCTTGATTTCCCAGCCATATGGGGTAGAAGTTTTGCCTGTCTATATTTTTAAATCTATACTGTATGATTTTGATTTTCCTGTTTTGATATATAATTTTTTTATGTATTTGCATGCTGTCATCGTTGTGAATGTCAATTAAATATATTTTTTTCAAATTTGGGTATATCTTGGAAAACCTTTTTGCAAATTTTTTAAGTTCAGCGTCTGTGCTGTCTTTATCGATTGTTTCGGGATTATTTCGGCAATTTAGCAGTAGCACGGATTCGGAGTTTGAAAGTATGGTATCTATCTTTTTAGCTCTTTTTTGCATTTTTTCTCTAAATTCTTGGCAGGCTTGGTCAAACGGTACGTCATAGGGCATATAATGTATGGATTCTATGTGGTTTTTCATATCGTATATGGTTCGCATACCGTGTTCGTTCTTTTTATTAACGACCGAAATATTGGTAAAAAAATACTTGAATTTCGTTTCAAATAAATTTGCAACCGCATCTAAGGAACACCTTCTGACCCAATCAAGTGGAGAAGCTGTTTTTCTTAAATTATTATTTTGTAAGTACTGCGCACATATACACCATCCGCCGATAGAAAATGCACAATCTACCTTTAACTCTTCTATCTCGTTATTTTCCGGTTTATTTATGCCGGCACCGTTTTTTAAGCAAATAGGCGGATCAAGGAGTTGGTCGGCTACTAAATTTATTTGTGTAAAAATTAGAAGAGGCGGTAAAAGCAGTGCAAAAAGGATTTTACAGTATTTTGAGCGGTTTTTCATATATTAGCCACCTAACATTTTCGCTGGTTTTATTTTATGTAAACAAAAATATATTGTCAAGCCTTTGACTAAATTAAATATATATACTTGTTTTCATGGTAAAAAAATTATGGTATACTGTAATTCATGCTCTAAAAATTTTAAATAAGAGAAGTGAAATAATCGTGAAAATGTATTTTTATTACGGCGTTATGGGGTCTAGCAAAACAGCAAATGCACTTATGAAAAAGTTTAACTTTGAAGAACGCGGAAGAAAAGTTGCGCTTTTAAAACCAAGTTTAGATACTCGCTATGGCAAAACTTTAATTAAATCTAGGATTGGTCTTTCAAGTGAGGCGTTTTACTTAGATACTCAGCAAACTGTTGAAAGCGTACTTTCCAAAGAGGGGCCGTTTGATATAGTTATGGTTGATGAAGCGCAGTTTTTAACGGAACCGCAAGTTGATGAGCTCCGCGAAATGGCGGATAACGGAATAATGGTTATGTGCTATGGGCTTAAAAATAATTATACGGGCAGACTCTTTGAAGGAAGCAGAAGAATAATAGAAGTTTGCGATACCATAAGGGAAATCCAGTCTATGTGCAGCAAATGCGAAACGAAAGCGGTTGTTAATGCGCGTTACATAGGCGAAAATATAATTTATGAGGGCAACATAATAGATATAGGCGGAGAAGAAAAGTACGTAACTCTTTGCCATAAGTGCTGGAAAAAAGGCAAAATTTAATTGATTTAAAATTTAGAATATGTTTTAAATAAGGCGGAGGAAGTAAATGGAGGCAAATAACGATTTTGGAGCATCAATAGGTGCGGGGAAATTGCAGTATAGCTTGGAAGCGGAGCAATCTGTTTTGGGGTCTATACTGATAGATTCTGCATGCATGAATAAAGTTGCCGATATTTTAGTCCACGCCGATTATTTTTATCTTGCCAACCACAAAATTATTTATTCTACTATGCTTGATATGTTTACAATTGGCATGCCGATAGATTATATAACGGTACTCGATAAAATAAAAACTAATGATGAACTTGATCATTCACATTTTAAAGAGTATCTTTTAAAACTTGCGCAAATTGTCCCTACTGTTTCGAATGTTGAGTTTTATGCCGATATAGTAAGGGATAAATATAATGTAAGAGTTTTGGTAGATACGGCAAAAGAAATTATTGATGATGCGTCCGGCGGAGAGGTAGATGCAACCGAACTTTTAAACTCTGCCGAGCAAAAAATATTTGATATTCGCAGAGGAAAAGACGTTCGTGGGCTTCAAAAAGTAAATGAGATAGTTGTGCAAGCTTTTGACCGATTGGATATGATTAATTCCCAAAATGCGGATGAATATTTGGGTGTGCCCACAGGTATCAAAGATTTAGATAGAGTAATAATGGGGCTTAACAAAAGTGATCTTATTCTTTTGGCGGCAAGACCGGGTATGGGAAAAACGAGTTTTGCCTTAAATATTGCCGAAAACGTTGCAATCAATAAAGAAAAGAAAGTGGCATTTTTCTCACTCGAAATGTCCAAAGAGCAGCTTGTTTCCAGAATACTTTCAACTAAAGGGCAAATTCCCGGTCAGAATTTAAGAATGGGGAAACTGAGCGATAAAGAGTGGGAACGCTTGATTGAAGCCGGGGATTTGGTTTCAAAATCTCCAATATATATAGATGATACTCCCGGAATTACGATTCCCGAAATGAAGGCAAAGATTAGGCGGCTGGGAAATTTCGATTTGGTAATAATAGATTATCTGCAGCTGATGTCCAGCGCCAGGAGAATTGATAACAGAGTTCAAGAAATTTCGGAAATTACCAGAAATTTAAAAATTATGGCAAAAGAGCTTGATGTTCCGGTTTTAACGCTTTCACAGCTTTCAAGGGCAAGTGAGCAGCGAGCCGATCATAAACCCGTGCTTTCAGATTTAAGAGATTCGGGTTCTATTGAGCAAGACGCAGATATAGTTTTATTTTTGTATCGTGAAGGATATTATGAATCCGGAGAGATTGACGAAAACCAAGATAAAAATAGCGGAGAATGTATTGTTGCCAAAAATAGACACGGTGAAACTCGTTCCGTGCCGCTTCATTGGCAAGGTGAGTTTATGCGTTTTACGGCGCAGGAGGTAAGGCGCAGTGAGTACTAAGTCTTATGATGAGATTTTAAGTAATGTAAACGAAACTATAAAGACTTATGGTATGTTAAAAGATGTGCAAAGGGTGATCGTCGGTGTTTCGGGAGGTGCGGATTCAGTTACTCTTTTGCATTTTTTATATTTTTTTGCAAGCGAAAAAAATAAGAAATTTAAGGTAGAAGCCGTTCACGTAAACCATGGATTGCGCGGGAAAGAAGCAGAGCGTGATGAGCATTTTGTAAAAAAGTTTTGTAAGGAGCATGGGATAAAATTAACGGTTAAGAAAATTGATGTTTTTAAACTTGCCGAAAGTAATAAAATTGGGCTTGAAGAGGCAGGAAGAAAAGCAAGATATGAGATATTTGATATGATTGCAAAAGATAATTCTTATAATGCTATTTCAAAAATAGCAACGGCACATACTCTTTCTGATAGCTGTGAAACTTTAATTTTTAATCTTGCAAGGGGCACTTCTTTAAAGGGGCTTTGCGGAATTCCGCCTGTGCGAGATAATATTATCCGCCCTCTTATTGGGATTACGAGGGAGGACGTAGAAGAATACTGCAGAGTTAATAATTTAAATTATGTAAATGACAGTACAAATTTTCAAAGAGATTATACCAGAAATAAAATTCGCCTTGATATAATTCCAAATCTTAAAAAAATTAATAAAAACTTCGAAAATACGCTCGAAAAAAGCTTGGTCTTTTTCAATCAAGACGAGAAATATTTGAATTCCTTGGCAGAAGAAAAATTAAGTACGGTAAAGCTTGAAAACGAAAACGAATTTGATGCAGAAAAAATAAAGAATTTGCCCGCAGCAATAAAAGATAGAGTCATAGCTAAAATTATAGGTGGTAATGTTAAAAATCTGGTGCGTGGTCGGTATATAGAACTTACAAAGTCGCTTTTAGAAGGTGGCCTTGAGGTTAATTTGCCGAATAATCTAAAGATAGCTTGCAAAAATAATATTCTAAAGGTGAAAAAGAGGAATAAAACAGAGGATAAATCGGTGTGGGAATATCCATTTTCCGAAAAAGTATTCTTGACAGAGATAAAAACAAATATCATAATAAAGGTTGAGCCTATTTCAGAATATTTGAAAGAAAAAAATAGGTTTTGTGCTAAGAATATTTTGGATTTTGAAAAAATTCCCTGCGGCGCAGTAATAAGAAATCGCAAAGTGGGGGATAGATTTTGTTTTTCTAACCGTAATATTACAAAAACCGTAAAAAAATTAATGAATGAATTAAAAATTCCCGAAAATATAAGAGATAAAGTGCCTCTTATAGCACATAAAGATGAAGTATTATGGATAGATGGTGTGGGGGTTTCCAAAGGATATTCATCAAGCGAGGGAACAAAAAAAGTTGCGATTATTTATAAGGAGATAAATTAGATGATGGATTTTGTTGAGGAAATTCTTTTTAACGAAGAAGATCTTAAAGCAATTTGCAAAAGGTTAGGTGAGCAAATAAGCAAAGATTATGAGGGCAGAAAATTGGTGCTTATTGGAATGCTCAAGGGCGCCATATTGTTTATGGCTGATCTTATCAGAGAAATAAAAATTCCCTGTAATATCGATTTTATGGAAGCGAGCAGCTATGTCGGCACGCAAACGAGCGGAACAGTTAAGATAAACAAGGATTTGAGAAACGATATAGCCGGTTGGGACGTTTTAATTATTGAGGACATTCTTGAAAGCGGTTTTACGCTCGATTATGTTGTTAAATTATTAAAAGAACGCAATCCAAATAGTCTTAAAATATGCACCTTACTTGATAAGCCCGAATCAAGAAAAATAAAGAGTATACAAGCAGATTACGTTGGAGCAAAAATTCCAAAAGATAAATTTGTTATAGGTTATGGCTTTGATTACAATGAAAGATATAGGAACTTGCCTTTTGTGGGGGTTCTTGATTCAAAATATGCCGAATAAAATTTTCTAAAGAGTAGGAGTGAGTTTTAAAAGTGGATAACAGATATAGGCAGACAAAAAATATAATTGCTTTTCTTGTTTTGGTAATGATTGTATTGGGTATTCACGCGGCAACGAGCTTTATGACGCCTTCCAAAACATATAATTATTCTGAGATAGTAAATAGTTTTAAAAATCATCAGGTAACCAAATACGAAATGAATTTAAGTTCCGGTGATATGGAAATAACTTTAAAAAGCGGAGAAACAGTTTATTATACAGCGCCGAGCGTTAATTTGATTTATACGGATATAAAAGATTATATTACGGAATATAATAATGAAAACCCCGATGCCCCGATGGTTTATAACCTTATTAAAGGCAATGATATGTCGTGGATTTTGGGCGTATTGGCGTCTGTTTTTCTGCCTATTTTGGCTCTTGGATTTGTTATGTGGCTGTTTTTAAGAAAAGTTTCCATTATGAATGATCCGGAGCGGCAAATGGGATTTGGAAAGGCAAAAGCAAAGAATTTGGCGGAAGAAAAACGAAAAGCAGTATTTGCCGATGTTGCGGGAGCGGACGAAGAAAAAGAGGAACTTGCGGAAATTGTTGATTTTCTTAAAAAACCACAGAAATATTTGAATTTAGGAGCAAGAATACCAAAGGGCGTTTTATTGGTCGGCCCTCCCGGAACGGGAAAAACTTTGTTGGCAAGAGCTGTGGCAGGAGAAGCGGGGGTTCCGTTTTTTTCGATGTCCGGTTCGGATTTTGTGGAAATGTTTGTTGGCGTTGGAGCGTCAAGAGTCAGGGATCTTTTTGCTCAAGCAAAGAAAAATTTGCCATGCGTAATATTTATAGATGAGATTGATGCCGTAGGCCGCCAAAGAGGGGCAGGCCTTGGCGGAGGACATGACGAAAGAGAACAGACGCTTAACCAACTCCTTGTGGAAATGGATGGTTTTGGCGTAAATGAAGGAATAATAGTTATTGCGGCTACTAATAGGGCGGATATTCTTGATCATGCGTTAACACGCCCGGGAAGATTTGATAGGAAAGTGGTTGTAGGATACCCCGACTCAAAGGGCCGTGAAGAAATTTTAAAAGTGCATTCCAAAGGTAAGCCGTTGGCTGCAGACGTTAACCTTAAAAACATAGCAAAGACAACAATCGGTTTTACCGGAGCGGATCTTGAAAACTTAATGAATGAGTCAGCTATTTTAGCTGCCAAAAGAAAGCTTTCGGCCATAACAAAAGCTGAGGTGGAAGAAGCAACCGTAAAGGTTTCGATTGGTACTGAAAAGAAATCTAAGATAATTACCGAAGAAGAAAGAAGAGAAACCGCATATCACGAGGCAGGACACGCAATTGTCGGTTATTTCTGCGATAAAAAAAATAAAGTGCAGGAAATTTCAACAATACCTCGTGGCGGTGCCGGAGGATATACACTTTATTTGCCTGAAAAAGAGGATAATTATCCTTCCAAGAGCAAGATGCTGACCTCAATTGCCGTTTCTCTTGGTGGAATGGCGGCGGAAAGGATTATCTTTAAAGACACCACGGCGGGCGTTTACGGTGATTTGAAAAGCGCTACAAAGACCGCAAAATCGATGGTTACAAGATACGGTATGAGTGAGATAGTAGGCCCTGTGATTTACGGCTCCGGAGATGATGAAGTGTTTATAGGCCGTGATATGGGTCATGTCAAGGATTATTCCGAATCCACGGCTTGCAAAATTGATGATGAAATTCGTAGGATAATCACCGAATGTTCCGATAAAGCTGAAAAAGTTATAAGAGAAAATATAGATAAACTCCATGAAGTTGCAAATTATCTAATCGAACACGAGAAGATGAGCGCCGAAACGTTTGAACTTGTTATGAAAGGCGAATTTGTTGAGCAAGAAGAAGAGCAGGACGATGATATTAACAATGATATCAGCACAGAAGCAACCGAGGCCGATAATTTGGAAAAATAGCAACATACTTATGAACGGAATATTTACAGAGGTGTATAGTTATGGATGATAAGTTTGAAAATGAGCATGAAGATTTTTATAATAATGATGAATTTAGCGAAGTGGGCACTGAGGATAACGGGTTTCAAAATAAAGAAAATTACGAAGAAGATTATACCTATCCTACTCAAGAAAAAACGTATGAAGATGTTTATGAAGATGGCACCCACAATTGGGACGATGATACAACCGATGATGTATTGGAAGATGACGAGTATGATAAACGCTATTCGCAAAGTGAAATGAATAGGTCCAAAAAGAATTTAAAAGTAGCGGTTGCCATACTTTCGGTTCTGGTGTTCTTGCTGCTTACATATGTTATATATTCTTCCAAAAATTTAAATTTTGGTTCTTTATTTGGCTCTACCTCCTCATCTCAAACAAACACACATGAAGTAGAGGGGCATAATAAGGGCGAATCTGAAATAAAGTTTGAGCCGAAGCCTACCGATGACCGTGAGCTTTCTGCTGAAACGATATACGAAAAATTGTCGCCTTGCGTGGTCGGCGTAGTTGTATATGACCCAAAAGCAGATATTATTTCGGAGCCCGCAAGTCAAGGTTCAGGTATAATTATAAACGAAAAGGGATTTATAGTTACCAATGCACACGTTGTGGGAAATTCAGTGCAGAACAATATTAAAATAGTTTTGAATACTAAGGAAGAATTCCCCGGAAAAGTTATAGGGTTTGATAGCAAAACCGATATTGCCGTAATAAAAGCGGAAAAAAGCGGCCTTAAAGCTGCAACTTTTGGCAATTCCGATGAAGTAAAAGTCGGGTCATCGGCGCTTGCTTTGGGTAATCCATTGGGGCTTAATTTTGCAAGTTCACTGACTCGAGGCATAGTTTCCGCAATAAATCGTTGCTCAAATGGCTCAAGCAATAGTTTGGTAAAATATATACAAACTGATGCGGCAATAAATCCGGGCAATTCGGGCGGACCGCTTATTAATATGTATGGTCAAGTAATAGGAATGAATTCTTCCAAAATTGCCGCCGCACATTGTGAGGGCATGGGGTTTGCAATACCGAGTAATACCATAAAAACTGTAGTTGATGACATAATAGATAAAGGCTATGTTTCGGGAAGAGTAAGGCTTGGCATAAGCGGAAAAATGGTCAGCAATTATGAAGCTCAGATGTATAATGTGCCTGTTGGCGTTATTATTTCTGAAATGAGTAAAGATAGTAATTTGATCTCGGCGGGAGTACAAAGAGGCGACATAATTACAAAGATCAATGACGTTAATTTTACAAATCTAGATGCATTTTATGCTGAACTTTATAGCCACAAACCTGGTGAAAATGTAAAACTTGCGATTTATAGAACGTCTACCAATAAGTTTGATTCGAAATCTTTTGACGTAACTGTGACTTTGCTTGAAGATAAAGGCGAAACCCAGGAGATGACCAAACAAACGGCAGGTCGGTAGTTATAAAAATTTGCATATTAAAACCGTTCATATATAGATATGGGCGGTTTTTGTGCTGTTTTTATATAATTTTAAAAATATTTATGAGTAAACGTTAATTGACATCGTAAGTGGAATTTATATACTTATATATTATAAAACTTTGTAAAATAGTGTAAAAACAAAGGGGATTTCGTAGTGCACATAAATCGATCGAAGGTTTTTAAGCTTTTATTTTTTGCGTTTTTTTTGATATTTTTGCTTATTATGTCGTTTTTCCTGTGGAGATCTTCAAGTTCAAGGAGAGAAAAAACGGTGCCAATTGCCATGGCTCTTGACGATGGGTATCTTTATCCTACCATAGTTTCTATAACTTCCATGATGGAAAACGCAAAAAAAGGTACCGTATATAATCTATACATAATGCACCCCGAAAATTTTTCTGATGACGGCAAGGAGAAGCTTCGCTCTCTCGGGGTAAAATATAAAAATTGCAATATTAAGCTTATAGATATGAAAAAAGAGTACGCCGATGCGGTAGAGAGCGGACATATCACAACGCCTGCATATTATAGGCTTTCGCTTTCGGAGCTTTTTCCAAAGCTTGATAAAATGCTTTGGATAGACGGGGACACTTTGATTTTTGGCGATTTAAACGAAATGTATGATTTAGATACCGGTGATAATTATTATCTGGCATTTCTTGATGATAGACAGAGACCCCAGCTAAGTGAGTTTGGCCTTAGTGACAATGAGTATGTTTGTGATGGTGTTATGGTTGTAAATCTTAAAAAATTGCGTGAAGATAATATGACTTTAAAATTTAAAAATTTTATAAGTCGGTATAATGATAAATTGGCGCAACATGACCAAACGGTTATTAATGCGGTTTGTTACGGAAAAATTGGTATTTTACCGCCAAAATTCGGCATGTTTAATTTTGAAAAAACCGGACGAAAGATGTATGATTATGTTGATAGATTAACGTCAAAAAACAAATATACATATAAAGATATGGATGATGCTTTTAATAATCTTGTTGTTCTGCATTGTTGTGTAAATAAGCCTTGGAAAGACGCGGGCTGCAGTTTTGCGGACGCTTGGTGGGAATACGCTCGGAAAACGGATTGCTATGAGGAAATATACAGTAAATATCGTATTTTTTAAAATTTTATAAGTATTTTGAGGAGTGGTTTTTGTTGAAAAAAGCGGTAAAGCTTTTTGCATTATTGATGACAACTGTTTTAATGCTTACTTTTTGCTCATTTACAAATTTTTTGGTTTTTGCTAAGGGAAAATCGGCCAAGCACTCAGCGCTGGTTGAAAAAGAGCCCATAGACGTTGTTATGACGTATGTCGATTTAACCGATCCAAAGCTACAAAAAACCAGAAAATCAAGAATTAAAAAAGATGAAGAAAATGGCGAAATCAGATATTCTGTAAGGTCAATTTTACAAAATATGCCTTGGATTAATAAGATATTTATTTTAATGCCTAATGATAGGGTAAAGTATTTTAAAAGCCCTAAATCCATAAGCGAAAAAATAGTTTACATAAATGACCGCGACGTTTTGGGGTTTCCAAGTCACTCTTCAATTACATATGAATTTAATCTTTGGCGTCTTAAAAAATTTGGGGTATCGGAAAATTTTATATATATGAATGACGATTGGTTTATTGGTAAACCGCTTAAAAAATCGGATTTTTTCTATGAATCGAATGGAAAAGTTGTTCCATACGTAAACAGCACAACCATAGGAAAAAATCAAAAAGCTTACACTCAGTCGGCATACCGTAATTTGCTTAAACACAAAAACAATACGGTCAAAGATACCGGCAATGATTATTGGATTCAGTATTATGCCACACATTTGTTTATTTACAAGATGTTTGGAGATAATGTTCCAGTTTTGTATCACACCCATAATGCTATAGCCGAGAACCTCACAGATTTGAAAGAACTTTACGATTTTGTAGATAAAAACTATAAGCATGCCGATGCGTGTTTGAGATCCTATAAGCGAAAATATGAATCACTTCAGCCCCAGGTGCTTTACTCTTGCTATTTTTATAATAAACATCATAGAAAGTTCAAAAAAGTTTCATGTGAATACATAGATTTGTGCAGTGCCGGTCAAGTAAAATTAAGCGCCGCAACATTTTGCATAAATAAAAGTAATGATAGAGAATATTCCGAAGAAGAGTACGCAAGATGTAAAATCGCAATGCATATGCTTTTCCCCAAGCCTACGCGCTATGAAAAACGGGTAATAAAAAATGGGGCATATGTTATCGAAAGTGCCCTCAAAAAAGGAATGGTTTTAGATGTTGCCGAAGGATCCTCGGCAGATTGCGCAAATATAAGGCTTTGGGGACGCAATGATACCGATGCGCAGAAATTTAATGTTATTTTGCAAAGTGATGGAACATATGTGCTTGAACCTTGGTGTTCGGGCAAGCGTACGGATGTATATGCAGGGGGCAATGAGCCCGGAACGAATATTTGGCAATATAGCAAAAATGGCACGGACGCGCAAAAATGGTATTTGGTTCCAACCAATAACGGATATTATTATTTAGTATCAAAATGCAACGGATTATGTATGGACGTTGACAATGCGTGTACTTACAATGGTACAAACATAAAATGCTGGTGTGTAAACGGAAATATTGCTCAAAAATTTAAACTTTTAAAAGTTTAGCTATTGACTTATTTTTGAAAATCATGTAACATGGTATAGTAAATAAAGTAGAGCAAATAATGTTCTCACCTTTGGTGTAACGTCACTTCTGGTCAATAATTGGATTTTAGCTTGTTTTGCAGGTCTATATTTATTGTATGGGTGAATTTGCTCATACAATATTTTTATGGGTTGAAAGCTTTACGCTTTTAACTTGAATTTACGGAGGTGCTTAAATATTAGCAATAAAGAGCTTCAAATTAACGAAGAAATTAGAGATCCTGAGGTTCGTCTGATTGGTGCCGATGGTTCGCAGATAGGTGTTGTAAAGTTAAATCAAGCCCGAAAAATGGCAACAGAAAGTGGTTTAGACTTGGTTAAAATTGCGGAAAAAGCCGTTCCGCCTGTCTGTAAAATCATTGATTATGGGAAGTACAAGTTTCAGCAAGCTAAGAAAGAAAAAGAATCCAAGAAAAATCAGCATGTTATCAGCGTAAAAGAAGTTAGGCTTTCCACTAAGATTGATGAAAATGATTTCAATACCAAAGTGGCTCACGCAAGAAGATTTTCGGAAGCTAATAATAAAACCAAAGTTTCTTTAAGGTTTAGAGGCCGTGAAATAGGTCATGCGGAGATAGGCTATGATATCATGAATAAATTTGCCGAAGCATGTGCGGGGTTTGCACGTGTGGATAGTAAGCCTAAGCTTGAGGGACGTAGCATGGGTATGATGCTGTCGCCGCTTGTGATTAAATCCAAAAAATCTGATAATGTAAAAAAAGTGAAAGAAGACTCATCGCCTGTGGCAGAAAATTCTAATTCTTCAGAAAGTTTGAGCGAATCTTAATCGGTGGTAATTTAAAAATAATTTCAGATAAATATTTTTTAAATTTAATTTTTTAAAGAAAGGTAGTGAAGTGAAAATAGCGTGTTAAGTGCGCGATTTTCAATAAAGTATGTACAAAGTAAAAACTCACAGCGGTGCAAAAAAACGTTTTAAAGTGACCGGCACCGGAAAAATTTTAAGAGGTCACGCAAATAAGAGCCATATACTCAATAAAAAAACAAGAAAAAGAAAAAGAAATTTAAGAAGTATCGTAACTGTTGATAAAACAAATATGATGGCGCTAAGGGATTTAATGCCATATAAATTTTAAGATTTTGAAAAAGTAAACCATAATTTGGAGGTAAATAAAAATGGCACGAATCAAATGTGCAGTAACAACAAGAAACAGAAGAAAAAAAGTTTTAAAACTTGCAAAAGGATACTGGGGAGCTAAGAGTAAGCATTTTAAAATGGCGAAACAAGCCTTAATGAAATCGGGAAACTATGCTTACATAGGAAGGCGTCAACGTAAACGTGATTTCAGAAGACTTTGGATTACAAGAATTTCGGCAGGTTGCCGTATGAACGGAATTAATTATTCGCAGTTCATGAATGGTCTTAAAAAAGCAGGAATAACCCTTAACAGAAAAATGCTTTCCGAAATTGCAATAGCTGATCCTGAAGGCTTTGCAAAGCTTGTTGAAAAAGCTAAGTAATTTTAAAATTTGAAAATCATTACGCCCGATTTTAAGTTCGGACGTAATTTTTTATAAGGGGGATTTTATGCTAAATCATATTGGAACTCAAGTAATTGAAACCGAAAGATTACGGCTCAGAAGATTTAGATTAGATGATGCTCAAAACGTTTTTAACAATTGGGCTAAAGATCCGGAAAACGTAAGATATCTTTCTTGGCAGGCGCACTCCGATGTAAGCGAAACTCGTAAAATTTTGAGTGATTGGGATAAGCAATATAAAAACAATAACTACTACCACTGGTGTGTTACTTTAAAGGGTTCCGATGAGACAATCGGAGACATTTGTGTTGGAGAGTTGTTTGAAAGTAAAGAATGCTGCGAGATGGGATATGTTCTTTCAAAAAAGCATTGGGGTAAAGGTATTATGACTGAAGCTCTTAAGGCGGTTATAGATTATCTGTTTACAAAAGTCGGAGTTCATAGAATCCAGGCGCTTCACCATATAGATAACCCCGCTTCCGGAAAAGTTATGGTAAAAAGCGGCATGAAATATGAAGGAACTCTTCGAAAATATGATAAAACAAATATGGGCGATTGGTGCGATTTGCCAATTTATTCGATTATAAAAGAAGAATTTTTTAACGAGGATTAAAAATGGAAAATTTTATATCAAGCAAGACGAACAAAAACATAAAATACGCAAAAAAGCTTCTTTCTATGCCCAAATTTCGCAGGCAAGAGGGAAAGTTTATAATAGAGGGTGTAAGGCTTTGCGAGGAAGCTTTAAAAAATTCGGTTGATATAACAATGCTTTTTTATACTCAAAAGCTTAAAGAGCGGTTTTCGGATTTAATAAGTAATATGAGCTTTAAAAGCCATGAACATTTTGTTATAAGCGAGGAGCTTGCCGAGTTTATTTCTGATACAGATACTCCGCAAGGCGTTTTTTGCGTCTGTAAGAAAAATAGTACAGATAATAAAGATTTTAAAAATATAGATAAATGCGTTTTGCTTGAAAATATTCAAAATCCTTCAAATCTTGGCAGCATTTTGCGTTCTTGTGATGCGCTGGGGGTTAAAACAGTTGTTATAAGCAGCAGTAGTTGTGATTTGTTTTCTCCAAAAGTTTTAAGAGGCAGTATGGGAGCGGCTTTTAAACTTAACTTAGTTGAAACTGAAAACATGGAAGAATTTATAGAAAACCTTAAAAGTAACGGTGTGGAAGTTTATGCCGCCGTTCCGAGTGGTGATGCGCTTCGGATTGGGGATATTGAATTTAAAAATAAATGCGCCATAGCTTTAGGCAATGAAGGAAACGGACTTACTCAAAATGTAATAAATGCATGTGATTTTAAAATGACAATACCCATGAATGAGCTTTCGGAATCGCTTAATGTTTCGGTTGCTGCGGGAATTTCTATATGGGAAATGATGCATAGAGGTAAAATATAAATGGAAAATATAGTTTATGATGTTTGGCTTTCTCAGGCTTTGCCGTATGGGAGCGGTAAAATTAAATCAATAAAAGAAATTTATAAAAATATCGGTGATTTTTATAAAGGCGGGGAATATGAGTGGCGTCTTTGTGGCTTTTTAAGTAGTAGTGATATCTTAAAATTAAAAAGTGAACCTTTAAAAAAGGCCGAAAGTAATGTGGCTTTGGCTTATAAGTCAGGCTATGAAATTATCGCGTTGTTTGATAAGAGTTACCCAAAGTTATTAGAAGAAATTTATAATCCACCCGGAGTGCTTTACGTTAACGGAGATGTATCGGTTTTAAATTCGCTTCTTCCCATATCGGTGGTCGGAACAAGAAAAGCTTTGGATTTTAGCAAAAAATCGGCTTATGAATTATCTTACGAACTTGCGTCAGCCGGAGCGGCAATAGTTAGTGGCGGAGCGGTTGGAATTGATTCCGCCGCACATAAAGGTGCGTTAGCCGTTGGCGGAAAAACAATTTTGGTTTTAGGCTGCGGTATTGATTATCCTTATTTAATGCACAATAAAGAAATGAGAGATAATATTGCAAAAAATGGGGCGGTTATTTCCGAGTTTCCTCCCTATTATCCGGGTAATAAATATACTTTTCCAATAAGAAACAGAATTATTTCAGGAATTTCAAAAGGTGTTGTGGTTATAGAGGCCGGTGAAAAGAGCGGTTCTTTAATAACGGCAAATTATGCTTGCGAGCATAACCGAGATGTTTTTGTAAAATCAAATCCAATATACCCTTTGCCAAAGGGCTCAAGAATGCTTGTAAATGATGGCGCAAAAATAATTGAAAATGCAGAAGAAATTTTAAACGAATATTCTGCATCTATGGGAATTGATTTTAAGGTGAAAGCTTTTGAAAATCCCGAACAAGATATTAATTTTAACGATTTTAACCCAAAAAGCCTGGATCCCGAAAAAAAAGAAAAAAATAAAGTAGAAAGTAAAAAAGTTCCCGAACATTTAAAAGCGGTATATAATGAAATTGAAAAGGGAAAAATTCATATAGATGTTTTGAGCCAAAAAACAAAAATTCCCGTTTTCAAGCTTTTGCCTATACTTACCGAACTTGAGCTTTTGGGTTTTGTAAGAGCTGAAAGTGGGAGAACGTACAGCATAAATTAAGTTTTAAAAACAAATTTCAAGTTTTTATTGTAATTATAATCGGTTTTGTAGTATATATTATCTGATACTTTTTATTTGGATGGGTTATTATGAAAAATTTGGTAATAGTGGAGTCTCCCGCAAAAGCGAAGACTATAAAAAAATATTTGGGAAAAGGATATGACGTTGTTGCATCTATGGGGCACGTCAGAGATTTGCCTGAAAAAAGACTTAGCGTTGATATAAAAAACAATTTTGAACCTAAGTATTCAATTGTCAAAGGAAAAAGTACGCTTGTAAAAGAGCTTAAAGAAAAGGCAAAAAAAGCGGAAAAGATTTTGCTTGCAACCGACCCTGACCGTGAGGGAGAAGCAATTTCTTGGCATTTGGCTTATATACTTAAGCTTGATCTTAACGATAAAAACCGTATTACCTTTAATGAAATAACAAAAACAGGAGTAGATGCGGGAATTAAAGACCCCAGAAGCGTAGATATAGATTTGGTAAATGCTCAGCAGGCAAGAAGAGTGCTCGATAGACTGGTTGGATATAAATTAAGTCCATTTTTATCCCAGAAAATCCATAAAGGTCTTTCGGGCGGAAGGGTTCAGTCTGTTGCGCTGCGCATTATTGTGGATAGAGAAGAAGAAATAAGAAAGTTTGTGCCGGAAGAATATTGGTCAATTGACGCCCAGTTTATCCCAAAAGGCTCAAGGAAGGCTTTTTCTGCCGCATTTTACGGTGACTTGGACGGAAAAATAAAAATAGAAAAAGAGGAGCAAGCAAACAAGATACTTGCTGATCTTGAAAATGCAAGTTATAAAATTTCAAAACTTAAAAAAGGTAAAAGAAAAAAATCTCCCGCTCCGCCTTTTATAACATCCACTTTGCAGCAAGAAGCTTCAAGGAAGCTTGGCTTTCAAGCAAAACGCACCATGCGTGCGGCACAAGAGCTTTATGAAGGTATAGAAATCGAAAATATGGGCGCAGTCGGTTTGATTACTTACATGAGAACCGATTCCTTGCGTGTTTCGGAAGATGCAATATCTGCCGCCAGAAATGTTATTTTAGAAAAATGGGGCGAAAAGTATATGCCCAAAAAGGCAAGGCATTTTAAAACGAAATCGAATGCGCAAGATGGGCACGAAGCCATAAGGCCGACCATGCCGGAGCTTTTCCCCGAAAAAATAAAAAAGAGTTTAAGTAGTGACCAGTTTAAAGTTTATAAATTAATTTGGGAAAGATTTATGGCAAGCCAAATGTCCGAGTGTATCCATAGTGTGACTCAGGCGGATATAACGTCAGTAAGCGAAAATAAAAAGCCCTATGTATTTAAAGCTTCCGGATATACGGTTGATTTTGATGGTTTTACCGTTCTTTACACGGAAGGTAAAGATTCGGCGGAAGAAAAAGCGAAAGCTTTGCCTGAACTTTCTGAAAATATGCCACTTAAGTTAAAGTCTATGGATTCAAACCAGCATTTTACGGAGCCGCCTCCGAGGTATACGGAAGCTTCACTTATCAAAGCGCTTGAAGAAGACGGAATCGGAAGACCTTCGACATACGCTTCCATTATTTCAACGATTACTTCAAGAGAATATGTTTCTAAAGAAGGGAAGGCTCTAAAGCCCACAGAGCTCGGGGAAGTAATAACCAAACTTATGAAAGAGCGTTTTCCGAAGATTGTGAACCTTAAATTTACGGCACAAATGGAAAGCGATTTGGATTCAATCGAGGAAGGAAAAAACGATTGGAAAGATACTTTGTCGGAATTTTATGGAGATTTTGCAAAAACTTTGGAAAAAGCTAAGGAAGAGATGAAAGACGTCAAAATCACTTTAAAGGAAGACGAAACGGGAGAAATTTGCGATAAATGTGGCAAACCTATGGTTGTAAAATATGGTAGGTTCGGCAGGTTTATTGCATGTTCAGGATACCCGGAGTGTAAAAACATAAAAAAGATAGTAAATGAAATAGGCGTAAAATGTCCTAAATGCGGCGGAGAAGTAATTAAGCGCAAAAGCAAAAGAGGACGCTTCTTCTTTGGCTGCAACAATTACCCAAATTGCGATTTTGTTTCTTGGGATGAACCAACCAACGAAAAGTGCCCTCAGTGCGGCAAAATGCTTTTTAAAAAGAATACTAAAAAACCTAAAATCTATTGCGAAAATAAAGAATGCGGTTATGAAAAAACGGAGTAATTCCGATTAACAGATGTTCAAAAGCATCGTGCTAACTTTAAATAGTTAAAACGATGCTTATTGAATTTAATTTCGTAGATATGAATGCTAATGGGTACTATAACTTGAAAGGTCCCATCCACCATCATCGGTGTGGGGATGTATGGGATTGGTTTCTTCTTGCCTCGCATTGTACCCGGCACCATAACCGATATGACGCCCAATATTAATTCCTTGACGTTGTCCTTCTCCAAATCCCTTTCCATATCCTTCATCATTACCTTTTTTTATGCCTTCGGCGAGACCTTTCTGGTAACCTTTTTTATTACTTATATACCAAGTACCCGCTATCAGCGCTATGACGCATCCGGCTTTAGCTGCATATTTAAGAATGGTTTGTGTTTGTGGTGATAAATTTTGAAGTGGATTTTTTAACCCTCCGGACATATCGGTTAGTTGGTCATCGCTTAGGCTTTCCACAACTTTAATTTTGTCGCGATCTTCTTCCGGAATTTTGCTAAGTTCTTTTTTGATTTCTTCGTTTGTCATAATTACAACCTCTTCTTATTATTTGATATAATTGATTTGAGATATCTAACAACTGCAAATTGTGATGTATCCTTACCTGCTTTTAGATTGATTTCATCACAGCTTTGTCAACAGTTTCAAATATTGTAGTTTAATTTTTAAAAATGGTCAATAGGAATGTTTAAAAATGTACAAAATAAATATAATCGGTGCAGGACTTGCAGGGTGCGAGGCTGCATGGCAAATTGCAAAACGCGGTATAAAAGTTAATTTATATGATATGAAACCACATAAATTTTCGCCGGCTCACAAGAGCGAGAATTTATGCGAGCTTGTTTGTTCAAACTCTTTTAAGGCCGATAGAATCGATAGCGCCGCCGGACTTTTAAAAGAAGAGCTCAGGCGCTTAGGATCTCTTACCATAGAATGTGCGGATAAATGCCGAGTCCCTGCAGGCGGAGCGTTGGCGGTGGATAGAGAAAAATTTTCTTCTATGGTAACAGAAAAAATTAAAAGCCACCCGCTTATTAATTTTATTTCCAAAGAAGTTGCGGAAATTAATAATGACGAAATTTGGATTATTGCCACGGGTCCTCTGACGAGCGAAAGTTTATCAAATTATATTACCAAACTTTGCGGAGGGGCACTTAGCTTTTTTGATGCTGCGGCGCCAATTGTTACTTTTGAGAGCATTGATATGAACCATACTTTTTTTGCTTCTCGTTATGGCAAAGGCGACGGAAGCGATTACTTAAATTGTCCACTTTCCGAAGATGAATATAATAATTTTTATAATGAGCTTGTTTCGGCCGAGCGTGCTCCTTTGCATGGAGTGGATACACAAAATCCAAAAGTTTATGAGGGCTGTATGCCTGTTGAAGTAATGGCTGGCCGAGGATATGATACACTTCGATTTGGCCCTATGAAACCGGTAGGGCTAAGAGACCCCAAAAATCCCGAAAAAAGACCTTTTGCAGTGGTGCAACTGCGAAAAGAAAATGTGGAAGGCATGCTTTATAATATGGTCGGATTTCAAACAAACCTTAAATTTCCCGAACAGCGCAGAGTTTTTGGCATGATACCGGCTCTTAAAAATGCGGAAATAATAAGGTATGGCGTAATGCACAGAAATACTTTTATAAATTCTCCACACCTTTTAAATTCTAATTATAGTTTAAGGGATAGGCCAAATATATTTTTTGCGGGACAAATAACCGGTGTTGAGGGGTATATGGAATCCGTTTCTTCAGGGTTACTTGCGGGTCTTAATGCGGTCGAAAGAATACAAGGTAAAGAAGACTTTTGTTTGCCGAGCATTACCATGATAGGTGCGCTTGCAAATTACGTAAGCTGCGAAACTGTTGAAAATTTTCAGCCTATGGGTGCTAACTTTGGAATAATTTCTCCATTATTAACGGTTATCAAAGATAAAAAAATGAGGTATAATGAATTTGCAAAACGTTCAATAGATTATATAGATAAATTAGAGATTTAATATTTTTGAAAGGGTGGATATTTTATGAGAATAATAGTTGATGCTTTTGGCGGGGATAATGCACCGCTCGAAATTTTAAAAGCTTCCCGTATGGCGGCCGATGAATTTGGCTATGATATAATTTTGGTTGGCGATGAAGCAACAATAAAAGAAGTGGCAAACAAAAACAATATTTCTTTAAAAGATATCACAGTATCTCATGCACCGGATGTTATAACAATGGAAGATGCTGCAACGGATATTATGAAGTCAAAAAGCAATTCTTCTATGGCTCAAGGACTCCGGATGCTTGCCGAGGGAATGGGAGATGCGTTTGTTTCGGCGGGAAATAGCGGAGCGCTGTGCGTGGGGGCAACCTTAATAGTTAAAAGAATTAAAGGGATTAAACGTTGCGCTTTTGCGCCGGTAATACCAAGCGCCGGTGGATTATTTATGCTCATTGATAGCGGCGCAAATGTTGAATGTAGACCCGAGATGCTCAAGCAATTTGGTATTATGGGATATATTTATATGAAAAATATCATGACTATCGAGGAACCTCGTGTTGCACTCGTAAATATTGGAACGGAGAGCAACAAAGGCGATGAGTTAAGGTTTGAATCTTTTAAACTTTTGAAAGAAACAAATATTAATTTTATCGGTAATATAGAGGCAAGAGATATAATGGCCGATAAAGCGGATGTTGTAGTTTGCGATGGATTTACGGGAAATATTATTTTGAAATTTTATGAGGGTATGGGAAAAGCTATTTTTGGAAAGTTTGGTGAAATATTTCAAAAAAGCTTTAAAAATAAATTGGCGGCTTCCGTACTGCTTCCCGACATAAGAAAAATGAAAAAGCATATAGATTATAAAGAATATGGCGGAGCGCCATTTATGGGAATTTCAAAATCTGTTTTTAAAGCTCACGGAAGCTCCGATGCCAAAACGTTTAAAAACGCAATAAGGCTTGCTGCCGAATATGAAAAACGTAACGTGGTTAAGCTTATAACAGACTGTCTTAAAAGCGAAAATTTGCTAAAGGGAAGCTCCGAAGAAGATTAGTATCCAAAGATTCGTTTTTGGGGGTGCAAAATGATTAAGAAAAATAATAACGATAATCCGGATATCGGAAAGCTGGAACGTGAAATTGGATATAAATTTAAAAACAGAAAATTTTTAAAAATGGCTTTAACTCATTCGTCTTACGCCAATGAATCAAACGGAAAACTGGTAAGTTACGAAAGGCTTGAATTTTTAGGGGATTCTATTTTGAGTTTAGTGACCTCTGATTATATATTTAAAAATTTTCCGAATTATCCCGAAGGCGAGCTTACAAAATTAAGAGCTTCTTTGGTTTGCGAAAAGCAACTTTGTGTGTTTTCAAAAAAGCTGGGCATTGGCGATTTTATGAAATTAAGCCGAGGCGAACAGCATTCCGGAGGCAGAACAAGGCCCTCTATTCTGGCTGATATTTTTGAGGCTATCTGTGCGGCAATTTATTTGGATTCAAGTTTGATAGAAGCGTCCGAGTTTATTTTTAAATTTATTGTGCCGGCTCTTAATAATCCTGTACTCCCTGACATACATGATTACAAAACCGATTTGCAAGAAATTGTTCAGAAAAATCCCGAAGAAACAATAGAATACGTTTTAGTTAAAGAATCGGGACCCGATCACGATAAGAGGTTTACTTTCGAGGCAAAAATAAATAATAATGTGGTAGGATACGGCACGGGTAAAAGCAAAAAAGAGGCTGAGCAACACGCAGCCCGAGAAGCTCTTAAATGGATGGGATATTAAAATTATGGCAAGGCGGTGCAGCTTATGGGATTTTTTGAAAAAATAAAAAACGGACTCCAGAAAACCAAGGAAAATATCTGCGAAAAAATAAATTTGGTAGTAAACTCTTTTACGAAGATAGATGAGGAGTTTTTTGAAGAACTCGAAGAAATGCTGATTTCAGCGGATGTTGGGGTTAAAACTTCAAACGAAATTTGTGATAGATTAAGGGGAAAAGTAAAAGAAAAAGGCCTTAAGGAACCGGAAGATATAAAAGACGCTTTAAAAGATATTGTTTTAGAAATTTTAAAGGGTGAAAATAATTTAAAACTTGAAACCAAACCGTCAATTATTTTGGTTTTGGGCGTAAATGGTGTCGGAAAAACAACAACAATCGGAAAACTTGCTCACAGTTTCAAAGAGCATGGGAAAAGTGTTTTGCTTGCAGCCGCCGATACGTTCAGAGCTGCAGCTTCCGAACAGCTTGATATTTGGGCAGAGTGCTCCGAATGTGCAATAGTTAAGCAGCCTGAGGGCTCCGATCCTGCGGCGGTGGTTTTTGATTCTATTTCATCGGCAAAAGCGAAAAATATGGATATTATAATTTGCGATACGGCAGGAAGGCTTCACAACAAGAAAAATTTAATGGGTGAGCTTGAAAAAATAAACCGTGTTATAGATAGGGAACTGCCTGGTGCCGATAAGGAAATTTTGTTGGTGCTTGATGCTTCCACCGGGCAAAATGCAATGAACCAAGCTATTGAGTTTAAAAAAATACTAAATATCACGGGAATAGTTTTAACTAAACTGGATGGAACCGCAAAGGGCGGAATTATTCTTGCCATAAAAGAGGAACTAGGCGTTCCCGTAAAGTATATAGGTGTCGGAGAGGGTATTGACGACTTGAGACCGTTTAATCCAGAAGAATTTGCAAAAATAATGTTTGACAAATAAAATAAAATGTATATAATTAACAATTAAGCATCACTGCGTTGCTTGGTTGTTATTTTTTATAATATTAGGTGAATAAATTAGTGTGAAAATGCTTTAAAAAGGAGAGTGCTTTTTATGTCAATCGAATTTTCTGCAGCATTTATGAGCGAACTTTCTGAAATGGTGGTAACTTGCAAAGAATTTAAGGAAACAATTTTAAAAATTTTTGAGGTTTTGCTATCACCTAAAATTGAGGCAAGATCCAAGCCAAAACTTTCATTTTTTGATGGCGGCAGTTTTGATAAGATGTATGAGAAATTAGAAAAATTAATGGACAAATTTAATAAAGAAACTACGAAATTTCTTAGCAAGACGCGCAAGAAAAGCGATATTACTCTGGGGGATGTAAACGATACGGCGATCGATATGAATCACCGTAAAAAATTAATAAAGATTCTTAAAGATTACAAAGGTAAAAATTCACCCCACAAACTAAAGGTAGTCCAGGCGTTTTTACGGCGTTTGGAACGTGATATTTCAACTTATGGTGATTTTAAAAAGGCTTATTTTGAAGATCTAAAGTCACTATATGGTAAAAAAGAAATTTATAGCAGCACAAAAGAGAGTACTGCCGAACTGAACCTTTGGGAAGAAGTGAGCGATGTTGTTAGTAAGTGGTCCGATGGCGCTCCTTTAGATAATGATAGGTATAACGAAATTCATGATATTTATAAAAAATATGGGAAGAGTATTTCAAAAGAAAAAAATAAAGTTTTATTTGAGATGATGCGTACTCTATGTGGTACTTGTGGTAGGTATACTTGCCGAGTATCTAAAATTCGTGCTGGAAATTTTGCTTATAGTTGTGTTGTTGGTAAAGTAAAAGAAATGAATCAATTTCGAGCTGTGCCTTCTTACGACGAGAGTTTAGAAAGGAGATTGCACGAAGATTTTGAAAATGATTGGCGCACCTTCTTAAATCTCCTACGCGCTGGTTGGGTGGAGTTTGGCGGAAACGATTTGCAGAGCGGGGTCCGAACTTTAGCCAAAATGATAGGCACGTATAGTGCTCATTATAAAAAAGGTTCAAAAGCCATAGATGATTTATATGAATACTTGCTCAAGGGGTTTGGTATATGCTTTATTTCCAAAGATTTTTACGATAAACTTACTCCTGCGGATTTCCCGGAAGTGAAAGGATCCGTACCGGCGGTGTCAGCAGCATTAGAAGCTACTAAACAGCAAATGATAAGAAGTAATACAAAGCAATATAATACTTCAAATATACAAGCATTTATAGAACAGTTAAAGAGAGAAAAGTTTTAATTGTTTTCTTAGCTTAAATTTCAGGCCACATATATTTACTTTATATGTGGCCTGATTTGTGTTATTATAAAAAGTATAATTTTTAAAGCTTAAAAAGGATAATTTTACTATGCAGAAAAATACTAATGAAAAAAGAGGGTACGATTTTAGCTTATATTTGGAAGACTTAAAAGGGAAAGTTTCTAAAAAGCGTTTTATTCACTCTATGAACGTTGCGAAAGCAGCACAAATGCTTGCCGAAATTTATGGGGTTGATGCCCAAAAAGCAAAGCTTGCGGGTCTTATGCACGATATTGCAAAAGAAATGACCCACGAAGAACATATCGCCGTATTAGAAGATGCCCCGGAAGTTATGAAAGAGCTTGAAAATATATCGGTTAAGCTCTGGCATGGCCCCGTTGGCAGCGTATATCTAAAACAAAAGTATGGAATATATGACGAAGATATTTTAAACGCCGTCAGATATCACACAACAGGCAGAAAAAACATGAGCTTGCTTGAAAAAATAGTGTTTGTGGCAGATCACATTTCCGAAGAAAGAAAATGGCCCGATGTTACGTATTTAAGGGGACTTGCAAAAGTCGATCTGGAAAGCGCTATGCTTGCCAAACTTTCAACGGCTATAAAAAGATGTATTTTCAAGGTCATGGAAATTAATAAAAATACATTTGAAACATATAATCAAATCGTATTGGAAAAAAATAAAAAAGAGGTTCGGTAAAATATGAATTCACTTGAAAAAGCAAATAAAATAAAAGAAATTTTAGAAAATAAAAAAGCGCTTAATGTCAGTGTTTTAAAAATCGAAGGTAAAACAAGTTTAACGGATTACTTTGTTATTGCAACGGGTACAAGCAGTACGCATGTTAAAGCCCTTGCAGACGAAGTTGAAGTCAAAATGGAAGAAATTGGCGTTTTGCCATCGGGCAGTGAGGGTAAAATCTCAAATTTATGGATACTGATAGATTATAAAGACGTTATTGTTCATGTTTTTGCCAAGGAAGCACGTGAACTTTACGACTTAGAGAGCCTTTGGAATAAATAATTATTATTATGGATACTAAAAAGAGGAGCGATTTTTATGGCTAAACAAACAGAAAAATATAATCCTAAGAATTTTGAAACTAAATGGCAAGATTTATGGGAAAAAGAGGGCATTTTCCATGCCAAGAATGAATATGATAAGGAAAAATTTTATGCTCTGGTAGAGTTTCCTTATCCTTCCGGGCAGGGGCTTCACGTAGGGCACCCAAGAAGTTATACGGCCATTGATATTGTTGCCAGAAAAAAAAGAATGCAGGGCTATAACGTTCTTTACCCCATGGGCTGGGACGCTTTCGGGTTACCTACCGAAAATTACGCCATAAAAAATAAAATTCACCCAAGGGAAGTTACTGAAAAAAATATTGCAAGATTTAAAAAGCAACTAAAATCTTTGGGGCTTTCATTCGATTGGAGCCGAGAAATAGACACGACGTCTCCTGAGTATTATAAATGGACACAGTGGATATTTTTGCAAATGTTCAAAAAAGGGCTCGCTTATAAAAGTGCTACAAGCGTCAATTGGTGCACCTCTTGTAAGTGCGTTTTGGCAAATGAAGAAGTGGTAGGCGGCGTTTGTGAGCGCTGCGGAAGCGAGGTTGTTCAAAAGACAAAATCCCAGTGGATGCTAAAAATTACTGCATATGCTCAAAGATTAATTGATGATTTAAAGCTTGTGGATTACCCGGAAAGAGTTAAGGCGCAGCAGACAAACTGGATAGGAAGGTCTACCGGAGCGGAAGTTGATTTTAAAACTAGTACCGGCTCAAAGATCAAAATTTATACAACCCGCCCCGATACCATATACGGTGTTACATATATGGTTATTTCGCCCGAACACCCGTTTATAAAGGAAAACGAAGAAACCATAAAAAATATAGATAAAATTAGAGAGTATCAAAAAGAGAGTCAGAAAAAATCAGATTTTCAGCGTACGGAACTTAATAAAGATAAAACAGGCGTAAAAATAGAAGGTATTAGTGCGATTAACCCCATAAATAACAAAGAAATACCAATATTTGTTTCGGATTACGTCTTAATGAGCTATGGAACAGGCGCAATAATGGCAGTGCCTGCACATGATGAAAGAGATAAAGAGTTTGCAAACAAATATGGCTTGGACTTAATTACCGTAATAGATGAAGATGATAAGCTTATAAATTCCGGTGATTTAAATGGCCTTCCTTCGGAAAATGCCAAGAAAAAAGTAATAGAAGAACTTGAAAAATTGGAATGCGGAAAAGCAAAGGTTAACTATAAACTCCGTGATTGGGTTTTTTCACGCCAAAGATATTGGGGCGAACCCATTCCGATAGTGCACTGCGAAAAATGCGGGTATGTACCGATCTCGGAAGAAAGTTTGCCGCTTCGGCTCCCTGATATTGAAAATTTTGAAATTCTTGAAGGCGGCGAATCCCCGCTTGAAAATATAACTTCGTGGGTTAATGTGGCTTGCCCGAAGTGTGGCGGCAAGGCAAAAAGAGAAACCGATACAATGCCGCAATGGGCAGGCTCTTCGTGGTATTTTCTTAGGTATTTGGATCCACATAACGATAATGCTTTGGCATCGCCTGAGGCCATAAAATATTGGATGCCTGTTGATTGGTATAATGGCGGTATGGAGCATACCACCCTTCATTTGCTTTATAGTAGATTTTGGTATAAGTTTTTGTATGATATCGGTGTTGCAGACGCTCCCGAGCCATACTTTAAACGTACTAGCCATGGTATGATACTTGGCGAAAACAATGAAAAAATGAGTAAGTCACGTGGAAATGTTGTAAATCCGGATGATATAGTAAATGAATATGGTGCCGATACCATGCGTATTTATGAGATGTTTATCGGTGATTTTGAAAAACCTGCTCCATGGAATACTGCCGGAATAAAAGGAAGCAGGAGGTTTGTTGAACGCTTTTTTGCTTTGCAAAACTTAATCGATGATAGCAAAAAGATGAGTTCTAAATTGGAAGCTAATTTCCATAAAACAATAAAGAAAGTTTCCGAAGATATAGAGGCTCTGAAGTTTAATACCGCCATTGCCGCACTTATGACGCTTATTAATGAGATTTACGAAGAGGGCTTTATTACGTCCGAGTACATGAAAATTTTTACATTGCTTCTTAGTCCGTTTGCTCCTCACGTTGCGGAGGAAGTTTGGGAAAAATGTAGGCTTGGCGAAAACTTTGCAAGCGTTTCGCAGTGGCCTGTTTTTGATGAAGCTAAACTCCAAAATGAAGAAATTCAAATCGTTTTGCAGGTTAACGGAAAATTCAGAGGAAAAATTAGTTGTCCGTGCGGGATTTCCAAAGAAGACGTCCTTGAAAAAGCTAAAAACGATCAAACTTTTGCAAAACACACGGCAGAAAAAGAAGTTGTTAAGGTAATATATGTTCAAGATAGACTTTTAAATGTTGTTGTAAAATAAGTGTAGTATATAACCTTTTTTCATAAGTTATAAAAGAGGAGGTTTTTTATGGATTTAAAAGAGTATTCAAAAGAGATTGTCGAAAGCGTTGATATTTTGGTAAAGAATGCAAAAGAAGCTTTGAAAGAATATGAATTGCTTACGCAAGAAGATGTGGATAGAATATCTAAAGCCATGGCAGCCGTTGCAATGGACCATAGAGTAGAACTTGCAAAAATGGCGGTAGAGGAAACAGGAAGAGGAATATTTGAAGATAAAATAATAAAGAATATGTTTGCTGCGGAATACGTTTGGAACAGTATCAAGGATATAAAAACTGTTGGAATTATTTCGAAAAATGAAAATGAGGGATATACGGAAATTGCAAAATCGCTTGGTATAATTGCGGGAGTTACTCCCGTTACAAACCCTACGTCCACAGCAATTTTTAAATCAATTATTTGCGCAAAAACAAGAAACCCGATTATATTTGCATTTCACCCCGGTGCTCAAAAATGCTCCGTAAAAACCGCAGAACTTTTAAGAGAGGCGGCAGTCAAAGCGGGGGCTCCCAAGTACTGCGTACAATGGATAGAGTCGCCTTCCATAGAAGCCACAACACTACTTATGAACCATAGCGGTGTGGATGTTGTTCTTGCAACCGGCGGAGCAGGAATGGTAAAATCCGCATATTCAACGGGTAAGCCTGCTTTAGGTGTTGGACCCGGCAATGTTCCGTGTTACATAGAAAAAAGTGCAAATTTGGAAAGAGCTTGCAACGATTTGATTTTATCTAAAACCTTCGATAACGGTATGATTTGTGCTTCCGAGCAGTCCGTTATAGTGGATAGCGAGATTTCTGAAAAATTTGAGAAGATTTTAAGCGAAAATGGCTGCTATTTCTTAAATGGTGATGAAATAACAAAGCTTGAAAAGTACATGATAATTCCAGAAAAAAATATACTAAATGGCAAAGTGGCGGGTAAGAGTGCATATGAAATTGCAAAAATTTCCGGGTTTGATGTTCCAAAAGATACTAAAATTTTAATTGTACCTTTAAATAGTATTGGCGAAGATGCCCCTCTTTCGGTGGAAAAGCTTTCGCCTGTTCTTTCTTACTATAAAGTGGATAGCTCTGATGAGGGCTTTGAGTTTTGCAGAAAAGTTCTTGCCTTTGGTGGCGAAGGCCACACCGCCGTTTTGCATACCAATAACAAAAAACTCGAGGAAGATTTTTCGGCAGAGATGCATGCGGGTAGGATTATTATAAATTCCCCTTCGTCGCAAGCGGCGATTGGCGATATATATAACTGTGCAGTGCCATCATTAACGCTTGGGTGTGGATCGTGGGGTAAAAATTCAACCACTCAAAATATATCTGTGGAAAATTTGATAAATATTAAAAGGGTTTTTGATAGGAGGGTTAATATGCAGTGGTTTAAAGTGCCGCCAAAAATATATTTCGAAAACGGCTCTATCTCATATCTTCAAAATATGGATAACATAAACCGTGTTTTGATAGTAACCGATGAAACAATGGTGAGGCTTGGTTATGTGGATATGGTCACATATCAGCTCAGTAAAAGAAGCGAAAAGTGTTATTCTGAAGTGTTTTCAAATGTTAGCCCGGATCCTGACGTGGAAACTGTTTGGAAAGGGCTTGAAGTTGCAAAAAGGTTTAATCCCGATTCCATAATTGCGCTCGGCGGCGGGTCGGCTATTGATGCCGCAAAGGCTATATGGATGTTTTGTGAATATCCCGAAATAGATTTTAAAATGCTCAAGATGCAGTTTATGGATATAAGAAAAAGAATTTATAAATATCCAAAAAACCACAAAATTCCTTTAATTGCTATTCCCACAACGTCAGGCACGGGGTCGGAAGTTACTTCTTTTGCGGTAATAACGGATAGGAAAGAAAACATAAAATATCCTCTGGCGGATTATTATCTTACTCCGAGCGTTGCGATAGTTGACCCGCAATTTGTAAAATCGCTTCCAAAATCTGCAACGGCTGATACGGGTATGGACGTTTTAACTCATGCGGTAGAAGCCTACGTTTCCACCATGGCGAGCGATTATACAGATGCTTTGGCAGAAAAAGCCGCAAAACTTGTTTTTGATTACTTAAAGCGCTCTTATGATTATGGCCAAGAAGATTTGCGAGCTCGCGAGAAAATGCACAATGCTGCTGCAATTGCGGGCATGGCGTTTTCGAATGCTTTTTTGGGGCTTAATCATTCTATGGCTCATAAACTCGGTGGAGAGTTTCATATACCGCACGGTAGGGCAAATGCGATACTTCTTCCTTATGTTATAGCTTATAATTCACAAAAACCCTCGAAATTCGTAGGATTTCCAAAGTATGAACACTTTATTGCAGACGAAAAATATGTTTCTCTTGCGCATATTTTGGGTTTTGGAGGCAATAAAGAAGAAGCAATAGAAAAACTAATTGCTTCCATAAGTGATTTAAATAAGCATTTTGGCATACCGTCCTCGCTAAAGGAATACGGAATTTCTGAAGAAGAATTTTTAAGAAAAGTAGATTTGCTTTCGGAGCGCGCGCATCAAGACCAGTGCACAGGCACAAATCCACGATATCCTTTAGTTAGCGAAATAAAAGAGATATACCTTAAATGTTATTATGGCAATTAAATTAGGTATAAAACAAGGAAGATATATTTTTATATACAAACGGTATAAAAATATTTTAAAAAGTATTGACATGTTAAATAGAGTCATATAAAATCGCCTAGTGTAGGTGCAACTGTTAATATTCTACAATATAATTTTAAAAAGAGGGTGGGTTATATGAATCTTTTTACAAAACTGAATGTCACGGTCAGAGAAACAAAACGTATAGTTGAAATATTCAGCAATACGGTTAAAAAAACGTTGGAATGGATGTATGTATCGATTGTAGTGTTAATGCTGACGATATTGGCACAGATTGGTTTGACCTTGATGCTGCCAAGGGAGCAAAGTTTGATGGCGAAAGTTTAAAACCGCTGGTGGAAAAACTTAATAGATGGTCGACATCGTCAGCTATCGAAACTAATGCTTGTAAATTTGAAAAGGCTTTTGCATTAGCTTTTGCTTTGGTGAAAGATAAAGAAAACGGAAGGTTTGTAAAACGTCACCTTAAAGAAATACATTTTGTGGATAAAATTGTAGGCAGTGCAGTGAATATTGATAATTTTAAAATCGTTGCAGATGAGAAAGCTCATAAACTGGAAATTGAACAAAAAGCTTTTGACGATGTGCAATCTACCGAAGAACTGAAAAGGGTGTGCGGTATAATAATAGATTATTTGAGGAAAAATGTTGGGGTTAGGGCCCATATAAAGAAGGCGTTTAGAAGAAATAAGGATGATAATTAATCGAAAAAACTAATATGTAATAGATTAGCTTAATTGCCGGATTTTCTATAATTTAAATAGTTTTCAAGTATAATCACCGCACTTACTGCGTCGATTATACTTTTTCTTTTTTTGCCTCGAGTGTTAGTTGTATTTAAATATGCGTGAGCGGAAACGGTTGTTTGGCGTTCGTCCCAAAAATCTATTTCCGCATTAACTTTTGAGCGAAGAATTTCGGCAACCTCTTTAACTTTTTGAGCGCTTTCGCCAAGACTTCCGTCCATATTTTTGGGTAGCCCGAAAATAACTTTTTCGATTTTATTTTCTGATATTTTTTTCGATATTTTTTCGCATAAAATTTCCGGATTTTTTTCGTTTATTACGTCAAGCGGAAAAGCTAGCATTTCTTCTTTATCGCAAATAGCAAGGCCTGTTCTTGCTTTCCCGTAATCGATAGACATTATTATCATATAAAAACCTCTTTTTAAAATAATTTGAAAAAAAGTGTTGACAGGATTAAAAATAAGTGGTAAAGTTTATTTATTGGCACTCGAAGCTCGAGAGTGCTAATTTATAAAATGAGGTGAGAAAACTGGAACTGATAGACCGAAAATTTAGAGTCCTCGCCGCGATAGTTGATAGATACATTTCAACGGGTTATCCCGTAGGTTCTAAAGCGGTGTGTGAAGATTTGGAGCTTTCTTTTTCGCCGGCTACCATACGGAGCGAGATGGCGGATCTTTCTGATTTTGGGTATTTGTTTCAGCCTCACGTTTCAGCAGGGAGGGTTCCTTCGTATCAAGGTTACAGATTATACATTAACAAATTAATGTCCGAAAAGCCACTACAAAATGAAGAAAAGAATTTTATAAATGGGATTTTAGCCATATCAGCAACCGATCCGGAAAGTTTGTTGGAAACAGCCACCAAGGTTTTAGCTGAGATTACAGATTACGCCGTGGTTATTACAACTCCGCCAAATGCGGAATCAACGGTTCGTGATATTAAGTTTGTGAAAATAGGGCGCCAAAGCGGCATGATAGTTTTAATGACCTCGAGCGGCATGATAAAAAATAAGCTTTTTAAGTGCGACTACGAATTAAATTCCGATATTTTAAATATGCTTGGAGGTATCCTTAACGAGAAATTTAGAGGTGAGCCTTTAAAGTGTGTAACACCGGAGTATATGGATTTTATGGTAGGCTCTAACAGCGAAACGTCACTTTTGTTTATTCCGGTTATAGATGCTCTTATGAAGGCTGCAGAGGAAGCGTGTGAGGTAGAAGTTAAGGTAAAGGGACAAAAAAACCTTCTTTCGAATAAAAATCTTTCGGCAGAAACTTTGATAGAAATATTTAGCTTTTTAGAAAATAAAGATAGATTGATAAGCTTAATGGACATTCCCGAGCATGGGCTTAATTTTGTTATAGGAGATGAAAATGTTTATAGAGAACTAAAGCAAGCAAGCGTTGTTGCAACTCGCTATAACGTTGGAGGAAAATCCGGAACTATAGGGGTTATAGGCCCCACAAGAATGGATTATAGCCACGTTTCTTCGCAAATTCGTTATGTGGCGTCACTTATTGGAGTTTTGCTTGGAAAGATACTCGAAAACTATTAGGCATTATATTTTACTGCAAAGCAATGAAAGGAGAAGTTGATAATAGTGAGTTTAAAAGGGAAACCCAAAGATATCAATAAAAAAGATGATAAGAAAAACTTAAAAGAAAATTTGGAGTCCGAAAATAAATGTAATTCTTGCGAAAAACTCGAAAAAGAGCTCAAAGAAACAAAAGAATTGCTGCTTCGAACTGCTGCCGAATATGATAATTTCAGAAAACGCTCTGAAAAGGAAAAAGACGCAATTTATGCCGATGCTTCGGCTCTGGCGGTAAAAAATATTTTACCTGTTGCAGATAGTTTGGATTTGGCTTTAAAATCTTCAGAGGATCAAAACGAAGAATATAAGAAAGGCCTTAAATTGTTGAAAAATCAATTAGATAGTGCATTTAAAAATTTAAAAGTTGAATCATTCGGTACGGCTGGCGAAGATTTTGACCCAAATATCCATAACGCAATAGCTCATAAAGAAAGCTCGGAAGAAAAACAAAACTTTATTTCGCTTGTCTATCAAAAAGGCTATAAAATGGGCGAAAGAATAATAAGACACGCTATGGTTGAAGTTACAAATTAGCAAAAAATCGGAATAACCGATTTTAAAATAAATAGCTTATAAAAATATTATTTATATAAATTTTAGGAGGAATTTTATTATGGCAAAAATTATAGGTATTGACCTTGGAACAACAAATTCATGTGTATCGGTTATAGAAGGAGGCGAACCGGTGGTAATCCCCAACGCAGAAGGCTCAAGAACCACGCCCTCTGTCGTTGCGTTTTCAAAAACAGGAGAAAGAATGGTAGGCCAAGTTGCAAAGCGTCAGGCGATTACAAATCCTGAAAGGACCGTTATTTCTATCAAAAGAGAAATGGGAACCGATTATAAAGTAACTATTGATGGTAAGTCTTATACCCCGCAAGAAATTTCCGCTATGATTTTGCAAAAACTCAAAAGCGATGCAGAAAGCTACCTTGGAGATAAAGTAACCGAAGCGGTAATAACAGTCCCTGCTTACTTTACGGATTCTCAGCGTCAGGCTACAAAAGACGCCGGAAAAATTGCGGGGCTTAATGTTAAACGTATAATCAACGAACCCACAGCTGCTGCGCTTTCTTATGGTATAGATAAAGAAAATGACCAAAAAGTATTGGTTTATGACTTAGGCGGCGGTACGTTCGATGTTTCTATAATCGAAATGGGCGAAGGAGTCCAAGAAGTTTTGGCAACTGCAGGAAACAACCGTTTGGGCGGAGACGACTTTGACCAAAGAATAGTGGATTGGATGGTTTCTTCGTTTAAATCTGAAAATGGTATAGACCTTAAATCCGATAAAATGGCAATGCAAAGGTTAAAAGAATCTGCCGAAAAAGCAAAGATTGAGCTTTCGGGTATGACTTCAGCTTCGATAAATCTTCCGTTTATTACAGCTGATGCAACAGGCCCAAAACATCTTGATTTGACCCTTAGCAGAGCGAAATTTAATGAACTTACTTCCGACCTTGTTGAAAGCACAATGGGCCCTGTTCGTCAGGCCTTAAAAGATTCAGGACTTGAGATTTCTCAAATAGATAAAGTCCTTATGGTTGGCGGTTCTTCAAGAATTCCGGCGGTTCAAGAAGCAGTTAAGAAATTAATAGGAAAAGATCCATTCAAAGGCATAAATCCTGATGAGTGCGTTGCAATAGGCGCTGCACTTCAAGGCGGAGTCCTTGGTGGAGATGTTAAAGGATTACTTCTTTTGGACGTAACACCGCTTTCGCTCGGTATTGAAACAATGGGCGGAGTTATGACAAAGATTATAGACAGAAACACAACCATTCCTACCAAGAAAAGCCAGGTGTTTTCAACTGCCGCAGATGGTCAAACGCAAGTTGAAGTCAATGTTCTTCAAGGTGAACGTGAATTTGCAAGAGATAATAAGCAACTCGGTTTATTTAGGCTCGATGGTATTGCTCCCGCACCACGTGGAGTACCGCAAATTGAAGTTACATTTGACATTGACGCAAATGGTATAGTAAACGTAACCGCAAAAGATTTGGGAACAAATAAAGAGCAGCATATAACAATAAGTTCAAGCAGTAACATGAGCAAAGAAGATATAGAAAAAGCAGTAAAAGATGCAGAACAATACGCCGCAGAAGATAAAAAACGCCGTGAAGAAGTAGATGTTAAAAACGAAGCTGAGAACCTTTGTTATGCGGTAGAAAAACTACTAAAGGATAGCGAAGATAAAGTCGAAGCTGCGGATAAAGATAATCTTAACGGAAAAGTTACTTCCTTAAGAGAAAAAATTAAGAGCGGAAGCCTTGATGATATCAAGAAAGAAAAAGAAGAACTTCAAAAAGCAATGTACGAAGTTTCCACAAAGATTTATCAAAAAGCAGCACCGCAAGGTGCGCCTCAGGGAGCCGAAGGTGCGCAAGGTGGCAATGCCCAAGGTGCGGAAAATGTCTATAATGCCGATTATAAAGATGTAGATTCGGAAAATAAATAAGCATACGTCAGCCCTCTGCCTTGGTGAGGAGGCAGAGGCACTTTGCTAAGTTAAAAAATACTTTTTAAGAGGTGAAAATAAGTTTGTCCGCAAAAAGAGATTATTACGAAGTGCTCGGGATTAATAAAGGCGCTTCGGATGATGAAATAAAAAAAGCGTATAGAAAACTTGCAAAAAAGTATCACCCTGATTTAAATCAAGGTGATAAGTCGGCTGAGCAAAAATTTAAAGAAGTAAATGAAGCTTATGATGTTCTTTCCGATAAAACAAAAAAAGCAAGATACGATCAATTTGGTCATGCAGGCACCGATCCAAATTATGGTGGTGGCGGTGGCGGATATAGCTATTATGGAGGAAATCCGTTTGGTGATGACTTTGATTTAGGAGATATATTTGGTAGCTTTTTTGGCGGATTTGGCGGCGCCAGAGCACGCAGAAACAGTAATTCTCCGCGCCAGGGGGCGGACGTTGAAGCAACGATAAGCATATCTTTTTTGGAAGCTGCCAAAGGGTGTACCAAAAAAATTGTGTATCATCATATAGAAAACTGTAAAAGCTGTAACGGAAGCGGTGCAAAAGCCGGTACTTCCCCAAAAACTTGCGGTACATGTGGTGGAACCGGGCAAGTGGTGGTAAGTCAGAGGACGCCTTTCGGTGTTATGCAAACTTCGAAAACTTGTAGCGCTTGCCATGGTAAAGGTAAGATAATAGAAACCCCGTGCTCGGGTTGTTCCGGTCAGGGAAGAACCCGTCAACGTAAAGAGGTTGAAATAAATATTCCCGCAGGAATAAGCAGTCAGCAAATTTTAAATGTTTCAGGCCGTGGCGATGCAGGTGTTAACGGCGGGCCTTACGGAGATCTGCACGTTTATATAAAAGTTGAGCCCCATTCGGTGTTTGAGCGCAAGGAATATGATGTTTGGTGTGAGATACCGATAACGTACTCTCAAGCGGCTCTCGGAGCGGATATAATAGTCCCGACTATTAATGGCAAGGTTCAATATCATATTCACGAAGGAACCCAAAATGGCGACGTGTTTAAACTTAAAGGAAGGGGAATACCCAAGCTTGGCGGCAGAGGAGTAGGGGATGAATTTGTAAAAGTTCATATCGAAGTGCCAAGGAGTCTTAGCGATGAGCAGAAAAATAAATTAGCAGAATTTGAAAAAACATTAACGGAAAAAAATTATCAAAAGAGGAAGACTTTTTTTGATAGGATAAAAGGTATATTTAGTGATTTTTAGCTTTAGTTTTGTATATTAAAAAGTGATTGCCAATAAAATTTTTCTCAAAAATATTTTGTAATATATAATAATTTTTTTTAAAAAAATTATGCTCTTTCATAAAAAATATTTTTAAAAACTGCAAGCTGATTGCTTTATATGAATAATTGACAAACATTGTTTAAAACTTTTGTTGATTTGTTAGACTTTTAAAATTGTATTTTTTGAAATAAATAGATTGACTCTTTCGTATAATATAATTAAAATGATAGCTATGGACCACATTTTATAGGAGGATTCGGGATGGACGATAGTTTTCCGACAGATATTGTTACACTTGTTGATGACGAGGGAGTAGAAAGAGAATTCGAAGTTTTGGACTTTATTGAAAATTCTCAAGGTAGGTTTTATGCTTTAATGCCTAATTTCGAACTACCTGAAGAAAATTTAAATAGTGACGAAACTTACTTTATTTTTGAAATTATCGATGAAAATGGCGAGGAACAACTTGTTGAGGTTGATGATGATAAACTTTTAGATTCCTTGTCTGAGGAATTTGAAAGAAGACTTGGCAAAGATTACTAAGTTTTACTTGTTTAAAAAAGCTAAATTTTCTGCTTAACGCGCGGACTGTGCTCATATAACCCTACAAAATTTAATCGGGAGCCTAACTCCTGCGGTGGATTGCAGACCTCTTGATTCTTATCAAACGAAGGGAGCAAGAAGTCGTGGGGAAGACACCCACCTGCTATATGTGCAGGTTATCTCGAGCACGATACGCTTAAGCGGAAATTTATTTGTGCTAAAATATATTATGAAAATATTAACGAACAAAAAAATAAAAGCCTATATGCTTTTAAAAAACAAAAAAGTTTAAAATAAAATTGAAAATTTAGTGCAATTATGATATATTATTTTATAAGCAAAAACATTTTTTGATTTCGGTGGTGCGATTTTTTGAATAGTCTTATGCTTGATATTGCTATAATTTTGGTGTTTGGAATATTTCTGTTTTTGGGGTTCAAAAATGGTGTTATAAGTGCTTTTCTTTCTTTTGCAAGCTCGGTTTTTTCGGGTTTTCTTTCTGTTTATTTTGCGGGGACTCTTTCTTCGTGGACATATTCCGAAATTATAGGACCTAATATTAGGAAGCGTGCCGAAAGTTTGATTATAGACCATGCTTTAACTTCTGAAAACTTTTTTAATCATATGCCAAAATTTATGGTGGAATACCTGAAGGCAAATCAGATAACATCTTTTTCGTTGGATCATATTATAAATAACAATGCCATGAGCGTTGTGCCGGATAAGATATCTGAATTTTTTGCGCCGATCGTCATAGAAATTTTGAAATCTGTTTTTGTTGTGGTTTTATTTATTGTGTTTATTGCTTTATCAAAGTGTGTGATTAAGTTTATTTTGAAGCTTTTTAAATCTTCTTTGACGAGAAAAACAAACACGTTATTAGGCGGCTTTTTCGGGCTTTTAAAGGCTTATGTGGTTATAACTGTTGCACTGTGTTTTTTAAGGTCTTTTGCTTATGTTTCACCGCAGACACCATGCTGGCTTTCTGAGGAAAGTATTTCAAACACCGTTGTGTTTCAAAAAATGTATAATAATAATCCGGTTTATGAATTTTTTAAGTTTGTCTGATGGCTTTTGCGTTAAGCTGAATTTTGAAGGACGTTGAGGATTTGATGAAAACGAATGAATTATTTAATTGGAAAAAAAATATGTCTGTTCCGAATATGCTTTCTCTTTTGAGAATTGTGATTATAATTCCTTTTGTTTCGTCATTTATGAAAGATAACTATATTTTGGCTGGAGCTTTATTGGTTTTATCTGGCCTTAGTGATTTGTTTGACGGCATAATAGCACGTAAATTCAATCAGATAACGCCGCTTGGAAAAATGCTTGACCCTACGGCGGATAAGCTTACTTTGATGGCTGTTATGGTTTGCGTGGGATTAAAGCTTCCAAAAATCTTTCCTTTTATGATTTTATTGATTATAAAAGAAGTGCTTATGCTAATAGCCGGGTTGATACTTATAAAGCGAAACCAGTCGCCGCCGTCCGCTAAATGGTATGGAAAATTGGCAACCGTTGTTTTTTATGTTTCCGTTATTTTAATTATTGCGCTCAAAGCGCTATGGGGCGTTGATAATGGATATATAAATTTGGTACTTATGATTATCACGGCGGGGTGCATGATATATGCCCTTTTTAGATATTTTAAGATATTTATTTCTATGATTAAAAGTAACGCATAGATGAGTGTTTTTATTTAAAAAATAATTTTAAGGAGTAAATGATATGCTTTGTTCTATATGTAAAAAAAGGACTGCAGTTGTTTTTATATCCTCGGGTAAGACGGACGCCGGGACTCAGGCTCTCTGTATTCCTTGCGCGAAAAAATTGGGAATAAAGCCTTTGGAAAATATAGTAGATAAGCTTGATATATCCGAGGAAGAGCTTTCAAATATGCAGGAACAATTTTCCGGTATTATGGATGCCGGTTTAGATTTAGAGGACGATGAAAGTGAGGAAGAAGATGATGAAGGATTTTCAAAAGGGGGCGCAGCAACGTTTCCGCTTATTAAAAATCTTTTTTCAAATATGTTGTTTGCTAACAAAGATGATTTTTCTGGTGACGCTTCTAAAGAATCTGAAAAATCAGGTAAAGGAAATGAAAAGTCTAAAAAGAAATCAAAGAGAAGAAATTTAAATTTATATTGTAATAACCTTACCGCAAAAGCTAAAAACGGTGAGCTTGATAGGATTATCGGCAGGGAAAAGGAAATTAATCGTGCCATGCAGATACTTTGCAGAAGGACGAAAAATAATCCTTGTCTTATCGGTGAACCGGGGGTTGGTAAAACAGCCATTGCGGAGGGTCTTGCCATAAAAATTGCAAATGATGATGTTCCTTTTAGGCTCAAAGGTAAGGAAATTTACCTTTTGGATTTGACTGCGTTGGTTGCAGGAACGCAATTTAGAGGTCAATTCGAAAGCAGAATAAAAGGACTTGTAGACGAAATAAAAAAAGAGGGAAATATTATCCTCTTTATCGATGAGGTCCATAATTTAGTGGGTACCGGCGATTCAGAGGGAACAATGAATGCTGCAAATATACTAAAGCCGGCGCTTTCAAGGGGAGAAATCCAAGTAATAGGGGCCACTACCTTTGCGGAATATCGCAAGCACATTGAAAAAGACGCGGCACTCGAAAGGCGTTTTCAGACTATTAAAATCATGGAGCCTTCCATTTCGCAAACCATAGATGTGCTTAAAGGTATCAAAGGTTATTATGAAAATCATCATAGAGTGAAAGTAAGCGATGAATTGGTGAGGCGTCTAACCGTTCTTTCCGAGCGCTATATAACCGATAGGTTTTTGCCTGATAAGGCAATAGATTTGCTCGATGAAGCATGCACTTATGCGTCTCTGGAAAATAAAGATTTAGGTATTTATGATAGGCTTTCTTCGGAAAATAGCAAGCTAAAAGCGGAAGAAGAAAGAATTTTGGCGTCAGGCGAGGAAGCGGATTACCAAAAACTTGCCGAAATAAGATGTGATATTGCCAAAAATGATAAGAAGATAGAGAGCCTTTCCAAAAAAGCACTTGGCAAAGAAGTAACCGAAAACGATGTTGCGCACGTAATAGAGCTCTGGACGGGTATACCTTCATCTAAGATTACAGAAAATGAGTTTAGAAAACTTGATAAATTAGAAGAAAAATTACGTGAAAAAATTATAGGTCAGGATCAAGCGGTTAAGGAAGTTGCTGCAGCTATAAGAAGAAATAGGGTTCAGATAAGCCCAAGACGCAGACCGGCATCGTTTATATTTGTAGGTCCGACGGGAGTGGGAAAGACAGAGCTTGTTAAAGTTTTGGCAAAAGAACTTTTTGATGCTCCCGATTCTCTTATAAGGCTTGATATGTCCGAATACATGGAAAAGCATTCAGCGGCAAAAATAGTTGGTTCGCCTCCCGGATACGTCGGGTATGACGAAGCGGGGCAACTTACCGAAAAAGTTCGCCAACATCCATATTCCGTTTTACTTTTTGATGAGATAGAAAAAGCTCATCCAGATGTGCTAAATATTTTGCTTCAGGTTCTAGATGAAGGAAAAATTACGGATTCTCATGGCCGAGCGGTAAATTTTGAAAATACGGTAATTGTTATGACTTCGAATGCCGGAAGTTCCAAAAAAGAAGGTGCGCTTGGTTTTGCAAAGAGTCAAAACGATTTGACTAAAGAAAAAACTATGAAAGCCTTAAAAGAGTTTCTAAGGCCGGAATTTATAAGCCGCTTAGATGAGATTATAGTATTTAATAATTTGACGGAAAAAGATTATATTAAGATAGCAGCTCTTATGATGGATGAATATGTGGAATCGCTTGCGGAGCATAATATAGAGCTTACCTATGATGAAAGCGCGCTTAAAGAACTAGCGTCAAAAGCAATAAAAGGCGATAGCGGGGCAAGGGACTTAAGAAATCTTATTCGTAAGGAAGTCGAAGATAAAATATCTTTGGCAATAATTAAAAATGATGGTTTTAATATAGGAAAAATGCATTTTACGGCAGACCCCGAGCTTAATTTGGTTGTTGAATAATTTTTGGGAGGACGTTTTAATGAAATGCCCCTATTGCGGACATATAGACAGCAAAGTTATAGAATCACGTTGCGCCGATGACGGCTCCAAGGTGAGGAGGCGTAGGGAATGTGAGCATTGCCTGCGTAGATTTACTACATATGAAGTTGTTGAGCACGTTCCCACGATAATAATAAAGAGAAACGGATCAAGAGAAAAATTTGATAAAAAAAAGGTTTTTGACGGTTTGCTAAAAGCTTGTGAAAAACGTAGCGTTTCTCTTAAAGAAATAGAAAATATGGCAGATGCAATAGAATCGAAAGTTGAAAACATGGTGGATAAAGAAGTGCAATCTTCGGCTATTGGGGAGCTTTCCATGAACGCGTTAAAAGAGCGTGATGAAGTAGCTTACATAAGATTTGCCTCGGTTTATCGTCAATTTAAAGACGTTCAGGCATTTATGGATGAGCTGAAAACGTTTTTTGACCAAAAGTAGTTGACGTATGGGCTTTTATATGTTATAATGTAATTATGTTAAAGTTGAGTCGACAATGAAATTTAACAAAAAATATGTAAAAAGGATGCGTTTTATGAAAAATTCAAAGAAGAAGTTTTTATCTTTATTTGTTGTGGCTGCTTGCGTGGTAAGCTGCTCTCCTATTATGGGCGGTTTGGCCTCTGCGGCGCCTGCGTTTGATGACGTTTCTCGTTATTCAGTGGTACCTTCCGTAGAAACTTTGAAAAATCGCAGAATTGAAGTTAACAGTTCACGCCAGCTCAGCGAAGCGGCAAAAAACGCTAAAGCGAATGATGTAATATATTTGAATAAGGATGTTGCTTTAGATAGCACTTTGAATTTGGATCATTCCGTTCAGTTGGATTTGGGCGGACACAAAATTACAGTTGGCACGGGTGCCGGAATTATTGTGGGTAAAAAAACATTTAGCCATAAAGATAAACAGGAAATATATCATCCCGGTTATTATAGAACATTAACAGACTATACTAATATTTATGATGCGCATGGACACGTAACCGGCCGTCGGCAGACACATAGGCAACAATGGGTGCCCGGTAGAACCGAAACAATTTATAAAGATGTTTATAATTACGATGATAGCGTAGATGTTATTATTAAAAACGGTTCTATTGTAAGAGTAGATGGGCTTGATGGGCGTCCCGGCCTTAAGGATGTTTCAAGAGGATATCATGGTGAGGATGGTGAAACACCTTCTGCACCGATAGCTATACTTTCCGGTAATTTGTCTTTGGAATCTATTGTTGTTAAAGGCGGAAAAGGTGGCAACGGCGGAAAAGGCGGATATCAATCATTATGGCATATTCCTTTTGGCGGCGGTAGCGCAGGAAACGGCGGTAATGGCGGTAATGGTGGTGCGGCAGTTTCTATAGATTCAAAAGACCACGGTCATTACTCGTTGGAAGATACCGAACTTATTAAAGGTAAGCCCGGTAAAGGAGCAAAAGCCGGAGAACCAAACCCGAATTATTGGTTATACAGAGGCTGGAAGGGCTCTGACGGCGAAGACGGAAAATAATCTGATTTAGTAATACTATATAATTTAAATCACAAGGAGATTCGTAAAGAGTCTCCTTGTTTTATGTGTCAATTTTAAAAAATCATACTTTGACAAATATATTAAAACAATATATAATATACCGTTAAGCGCAATGATTATTATCATATATAGTGAAGGAGTGTTTCTATGCCTCAAATTAAATTAGATAGCAGATTATATGGTGAATTAGTAAAAGTCTATAAGTTTCTTACCGGTAATGATGGAAATGATATGGTAGATTATGTTGACCAAGATTTACAAAGCGGTAGGTTGGCAAGTGGGATCCAGCCTTGGTTGGAGGAAAAACTTTTGGGGTCAAACGAAACCAAGATGCAAAAGAAGATTATTGATGTGCTATATGACCGCAGTGTTATTGGAAATTTGCCTTCTGAAGTTAAGAATTGCATCAAAAATATCTTAGAACGCAGTAACAAAATTAAAAATGATACACTTGATAAAAAGGAAGATCTAAATACCGTCAAAAGATACTTAGGTAAATTTGTAGATACAACCACCGTAATACGCAGTAAATTCCAGAAAATAGACGAACAGAAAATTTTTTCAAGTAGCGGTAACAAAAGTGAAAACGGTGGAAAATTGACGTTTGGCATGGGCGCAACAACTGCTATATCTTTTGCGGCGGTAGTGTTGGCCGCACATTATGTTAACGATATACTGTAAATTTTTAAAATTAACTTGTGTTCATAACCTTGGAGCCGCCGTTTGAGCGGCTCTTTTCCGTATATATAAAACCATGCGATAGTAGCGTGGCTGAAGTGATAGCTTAAGCGGTGTGAGAATGAGATAAAAACTCCTTTTTATGCAGATTGTAGTAGCGGTCTTGAAACTGCTAAAGAAAACATCAAAAGGGAAACACTCAAGATGAATGATGCACATAGTTAACGAAACTGCAAATACCAATAGTATTTGCGCCGAAATACGGAAGAAAATCACATTTTACGCAGATAAAGGATTGAAAATAGGAGTGATATTAAAGAAAGATATGTAAGTGGAAAGGAGTAAACATAATAGAAGCAGAAGTATGACCCGACCATGCACATACACTTTCAGAGATACCGCAAAAGATGAGTATATCGAGTTTTATGGGGTTTCTCAAAGGAAAAAGTAGTTTGATGATATATGAAAAGTGGCAAAATCTTAAATTCAAATATCGAATCCGAGAGTTTTGGTGCAAAGGTTACTAAGTGGGAACAGCAGAAAAATGCAGTTAAATTAAAGGAGTATATCAAAAAGTCAACTAAAAAAATATGAATTAGGAGAGCAATTAAAATTTAGTAGTACCGATCCATTTATGGGTGGTAAGTAACAATCTTTTTGCAAGCGCCAGACTGTATCAGCCTCCTTTAGATGCGGCTGGTAAAGCGAGGTTTTGTCCGTTAAAGAAATACCCCCGGCTAGTCCGGGGGATGTTTATTATAATATTAAAATTTAATTGTGGTAACGAAGTTTAAAATCAATCACAATGCATGCAAAAAATACAACCAAATAATCTTTTTAACCAGTTACTTTTACGTTCTTCCTCATACAATATTTTTACTTTTTCGGCTACTTTTCCCGAAGAGCTAAGGTCGACATTCTCATCAGTAATATCAACATCCAGATAATAAAACCTATATGCTTTATTTTCTTCTTTCATATACAATATGTATATAATCAAATCATCCTTATATGCCCAGGGGTCTTCTTTACGCGCGACATTACCGTGTCCGATTGCCACTATATCATCTGTTATATCAGCAACTAAAAGTTTTTCTCCGGACTTATAAAGCACCGCTTGATGCGCATAACCATTCTCTCCTTTTATATAAAGCGGATATGCTTCTATTCCCTCAGCTCGTAATTTTTTAATTAAATAGCAGGAAAAGTGTCTACAAACGCCCTTATGATTCTTCTCTATATAATCACAATCTTTCCTCATCGAATTAATAAGATCCTCGCCTTCATATGACACCTGACACTTAGGGTCATATTTAAGGTTATACTTTAAAATATCCGTATACACCTCACGAACTTTTTTCGTTACTTCGTCATCTTCATCTTTATCTTCATTTTCATCAGACTCCGATTGTTCATCTTCTGATGCCAATTTAGAATATGAAGTTGATACAACGTCATCGGCAAAACATACGTTCAAACAATTACTGACATTTGTATATCTATGAATTATTTCAAAACAAAGACTAATGCTGGCGGGAATAAATACGGTAAAAAACATTAAAATTTGTTTCATAAAATGCATTAAAAATAATTTGCAATATTTTTTAAAGTTATTAGTTATTTTAAAAAAATCAGAGTAATTAATTTTTTCTTCTCTTGAAATTTTTAAGTGCATTTTCGTAAGATTGTAGTTTAAAACGGAAGTTATAAGAAAATATGGTATCAAAGGTAAAGTGGTTTTTAATATTTTTGAGATAGTTATATTTGATAATTTATACCACGCCGAAATATTTATGTCATAGACAAATGTACTGTGAATAAAAAATATAAATGGAAATAAAAAAGCTATTTATATTAAAAAGTAAATTCCCCAACAAACATAAAGTTTCTTTTCGTTTCCTTTATTTTGGGATATAGCAATTTCTTCAAGTTTGATAAATTTTTCTTTTTCCATATTTTCGACCCATCCAAAAAAATTTTATACCTTATTCTACTATATAAATTTAAATATATCAAGATATTCAATCAAATTAGACTATTTGTATATAGTGTAATGATTTACCGATTTTGAAGCAAAAATTTGCACCCCCTTCGGAGTGCAAATCGTTACACAAAAAGTTACATTGCATCTAAATTGGTATCTTAGTATGTCTAATCACTCAAGTTTTAATACAAACGCACGGGTCATTTTATTTTTTTAAAGCGTGTGAAAGTATAAATAAATTTTATATCACCGTGCGAAAGTATGCAACCCCCTAGTAAAAATTTCAAGTTTACTCCCCCATTTCTTTCGAATCGGCTGATTCTGCAACAACATCGTTTTTGCTTACGTATAGTGCTAACACCACGCTTGCGTTTTTTCATGCTCTATTGAGGGGATCTAGCGATTAATACTGTAATTTTGAGGGATAAAATTCATGAAAACGTTGGTAGTACTTATCATAAATTAAGTAACGAAAAAGGTAAAAACTGGAGAGCGGAGCCCTTTCTTACACTGATTGTGCAGATTTTGGCAAACTTGGTGAGCAGATTTATATAGTTGGCTGCATAGGCGATGAGATGTTTGCTATTGGAGAATTTTATAGGGAATGCCAGGTAAAATTTGTTATTTTAATGTCTCTTTAGAAATATAAAAGTCATTTTCATGATCTTTATCTAAAATATTTAAAAAATAAAATGTCGAAAAACATATTTTAATGTGATACACTAATAATTAAGCACTACCCTTATTTATTACTTATAGGAGATGTTAAAATTGAAGAAAAACGAAATAAAACAGTCCAAGTTGGAGTTAAATAGCATTTTGGATAATAATAATTTTTTTCAAAATATCTTACTAAAGTTTAAAGAAAAGGACATTACTGCAGGTGTAAAAATGTATGACGATAAGGCTTTAAGCAAAAAGCCTTTGATCATTCGTGAAAATATAGCCACTGAAATTGCCGATACCTTGATAAGAGCGGAAAAATTTACGAAAGAAGTAATTTTTTATCACATGTACGGACAAGCGGGAATTGGCAAAAATACACTGGTGAAAAGAGTAGCTACTCTACTTAAAAGAAAATTAATGACAATTGATTTAAAAGCACTCAAAGATAATTATTCTAAAGATTGGAGTAATACTTTTTATGATATTATCAGAAAAAATAAAAGTTCAGAGGATATCTTGTGTTTAGATAATTTTCAGATGTTTTTTGACAAAGGATATGAAAATAAAAGAGATGCTTTTGCGGTAATAGAAATAGTAAAGCAGTATTTTCGTACGGTATTTGTATTATCAGACAACAAGATAAACGACAAAGAATTCGAAGAAAAATATTTTTGGTTCAGTGAAAATATTCCTGATTTAAGTAATGAAGAAAATTTTAAAATGTGGCAAAAGTTTATTCCTACAATTAAGGATATGACTGACGAAAAACCTGAAGAAATAGCGAGCAAATTTTCTTTTACTCCAAAACAAATTGAGGGAACTATCAGGTTTGCTAAAAAGGAATATTTAAAAAATGGCGAAAAGAAACTCTCAAAAGAACAATTCCAAAAATGTGCGTACAGTCAGGTCATTAGTACTCTTGGTGAGAAAGCAAAGTTAATTACTAAAAAATATACGTGGGGTGATATGGTAATAGATAACAAGACCAAGCTAGAGCTCCAAAACGCTTGTGAGCGTGTGAAATATAAATATAAAGTTTATGATGCTTGGGGACTTGGTGATAAGCATTCATACGGTCATGGCCTCAGTATGATATTCTACGGCAGTCCAGGTACCGGAAAAACCATGGCTGCACAAGTAATTGCAAGTGAACTTGGAATGGATCTTTACAAAGTTGATACCGCAAGAGTTGTTTCAAAGTACATAGGTGAAACTGAAAAGAATTTAAGAGAAATTTTTGAAGAAGCACGTAAAAGTAATGTAATTTTACTTTTTGATGAAGCTGATTCTTTATTTTCGAAAAGAACTGATATCAAAGATTCACACGATAGAAATGCCAATATAGAAGTTTCATTTTTACTCCAGCAACTTGAAGATCATGATGGAATAACAATTTTGACAACTAACAAAGATCAAAATATAGACGAAGCGTTTAATAGGCGAATAACTTTTAAAATATCTTTTTCAAAACCTTATCTTGGCGTAAAAGGAACGGATGAATACGCAGAAAACTATGAATTAATAAAAAGTCTTTGGGAGAAATTTCTTAATAACGGAAAAATACCTTTGGCAGATGATATTGATTACGATTATTTAACAACACACTTTAATGTTACAGGTTCGGATGTACGTAAAGCTGTTACCACAGCAGCGTTTTTAGCTTGTAAAGAAAAAAGTGACAAGCTTTATTTTAAACATATTTTGAACGCTCTAAAAACAGGACTTAAAAAACGTAAAGATGATTTTGGATATGAATATCATACTTTTGTAGATGAAATATTTAAAGAAAAATAGTATTTTTCATAAATTCAAAAGTTAGGCAGGTAATAATGTGAGGAAAGTTTATTGTTATGCAGAAAAAGAAGAAAAGCCTGAAGAAATTGATCATTCTGGCGACATAGTTCAAGACCTAAGTAGTTTAGATATTTCAGATCTTAAAAATAGGAGTTTCTTTTTTATAGGTGGAGAAATAATTGAAAATCCATATTATGAGCCTTCTGAATATATGAAGCGTGTATATGCGGCAATAGATGCACAATATGAGAAATTTTATCGATCAGATAAAGATAAAAAAGATTCTGAAAACGAAGACGATGTCAAGGATGCTGAAGAGGAAATAAATGAGAAATCGTCTGATGATAAAATGCCTGATTGGATAGCAGAAATGCCATACGGAGAGCTTATTAAAAGATTTCCGGGTGGTATATCGGAAGCATTAGAGTATGCAAAAAAAGAAAAAGGGCTTTCAGTGCCGGAAGTACACTATGATTCACCTGAACCTGAAAAACTTGGTGTAAAGGCTTTTACTAAGAATGCAGAGGTATATCTAGCGCCGGGCGAAGGAGAAGAAACACTTAAACATGAACTTGGCCATGTTATTCAGCAGAAGAAAGAAAAAATACCTGCTACAACCAAAATCGGAGAGCAGCAGGTAAACCTCGATCCAAAATTTGAACAAGAAGCCGACGAAATTGCAAGGCATATCGAAGATCACATCACTGAAATTATCTCTAACGAATCCACTAATACTGAAACCAAAAATATAGTACAGTTTGCGCCTATTAGCGATGAAGATTTACGCAAAAAAATATTAGAAGAGGCTTTGGAACTTAAAATACCTCATGTATTGATAGCCCAGGAATTAGACAATATTATAGACCAATATAGGACAAATGAATCCAGTTGGTTGATGTGGTTTGATTGGTTTTTACGTCCACCAGATTGGTCTAAGGATTATGTGCAAACGTGTATTATAGAAGCATTAGAAAAGATAAAATCACAGCAAATTCAAAATCAAATAGAAAGTGAACTATATTCCGGACTGAAAGAAAGTACAAGACAGGCCCGCCCCGAAGACAAGGCGCAAGAAAATAAACGAATTACCGAAATAATGGATATGCTTAGTACAGCAAGGATATTTGCGGACAGTGGAATGCCTACTTACACCTTACATACAATTATGCAGTGGTTAACACCGGAACAATGTGGGGAAATAAAAAATTGTATTTTAAAATTAAAAGGTTGTTGTGATGCTGAAGGGATTAAATCTGTCCTCGAAGGCGCAAATACTAATGTTAATCCTGCACGAGCAATGTTGTATGAACCCGGCGGAAGGCAAATTAGTGATTTGCATGTGAAAAGCCTATCAGAGTCTTTTGTGAAAAGATTAGAATTAATGACATCCTACATCGAAGAAGTGGCAGATAAAACATACGTGGACAACGGTCAAACAAAAAAGTTTGGTGACGAATATTGGATACGTTCAACAGGTTCAGATCCCCATTATAAAGGGCAGCATGCGTTATTTTTGGTAAACAAAAGAACCGGTAATATAGAGAGGGTTTATAAGCCGCATGATTTAAGTGCTGATAATGCAGTTGTTGGAAGGGAAGGAATATTTTCAGACTTAAATAGGTTACTACAGAAAGGTTTTAATTCAAAATTAAGAAAATTGGGACTGACGGTAGAAAAAGATGAAGAATTATTTGCAACTATGGATATTGATGTGGAACATCATATAGAAGAATTTGTTAAAAAAGAACGCAGTATGTCACAAGATAATGCTAAAAAATATTTTTTCCGTGCAGGTATGCTAAAAGTAATAACAGATGCTATGGCCGTTATTGATTTGCATCAAGATAATATAATGCCTGTTAAAATTGATACCGATGTTATGGCGCCTTTAATTATTGACGCAGAAGTTGATTTTTTTGAATACGCTTTAAATTCAGGGTTAGAAAATAGGGCACTCATTCAAGATACATTTGGAGGCATATTAACTGGAGGAATTACTCGCCCAACCAATTCAACATTTCAAATAAACGGTACCAATATGCCATCAGGACAAGCTTTTAATTTACCAGAATATCAACAATTCTATAAGGACGGCTATAACTTTTTGTTGGGAATACTACAACAGAAAGATAAAGAAAAAGTATTTGAAGATCTTTATCGTGAGTGTTTAACAAATATACCAGATGAAGGTAAAATTCGTATTTTACCCTTTGAAACGCCAGTATTTGCCGATTATTTGCAAAATGGAATTCAATTACCCCAAAGTAAAGCATGCGATTATGTTGAAAAGGCGGTGAGGGCTGAGCCTAAAGGTACTAATAGACAAGAATACGCTTCGTATATTTGTGATTTAATTGAAGAAAAACTTACTTCTGATAATGAATTAATATCCAAACCATTCATATTCAGGAATAAAGATGCAGGGTTACAAGCGAATTTAGACAAGAATCAATTAACAAAAGCAATTAAAAGTACATTCGACAATGGTACAATTATTGCAATGTATTGTGACATAAATGGAAATATTTATTTGGACAATATTGAAGTCGGAAACATTTTTATTCATGGTGTTCCTATTAATAAACAACAATTGATAGATGTGATGTGCAATGCATTTAAACAGAAAATACAAACTCTTCCATATCGCTAAAAATAATTTCTTACATCATATGTGTTTTACACATTGTAATATTTGTGATATAATGAAGACACAGAGTTGTTTAAATAAAAGTTTATAGGAGGTAGTATTCATGGGTAAAAAATTGTTTATTTTTTTGGTTTCTATTTTTTGCTTTAGTTTTATAACTGTAAACGCTAAGAGCACTACGTATTATAAGGATGGGGATATAGTCAGAATATATAATGAGTCATTTGGAGGTTTTGACCTAGGTTGCCCCTTCAATGAGAGCTGTAAGAATATTATAGTTACGGGAAATCTGGATTCTGAGGATTTGAGAGCGCTGTGTTTATGTTCGGTTCAATGTGAAACATTGGATCTTGCTAATGTGAAGGTGAGAGATGACACTGTGTTGCCTAGGTGGTGCTTTGTGGATGCGTATAATTTGAAAACAGTTAACCTCCCTCTAGGTCTTAAGTATATAGGCGAGTGTACTTTTTGCAATTGTGTTTGTTTAGCAAGTGTGTCTTTACCTGACAATTTGCAGAAAATTGGTAATGGATCATTTCAAGGTTGCCCAAACCTTAAAATGACAGTCCCTTCGTCGGTGCGTGTGGGAGAAAACGCTTTTTTGGGTAGTTTAGGAGTATGTTTTTCTAAGGTGACGCCAAGCAATAACTTCTTCAGGTATCCCCGTGTGCTGTCATCAATTTTAAGTTGGGTTGGTTTGTAAAATCAATTAAATTATATATTCTATAAAAAGCAAAAAACGGATTATACTACAGTTTCTTCCTGCAATATAATCCGTTCTATGTTTATAAATATCATATTACTCAAAAGCTTTAAAAACTTGACTAAAGCTTTGCAAATTTTTATCCGCAATAGTAAGTGTATTTACTCCCTTTTTTTGAAGATCCTTAATAAAATCCAAAATCTTTGCCATTGAACAACGACCATATCTACTTATATCTCTGGCAATTAATATATCTACTTTAAATCGGTTAATTGTTTCATAAATTTTTTTAATACCCGGTCTATTTAAGTCTGTGCCACTGCACGATTCTTTTATTACTTCTACTATTTCATAGCCTTGTGATTTTGCATATTTCCTTAGCATTTGCTCTTGAACACTTAGTGCATCATCATTACTTATACATGCCGATCTACAGTACAAAATTGCTTTTTTCTTTTTTGTCATAACAGTATCCTCCGATTTAGTTTGAATTTCTAAATTTAAATGCTATATTTCCATCCTCATGAACTACAATTTTATTTACCATGGCGTACCAAAGTTTCTCATCAAACTCAGATATTACTTCATTAAGGTTTTTAAGATCAGCAATAAACATCTTTATTTTATCCATGCGAACTTTTAAATCTTGTTTTTTGTCTTCTAATTTCGATAATTCACTTTTTATTTTTTCGTATTTCTCAGTGTAAGAATCATATTTTTTATTGTATTCATCTTGGTTCATAACTTTTCTGGAATTCTCATATATTAGGTTCTTCATTAACTCCACTATAATTTCGCTTTCTTCCTGAAGTTTTGATATTTTGCTGTCTATATCTTCAGTATTTATAAGGGTTAAAACTGTGTTTTCGCAATCTTTTATGATCTCATCTTTATTGCTAATTAAGTTATTAAATGCTTTTACAAACTCTTCTTTTATTTGCTCCTCAGTCAAATGAGGAGTTTTGCATTTATTTTTGTTTTTAAATTTGTTGTTGCATTGCCGCGTCCCGGCATATTTCGCTATTTGATTTTGCTTATCAGCAAAATTCTGATCGCTACATAGCCGTTCCTTTTCCCAACAAAATTTTTCATTTTGTTGGGTTCCCTTATATTTGGCGTTACAACGCCAAATTATTTTTCTATACTTATCATTTGAATGCCATACCTTTGAACCATAAAAACCGCCACACTCTCCGCATATAATTTTACTTGAAAATGGACTTACTGAACTATGATTAAAATTTCCTTTTGCTCTGCTTTTAAGTTCATTTTGAGCCAAATCATAAACTTCGGGAGAAATAATAGCCTCATGACTGTTTTTTACATAATACTGCGGAACTTCGCCTTCGTTTTTCTTTCTTTTTTTCGTAAGGAAATCAATCGTATAGCATTTCTGAAGTAAGGCATCACCTTTATATTTCTCGTTAGTTAAAATACTCCTGATTGTACTTGTAGTCCACTTTTTCTTTCCCGATGGAGTAGGTATGTTTTCGTTTGTCAAATGCTTTGAAATTGCAGATATAGTCTTTCCCTCAAGAAACAATCTATATATCAGTCGCACTATCTTAGCTTCGCTTTCTATAATCTTTGGCACACCATCTTCTCCTTTTTCGTATCCTAAAAAATATTTATACGGAAGACTTACTTTTCCGTCAGCAAATCTTTTTCTTTGACCCCACGTTACGTTTTCACTTATCGACCTTGATTCTTCTTGAGCGAGTGAACTCATGATAGTAATTAACAATTCGCCTTTAGAATCAAGCGTATAAATATTTTCTTTCTCAAAGTAAACCTCCACACCTTTTTCTTTGAGCTTACGGACTGTAGTAAGTGTATCTACTGTGTTCCTCGCAAATCGTGAAACTGACTTTGTAATAATAAGGTCCATCTTTCCGTCAAGCGCATCTTTTATCATTCTGTTAAAGCCATCACGTTTTTTGGTGTTGGTGGCACTTATACCTTCATCAGTATAAACCCCAACGAACTCCCATTCACTCTTGGACTTTATATATCTTGTGTAATAATCGACTTGCGCTTCATAGCTTGACAATTGTTCTTCGTTATCTGTGGATACTCTTGCATATCCCGCTGTTCTTCGTCTAATAGGTGTTAATATTGATGTATTTGTAAATAAATTAAGCGTTGCCGGAATTACAGTTACTGCTCGTGCCATGTTCACTTTGCGTCATCCTTTCTTGGCGCACTTTAGCCATTTGTTTCATTTCTTCAGTCCAAGAATCTCTCCTTGAAGGGTATTCCCACGTTTTCAAGACTTCATTACCATCATTAAGAATAAACTTAAGTTTACCCTTGCTTGGAACAACGATTTTACTTACTTTGTCACTAAATATTTTTTCATCGAATTTAGGTATTTTCAAAACTTCAGCGCTTAATTTTTCAAGTGTTTCTTCGGGTATTCTACTTGAAGGGCAGTACTTTTTACCATAGCTGTTAAACGTGGCACAAATCCATATCGGCTTTTCATACTTTGTACCACTCGCAGAGATTTTTCTTCTATAGTTCTTGCCACAAAGTCCGCATTCAATTTTTTGGGTAAAAGCGTATTTTTTAGAGCTGTTGGTAGCTTTGTTATGTTTTGCTTGCTTTTTTATCTTTTCTTGCACTTTTTGAAAAGTATCGGCATCAATAATCGCTTCGTGATTGCTCTCTACGTAGTACATCGGTAATTGCCCCTTATTCTTAAGCTGTTTTTTAGTTATATGATTAGAAATAAATGTTTTTTGAAGTAGTAAATTCCCTGTATATTTCTCGTTCTTAAGGATTTTTCTGACTGTGCTTTCGTGCCATGTTCCACCACCTTTGGTGGGTATACCTTTATCTTGAAGTTTGCGAACAATCGCATTTATTCCCATTCCGTTTAGATAATCCTGAAAAATCATTTTTACTACCTTCGCTTCTTTTGGAATAACAGTTATTTGATTATTTTTAAGTTCATATCCTAACATCTTAAAATTTGTGGATATACCTTGCTTGAACTTATCTCTGATTCGCCATTTGCAGTTCTCACTTACAGATAAACTTTCTTCCTGTGCAAAAGAAGAGAGGAGGGTAAGCATTAGCTCGCCTTCCTCTGATAGGCTATGAATATTCTCTTTCTCAAAATACACATCTATTCCCAGCTTCCTTAGTTCTCTGATAGTTTCAAGTACTGTTAGTGTATTTCTTGCAAATCTCGATATGGACTTTGTAATTATCATATCGATTTTTCCTTGCTTACAATCTTCCAAAAGTCTTTGAAACTCAGGTCTTGAATCTTTGGTTCCTGTCTGGGCTTCATCTGCGTAAACTCCGCCGTACTGCCAATTCGGATTATCCTGAATTAGCTTACTGTAATAACTGATTTGAGCTGATAGCGAATGCATCATTGCATCTTTTCCACTCGATACTCTGACATATGCAGCTACTTTTTTTCTCTTAGGAGGTACGTTTTTATGCCCACTTAATTTTAAAACTTCTCTTTGCATTTTGACTCTCCTTTAAATTGTTTTTGCAGTTACATATTACCTCTTGTAAAGCCTAGTATCAAGCCATTTTATCGATATAAACTGCCGAATATGGGAGAGTATTTCTTTAAGAATTTGGTATCAATTTTATCGTACTCACTTTTTGTTATCAGCCCCATTTTTAGCATAGTTTTCACTATGCTTATTCGAGACTGGTACTCTTTTTCTGATTCAAATTGTTCACTTGTCATAGACGAATTTCCCTTTCTTGCTTTTTAAATCTATCATTGATGTAGCACTCATGACTACAGTATTTTCTTTCTTTGTTATCATAGCTTTTAAACTTTTTACTACAATTCTTACAAACATTAATTTTTAAGTATTCTCTATTACCCTCTGTATTTTTTCTCCACCATTTGTACCTACATAAATCTGAGCAAAATTTTTTACTACCACATCTTTTTTCTAATTCGGCCCCACAATTTTTACATACTGTATAAACTTCTTTCGATTTTAATTTTTGCCGTCTGAAAAATGATTTTATCGTGCTTTCTGAAATAGAAAGGGCAGAAGCTATTTCCCTATAACTTCTGCCTTGTTTTTTTAACCTTACTAGTTTATGTTTTTGAATTTCGTTCAATACCTACCACACCTTCTAAATTATATTAAGCGTTTTCAAAATATCGTGAACATAATTTGACCCTCTGGAAAAGAGTATACCTGTCAAAACAGAGCCTATGTAAGGTATGTTACTTTCGATATTCACGAGTTTTAGTAAGTCTATTTTATATGCCACGGCTATCAAGATACCAAAAATAATACTCAGTACCATTTGATAATGTGGCTCACCTACAACGAAAAAGCTATTTATATAAGTGATAATTCCTTCTAAAACTATGCACACCATCAACATTTTTGAAACTTCTTTATTCATAAATAAATCCCCTTTACTTTGGTATTTTTAGTGTTTGTCCGGGATAAATCATATCAGAGTTCAGTGCATTTAAATCCTTGATTTCCTTGTATTTATACCCACTACCAAGATACCTCTGAGCAATAGCCCACAGAGTATCGCCTTTTTTAACTGTATAGTTAAAATAGTTTTTATTTTCTAAATTATTTGATTTACTAAATCCATTTAAGCCTTTGGTTTTCATAATTTCGGGATAGTTTTTGTAAGAAACATCAAGATCAACATTTCCATCTATACCGTCAATTTTCCCCGTACTCGAATATTGCCATATCCCGCATGTACAAGATGGTTTATCTATGTTCCACTGTGCAAGCCATAAATCATATTTTGGTAAAAGCTCGTCTTTATAAAGATAATTGTTAAGCCAGTTCAAGTTGCAGTAAAACATAGCATAGTAGCCGTGCTTTTCTATCTCACTACAAAATGCTTTTACTATATCCGTACGCTGTCTATTATTAAGCTTTAACTGTTCTTTGTCCTCTACGTCTATGATTACAGGATATTCAAGCTTAAATCCCTCAATATTTTCTAAGCAAAACCTTGCTTCATTAATCGCATCCTCCACCGAATCGGCATAGCTGTAATGGTAAACACTTGTATGAATGCCTACGCTTTTAGCGCCATTTATATTATCTTTAAATTTTTTATCAACTTGGCGTGGGTCCCTTTTCCCGTAGCCCTCACGAACTATGGCAAAATTTATGCCCGCACTCTTTACTTTGTCCCAATTAATATTTCCGTTCCATTTTGAAACATCTATTCCTTTAAATTCCATAATTTTTCCCTCCTAGTATTAATTCTAAAAGTTATTTTTGTTGCTGTTTTTTAAGCAAATATCAAGCTGTTCGTTTCCACATATAACAAGTGATATACGGCTGCAAATTGTTATGCGCTTCGCCGCCTCCGGTGTTTTGGTTTGTTGCTGTTGTATATGACATTTCCGTCCAACCGTTTGAATTTCCTTTGTATTGTGAAGACGTTCTGCCGCTATAACGTGGAGTGAATATGCTTCCGTCATCGTCGTTTTCTCCGCCAAACAAAGCAGGTCTTCCGTAATTGTGCCTATGTGAATTTTGTGTATGCGTATGACTCGGCATTTGCGCAACTGTTAATTTATGCGTTTCGGAGCCTCCGGTTTTTTCTACGCTGTTAAAAGTCCCGCTTGTGTTCACTCCAACCGGGACTCGCCCTTGACCCCAAGCGGTCCAAGTTCCGCCAAACAAACTTCCTGGATTTGTACTACTCACAGACATATAAATTGCGCCTACGGGGTAAATCAAATCAAAAATAGTCTTGTTGTTTATCGTAAAATTCCCCGTAATTTTAGTGTCCATATTAATTTCAAAAGCGTTTTGAGTCGAAACCTTACCGATTGCCATACCCTTTCCGCTCTGGTTATAGTCCACAAGCGTGTAAGCTGTGGATAAATTGTGAGAATACTCCGCAAAACTAAAAAAATCAGTAGCGGAGGTTTTGAAATTGTACTCTGATTCTGTGTCAATATTTTGAATTATTTGCGTGGTATTTATCGTATAATTGGTATTATCCAAGTCGACAACATTCCACTCTGTATCAGATACCTTTTTGTATTTAATCTGAAAAGATTTTGTATTGCCGTTATTAACGCTTGAAATAGAAGCTGAAACCACGCATTTGGCACAATCTCCTTCGTCGTTCGGCGTTCCGTCTTGGTCACATCTTGAAACCGAAAAAGAGTTAATTGCAGGATTTGCGTAAGCTACCACATTAAAAGTTACGCTTTGGGACTTTGTCCGTCCTCTGCTGTCTTTAATGGTTACGGAGCAAGTATTGCTGCCGCTTGTAGTTAAGAATCCCGTTGTAAAACTGTTTGATGTGTAAGAAGCCCCATTGATACTTACAGAATATGAGCTGATTGTGCTTGAATAACTGCCGCTTGCCGAAATACTTCCCGAAATTTTAGACTTTCCCTGAACGTAAGCCCCAAATTGAGCATAAATCCCTGAAACTGCTTCGGATAAATTAACCGAGTTAATTGTCGGGACTACGCTTGAAGGTACATTCGCAGTTAAACTCACACTATTTGCGCCGATATATGTGCTTCCATTATACGTTTCAAGCCAAAGTTTTACGCTCAGGCTCGTAGAATTTGGGGTACTATTAGCAAGGCTCAGCGGAACTGTCCAGCTTTTACTTGTTCCGATTCCTGTTCCAATAGTATTCCAACCGCCTGAGCCAATTTGATAATAAAGCGAATGTGTAAAGCTGCTTGATGCTCGGTTCGTGCTTATTGTTACGGAATTTCCCATAGTAACAGAGCTTGAACTGAGTGTTGGCTTGCTGGCTCTTGGTATTGTAGAAAGTGTTTGTGAATATGATTGCTCGCTTGATGACAAAGGGGTGTCCATGCTTATCCAAGCCGAGCAAGTCAGCGTTTTAGTGCCGTCATTATTATGATAAATATCAAGAGTTTTACCAAAAAGGTTTATTCCCGAATCGGTTATTTTTTGGCTCGGAGAAACTGTCGCTGAGTAGGTCGTACCGTTGATTTTACAATAGCAGGTTCCTGAGCCATAAGTTGTGTAGCCGCTATTGTCGCGCCAAAACCTTACATAAACACTAACATTTGAACAGTTATTTGAAACATTTTGAGAATTCTGATTTACTGTGATGTTATATTTAACGTGTGTATTGCTTGTTGAAAAAGTGCTTGATGTCCCCAAATTATCACCGCCTTTACTTTATTTTTTTGAATGACAAATTCCCGCTTGTTCTTGGGTAAAAAGCAAAATTACCGAGCTGGAGTGAATTTAGAAATTCTCCGTCGGTAATATAAAGTTTGTTGTCTGTCATATATGCGACTTCTATACCATTTTGAAGGAATGAGATTTTATCGTTGCTTATTTTAAGCATTAAATTGTTATTTACCTCGCCCAAAATGATGTCGCCGTCCACAAACCGAATGTACCTGATAATATTATTAAATTGCTCCGCTGAATCCGCATCTAAATTATTGATAAGCTCTGTTAAATTACTAAACTGATAAGTAAAATCTTCGTTTGTCTGCATAAACTGAGTTGTGATATTACTTTTGTATGTTTCAAAGTCTGTAATTTTGGTGTAGAGCTCAGACACTTGTGACATTATCGCCGAAGCGTTTTGCTCGAATGCAGAACTGTTTTCGATTGTTTCGTTCGCTATATCCGTAATACTGCCACCGTTTATATATCCACGTTCAACTCTGTCAACACGGGTTATGATATTGTCAGTATTCTTTTTATTTTCTAAAACCTTATCCGTAAACGAAAGCGAAGATTTATTAAGCTCAATCGTTGTAGCTTGCGGATTTTTCATATCAATTGATATTTTTTGTAAAAGGTATAAATCATCAAGCCCGTGAGGACTACTCAAACACCTTATATATTCTCCAATTTTAAAAGCTCCAATTTGGTCGTTTGTAAGCTTTAAATCTATTGCCTTTATGGAAATTTCACTTTTGAATTTTATACTGTCGGCAAGGTATGAAAGAGCTTTAGCTTGCAGATTTTCTGCGATTTTTACATCTTCCCATTTAACTACTTCATAAATAGTTCCATAAGTTTCAGCAAGTGTAGTGTTTAAAATGTGGTCGCCTGTTTTTATAATTCCTTCCGATAAAATCCCGTCAGGCAGACTTTCGATTGTCAAATATTCATCTGTTTGGTTTCCGTCAGAATCTTCAAGCCTTGCTCCGAGCGGAATAATTCCTGTTTTTATGTCTGCTCCGCTGATTTCTTCCGTTAAATCCATGAGATTTGCTCCAAATTCTATTTTTTGCGTACAAACAAGTTTGTTTCCGCTTTTAGTGCCGTCAGATGTAAAATCTTCAAGATAATCAAGATAGTTTATTCCGTTTTCTTCACGAATAACTAAATAACCACCATAACTTTTAATGAGCCTTGAGGTTATAACCTCCCATGAGCTTAAATATTCAATGCTTGAACGTGTGAGGTAATTGTTCGAGTCGGTAACAGTTACATTTCCAAGCTGTATTTTTTGAAAATCTTTAGCTTGCGAGTTATGACAAGTCAAAATCCAATTTAAAAAGTATTCTATAACATTGTCATGCTCATAGTCTAAATCTGAAAATTGGTCATCATTTGGAAAATCAAAAGGCCGAATTACGCTGTCAAGCAAAAAAGCGAGGACCCCCTCGCAAGTTATCTTCTTCTCATTATGAAATCCAAGCTCCGAATTAATCACTCGCCCTTTAAAAATTAAATTGCTATCTCGATAAACCTTAATTATTGAGCTCAGTTTTGATATGTTATTAAAATATGGGTGATTTGGATAAATAGTAAAAGTCAGCTCGTTTGCGGTGTTTAATTCTTGCTTTAAAATTGGGCTTCCAACTTGAAATTCATTTAACTGCGAATCGTATAAAATATAATCGTCACAAAATATCCTATACTGCATAGCGGTTACCTCCATTCATTGTAAATTGTACATTGTACCCTGTACATTATATCTCCCCCTCCTGAAAATTAAGGGTAGCATTACCGCTTGAATTTAAGATGTTTGCACCACTTGTAAGCTTTATCGCTCTCAGGTGTGTGCCTTTGCTATAAACCTTTGTATTTATCGTAACTTCCGCTTCGTTTATTAAGTCTGCATATACCGTCATTCTTGAATTTTGCACCGTGTTTGTGCCTTCGGTTAAATTGAAAACAGTTATATTTTTCTTATACTTAAAAGGCTCACAATCGCAAGAAACAACAATTTTGCCAAGCCTTTGGCTCGAATTATATTCATCAATTTGACATCTACCGACATAATAAAAATCGGGTTCGGACCATGTTTTAATCTTCATTTTTTGACCGTGTAAAAACGAGGAAATATTTATCATTTTAGCTTGCCAATCGGTTATTTTTTCAATGCTCTCAAAAGTAAATTTTAGCGTTCTGTTTTCGTATTTCATTTCACCGAAACATTCCGATAAATCAAGGCTTCCGTCCATTCCCTCAATGCTCACGCTGTAAGTTTTAGGCGAGGGGAGATCAATATTTTGCTCTGTCAAAATTACTCCGAAATCTGTATAGCTATGCTTTGAAACATTTGTATTCCAAGAAGTAAAAGTAACTCCGTTAAAATTAATCATCTTCCACGCTCCTTGCTCATTTCTATTTTTGCAAGCTCTCTGTTTATGGGAGGTGTTAATTCTCCGACCAAAACTCCGGTATCAAGACAAAGTTGTCTGTTTTGAAGTGTAGGAATGTAATATTCAAGAAGCGATAAGATTGAATCAAGTTTTCCGAATATTCCATTATTTTTTATATCTAAATTAATTTTATCGCTACTCGTAGAAACTAAAGAATCGGCAGAATCAATGGACATATTTAGATCATTTCCAAAGTCTGTGGGGATAGCCTTCTCCATATCTTTTTTAACATTTTTCATTGCCTCTGCAAAGCCAATTCCAACACCTAAAGCCATATTTTTTCCGACTTCTAGTTCAAATACTTTTGAAGGTGAGTGTATTCCAAGAGCCGATTTCATTCCGTCCAAAATACCTTGCGCGAGTTCTCTTACTTTTTGTTTTATCCAGCCGACAGAATTTGATATTCCGTTCCAGATTCCCGAAACAATATTACTTCCAATTGATAGCATTTGACCCGGTATCTCTTTGACTTTATTAACTATGGCACTAAATAAATCTGAAGCAGCCTGACGCCCTTTTGATACCATATCCGCTCCCCAAGAAATTATTTTTTGAATCGCATTTGAAAGCCAGTTTGATATTTGGCCCGGCAGATTCCTTATAACATTTATTACGTTATTTAAAAATTCACTTGCTTTTGTTCTTGCCGTGTTTACTGCATTTGTAAAGAACTCTGATATTTTTCTCATTGCATTTTGTAGCCACTCCCATATTTTGCCCGGCAATTCTTTTATGAAGTTAATAACGTTCGTTATAAATTCGGTGGTTTTTGTAATTCCTAAAATCACCATATCTACAAAAAATTGTTTTAATTTGTTGGTAGCCTCTACCAACCAATTCCACATTTTTTCCGGCAGTTCCGCAAAAAAAGTTATAACCTGAGATATAAACTCAGGGACGGTAACTGTTGCAAAGTTCCATAAATCAATACCAAATTTTATAACATAGCCTATAGCCTGACCTATTAAAAAACCTAATCTATACGGCAATTCATTAAACCATTCTAAAACGCTCTCAATCCACGCCGGAATTGTTTCGGTAAAAAATGAAACAATACTGTTCCAGCCATTTACAAAGAGTTCTTTTATAAAGTTCATCGCGTTTCCTATAAATGATGAACCTATTTCTAAAATGTTTGAGAGCATACCTACTACCCAAGAAGCAATTTGCTGACCAAAAATTGAAAGAAAGTCCCAAATTTTAGAAGGCAATTCTTTAATTAAATTAATGACAGAATCAATAAAGCTTTGTATACCATTTTTTCCGGCTTCTTCGCTTTGCTCACCCCAATTTGTAAACTTACCTATGCAAACAAGCAAAATATCCCATAAAAGTTCAGGGAGGCGTGAAAGCCCTGTTATTATTGCTTCGATAATTTGTGGAAGTGCCTGTGTAAGCTGCACAACAATTTCGGGGATTGCTTCTACAAGTGCAATAAAAAGCTCGATTGCGCCTTCAAGCAAGATAGGAATATTCTCGACCAAACAATTTACAATACTTGTTATAATGTCGGGTAGTTTTTCTAAGAGCACGGTCATTGTTGGTTCTATTGCCTTAACAAGTCCCATTAAAAGTTCGATTCCTGCCTCTATGATAAGGTCTAAATTATCAAGAAGTGTTGTAGAAATCAAAATTACAGCGTCCACAATAGCAGGAATTAAGGTCGGAAGGGCTGTTCCGATTCCGCTAACAAGCGCCGCTAAAATTTCGACGGCCCCTTGCGTTAACTGTGGCAAAGCTCCAACTATTGCCGAAACAAGCGATGAAATAATTTGTACAGCCGCAGGAATTAAAGTCGGGATTGCTCCCGAAATTCCATTTACAAGGCTTACAATCACATCTATTGCCATATTTGCGACATCGGGAAGTATTTTAGCAATCTCCGGTAAAATTTGATTAAAAATACCAAGTAAACTTTGAAGCATAGGTTCAAGACCTGAAAAAAGCGCTGATACCGAATTTTTAAGTATTTCACCAAGCCTACTTGTCTTTTCTTCAATGTTTTCGGTTGTTCCTGCTGTAATATCATCAATTAAAGTTATGATAATACCAAGCGCAGGGGTCAACGCACTTGTAAAAGGCGTTAAAATTCCCGCACCCATTCTCGAAAATGCAGCCTGAACATTTGCGCTTGCTCCTTCAAAAGTTTGTCCCATAGTAAGTGCCGCGCCGCCCATACCTTTTTCAATTGTCGCCTCAAATTCGGGGAAACCAACTTTTCCCGCAGAAACAAGTTTTTGAACTTCCTGTGTCGACACATCCATAGTTTCCGCTAAAAGCTCAGTTATAGGGATTCCTCGCTCATTTAATTGATTGATTTCCTGAGCTGAAATTTTGCCCGCAGTTGCCACTTTATTAAAAATTCCGCCCATTTCAGATAAATCCGAACCCGCAATTGCCGAAGCGTCAGCAACTAATTTCAAAGTGCGTTCGAGTTCTTGTCCGGGCTGTACGCTTGCAGCTACTGCCGAAGCGGCAACAGCCGCAGCGTCGCCAAGTCCATATGCCGTACCTCTTACAGAATTCAAAGCGTTTTTCATAATTGCGTCAACGGTTTCCGTATCATGGCCAAGCCCTTTTAATTTAAACTGAGCTTGTTCTATATTCATAGCTCTGTCAAATCCGGGCTTTAAAATTACGTCTGTTATTGCATTTGCGATATTTTTAATGCCGTTTGCAATACTTGAAAGCCCTGATTTTATCAGATCCGAAACAAGATTTGCTTTTAAAACTTCGCCGAATATACTCGTTTTTTTAGACGTATCGTCCATTTCATCGCCGAGTTCGTCTGTTGCTTGTTCGGCTTCATTTAATTTGTTTTTATTTTCTTTTATATCGCCGTTTAAGTCTTTTATTTGCCCTGCAAGTTCTTTCGCTTCTGACGAATTTTTGCCTTGCTCCAAAACTACATTTTTATACTGAGTTTGCAGAGATTTAAGTTCATCTTCTTGTTCGGAGATTTCTTTTGTCAGTTTTTCAAGCGGAGTGTTTGTTTCATCTATTTTAGATTTATACTCCGTCAATGTGTTTTCCATTTTGTTAAGGTCTGCTTCAGCATTATTAAGCTTCTCAGCCCATGCCTGAGTTCTTCTGTCATTCTCTCCAAACGACTCTGTAGAATTTTTAAGAGCCTCTTTCAAAAGTTCTATTTTTTCTTTTTGAAGTGCTATTTGCTTACTCAAAACCTCACTTTTTGATGATAAAGAACTCATTGAGTTTTCTTGTTTTGAAAATTCAGAAACTACCAAATTCATCTCACTCTTAAGAAGTTTAAACGAATTATTGATGTCCCTTATAGAATTCTTAAACTCTTTTTCTCCCTCAATTCCAATCTTTAAGCCAAATTTATCTGACATTTTTTCACCTCCAAAGTAGAAAACATATCTGGTATTTTAAAGTTCTATTCCATATACATTTTTCCACGCTTCTATAGGATAACTGTTGACGCTTCCGTAATTTGAGTCAAAAGCTTTGTTCCAGCCAAGTCCTGCGTCTTGACAATACTTTTTTAAATTTCTCCAATTGTATTTTCGCCCCGTCATTTTTTCTACTTTTTTAACTGTTGCATAGGACATTTCGAGGTCTAGCGCCACTTGTAACTTTTTTACTTCTTTTGATTTTTGACTTGCGGTATTCATGGCTGTAGCTTCTCGTTTGTTTCCAATCCACGCTTTTGTTTTTTCAAGTTCTTCGATTTTCTCTTGCTGCTTATATGCAAGATAAAGAGCCTCTTTAAATGATTTCGGAGCTTTTGTATATGATCCAGTTTTTCGTATTTCCGGTAATACTTCACTTGTTACCCAGCGCTTGAATTTCTTGGCTTTTGGCATCTTACTTGAAAGAATTAAACTATATAATCCCGACTCATTTATTAAAATAGTTTCTTTATCTTGATTTCCGTCAAAAACCATAGTTTTTATTCTATCTTCCGGATCTACATGACGATTTATATCTCGACTACCGTTTTGGTACTCGAGAATCTCCGCAACATCTTTACCAACAAAATGCGGTTCCCCGTTTATCGTTACTGTTCTGATTTCTCCGAAATCGCTGTTTTTAAATATTTTAAGTTCGTTCATTAAAAGTACCTCCAATAAAACTAATTTTTTTAAATTCCCGCAGGAATAACTTCATCAATATATTTTTTTATTTTAGGTTTAGAAATGCCATGATACTGCCTATGGCATTCCCATAAATCAAGAATTAATCCTATCGGCATAAGCCAAAACTCATCAAAACTTAAATTAAGATGAGCTTTGGCGATATACATAAGCCGAGTAAAAAATTCTTCATAGTTTACTCGGCTGCTTTGTTTTTTGATTTTGCACTTTCGCTTTCTATATTTCTATTTGTTCCTTTTGCCATAGCCTTAACTATCGCTTCTTTTTGTGCCACAAGATCTGCCGGAGTAGTTAAAAGCTCCACCTCTTCTTCGGTTAAAAGGTCTTTTTTATCTTTTGGGTTTTTTAGGTTATGAATAAGTAAACTTTGATTTGCAAGAAGAGTTAAAAGCCAAATTATCTCACTTATTGCCATTTCAAAGTTCTCGGACTTCATTAATTTATCGCCTAAATTTTCAAGTCCGCCATACTTTTTTGCGATTTCTTTTGTAGCTCTAGTCGTTAGCGTAAGTGCATATTCTTTATCTCCGATTTTAATAACCGAACTTCTGTCAGAAGTCATTATGAAGTCCTCCTTTATCCGTTATTTTCAGGTTCTTCGTTACCTGATGATTCAAAATCAGGTTCATAAACTTCGCTAAACCAGCCAGATATAGTGCTGCTTGAAACTGAGCTGTCATCTTCGTTTACTTCACTTTTCCAAGGATGGTTATTAAGTACATCAACCTTATTTCTTCGCATTACCGTTCCTTCAATTGTCGGAGTGGAGAACGTAATTGAATCACCTTTAGTTTGTAAACTTGCTCCGGGTATTCCGAATTTAACTCTGTAAAGCCAATAATACCTATATTTTCCGTTTGATTTTTTTGCTCTGAATCCTATCGCTACAGGTTCGCAGCTATCATCACTTGTCGAAACAACCACATGATTGTTATCTATTTTTGCACCAGTTAAATCTTGTGCTGCGGTCACACCGATATCGTCAATTCCGAGTGAAATCGTACCCGATTTAAACTCTTTGACTATCTCTGAAGCTCCGTCATCGGCAAAAAGCCTAGCCTCAGCAAGTTCCACCGAAAGTTCGGCAGTCATAGCTTTGGCAAGTTTAATAGGAGATGAGTAAGTTTCATCTCCGTTTGCATCTTCTGTTATTTTCGCATAATATAGCGAATCGAGTCCTATTGTTGACATTTAAATTCCTCCATTTTCATAGCATTTTTCTACATCTATAACGTAGTGATGATATCCCGTATCATCTTCGTGACCAATGTATCTTCTTTCTGTAATAATAAAGTCAGACCTCAGAAGTAACTCTGTAATCTGACTTTTTCTTTGTGTGTAATTTGATTTTGTAAAAAGTGAAATTCTAACTTCCGATATTTCGTACTGAGGAAAATCGTCTGCAAAATAATTAAGTTCATCGGTTATAGGCGTTAGAACTAAATATTCATCGGGCGGAGTATCGCTAAAAACACCTGTTTCTATCGGTATTTCAAGCAAAGATAAGATTTCTTTTAATTCAGATAAAATACTCATATTTTTTGGATCTCACTTTCAATTTTTGCTTTCATAGCATTAATGCATGGTTTTCGTGATTTTTGTTTTGCGGGTTTTAAGAATGGTTTTGGTGGTTGACCTGATTTCCCGTACTCTATTATGTTAGCAATCATAGCGTTTGAAGTGTTTTTGTCATGCGGTTCGGAAAATCCAACTTTTACGTTATAGTTGTTGTTTTTATCTAATTTAATAGGGGATAGCCCTAATGAAGATATGAGCTTTCCCGTACTTTTAGATTTGTATTTAGTGTTTTTACCAATTACAGATTTTAAATTCGATTTGACTTCCGATAAAACAATTTTTCCGCCGACCTCTAATGCATCAGAGATGATTTCATCTGTTTTATTTCCAAGCTTTGATAGCTTTAAAAGAAATTCTTCCGGCATTTTGATTGTAGCTTTAGCCGTGTCAAATCACCCTCCGCTAGCCTTTATTTCTTTTGCATAGACTTCAATATACATATTTTTGCCTTTAACATTTTCTACAGAAGTTATATTGTATCTTCCGGAGCTGCAGGCAATTATCATTTTAGTTGTAATTTCAAGATCAGGAATTTTCCTAAACTTAAAAAGTACAGTGGCATCAGAAAACGAAGCCATATTTAACCACCGAGTACTTCCATGCCTTTCTTCTTTATATGCTCTAATGCTTGCTAAAATTTCATCTCTGTTTACTGAAAACCCTTCTGAATCCGTACTTGTTGTCGGTAGAATTATATCTATAAATTCTTGCATTTTCCCAAAACTCAAAATATTTCCTCCAATCTATTCAATTTACAGTTTACAATTTACAGTGTACAATTGAGGTTTGCACTTCGTGCATTGATATAAACAGTCATAAATTAATTGTACATTGTATATTTTACATTGTAAATTGAGCTAAATTTGCCAGTTCTTATCAAGTCTTAAAAGCACATTCACAGTAGTCCATACCTGATTCGCTGCGCTTACATTATCTGCAAAAAAGCCGCCTGTAGAACCGTCACGTGATTCATAAAAATGAGAAGAAAGCATAACAATTGCTCGTTCTGTAGTTGGTGGCATCGGATTTTCTAAATAGTATCCTACGCCGATTTTTTGATAACTTTCCGCATAACAGATAGAAGCATTTATGTATTCTTTTAATAGCTCATCATCTTCGTTATGGGAAATAATCAGGTTTTTCTTAACTTTTTCAAGCAGATTTTCCACAGTATTATTCTGATTCATCTTGCTCCATTAGTCCAGCCGCTTTTAATTTTGAAAGTAAATCATTAAAATCCGACTTTAAATCTGAAATTGTAGTAGCAGTGCTATCTGCTTGATTTTCAGCTTTAGGAAAACCTGCTAATTCCGCGCCTTCCTTTATTTCAAGTGTGCCACCAATTACAGTTTTTTCTCCGCCTTGTTCAGTATAATTTTTAACATTATAACTCATTAAGAATTCTCCTTTCGATTTAAACCTAAACCTTTAATTGTAAATTGTACATTGATTTAGACTTTTTGTTGTAGATATTTAACTGCTTCGGGAAGTATCAGTTTTCCGTCTACTCTTTGCGAAGCGACAAATCCTACCTGCCCGGTTACTGCGTAGAGTTCATTTAACCTCTTAAAGCTTCTGCCTTGCCTGTCGGCTATCCAGTAATAACTATAGTCACCGAATACTACTGTTTTATTTCCTGCAGCAATATTTGGAATATATGTCGAAGTATAAACAGGACAATTTAAAATTGTGTCCGGAGTACCTGCAGTCATTGAAGGTTGCCACAAATAGTTTCCGTTTCCGTCTTTTAGTTTCCTGATGGCTTTAACTGTTGAGTCATTCATTATAAATGAGGCATTTTTGCGGTATGGGGAACTGAGCGAATAATATAAATCTATAATATCATCAAACGTAATCGAAGTGGTACTTGCTGTAGTTTTGCCAAGTTGACCGCCGCCGGAAGAAGATAAAATACCTGTAGGTTTGCCTGTTCCGTCACCAACGATAAACGCTTCTTCCTCTTTATTTCCGATACGTCTTCCGAATTCCGTAGCGATATAGCTTTCAAGGTTAAATACGCTATCATTTAAAAGTTCCTCGGATACTTTGATTAAAGTTGCAAGTTTATACGCTCCAATTGAAACTTGGCTGAAACTGTCATCGCTTTCGGGTATTGTTCCTTCTTCGTCTACCCATGAAGCCGTACCTTTTGTTGCAACTACCGGAATTTTCCTGTCTCCGCTTGATGTTTGAATCACATTTGCAAGACTTCTGAATATGTTTTCTTCTTCAAGTGCTTCTACCAATTTTTGCTCGAACTCGTCAGGAACTAAATACCCGCCTTCTGAATCTGTGCCTTCCTCAAGAGCATTTTTTATTTCAAAACTGCTTTTATTTCTCATTGATTTCCAAAACGCATCTTTATACTCATCGCTTGCTCTACCTGTTTTTTCTTTTTTCGTAAAAGGAGAGTCGGTTATCGGTTTATTAACTGCCTTTGAAAGCTCTAAATCTATAGCTTCTCGGCGTTCTAAGATGTCTATTTCTTTACCTAAATTCACAACCTCTTGTTCCATTTTTTCGTAAGTCAAGTTATCTTCATCTGAGATGAATTTCCCCTCTTTACATTTGCTATCTAAAAAGTTTTTAGCTTCATCCCATGCTTTCGCACGTTTTTCTCTAAGTTCTAAAATTTTATTCATATCATTTCCTCCTAGTGTTTAAGTAGAAAAAGCCGCTTTTTTAGCGACTCCACTGTGATTTTGTTTTGATTTTGATTTTTGCTTTTTAATTTATCTATTAATTTATTTGTTACTGCCATACGGCTAAACATAAAGCTGTCAAGAACTGCGTTGGAATTTTGATTTTCTGTGTACATAATTTCATCGGCAAACCCAAGCTCTACTGCTTTTCGTGCGTTCATCCAACACTCCGAATCCATCATCTTTGAGATTTCATCTCTCGGAAGATTTGTTTTTAGTTCATACGCATTGATTATCGATTCCTTTATTTCTGACAGCATATCTATTGCTTTGCTCATTTCATCGGTATTTCCAATAGCTACAGTCATTGGATTATGCACCATAATTTGGCTTACCGGTGACATTAAAACTCGTGTTCCAGCCATCGCAATCACTGATGCCGCCGAGGCTGCTAATCCATCAATTTTAACTGTTACATTTCCTTTGTAATCCATTAGCATATTGTAAATTTGCGAAGCGGCAAACACGTCTCCGCCGGGAGAATTTATCCATAAAGTGATGTCTCCCGAACCTGACATAAGCTCGGATTTGAATTGTTTTGGCGTGATTTCGTCATTTATCCACGATTCTTCAGCGATTACTCCGTCAATTCTCAAAATTCTTTCACTCTCGTTATCTTCTATCCAGTTCCACCAGCGTGACGCTGGACTCAATTCGCGTACATTATATTGCGAAACATTTTGTCTATTATCTCGCGTTTTTAAATTCATAAAAATTCACTCTCCTTTGTTTCAGATTTTGATTTATATGCCGCACCTGCATCTGATAATTTTTGCATCGAACCATTAACAAGATATAAGTTACCGCCTAAATTATCCGGGATTAAATCCATGTTTTCTAAACTTCGTATATCGTTTGGAGATAAGAAGCCGTTTTGAATTCCTGTAGCGTATCCACTCATACGGCTTTGATAGTCTCCTCGCAAGAGTCCGTCAACATTAAATTTAGCAAAATATTCTTTTTTCTCACTTTCAAGAAGAAGAGACCTGTGAATTGCTTGTTCCCAACGTGTAACCCAAGGATCAAGAGTGTATTTCACAAATTCAAGCGACTGTTGTTCGATGTTTGAAAACGAAGATTTATCTAAATCTCCCACCATATGAGGTGGAACTCTAAATATCCTTGCTATTTCATCAATTTGGAATTTTCTTGTTTCCAAAAACTGTGCTTCATTTGGGCTTATTCCTATTGGTTGATATTTTAATCCTTCCTCGAGGATTGCAATTTTATGGGAATTAGAGCTTCCTTGAAAAAGTGAATTCCAACTTTCTCTGAGTTTAGTAGGATCCTTTATATTTCCGGGATGTTCAAGTACTCCGCTGGGGCTTGCACCATTTGCAAAAAACTTGGCGCCGTATTCTTCGGTAGCTAACGCCATACCGATTGCATTCTTTGCCATTGCAATTGGTGAATACCCTACAAGTCCGTCAAAACCTAAAGCAGGAATATGAAAAACATCTTCTTTTTTTAGGTATATCTGACCAATATTTTTAAGGCCCCTATTATCGCTTTCGTTCACAGAATATTTGTAATATATTTTGCCATTTGGGTCTCTGTTTACAGACATTCGATTCGGCATAAGAGGGTAGAGAGCTACAATTTGCCCTTTGCCATTTCTGATTATTTGTGCATACGCATTACCCCAAAGTAAAAGATGACTCATAAGCGTTTCACGAAACACAAATGATGTCATCTCGGGATTAGGTTCATCATGCAGAAGTTTATACAGCGGATGATTTACCGCTTTTTCTTTTCCGCCTTTATCTATTTGTTTATATAGATGAAGCGGAAGGCTTGCAATTGCTTCGGATAGGATTCTTACGCAAGAATATACTGCTGTTACTCTCATAGCAGTTCTTTCGTTTACATTTTTGCCGCTAGAAGTACTGCCAAAAAATGCGCTATATGCTCCACTTGAAAGATAATTCTTTGGTTTATCTCTTGAGTGGAAAAGTTTTTTAAAAATGTTCATATTTTAAGCATCCCTTTCAATGTTTGGATATATATCATCCTTTTTTAGCAAATCGTATATAAAGAGTCTTCCTTTGGGAGTCCAATAGGTATGAACTTTCATATGCTGACCATCACTATCGAGATAAGTGTGCGTTTTGGTGCTGGTATATCCTTTTTCCGCATACTTTTGATACAAAAGCCATATTTCTCCTTGCTTAAACTGAATCCCTTTTTCATGCAAGATTTTATTCATTTTTTTGGCACTCCATCCGTAGTCTTTCGCAATAGAGCCTATGGATACTAAATCTTTACAATTCAAAACCACGTCATAATAGCTTGCTTTTGGTATCATTTCGGAGATTTGCTGTGATTGTATCATTGTTTTTTCTTCTAACTTTTTATTCTTTTCTCGCTCTTCTTTCAGGGCATTAAGTGCAGCAATTCCTAAATCCGGGTTAGCTATTAAATCATCAATTGCATACATCCCATGTTTTCGAATTGCTGGAAGCACCTCGCTTGTGACCCAATGTTTGAATTTTTTTGCATTCGGAAGTTTGCTGGATAAAATCAAACTGTAAAGTCCGCTTTCATTAATCAGTATTCCTTGAGTTCCGTTGACGGTGAACGATTCGTTACGTGTTTTATCTTCTTCGTCAATATGGTCTCTAAGAGCTTTTTATGGATTTGTGTATCCAAGTATTAGTGCTACATCTTTTCCTACGAAATAAGGCTCATTATTAATTAAAACCGTCCTTACTTCTCCAAATTCCTCATTTTTAAACACTTCTAAGTTAGTCATTACAAAATACCTCCACTAAATTTTTTATAAATAAAAACGCCCTCGCCAAACCAACTGTATTCCTTATTATATAAAACAAGTGCAGCTGCAGAGATTACTCTCTGTCAACTACACTTTCATGGTACTAAAACGCCAACATCTCTGCTGACATTTCAATTTGAATGATAATTATTTGGATTATCGCTTGAAAATAGAAAACAATTTCATGATTGATTTTTATTGGATTCTTTTTTTAGTTTAAGTTCATTTATTCTATTTAAGTTTAAATAATGCGTAGCGTATTTTTTCTCGATTTCTACTTTACCGCTTTTTGAAAATTGTAATTTTATTTTCTTACTTTTATCTTTAAGTGCCCATCTCTTATAGTATGTTTCTGATGCTTTTAAACCTAGCGATTTACAATAAGTCTCTATTTCACGTACTATACTGCTTAATTTTGATAAATTTATTTTACATACTTTTTCCAAATACTCCGTTTTTCCAAATCTCCAGTTCTCATAGTCATTTTTTGTAAGTACATTTAAATCCATTAAAACTTGTACCGGCACAACATATCCAGTTTTTTCTATTTGACTGGATACAGATTCTTTTACTTTGCTTTTTATTTCTGATAAATTCACTCGGCACAACCTCCTACATAAATGTTATACCATAAAAAAGCTCGTATTTCTAAAGGATAATCAGACCTCTTTCATTATAAACTGATTCTGTATTCATATTTTTATGCCTTATCGCTCTATCGAGTGCCATTATGGTAGCTATTGCACCATCAATTTTCTCGGTGGATTTTTCTTTGTCTGCTTTAATATTTCCTGCCGGATCGGTACGCACATAAATATTATCCATCATCCAATTAAGCACAGGATTCCCTCCATGAGCGAGTTTTCTTTCAAGAGTTAACTTCATAAGTTCCTTGGTCGGAGGAGACATATCTTTAAAGCCCTGCCCGAATGGGACTACTGTAAATCCCATACCTTCTAGATTTTGCACCATTTGCACAGCACCCCATCTATCAAAAGCTATCTCTCGGATATTGTATTTCTGACCTAGCTTTTCTATAAACTTCTCAATAAAGCCGTAGTGAACTACGTTGCCTTCAGTAGTTTGGAGAAAACCTTGTTTTTGCCAGATATCATACGGAACGTGATCTCGATTTACTCTATTTTTTATATTATCTTCAGGTATCCAAAAGTATGGGAGAATGTAATATTTATCGTTTTCGTCTTCGGGAGGGAAGACAAGCACAAATGCTGTAATATCGGTCGTTGATGATAAATCGAGTCCTCCATGGCACACTCTGCCCTCAAGAGATTTTTCATCTATTTTAAAATCGCAAGCATTCCACTTCTCCATCGGCATCCATCTTACCGATTGCTTTACCCATTGATTGAGTCTTAACTGACGAAACAAGTTTTCCTCTGCAGGGTTTTGTTTTGCTGATTCACAAGCATTCCTTATTTTTTCTATATCTACCGTTATTCCGATTGAGGGATTTGCCTCCTTCCACACGTGTTCATCTGTCCAATCGGCATCGGGAGGCGCTCCATAAATAACAGGATAAAATGTGGGGTCTCGCTTTCGCCCTTTTAAGATATCTTCGGCTTTTTGATGCACCTCAAAGCATACTGAATTTCTGTCCGTTCCGGCAGTAGTTATGAGAAAAAAGAGAGGCTGTTTTCTTGCATCTCCCGAACCATGAAGCATTACATCATAAAGGTTTCTGTTAGGCTGTGCGTGAAGTTCGTCAAAAACTACTCCGTGAACATTTAGTCCATGCTTTGTGTAAGCTTCGGCTGAAAGAACTTGATAGAAGCTATTAAGCGGTTTATATATTAAACGTTTTTGAGATAAAACAGGCTTAATTCTTGATTTTAAAGAGGGGCACTGTTCTACCATATCCACAGCAACGTCAAATACTATTGAGGCTTGTTGTCTGTCAGATGCACACCCATAAATCTCTCCGCCATGTTCGAAATCTCCACAAGTTAAATATAGCGCCACCGCAGCAGCAAGCTCAGACTTGCCTTGTTTTTTGGCTATCTCTATATATGCGGTATTGAATTGCCTATATCCATTTGGTTTCAAAACCCCGAAAACATCACGCATTATCTGCTCTTGCCAATCAATAAGTTTAAATGGCTGACCATACCATTCCCCTTTAGTGTGCTTCAGGCAGTTTACAAAGCAAACAGCACTATCTGCGTGTAAGCGACTATATTTGCTTTTTGTGTCCATAAATTTGGTAGGTTTATATTTTTTAAGTTTTCTCGTGGTTTCTATATGCCTTCACCTCGCAGATATGTATAAATTTGGATAAAAAAATGTCGATGTAGTTTTACATCAGCGTTTTAGAGTATTTAGATAAATTGTATTAATTTAATTTGAAAAGATATGCGGGGGTCTTTTTCATTTTTCCTGTTATAAAATCCTCATAACCTTCATTTATTTCGGTCAAACCTTCTAGGGTACATCCGTTTTGAGTGAAAAGCCATGCTGTTTTAACTGCACCAGACCAAGTAGATGAAAATGTAAACTTCTCAATTCCGTTATCTCTCAAAGTTTTTATTATCGACTGGACTTCGTTGTCCCAAATAACTTCATTAAAATCAATGTACATGTTTTGATTTTCTCTAGCTTTTTCGTACATTGTCCAGATTTTTATGAAACCATTTTCTTCGTTTTTTATTGTTTCTTTGAGCTCGCTATAAGATTGTTGTGCTTTTTCTTTTTCGCCTTCATTGTAGAGTTTTCTTAATTCTTGTACTTTGCAATAAAGTTCTTCAAATCTGTTTGTTTTCATCATTTTTACCTCACTCAAAGTTTTTATTTCCTTTTTCAAGGTTATACACATATTACCTCTAAAAGTGCTATATATCCAGTAATTTCGGTGCTTTCAAAGGTAGAATAAAGTCCTTAAACTTTCGAATTTATCACCATTGATACACAATTATTTTATTGTGATAAAGCCATATAAACACGCTTCGCTTCTATAGATTTCTTCGCCTTCTTCAGTTACTTTCCATAAAGTATAGGTGGCTGTATGGTTTGGTTTGTATCTGCTAACTTCCTTTTCTCCGTGAGTAGTAATAACCTCAGTAATGTTTACTTTAATGCTTTTCTTGTTAACTTTTGTGATGGTACCGATGTAGTAACTTGAATCAATTATTACACCTATGCAACTTCCACTATAACCTGTTACTTTCATTCCTACAGTCGCTTTCATGCTAGTACCCTCCATTAAAGTTTGTTTTTTGTTCCTCCGGAACATCTATATATTCGCTCTTTTAGTAGGATATATCAATACGATTATGTTCGCGTTCTTTGATATAACTAAACCTACATTTATTGTTCAAATTATGCCATTGCATTTTCACCTTCTGTTGCCGAAATACGCTATTCCCGAAAGCACGAAATATACGCACGGAAGTGCGACTCCATTGCCCCAAAGCGTATATTCTGCGGTATCTGAATGCGGATTTTTAAGCCATTTTATAATTTGTTTTTCGGTTTTCGATTTTGATTTACCCGTAATTTTACTGTAAGTATCAAAAACGTGTTTCCAAAACGTAATCTCGTCTTCGCCTGGGTTTTCAGTTTCAAGGCTTTTACACCACCAAGACGGAAATCCTTGAAGTTTCGCGCATTCGGTCGGCATAAGCCTTCGAACAATGTAGTATGGTTCTTCGGAAATCGTGGGTGGGTCTTTATAATCTGATGCTACAAGCGTATCCACCATGTTTTTTCCAACTCTCACATGGTATGATGCTTTGCTCGTAGTGTATATCGGGTGCGAAACCGCACCGGGGCCTTTTGCAACAACTGTCGGTGCAGATTCTTCTTTGACCGTTACACCAAACTGAGCATTTTGACCCATGTTAAATGTTGCCCGATCAATACCATAAGCTACACCATGCATTTCTACGGTATTTAGTGTGTACATTGTATCAGCCTCTTTGTAACCGGTTCCGTAGTGCGAAGGTCGTGTCCCGCTGCCTTCCAAAACCACCATGCCTCCTTGATTACACGCTGGATTACCGCCGTTTTCGTCAAGCGTTCGGGAAGTATCCGCCTTGTATATTCCGCTGTGGGGGTTATTTGATTTCATTGAGTTACTGTTTTTCGAACACAACGCATAAACGGTAGGGACAAACAAAACTTGGTCATTACTTGTACCAAGTGTAGCTGATTTATTATTTTGAATAAGTGCACCCTTTCCACCACCCTCACATCCCGCCCGTATTTTAAGAGTTTTCGGTGTTTCTAAGACGAAAGGTTGATTATTACCGCCGCCTCCAAACGTAGAAAGTACCGTTTGAGCGACATCTATCGGTCCTTTGTACCTCGTATCTTGAGAATGATTTTCAAATACTAACGGGGGATGACGTCCTTCCGCACGAAGTGTATTTGTTTCGTTTTCGGTGACGTCCATTCTTTGACCGCCTTGGTCATTCAAGCAGACTGTGACTGTCTCCTCAGCGCTATTTCCAGAACTTTCGGCAGCTCTTTGCCACGCTCTGAAGCTCTCCGCAGAATACCCCGACAAGCCTTCGGACTCAAATAGTATTTTCCCGGCACTATCGCCATCAAAATCTGCGACAAGGTAGATTCGTTTTCTTCTTTGAGGCACTCCGAAATGCCGAGCATCAAGCACTCTCCAGGCGAGTGAAAAGTTATCTCCCACGATTTTTCCCGCATTTGACCATTTTTCAGGTTTAGGAACAGAAACATCTTCTTTGATTTGGCAGATGCTTTCGAGCACGTTTTTAAAATCCTCGCCTTTGTTGGAGGACAGTGCGCCGGGGACGTTTTCCCACAAGCAGTATCTTGGATATTTTCCATTTGTTTTTCGCCTCATTTCTTTGATAACTCTGATTGCCTCATAAAAAAGACCCGAACGACTGCCGTCCAAGCCTTCTCGTTTTCCGGCAATGCTGACATCTTGGCACGGAGAACCGAAAGTTATGATATCGACAGGGTCTATTTGTGAACCATTTACCGCATTAATATCACCTAAATGTTTCATAAAAGGTAGTCTTTTTGTTGTTACTCTTATTGCAAACGGCTCGATTTCACTTGCCCATATAGGTTTTATGCTGCACATCAAACCTCCAAGCGGGAATCCGCCCGACCCATCAAAAAGCGACCCAAGTGTAAGTTCATTTTTGGGCATTTTCGGTCACCTTTGAGTATGGGATTTTTTCATTTCCTCGCACCAAAAACACATTTTCATCGCCGTACGATTCTACATACCTTCGAATAATTACAGATGCGTATTTTGGGTCAAGCTCCATGCAGTAGCAGATTCTGTCCATTTGCTGACACGCCATTAATGTACTTCCTGAACCTGCGAAAGTATCAAGAATGATACTGTTAACTGCAGATGAGTTCTTTATCGGGTAACAAAGTAGGGGAATGGGTTTCATGGTCGGGTGTGAACCGTTTTTCTTAGGTTTATCGTAGTGCCAAATTGTCGACTCGGCTCTGCCCGCATACCATTTGTGTTTGCCTGTTTTAAGCCATCCGTAAAGTATCGGCTCATGGCCCCATTGATACGGAGATCGACCCATAACAAAAGAATTCTTTGCCCAAATGCACACGCCCGAAAGGTGAAATCCCGAATCTATAAAAGCCTTACGGAAATTTAAGCCTTCGGTATCTGCGTGAAAAATGTATGCCGAACCACCGTCAGCTAAATGCGATGCCATATTTTTAAAAGAGGATAACAAGAACTGATAAAATTTCTCGTTATCCTGCTTATCATTTTTGATTTTAAGTCCGTTTGCACTCTCAAAATTGACGTTATACGGAGGGTCTGTGACCACAAGATTTGCCTTTTCGTTGCCCATAAGTTTGTTTAAATCTTCCGAGTTTGTCGCATCACCGCAGAGCATTCGGTGTTTTCCAATTTGCCATAAATCGCCTTGACTTACAAACGTTGCTTCTTCCAATGCTTTGTTGACATCATAGCCATCGTCTTTGCCTTCTTTTGCATCCGCATCAGAAAACAAGTCTGAAATCTCGTCTTCATCAAAACCTGTGAGCGACACATCAAAATCATTCACACTTAAATCTTTAAGCAAATCGGTTAAAAGAGGAATATCAAACTCGCCGTTTATTTTATTCATGGCTATGTTCAAGGCTTTTTCTCGATTATCATCTAAATCAACAACCACGCATTCGGCTTCTTTGTATTTCATATCCCTAAGAATTTTATATCTCTGATGTCCCGAGATAATATTTCTTGTCCTTTTATTCCAAATAATCGGCTCGACATAGCCAAACTCACTCATGCTTCGCTTGAGCTTTTCGTACTCAGTATCTCCGGGTTTTAAGTCTTTCCTCGGATTATATTTTGCAGGATTCAGTTTTGAAATCTCTATTTTTTCTATGTTCATTTTCTCACCCCTCCAAGAGTTTTATTGTCTTTTTTCCATGAAACAATTCCGCAAATCGCAAGGATAATCTGAATAAAATCCAGCAAACTTCTGCCGTACATTCCTTGCGTAAAGTCAAACGTACACCAAAGAATATCGCCAACCAGCCATATATAAAAACACAGTATATTTTTTCGTATATTTAAAAGGGTTCCCGATAGCGAAATTGCCGTCAGAAACCACGTCACATCCATATTCACTTTCTTATTTTTTCCTCCTTGCGGTTAAAAGTAGCTCCATCACATTATCTTGCGGAGTGTCGTTAAATTCTGTGGTACAGTTTTGTTTAACTATATCGAAAATCTCATACCACAGTAAATTTGCTTGCTTGCCGAAAGATACGCTCATCTGTACGAATGGATTTGCTATCGCCGCACCTGTTGTCGGGTGTTTGCCCAAAAATCCAAACTTACTGATTGCTTCCTCGCATTGAACGTATCGTGCAAACGCTTGCGAATATGCCTCGACCAATCTTGGATTTACAAAACTCTCACATTTTCGCTTTTTAAGCCATATCCACGTTTCCTTGAAAATTTTATCTGCCTTAAGGTGCGTTCCGTCTTTTTGCTCGGCACTTAAGTAATCACTCGGTTTTGGAATATTCTCGCCTTCTAACTCCGGCATATTCACAAAGTCATCAGGCTCAGAGTTATCATCAACATCAAAATCAAATGGTTCAAATACTCTTGCTGATTTTCCTGATGCTATTTTATCGGCTAAAGATGCAGGTTTGCCTCCGGCTTTAACTCTTCTACCACCCCGATTTGTTCCGTCTTTTGCCATAATTTTTACCTCCTTTCAGCTCTCAGTGGGTTAATACCTTGTTTGAACTGGGCTTTTTTCGTGCGATGCCCCACGCCCGTTGCGGTTCGCTTCACTTGTGGGGATTCGAACTCCCCCCATACAAAAGCAAAGCTCCTAATTTTCATCTTAGGAGTTTTGTCTTTTTGGTTTTTTTACTCTACTATTTCAAATTTGTCTACTTCGGGAATCAATGCCAGTGAACTTCCGTTTCCCCAGTTTACGTGTATCTGCGGGGCATCATCTACATAATCAATCGTGCCTTTCAAACCCTCAGCCATTTGTGGTTCGCCTTCCATGTGTATCAGTCGTACTTTGATTCCTGGTTTGTAAATGTTTCTTAGTCTTTCAACTTCCTCTGAATGTTTCAATGGTTTCACTCCTTAAAGTTTATCGGTAGTCATATATTAACTCTGAAAAGATACACTAGCAAGTTGATACTGTACTTTTTGAGGTAGAATAAACTCGCATATTTACTGCACTTTAAGGCATTAATACACAAACTAAATCAACCCCAACGACCACCTTCCGAGGCTGTAATTTTTGAGTGACAACTTTTGCAAAGGCTCATCAAGTTATCTTCATGGTGCGTACCGCCTTTTGATAGGGGAATGATGTGGTGTACTTCCTCTACGGCTTTTATGATATTTTTTCGCTCACAGGGCTCGCATATAGGGTGCTCCTTGATGTAAAGCTGCCGTATCCTTCGCCATCTGTTACTGTATCTTTTGTAGGTGTTCGGATCACGCTGGTACTTGTTGTAATGCTTGGTTACCACTTTGCCATGTTTCTCACAGTAAGGGCTTTCCGTAAGTTCCGGGCATCCGCTGAATCTACACGGACTTTTCGGTTTCTTTGGCATATTATCTACTCCTCATTTTTGGGTATAAAAAACGCCCTTGGATTTCTCTCCAAGAGCATTTAAATATTCTTCGCTAGTATAAATATATCACGGGGTCATACTGTACTGCAAGTGGAACATTTGGGAATTAACTGTAAACTTTTTAGAATTTACTGTATTTAACTGTAATTTATTTCGGTACATGACACGCTTTCAAAGCTTTTCTGTGAATCTTATAGATGTTATCCAAACTACATCCCATTATCGTAGATATTTCGTTCCACTTTTTCGACTGTAAATACCTAAGTTCTAGCAACGTTCTATATTCCGGATGGTAAACGTTTTTAATAAGCATTAGAATTGATTTTTTTAAATAAAGCAAATTTTTTACATCATCGTCAATTTCTCGTTCTAAATCCACCATTGCCGCAACATTCCGCTCCATAAGCTTATAATTATCACTTCCTTTTGGCATATCTGATAAAACATTATTCGCTTTTGATGCAAAATCCCTCAATAATTTTACTTGGTCTAATTTATAACCAATTTTTCTGTCTAGATGATACGCTTGAGAAAGATATTCTTTAGCATTCATTCCGCAAGACTCCTTTCTCCAAAAAGGCAACCACTCCATATTATCTTACCCAGTTTGTTCCCTTGAGGGTCCACATTAAGAAGCGATTTATAATACGGACTTTCAAAATTGCCGCATTCATATGCAGTCCAAAATCTATTACTCATACTTTTTTCTTCTTTTGCAAAACAGCAGTATTTACACCGAATTTGATTGTTTTGTTTTTTTATAGTCATAAAGTTATCCTCCGTAAAATTACAAAATTTAAAATATTCTTGATTCTTTCGGTTTTGTAATTTGTACTGTGTAACTTTGTGTTTTGTTCTTTGCACTTTAAGGTATTTTTATTCCGGCATCACTCCTTTCAAGATTTCTTTGACTTCTTCAAGGCTTGTCACCTTAAAAGCCATGCCATTTGCTTTTTGTATCTTCGCAATGGTCATTTCTTGCAGTTTTGAAAGTTTGCCTTTTTCGGTCTTGACTTCAAATGCCAGGAATTTTCCCTTGTAACAAACGATAATGTCAGGAATTCCCGATGTGCCATACAAACCGCCATGCTCCTTAAATGCGAAGCATTCGGGTAGGCTTTTTAAATATTTTAATATTTGGTTTGTTATTGTTTTTTCTTTCATTGGTAACCTCAACAACCTCCAATAACCTTTGTATTTTTTACAAGGGTTAATCGTATAAAACTATATTTTAAGCCATTTATACCATATATATCGTATATATAACCTTTATAACCTTTATAATATATACTACGTGTGGTATTTTATTTTTAAATATTAGAATAGACAATTAATTAATATACACTCTATATGTGGTGTGTGTATGCACAAAAATTGGGTTAAAAGGTTAACACCTTACAAACGGCTAATTTAAGGGCTTTGTTTGCTCTGATTTTTCATTAATTGATACCTCTCTTATGCAAAAACACTTTTGAACGATGCCGTTTATCATTTTTGGCACTTGCATTTTACTGTGTCCTTTATTGTCTTTTCGTGTTTCGATAAGTTGGTAATCTTTAAAACCCCTTGTGACTTTCAAGTAATTAAATCCGTTCTCTTCGAGTGCCTGCCGCAGAATACTCGGAATTATATACACAGCATTGGCTTCGATTTTTCCGTAACAAGGTGTACTGTCGGGCGAAAACCGATTTTTGTTACTTGCCACCCAGCTAACAACAAAGTCCCACGCTCTCTCAATTGTGCTCGACAACTGCAGTTCTTTACTGTTTTCCGAGATTTTTACCCCCATGTCTACGGCTTCGTTCCACGCATCACGTTCATTTTCTTCAAAAACTGAAATCGAAGAATAATAATCCCCGAGGCACACAATTGCAATGTTATCCAAGTGCGAATAATCATCGTTTTCCGTACATCTTTGCTTGATGTCTTTACACATCTTTTCGAATTGTCTGTCAGCTTGATTTTTGTTCTTTATAACATCATTTATCAAGTACTCGACAAACATTCTACCTGCAAAGCCATAATTATTCTCACTAATTAAATGAAATTGATGTGCATACTCGGCATTATCGCATGGTTTCCCGTAGAGTTCCAAAACCCTCGTCATAGCTCCATCATTACTGTTTTCCTTGGTCATGGGCTGCTCACCCGAAGTAATCACGTTGTTTCTCCAACTCAGTGTCTCTTGGATTGTCCCGTCTTTGCTTCCGCGAAGTCTGCCGAAACCATTTGCCAAGCTATAAATGATATTTTCAACGGATAATTTGCGACTGTTTAAAACTTGAAGTTCATCTATAGCAAATGGAATATGCTTTAAAATACACGCCATTCTCTCAAGTCCGACATTTGTGGCATTAAAACTGCCCATGAGCCTTGCCGGATCGCCCCACACACTTATCGCCATTTTTATCGCTGCAGTCTTTCCCGATTTGGAGTCGTTCCATATATGAACGAAAAACACCCTGTGTTTCAGAATTTCGAGCATAGGGGATGCAAATGATGACGCCAATAAAAACCTTCCGAAAAGATTATCCCTCAGTAATTTCGCACTTTTTAGCCAAGTTTCAAAGTCGCCTTTAGGTATCATGCTTTCAGCTATTCGCATCGCCTCTTTGTGTTCAGACTCAAATATGATGTCTTTGTTTTTTATATATGGGAAGAATGAAGAACTATCAAGCCAACCAACTCTTGATATTGACTTTACGAGGGGAATAACATTCAAATTTGCATTCTCATAATCGCTTAAGTATGCCACTATATCCGCAGCATTTTTCGATGATACTGGAAGCCCTGAGTCCGCGTATTTGATTATCGAATTCCTATTAAATACACTTGAACGAGGAGCAACGAGCCTTTTCCAATGACCGTCTCTAAAAAAACTAAGCTCTATTTTTTCGGTTCCGTCATCAAAATTTTCAAGTCTTTTAGTTATGACAATCGGGCAAATACACACAACTAGCAATTCGTCAGAGTTTGTACCACGCACAACTTTTTGTATACCTTGTTTCATCGACACTTTCCAGCCTGTCGGCACAACCGCACCGCCTGAATTTATGCCCTTCAACTCTATTTGTGGCAAACTTTCCTGATTAGCACTATCATCTTTTTTCTTGCTTTCGAACCGCACCGCTTTTTCAAAATCTCGGAGGTTCACTTTGCCCTTGAGCTTTGACTTAAGTCTTGCGTACTCTGACGGGAGATTCACCTTTGCCCAAGCACATAGTTTTAGATTTTCTTTTGACAAAATCTCATCAGCACTAATTTTATCGCTCGAAATTATCTCCGATATTCTCTCCTCAAAACTCGGTAAACCATAAACAATCGGCGCCTTAACAGGACAATTTTTATCACAATCAAAGTTTAGATTTTCACGAATGTACTCACAAGTATGAGGTTTATTTTCCTGAATTGCACGCTGAACTTTTCGTTCAGTCTCATCAAAACTGTATTTCGGATAGCTTCTACTAAACTCGTGTATAGCACTTTTCGAGTCTTTAAGCGGAGCTAGGTTCGTTATCATGGCGTGCCACAGAGGTTCAGGAAGATGCTCGGCATTATCTTTGCAGTATTTTATAAACTCACATTTTCGGAGGACTTTCTCTACTCCTTGTGCAATATTATTAACAGATGCAACCCCTTCGTGCGAATGTATAAACTGCATAAAATCGCTGATACTGTGCCGCACATCGTGGCTTTCTACAACTTCGCACTTTGCACCTGTGCCAAGCTTATGGTTTATAGTTCCGGGGACTCGCAGAATCCTCGCCAAGTCATACACACTATCAATCTTCCAACCATACTTTTTTGCCTCTGAATTTACATATCTTCCGAAGCCCTTAAATATAGATGACATGTGTTTTCTATCTTCTTCAGTTTCGATGATAAATGGCTTATCAAGAAGCCAGTAACCATGTATTCCGTTGCCCGAATTCACGATAATACTTGGTTTAATCTTTAAACTATGCAAAAAGTCTGTCGCCTCAATGACACTTGATGGCAAAGATGTCTGTGCGTGAGCGTTACCTTTAATGTCGATGTCAGCGTACAAAGCAGTAACGCACAAGATCTCTTTTTCGCTACCTCTTTGACCATTTGGAAGAACTTTATTTCTAAGCCCAACCCCAAAAAACACATTCGTTTTCTTTCCCAAGCTCTCCGCTATTTTCGATATTTTTTCTATTTCTGTGCATTTAAACCATCGTGTTTTTCGGTCGAGAAGAGTTGTGATTGTGATGTATCCGCAGCTACAATCTTTATATATTTCTCTGAAAAAATTCTGAGTATTCATATTTTTTCCTCCTCGTGTTCACCGGGCTTCTTCTAATTTTTTCAATCACCGAAAGAACATACATTTCTTTCTTGCGGTTTTCCTCGTCAGTTATATTTTTAATTGCTTGATATGCCGTCAAATCGTAGTATCCTTCGGCATTTTTTAATCCTAAATCCATATTTACCTTACTTCCTTTTCTAAAATTATTTTATTTCCAAGATAGTCTGACTGAGAGCAATGCGGAGCGCTTGGCTGCAGCAACTTGCCACCCTCCCAATCTTTAAGGGTTCCGAATGTTTTTCCGACTGCTCCTTCTGCCACTAAAGGCACATCAAAAGCGGGGAATGGCTTTTCTTCCATACATCTTTTTATAAAGCTGACCGCCTCATTTATTCGCTCTATGGGTAGTTCAAAGACCAACTCATCATGTACTTGCAGTATGGGTCTGAGCCACATCCGTTCGTTAAGTCCTTTCAAAATCTTAGTAATGGCAATCTTTAAAATATCCGCAGCAGTACCTTGAATTGGTGTGTTTAACGCACACCTTTGTGCAAAGCTCTTTTTGCCCCAGTCCGCAGAGTTAATGCTTGGTAAATACCGCCTTCTACCAAGATATGTTTCCGAATACCCACGAATAGAGGCATTCATCTTGACTTTGCGTTGCCACATTTCAAGCCCTTTGTATCCGGCTTTTAAGTTACCGATTATCTCCGTGCATTCTTCCAAACTCTTGTCGAGCCCTGCTTTAAACTTTAAAGTTCGTTGCAATCCTCTGGGGAATAGGCCATAAAACACACCAAAGTTACAGTTTTTTGCTATTGTTCTTCGCTCTTTGTAATGCGGAGCGTTTTTATCGACAGCTTGATTAAACGGGATATTGAATATAACCGAAGTGGTCTGAGCGTGTATATCACCGCCACTTCTATACGTTTCTAGCATCTTTTCGTCACGGCAATAAAAAGCACCAACTCTAAGTTCTATTTGAGAGAAGTCAAGCGACAATAACATTTTTCCGTCATCGGCACGAATAAAATTCCTAACACCAATCGGGTCATTGTCTTTTCTAGGGCAGTTTTGCAAATTGGCGTTTCGGCTCGCAAACCTCCCTGTCTGTGTCGCAAGTGGCATTAAATCGGGATGTATACGGTTTGTGCTACTATTTAAAAACTTCAAATATCCGTCAATGTATGTGGATTTCAGCTTATTCCATTTGCGATAATCTTTGACCATATCAAATAGGGGAACCAGCTCAGGTCTATTCTTTTTACACCACTCCGAAAGTAGAATCATAGCCTCATCGTCCGCAGCCTCGCTCAGCTTTTCCGTGGTCTTAAGAACGGGAAGCCCTAAAGTTTTGTACAGATAATCTTTAAAATCTTTAGTTCCGGCATTCGCTCCGATATCGATATTTCCGATTGTGAGATGTATATCCTCTCTAAGCTGATTTATTTGCTCCTGAGCCTCTTTGCCTTTTGCTCGCATAAGCTCCACGTCAAGCGGAATTCCATTATACTTCATCAATCCAACATACACCGCCGTGGGAGATTCGATATTTTCTACGATATACCTGTATTTTGGAAGATTTTTGTCAAACCAATTATTAAACAAATGGTAAAGTCTTAAAGCATAGTCCGAATCCGCACAAGCATATCTGATAGTCTCTGCATCTTCAGAATCCAGTTCATCAAAGCAGGCTGAGCCTGCACCCAATTCGCACACAGTGTCATCTTCTACTCTTGTATTTTTCGCCTGCGACACAACCTCGCTAAAAGTCGGCAGTTCGACCTTTAAAAGTTCGGGAACCAATTTTTTAAGTCCGCAGTCATTTAGTTTTCTGAATTCCGTGTGTGTTTTTAGAGTCATCTGTGCAGCGGACAGAGTATCATAAACCTTGCATTTTGGAATAAATCCCAGAGCATAGAAGAACATCGTTTCAAAGGCGGCGTTATGAATTACCACGGTCATATTTTTGTTTAATAAGATATTATTTTTAATCCACTTAAATGTTCCCACAAAGTCAGCATTTCTGCCGACCTTGTGCTTAAACGGAACGTAAATTCCCGTGCCTTCCACAACCGAAAAACTTATCCCCGTAATACTCGCTTTGTGTGCATCGAGAGAGGCTTTGTCATCATCACGAAATGATAGAAGTGAGGAAGTTTCAATATCCAAAGCTAAAAGTTTATGCGTACCGATATACTCTTGTATTTCTTGGACATCTAAAGCCAACTTATAGCTCATAGAGATTCCTCCGAATCTATGATTTCGCCTGTCGTTATGTCAACTTTCTGAAAATTGGCTTTGCTCTGAGCATAAGATTTTACCTGCTCGGAATAATTTTTTATGAGCTCGATTTCTGTGTTTTCAAGCTCTCTGCCTAACCCAAATTGTATCTGTGAGTACGATATTCCTGTTTTGTTCATAGCTTTTTTAAGCGAAAATTTAGTAACCACACTATCTGACTTTTTGCCTCTTGAAAGCAGTCTTTTAATGTATTTAGAAAACTCTCTGTTGGAACTGGTCGGAAGCGAAAGAACCATCGGAAATATCTCATTTTCTCGCAAAAGATACATTTGGTGTTTATTCTTGCACGCTTTGGAGCCATTTTCACCACTACCAAACTTATTCTTGGGACAATTTATACACTTACCTCCGGGTATTCCAACACCTGTAATTCCGTCAATACTTAGACAATCGGGTGGATTATTAGACCCGTTGAACTTTGAACTATAAAAAACGTACATCGGATGGTGGTAAAGAATTACCGCCGAGAAATCTTTAACCATATCCGATTCATCGGGATTACTGCTTGGAAATTCGAACATAGTGCCACCTCCTGCAGGGATTTTTATCCTCTCGAACTCGTTATCAAGTCCGCTGAGTTCTTCCAAAAAATCGCCGTTTATATTGAAGTTGGCGAGGCTCATATAACCTTGATTTTCGTTTAATGTTAATTCATTTTTTGACATTTTAATTTACTCCTTATTTTGTATATTTTCTTGTGCTGACTGTATTTTTTTCAAATATGTTTATGAGACCATCAAGCCACTCTGGTAGCTCGTTTTCGTTCTCGGAAATCTGCTCTTTGACAAACGCCGAGAGAGAACTTGGATTGACAGTTTCTACTACCAAATCACCATATCCTAAGTTTTTGAGTAGAGCATACAATTCATCTTTTTTGCCGGAAACCGCTGAGACTTTGAGACTTGTCCTGAGTGAAAAACTTGTCCCGCCATGCGTAAAATTTGGTGTTTCGTTAAGAGTCATAAATTCGGCAAGTGCTGCCTCAATCTCGCTAAGCATATCGCTGATATTCCTAAGTTCAAGTTCCTTTTGTTTCTTTTCGTCTTTAAGAATTTTTAGCCTTTCAGCCAGTTCAAACATTACGCTATCATCCATTTTAGAATCCTCCTTCATTTGCATACGGGTTAAGTCCGTTTTTATAGTCGTCAATTAGGCTTTTCGCCAAGTTTATTTTGTTGCGAAGTGCCTCCAATATCTTCTCGTCCACCGTATTTGAGGCAATCAAATAAATGTAAGTACAGTTTTCTTTTTGTCCCGTGCGATGAATCCTAGCTTTGGCTTGCTCAAAATTACTCATTGAGTGATCAAGAGAATAAAACACCATTGTACTTGCGGCCGTCAGCGTTATACCAAGTCCGGCGGTCGCTATCTGCCCGAGAAACACCAACACGTCCACATCATTTTGAAACTTGGATATCTCGTCTGCTCTGTTTTTGATATCTCCCGTAATGACAGAAAAACTTAAATTTTTCTTGACTAGCAGCTTTTTTATCGCGTCAATTTCGGGAATAAACCGAGCCATGATTACTAATTTCTTTCCGCTTGAAGTCACATCATCGATGATATCCTCAAGTGCATTTAATTTTGCTTTGCTGATTTGATGTACTTTTTTGCCTTCGTCATCACCGAGGAACCCACCTGTGAGCTGAGATAGCCTCAAAATTTTAGTAAGCACATTTGTTACCGTAACTTCGCTGTTTTGTAGCTCTGCAAAACTATCCTGTACTAAATTTTTGTAAGTGTTCATCGCAGACGGCTCAAGTTCGATTTTTCTGACGATTTCCGTTGTTTCGGGTAAATCCAAACACTCGGACTTTTTGGCTACAAATGCGATACTATGAATTTTGTTGCGAAATTCATCTTTCATTGATTCCTTAAGCACGGGTGTATGGTTGCCGTATCCAACCATGTCGAAGTACCGATTTCGGAACGTGTAAAAACTCTTGCCAAAAATCGTAGGTTCCAAGAACTTATACTGCGAAAAAATGTCAATGGCTTTATTGGTTATGGCCGTACCTGTAAGAATTAGTTTGTAATAAGCGTTTTCTCCAAGTTTATGAAGCGATTTCGAGGCTGCTATATTGTGCGACTTAATCTTGTGTGATTCATCGCAAATAATCATATCGGGGTGCCAGTTTTTGATTTGCCTTTCTATTCGCCATACCGATTCATAATTAACAACTGCCACCTGCAATGCTCGTCCTTGTAGTGAACACAAGGCTTCAGCTTTCTTTTCAAGAGAACCTTTTAAGACTTTCAGGTTATATTCAAAATCAGCAAACTTTGAAAACTCTTCTTCCCAAACTCCGCAAATCGATAGTGGGCATACTATTAAAAGATTTCTTATCCTCCTTTCGTCAAATAGCTCTCCTGCAACTGCAACAGATATTAAACTCTTGCCACAACCCATCTCTAATAGAAGTGCTGCTCCGCTATCGTTTTCAAACCGATGCATGACAAACTCAAACGCTCTCTTTTGATGTTCAAATGGTTTTGCTTTGATTGGCATCTCCAAAGACTTCATCATTTTCCTCCTCCATAATTTCTACTGACTGTACGCTTTTTTCGGGTACGATAACCACTAATTTTTCTACACCGCCAAACCATTTAAGTGCCAATCGTTTCAATAGTGATACCTTTTTAAACTCAGCTATGCTTATCGGTTCTTGTCCGGGTCTTCTGACGGTTATTTTCATTTGATGCTTTATCATTTTTTACACCTCTTCCTGAAGCCTTATTTTTTTGCTTTCCAAAAAGTGCTCCTATATATAAGCCATGGGAGAGGCACTTTCTCTACAACAAACATATAATCAAAATTAGATGTCTTTTTGTGCATAATTCACATCTCGGATGTTTGGTTTAAAAGATAAATTAATTTTTTCTTTATTCGCCACATTTTTTGATATAATGTATCAACCTTAACACCAATGCTTTTTGCATACTCAGTGTATGTAACAGGTCTATTTTGCAAAAATACTTTTTTAATAAAATCCTGTTCGTTTGGGCTTAACTTTGCAATCGCAGCATACAGCTTGTCCTTATCGAGATTTTTTAAAGTTTGTGAATAAACATCTGTATTTGTGGCAATACTTTGTTTGTCTGAATCAAGTAAATTTAAACTTTCATGCCTACGAGTTTCTTTGCGATTATTATTTTTTAAATCTCTGTCAAGCTCTAGAATAATTTTTTCGAATTCTCCATATACTGATATAGAGGTTTCCTCACCATTAACAAATTTGTACTTTATCTCCATGTTCCGTTGTCCTTTCGAATTTTGATTTTTTTCAAAAAACAAAAGGTCTACGGCGGACTACGAGCTACACGCAAAAAAAGACCTATTTATCTTTCCTTTCCAGACTCCGAGAAAAGAAAAATAAACGGATAACTTTGTACTCTAAAAAATATGCGAAAATCTAAATTAAAAATGTTAGTATTCTCGAAATCTTGAATTTTTAATAATTGAAGATTTTAAAAACACTGACCATTTATTAAAGAATTTTGATAAAATAAAAAAGCCATAAAGAAACAAATCTTTACGGCTTTTGATTTTTTATTGTTTAATTTTACATTTTTCGTATTTTTTGGGATGTGCCTCTCCAAAACTCCGATATGTTTTAAGGTTTTAAAAATATTATGTAAATAGGACTTAAAACTAACCGGCGACCTGCATCGCCAAAACAGATGATGAATTTCAGATACGCACATACGAAAAGCACCTACCCTCGTACACTATTAAATTTTTAAACTATAAGCATTGCCTCCTAACTTTGTAATATCTAATTCATATGATAAACAACCCCGCTCCAAATATATGTCGAACGATGGTATACCATCTAAAATTTTTCAAATAAAAAAGACTCCCCTATCGGAGAGCTGACTGGATTGCTAATTTTTAGATGTAAGTTTAGAAATTTCTAAGATTATTCTTTCTACTGATTCCAGTTCACTTGGACTTAAATTTTTAAGTATCTCGGTTACATACGATAACTCGTTTTTGTTTTCTTCCGCTTCAAAGAGCAAATAATCAGATGTTACGTTTAATGCTCGTGATAGTTTATATAGAGTTTCTGCAGATATTCCTTTTTGCCCGGTCTCAACGTCATAAATAAATCTATCACTTATTTCAGCCATCTCACCTAATTTTTCACGAGTTAATTTCCTTCGTTCTCTTAATTTCTTTATCTTTAAGCCAAGCTTTTTATTAAAATCATTCACAGTTATCACCTCAATTTAGAGATTACCAACTATTGAACAATTTAAACACGAGCTATAATTCTTGATTTATAAGAACTAATGTTGTAAAATACATATATCTATCGTTCCTATAAAACGAATATTAACTAATTAGTGAGGAAAAGACTTGAAACAAACCATATGCACATTTGCAGGACACAAAGAAATTTATGGCAACAGTACCTTGAAAGAAAAGCTAAAAAAAGAGATTATAAATCTAATAGAACATCATGGCGTAAATGCTTTTTATAATGGTGGTAAAGGTGGATTTGATTGGCTTTGCGCTGAATGCATCAAAGAACTTAAAAAGGATTATCCGTTTATAAAGTCATATTTGGTTTTGGCTTATATGCCCGGAAAGAAAAATCAGTTTGATATAAATCTTTATAATAAATTTGATGGTACTTTATACCCCGAAATAGAAAAAGTTCTACCCAAGTTCGCAATTATAAAGCGAAACGAGTGGATGATTGATAAAGCTGATTTTTTAATCGCTTATGTAGAGCATAACTGGGGTGGGGCATATAGAACACTGTCATATGCAAGAAAGCAAAGCAATATAAAAATTTGCCATATCTCTTAACATAAGCATTTATACTAAGACTAAAAAATAAGTACACCCTTTGCGGTTCATCTCCACAGGGTATACTTTTAAATTTTATTATTTGCATCAGCATCGATATTGCCCTTAAGTTTACCGCCGACTTCCAATTCAAGTTTCATAACTCCGCCACGTTTTATCACATTAAAGCCATACCTTTTACGCAAAGTATCAACAACCTTATCTACTCTTTCATCAGATTTTTTGCTTATTTCTACTCGTTTGCTCGGTTCATCAAAAAATGAAAGCTGTCTACAACCGCTAAGTTTTGTTAAATTCGTAAGCGATATACTTATAAGACGAATCGGTCGCCTATTTTTCCAAAGCTCACGGAGTAACTTTTTCGCCGCCTTATACACTTCGTTTGTTGTGCTTAAAGGCTCAGAAAAACTCATTTGATGAGAAATATCTTTGAAATTTAAAAACCTTATACCCACCGAGATACTATGAGCTTTATTTCCGTCCTTTCTCATGTGCTGCGTTACTGCGTCTGAAAGTGCAAGAAGTACAGTATCCGCCTCTTTAATAGAAGATAAATTTTCCTCAAGTGTTACAGAGTTACTGTATCCTTTGGGTTCAGGTCTTTCGGAAACCACGGGCGAATCATCTACCGCATTGGCAAAGTTATGCATATACACGCTTCTCTTATTACCAAAATGCCTTGACAAAAACTCTACCTTTGCGTTTGCAAGCTGACCGATTTTATGTATTCCTATAGAATTTAACTTTCTAGCAGAAGCTCCACCTACAAAAAGCAAATCTCCGACAGGTAATGGCCACATTTTAATAGGTACTTCACTTTGAAAAAGCGTATGCACTTTATCGGGTTTTTCAAAATCGCTCGCCATCTTAGCACAAAGCTTATTTTCTCCGATTCCGACATTAACCGTAAAACCAAGTTTGTTTTTTATTCTGTCTTTGATTTCATGCGCAAGGGTGACCGCTCGATTGTAATCGTTAACTATCCCAGTCATGTCAAGAAAACACTCATCAATCGAGAATTCCTCCATAGTAGGGGAGTAGAGTTTACATATACTTTTAAAAGCTCTTGAGCAAGACTTATAAAGTTTAAAATCGGGTCTAAAAATCTGCAAGTGAGGGCACTTTCTCAGCGAAAATGATAAAGGTTCGCCTGTTTTCACACCATACTTTTTAGCTTCGTTTGATTTAGCAAGGACAACACCTCGTCTTGTGGTTGGATCACCACCAATACAAGATGCTAATTTTCGTATGTCCGATTCTCCGTTTTTAACTCTTTTTGCAGCCTCCCAGGAAAGAAACGCACTATTCACATCAATATGAAAAATTATCCGATTCATAAATGTTTTCACCTACCTTTTTTACCACGTAGTTATGTCCTCGCCAATTGTAAATACATATCCAGTCTGATATAATATTAGTGTAGAAAACTGTCGAAATTACTAAATACTCGTCAATTAGTTTCTAAGTAAAAAATATACTAAAAAGTATTATATAAAAATAAATTGAGCAAAACAAATTTTATGGTTTGAATGCAAACACAAATTAAGCAAAGTTCTATTTTGAAATCACAATATTTCTTTTAGAACTTCTATTAAATTTTTGGAGGAAAATAAATTCATGAGTGATCATACGACAGAAATCATAAATCGTGCGCACCCACATACGATAAAAAAATTTGAGTTAATTTTGAAATACGTAGAAGTTTGGGCACAAAAACTATTGCAAAATAGTTATTGCAATAAAATTGTTTTTATTGATTGTATGGCAAATAGTGGAGAATACATAGATGACTATGGAAATAATGTGTTTGGGACACCTGTTAAAGTAGCGAAATATCTACGCAAAGTAGCCGGACAATACCCTGAAAAACAAATCGAACTATACTTTAGTGATTTATCCGTAGCCAAAACAGAACATTTATCTACCCTTATGCCACGAGAAAAAAACAATTTTAGTTACCATATTTTTGCACAAGACGGAAACAAACTCATTAGACAGTTAGCTAAAAAGTTTGAACCAGGTACCCACTATCTTTTGGTATATGACCCTTTTGATGCATCAATAGATTGGGAATCTATAGCTCCTTTTATCAACCATTGGGGCGAAGTCATAATCAACCACATGGTTTCGGACCCCATGCGTGCTATAAAAATGGTAAAAAGTGATATCGCCAAAAAGAAATATGAAAAAACATATTCAACTGAACTTTGCAATCTTATTCCATATGGGAGTAATAAAGATGCTTACAACAATAGAATAACAGAAATAATATACTGTATTCATCAAAATAAGAATCGTAAATACTTCATATCTGCTTTTCCTTTTTTCAATGGAAAAAATGCCATTGTATATAATTTGATTCATTGTACTGGCAATATAGAAGGCTTTAAACTATTCAAAAAATCTGCATGGCAAACATTTGGGGGTAAATCATCTACTAAAAACACCTATGGAAATGAAAATCAGCTTGTTTTTGATTGCGAAAAAACGGGTAATATAAAAACTTTTACAGATGAATATTGTTACTATGTCAAAGACATTGCGGAATACTTACAAATAGAATTTGACGGAAAAAAAGATGTACCACTTAGCAAAATATGGGATTTGCTTGACAAACACCCAATATTTCCTTCTGAAGGTTTCCGCCAGCAAATAAAAAAAGAGTTAAAGAATAATTATCACGCTAAAGAAACTAGAGGCAAAATCAGTTTTATGAATACTGGAAAGGAGAAAAATGAAAACGGTTAAAGATTATATAACAAGAAAAACCATGCTCTATAAAACAGGGGTTGAATATGGAGACTACACCATGAACCATGTTCAAGGTTGTGCTCATGGATGTAAATACCCTTGTTATGCTTTTATGATGAAAAAAAGATTTGGGCAAGTAAACAGTTATGAAGAATGGTTAAAACCACATTTGGTGGCAAACACAATTGAATTGCTTAACAAAGAAATCCCTAAATTGAAGGATAAAATTAAATCTGTCCATTTATGCTTCTCAACAGACCCGTTTATGTATGAATACCCTGAAATACAAAAAATGAGTATTGATGCCATTAAAATTCTTAATAACTATGGTATTAGATGTTCGGTATTGACCAAAGGAATTTTGCCACTTGAATTGTCCAATTTTTCTAAAGATAATGAATACGGAATTACTCTTATATCGTTAAATAAAGAATTTTGTAAAACTTTTGAACCGGGTTCAGCACCAGTAGAACAAAGACTACAATCATTAAAGGCATTGCACGATGCCAAGTGTAAAACGTGGGTAAGCATAGAACCATATCCGACTCCAAATATCCTGGAACAAAATTTACAACATTTATTAGAAAAAGTTAGCTTTGTTGACCGTATTATTTTTGGAAAAATGAATTATAACAAAAAAGTTACGTCATTTAAATTTCACAAAAAGTTTTTTTATGATTGCGCTAATATAGTGGAAAAATTTTGCGATAATCACAATATAAACTGTCATATAAAGGCCAAAACAAAAGTAAAATAAAAATCTTTAATTTAATGTCCAATGATATCTGACTGTTAATCAAAAGATTGTATATTCTTGGCTAAACAAAATTTCACAAATTCTTATAATTTATATTACTCTAAGGAGACCGTAATTCAAATGATTAGATTTAGAAATCCGGGCACCCAGTATTCAACTCAGGTGCAAGTTATTAAACAGCTTTATAACGCTCTTAGTGGACAAGCATACTTTACGTTACAAGATATGGCTATTGTAATTGCTCAAGGGCGTTTAATGACAGCATATGGCTACGCTGGCAATGAAGCCTTAAGGTTAAGCAACAAAGACCAAGAAAGTATGAATTCTGCACTTATGAATGCAAAAATGTATGCCGAAGTTTTTCGTATGCTTGGTTGGGTTACACCGTACAGCGATTCGTCTTCTTATCCATTAGTTTTTACTTACATAGGTATACATGTTGCCCTTTCAACAGAGGATTGTTCAAAACTTTACGAACAATGTGTTCTTGGAATAAATAATCCAACCCAACTAACAGAAAATATGTCCTACAATGAACGTTTACGTTTCTTTAAATGCGCCCTCAGAACATTCATTGATTTAGGTGGGATAATGTACAAACATGAGCTATGCTTAGGCCCAATGAGCATAAACGATCAAGATGAAGATGAATATCAAAAAATGCTTACTTTTATCAAATCAATTCGTGGAGATCACCAACGTTTAAAAGACGCTTTTGAAAACTTAGCAGCAAATCTTGGAATGAAGACAACGCCGGTAGATAACTGTACACGCCTACCGATTGCATTTATGAAAAGCTGCCATTGGGTAGAAAGTATCAGAGACAATTCCTTATACGGAAAATCGTTGAACTGCTTACAAATTACACAACATGGTATAGAGACATATGAAAAGATAAAAAATATGTATGATTTAAGATTAGATCAGTATTTAAAGCTGGACGAGCAAAAGCAACAAGCAATGATTAGATTAGGTATATATTCAATGTTAGAACGATCTGGATATGATATTTCCAGTATTTCTGAAATTATAAAAAAAGACAAAGATATATGTTCATCCATACTCCGAGGACGCGAGCTACTATTTTCACCTTGCCAAACTATAAAGAGAATCAAAGTTGAAGAGGCACTTGGAATTAAACTAGGAACAGGTTCTAATTCACAACTTTCCATCGATACTTTTGACAACTATAACAAAAAACAAAATCAATATAGTATAGAAACTTGGTCATTGGTTTCCCCAGAAAAAGCTTCCTTAGAACTGCTTACTGAAATAGAGGATATTGCTTTTCTTTCACAAGTTAACAAATTAACAGCTAGCGGAAATAATAGTCACGAAATTGTTAGTAAACTTTTCAAATATTATAGCACTGCAACACAAACCACGTTCTACCCACTAATAGCCACGCTATTCAAAACAATCGGTTTTCACTGTTCATTTTCAAGACCTGGAGATAACGGAGCTCGTTGGGATGCTATTATTGATGACCCACAAAGAAGTATCTCTATAGAAATCAAATCACCAACTGAAGAAAAACACCTCTCCATCAAAGCAATACGACAAGCAATTGAAAATAAAATTATTTTACTTTCACGCAAAACATACCCAACAACTCCCGATGTTTCAACATTAGCAATTGGATATTATATGCCAAATGAAAGAGCAGAAGTAAATAGATTAATTTCGGATTTTAAGAAAACATATGGATATAAAATCGGAGTACTAGATTTCAAATCACTATTGTCTATTGCTATTAGTGTTCTTATAGACCAAAAGGGATTTGATAAAGAAAAACTGTATAATTTGGAGGGATTAATGAGTGCAAATATTTAACGAAAACTCATCTCGAAAAAAAATAGGTATCTTAAAAGAACTTCCATTTCGTATTAATGTTCAGCCTAATATACCAGGTGCTTTGCAGTATTACTCTGGTCACAAATACCATGTAGGATGCCTTAGTTGCATAAATCCACGTTGCATGAAATTTAGTAATTCTGAAATAAACTGCACAATAGTAAGCGGATTTCCCGAAGATAAGTCCGTTTCTGTTTGCCCCGTAGATGCTATTTCGTGGGATAGAGAACATGACATTCCACGTATTGATACAAGCAAATGTATTAATTGCGGTATTTGCATCAGCCGATGCCCAGTTGGAGCTTTATATTACGATAATCAAGTATGCTTAAATACTAACAAAACAATCGCAACAGAATATATATTTCCAACTGAGGAAAATAGGAAATTACAATTAACGCAAATTTCTCAACTTATTTCTACACAAAAGTTTGGTTCAATTATCATCGCATCTGACAAAACATTTGAGAAGATATACGACAAGCTATATAGCTTGAAGAATGCAAACCATAATCTTATTGGTAGGAATCTTCTGATAGCTCTTGGATGTCATTGCTCTACAAGACGAATTGGTGATGTATATACACGAATGGACGCTATTTATTCTTCTGTCGCAGGATCGTTTGGTGCAGTTGAAATTGAATTCGGCAGAGAAACACTTGATGCTTCACGAGGCATACTTGAAGATATTGCTGTACTAAATACACGATACGGCATAAATAAGTATAACAATAAAGCTCTTGTAATCTGCCTACAACTACCTAATGCGCGTCAAGGCTATTGGCAGGTGGTTAAAGATATAAATACTGTTGAACACATAAAAATCGGAACATTGACAATAGGATCATTGATGTTGCTTTTGTGGAATGGATGCAGATTAGAACCAGAAAATGATCGTTATTATATTGATTACGATAATATGAATCTTCGTCAAATCATTTGTAATCAGCTAAATTGCAAAAATATCAATATTGAAAAAAGAAAGCTCGGTATTCTCGAACCGCAAAAATGATAAGTGTTGAAAGCAGTTGACAAGTGTTAATCACCATGTTATAATTGTGAACACTATCTTAGACGAAAGGTGATTTACATGATTGAAAATATGGTAGGCACAAAAAGAGCCGCTGAAATACTTGGAATTAGTGTTTCAACCATTTATAGAATGATAGAGCAAGGACTTCTGGAGCCAACAAAAACACCTGGTGGGCAAAGAAGATTTGCAATTGCACAACTAGAAGATTATAAAGAACAAAGTAAAGTCATTACAGCACCACAAAATCCTTATAAGCTCAAAGGTCACAATGTACCACCAAAAGAAATATTTACATCTAATTCAGAGACCTTTCTATCGTATGGTAAAACAAAAAATGACCAACAAATTTCAGAAGTTGCTCCTGAAAATAAGCCAGTAGATCCTAGAAATACACTAAATAATTTAAACGGTTCACAATGGCTTCCTGAAACAAAAAGTTTTTTCTATCAAAAAGGCTTGGGTTCTAAGCATCCTCATGCGCAAATAGAGAAACAACATCCATCACCATTCTCTTACCAGGATGTTGCTCATTTGATAACTTTTTTTACAAAAAGTGGGATGCAAGTATTAGATCCCTTTGGAGGTGTCGGTTCAACCGCAAAAGCGTGTGCATTAGAAGGCCGTTACTGTACCAGTATTGAATTACAACCCAAATGGCATGAATTAGCCAAACAACGACTTGAAACTGAAATTGGGGAAGGAATATCAAAACAACACAAATTCATTCTTGGAGATAGTCGGAAAGTATTGAAAAATTTAAATACTTCTGCATTTGATTTTGTTATTACTAGTCCACCTTATTGGTCAATACTAAACAAAAAAGCGGACTATAAAGTAAAAAAGGAGCGGATCGCTAACAATCTCGCCACCAATTATTCGGATAATGACCAAAACGATTTGGCAAATATATCAGATTATAACGATTTTTTAAACATACTTGTTAATGATGTATTCCTTGAATGCGGTCGTTTACTAAAGCCGAAAAAGTATATGTGTTTAGTTGTTTCTGACTTTAGAAACAAATCAGAATTCATCAGTTTTCATAGTGATTTAATCCAAGCAATAAACCGAAAGAACACATATGATGGATACCAATTAACATTACAGGGTGTTAAAATTTTACTTCAAAACCATAAGACACTCCTACCATATGGGTACCCGTTTGCATATGTTGAAAACATCCATCATCAATATGTTTTGATATTTAGAAAGGATAAGAAATAAGTAAAATGAAATATGAAGGTTTAATTTGTGGCGATTCGGATATGTTACTTAAAAAAATGATTGAAGCTAAAATAAAAGTTGACCTTATTCTTACAGACCCACCATATAATTTAAATAAAGACTTTGGAAATAGCAGCGATAAATTAACTCTTGAGGAATTTCTTAAAGTTTCTAGAAATCGTATTTCCCTGTGTAAAGACATTTTAACCACAAACGGAAGTATTATATGGTTTGGTATACACCACAACATTGGTTTTATACAAAACATAATGTATGAGACTGGTTTATACTACCGCCGAATGAATATTTGGTATTATGAAAATGGATTTAGTAGAATAAAAACGGCCCCTTTAACACAGTATGAACCATTCCTTTGGTTCTCTAAATCTAATAAAAATTGGGTCTATAATGTTGACGATGTGCGAATACCATATAAAAGTAAAGAAAGATTGAAAAATCCCGTTTACTATAAAAACTCAAAAGGAGAACGCATACGTTGGGAACCTAACCCTCTTGGTGCTATGAGGGGAGATATTTGGTCATTCCCGACTCTCGCAGGTAAATTATACAAAAACGAAAAGACTTCACATCCTACACAGAAACCTGAATCGCTAATAACTGAAATTATCAAAGCATATTGTCCAAAGAATCAGGACGGGCAGTATGACGGAACAATTCTGGACCCATTTCATGGTTCTGGAACCCTCGCCGTTTGTTGCGAAAAATTAAATCAAGAAGGACATAATATAAAGTGGATAGGTATCGAACTTGAACAAAAATGGTGTGATATTGCTCAAAAACGACTTAATCAAATCAAATGATGTTTGCTTTTATATTTATATAAGATAAAAAATTTGAACTTAAAACTTGATAATATTGAGATTAGAATTGTTTCAATAGATATTTGCTATATATAATAATTTGACAAACTTAATAATTATATTTGCAACAATAGCAAGTCCACCAAATCAGAAGATGACGAACATTTTTAAATTAAAAAACTTCGGCATAATGATTATAAAAGCAACTCAAAATACTGAGATTTTACGTTTTTAGCACTGAATGTTCTAAATCCTATTTTCTATTTTACTTCTTACATCTTTACAAGTCGCATCCTGAATCATAAGTACCCTGGTATGCAATTATATATAAACGGATTTGTAAATAAACGCAAAGAATGAAATAACTTAGTACAATTTAACCGTGCGAAAGTATGCAACCTCCTTTAGAAAAATTATAGGAAAATGAAACCTTAAGCGATAAGGTTTCATTTTTTTCGAATTTACTATTCAAATAAGTCCTATAAAATGAATTTTTGAACCTGAAATTTATATCCAAAAATGAAGAAAGCCCAGTAATACTGAGCTTTGAGTTGTATCAAAAGATACGTGCTATTATGGTCGAGGTGACAGGATTTGAACCTGCGGCATCTACGTCCCGAACGTAGCACTCTACCAAGCTGAGCTACACCTCGAAATTAATATGGCTGCGGAAGAAGGATTCGAACCCTCACAAACAGAGTCAGAGTCTGCTGTGCTACCGTTACACCATTCCGCAACAACACTAATACTCTATGATTTTATCATCAAACGTCATTTAAGTCAATAAAAATTAATACTAGTTTTTATATATCGGAATAAATCACGCAAAAAATCAATAGAATTATACGAGCAAGGATAGGACTACAAAGCCCAATTTTTTGTAAAAACGGAGCACAATCTATAATGGAAAATACCGTAAAAAGAAAGATTGTAAACTTATCTTCAAGTGCACTTTCCATAGCCTCGCTTTTTATTGCAGTGCTGTGTTTTATATTCCGTGCCGGCAGTTTTTATTTACCCGCAAAATTAGAAAAAATAGATTTACTTGCCATCAAAACAGTTCTCCCAAGAAAAAATTTTAATATCCCAAATTTTTCAAGCAATAATCTTTCTTTAGACTATCAAAAAAATAATATACCGATTCCAAACGGAAATAATAATAACAACACACAAACAAAATCCGAACAACCAGGTGACAATATAAAAAACGACATGGAACTTCCCCAAATGGAAGATAATTTACAAAGCGATGAGGAATACCACGCCCCGAATGAAAAAACATATAAAATAATCGAAACACACGTCGGAGCAGGCGGAACAAAATGCGAAAATTTCTATATTAAAAACACGACAGGACAAAATATCGATTTTTCTGGTTTATTAAGCCAAAAACCCGATATAAGTATAAAAAACACCTCCGAACCCCAAGTACTTATTTTTCATACTCATACCTCTGAATCTTATATGAACAAAGATAACGGATTTTTTTATGAAAGCTTTTATCCAAGATCCTTAAACAATTCAAAAAATGTTATAAGAGTAGGTGATGCAATAACGGAAAAGCTAAAAGAGCATGGTATAAATACTATTCACGATACAACATATCACGATAATCCCTCATATAATGGTTCTTACTTACGCGCCGAAAAAACAATAAAAAATAATCTGCAAAAATACCCTTCTTTACAGGTTGTAATTGATATTCACAGAGATAGTCTGGGCTCCAAAGAAACAGGAAAAACAAAGCCTACATTCAAATACAAGGATAAAAAAGCCGCTCAACTTATGATAATTTCAGGGTGTGATCCCGATAATTCAAACGGATTCCCAAATTGGCAAAAAAACCTAAAACTTGCACTAAATATCCAAAAATACTGCGAAAAGATGTTCCCCGGCATTACACGGCCTCTTAATTTCTCGAAAGTTAAGTATAATGAGCATTTAACCCCTGGTTCGCTGCTTATCGAAATCGGCAGTGACGGAAACACTTTGGAAGAGGCTGTATATACAGGTTCTATGTTGGGAGAAGCGCTATCTAAGCTTTTAAATGATTTAAAAAAATAGGAGAAATATAAAAAATGAATAAAAAATCGAAAAAATATTTTATAGTATCAATGCTATCCACTTTATATGCATTATTTTTAATGTCCGGACTTATAATAGTTGAAAAAAATGCGAGAAACACTATACTTAAAGACAATCCGCCGTTTTTATCTTATAAAACAAACGATTATAGACTCGAATTTATAAAAATTCACTTCATGGGCAAAGATTATGTGTTTAATTTTGAGAAAAAAGTGATATAATTAAAATTTAGAAAATGGTTATCGTGTAAAAGGAGGTTTATTGCCATAAAAAAACTAAAAATATACTTTATAATACTTTCTCTTGCTTTTTGTGCGCCGCACTTATGCTCAGCAAAAGAAAATTCAAACAGTACCAAGCAATCTTCGAGTGCCACACCATCAGCGGCAGAAAAAAACACACAAACAAAGGAAAAGAAGACTGAAAATCAAAGCAAAAAGGAAAACCCGGCAAAAAATAACAATGGTTCAGCAGAAGGCACAAACCAACCCGAAAGTGAAACAAGAAAAGATGATGCCCAAAAGGAAAATTCTGAAAATAAGACTGTTAAAAGCAAATCACCGGTTCCAAAAATGAATAGTATATTATCCGAAAAATCTACCGACGATAACCAAAAAGCAACTAACGGTAACGAAAATGAAGCAAAAGAACTTTCAGAAGTCGAATTTAATTTACCCGAAGTAAAAGATGAAGAAGTAAGCGCATCACCAAACACGCCTCTGCCCGAAAGCAATACCGAAGCAAGAAGCGTTCCAAAAACAATACTTGCATGGATTCTTATAGTCGCAGGAGTTGCGGTAATACTCGGTGCCATTATTTTGAACTTAAAAATGCCACATGGTATGAACCTTAAATATCACGAAAAACATGGTATAAAATCCGGCAAACGCAAAAATAAATATCGTTTAAAATATAAGTAAAGGGGTAAAAATTATGGAAAGCAGTAAAATCGAAACTTTAGAAAATATAAAGAGTATATACTTCATAGGTATTGGCGGCTCGGGTATGTTCCCTTTAGCCTCCATTTTGCATGAAAAAGGGTTTTCGGTTAGCGGCTCGGACATATACGAATCAGATACTTTAGAAAAAGTAAGAAAACTTGGAATAAAAGTTAACACCGAGCAAGTAAAAGAAAATATTTCGGGGCAAGATTTAGTTGTATTTTCCGCAGCAATCAAAGAAAGCAACCCTGAAATAATAGCAGCAAAAGAGCAAAATGTACCGATAATAGAGCGCAGCGTCATGCTTGGAATAATCTTTAAAAAATATAAAAATTCCGTAGGTGTTTCAGGCACGCATGGCAAAACAACAACCACTTCCATGATAACCTCCATACTAATCGATGCTCAAAAATCCCCCACCGCAGTAATCGGTGCGACATTTAAAAAAATAGGCGGAAACAGCTGTGTTGGAAAATCGGATATAATAGTAGGCGAAGCTTGCGAGTATGTAGATAGCTTTCTAAAGCTATATCCAAGCATTTCCGTTATAACAAATGTTGAGGCTGATCACCTTGATTACTTTAAAACTTTTGAAAATGTAAAAAAATCATTCCATCAATTTGCAAATCAAACCTCGGATTATGTGGTTGTAAATGGTGACGACAAAGATGCGCTTGAATGCACTCAAAATATAAAAGCGCAAGTGGTTTCGTATGGACTTTCCGAGAATAACGATTACTTTGCGAAAAATATCACATACAACAAGCTACAACATGCGGATTTTGATGTGTTTTGCGGAAATAAAAAATTAACGCATATAAGTTTAAAAGTTACAGGAAAGCATAATGTTTATAACTCTTTGGCTGCCTTGATTGCGTGCGAAAAAGTGGGAGTAAACATTGATTTGATAAAATCGTCACTCGAAAACTTCACCGGCGCACACAGAAGATTTGAATTTTTAGGAAAAATAAACGGCATAACCGTGGTAGACGACTTTGCGCACCACCCCACAGAGCTTTCAACAACTTTGGAATCCACCGCAAAAATGGGATTTAATACTGTTTGGGCAGTATTCCAGCCGCATACATTTTCTCGCACTGCAATGTTTTTAGATGATTTTGTAAAAGCACTTTCCAATGCCGATAAAGTTATCGTTTCCGATATATTACCCGTCCGAGAAACAAACACATATAACATATATGCACAGGATATCGTTGATAAAATGTCTAATGCAAAACATATTCCGGATTTTGAAGGCATAAGCGATTATGTTTGCGAAAAAGCCAAAGACGGAGATTTAATAATAACCCTTGGCGGCGGAAACGTTTATAAATGCGCAAATATGATAGTAGAAAAACTAAAAAACAAAAGTTAAACTCAGTAAATTATCTTTTACACATTTTTTAGATATGCTATAATTAACTTTGCTAACACATTAATTAAGAAAGGTTTGGTTAAATGTCTATATCATTTGAAAACAGCAACACAAAAATCAATTTAATGAAAGCATTTGCCGGTGAAAGTCAAGCAAGAAATCGCTATACTTTTGCAGCATCGCAAGCTAAAAAAGAAGGGCTCCAGGTAATACAAAAAGTCTTTGAATTTACGGCAAATCAGGAAAAAGAACATGCCGAGGTTTTTTATAAAAAATTAGCTTCACTACACGGAACAAACATAAATATTGAAGGTGGATACCCCATCGATATATACGATTCCTCGCTCGACCTTTTAAAATGCGCTCAGCACAACGAATATGAAGAATATAACGATGTTTACAAGAGCTTTGGCGACGAAGCAAAATCAGAAGGATTTGAAGATATTGCAAAACTTTTCTACGATGTTGCGGAAGTTGAGAAAGTTCACGGCGACAGGTTTGGAAAATTCATTAAGCTCATTGAAAGCAAAGAATTGTTTGAATCCACAAAAGAAGAACGCTGGATTTGCTTAAATTGCGGTTACATATATACCGGAAAAGCAGCGCTTAAAGTATGCCCGGTTTGCGATCATGGACAAGGCTATCAAATGCGCCATGACTGGATACTAATTTAATTACATATAAAAAATTTAGAATTAAAAAGAGGTAAAAAATCAATGGAAAGAACTTATATAATGCTAAAGCCCGACTGTGTAAAAAGAAGATTAATGGGTAAGGTAATTTCAAGAATCGAAAAAAAAGGTTACACCATAACAAACATGAAAATGATGAACCTCAGCGAAGAAATTTTGCGTGAGCATTACGCACATATCGCAGACCGCCCGTTTTTCCCTGAAATTGTCAGCTATATGACTTCAGGCCCGGTCGTCGGAATGATAGTTGAGGGCGAAAATGTGGTAAAAGGCATGAGAATTTTAATGGGCGCCACAAAGTTTGAAGAAGCAACAGCCGGAACGATCCGTGGCGACTTTGCAATGAGCACGGCGGAAAATATCGTGCACGGTTCAGACTCCCCCGAAAACGGAGAAATCGAAATAAAAAGATTTTTCGGCGAAAACGCTTAACCGATAAATAAATTATAACTATAAAAGCTTGAGATTTACTCTCAAGCTTTTTGCTTTGTACATAGAAAACCACACGATAGTCGCATGGGTCGTTTGTTTTTTGTAAAATTTAAGATATTATTTAAAAATCATAAACTTATTTTTTTGTTTTTTTATCGGCAAAATAAAAGGTACGCATTTAACGAACTTCAACCCCATAAATTTTGATTTATATCTATTGACTTTTGATTAAATTCGTGATATAATTAGAGCATAAAATGTTTAAAAAGGAATGTTATCATGAATTTTAAACGCATTACAAGTGCCATTTTAAGTACGGCTTTAATCGGAACATCTTTTAATGTTCGTGCAGCTGAAAACGAAGTAGCAGTGGCTCCTAAAACTACTAAATCGACAACTATACGAAAAACATCACAGTTACCAAAACGTCAACCCAAAAGGCTCGCGCCGGCCAAAAGAAGTAATGTGCCACAGAAGAAGCAAACAAATACAGAGGCTTTATGGGGAACTTTGAAGCCTTGGCAGGAAAACCTCATACTCTATGGCATACTTTCGGCATCGGCGATGATTGGAATTTATGAGCTTTATAATCATTTCCCGTCCGGTGGGCTTCCGGCTGAATTTAATGGTTTCGATTGGCCTCAATTTGTTACAACAGTTCATGCATATGTACGTATTAGAAACACCGTTGCGGAACGTGAAATACCCTGGTACGTTCGCGATGATTTCGAGCATCATATACAAGAGTTCTATAATACCGAAAATTCTTTTTTCGATCTTGAAGGATTTCAGAGAGCTAAAATAATTAGACGTGATGTTAGCCGCTATGAACTTGACCATTGGGTTCAAGGTGTTAACAATCTTATAGAACAAGAAGCAAGGCGCAGAGAAGAAGAAAGGCGTAGAGTAGAAGAAGCAAGACGCAGAGAAGAAGAAAGGCGCAGAGTTGAAGAAGCAAGGCGCAGAGCGGAAGAAGAAAGGCGTAGAGTAGAAGAAGCAAGACGCAGAGAAGAAGAAAGGCGCAGAGTTGAAGAAGCAAGGCGCAGAGCGGAAGAAGAAAGGCGTAGAGTAGAAGAAGCAAGACGCAGAGAAGAAGAAAGGCGCAGAGAAGAAGAAGCAGAAAGATTGGTCGGACCTACCTTTAGGGATTTCAACTGGAATGATTTTGTTACGATAGTTCAAGAATACGCAAGATTTAGAAGTACAGCTGACGAGGCGACACTTCCCGAATATGTTGAAAGATTATTTCACGCTTACATGGAAGAGTATGTATCAGCTCCCGGCTATATTTTCAACCGTGATGCATTTATAACAAACAAAATCGGAGGAAACGTTATTCAAGAGAGGGATACTATGAACAGACCCATTGAAGCTAAGGAGACTCTCAAAACTTGGAAAGCGATCGCTCTCGAGTTTCTCCTACGTCAAGGAGCGGCTCAGGAGAGAAGAGAAGGGCGAGACTTAGCTGCCGAGGGTTCCGGAATAGATTTTCCGGGCATTCGTGAGATTATGTCACGAGTTGCTGCTATAAACTCTGACCTTGTGGGCGATGATGACCTCAGGCAAATTATGTTGGAATTGCCCAATGGTGTACAAGATTGGGAAATATTTACCCTTATACGCAATAGACTTCAAGAAACCCTTAGAAGAGACCAACATATAGCTACCGATAGTGAGATTCAATCTACACTCAGCCATTATGCCCCGGAAGTTATTAATGCGTGGACAGCGAAAATGAAAACTTTCCTGAATGTTCGCGTTCCAAAAGAATGGTTTAGGTTGAAGCCGGAGGCGGAAACAATAAATGCCTCATTACAAAGTTTAAATTTTGGCACAGATGAAACACCTGTATACTTAAAATTTGGGGTACCATTGGTGTGTGCCAATAAACTATCGGCTTGGCGTAGAGTTGAAGTAAGGGATGATGAAATAACCCGAGAAAATTTAGGCCCAAAAATACGGGAATTAGCAGGTAGCGAAACCATGGGAGACTTGCTTACTAGCTTTGGACGGCCAATATGCGACCGCTGGGTCGGAAATACAAACGTAACTTTCTATAATTATGTCTTCAACCACACCGGTGGACTTAGCGGAACAGGCAGATTTGGCGATTTATATCGTTATGACAGAGAAAGCCTCCGAAACCTTGTCCGCTTATTCAAAGCTTATGACAGACTATCACCTATTGGAAAATTAGCATTCAAGGAGCAATTTAGAGCAATTGCTTCCGGAGCCAATAACATGTGTAAAAACGAGCTTGCAGAAATAATCGCACAGCTATGCATGAGGATGGACACCATGATACCGGGAGGAATACCGATCGGTGATCCGCACGCACTCCTAAGTTTGGCGATGACCTCCGCTAAATTATCCTCATTGAAAACAGCATCCGATACTACTATGCAAAGAGTAGAAGATAGTGAGTGGACAGCCGAATATCAGCGGTGTCTCTATTCGCTTGCTGCAAACATCTTTGGGCTATCCGTCGCAGGAACCAGCGTTCATGGGCGAGGCACAGCAGAACTTATTCTATCAGGCTCCCTCGTTAACATCGTACAGGTGGATCGCGGCACTATTTTACGCCGTGTAACCGGGCAACAACTGTTAAAAGACTTTAACACTCTGTTTTTCAATGATTTTATCTCTGAATTTATGAAATTCGCTAATTTGACTTTAGGCGGTCTGGACACAGAAACAGCCAAAACCTTTGCCAAACTGATGAGCGAAAACCCTATAAGCTTTAGAGATCTTGAGGCACTTCTGAGTCTTCCGATGGTCAAAGACTTTTTAAGAGAACGCCGTAACAACTGGATCACGGCAGATGTAAGGGACGGAGTTTGCAACGCACTGGATAATGTTTCTCTACGTGATCGCCTCACAGCTCTGGCAAATGCCTTCGATGACGATGACAGCACCAAACAAAATTTACTAAATTATATAAACTACGTTGATGATGCAAGAACTCCAACCAATATTCACTCTATCGGGGATATTGCAAATTTGATAGCGATGAATCTCCCTTCAAATAATGCCCATCAAGTCGATAATCTTCCGGAATTTGCCGGCGGTAAATACACAGCGGCTATAGCACCACTTATTGCGCTATATGGTACGGGGGCAATATCTGTAGTTCATCAATAGCATCTAACACATAAATAAAAATTACAACTGTAAAAAATGCAGTTGTAATTTTTTTACCTTACAATCAATAGGTTCTATTTCGTTCTTTAAATGCTCGATCCATATCCCTTTGCGCAGATTTTTTAGCCATATCTTGGCGTTTATCATAGAGCTTTTTGCCCTTGCAAAGACCGATTTGCATTTTAACAATTGAGCCTTTAAAATAGCAAGAAATCGGAATAATTGAAAACCCTTGTTGTTTTGTTTGCCCATAAAGTTTGGCTATTTCTTTTTTATGCATTAAAAGTTTACGCACTCGCTTGGAATCTACGTTAAAAATATTACCTTGTTCATAAGCTCCGATATGCATACCATTTACAAATATTTCGCCATCTATGATCGAACACCATGAATCTTTGAGGTTAACACTGCCTTTTCTCAGCGACTTTACCTCAGTACCTTTAAGCTCTATACCAACTTCAAAACTTTCGATTATAAAATAATCATGAAAAGCTTTTTTGTTTTTTGCTATGGTTTTTATCGATTCTTGCGCCATGTATAATCCTCTCCCCAACAGTAAAAATGTTAACAAAACTCTTTGAAAATGTCAATTTTACAAAATATAGAATAATTCTAAACAAACATCCCCCCAGCTTAGCTGGGGGTGGTTATAGCCGTATAAAAACCTTATATATAAGGTTTTTATTAGTGCGCTTTAACGTTTTTGGGAGGGTGTAAATTCAATTATTAAACTATGCTGCTTCCGCTTCCGGCGTGTTCAATGCGACCTAGTATTTTTTTATGGGTGACTTTTCCCCAATCTTTTGGGCCCTCATGTTCGGTGCCTTTTATGGCCCTATCTACTAAATTATGTAAATTTACCGGAAAATAATCATAAAAAGGAAGCCAATCCAATATACCTCTGTTGGTATCTATTAAATCTTGAAAGTTTTCGCCATTGGAGAGTATACCATAGTTTAGCGCTTGATTTGAAACCACCGAACAAGGGTTAGGCATTATGTAATAGCCAATTGTTTTGTGGTTTTTAACTTGCTCTTGGTAATATTGAGTTGATTTAGTAAAATCTCCATAAATATATGTTGCACGTGTATAATAGCTTGGAATATTTGGTCGCTCCAGCTTCTTGCTCAAAAGCCATACGTTGAAACTATTTATATCTTTCATTGCGTATTCAGGTACTACATCATCGAATGCTTTTTTATCACCCCAAAAAAAAATAGTGCCACTCGCCATTTTCATCCTGTGATATTATAGAGGTATGGCCGGTTCCTCTGTCGCCTTTCATTGTTATTAGTATAGTATCTGCTTTTGCCGGGGTAGCAGTTATTAAATTTCCTATTGCAAATAAAACGAAAAATAATAAAAAATTAAAAAATTTAAACTTCTTCATTTTTATCCTCTCTGGTTATTAAAAAATTAATTAATAGACCCTATAAGGTAACGTTTTGTGAAACCTAAAAACGTGTGGACTATATATAGAACTTTGTTATATATTGAGGCCGGCTAATATTTAGCCGACCGTTTTACATTTTTATTAGTTTGCTTTAACATATTGCTGCGGGTCTTGTGCGCTTCCGTTTTTCCTGACTTCGAAGTGTAAGTGTAAGCCTGTTGAATCGCCTGATGTACCAATAATTCCGATCGCATCTCCTTGACCGACTTTTTGTCCTTCTGAAACATTTATTGATTCAAGGTGAGCATATAAAGTTTGCATTCCGTTACCGTGATCTATTATTATATGATTTCCGTAACCTTTGTTGCTGCGTTTTACGCTTTTTACAGTTCCGCTTTTTGCTGCGACTACTGTTCTATCTGATATTCCGCTGCCTGCGATGTCGATTCCCGAGTGGTATACTGTGAAGTTTCTGCCGTGGGGATCAGATCTATAACCAAATGGACTGGTTATTTTTTTGGAACCTCTTGCCGGCCACATGAAACCGTCTGTTTCTTTTTTCGTTCCGACTTTAACTTTTTTAGCTACACTTTTTTCAAGTATTTTTCTTTCAACTTCTGTTTTGCCGATTTCTTTTCCGTCTTTATCATATTCAACTTTATAAGTTACGAGCTCGCGTCCGTTTCTACCTTCTTGCGTTACTTCTTCCGTACCTTTAAATTTTTCCGGATCTTCGGTTTTTTCGATTTCTGCAGTTACTTCTACTTCTTCTTTTACGATTTTAAATATATTTATGTGGAGCACTTTTTTTATCTTTTTGATTATTAATGTATCTCCAACTTTTATGGAATCTTCTTTGGCGTTGTTAAAAGCTAAAAGCTCTTCGGGCGTTACATCAAATTTTTCTGATATTCTAAGAACCGTGTCTTCTTCTTTTACGGTATATTTACTAATGGTTTCAATTCCGTCTGTTAAAACTTTTTTGATATCTTCTGCAGATTTAATTTCTTCAGGTGAGAATATACCTTTTTTTATTTCGAATTTTTCTTTGAATTCAACACTTGCATCGCTGTTTTTTTCTTTTGCTTTGGCAAGTATGGAATTTTTGATATCATTAATTTCGCTTTCAACTTTTCCCGCTGTTATAAGCTTTCCGTTTACGTATACTCCATAGCCTTCGGTTATTATTTCTTGGGATTTTTCCATGATCTTATCTTTTACTTCGCTTGGAGATTCACAGCATTCTGTTTTATTCACAGGTGAAACTTTAACTTGAGTATTTGCGTTTTTAATTTCAGATTTATTTTTCGAACTTAATTGATCCCTGATCATATCAGTTGCTTCTTCGTATACTGTTTCATTTGATACTGTTGCGATCGGTGTTCCTTGGCATTCAAGAGTTAAACCGTAGCTTTGGTTATTTAAAGTAAATATTGTTGCGCCGAATATAGCTATCGAAGATAAAGGGATTAATCCTGTTTTAACGAGTTTATTGTTTAAAATAGTTTCTCCTATTGATTTAAAATCCATAAAGATTGGATTGCCTCCTGTATTTTGTTAGGTCATTTGTTTTATAAAGAAATTTCGCTTCTTAAATACATTATAACAAAAAATTACAAAAAATCAACAAAATGTAACTAAAATCGTAACATTAACCATTATTATAGTCTTCGACATTTGCAAATATGGTGAAAATGCACTTAAATTTTGGTTAAATAAAAATGATGATGGCGGTGGTTGAAACAAAACACGGAAGCGTGGTATAATAAACGCTGTTTGTGGGCTTAAAATATATATTGTTTATATAAAGTAAATCAGGAAAGGATAAGTTACATTATGATTTTAAAAAATGAATATCGCAGCGAGTATTGCGGAAACGTTACGGAAAGTCAAGTTGGAGAGGCCATCAAAGTTGCCGGATGGGTTGAAAACATTCGTGATCACGGCGGAATAACTTTTTTGGATGTTCGTGACCATTACGGAAACGTCCAAGTTGTTTTAAACGATGATAAGATGCTCGAGGGTATAGCAAAAGAAACTGTTATATCCGTTTCCGGAAAAGTTCTTAAGAGGACTGAAGAAAATATAAACGAGAAACTAAAAACAGGCAAAATTGAAATAAAATGTGAAGATATTAGGATTTTAAGCAAATCACGTGAACTTTTGCCATTTGAGATTACAAGTTCGACCGACACAAAAGAAGAACTTAGACTAAAATATAGGTTTTTGGATTTAAGAAATAAAGATGTGCATAAAAATATAGTATTGCGCTCGGATATACTTCATTTTTTAAGAAACAAAATGCATGATTTGGGGTTTACGGAAGTTCAAACACCGATTTTATCCGCATCATCTCCTGAGGGCGCTAGGGACTATTTAATTCCAAGCCGTAAGCATCATGGCAAATTTTATGCTCTCCCTCAAGCACCGCAGATATTTAAGCAGCTTTTAATGGTTTCGGGATTTGATAAATATTTCCAAATAGCACCTTGTTTTCGTGATGAAGATGCAAGGGCAGACCGTTCGCCCGGAGAATTTTATCAGCTCGATTACGAAATGTCTTTTGCCACGCAAGAAGAAGTTTTTAAGGTAACTGAAGATGTAATTTACGAAACATTTACCAAATTTTCCGATAAAAAAGTTTCCGAAAAGCCGTTTAAGCGCATACCTTATTCGGAGGCTATGCTAAAGTATGGGTCCGATAAGCCCGACCTTAGAAATCCGCTTGAAATAATTGACGTAAGTGATATTTTTGCGGGTTCCGGCTTTGCAGCTTTTGACGGTAAAACAGTGCGCAGTATAACGGTTAAAGGCTGCGCAAATCAGCCGAGAAAATTCTTTGATAAAATGAATGACTTTGCTTTAGAAATAGGAATGAAAGGTCTTGGCTATATAAAAATAACGGAAAACGGCGAATTTAACGGCCCAATAAATAAATTTATTCCTGAAGATAAACGAGAAGAACTTATAAATAGGACAAATTTAGTATCTGGCAGCGTTATATTCTTTATTGCAGATAATGCCAAGAGTGCGCCTAAATTTGCGGGGCAAATAAGAACTGAGCTTGCAAAACGCCTTGATTTAATCGATAAGAGCAGGTTTGACTTTTGCTTTATTGTAGATTTCCCGATGTATGAGCAAGACGAAGAAACGGGAGAAACAATATTTACGCACAATCCGTTTTCTATGCCGCAAGGAGGACTTAAAGCCCTTAATGAAATGAATCCGCTTGATATTTTGGCTTATCAATATGACTTGGTTTGCAATGGTATAGAGCTTTCGTCCGGAGCGGTTAGAAATCATGACCCTGAAATAATGGTAAAAGCTTTTGAGATAGCGGGATATACGGAAGAAACAATAAAGGAAAAATTTGGAGCTCTTTATAATGCATTTAAGTTTGGTGCTCCGCCGCACGCAGGAATGGCTCCGGGCGTTGACCGTATGATAATGTTACTCACCGATGAAGAAAACATAAGAGAGATTATAGCATTCCCGATGAATAGTAACGCACAAGACGTAATGCTTGGTTCGCCGAATGAAGTTACAGAACAACAACTGCGTGAAGTTCACATCAAAATAAGAGGATAATAAGGGAGATTTTTATGATAAGCCGTGAAGAAGTTTTAAATTTAGCAAACCTTTCCAAACTTTATCTTGATGAAAGCGAGATTGTGGGTACTCAAAAAGAAGTAGAAGGCATGATAGATTTTGTAAATGAAATAAATAATATAAATGCGAATTTTAAAGATGCTGCTATGCAAAGCAATATATCAAATGCATTTCATGAAGATGAAATTAAAGAATCCTACCCGAGGGAAGAAATTTTGAAAAACGTAAATGGTGGAAAAGATGGATTTTTCTATATCAAAAAATTTAACTGATTTTGTGTTTGGGAGGCCAAAGGTATATGCATTCCGTAAAACGTGGAATAATAAGACGTATCAATAGTTTAATAAAAGAAAAAGAGATTTCATGCAAAGAACTTACCAATAAGTATATTGGTGAGATTGAAAAAAGTGATTTAAACGCTTATGTTACGGTATGTAAAGAAGAAGCTTTAAAAGCAGCCGAAAAAGTAGATAAAAAAGTAAAAAGTGGGGAAAAAATTGGAATTTTGGAAGGCGTCCCCATGACCCTTAAAGATCTAATTTCTACAAAAGGTATTGAAACCACATGTTGCTCAAAAATACTAAAAGGCTATAAACCGATCTATAACGCTTCGGCATGGGAAGCTTTGCAAAATAAAGGAGCCGTACTTTTAGGTAAAACCAACATGGACGAATTTGCTATGGGTTCTTCGGGAGAAAACTCCTGCATGGGTAGGGCTAAAAATCCGCATAATAAATCTTGCGTAACAGGCGGCAGCTCAAGCGGTGGTGCGGCGGCAGTTGCGGGCAATCTTGCAGCTTATGCGCTCGGTTCCGATACCGGTGGTTCTGTTCGTCAACCGGCAAGTTTTTGCGGAATAGTGGGTCTAAAACCAACTTATGGCAGAGTTTCACGCTATGGTCTTATTGCTTATGCTTCAAGTTTTGATCAAATAGGCCCCATTGCCCAAACAGCTGAAGATGCTTCTATAATTTTTGATGCTATTTGCGGATATGATCCCAAAGATTCAACATCTGTTAAAATTAATGAAGCGCCAACATTTGATAATATAAATAATGATATAAAAGGTCTTAAAATCGGTATCCCTAATGAATACTACGATGGCGTAAACGAAGAAGTAAAAGCGTCAATTGAAAAAGCTATGAAAGTTTACGAATCCTTGGGCGCAGAGATTGAATATTTCAGTTTGCCGGAAGTTAAATATTCACTTTCTGTTTACTATATTTTGGTATGCGCAGAGGCGGCTTCTAATTTAGCTCGTTTTGATGGCGTACGTTATGGATACCGTACAGAGCACTATAAAGATATAAACGAAATGATGTGCAAAACAAGGAGCGAAGGCTTTGGAGCGGAAGTCCGCCGCAGAATTTTGCTTGGTAACTATGTTTTAAGCTCAGGATATTATGATGCCTACTATAAAAAAGCGCAAGATTTAAGAGCAGTTATAGCGGGCGCATTTAACAAAGCTTTTGAAAAATATGATGTTTTGCTGACTCCGACATCTCCGACCACGGCATTCGCGGCAGGTCGGGAATATAGCGACCCAACAGAAATATACTTGGCGGATATTTGCACGGCGCCTGTTAATACTGTTGGAATCCCGGGTATTTCCGTGCCTTGCGGATTTGATTCTAAAAACCTCCCGATAGGTATGCAGATTTTGGGCGCTAAGTTTAGCGAATCAAAGCTTTTAAATGTTGCTCATCAGTATGAAAAAACTACAAATTACGAAAATAATAAATGTTTGGAAACGGGGGTAAGGTTATGAAATATGATTTAGTTGTAGGACTTGAAACACACGTTGAACTCCTTACAAAAACTAAAATATTTTGTTCTTGCGCCAATAAGTTTGGTTCAGAACCAAATACCAACTGTTGCCCCGTTTGTATAGGACTCCCGGGAACGCTTCCGAAACTTAACCGAGAAGTTGTAAATTTTGCAATAAAAGCGGCATTAGCTCTTAATTGCGAAGTTAATTTGGTTTCCAAAATGGATAGAAAAAATTATGTTTACCCCGACCTTGCAAAAGCTTATCAGATTTCCCAGTTTTATGAACCGATTTGTAAAAATGGTTATATAGAACTCGATAGTGGTAAAAAAATTAGAATTAACCATATTCATATGGAAGAAGATGCTGGTAAGCTTGTTCATCAGGGTGGCGACGTTTACGTTGACTATAACCGTGGCGGAGTGCCGCTTTTGGAAATTGTTACCGAGCCGGATATAAGTTCTTCCGAGGAAGCGAAGGAATATGTAGAAAAACTCCAGATGATTATGCGCTATATAGGTGTTTCGGACTGCAAAATGCAGGAAGGCTCCATGCGCTGCGACGTTAATGTTTCGGTAAAGCCTCAGGGCTCCGAAAAGCTTGGCACGAGAACGGAAATCAAAAACATGAATTCCATAACTTTTATGACGAAAGCCATAGATTACGAATATGAGCGCCATAGCGAAATTATAGAAAACGGCGGCAGCGTTATTCAGCAGACGCTTAGATATATTGAAGAAACAAATTCGACCGAAAGCATGCGCAGTAAAGAAGATGCGCAAGATTACAGGTATTTCAGGGATCCGGACTTGGTTGATATTATCTTAACTAAAGAAGAAATTGAAAAAATAAGAAACGAATTGCCGGAATTGCCGGATTCAAGATTTAAGAGGTATACAAGCGATTTTGAAATTCCCGAAAAAGACGCAAAACTTCTGGTGAAATATAAAAACGTTTCCGATTATTTTGAAAAAGCATCAAAGGGGCTTAAAAATCCAAAAACGATTTCTAATTTTATAATTGGCCAAATTTTTAGAACTTTGGAAAACGAAGCCGATAAAGAAGAATTTAAGATTTTAACCATGCCCGAGCAGCTTCATGAAGTGGGACTATTGCTTGAAAGCGGTAAGCTTAACATGAATCTTGCAAAAAAAGCATTGCAGAAAATGCTTGAAACCGGTAAAAATATAACTGAATTTGTAAGCGAAAGTGATATGCAGGGCGTATCGAGCGAAGATCTTGAAAAATACTGCAAAGAAGCAATAGAAAATAATCAAAACGCAGTAAATGATTACCTCGGCGGTAAAGAAAAAGCTTTAAGAGCAATTTTGGGAAGTGTTATGAAGCAGACTCGCGGAAGATGTAATGCCGGGGACGTAGAAGAAAAGTTAATAAAACTAATCAAGGGTTCCTAAAAGTCCTGTTTGTTGCAAATAAGCATACCTCCGCTAAGTTGTGGTATGCTTATTTAATTAAAATAAAATCCTTGTTTTGACTATTGCAACCAATTTAATATTCGGATATACTTTTATGTGTGCCGAATATATATTGCAAAAGTCATATAAATACATATTTGTTTTTATAAAACTATATTAACAGGAGGGCTATTATGTTATCAGCAGGAGATTTTAGAAATGGTTCCACTTTCGAAATGGACGGAAATGTTGTTACAATCGTTGAATTTCAGCACGTTAAACCCGGTAAAGGAGCGGCTTTTGTAAGAGCAAAAATTAAAAATGTTATGACCGGAGCGGTAACGGAGCGCACTTTCAATCCGAGCGATAAATATCAAGAAGCTTTTATAGAAAGACGCGAAATGCAGTACTTATACAGCGATGGCGACCTTTACTATTTTATGGATAATGAAACTTTTGAGCAAATTCCGATTAATGCATCTGTTTTGGGTAGCAATTTTAAATTTGTTAAAGAGAATATGGTATGTAAAGTTCTTTCCTATAAAGGCAGCGTTTTTGGAGTTGAGCCGCCGCTATTTGTAGAGCTTTTGGTTATCGATACGGAAGCCGGATTTAAAGGCGATACTGCGACAAATGCGACAAAACCCGCAAAACTGGAAACCGGTGCGGAAATAAAAGTGCCTTTATTTATAGAAGAAGGCGACATGATTAGAATTGACACAAGAACGGGCGAATATCTCGAACGCGCTTAGTCGATAATTAATACTGAGTAATAAAATTTTGGAGGAAAACAAAATGAACATTAAGGAAAAAGCATCTTATATAAAGGGTCTAATAGAAGGTATGGAACTTGATGAAACCAAGAAAGAAACAAAACTATTAAAAGCTATGCTTGGTTGGATGGAAGAAGCCTCGGAATCTTTTAATAAGCTGGAAAAAAATGTAGATGGTCTTTATGATCAAATGGATTTATTAGATGAAGATTTAGCAACGGTTGAAGATGAAGTCTTTGGCAAGGATAGCTGCTGCGGATGTGATGGCGATTGTGACGATAGTTGCACATGCGGTTGCCATGACGACGAAAACTACTATGAAGTTATGTGCCCCGAATGTGGAGAAAAAATTTGTTTGGCAGAAGAAACTTTGCTTGACGAAGATATGGATTGCCCACGTTGCGGCCATCGCTTAGAGTTTAGCTTGAGTGATGAAAGCGAGTGCAGATGCGGCGCTGATTGCGGTTGCGATGATGATTGTTGCCCCGATTGCGGATGCGAAGAATAGTTGATGCATTTTTTAAGATATATAAATTTTATATTTGAATGAAAGATTTTTGCGCAACTAAAAATCAGGGGTTGCGCAAATTGTTCGTTTGGTGTAAATTGTATATCGAAAGGGATGTAAAAGTAGAATGAAAAAGTTTTTTAATTTTCTGAAAATTAGTGCTTTTGCCATAGTTTTGGCTGTGCTTTTCTCGGGCTGTGGTTCTGATAGTCCTCAAAACAATAAAGAAAAATTTAGAGTTGGAATGGAGTGTGCGTATGCTCCGTTTAACTGGATTCAGCCGAACAACTCAAATGGTGCGATTGGAATTCCCGGCGGTTGGTATGCCTGCGGATATGATGTTTATATGGCAAAAAGGATAGCTCAGGCGCTTGATAAAGAACTTGAAATTGTAAAAGTTGATTGGGACGGATTATTGCCTGCCTTAACTTCGGGTAAGATAGACGCAATAATTGCGGGTATGTCCGCAACAGAAGAACGCAAGCAGACGATAGATTTTACGGATAACTATTACGATTCCGATATAGTAGTGGTAACGAAAAAAGATTTTGCATATTCAGGTGCAAAAAGTCTTATGGAGTTAAACGGCGCAAAGATTACCGGTCAGCTTAGTACGGTTCATTATAATCTTATTGATCAGATACCAAATGTTAATAAGCAAACCGCTATGGAAGATTTTTCCGCTATGATTTCGGCTGTGACGGCAGGGAAAATAGATGGATACGTTAGTGAAAAACCTGCTGCTATGGTTGCGGTTTACACCAATCCTTCGCTTACATATATAGATTTTGAAAAAGGAAAAGGATTTAATTTTTCTCAAGATGATGTTGCTATAGCGATTGGACTCAAAAAAGGAAGTTTTCTAAGAGAGCAAATTAATAAAGTTCTTAAAAGCATAAGCTTAGAAGATAGAGAAGAGCTAATGAGAAAAGCCGTGGCCTCCCAGCCGGCGGCCGCTAATTAATCGGGGGTGTAATTTAAATACTATGGAAAAAACGTTTTTTGAATGGATTGTTTATATACTGAACCACTACGGAACTTGGTTTTTAAGAGGAATGGTAACCACTTTACTGATTTCTCTTACGGGTACTGTTATAGGATTTTTGATTGGCCTTGCTTTGGGGTCAGTTAAGAAAATACCGCCCTCAAGAAATAAAATAAAAAACTTTTTTATGAAGATAGTTAATTTTATTATCACTTGCTACGTTGAGGTTTTCCGTGGGACACCGATGATGGTTCAGGCCATTATAATATATTTTGGTATGCAAGAGTTCTTTAGTATAGATTTTAGCCCCACAGTTGCCGGTATGCTTATTGTTTCAATAAATACGGGTGCATACATGGTAGAAGTTGTAAGAGGCGGCATCGAAAGCGTGGATCCGGGTCAAATGGAAGCCGCCAAGGCAATTGGTATGAGCCATGGGCAAGCAATGTGGCACATAATTCTTCCGCAAACCATAAGAAATATTCTGCCCGCTACGGGAAATGAATTTATCATAAATATTAAAGACACCTCTGTTTTGAATGTTATATCGGTTACCGAACTTTTCTTTGTTACAAAATCCATTAAAGGCGCGATACTTCGTACGTATGAAACATTTCTTGTTGCGGCGGTCATATACTTTGTTTTGACCCTTGTGGTAACAAGGCTCTTAAAACGCCTTGAAAAACGTATGGATGGACCAAAAGATTTCATACACGTTTCTTCAACTATGCCAATTATTTTTGCTAAAAAGCCGGGTGATGAAAAAAATGGAAAATAACATTATAAAAATTAATAAACTTTGTAAGTCTTTCGGCAGTATAAATGTTTTAAACAACGTGGATTTTAACATAAATAAGGGCGATGTTTCTTGTATCATTGGGCCGTCCGGCTCCGGAAAGTCCACATTTTTACGATGCATAAATTTGCTTGAAATTCCGACGAGTGGCGAAATTTTATATAAAGGCGAAAATGTTTTAAAAAACAATTACAATGTTGATATGTATCGTTCAAAGGTTGGAATGGTTTTCCAGCAATTTAATCTTTTTAATAATTTAAATGTGCTTGAAAACTGTACCGTTGGACAAATTAAGGTTCTAAAAAAGAATCACGTTGACGCTAAAAAGAATGCTATAAAATTTTTGGAAAGAGTTCAAATGGCAAAGTTTGCGGATGCGAAACCGCGTCAGCTTTCGGGAGGACAAAAACAAAGAGTTGCCATTGCCCGTGCGTTGGCTATGGATCCGGAAGTGCTTTTATTTGATGAACCGACCTCGGCGCTTGACCCTGAAACGGTCGGCGAGGTGCTAAAAGTTATGAAAAGCCTTACGGAACTTCATATGACTATGATAATTGTTACGCATGAAATGGCATTTGCAAAAGAAGTTTCGAACAGGATAGTGTTTATGGACGATGGCGTTATTTGTGAGGAGGGAACACCTGAGCAAATACTTGTAAATCCTCAAAATGAACGCACCAAAAACTTCTTACATAGATTTATAGTTGGGGAATCGAGCTAAGTTTACATTTTTGAGATAATAAATATAAGTAAAACAGTTGCCGCTGTGGCAGCTGTTTTTATGTGCAAAAATATTTTTTACTAAATTTTATAAAATGCTTGACAATATATATACAATATATATAATGAACGCAAACTTGAATTTGAAATAGATTTGAGTTTTAAAAATTTTATTTTTAGAAAGGATGATTATTATGCCAAATGCTACGGTTAGGTATGAAGAACATGTTATTAATGCGGGGAAAAAGATTGTGAGAAAATGAATCACGTTGTTACTACTACTTTAGAGCCAGCTTTTAAGGCTTTTTTGGAGAAGGTTGACAAATTAATAAAAGCTTTTACTAAGGAGGGCTACCCAAGACTAAGAAGAGTTATGGATCCTGTAAAATCATGGTCTAATTTGGCTTTACCTAAATTTGTTTCGAAGGATGCGAAGAAGTAAAATTAGAGTTGCAAAGAAAGAAAAAAGGAAGAACAGATTGGAAAAATGAAGAGATTATGGTTACTTTTTAAATTTTTCTAATAAAATATCGAAAAAAGTTTATATGATTAAAGCAAAATAATAGTTTCTCCAAGTATAGAAGCTTGAGGAAACTTTTTTAACGCATTATTCTTTTTTTGTTTCAACGTTTGCAACGGCCCAATTTTTGATTTTTATTTTTTCAGTGCCGCTTTCGATGACGAGTAAATCTGAATCGTTTTTAATGCTTATGATTCTCCCCACTATTCCTCCGATTGTTGTGACTTCATCGCCGATTGTCAGAGCTTTTCTCATTTCTTCTTCTTGTTTTCTCTTTTTTTGCTGAGGCCTAAAAAGCAGGAAATAAATACCTCCGATTACAACCACGTAAACTAAAATAGATTCTATAAGTCCTTTTGGTGCTCCCAAATTTTCAAAAAAGTTTGGCATAATTTTATTAATCCCCCGAAAATTATTTTTCAGTGCAAAATTTTCACACCAGATCTAATTATATATTTAAAATTGATACACTGCAATAAATTATAATTATTTTCAAAGACTTTACAAAAACGCATCATAACAGGTAAAATATTTATATAAACTAATTTAATAAACTCGGTTGATAATGTTTTTAAAAATAAAGATTTTAAAAATTATTGTCATATTGCAATAACTGTGATATAATTATAAGCTGTATGACTGTTGTTTAAAGTTATATGATTGTTAGAGAGGTGAAAAATCAGTGCAAAAAGGAATTCATCCTAATTACGAAAAGACGGAAATCAGATGTGCTTGCGGAAACGTTGTTGAAACAAGATCCACAAAATCAAACATCAGCGTAGAAGTTTGTTCCAAATGTCATCCTTTTTATACCGGTAACCAAAAATTGGTAGATACAGGCGGACGTGTGGCAAGATTTGAAAATCGTTTAAAAATGGCTAAAAGTAATAACAATTGATTGCTTTCTGACGGCCAAAGATTGTTTACGGAATAGGCGGCGCAGATTTGCGTTGCCTATTGTTGTAATTGTTGTGGTGGGGTGATGGCTTTGCCGGAATATCAAACCATTTCCAAAAGTATGGTATTTGAAGAAACCGAAAAGCGTTCTAAATTTATTTCATATGCCTTTTCGGTAGATAGCGAAGATGAAGTTCGGCAGAATTTAAAAGATATAAAAGCAAAGCATTGGGATGCTCGCCACTGGGTCTATGCTTATCGTTTAGCTGAAAATAACATAGAAAAATATTCCGATGACGGGGAACCTTCCGGCACGGCGGGGCTCCCTGTTATGAATGCAATCAAAAGCTTTGGTTTGCAAAATATTTTAATAATTGTTGTAAGATATTTCGGAGGCGTGTTGCTCGGTAGCTCGGGGCTTAGAAAAATGTATGGCTCCGGCGCTGCCGGGGTACTTAAAAAAAGTGAAATAAAAACGTGCGTTTTGTGCAAGCATATTATAATTCATACCGAATATAAGGAATATGACAAGGTTTCGTATATTCTTTCCAAAATTGGAGCTTTGGTAGAGAACGCAGAGTATCAAGATAAAATAAAACTGGACGTTTTTGTAAAAAAAGAGGATTTGGATCTGATACTGCAAAACTGCTTAAATTATAAGCTGTTGGAAGATAGATATAAATGTATATAATTTTATGAATACTTTTTAAGGCGGTGTTCGGTTATGCCTTGTATAAGAGAAGAAATAGAAAATAGGGAATTAGATATACTTAGCCCCTTTGCGTCTTGCTCTGCCAAAACGTTGGGGCGAGAAGTTTTTGAAGAACCTTGTCAGTTGCGTACGGAATATCAAAGGGATAGAGACAGAATAATACACTGTAAATCTTTTAGGAGGCTTAAACATAAAACTCAAGTTTTTATTTCTCCTAAGGGGGATCATTACAGAACTCGCCTTACTCATACGCTTGAAGTTGCGCAGATATCAAGAAACGTGGCACGAGCGCTCAAACTTAATGAAGATCTTACGGAAGCCATTGCGCTTGGGCATGATTTAGGTCATACTCCTTTTGGCCACGCCGGAGAGAGTGCACTTAATAATTTATGTGAGGGCGGATTTAAACACTATACCCAAAGCGTTCGTGTGCTTTCACGTTTGGAAAAAGACGGGCGTGGGCTTAATCTTACAAAAGAGGTCCTAAACGGTATTGTTTGCCACACCAAAGGTGAGCAAGCCTTTACGGCTGAAGGTAGAGTCGTAAGACTTTGTGATAGAGTTGCATATATTAATCACGATATGGAGGACACCATAAGAGCGGGGCTTTTAAAGATTGATGACATACCTTTACGATTTACCGAAGCTTTTGGAAATAGGTATTCGCAAAGAATTAACACATTGGTCAAATCGATTGTTGAAAACAGTGAGGGCAAAGATATTAAAATGAGCGATGGCTTAGGGACCGTGTTTGATGATCTTCATGAATTTATGTACTCTCATGTTTACTTAAATAAACAGTCTTTTTCGGAAGATTCAAAAGTGCCGTTTATTATAGAATCTTTATATAATCATTTTATGAATCACCCGGAAGAAATGCCCCGGTATCTTTTAAATATTGCCAAAGAGGAAAGTTTAAACCGTGCGGTGTGTGATTACATAGCGGGCATGAGTGATAAATTTGCAACTAGTGTGTTTAAAGATATCTTTATTCCTAAATCTGCAAACTTAAACTAGAAAGTCCGTTTTTAAAGAGGTAAAAAATGATTCTTTCAGAGGATTTTATAAGCGAATTAAAATCAAGAAATGATATAGGCGAAATAATAGGGGAATACGTAAATCTGCAGCAAAAGGGCAGAAACTTAATGGGCCTTTGCCCGTTCCACTCCGAGCGTACGCCCTCGTTTTGCGTGTATCCTTCAAACGGGTCATTTTATTGTTTTGGCTGTGGCGCAGGCGGAGATGTTATTACTTTTTTGCGCCTTATTGAGCATTATGACTATATAGAAACCGTCCAAAAGCTTGCCGAAAGAGCCGGAATGGATTTTGAAATCAGCGAAGAAGATAATCGGGAGCACCAAAAAAAGTTGCTGATATATAAAATTAATCGAGAGTCGGCAAAGTTTTACCATAAATGCCTTGCCCAAGATAAAGAAAATAAAGCGTTTAAATATTTAACGACTCGTGGTGTTCAAAACAAGACGATTACTCATTTTGGGCTTGGGTTTTCTCCGCCATCCGGTTATGCGCTTGTGGACTATTTTAAAAAAATAGGCTATAATATGGAAGATGTGGTTTTAGCGGACCTGGCATTTAAATCACGCAGCGGGCATTATGTGGATAGATTTAGAAATCGCCTGATGTTTCCGATAATAGACGTAAGAGGAAATGTTGTTGCGTTCGGTGCACGGACAATGGGAAATGATATTCCAAAGTATATAAATACTTCCGATACCCCTGTATTTAAAAAAAGTTCCAATTTGTTTGCCCTTAACTTTGCAAAAAAATCCGGAAAAAATAGTCTTATCCTTACTGAAGGTTATATGGACGTAATTACTTTGCATCAGGCAGGATTTACAAATGCCGTGGCGGGTCTCGGAACGGCACTTACGACAAATCAGGTTAAGCTTATAGCACGTAATGCCGAAGAAGTTATTGTTTCTTATGATTCCGATGAGCCCGGTAAAAAAGCTGCTGCTAAAGCAATTGAGATGCTTAAAAATAATTCTGTTGCAGTTAAAGTTGTAACTATTCCAAAAGCTAAAGACCCTGATGAATACATACGCACGCAAGGCGAAAAAGGTGAAATCAAGTTTAGAAATTTGATAGAAAACTCTAAAAGTGATATAGAGTACAAGCTTTCAGGCATAAAAGGGCGGTATAATCTTGAAAATGACGAAGATAAAGTGGAATATCTTACAGAGGCTGCCAAAATTTTAGCTTCTTGCAATAACTCGATTGAACGAGAAGTTTATGCCATGCGTGTTAGTTCAGAAGTTGGCATCAGTAAGTCTTCTGTTATGATTCAGATTGAAAAATATTTAAAACAAAGGAAAAAGAAAGAGCGAAAAAAAGAATTTAAAAATGTGGAGAAGTTTACATCAGCGTTAAACGATAAAATTAATCCCGATAAGCGTAATAATTTACGAGCATCGGCGGCAGAGGAATCCTTGATTTCGTCTGTTGTTAATAACCCCGATATTGCAAAAAGTGTTTTTTCTAAGATTTCCGCGAACGACTTAATTACAAGTTTTAATAAAAGAGTTTTTAAAGTTATGGAAGAGCTTGCTTTAAACGATAAATCTTTTGATATAAGTAATTTTTCACTTTATGATTTTTCGTTTGAGGAAATTGGCAGAATCACTAAAATGATATGTGGGTATAACCCGCAAATGGGCACCAAAGAGGCAATTGATGAGTATTTGAAAGTTATAAAAGAAGAAAATACGAAAAATCGATTTAAAGATGTTACCAATAATTCCGAAGAAAGTATAAAAGAGTATATTCATAGCTTAAAAAAATAAATTTTAATTTATCAATTAAGTAGAATTAATAGGACAAAATAAAAATAAGGAGGTCATAAAATGGGAGATGCTAAATCAACACCCAAATCCATCGAAAAGGTGATCAAAGATTTAATTCAGCGTGGTAAATCTGCGGGTCATATAAGCACAAGTGAGATACTCGAATCCATGGGTGAGTTGGAATTTGACCCTGACCAAATAGAAAAGCTATACGATTTGCTCGAGTCCATGGGTATAGAGATAGTTGAGGGCGTAGATGATCTTGCGGGGGACGGCGCTCAGCGAGCCGACCACACGCAGCAAGGCACCCCGGTGATAGGTGAGGCTTCCACAACAGACGATCCGGTTAAAGTTTATCTTAAAGAAATAGGTACGGTTCCGCTTTTGAGCGCAGAGGAAGAAATGGAGCTTGCAAAACGTATAAACGAAGGCGATGAAAAGGCTAAAAAACGTCTTTCGGAAGCCAATTTGCGGTTGGTTGTAAGTATAGCCAAAAGGTATCTTGGTCGAGGCATGCATTTTCTGGATTTAATTCAAGAAGGGAATTTAGGCCTTATAAAAGCGGTTGAAAAATTCGATTATTCCAAAGGATTTAAGTTTTCAACTTATGCCACTTGGTGGATAAGACAAGCTATCACCCGTGCCATTGCGGATCAAGCCAGGACCATTCGTATACCTGTTCATATGGTTGAAACCATGAACAAAGTTAAGCGTGTTTCAGGTCAGCTTCTTCATAACAACGGTCAGGAGCCAACGCCGGAAGAAGTTGCAACGGAACTTAATTTGCCTGTTGAAAAAATAAGAGAAATTATGAGAGCTTCTCAGGATCCTGTATCTCTTGAAACGCCAATAGGTGAGGAAGATGACAGTCACTTGGGAGATTTTATTCCCGATAACGATGCTTTGGCGCCGGCGGAGGAAGCATCGCATGTGCTTCTTAAAGAACACCTGATAGAGGTTTTGGATACCCTCACCCCAAGAGAAAAAAGAGTTTTAGAGATGCGATTTGGAATAGATAACGGTAGGCCCAGGACTTTGGAGGAAGTTGGCAAAGAGTTTGATGTTACGCGTGAAAGAATTCGCCAGATCGAGGCAAAAGCGCTCAGAAAATTGCGTCACCCAAGCCGAAGCAGAAGACTTAAAGATTATCTTGACTAAAAAACATTTTAGATATTTGATATATAGCTCTTGACTTACAGTTGTTAAAATGATATAATTTCCTAGCCGCTTGTCGTGGGCCTAAAGATTGTCGATCAATCTGCCTAAGTGTACAGCGAGATAATTTAAAGGTAGGTGCGTAAAACGAGATGTACGCAATTATAGAAACCGGAGGCAAACAATATAAAGTTTCTCAAGGTGATGTTATTTACACCGAAAAACTTGAAGAAGCCGAAGGAAACACAGTTGATTTTAAAGTTATTGCCGGACAAGATGAAAAAGGATTTTATATCGGTGAAGATGTAGCTTCCGCCAAAGTTTCCGGTAAAGTGCTCAAAAACGGAAGAGCAAAAAAAGTTACGGTTTTCACTTATAAGCCAAAGAAGAGCTGCAAGCGTAAAATGGGACACAGACAGGCTTATACAAAAGTGGAAATTGAAACAATTAATTTCTAATTTTTAGGTATATTACAATGCTAAAAGCAGAGTTTTTTATTTTGAATGACGGAAAAATCAAAGGGTTTGATATATCGGGTCATTCAGGATATGCGGAGTCGGGCAAAGATATAGTGTGCGCTGCGGTTTCTTCGGCCGCATATATGGTCGCAAATACCATTACAGAGGTTTTGAATGCACAAGCTGATGTGGCGGTAGAGGAAAGCGCAGGTTATATGAGGTTATTGGTGCACGATAAGTATTTGTCTGATTGTGGATATATTTTGCAGGGATTTAAAAATCACTTGTTGATGCTCGAAGAAATGTATTCGAAAAACATAAAAGTTTTTTATAAAGAGGTGTAGAGTTATGATGTTTAATATTAATATACAGCTTTTTGCTCATAAAAAAGGTCAAGGTTCAACCTCAAACGGACGTGATTCCGAGTCTAAACGTCTTGGGGCAAAAAAAGCTGACGGACAGTTTGTTTTGGCGGGAAATATAATTTTTAAACAACGTGGAACGAAAATTCATCCCGGTGTCAACGTAGGTAAGGGTAAAGATGATACTCTGTTTGCCAAGGTTGACGGCGAGTTAAAGTTTGAGCGTATGGGAAAAGATCGCAAATGTGCAAGTGTTTACCCTAAAACTGTGAACGCATAGACATTTGTTTCGGTTTTTTAAAATTTTAATTCGAAGAAGCGGGTCAAAGTTGATCCGCTTTTGTTGTATTTTATTTATACATTAATTTTGCAGAAGAATTTATTTCAAAATGTTTATACGGTATAGCAATATGTTTTGGAAAAGCAGCTGTAAATTTATTGAATCGATTTAGGAGGATATTTAATGTTTGTAGATTTGGCCACTGTTAAGATTAAAGCGGGCAACGGCGGTAATGGTGAGGTTTCGTTTCATCGGGATATTAACACGGCAAACGGTGGCCCTGATGGTGGAAATGGCGGTCGTGGTGGCAGTATTATTTTTAAGGCAGATAAAAATTTGTCTACTCTTTCAAGCTTTAGATATAAGAAAAAGTTTTATGCGCAGAATGGTCAAAATGGAGCCTCGTGCAGAAGGGCAGGAAAAAGTGGTGAGGATTTAGTTATCAAAGTGCCAAAAGGCACTTTGATAAAAGATTCTGAAAGCGGAAAAATAATTGCCGATATATCAACCGATGAACCCAAAGTTATTTTAAAAGGGGGCAGAGGCGGAGCAGGAAATATGAATTTTGCAACACCTGTTAAGCAGACTCCCAATTTTGCAAAGCCCGGTGAAAAAGGGGTGGAGCTCGAGGTAAACTTGGAGCTCAAACTCTTGGCAGATGTTGGGCTTATCGGCTATCCAAATGTCGGGAAATCTTCTATTCTTTCGGTCGTCAGCGAGGCTAAACCACAGATAGCTAATTACCACTTTACAACACTTTCGCCAATTTTAGGAGTTGTGAAGTACAGTGATGAAAAATCGTTCGTTATGGCGGATATTCCCGGACTTATAGAAGGTGCATGGCAGGGAGTGGGGCTTGGTCATAAATTTTTGCGGCATATTGAAAGGTGCAGATTATTTATAAACGTTGTGGATATATCGGGGATTGAAGGGCGAGATCCTTGCAAAGATTTTGATATAATAAATGATGAGCTTGTTAAATTTAGTTCTAAATTATCCGAGCGCCCGATGTTGGTTGTGGGTAATAAATGTGATTTGGCATCGCCCGAAGATATTGAAAAGTTTAAAAACTATGTTACCGAAAAAGGGTATGAGTTTTTCCCCGTTTCTGTTGCCACTCGGAGCGGTATAAAAGAGCTTTTAAATGCAGTTGTGCGTCATTTAGATTTATTGCCTCCGCTCGAGCTTTTTAGCCCGGAAACCGATTATGAAGAACTGGTGCGCAAAGATGACAATATAAGTATTGTCGGCAAAAATGGAGTATATGAAGTAAAGTCAGGGCTACTTAGTAGGCTTATTGATAGAGTAAATTTTGAAGATTATGATTCCATGTGCTATTTTCAAAATGCTTTAAATAAGTTTGGTATAACACAGGCTTTGAAAGATGCAGGAGTAAATTCAGGCGATACTATAAAAGTCGGCGAGATAAAGTTCGATTTTTACGAATAGGTTGGATAATTTAAGAATATGGATTTTAAAGAAAAAAATTTTGATTTTCCGCAAGATTTGAATTTGGAAAAATTAGCTTTTATAGGTGATGCTGTTTTTGAATTGATTGTCAGGAGCAAAATCATTTGTAATGTAGGCGGCAGTATAGGAAACCTAAACGAGGTAAAAGTTAAAAATGTTTGCTGCAGCGCACAGTCTGAGCTTTTCGAAAGTATAAAAGATATTTTGACTGAAGAAGAACTTTTAATTTTCAAAAGAGGAAGGAATGCGCATATTGGGAATGTTCCGAAAAACATTTCGCCTTCGGTATATCATAGGGCCACGGGCGTTGAAGTTTTGTTTGGTTTTTGGTATGTTAATGGTAATTATGATAAACTGGAAACTGTTTCTCAAAAAATAAATTTATAATTTTTTTAAAAGGCTTGTAATTTTTTGAAAAAAGTGGTATTATGGCACTAGGCAGTTTCTATTAAATTTATAGGAGGTATAATTACTATGATTTTTGGAGCACTTCAAGCTTTTGGTGGATTTTGTTTAATAATTAAGTGCCTCGATAGTGCACGTAAGGATTTTTGTGACTTTCGCGATGCGATTCAAAAAAAGTTTTTTTAAGGAGAATTAGTTTATGAGCGATACAATTAAGAAAGATGAAACGTCTGGTTTCCAGCCATGGTGGAGTATTTTTGCTTCAGGAGCAAAATTTATGGTTGACATATTAGGTATGGGTGTTGGTATCGGAATAGGTTTGTATGGAATGGGGATTATTACTAAAGATACTTACAAATTGTTGAAAGATTATAATCCTTTGAACGATAGCCTTTTTGGTTAAAATTAAGTTTTTACAAAATAGCAGATATTAAGTTATCTGCTATTTTGTTTACTTTTGAGTAATCCATTGCAGATTTGTAATATTTTTCAATTTCATCATGTATGGATAAAGCGTTACTCAAATACTTTATTCCTTCATTTAAAAATTCGCTACATATTCGGTTGTTAAAATTAAGAAGATTTTTGTGGCTTTCTATTAATTCTTTATTTATAAATTTTTTTAATGATATTTTTTTGCATTCACATTTTGAATTTTCGATAAATTCTTCGCAATCGTTTTTGTTTTTAAGCACGAACGAGATGCCGAGTTCCGGTATGAATAGTGCTTCGAGTTCGCTGTTTGGCGCAAATGGCGATGGGCAAGATATTATATCATATCCTAAGTTAATTGCCTTTTCTTTTATTGCTTTTAAGACATAATTCCCAAGTAAAAAGTAACTATCTTCAAGCACGAATATTTTTGAGGATTTTAGATCAAATGTTTTGTTTAAAGATAATACCCCTTTTGGAGTTATTGAGGTAATAAACCGCAGAGCTTGGTGCGCTAATCCCGTTAGTGATTTTTCTTTAAATATTTTTTCGAGGAGCTCTTCGCAGTATTTGCTAAGATTTTTAAAATCAATAGAATTCTTAAATATCATTTTGTTTTGATCGTCAATAATTTTATAAGCCTTTAAATAGTTCTGTGATTTTTTATGTAGATTACCGTTTTTCTGACAGAGTTTAATAATATCGTTCTTAGAATTTTTTAAAGTTTTTTCGTCCCAGCAATCGCATAAGTTTATAACAGTATCACTGACTCCGGGAAAAACCGGATCCATAGTGTGTGGAGCGGTACCGTCTACAACTGCTGTTTTTAAATTTGGCAGTATGACTGCGTCCAAAGAATTAGGGTCGGAAGAACACCATATTATTTCTGTTTTTTCGCCCTTTTCCAAGGCTTTTTTTGCAATTTTTTTCATAAGTGTTGATTTTCCTGTTCCCGGTCCGCCCTTTATAATATAGCAAAACCAGTTTTCTTTAGGGTAATATAAGTTGTCATATAGGGAATAAAAACCAGCCGTTGTGTTTGCGGAAAGAAAAAATTCGTCTGCGTAATAATTTTTCATAAATAAAATCACTCCTCTATGCGCCTATAATATGATATGCCGGTTTTCCGTGTGCTTTTCTATTTTTTGATTGTTTTTAAAAAACGTATTATAATTTTTGCAGTGGATACGCCAATTGATAAGGAGACCTCAAATGAATAAACAAGAAATATATGAATATATAAAATCTAAAAATATATGGTATGAAGTAACAGAGCACGAAGCTTTGTTTAGTATGAAGGAAGCATCAAAGGTAGAGCTCCCGTACCCTGAATGCGGTGCAAAAAATTTATTTGTAAGGGACGATAAGAAAAGGAATTATTATCTTATAACCATTAAGGGCGATAAAAGAGTAGACCTAAAGGAATTTAAGAATAAATATAGGACGAGAAGACTGAGCTTTGCAAGCAGTGAAGATTTAATGGATATTATGCGCTTGGTGCCGGGGTCAGTCTCGCCGTTTGGACTGCTCAGCGATAAAGAAAAAAAGTGATATTTTATATAGACGAAGACTTTATGAAGGGTAAGGGTATTATAGGAATACATCCAAATGAAAACACGGCAGCTGTTTGGCTTAAAGTGGATGATCTGATTGATATTATTAAAGAGCACGGTAACCGAGTTAATATTGTGGAGCTTTAAAAGGGGCACAAAATATTGATAATAAGAAAAATTTTAAAAAACGAAATGCAAGAAGCGTTAAAATTAGTCTTAAAAGTGTTTTTGGAATATGAAGCCCCCAATTGCACAGAAGAAGGCATACAAGAATTTAAAAAAACCATTAACAACAGCGATTGGGTGCAGGCAAGAGATTTTTACGGCGCTTTTGATGAAAATAATAAAATACTGGGTGTTATTGCAACTAAGGATATTACTCATATAGCACTATTTTTTGTTGACGGAAAATACCATAATCAAGGAATCGGAAGAAAACTATATGATAAGGTAAAGTCAGTAAATAAAAATGGTTTTTTCACCGTTAATTCATCTTTATATGCGCACGAGATATGTAAGCATTTGGGGTTTTCAGATATCGGCAAAGAGCAATGTGTTAACGGATTAAAGTTTTATTCCATGAAAGCCGATTTGATGAAAAAATAAAGAAGCAATTTTGTTAGATTTATAATTGAAAATAAGTGCACACTTGCTTGGCGTATGGTTGCCTTGATAAATATTTAGAAATTAATTATTATTTACCTTGTTGTAAATCATTTTTGTAAAATCGTGTGGTTTTTTTATTATGTATATTGCAAAAATAGCGGTAAGTAAGCTTTCCTTAGAAAATGATATTCTTTATAGTTATGAAGTCCCCGAAAATTTTGTAAATGAAATAAAAATAGGGTGTAGGGTTATTGTACCTTTTGGAAAGGGTAGTGCCAAACGCCTTGGGCTTGTTATGGAGCTTGCAAAGGAGTGCGAAAATAAGCCGGAAACGCCACTTAAAAAAATCTATATTGTTTTAGATAAATCTTCGATAATATCTTCGGAGATGATGGCCGCTATTAAGTGGGTTAAAGAACGTTATTTTTGTTCTTATTTTGATGCCGCAAAACAGGTTTTCCCGCACGGACTTGGGGATAGCTTAAACGGTATAAAATACCGAATAAATGAAAATTCTTTAGGTGACAAAAACGCTTTAGATGAGCCCCAAAAGGCTTTTTTTGAGGCGTTAAGCGGACGTTCCAAAAAGGTTTTTACTCTTAAAGATATAATTAATCTTAAAATTAAAAATTATAATAGGGTTTTAAATTCTTGCATTGATAAAGGTTTGCTGGTAGAAGAATTTGAAAACCCCAAAAATGCTTGCGAGCGGACTAATAATTATTTTGAGATTAATAATAATTTTTCTTGTCCTTTGCCGCATTTTACCGAAAAGCAGAAAAAAATATATGATTATATTAAAACGAATAAATCAGCCACTATGAAAGAAATTTGCTATTTTACGGGTGTTAGCCCTGCCACTGTAAGAAATCTTTTTTCAAAAGGCATTTTATCGGTATCAAAGAAAACCGAGTATGTTTCCCCCGAAGATAGTAGGGAGGCTTCTTCATATGATAAAAGCAAAATTTCTGAGCTGACCCCCACGCAAGAAAAAGCTTTTGATATTGCCAAAGAAATGTTTTTAAAAAACAGATTTGATGTAGCTTTGCTTTATGGAGTTACCGGCAGCGGAAAGACGGAAGTTTTGCTAAATTTAGTGGATTTGGCACTATCTTTAAATAAAGGCACTATATTTATGATGCCTGAAATAGCTCTTACTTCCCAGTTTATAGAAGTTTTTAAGTCAAGGTATCAAAATGATGTTGCGGTTATACATAGCGGCCTTTCCGATAAAGAACGTTTTCATAATTGGAAGCTTATAAACGAAGGAAAATGTAAGGTTGTTTTAGGTACTCGCAGCGCTGTTTTTGCGCCTGTTAAAAATTTGGGACTTATTATAATCGACGAGGAGCATGAGGCGACATATAAATCGGAAAACACGCCAAGATTCAGTGCAAAAGATGTTGCAAAATTTAGGTGCAAATCAAGTGGTTCATTACTTATTTTATCGTCTGCCACCCCGGCGGTTGAAAGTTACTATAATGCAAAAATCGGGAAATATAAATTAATAGAAATGAAAGAGCGTTATAGCGGTGCGCTTCTTCCCAAAATGGATATAGTAGATATGAATAGCTCTCGTTTAAGCGATAAATCTTCGGAATTTAGCGAAGAACTTGCAAACGCCTTAATTGATAATTTCAAAAACAAAAAGCAGTCTATAATTTTTATAAATCGTAGAGGTTATAATACCCTTGCAAAGTGTAGCTCATGCGGCGAGGTTCTTTCATGCCCGAATTGCAGTATTTCTCTAAATTATCATAAGTCAAATGGAAAGCTTATGTGCCATTATTGTGGCTTTAGCAAAGATTTTTCTGAAAATTGCCCCAAATGCCGAAAAAATAGCGTCAAGTTTTTAGGTTTTGGAACTCAGAAGATAGAAGAGGTGTTACATAAAATAGTTCCGGAAGCCAAGGTGCTTCGTATGGACCTTGATACAAAAAATGTTAAAAAATCAGCAAAAGATATGCTTAAGGATTTTGCGGGAGGAAAATACGATATATTGGTTGGTACGCAAATGATATCAAAGGGTTTTAATTTTTCGCGCGTGACACTCGTTGGCGTTTTATCGGTAGATCAGTATTTGTATAGCTCCGATTTTAAAAGTTACGAACGAACATATTCTCTTTTAACGCAAGTTTCCGGGCGTTCAGGGAGATCCAAATTTCCGGGCAGGGCAATAATACAAACATTTAGCCCGGAAAGCGAGATTTTCAGGTTTGTAAAATCTCAAAATTACGAAGATTTTTTTGAGCATGAAATCAGCATAAGAAAAGCCATGCTTTACCCTCCGTTTGCCGATATATGTGTTATAGGGTTTACTTTCGAAAATGAGAAAAGAGCTTATAAAGCGGGTCTCCAGTTTTTTAAAACTCTTACATCAACAGCCAAACAAAAATACGGAAATATTCCGCTTAGAATATTTCCGATTTCAGAAGCGCTTATCAAAAAAATTTCAGGTAAATATAGATATAGGATAATTATTAAATGCAAAAATAACAGTGCTTTTAGAAATTTAATTTCCGAATCAATAAAAGTTTTTTCAAAAGATAATGTTTGTAGAAATGTTCCTATGTTTGTGGATATAAATCCTGATATGATTTTATAAATTTTAAAAGTAGTAGCCCCGCTTTTTGGGAAGCTTCTTTTATAAACGCGTGAAAGTCAACGTGAGAATTTTGATTTGCCAAATCGGATATAGATTTTATAATCCCGAATTCTATATTGTTAACGCTGCAAACCTGCGCAATGCTTCCTGCTTCCATCTCGCAAGCAATACCGCCAAATTCCTTTTTAAGCTCCGAAATTTTATCCGGTGAATTTATAAATTGATCTCCGGTTAAAATTGTTCCGGAGCGTTTTTTTATGCTCGGAATTTCATTTGCACATTTTATCAAAAGCTCGGTAATCCAGGGCGTGCATGGGATTTTTGCGTCCGAGAAACCCGGTATTTGTCCTTTTTTTCGGTTAGGAAATACAGAAACGTCAAAATCGTGCTCTACTGCATTTTCTCCTATAACTATATCTCCAATTTTTAAATTATTGTCAATTCCTCCCGCGACGCCTATATTTAGTATAAATTTAGGATTATATTTTAGTATAAGTGTTTGGGCGCATATGGCGGCGTTTACTTTTCCAACCCCGCTAAGAGCTAAAATACATTCCGAATTTTCAAGTTTTCCCTTTATAAACTCAAAAGAATGTATTTTATCTTTTTTGATATTAACCATATAGGAAACTATTGTTTCTATTTCTTCAGGCTCTGCACAGATAATGCCAATCATTTTAAATCTCCAAACTTATGAATTTATTTTGCAAACGCTCACATAATAAAAATATGGAAAGTTTGTTTTTTATTATATTACAAATTCGAAAAAAATTTAAAGGGGATATGCAAAATGGATTATTTAAAAGCGTTTGTTGTTGGGGGACTTATTTGCGTTATAGCTCAAATAATAATTGATAAAACGAAAGTTACTCCGGCTCGAATTTTGGTCGGTATGGTTGTTTCGGGGGTTTTTCTTACGGCCGTGGGAATATATGAGCCTTTAGCCGAATTTGCGGGAGCAGGTGCAACGGTTCCGCTTTCGGGATTTGGATATTTAATGGCCAAAGGAACTATGGAAGCCGTTAAGAACCAAGGCCTTTTGGGGGCTATATCGGGAGGTTTGACAGCCGGAGCGGCCGGAATTGCTGCGGCGATCTTTTGTGGATACGTTGCTGCGCTATTTGTAAAATCAAAAGACAAAACCTAATTTTAGTATAATATGTTTTATAAAATAGAATATATAAAAAATTTTTAATTTGCTATTGACATATTCATTAAGGCGCTCTATAATAGCCCCAAGTAAAATTCTATACAAATTTATTTTTAAGGGGATGTTATTATGGGAGTATTGACTCAGTTTCTTGCTTGGGCAGGTCATAAAGGTGCAGACTTTGTAGGTAAGAATGACGGACGGTTTCAGGAAGCAGTTGCCGAATTTGTGGCAGGTGTTACTACCGATCCGATTGGTATGGCCGGGGATTTGAAGGATGATACGGTGCTTACTGATTCCTTGGCAAATGACATAATGAATACAGTTAAAGATTATCGAGCGGTATCGCTTGGTTGGCCGAGCACTCTTGACGTCATTAAGAAGGCCATAGGCGATTATTCAAAGCATCTTGATAAGGCGGGGGAACACTACAGAAAAAGTATAACGAAATGTGTTAAATCTTCGGATCTTAAGTTTAAATCGTGCAAAGACGATGTTTTAAAGTCATTAGAAGGCATCATAAAGGTTTGTTCGGATTCACGCATACTTAGATATAATACCGATACGCTCAGGGAACTTATTGCTAATTCAAAAACAACACTAAAAATCGGGAGAGAATCCATAGGAGACTTTTCCGAAAAAGTAGCCAATTGCGCAAAGCACATGAAAGGACTGGTGGAACACAGTTATGATTTGGTTGCGCTAAGGGCGCTACTGGTGGGCGGAGAAATTATAAGCGAAAAACAATTAAAAAAGAAACGTGAAGCCGAGCTTAAAAAAGGCTCACCTTCGATGAGGCAAAAGGCTATGGGAGCTGCTTTTAAATCTTTGGCAGATGCTAGGAGGGCCACGGGCAATTTGGTAGGCGGCATTTTTACGGCTGCACCGATTCCGCTCGTTGTGTTTGGAGAGTTTTTAGGGAGAAGTACTGCGCACTCGTGCGAATTAAGTTTGACAAAATACCTTTCAATCTTAAAATCCTACAATCCCGGATTGAATGCCTATATATCCGTTTGCTTAGAATTTATACCAAAAATAGTAGGTATTCTTAAGGAGTATTATTCGGCATTGGCTGTTTTTTCAAAATCGAGAATTCCATATAAGGATAAACTCAAGGCAAAACAATATGTGCTTGATTTGCTCAAGAAGTTAAATCGAGAGCTGGAATTTAAAGGTAAAATATCCAAAGATGATGTCGCAATAATACAAGCAGTAAAAGGTGGCGAGGTTCTTTCCTCGATTGTGCCTGCCGACGGCGCGGGTGATGTAGAGGGAGCTATAAAGTATAAAGTTGATGGTTGGGCACTTATTGATTTTATCGGTGCACTCAATGAATGCGTTAAAATGACTATTGATGAGCTTAATACTTTGATAAACCTGGAGGATGATGTTATCAAGTATGAGGATCTCGAAATAAAAGCGCCTACCAAACCTGCTTCGGATGAGACAAAAGCTGCGGCAGAGCCTCAGGCTGCGCCTGCCGGTGCTGCTACTAAAGAATCGTCTAAAATTGCCGGTCAGCGTAAAGTTTTGGTTAAGATACTTGAGGATGCAATAAAAGTTTTCAAGGATGCTACTGATCTAAAACATAAAGTCACAGAGTCCTTGAATCCTTTAAATTTTGTAAATGAAGAAGGATATGCTGCTTTGCGAGAAAAATTTGTGGGAGAGTACAATGGTTTATGTGCTGCGTATAATAAAGTTTGCTCCGTTCCATGGGCCGTGCCTTATGTAATGGGCGGGAGCGAGAAAAAAAATACAATTAATGCATTATTGATAACTGATAAAAACACGGTTAATAAAGCTGCGCTCGATGTTTTCGGCTCAAGCGCATATAAGCAGGATATGGTTTCTAAAGAATACACCAGGGTAACGAGTGAGTGCATGAATAATCTTTCAAATATGAAACGCTGTAAATCTGAAATGAAAAAGATCAGTGATAATATGATCGCAACTTATGGTGGTACTTCCAAGGCGTATGACAAGGCATGTGCAGGATTAACAGAGATTTTAAATGAGGCCGGAAAATTGAAAGCGTGGGTTTTTGAAAGACAGGATTCTATTCGGGAGTTTGCCGTTGCTATCAGGACATCTTCTGATGATGCTACTGTACAGAGATTTAATAATGATAATACCGTGCTGCAGCAGAAAATTGGCGAATTGAATGCGACGTATGATTCTATGCGTGCCTATTTGTATCATGGCGCCAAGTTTAATCTCGTTGATAGCAAAGGACGCGTTACTCAGGAAATGCGCAGGCTTACTTTATCGCAGCTGACTGATGTCAAAAAAGGTTGTTCTGATAAGTTAAAAGAAATGAAGAAGAAAGCTAAGGAAATCGAAACACTGGCACAGAAACTTTTAAAAGATTTCAGTGGAGAAAAGTCCAAGATAGATAAAGCCCGTGCGAAAGCTCTGAAAAATATTGAAACGATTAGAAATATGCTTGCGGAACGAGATGCTTTGGTAATAGAAAAAGAAGCTAACGCTGGTGAATATATACATCGTTATGGAGAAGGTGCGATGAATCAGGTTTATTCAAGCTTTAACCAGAATAACGAAACGTTTAACAATGCGCTTGGCACACTTGTTCAAGATAATCCTTCGCTTATTACTCAAGATGCGAATGATCCTACAACACTTACGTTTGCCGATGCTACTGGTGTACAACGACTGAAATTGGATGTTGTGAATACATTTAATACAGGATATGAGAACCATATTGTGGCGATAGCCAAGAAATGCTTGAAAAACTTGCATAGTGATTTATCTAAGATCAAGAAAGAAATTGCATCTCGCGAAAAATCTTATAATAAGATCAAAGCGCAGTTTACAAAGAATTTAGAAAAAATTGTAAAAGTTTATAACGATGCGAGCGATAGTAAAAATGATGTTGACGTAAGAACAGACCGGACTTCTCCTCCGTATAAGGACAGTTTGCCCAAATTGCCATCTTACAAAGCCATGAATGATTGTTTAAATAATTTAAAACAGCAAATTGATGGCCTTCGTCCATATATTCGTACGGTGCGTAATGCCGATGCGTTGAAGAGTGACATTTACTCTGCCTTACTAGGGGGCTCGACTTTAGCTAGCGCACCTTTGGCTCAATTGGAAACTGATTTGGGACGTAGCGAAGGGGCATTGACCGAAATGAGCGCATCCAAAAAAAAGTTTGATACGCATCTAAAGGCCTATACTAAAGAATTAGAAGCGGTGGAGTCACCTGTATCTAGACAGAAAAGAGGATTTTTAGGCAGATTATTTAGGAGAAATGGCGGTGCCGGTCATTAATCAAAACAATTTTTTGAATTTATCAGGTTAATTAAATCAATTTAAAATTTTTTGATGCCGGAGGGTCACTTTTTAAAAGTGGCCCTTTAGTAATTTTCTTCGTTTGTTGACCTCAAAGGCGAATTGGTTTAGAATTAATAGTATAAGTAAATTAAGAAGCGGAGTTAAATATTATGTCAAGAAAACTGTTTACGTCTGAATCGGTCACGGAGGGTCATCCTGATAAAATATGCGATCAAATTTCCGATGCTATTTTAGATGCCATTTTAGCAAAAGACCCAACGGCGCACGTTGCTTGCGAAGTTACCGCCACCACGGGTCTTATACATATTATGGGCGAGATAACCACAAACTGCTATATAGATATGGAGAGAGAAGCCAGGAAAGTTATAAATAAAATTGGATATAACAATTCTCTTTATGGCTTTAACGGGAACACTTGCGGAATTATTACTTCCATTAATTCGCAGTCGCCTGATATTGCAATGGGCGTTGACTGTTCGCTTGAAAGAAAATTTGGGGATAAAAACGCGGAAAGTGAAATCGGAGCAGGCGACCAAGGCATGATGTTTGGGTTTGCTTGCGATGAAACCCCGGAGCTTATGCCCATGCCAATATCGCTTGCGCATAAGCTTGCAAAGAGGCTTGCGTATGTTCGCAAAGAAAATATTCTTGATTATATTCGGCCTGACGGAAAAACGCAAGTTACGGTTGAATATGAAGATGATAAGCCTATAAGAATAGATACGATTTTGATTTCGACTCAACATAGAGAAGATGTGGAAAACAAGACCATTTTTGAAGATGTTTTTAAAAATGTGATAGAACCCGTTATTCCAAAAGAGATGATAGACGAAAACACAAAAATTTTAATCAACCCAACCGGACGATTTACCATCGGTGGGCCTGCAGGCGATAGCGGGCTTACCGGAAGAAAGATAATAGTTGATACTTATGGCGGTTACTCACGCCATGGCGGAGGTGCTTTTTCGGGCAAAGACGCAACCAAAGTTGACCGTTCGGCAGCGTATGCGGCAAGGTATGTTGCCAAAAATATAGTTGGGGCGGGTATTGCTAAAAAATGTGAGGTTCAGCTGGCCTATGCAATAGGCGTTTCGCACCCTGTTTCTGTCAGAGTTGATACTTTTGGTACGGCAAAAATAGATGATGAAAAAATCGAAGATATTATAAATAAGGTGTTTGATTTAAGGCCATCTTCGATAATAGAAAAATTTAACTTAAGAGCGCCGATATATTTCCCCCTTGCGTCATATGGCCATATAGGTAGAGAGGATTTAAACGTTGGTTGGGAAAAGCTTGATAAAGTAAAGGATTTAAAAGAATTATCTGGAATATAAATATTATAAGCGGGGGAAAATGGATATGAGCTTAGAAACAGAAATAAATAATAAAAAAGGTTTGCTAAAACAAACATTATCTAATGCAAAAGATATTAAAGAAATTAATTCTATAAAGATTGAGTATTTAAAAAAATATGTTAAATCTTTGTATGCACAGTTAAAATCAGCTTCTGCCGAAGAAAAAAAGGTTTTGGGCAGGGTTATAAACGAATTTAAAAATTTTGCGGAAGCAAAAATAGCGGAAGCAGAGGAAAAGTTTAAAATTCAAAAAGCAGCTACCAAGTATGATGTAAGCATTTTTAAAGATAACATTGCCTTTGGCTCAAAACACCCGTTGGTTAAGCTTTATAAGAAAATAGAAGAAGTATTTGTCGGAATGGGATTTTCCGTTGTTCAAGGCCCCGAAATAGAGCTCGATAAATATAATTTTGAAAAACTTAATTTGCCACCGCATCACCCTGCAAGAGATATGCAGGATACCTTCTATATTTCTGCGCCGAATGTACTTTTAAGGTCGCATACCTCATCTGTGCAAATCAGAACTATGGAAAAAATGAAACCGCCTGTGCAGATCATTTCTCCCGGGACGGTTTATAGGGTAGATGAGATAGATCCTCAGCATACCCCAATGTTTTATCAAGTAGAGGGCCTTATGGTTGCGGAAAATATATCTTTTGCCAACCTTAAAGCCGTTTTGATCAGATTTTTAAAAGAAGTTTTCGGAAATGAAATAGACGTTAGATTTAGACCTTCATATTACCCATATACAGAGCCTAGCGCAGCGGTTGATATGTCTTGCACAAAGTGCGGTAAAAAAGGTTGCCGTACTTGCGGAGGAACAGGCTGGATAACTGTTTTGGGTGCCGGTATGGTTCACCCGAACGTCCTTGAAGGTGTTGGATATGATAGCAAAAAGTATACCGGGTTTGCTTTTGGTTTAGGGCCGAATCGTTTGGCGCTTGCTTACTACGGACTTGATGAAATAAGAAAACTTTACGAAAATGATATTAGCCTTTGGAAACAAATATAAAGGTGAAAGGGGATAAAAAAGATGTTCAAATTTTCTTTAAATTGGCTTCGTGATTATTGCGGAAAAGAAATGACGTTTGAAGATATAATGCAAAAATTAAAGCTGCAGGGTTTTGAATTTCAGGGTAGCCAAAAAGCGCATGATGATATTGTAACGGCCATAGAAGTTAAGGCCAACAGACCCGATATGCTTTATCATATGGGAATAGCAAGGGAGATAAAAGCTTTTGATGGCGAAAAAATTCCTGAGGTTACGCACAGAAATATTAAGACTGATAACTCTTCTTTTCCTGTTAAAATAAATGTAGATAAAAATGTATGCAAGCGTTTTTGCGCCGTTAAAATAAGCGGAGTAGACGCTTCAAAACAGACGCCCGAATATATAACCAAAAGGCTTGAGGTGCTTGGTGTAAATTCAGTTAACTCGGTAGTAGATATCGGCAACTATATTATGCTTGATCTCGGTCAGCCGATACATGCTTACGATTTTGATAAATTAAGTGATAAAACGCTAAATATCCATAAGGCGGAAAAAGGTGAAAAAATAGTAACATTTTCGGGCGAAACTTCGGAAATAAAAGCAGGGGATATAGTAATTTCGGATTGCGATAGCATTAAGTGTGTTGCGGGAATTATTGGGACAGAAGCCGCCGCAGTTAGCAAAAATACGAAAGATATTATTTTGGAGGCTGCTGTTTTTGACGATGTTAGCGTCAGACTTACTTCCAGAAGACTAAAAATTTCCACTCCGTCTTCGTTTAGATTTGAAAGAGGAGTAAGCGCTTGCTCTACTCTTGATATTCTTATGGAAACTGCCGAAATGATAACCAAGATTTGCGGCGGAAAGATTGAGGAAAGCGTTTTTGATTATCAAAATTTTGTGAATGAAGAGAACTTCCTTAACTTAAGCGTTAAAAATAGCAACAAATTAATTGGCGTAAATCTTGACCAAACAACAATCATGAAGCATTTAGAGAAATATAATTTTAAGTGTTTGGCGGAAAATGAAGACACGATAAAAGTCACTATCCCCGATTACAGACTTGATGTAAAGCAAGAAGTAGATTTAATCGAAGAAGTGGCGAAAATTCATGGCTATGATAATATTGAGCCCGTAATGCCGACTATTATGACAAGTTATAATAAAAATAATATTTGGTCAAACATAGATATAGCTCGGGAAGTTTTGGCGGGGCTTGGATTCCATGAAACAATAAATTATTCTTTTATCCCAAATGATACGATGAAAATTTTTGATATTGCAGAGGGGGAAAGGGTTTATTCCGATCTTTTGCTTCAAAATCCGATTGCCGGAGCATACGCATTAATGCGGCCGTTTATGACGTATTCACTCCTTAATTGTTTGATATATAACTATTCTATTTCGAATAACAATTTAGGGCTTTTTGAACTCGGAAAGGTGTATTTTAGGGATAGTAAATGTGATACCGGTTGCAAGGAAATAAATACTTGCGGATTTATTATGTCGGGCGTTAGAATACCCAGGGGCTTCGGAATTAGCAAGGATGTTAAATATAATTATTATGATTTGCTTAATTACTTGAAAATTATAATGGATAGGTTTGGCCAAAAGTTTGAGCTTATTCCGAATAGTTTTAAATTCTTGGCCGAAGGCTCCGGTTATGATATTGCCGTAAATGGCAAAGCGATTGGATTTATAGGCGAAATTAATAAATCAAAGCTGAGCAAAATACAAAACCTTAAACTTATTAAAGATGATATTTTTTACTGCGAATTTTATTTGGAAGATATAGAGGAAAAAGTTAAAAAAATAGCGTTTGAATCTAAATACCCACCTGTTAACAGGCTTTATAATTTCATGCAGGGGAAAGATATATCCGCAAAACAAGTGGAAGACGTTATAAAGTCTGCCGATGAAATTGTAAGGAACATAGTGGTTAGAGATATTTATTCCGATAAGACCTTTGCGGAAATCGAGCATGCCGTGCTTTATGAAGTAAACTATTGCAGCAAAAACGCAACTTTAACTTCAGAAGAAATCGAAGAGGTGGAATCCAAATTCATAAAAGAACTTTCCGAAAAATTTGGTATAAAGTTTAAGTCATAAATAAATTTCAAAAACAAAATCCGTATAAGTAATGTTACTTATACGATTTTTTTTATGTAAAAGAATTAGCTATCTAGCATATTTTGTATGTATACCATATCTTGCTCTGTTAAGACGTACGGCTTATCTGGAGTGTGATTCCAGCGCATCTCCTGTTTGCTGCGCATAAACCATGCGTATTTTCCGTGTGTGGCTTTAAGAAATAAATCCAAAGTTACGTCAACATGATACCATTGTCCGTTTATCTCAACAAGATTCCAGGCATGCCCCATGCCCAAAGAACTGCCGTCTATGACCTTACATTCTATGTTGGCGGCACCGCACAAAATGTTGTATGCTGCTGGTATTCCGTCACACACTGCACAGTTATTTAATAAGCATGCGTCTGCGGTGTGAACAAAGTGGTTTGCACAATAACCGTCCAAAAATCCCTCAACAACATGCCCCGTATCATACTTGCAATTTTTGTATATATAATCGTGTAAAAATATAGCTTTTTCGTAATCCGTCGTACATCCGGCAGAGTACATTTCTTGAAGGATTTCGTTGATTTTATTTTTAAATATTTCCTTTTGTGCCGGCTGCATGTACCGAAGTGTTTCCTCGAGGCTATATCTATGGGTTACGTATCCACTTATTTCTTCATCGGTTTCGCCTTGGATATTTGTTATATCTCTTGGTTTGGAATGTTTTATATTGCTATAAACACTTGGTGCAGATAAAACGCTTAAAATAGATGCGGGTATTAGAAACTGGGGGCTATATATAACTTTTTTAACCCCGTTTGATATTTTAGAGCCAAAACTTTCGGTAGCCGCTTTGCTGTTACCGGTGCTTTCCTTGTTGCCCAGGGGGCGTGGCGAATGTCCACGAAAAATTGAAAAGAGATAAAATTGTACCTAGAAGTGATGGTAGTATTTTTTTGATATAAACTTATTCATAAAAACGCCCTTAAAACGTATTTTACTATAATTATATCATATTTTAACACAAAAATCAATTAAATTTAAAATGGCGAAAAATATATCACGATTGTTTAAAAAGCCAGCAGTAAAAACGCAAAAATATTTAGCTTTGCTTGACATTTATTATGTATAATATATAATTTTCTGGAGACTTAGATTTAAGAATTCCGTTTATATTATTTTTTTATAAGGAAGAGTGTTTATCGTGAAAAGCATAGAAAATTTACAAAAAATGGCTAAAAGTTGATGAATAATTTTATAAAGGGAAAAACTAAAAAATAGAAGCTCGTACGCAATTCGTACGAGCTTCTGCTGTGTTTAATTTATGTAATTTGGGTTTTAGTTGGTTCCGGCTTTCCCTTTTTTTCTGTTAGTAACAATTATTATTGTAGTAACCAGTCCTAAGGTGCAGATAGCCACCATAAGAGTAGAGGCGCTAGTAGTATCGCCTGTGTTCGGGAAGTTATATTTTGCCAGCCTTAGCGATATAGTATCAATGCAACTTCCTCTGAATTTTTTGGTTTCAAACATAAAATTTGGCGAGCTTGCATCCGGATCATCGGAAGAATATGGATGGCAAGTATATATTCCGGTACATTTTAATTTTCCAGTGTAAGTTCCTATCTTAGTATTTTCATAGTCCTCTTTGGAAATATAAATAGATAGTTTGAATTGTTTACCGATATCAGCTTCCGTGAATGACTCCGTAACGGCTCTTTCTCCGGGTACGCCATATGTTGGGCATACCAAATATGGTAGAGTTTTTCCATCATCACTTTTTAATGTTCCGTTTCTAAATTCCAGTTCAACGCTATCTACAATTAATTTATTGCCATTGCCAAGATTATTTGAGCCCAAATGTAAATCCTTTAATGTGTATACGAAATCGTTATAACCCGGACCTTTAATATCAACTGTGCCAGCAGTTTCGAGTTCGAAATAGCTATCATTCCATACAGCGGTGAGAGTAATAGTGTTGTTATCGGATCCGCTTACTTTTACGTCTTCGTCATGGATATATTCACCTTGCTCGTTTGTCCAACCGCTGAAAGAGTATTGTTTGTCTGTTGGCGGCTGAAAATTTTTGGGAGCGGAAAGCGGTGTGCAGTAGTAAGTAGAACTGTTTTATATGAAAAATTGGCCATGCCCAGTTTTTGATTCGCTCTTTGCCATTGCTACTGCATCTGTGTTTCTGATTGTTATATCGTCTCCGGTGCCTTTGCCTGATTTTAAAATAACGGTGTAAACGTCTTTGTGGCTAGCCGCATGAGCTTTTGCGGATAGTAAAAACAGTGGTGAAAAAACCATGAGCAAAGTAATTATCGTGCTCAGAAATTTTTTCTTTTTCATAAATACATCCTCCTCCAAGATTATACAATACTTTTTAAGCTGAATATTGTATGTTGTGTTGTAAACAAATAGGATTATACTTCAAGTTATTAATATTATCAATAAATATTTTTTTAAAAAATAAAATTCTCCCTAAAATGGGAGAATTTTTAATTTTTTATAAAACTATTTAAATATAAATCTAAAAATATACTTTTAAATAGCATTAAATTTTTAACAAGATTAGCTCTTAATTCTTTTGGGCGGGAGATCTTCTGCACTCCATTTGACTATGCATTGCATTGGATAAGAAAAATCACGCCATAAAAATTGGTTTTCTTCTTTGGTTTTTTCTTTTTTTCGCGTGGTTAGATCACGCTGCGTTATCTCGGAATGCCTACGGCTGGCCGAAGAATGTAAGTAAGATGTCTCTCGCAGGGGCGTTGCAGATTTTCTTTTTTGAGGTTTTGGGGGGCTCCGTAGCGATTCGGTTCTAATATCATCAGAGATACACGATACAGCAGCTTTAACTTCGGTTAACGTAAGTATTTCGCCTGATACTAACTTTTTGCCGGACCGGTAATACGTTCTGAATGATTCTATTAAATCATTTAATCCAAGAATTAGGATGGCTTCTAACCCTAACTTTCGTCCTAACACCGGGCCAAAAATCGATATATGTGCGTTGAAAATCTTTTCTTCTTTTTTAAGATATGATAGCATTTGTCCGGAGTTAGGGTGGCTGCCTGTTAAATCGTGTATTTCTTTTGGTATTAATACAGCTGGCGCTTTGCTTCGGCGAAGTACGCTAGGGTGTTTGCTACAAAAGTGGCTTGAAATAAGATGATGGCATTCAAACCCATCTGCACGCGCCGTGTCCCCATAAGTACCGCCGTCTAGTATTAATATGCCATAGTTCCTTTTAAGTTGCCCCTTTAGTATGGCGACCATTCTATCTATGGTTTTCTTTCTACTCGCATATTTTTGTAGCATACGAACGTTTAGAGGTGGCAAATATTCATCATATAATATTTTGGTTGGTACTCTTCTTGAGCGAGGACGCCTAAAATGATTTTTTGTTGTTGTAGCCAAAGTATATGGTGCCCACGGTGAAAACGTTAGTGTAATTGCGCAAAGCACTCCTAAAATTTTTTTGATTTTTTTCATTACCAAGGTTCCTTTTTAAATCATTCATATTATATATACAATTATAGCATAACATAATTTTTTTGACAAGGACAAAATAAGGTTAAATAAAAATTTAATAATTTTAATTAAATTTAATATAGTTGACTAACATGTTTTAAAGTGGTAAAATGGCATAGGCTTTTTTTGAGCCACAATTCCTTATTTTGCTTTCGGGCAAGATCATAAGTCCAAAAGGAGGTGCCGTGAATTTGGCAGATATTAAACATTTTTACGAATTTGTGCTGGTAGTTTCTGTTAAGGTGGGAGAAAAAACCGAAGAACTTGTAAATAAGTTTAAGAGTTTGATTGAATCGCACGCGGAAATTTCAAATATCAGCAGATGGGGAAAGAAAAAATTTGCTTACCCAATCAACAAAGAGTCAGAAGGTGAATATGTTTTGTTTGAATTTTCAAGCAGTGCTGAATTTCCTGAAGAACTCGATCGTATCAGCAAGATTACCGATGGTGTTTTAAGGTCAATGATAGTTAGAAAAGATGCTTAAGAGGAGTGCAGTTACTAGATGTTAAATGTTGTAGTTTTGACGGGTCGTTTAGTTGCCGATCCTGAGCTTAGGCATACTTCAAGCGATATTGCCGTAACATCTTTTACAATTGCGGTAAATCGTAGATTTGCGCGACTGAACGAAGAGCGTCAGACAGATTTTATTGATATTGTAGCTTGGAGAAATACTGCTGAGTTTATTTGTAAATATTTCAGTAAAGGTCAGCTTATTGCGATAGAGGGTTCCATCCAAACAGGATCTTATCAGGATAAAGATGGTAATAAGCGCAAGACTTTCGAAATTGTTGCAAGGGATGCTCAGTTTGCTGAATCCAAAAGAGAAAGTTCGCAAGAACATTCGTATGGATATAGTAATTCTTTGGTAGAGTCAGAGCCTAAAGCTGAAAAATCTGATTCATATTCCAGCGGTAGCGATAGCGATTTTCAAACGATAGAATCTGACGACGATTTGCCATTTTAAAAAATGATTGATTTAAGAATAAACAAAGAGGAGGGAAAGTAACTTGGCAGAGAAAAACGAAAAAAGAAATATGCGTAAAATGAGAAGAAAAGTTTGCAATTTTTGCGTAGACAGAGCATTAAATATAGATTATAAAGAACCCACAAAGTTAAGGCGTTATATATCGGAAAGAGCTAAAATATTGCCGCGAAGGGTAACAGGCACGTGTGCAAGACATCAACGTGCGCTCACAACTGCTATTAAAAGAGCAAGATATTTGGCGCTTCTTCCTTATACAAGCGATTAATTAAATTAAAGTTTTATTGTGTTTGGAAATGAGAAGTTTTTAACGCATGTATGAAACCTGTATAAGTAATATTACTTATACAGGTTTTATGTATTTAAAAATCTATATTTTAAGTGTTGTTTATAGGCTTTGTCTTATATCCGGTTTGTGATCCCAACCCATTTCTTCCTTGGAGAGCATAAACCATCTATATTTACCATGTAATGGCTTGAATAGTAAGTCCCAGGTTAAGTCCAACTGCCACCATGCCTCGCCTATTTTAACTACATTCCAAGTGTGATCCACGCCATATGAAACTCCGTCCATACACTTACACTCTATGCCAACTCTACCTAGCAATAACGCAAATGCCCTTGATATGCCCACGCATACAGCTCTGTGTTCCAGTAAGCAACCGGATGAACTTCTGCAGTTTTCGCCTCCGAAGCGATGTGTTCTTGTGAAAAAGTTCACAGCTTCACCCATATCAAAACTACAATGTGAGCATATATAGTTATGCAAATATGTAGCCTTTTTTAAATCTGTATCACAATTGGCGGAACTCATTTGTTGTATAATTTCTGTAATTTTTGATTCCAGTTCAGTGTCTTGGGTGTTTTGTGACACAGTATACGTTATATATCTGTCTATTTCCTCATCGGTTTCGCCTGGGACATTTGTTATATCTCTTGGCGTGGAATATCTTATATGGCTATAAATAATAGGTGCGGATATAATAGTTGCCGGCACGTAAAATTTGGGGTTAGATATAATTTTTTTAAATCTTTTTGATACTTTAGAACCCCAAAACTTTCGGTAGCTACTTTGTCGTTGTTGGCACTTCCTTTTTGATTAGTTGGTGTTGCAAACGCACATGAAAAGCAGGAAAGAGATAAAATTGTACCGAGAAATGATGGTAATAATGTTTTCAATATAAATTTATTCATAAATACACCCTAAAAATAATCTTTGCCATAATCATATCATATTTTAATATAAAAGTCAATTTATTTTAAAGATGCAAATGTCTGAAAACTATAATAGGGAATATATAAGCGTGATATGCGTAGGTTAACGACCACAATGTTTTATACATTTTTATTTAATCAGGCACGTAAGTTATGTATTATAAAATACAAATTTTAAAGTTACATGCAAAGAACATTACCATAATGAAAAAGTGATTGACAATTATTTTTTAATATGATAATATAACTAGAGTAGGCGTTTGCTATGTAATTTATCTGCGGTCATGCTGGAATCGGCAGACAGGCATGTTTGAGGGGCATGTGTCGCAAGACGTGCGGGTTCAAGTCCCGCTGACCGCACCATTGTTGAAATAGGTCGATTATTGTATAATCGACTTTTATTTTGTAGAAAAACTTATATACGGGGGAAAACACTTTGACATTTGGGGCAATCGATAGTAAGGGTAAAAAGTACTATACTTATTTGAAGGAAGTATTTGAATCTATTAATAATAAGCAACTAGACTATAATTGGCTGATAACTGATTGTGAGTGTTACCCCACTGATCCCGAAGTTGCTAAAGTTCTTGATCAAGAATATTGTTGGGTAAGCGGTGAACAACTTACCGAATTAGTACTGAAAGGTAATTTTCAATGGATATGGGCGGATTTGTCAGCATTTAAAAAATCCGTAGAGTTGTCAGAGGTTCTACAATATGATTTGCCTTATGCAAATGGCTACAAAGGCTTTTGGGTAAAACCTATATCTATGCAACACCCTTTAGCACAAATGGAAATTGTCGCGTGGGATAGCGCTTTAACACTTCTTTTCAGTAAAGATAGTAAGGATATTGATTCATTTTTACGCTATTTTCCTAACGGAGAATTACTGGAAGATTATATAGACAAACTATAAAGGTTGCTGTTAGTACTTTCGGTGGAATATAATTTTGAACCATACCTTTTGCTTTTTTCAGAACCCTTATGGAATCTCGTACCACTTTGGGTAATAATTGAAGACTTGGCGTTTTTGGCCGTCTAGTGTTTTGGGATGCGTTGTTTGATGCAATGCGTTCTTGTTTTTTATTTTGGGGAATTTTGGAAAATTTTTAGAACAAAAGCTTTTTGCTTTAAGTTTTAGAATTTAAGTGGGGCTAAAATAAAACCAAATTGACAAAAGGTTAAATTTATGATATAATGATACTAAGGTATAGTGACATATGTTTACGTGTTGTTTTAAAAGGATGATCAAATTATGGTCAAGAAAATTATTGCTATATTTCTGTCTGTTTTATGTTTGTGTAATATTGCGCCTGTTTTTGGAGCGGTAAAATCAAATAATAAAAAATCTGTTCAAAGAAAATCACACAAATATGGTTACGTGGTCGCTTCTGTTGTAGGAACGGGTGTGGCAGTTCCATCGTTGTGGTATTTGATTAAAAAAATTGGTAATAATTTAGATGTGCAGACTATCCGAAGCTGGGAAGATGTTGGGAATTTGTATTTTGCAGCGGCGGATAAGGAACGTAGTTCAAGGGGAGAAACTGCTGAGTACTTTGAACATTTAGTTGATGGGTTTAGGTGTTTACTAAATTTGCAAGGAGCAAGTGATGAACAACACGAACATTTTTATTTGGAAGCTTCCAAGCACTTTGAAAGGGCTTCTGAGTTATATACGCAGAGGGCAAATGGTTACTCAAACGGTATCCAAAGTTATGGATATCAAATAAATAGTGCAAAAGCTGCGGAAATGCTCGCTAAGTCAGAGGAGTGTTTGGTTATTTCGGGTATTCCCGCTTGCGGTGTATATTTGGATTATTCGACCGGAATGATTGGACATCCCGATAGAAGATTGGTATGTGCCGAAAAATGGGAGCAGCTTAAAGGTAAAAAGCCTTCATACGATGCGTACGCCGAGGCTAAACGTCTGGGATTGCTTTTTAAGTGTGGTAAAAGTGATAAAGAAGCTGTTTATCGCGCATGGATGGAAGCATATGAAAGGGATAAGGATTGTTCTAAAAATTGCTTTATATACAATGCCCTTGCAGCTGAAGCTTATCAAGAAGCTCAGGATGCACGAGGTGCGGAATTAACATAATAAGTTTTGATTAGTGTTTCAAAAGCATATATTTGAAAATTTAAGGAAATGGGTATTTGTTCAATAAAATGGTCACGACCAAGTTTTTTAAAACGTGGTCGTGATTTTTGTTTCCGTGATATGGTGTTTTAAAATGTTTATTAAAATTGGCAATGCGGTTTGATTGAAACTTTATAATTTCTGAGAGTTTTGAGATTGGCGTTATTTGTGTAAGTATGGAGTATCGATATTGCTTTTTTAATAAGAGGTTGCTCAGGTTTAGGTTTATTATTTTTTGATATAGATTTTAGGTTGGTGATAAATAGCTTTATTTGTTTGTAATTTATATAAGATAATGTTTTTTCATGTGCTTTTGGTTTTAAGTTTATAGCGTTTAGAGTGATTGTCCGTCCAATTTTTTACTTTAAAACCAAGTTTTTATTATAAAAAAGCCCACATCAATATTATGCAGGCTTTTTTACATATAAGTTGAATAATATTTCAATTTTACAAATATTTTTATTGTTTAAAAGCTAATATACATTTGTTTTTATATTCATATTGCCACAACTTTTCGCTGTAGCATTTTAGAGTTATTTTATTCACAAATTCCCCGACCGGCAAGATAAAGCAGTATATCAAATCTGTCTCTTGAAGTTGCCAAATAATATGGAGTTAAACGGCTTCCTTTTTTATTTGGTAATGCTGCATTTGCGCCACATTCTTCGATTAGACATTTTACCGCATCTAAACGGTTTAATAATACCGCATGATGTAGAGGCGTATATCCTATGGGGTGATACTCCCGTGTATTAATATTGGCACCCATATGATATAGTTCCTTTATGCGATTGCAATCGTTACGCTGTACAGCAGTATAGAGCTCATGTGCCATTTCTTCTTCTGACATCATTTTGGGGGCTGAAAATTCTTGCGAACTTGTTGGCGGGATAGTTGATGCCTCACCTGATGCACAGATAGGTGAAAAATTACTTAATTGTTGAACCAAACTTGAAACAATTAATGCCCCAAATAAAACTTTTGCTTTTGTTTTGAGTTTCATAAAATAAATACCTTTCTAAAAATTGAAATTAATTAATTTTGCAAAATTATATTGTGGTCATATTATAGTCTATTTTTAACTATATGTCAATATATTTTTAAAATTTATAAATAACCCTTGTTATTTATACAGTTTATGATTAATTGAATACATGTTTTTATAAAAAGTTTCCCAGTGAGCAGAAAACCATACTCGCTGGGAAAGCGTACATTAAAATATTAACTTAAAAAGTTTCTATTTTGTTATGCCACGGGCAATAAATACATAGGTCATGTTTCGTATTGAATTTATCATTCTTCGGTCTTCTTTTGTCAGCAGTGTTTCGTTAGCGATTCCAAAGTTTGCAAGCGGTTCGTCGGCTAATGCATATGGAGTTAGTCCACGATTGTTGGTAATGGTTGCGTCTGCTCCGTGGCTTATTAAAATACTAATCATATCAGCTTGCGCGGACAACACTGCAGCGTGCAAAGCGGTGCTGCCATCGAAGGATGTTTTAATGTTCGGATTGGCGTGGCGTTTTTCTAAAAGAAAAAGCACAAAATTTTCACAAGGTTTCCCTTGAGCTATTGCCATATGTAGTAAGGTGCCTTCACAACGGTTGACGTCAACATTATTAATTTCTATATATTGCATTAATTTTTCTATGAGGGTATGGTCATTAGTAACCGTATAATATAAAGATGCTGCCAGTAAGGCGGTGCCGAGGTTTGATATGAGTAAATAGTCAGGATCATCTATTACGAGATCTTGAGGAATATCCGGGTTAGGTGCATCAATTTGCATGGTAGTTTGTCCGGTTTGTAGAAGTTCGCGAATAGAGTTAATCTTTTCCCTGCTCCCCATTAACTCGAGTTCCATTTGCGCTTGTTGGCACCACAATTCTATTTCCCGAGGGCTATATTCTTCCGGAATAGGCGCAAAATGTGATGTAGGTTCATCGTTTGGATCTACTGTAGCATGAGTATCGTGCGGCATGATTAGTCCCAAAGCGTAAGATATACAAAGAAGTCCTGATACAATTTTTACCTTAAGTTTCATTAATTTTTAATCCTTTTTTGGTAATGATGAAATGCATTTGGATGTAGTGTTTTTGATGTTTTTTCTATTTGCCATGTTGGAAGTAATATTAAAATCTTTATTATAGTAATAAATTAACCAATTCTTTAAAGTGATCTCCGCGTGCTTCGAAGTCTTTATAAAGGTCAAAACTTGCGCAAGCGGGGGAGAGTACCACTATATCACCCTGTTTTGAGACTTCTTTTGCTTTTTCTACGGCTTCTTGCATAGAAGTCGTTTTTATAATATTAAGATTTTCAGTTTTGCTTTTGGGTAGCTTTTCGATTTCGTTTAATATCTTTTCCGATGTTTGTCCCAAAAGTATTAAAGTGGAAACTTTTTCTGCTATTTTAGGCGCCAGGGTATCAAACGGAATTTTTTTATCGTATCCGCCGGCTATAAGAATAATTTTTTTATCAAATAATGAAAGAGTGCCGCTTATGGTTCTGTTTGGGCTGGAGGCGATTGAATCGTTATAATATGAAACACCGCCCACTTCTCTTACGAATTCAATTCTGTGTTTAACGCCCGGAAAAGAAGTGGCAACTTTTTTAATGCTTTCAGGGGAAACCATATCATGTACGGCGGCGATTGCGGTCAGATAGTTTTCTATATTGTGGTTGCCCGGGATTTTTATATCCGCAGTATTTATAATTACTTCATTTTTTTGATTTGTGTTTTTGTTACAGGTATATATTATATTCTTATTATCGTCAACCCATACGCTGCATGGCATATTTTGGAGATTATCTGTTCTGCTAAAGAATATTGCTTTGCCTCGCACGAGACCAATCATATTTTTTGTGATTTCATTATTGAAATTAAGTATTGTTTTTGAAAAAGCATTTTGGTGAAGTAAAATTTGTTTTTTGGCATCAATGTATTCATTCATATCTTTGTGGACGTCAAGGTGATTGGGCGAGATATTCGTAATTATTGCGGTTTCGGGGCTTTGCCTCATTGAAATCAGTTGAAAGCTCGAAAGTTCTACCACGGCGATATCATTTTTGGAAATGCTTTCTATTTTCGGGAGCAAAGGCTCGCCTATATTGCCGCCAAGATGTACCGTTTTGCCGTCTGCTTTTAATATTTCGTGGATTAATGTTGAAGTTGTTGTTTTGCCGTCGCTTCCTGTTATTCCAATAATAGGGCAGGGGCAGTAATCAAAGAAAATTTCCATTTCGGAGGTAACAATAATCCCTTTTTCTCTTGCTTTGGTTATCTTTTCGGAAAAAAAGTTCATTCCCGGAGTCCTTATTATAACATCTATATTATCGTCCCAAACGGATTCATCGGCAAATCTTAGTTTAGCTAAGGGATTGTTTTCTAACTTTTCTATTATTTTGGCATCAAATTTTTCTTGTGGTTTAGAGTCATACGCAATAACGTTAATTCCGTTTTTTGTAAATACATCTATAAGTGGTAAATTGCTTCGCCCTATTCCGCAAAACATCACTTTTTTATTTTTTAGGCTGTTTAAAAAATCAATATAGTTTTCTTGCACTTTTTATCACCTTTTTTAATTAAAATATTGATTTTATTTTACAGCCATATCAAAAATATGTCTATGTATATAAAATTATAATTATATTATATCTATGAATTTGCTTGGAACATACCCTAAATTATGATTTTGCCCTATTATGTACCAATCTTCCCACTGCCCGCTAATTTGTGTTTTTTTGTTTTTTGCTATGTAACCTATAATTTTAGATTTTTTGCTTGGTTTGGAAAAAATGTTTGAATCAAGTTTTGCTATTCCTTTTAGAGGTCTCATGCAAGGCGCAAAAGGTAATCCGAAATATTCCGTCAGGGACATTATAATATTTTGGGAAATTTCTTCTGTGTTTTCCTTTAGCCACAGCATATCCTTCTTGCTTTTTTCATTCCCTAAACGCATATACACATACGTTCCGACGAGCGATCCTCCGTTTGATTGATTTTTTTCTTTGGGGTGTATAGTAATACCTAATGGACTGTAATATATATTTTTTAAATTTTCTGCCATTATCTCTGCGAGCCTTTTTGATTTTGGGTTTCCGGGTGTAAAAAATATTTGTATTCCATTTTGGTTGTATGGGAGCAATTTTTGATTTCCGGCGGTAGATAAAATTATATTTGCGTCAATTTCATTTTTGGGGTTTGAGTTTTTGTGGGTAACATAGCTTATGCAGTTTGAATTTAAACATTCCATGGTTTGTTTTATTATCAGTTTTAAATAATACTCCGATTTGCTTCTTAAAAAAGCATTTGTACTTATATTGTTTTCGTAACTTAAAAAAACAGTTGGCAAATTATATCACTCCATTATTTGTTTTTATTAATTTTTTCAAAGAATTCTTCGGAAGAAACGTCGGGTGGCCTTAAAAACCTATGTAACCTAAATAAACAAGTGGGGTCTTTGGTAATAAAGTTCATTTTGTTTTCGCAGTCAAAAGTTGCTTTAAATCCGAGAGATTTAATAATTTCTTCCGATTTATCGCTTATTGCACCAAAGGGATAAAAAAAGGCGGTTGGTTTTATTCCTGTTTTTTCTTCAATCAGTTTTTGCTCTTTTAATAAATCTTTTGCTAAGTTTTCTTTGTATTTTTCATCAGTTTCGTTTTTGGCTTTTGTACATCCTATTCTTGGCTTCTTGGAGCCGTGCATGTTGTACGTATGATTTTGAATTTCTACCAATTCGGATTTCGACATTTCTATAATTTTTCCCCAATTTGTATGGGAATAACTTGGGTTTTCATCGTGGCTTTTTTCATATCTATCCGCTTCTTTTCCAATAGGCGAAAATACAAATTTTGCATTATATTTTTGAGCGAGCGGAAAAGCATATAAATAGTTGTTATAAGCACCGTCATCGAAAGTTAAAAGAATTGGTTTGTCGGGTAATTCTTTTTTATTTTCGGTGTAATTAATCAAGTCTTTTACAAGTATTGTCGTAAATCCGTTGTTTTTTATATATTTTAGGTCATTTTCAAAAATTTTTTCCGAAACGATAAATCTGTTTTTGCTTCCCGGATTTTTAAGAATAAGGTGGTACATTATAACAGGGAGTTTTATGCTTTCGGATTTATTCGAAGAATTATTTTCATGCAAGCAAAAAGGTACGCAAAATAAAGAGGTTATGAAAAGTACTGAAAGGGAAGCGGCAAGGATTATATTTTTCTTTAATTTTTTAGGTATAAAGATTTTGACTTTCATATTTTTATTTTCCCATCAAATTATTTTGTTTTATATTTAAATCTATATGTTGAATTTTACTTATTATGATATTAAAAAAACTATTGACACGATTATCAAAATAGTATATTCTAAAAATAGCGTGTAAAGTATTTTACTTGACAACAATATAAATTTAGGGAGCGTTTAGTTTTGGATAAAAATGTAACAATCCCACTGCTTATGGATTTATATGGAAAAATGCTTTCCAAATCTAAATTTGAAGATTTGTACGCCTATTACAGCGAGGATTTTTCTCTTTCTGAAATTGCGGCAAACACAAATAAGAGCAGACAAGCGGTTTTTGATTCCGTTAAGCATTCCGAAAGCGCGCTTATGAAATTTGAAAATGAGCTTGGTTTTTTAAAAAAGATGGATTTAATAAAATCTGACTTTGCCAAAATCGAAAATATTATAAAAAAGTTGCAAAGCGAAGAACTTTTGCAAAAACAAAAGCTTGTTTTTGAAGATTTAAAAAAAATTTTGAAAATTACTGAAAAATACAGCGATGATTAACTGAGAAGGTAAGGTGATATTTTGGCTTTTGAAAATCTTTCTGAAAAAATTTCCGCAGCTTTTAAAAGATTAAGGTCTAAAGGAAAGCTTACGGAAGCGGACGTTAAAAGCTCAATGCGAGAAATACGTATGGCGCTTTTGGAAGCCGACGTAAATTATAAAGTCGCCAAAGATTTTACTAACAAGGTTATAGAGCGTGCCGTGGGGGCCAAGGTCATGGAAAGCCTGACACCTGCTCAGATGGTTATCAAAATTGTAAACGAAGAGCTAATCAGTTTGATGGGCGAAGAAAAAAATCAGTTGGTTTTTGCATCTAAGCCCCCAACGGTTATACTTCTTTGCGGACTTCAAGGTTCGGGAAAAACAACACATGCGGCAAAATTGGCGCTAAAGCTTAAAAAACAAGGTCATAGACCGATGCTTGTTGCGTGCGATGTTTATAGGCCTGCCGCTATTAAGCAACTGCAGGTTTTGGGTTCGCAGATTGATGTCCATGTTTTTGAAAAAGGTAATATTTCGCCTTTGGATATTGCAAACGAGGCTATTTCCTATGCAAAAGATTATGGGCATGACGTTGTGATAGTTGATACCGCGGGCCGACTTCATGTTGATGAAGAGCTTATGAATGAAATTAAAAATTTAAAAGATGCTCTTAATCCTCAAGAAATTTTGTTGGTGGTTGACGCCATGACCGGGCAAGACGCGGTTTCGGTAGCCAAATCTTTTAACGATTTGCTTGATATTACAGGCGTTATACTAACAAAACTTGACGGCGATACAAGAGGCGGTTCTGCACTTTCAGCCAAAGCGGTTACGGGTAAGCCGATAAAGTTTATCGGAACAGGCGAAAAACTTGAAAATTTAGAAGATTTTCACCCGGATCGTATGGCTTCCAGAATACTTGGAATGGGTGACGTCCTGACTCTTATAGAAGATGCGACATCGAATTTTGATAAGCAAGAAGCCATGAGAATGGCGCAGAAGCTTCAAAAAAATAGTTTCACGCTTGATGATTTAAAAGATCAGATGATGCAAATAAGAAAAATGGGCCCTTTAAAATCAATCTTAACTAAACTTCCGGGTATGGATAAACAGCTAAAAGACGTTGACGTAGATGATAGAGTGATTGATAGGATGTATTCAATAATACTATCTATGACCATGAAAGAAAGAGAAAAACCAAATATCATAGATTTTTCCCGTAAGAAAAGAATTGCGGCGGGAAGCGGCGTAAAAGTCGAGGAAGTAAATAAGCTTCTTAAGCAATTTGAGCAAATGCAAAAACTTATGAAAAAATTTGGCGGCAAAGGCAAACGTGGCATGTTTGGATTTAAAATGCCGAAGTTTTTTGGGTAACTAACTTAGTTTATATGTTTAATTTAAATATATAAAAATCAAATTATTAATTTTATGGAGGAAAAGAAAAATGGCAGTAAAAATAAGACTTCGCAGAATGGGTGCACACAAAAAACCTTTTTACAGAATAGTGGTGGCAGATTCACGCTCGCCACGTGACGGAAGATGCATCGAAGAAATTGGATATTTTAATCCCATGGTAAATCCGGTTGATATCAAACTTGATATGGAAAAAGTTGAAAAATGGATAGCAAATGGTGCTCAACCAACCGACAGAGTAAAGAGCATTATAAACGAAATTAAAAATCCAAAGGAAAAGAAAGAAGTTAAGAAAATAAGCAAAAGAGCAGCCAAAAAGCAGGAAGAAGAAGCTAAAGCTAAGGCCGAAGCAGAGGCTAAAGAGGTAGAAGCGAAAGAAGTAGAAGCTCCTGCAGAGGAAGCCGCTCAAGATAAAGCAGCCGAATAATAATTAAATTTTTGATACTTTTTAGATTGAAGCGAGGAAAATTTAATAATGGACGATTTAATAAAAAATCTTTTGAATGTTATTTTGCGCGAACTTGTAGAAAAAACGGATGCTATTCAGATTTTAAAAGATGATTCCGCGCAAGATGGGCTGGTTGTTTACAGAGTAATTGTAGACGAAAGCGATATGGGAAGAGTTATCGGCAAGCAAGGACGTATCGCAAAGTCCATAAGAAATATTGTGCGTGCCGCTGCTATGAAAAATGATATCAAAGTGGCTATTGAAATAGGTTAAGATTATTAATATAACACGTTTGGATAAAAGTCCTGACGTGTTATATAAAACTGTTTTTTAAGGAAACATAAAATTATGGCAAGAAAAAAATATTTATGTGTTGGAAAAATTGTTGGCTCAAGAGGGCTCAAGGGAGAGCTTAAAGTAGAGCATTATTGCGATAGCCCCGAAGTTTTTTTTGATATAGAAAATCTTTTTATTGACGTAAATGCCGAGCCTTTAAAGATTGATGGCATGCGTGTGCATAAAGCTCAGGTTTTGCTTTTTTTAACCGGGATTGAAAATAAAGAGTCGGCGGAAAAACTAAAAGGAAAATATATTTACGCTTTTCGTGATGATATTCCGATAGAGCCCGGAAGTTATTTTATCGAGGAACTAAAAGGTTGCGATGTATACAATTTTGAAAGTAACAGGTTTTACGGCACTTTAAAGGATGTTTTCAACACGGGCGCAAATGACATTTACGAGATATATAATTCCGAAGAAGATAAAGAGTACTTGGTGCCTGTTATAAATGGCACTTTGGTAGATGTTAATTTTGATGAGAACAAAATATTTATAAATCCTATCGAGGGTATTTTTGATGAATAACGAGGTAGAAAGTAAAATTGAAATTGACGTTATGACCCTTTTTCCAGAGGTGTGTGAGGAATACTTTTCATCCAGCATTATAGGTAGGGCGCGCAAAAAAGGGGTGCTTGATATACACTGTCACCAAATCAGAGATTTTGCGTATGATAAACATAAGAGGGTAGATGATACTCCTTATGGCGGCGGAAAAGGCATGGTGATGATGGCCGAGCCTATTTTTGAGTGTTTTGAGCATGTTTGTGATATGCGTGGTACAAGGCCGCACCTTATATACGTGTCGCCCAAGGGAAAGATATTTAATCAGGAATTGGCAAAAAATTTAAAGTCATATAGAAACCTTGCTATCTTGTGTGGACATTATGAGGGCGTAGACGAAAGAGTACTTGAGGAAATTGTCGATGAATATATTTCCATCGGTGATTATGTGTTAACCGGTGGCGAAATACCCGCAATGGCGCTTGTGGACGCTGTTTCTCGTATGGTGCCGGGAGTTCTTTCGGAAGATATATGTTTTGAAGAAGAGAGCCATTATGATGGGATGCTCGAACACCCTCAATATACAAAGCCTTACGAGTGGCATGGCAAATGCGTTCCTGATGTTTTAATTTCCGGACATCATGCAAAGATCGAAAAGTGGAAATTAGAAAATTCGCTAAAGGAAACGGCTAAATACCGTCCGGATTTATTATAAAAATTTAGTGTTTGAAAAACCACTTTTATGAATGTATAATGAGACCATGGATATTTATTTTGCACAAAACGCAGGTGTGTTTTTGTTAGTTTAAACAACGGGTATTTTAAAAAAGGCGCTCCAGTAGTAAATAGTGATAAAAAAACGGTTTTTTATTGACTAAAGTGATAATTGTTGGTATAATATATCAACATTGATAATATTTTATTATATTTTATTTTTTTAATTTTTAAACATGATAAGGAGAGAATAAAATTATGTACGTTAAAGAGGTAGTCGTCAAAAACCAAGTTGGTCTTTATGCAAGACCTGCAACCTTTTTTATTCAAAAAGCTAATGAGTTTCAATCATCTATTTGGGTGGAAAAGGAAGAAAGAAGAGTTAATGCAAAAAGCTTACTTGGAATTTTGTCTTTAGGCGTTACGGTTGATACCGAAATAAAGATCATTGCCGATGGTATTGACGAAGAGGCTGCCGTTGATTCACTTGCAAAACTTGTTGAAGTAGGATTTTTTGAAGAAAATGGCGCTTCGTCAGAAGATGGAGATTCCTCTGATGATGCAACAAAGGTTGCTAAATAATTTTACCGAACAGAGTTGCTTTATAAATTTTAGTTAAGCAGTACCCCTTGTCAATTGACAAGGGGTACTGCTTATTTTATGGAACTCTTTAATTATATTTTTTTAACTATGTTTCCGGAATTTTTAAATATTACACTTTCATCAAGGACGCCGCGAACCATTGATGTGGGGTATACTGAGGAATTACGCCCGATTAGAGTGCCGGGGTTCATAACACTGTTACAGCCAACTTCTACGTAGTCCCCAAGAATGGCGCCAAATTTTCGGAGGCCGGTTTCTATTTTTTTATCTTTGTATTTAATCACTACATTTAATTTATCCGATTTAACATTAGAAATTATCGCACCGGCGCCCAAATGAGATTTATATCCAAGAATAGAATCGCCAACGTAGTTAAAGTGCGGTACTTGGACATTATCAAATAGTATACAGTTTTTAAGTTCTGTTGAATTTCCAACCACTGCGTTTTTTCCAACAACAGCGCTTCCTCTTATGAATGCGCAGTGGCGAATTTCGGCGTTTTCATCTATTATGGTAGGGCCATCTACGTGTGCGGAACTGTCAATTTTAGCGTTTTTTGCTATCCAAATGTCCGAACCTACTTTTTCAAATTTGTCTTTTGGCAGAGATGCGCCAAGAGTTTTTATGAAGTCTTTAATAAGCGGTAGAACTTCCCACGCATAAAAAACTTCTGCAAAAACTTCTTTTGATATTGTTTTTGATGTATCTAAAAAATTTTTATAATTAAGTGAATTTTCTTTCATAAATAAAATTACAACCGAGTTTTTAAAAAATTTAAAAGCTTGGTTGTAAAAAATGCCTCCCAGATATTGTTTTAATGTTTTATGATATTCTTGAGATAGGGAACGATATTATAAATTCTGTGCTTTCGCCAAGTTTGCTCGAAACTTTTATGTTTCCGCCGTAAGATTCGGCAATGTCTTTGGCTATTGCAAGTCCGAGCCCTGAACCTTCAGCGTTCATTTTTTTGCCCGAATCTGCTCTATAATGCTTTTCAAAGACTTTATCAATTTCATCTTCGGCAATACCTATGCCGGTATCCTTTATTTTTATGTATGCCAAATTGGATTTTTCGGTTACGTTTATAAATATTTGCCCGCTTTCTTTATTATATTTGATAGCGTTTTCGACTATATTCGTAATTATTCTTGCAATTTTATTTTCAGGTATGGAAACATATATTTCTTCGGAATTAACCTTTATATCTATCTGTATTTTTCTCTTGTCGGCAAGTGGCTCGAGCTCTTTAACAAATTTTTTAATTTCAACGCTTAAATTACAGCTTTCCGAATTTTTAGCCGGTACTTTGCCGGATAGATTTGGCATATTATTTACAAGGTTCAAAAGTCGTTTGGATTCCGAAGCAATAATATCATAAAACTCATTAACCGTTTTGCTGTCTTGTCCGCCTTTTTGCAAAAGCTCCACAAAGCCTATTATGGAAGTAATAGGGGTTTTTAAGTCATGAACTATTTCTTCTATATCTGAATTATTGTTTGGCATAATTAATCATTCCCAATTTTAAAATATCTATATTCTTAAAAATTAATCTTTTAATTCGTCTTCTGAAGCGAATCTATATCCCACACCTCTTACAGTTAGAATATATTTTGGATTTTCAGACTCATCTTCAATTTTTTGACGTAAATATCTGATATGAACATCTACCGTACGTGCATCGCCGCAAAATTCAACATCCCAAACCTTTTCCATTAATTGATCTCTGTTAAGAACTCTTCCTTTTGCAAGCATAAGGGAAGTTAAAAGATCGAATTCTTTCATTGTCAAATCTATGGGCTTGCCATTTTTTGTAACGGTTCTTCTTGCCAAGTTTACGGTAAGTTCGCCGCATACAACAACATCATTGTTGGTATTTACCACTTCTGAGTATTCTTTTCTTCTTATAACAGCCTTTACTCTTGCGCACAACTCTTTAATGCTAAATGGCTTTGTTATGTAGTCGTCCGCACCCATTTCCAATCCAAGTACGCAGTCCACTTCATCGCTGCGAGCGGTTAAGAGAATAATCGGTATTGTGCGGGTATCCTTATCTAATTTTAGCCTTCCGCAGATGCTAAGCCCGTCCGGAGCAGGCATAACCCAATCTAAAACTATTGCATCGGGCATTCTGCGCTGAATTGCCTTTAAAAGATCATCGCCATTTGAAAACTCCTGAGTCTCAAATCCGTAATCTTTTAACGCCAAAGAGGCCAGCCTGCGAATGTTTGGTTCATCGTCAACCACATAAATAAGTCCTTTTTCTGCCATGTTTTAATACACGCTCCTAAGTAAATTAAAATTTAAATTAAAAAAGCATATAAATGCATATTAATTTCCAGCTTTAACAAATGTGTAACTTTTTATTGCTTACTTAACATTATAATACGCATCCAAAATAAATACAATCATTTGTTGAAAATTTGTTTTTAATATTTTAATTTACAAATTAAATTGTAAAAAATATTATCTTTTAAAATTTATAAAAATGATTGATCCAATTTTGGAATATACATAAAATAAACACATATAGTGCTTTTTGCACTGTTAAAACTCGATTTTAAACATGTTTAAAAACAAACAATGTTAGTATATCATTATTTAAATGTTTTTATCAATGCCTTTTTGTTAAAAAAATAAGTGAAATTTTTATTTCATTTTACTATTGACATTCCAAAAAGTTCGGATTATAATGTAAATACAGAGTTAAAAAATCGCAGAGTGGAGCAGCCTGGTAGCTCGTCGGGCTCATAACCCGAAGGTCGGTGGTTCAAATCCGCCCTCTGCAACCAATAAAAGGGCGCCCGTTATTAGGGCGCTCTTGTTATACTCAAAAAATTATACATTTGTTATGCTATCAATTATTGTTATGCATAGATAAGAAATATAAAATTATATTATTTGTTTTGGGAGTGTTTTTTATGGATATTAATGAGATTCTTGTGGCGTCAACGAATAAAAATAAGATATGCCAAATCAGAGAAAAGCTATTGCCGCTTGGTATAAAAATTTTAAATATGTCTGATTTTGATATAGATGAGCCGAAAGAAAGTGGGGCGAACTATAAAGAAAACGCTATAATCAAGGCGGAAAACGCTTTTTTAAAGACCGGTATTCCAAGTATTGCCGATGATTCCGGATTTGAACTTGAATACTTAAATGGTTTTCCCGGCGTGGTTTCTGCAAGATTTTCGGCGGCTTGCGGAGGATATAAACAAGCATTTGAGATTTTAAACGGATGTTTAACGGAGAATAAACAAGCCTGTTTTAAAACCTGTATTGCTTTGGTATACAATGAAAAAGGGAAAATCGTTAAGAAATTTTTTGAAGGAATTCTTGATGGAGAATTTGTTTTTCCCCCAAGAGGCGAAAACGGTTTTGGATACTGCCCATGTTTTAAACCAAATGGCTACGAAGAAACAATGGCTGAAATTTCCGATGATTTAAGAGAAAAAATTAATCACAGGGCTAGTGCACTTAATGGCCTTTATAAATTTTTGGAAACAATGAAAACAGATTAAAAGTAAAAAATAGAACCGCTCACTTAAGAGCGGTTCTACAATTATCCGTTTATAAACTATTTAATATTAAACTTTTTACAAATTTCTTCGCCGATTTTCCATCCTATATACCCACCTGCTAGCCATGAGGCGTTGTAGCCAGCTCCCTCAGCGGCACTTTTCAAAGTGGTTTGATCTATAGAATTGTAGCCAACAATATTACAATATGCAAAAATGCCTAAAGTCATGCCTGCGAAGGCGCACCCTCCTTTTATTGCATAAGCGGCAACTCCACCACCCGTAATATTTTCCAGTTCTAAATCACTTAGTTGTTGTTTGTTTGCTTTTTCCATTAATGTAATTCCGTCCTTGTTTTAAATAATTTATATTACCAATGTGACTTTGTTATATCATAATTTTTAATTAAATTCAAGGGAAGTATGCAAGAATGATAATACATTAACGAAAAAGCCGCCCTAAATAATATAGAGCGGTAAAGAGTGATATATATCGCTATGATTTTTCAAGTCCCATTGCCACGCAAGCTTTATGGCCAATTCTGTTTCCGTATTCGCTGCCCACGAAAAGGCCGCCGAGGCCCCCAACACCGGCACCGAACTGGCTTGCCCTTTTTACATAGGGTAAAGTTTTGTCTACAGCGCCTATGTTTTCGCTTAGTTCTCTACTTAGCTCTTTTATGTCCTTATTTGACCAATCGTCATCCGCCTTTTTTATATTGTGAAGTTGGTATGCGATTACGGACGTACCGCTCAAAACCGAACCGCACGCAGCACCGAAAAGAGCTCCGACGGCAGCTCCCGCACCGGTAAAAGCGGCATTAGTCATCGTAGCCGCTACCTTTTTGGCATCGCCACCCGATATGGTTTCGAGTTCGGCATTTTTTAAGATGGTATCATTCTGCAATGCTTTTTCAAAATCTTTGATTATTTCCGAAATTTGCTCCTCCGTGGCTTCGATGCCCTTTTCTCCTTTTAGGGCTTCCTTTAGTTCGTTTCTAAATTCTTGGTTAACCAGCAACTTTTTTGAAACTTCTCCATTTTTTGCCATTTCTTGTAATTTTTTTAAATCTGTCATTGGTGCACGCTCCTTTGGCTTTTGGAATTATTTTATACTTAAAACAAAATCGCTATGGCGAAATTGTACATCACGCACCAATAATTTGTCAAGTGATTAATATATTTTTGTAAAATATTTTTGTGGTGATCCTACTTTAAGAATTATAACTAATAGTTTAGACTTTATGTCAATACCGAATATATGATTTTGGAAAATAAATTTGTTGACCACTTAATAATTAGCCCCCAGCCTGGCTCGTAGATGATTATTCATACAAAAAACCGCCCTAAAAAATAGGACGGTAAAGAGTGGTATACATTTTTATGATTTTTCAAGACCCATTACCACGCAAGCTTTATGGCCAATTCTGTTTCCGTATTTGCCGCCAAAGTAAAGACCAGCGCCGCCGCCAGCAACGCTGCCGATCTTACATGCTTTTCCCATATAGGGTATAGAATTTTTCATAGCATTTGAGTGATAGTTTCGTGCCTCTGTAGCCAACGGATCATTTTTAAGTTTTTCCGCCTGGTAACCATGGTAAATACTGTATCCAACCACGGGCGCAGTGCTTAAAGTTGCACCGCACACAGTACCGAAAAGAGCTCCGACGGCAGCTCCCGTACCGGTAAAAGCAACATTAGTCATCGTAGCTGCTACTTTTTTGGCACGGTCACCGCCACCCGATATGGTTTCGAGTTCGGCATTTTTTAAGATGGTATCGCTCTGCAATGCTTTTTCAAAGCCCCTGATTATTTCTGAAATTTGCTCCTCCGTGGCTTCGATGCCCTTTTCTTCTTTTAGGGCTTCCTTTAGTTCGTTTCTAAATTCTTGGTTAACCAGCAATTTTTTTGAGACCTCTCCGTTTTTTGCCATTTCTTGTAATTTTTTTAAATCCGTCATAGTAAATACACGCTCCTTTTGTTAATTTTTAAAACTGATAACTTGTGCTTCAATCCCGGGAACCGATTTTTATGTCGCTAATACCTCATAACTTTTTATCGGCATAATAATTACCTACCTTTCAAAATAAAATATTTTTTAAGAAGCAAATGCTTCTTGTGCAATTATATATATATATTGTCAAATGTTTTTATAAATTTTTTTCAAAAATAATATGCGCCCGTTTTACCGAGTGCATATTTTCATAATATATTTTAAATTTCTAAAAAACTCAGTTCATAACTTCCGGAGCATCTACTTCGAACATATCTAAGATGTTTTTGATGATTATCCTAACGGCACCACAAAGGAATAGTCTTGCGTTCGTTAGCTCTTTATCATCGGAAATTACTTTACAAGATGAATAAAACTTATGAAAAAGATTAGCAAGCGATATTACAAATTTTGTAATTTTAGTCGGGTCATAATCAATTGATGCTTGCAATAGCTCTTGTGGATATGTTGCCATAAAGAATATGAGCTTTTTCTCGCTTTCGCTTGTCAGTAAATCTAAATTCACATTACTATCAGGATCAAAATTCTTATTCATAGCTTTTGCTTGCTTAAAAATACTGCATATACGTGCGTGAGCATACTGAACGTAATAAACAGGGTTTTGCGAATCTTGTTTTACGGCCAAATCCAAATCAAAATCCATTCCGGATTTGGCTTCATGCATATTAAAGATAAATCTTGCGGCGTCGGCTCCTACTTCATCTATTAAATCAGAAAGCTGAACGGCCTTGCCCGTACGTTTACTCATACGAACCAACTCTCCGTTTTTAAGAAGCCTTACCATCTGGACAAGTAAAACATAAAGGCGATCCCTGCTTATTCCCAAAGCCTCCATGGAGCCTTTTGTTCTTTCCACGTGTCCATGGTGGTCCGCTCCTAATATATCGATACAAGTATCAAATTTACGTGTTATAAATTTATTGTAGTGATAAGCTATATCGGCGGCAAAATAAGTGGGTATTCCATTTTTTCTTACCAAGACGTCATCTTTTTCCGAGCCAAACGCCGTAGATTTATACCATAGACAACCATCTTTTTCGTAGGTATATCCATTTTTGGTAAGCAAATCTATAATCCTTTTAACGTCTCCGCTTTCGTGCAAAGTACTTTCGTAGAACCAATTATCGTAGATTATTTTATATTTTTTCATGTCCTCTTTCATACGATTAATATTCTTGGGCAGTGCAAAATCAACCAAAGCTTTCTTGCGCTCTTCAAAACTGCTCTTTATATACTTATCGCCGTTTATTTCGAAAAACTCCTTGGCAAGGTCGGTAATATCTTGGCCTTGATAGCAATTTTCCGGCATCTCTACGGAGTTTTCACCCTCACAAATTTGGCGATATCTAACATCGAGCGACATTCCAAACTTTTCAATTTGATTTCCCGCATCGTTTACGTAAAATTCTTTGAAAACATCATAGCCTGTTTTTTTCAAAATAGCAGCCAAACAGTCGCCAAGCGCACCCAGCCTTGCATTACCCATATGCATTGGCCCGGTTGGATTTGCCGAAACAAATTCAACCATTATTTTCTTGTTCTTACCATAATCGGAATTGCCATAATTTTCTTTTAAGTTGTTTATTTCTTTCAAAGTATTTGTAAAAAAGCATGTATCAAGAAAGAAGTTAATAAATCCCGCACCTGCAACCTCTATGTTTTTAACCACTTTCTTGCTTAATAATTCGCCGTTTAAATTAAGCTTTTCAACTATCAAATCCGCAATTTTTCGGGGCGCCATTTTAAAAGTCTTGGCCGAAACAAATGCAACATTTGAAGATAAATCGCCATGCTCCCTGTCTGCCGGAATTTCTATTTCAAAATTTTTATTTATCTCCCCGCTGAGCAAATTTTCTTTTACCAAATCTTCCAAAACACTTAAGATGTCATTTTTAATAAACGCGATAACACTTTCCAAATTATACATACACGTTCTCCTTTTTATCTAACTTTTTAAATTCTATATTTATCTCATTTACGCTCATAAGCGAAGAATTCATGTCCAGCGAATATTTAAGGCGCAAGCTACCTCCCAAAGGATTTTCTTTAAAATCAATAACGCTCGTAAAAACCCCCATGGTTACCACACCAAAATCAGTGTAATATGGGCAATAGTGACGCCGATTCTTTTCGAATATCATGCGTGTTTGCTTCACATTATTTTTAATAAGTGTTGCAAAATCATTGCCGACTATCTTTAATGTATTAACCGTAAATCTCTCCGGTTTTTCATTATCATAAACTTTATAAGTTATATACTTCTTGTTTTTTATTTTTACAAAGTTCCCCATGGTTTGCAAATCCACGTTATCATTGCCGTTTCCGACATCATGAGAAGACTTTATATCTATAAAATAATTATTTTTAATTTTTAATTCCCACCTTTAAATCAAAAGCTAAAACTCTATTATCTTAATTTTTAATACTTTTCTATATCAATCTTTCCGACTACAGGCACGCAGTCCATTTCCAATATATGCTTTGCGGATAAACTAAACTTTTGCGTATCGCCACTTACAAAAAAGTCCACATTGCCTTTATCAAACGCCTGAGTTTCGATATTTAAATTTTCAAGCTCACTTTTTAATAAGTTTGCAACTGCTTCACCGGGATCAATTAAACAAACGTCATCACCCGCATGATTTTTTATCATATCCTTTATTATGGGATAATGCGTACAGCCTAAAATTATGGTATCAACATTATGTTCAGTCAAAGAATCCACATATAACTTAACCGCAACATCTATTCTATCATAGTTTTTATCCGTAACACCTTTTTCGATAACGGGAGCTAAAATGGGGCATCCCACCGTATAAACTTTGCAGTCCTGCTTTAACTTCAATATACTTTTTTCATATAATCCCACTTTTGCCGAAACCGGAGTACACATAATACCTATTTTGCCGTTATGCGTAGCCTCCACCGCTTTGTTCGATGCTGCTTCTATAATCCCAAAAATGGGGATTTTTTCTCCAAAAATATCTTTTATGTAGGATATGTATGATGTTGCCGTACCGCAAGCAATTAAAATCACTTTAGCGCCTTTCGACTTTAAAAAATTTATTGCTTGGGTCGCATACTTAATTATCTCTTCTTTGCTTCTCTGTCCGTAGGGGACGCGATTTGTATCACCAAAATAAACAACATTTTCGTTTGGCATATACTTACACACGGCTTTAAGTACGGTAAGCCCTCCAACGCCGGAATCAAATATGCCTATGGGGCTTGTATTTATTTTATTTTGAAAATTGCCAATACCGTTATTTTGTGAAAGACTCACCTATACCACCTCCAAGAAATCTCGAAAACAAACCTCTACTTACGGCTCAGCGCCAAAGCAATCAATTTATCTATCAATTCAGAAAATTTTATCCCCGTCTTCTCCATAAGTTTTGGGTACATGCTTATATCATCCCTAAATCCCGGGAAAGTGTTAATTTCATTTAATATAACTCTATTCGTTCCATGTTCAACAAAAAAATCAACCCTCGAAAGTCCGGTACATCCCATAACTTTGTATGCCTTTTTGGCTGTTTCTCTAATTTTTTCTGAAATTTCTTCCGAAATATGCGCCGGAATATAAAGTTCTGATGAACCACTTAAATATTTAGCATCATAATCATAAAATTCATTTGAAGGAGCTATCTCCCCGACTACCGAGGCAAGGAGTTCACTGTTTCCCAAAACCGCACATTCAACTTCCTGACCTTCTATGCCTTCTTCAACCAAGATTTTTTCATCTTCTCTTGCTGCAATATAAACACTTTCGATAAGCTCTTCTCGATTATTTGCCTTGGTTATACCGACAGACGACCCTGCATTTGCGGGTTTTACAAACATCGGATATTTTTTTATTATCTTTTCTGTTTCATCAATATACTTTTCTGCATCATTTTCAAAATCGTAAGCGTAAAACCAATTAAATTTTGCCTTATCTATTCCGTGATATGTAAGCATTGAATTCGTAATAACCTTATCCATACACGCCGATGCAGCACCCATGGTGCACCCAACAAAAGGTATACCCGCCAGCTGAAGGAGCGCAGGCACCGCTCCATCTTCGCCATTTTTGCCGTGAAGAACCGGAATTACAACATCAAGCTTTATGGATTTCATTTTTCCGTCTTCGCCGATAACCATTAATCCTTTCGTAGACGTATCGGGAGAAATAAACGCTTTCCTATTTGATTTGTTTTCTTCCCACTCTCCGTTTGGTATTTCAGAAACGTCTCCGGAAAATAAAAACCATTCCCCTTCTTTTGTTATCCCAATTTGGTAAATGTTATACCTATCTTTTGAGATACCCCTAATTATTGCTGAAGCAGAAACTCTTGAAACATCATGCTCTGAAGATCTACCTCCGAATATAATTCCTACGTTTATTTTAGGCATTAAAAACCACCCTACTCTAAATAGTAATATATAACACATTATCAATTATATCACTACCGGTATAAAAATGTTAAATTAATTTAGAAAATCAACATTTTTTACATTTTTTCCCAAATTATTTATGTGATTAATTTTTAGATTATTTTTAATAAAATAATTACTTTAAATTTTGTTGATTTAGTTTTTAAATTATTGTAATATTATATAATAAGATAGTAAACTCAATCCAATCAATTTTTAGGAGAATGCATATGTATATAACACCTGCAGAAATAGAAGCACCACAGAAAAACATTATGGTTATTGGAACCGGCGGAACAATAGCGGGCAAAGGACAAGAAGGCGAAACTGCCACCTATGATTCGGCTCAAATAAAAGTGGACGAGCTTGTTTCGGAAATTCCTGCCCTAAAATCTCTTGCAAATGTAACCTCCAAGAACATCTTCGATGTTGACAGTTGCGATATGACTCTTGATAAATTAATAAAGCTCGCAAAATACATAAATGAAGAAGCCAAAAAAGATGACGTAGACGGAATAGTTATAACTCACGGAACAGATACTTTAGAAGAAACCGCCTACTTTCTAAACTTAGTTTTAAAAACGGATAAACCTGTGGTTTTAACAGGTTCCATGCGTCCAAGCACCGCAACGAGCGCAGACGGACCTTTAAACTTATATCAAGCTGTTGCTCTTGCCAAAAATGAAGAAGCCGTGGGCAAAGGTGTTTTGGTTGTGTTTTCGGATGGAATATATGGTTCAAGGGATGTTACAAAGGTAAACACATTCAGAACAGATGCATTCAGCCAAAAGGATCTTGGATGTTTGGGATATATGCGCGATGATAAAGCTTTCTTTTTTAATTCATCTACAAAACTCCACACCATGGGAAGCGAATTTAATATAGAAAATATAGACTCCTTACCCAGAGTAGACATATTAATGTTTTACATAGATGCAGAAAAAGATTTGCTAAATTATGTTTCAAAAAATTGCCAAGGCATTGTTTTAGCGGGCGCAGGAAGCGGCGGTAGCAGCACTTCTTGGGATAATGCCATTGCTAAAATCGTGGAATCCGGGATACCGGTTGTCCGTAGTTCCAGAATTGGGAACGGGCTTATAACATATGATAAAAGCGAAACTCAAACAAAAGGTATTTACTCTGTTAATCTTTCGCCGCAAAAAGCAAGAATATTGCTTTCTTTGGCACTAACCAAAACCAACAACATAAAAGAAATTCAAGAAATATTCGAAAAATATTGATAGTTTTTTCATTCGTTTGCTTATAATTAACCGCTCTATAAAAAGCCGTCGCCTATCACAGGCGGTGGTTTTTATGTGTGCAATAAATTTATTTTCAAAAATCATATATTCAGTGTTGATATGAAGTCCAAACAATTAGTTGTCACCCCGAAAGTAAAATCACCGCAGAAATGTTTTGCAAATTAATTTTACAAAAACATATTGATGGCTTGACAGAATATTATTTATAGTGTATAGTTTTATTCAATCGATTAGTTTTATTCATCATGTAAAGTAATTTCCGATGATAAAGAGCTAACGAACGCAAGATTGTCTCTTTGTGGTGCCGTTAGGATAATCATCAAAAACATCTTAGATATGTTCGAAGTAGATGCTCCGGAAGTTATGAACTGAGTTTTTTAGAAATTTAAAATATATTATGAAAATATGCACTCGGTAAAACGGGCGCATATTATTTTTGAAAAAAATTTATAAAAACATTTGACAATATATATATAATTGACACAAACGTGAATGCGAAATGGATTTGAGTTTTAAAAAATTATTTTATTTCGAAAGGTAGGTAATTATTATGCCAGAGAAAACATTATTTTTGTGTACTAAGAAAAGTTCCGCGGCGGATAAAAAAGGATTAAAAACAAGAGGACGAATGGATTTCGGCGATGATAAGCTTTATTTTTCAGTTACATGTACGGATGAAGTGCCTCTTGATGAAGAACGCTGGAAATTGTGGAAGGATCATTTAAACTACGTGTGCAAGGGATTTAAGAGTTTCCTTAAGGGTTGCGGCTTGTGCCCTGATGGGGTATCATTGCGTGACGTTGGAAAAAATTTGGATAGTAAAGTAGTGGGATTGCTCGGATCTTCTTACAACAAGGGTTGGGAAGGCAAACCGCTAGAGTGTAGAGTGTATTTAACACTTGGTTTTAAACGCGAGATAAGTGGTAAAGATATTGGTAAGCAAGCTGTAAATTATTTTGATAGTTTAAGCTTAAGTGCCATTCTTGAAGATGATGATGTCAATGTGCTAGCGGAGATGAAAGAAGAAAATTATACGTTGACAAATGAAACTGTGGATAAGTTACTTGAACCCGGCTTTCATAGTTGTGTGAAAGTTGATAAAGCGATAGGAGATCTTAATAGTGAATTTGTCGAACAACGGAAGTTTTTCGAAACGCTGTTTAAAAACAGTTTGAGTGGGTTAAAATCCAATCTTTCATAATTGAGTTTTATTGGTTTAAAAATTTTATTTATTAAAATATGAAAAGTTTTATGTAGCGACCGTTTAATGCGGTCGTTTTTACTTTTTAAATTTTTTATTTAATTTTATGTCCGCCAAAAAGTAGAAACAAAGAAATATAAGGGCTATACTGCCGATTGGTGTGGAGCTTGGCTTTATTGATAATTGAGTTTTGCTTATAGTGGAAAATGTAGGGTAAGCAATTGGGAAAAAGTGTGTAACCGCATAAAAAACTAAGGCAGAAAGAATTCCGTTTATAAATCTAAATATGCAAAACTGTGAGTATTTAAAGTTAGTTTCTTTGAGGATTGCGGCAATTTGTAGATGTGTGCATATGCCGCCATACCCTATCCCAAAAGCCATAATCCAGTATGGCGCCGAGCTTTTGGCCGCGTATATACAGCCGTATGTTACTTCCAAAAATGAAGTTAAAATAGTTTTTGATATGTTTTTTGGTACGTAAAAGAGCATTTCATTGTATATAAATTCAAATGTATTAAAGTTTTCAAGTATGCCTATAAATGCAATAAATATGATAACAATTCCGCACATTTGTATTATTGATTCGCAGCCTGAAGCAACCGAATTTACAAACGCTTCCCGGATTTTAATTTTTTTATTATTTGATGGACTAGCTAAGAAATAAAATGTTTTTTTAGATATCCTTGATTTTGCCGCACAAACAATCCCTATTAAAAGCGCCAACATTATTTGAATTAAAAATATAATTAATCCGATCATTTTATTATTTAGCAGTGTGCTTCCAAGCATGCTTACCGTAAAAGCGGGGCCTGAGTTTACGCAAAAACACATCATTCGGTTCAGCTGCTCTTTGTTTATTTTTTTATTTTCGTATAATGCTTTGACGCTTTTTGCTCCAACCGGATAGCCACCTATAAAACTCAAAATAATTGCAGGATAAGTGTAACCCGGTAGATAAAATAATTTTTCCGTAATTTTTGCAAGAAGTCGGTTTGGACTTTCAAAAATTCCCGAATATGCCGTAAAAGGAGCTATTATCATAAAAGGTAGTAGTGATGGAACCAGCGTGCCTACGCAAAGGCTTATTCCATGCCGTATGCTTTGAGCGGTGATTTCCGATTGGGTAAGCAAGATATAACAAAGAATTCCCAAGAATATTTTTAAAAATAAATTTTTTAAGCTTTGTGGGGTATATTTCATATTAGATTTGAAGCTTAAAGAAATAGATTTCACGGCTTATTCACCCTTTCCATAAATGTATATGCACGTTTTAGTGATTTTTGCATTTTTAAAGTCATAGTAATTTATAGTATCGGATTTTGGCTGAGGGTGAATAAAATTGATTTTTCAAGATGAATCAAAATATAAAAAAATTAAAAAACATTCCGGAAAAATTGGCGATTTGGGATTCAGTGGAGTGGCGCTAAAAAACATGCTTTCACCGGTTCACCTGGATATTAAAAGTAATCGAGAGGTGATAGTGGAGGGGTGCAATACAATTGAGGAGTATGACGAAAATATTGTTAAAATAAAAACGCCTAAAATGGGCATATCTTTTTTCGGGAAAAATCTTGAAATAAAGTGCATGAGCGTAGATTCTTTGGTCGTAGAGGGGATAATATCTTCGATAGAGTTTGGCGAAGAATAAAGAAGGTTTTTTGGATTGGAGCTACATTGGATATATTGAGGCGATTTTTTTGGTCTTAAATTTTTTAAGGTGGATTTCGGGGTATGTTTCGTTCGAGGTGGTTGGAGGATACCCGGAAAAATTTATAAATCTTTCCGTTAAAAATAATATTAATTTTTGGGATTTAAAAAGAATTGGAGCGGATTTTAAAGCAAAAATCAAATCCGGGGATTACAAAAAACTTCATTCTTTAGCCCGCCTTTCAAATTCTAAGGTTAGACTTTGTGGCAAGCACGGTCTGCCGTTTTTTATGTTTAAGCATAGAAAAAGGTGGGGAGTGGTTGTAGGGCTTTTGGTCTTTACAGCTGTTTTATACTTTTTTTCGTTATATATTTGGAATATAAAAATTGTTGGTAATTGCGAGCTTAGTAGTGATGAAATTATTAATACTCTGGATTCTGCGGGATTATCCGTAGGAACTTTAAAAAGCCGAATTGTTCCTTCGGAAATTGAAGAATTTACAATGTCGCATATTGGGAAGATATCATGGATGTCGGTTAATATTGAGGGCAGTACAGTTAGTGTTGAAATAAAAGAAAAGGTAGATAAACCGGAGATACTTAAGCAAGGCGAATTTTGCAATATTGTTGCGGCACAAGATGGACAAATAGAAAGGCTGGAAACCTACCAAGGAACGCCAACGGTTTTGGTGGGAGATGTGGTTACGAAAGGTCAGTTACTTATTAGCGGAGTTAGTGAGGAGGCGGATCTTAAAAGTAGGTTTTCAAGTGCTGAGGGAAAAGTTTTTGCCAAAACTCGTGAAAGTATAGTTGAAAAAATACCGCTTCACTGCGTAAAAGCTGAAGATACAGGAAAAATTTTAAAAAACTTTAGAATGAAACTTTTTGGTTTGGAAATTCCTTTGTGGAACTGGAATAGGGCAGATGAAAATTTTCGTAAAGAAATTTTTCTTGATACGTGTAATGTTTTTGGAATAGATTTGCCGATTAAAGTTTATAAGGAGTTTTTATATGAACAAAAACTAAGTGACGGTAGCCTCGATTTAGAAGGAGCACGTATGCAAGCAGATGAAAAAATTTCAGAAAAAGAGCAGACTTGGTTTAAAGATGCAAAAATATTGGAAAAGAATGTAAAAGAAACAAAAACCGATGATGAATATATATTGGAAGTAACGTATACTTGTATTAAAGATATAGGCAAGCAGGAGAGAATATCATTTGAGTAAATAAAATTTGTTTATATTATCCGAATTTTTATTGCGCAGACGCAAAGGTTTTTAGATGATAAGTATTTGACAATAAATTAAAAAAGTTTTATAATTAGTATTTGTAGAATGTTCTGTAAATGTTCAGTCGGTAATTGTGCGTTTTGATTTCTTTAAACAAAACAAAAAGTATAGTTGCTTTTTGTGGGTTATTTGGCCCCAAAATATCGAAAATGTGTTTTACATATTAACGTCATGTTTGATAAGCAATAAAAATTTGTGTGTTTTTTGAATTAAATCGTAACTCCGATTTAGCTAAAGTTGGTTTTTATTTTTTAGGAAGGATGGAATTTATGGTCGTAGACAAAACTCGCGTAATAATAGTAAACAGACAGAAAGAGGTAAAGATACCAACAGGCATCCGCATGCTTATAAGAAGATGCTGCAATGCGGTTTTAAAATTGGAAAATTTTAAGGGTTCGGCAGAAGTCAGCGTTACTTTGGTAGATAATCCTTACATACAGAGTCTTAACAAACAGTACAGGAATAAAGATGTTCCAACAGATGTTCTTTCTTTCCCCATGGGTAAGGACGGAAAATATGAAATCGACCCCGAAACCAATGCGCAAATTTTGGGTGACATAGTAATTTCCATGGAAAAAGTTGTTGAGCAGTGTGAACTTTATAGCCACACAATGAGAAGAGAAATAGCAGCTTTAACCGCTCACGGACTTCTTCACTTGCTTGGTTATGATCACGAAAAAGGCGGACTTGATAAGATGCATATGAAGGAACGCGAAGAGAAAGTTTTGGATTTACTTGGATTTTCTAACGCAGTTTCATATTTAAATGCAAATTAGTATGAATATACTAAAGATTTTCAAGAGCTTTAAAAATGCTATAAACGGCATAACTTATACGTTAAAAAACGAGCGACATATGAGGTTTCATATTGTCGCTTCTGTTGCTATTTTGGTGCTTTCCCTATTTTTTAAGTTAAATGCCGAAAAATATTGCATCTTATTTTTAACAATGGCTTTCGTGATCATTTCCGAATTTTTTAATACGGCTATTGAAAACGTGATTGATATAGAATCCGAAAATTATAGTGTCGTTGCAAAAATTGCAAAAGATGTGGCGGCGGGTGCGGTATTGGTGGCTGCTATATTTTCCGTTTTGGTTGGAATATGTTTGTTTCATGATATGTATTGTTATATCAATATGTTTTTGTTTTTATTGCTCCACCCCGTTTGCTTGCTGGGTTTAGTTTTATTTGGTATTTTGAGTTATTTTTATGTTGTATGGGGCCCTGTGGAAATTAAAAATAAAATAAAAAAAGTTGTGCGAACTTTAAAAGGAAAAAGTAAAACTTAAGGTGGGAAATTTCAGTTGAATAAGCCTTTGGAAACTAAGTCTTTGTTTGTTTCGATAGTGGGTAAACCTAATGTGGGTAAATCGTCTTTAATGAATATGTTGGTTAATTCCAAGATTTCTATTGTGTCGCCTAAACCGCAGACTACACGTGGTAAAATTCTTGGTATTCTGACGTTTGATGATACGCAATTGGTGTTTATAGATACGCCGGGACTTTATAAGCCGAAAAATAAACTTGATAGGTATATGATTTCGGAAATCAATAGTTCCTTTTCAGGCGCTGAGGCGTGCATGCATGTTATCGAGGCCGGAAAAGAGGTAACTGATTTTGATTTGGAACTTATAAAAAAGTTTGAAAAACTAAATATACCCATAATTTTAATAATCAATAAAATAGATCTTATTTCGGATAAATCTTCTATTATGGAGCAGATTAAAAAGCTCGATTCTTTATTTAATTATAGCTCCATTATTCCTGTTTCTTCCAAAACGGGAGATGGGCGAGAAAAGATTATAGAGGAACTGACGAAGCTTGCGCACAACTCTGTGTTTTTCTTTCCGGAAGATGATATTACCGACCAAAGCGAACGAACTATAGTAAGCGAAATGATACGGGAAAAGTTACTTAGATTTTTAAATCAAGAATTACCTCACGGAACGGCAGTGGTTATAGAGAGTTTTCATACGCGAGAAGATGGAATCACGGATATTTCTGCAACCATATATTGCGAGAAAGAAAATCATAAACGCATGATAATCGGTAAAGGCGGTGCTATGCTCAAAAAGATAGGCTCTGCTGCAAGAAATGAACTGGAAGGAATGCTTGATAGAAAAATTAACCTTAAGATTTGGGTTAAAATAAAAGAAAATTGGCGAAATAGCGACTTTTTACTAAACAATTTAGGCTACGAGATAGAAAACAAAACAAAATAAATTTACATAATATATAGAGTATAGAAAATTTATAATACTTATTTTATTTTGTTTTTATGTGGTATAATAGATTTAATATAAGCTAAAATCAATTAGGTATGAATAAATTTATATGAGGTGAGTTGTTATGGATAGCAATAAATTTTTGGATAAATTTATGAGTAATGGAAATATGGAGGATTATTTAGCATATAAATCAAACGTAACAGGACAAACTATTGACATACCGAGTGCTGATATAAGTAATATTTTGGGAGCACGTGATGAAGATAAATTTAAATGGTTTGATACTCCGGGAAGCGGATTATGGAGAAAAAGATAAGATCATAAACGTTTTAACCGGTTCAAACGGAATTATTTCTGCAATAGTGAAAGGCGCAAAGAGCGCTGGGAACAAAAAATCTTCCATGGTACAGTGTTTTGCTTATGGGGATTTTTTGTTGTATGCAAGAAAAAATGGTTATGCTTTGTATGATTTCGAGATAAAGGAACTTTTTTGGGGCATAAGGGAAGATCTATATAATCTTTCTCTTGCACAATATTTTTCTCAGCTATGCTTTGCGTTTTCGCCCGACGAAAGTAGCTCAAGCGAGCTACTGCGGCTTTTGCTTAATGTTTTGTTTTATATTTCCAACGGTAAAAAAAGTTTGGAAGTTTTAAAAGCTATTTTTGAACTGAGAGGCTGCTCGATATGTGGGTATATGCCTAATTTGACCGGGTGCGTGCATTGTAAAAAATATGAATCTTCAAAGATGTACTTTTCGCCCGAAAACGGCGTGCTAATTTGTGGTGACTGCCTTAAAAAAACCTTAGAATATCAAAGGTTTACGGCTGATTTTTTAAGTGAAGCGAGTTTAGCAGCTCTGAGACATATTGTTTATTCGGATTTTAATAAGTTATTTTCTTTTAGCGTTTCAAAACCTATTGAAAAAGAGCTTGAATATATTTCGGAAAAATATGTTCGTTGCCACCTGGGTTCGAATTTTCGGGCGCTTGATTTTTATAAAAGTTTATTTTCAAATTAGTTTATAAACTGTAATAAATTTAATATTTTAGATACAAGAAAACAGGTTGCAAATCCCAGTAAAGTGGGGATGAGGCAAGAAATTATTGCCCAGCTTAAGCTGCCTGTTTCTTTTTTTATGGTCCAGCAAGTTGTTCCGCATGGAAAGTGCATTAACGAAAATATTATTACGCAAATGGCGGTTATATAGTTCCAACCGTGTGAGGATAAAATTCCATAAAGCAAGTTCGGACTTTCAATTTCGGTAAGACTTCCGCTACACATGTATCCCATTATTATAATAGGTAAAACGATTTCATTGGCGGGAAACCCAAGTATAAAAGAAAGTAATATAATTCCGTCCATGCCAATAGCTTTTGCAAATGGATTCAAAAAATTGGCGCAATACATTAAAATACTGAGGTTCCCTATTTTTATGTTTGCCATAAGCCATATTATAAGACCGGCGGGAGCGGCAACAGCTATTGCTCTGCCCAAGACGAATATAGTTCGGTCGAAAATAGACCTTACCAATATTTTACCTATTTGAGGCTTTCGATAGGGAGGAAGTTCCAATATAAATGACGATTGTACGCCTTTTAGTATTGTTAAAGATAAAATTTTTGAAACAAGAAAGGTAAAAAGTATTCCTAAAATTATAACCGATGTAAGTATGGCGGCTTTTAAAAAGGATTTCCCGAAAATAAGATTTTCATTTATAAAAAATATTGAAATAAGTGTAATAAGTAAAGGGAATCTTCCGTTGCAAGGTACGAAATTGTTGGTTAAAATCGCAATCAATCTTTCTCGTGGAGAATCTATTATTCTGCACCCCATTATTCCGCACGCATTACACCCAAAGCCCATACACATTGTCAGAGCCTGTTTCCCATGAGCTCCGGATTTTTTGAAAATATTATCGAGGTTAAATGCAACTCTCGGTAAATAACCAACGTCTTCTAAAATTGTAAATAGCGGAAAAAATATTGCCATGGGAGGAAGCATTACGGAAGCAACCCAAGCTAAAGTTCTGTAAACTCCGAGTATGAGCATTTCATAAATCCATGCTGGAGAGCCTAAATGCACCATAAAATCCAGCATTTTATCTTGAAGCCAAAACAGCCCGGAGGCAATAACTTCCGAAGGATAATTGGCTCCGCTTATTGTAATCCAAAATATGCCCAAAAGCATTATTATCATTATCGGAAAGCCCGTAATTTTAGACGTCAAAATTTTATCTATTTTTCTTTCTGTGCTGTCGTATCCGCTTTCTTTGTGTTTTACGCAAAGTTTATATATTTTTTCAGAGCGATTGATTATGCACTTGGCGATATTATCTTGAATATCCTTAAGATCTAGATTTTTGGATTTTAATTTTTTTTTCTGCATTTCTAAAAATTCGGAAAGCTCAGTAAATTTAGTAACATCAATATTTGATATTTTTTTTTCTTGGGTATGCTTTTTTAAAACTTTGCAAAAATTTTCATTGTTTTCTAAAAGCCTTAGGCTTAGCCATCTTGAATTTATTTTTTGCGGGAAAATTTTTTTAACTTTTTTCTCGATATTTTTTATTGAATGCTCGAGTGTTTCGTTGTAATTAGTTTTTATCGTGAAAGTTTTTAATTTATTATAGGATATTTTATATATCATATCCTTTAATTCTCCGAGCCCTTTCTTTTTTCTTGCGTTTGTAGCAACCACGGGTACGCCCAATTGCATTGATAATTCATCTATATCGATTTCTATTTTTTTTCTTTTGGCTTCGTCTATCAGATTTAAGCATACCACGGCATTTTTGGTTAGTTCCAATATCTGAAGTGCTAGATTTAGATTTCTTTCGATGCATGTGGCGTCTAAAATGATTATTACCGCATCAGGATTTTCAAAACATATAAAATCTCTCGCAATTTCTTCCTCAGGGGAGTTCGAAATTAGCGAATAAATGCCGGGAATATCTACCAATTTAAAATTTTTATCTTTGTGTTTGAATATACCCGTTGTGCAAGCAACGGTTTTTCCGGGCCAGTTTCCTGTGTGCTGGTTCATGCCGGTAAGTGCATTAAAAACGGTGCTTTTCCCGACATTCGGATTCCCTGCTATGGCGATTTTTTTAAATTTTTGTAATTTATCTATCTTAGTTGAAATTTTGGACTTCCTTGCTTTTGTTTTAAAATTTTTTGTAAATTTCATTTGCAAGGTCAACTCCGTAAAGTTATTTATATTCAACTATTATTTTTTGAGCATCTTCATTTCGCACAGCAATTACCGCACCTCGTATCAAATAAGCTATGGGGTTACCGTAAGGGCTTTTTTGAAGGGCTTTAATTTTTGTGCCTATTATTATTCCTAAATCGGACAAGCGCCTTCTTTGTAATCCGCTACATCTTATGGCTATAACACTAACTTCACGTCCTATTGGCGCTCTGCTAAGTGGCATTATTGTTGTTGTCAATATACTTCACATCCATACCTTTTTTATAGCTTATGAGTTTATCGATTTGGTTGTGAGCGGTGTGTGGAAAATCGAAATAGAAAAACAAGCAAAATATATGTACAAAATAAATAAAATTTATAAAATTACTTGAAAAAAAGAGAAATATACTCTAAAATACTGGTTGGCCAGTTGGATATGATTATATTAGTGGCCCTATTTTAAAAAAATTATATAGGAGGTAGAATTATGAAAACTTTAAAAAAATTAATTAATATTTTTTTTGTTATTTTTTTTGCGTTTCCATTTGGTATGGTGTATGCCGGCGGAAACAATATAATGCATATTGCGGCGCCTGATACACACTCAAGGGGTAGATATAGCTATTTTTTATTCAAAAGATTGCTCGCTGAATGTTAGATATATAGTAGCGTTTTTATCGGCCGTGGGAATACCGCATAAATAAGATTTTGGATTATATTTTTGAAAAAACAAACCTATCCTGCAAACAGGATAGGTTTGTTTTTATTTTTTCGATTTTGCTTTTGCTGGGGCTTGTTGCTGCTCTGTTTGCGATTTTGGACGGAGCTTTGAAAATTGCAAGATGAAGTCTTTTTCGCTGTCGCCTTTCAGGTAGTGACTAGAGCCGGCAATTAATTCTTCCGCGTACTTGTCCGCGCCCGCATCGAGTGATGGGGGTTTCTCATGACCCTTGGCGTATGTTTTCAGCGCTTTTAAAAGCTCTGTTTCTATATTCGCCGGGGCATTTTCCAATTGTTTAATATTGCCCTCACTTGTGAAATCTTCAATAAATTTAAAAACGCTTTTTATATTTGACTCTCGTTGGTTAAGGCTTCCGTGTTTCAGTTTTTCCATCAAATTGAGTGCTTTTGTGCCTCTGTCATACCTGTAGGTGGGTAGATGGTTCCTTATTGCCATGATTCCAACTAAGCGTAGCGCTGTTCTATAGTTTGAATTGGCTTCTTCCAAATCCGACCCTTGTTTTTCTTCCTCCGGCATGGAATCAGTCAGGTCACGGTTGCCGTCACCCCACATATCACTGTCAGTGGCGTTCCCTGGAGTGAATTTTCCCGTAGCGCTCGTTTTGTTTTTAATGAGTTCTTTTTCTATTGCCAAGGTTTCGGTATCTTTTAAAGATTTCGTCATCATAAGCAGATTTATAAGTTCTTTTCTTTTATGTTCTTTCGAAGCCTTTTGTGCGGCAAGACGTTTTTCCTTTTGTTTATAATATGCATAAAGCTCTGTTTGATCCATTGTAGTTTTATCTTCGAATTCGGAGGCATCTATTCCGGCGCTTGCAGGATCATGTATATATTCTATAAATTGCTTTGTTAAGTCATCAAGGCTGTAGTTTGTGAGAACGGGAAGTTTATCTTTGTAAACATCATATGTTTTAAACTCTTTGTAATCTTTAAATTTGTTCATTCCCCCTTGATTGCAAGCCACAATAATATAGCGGAGAATTGGCGTCACGATACCATCCATGCGTCCAATAAAAGGTGCCACTTCATCTGCATTAGGTTTAAAATTATTACCGCTGTTGGCAATTATTTTTTGTAAATTTATTACGCCGTCATCTTTCTCATATTTTGCTAATTCGCTCTTGGCATTTTTTAAAATAGAGCTTAGGGTTCTAAACCAATCTTTTTGCTCTTTCATTGCTTTAACATTGGTCTTTCTTTCCCTAAAAATACTTTTTGCATTTTTAAAGATAGCCAGCGGATTTTCAAGCTGCCCTTCTTCAGTTACTAATCCTTTGTTGTTGAGCACTTCTCCTATTTGGCCACTAAATAGATCTTTTGAGGCTTCGGAAACAAATTTTTCCGTATTTGCTATGAGGTGTTGCAGATCACCCAACCTTAAAAATATATTAAGGGTGTCATATTTCCAATCACCTTTGGATACCAGCCCGTGATGTGCCAATTCGTTGACTATATCGGTGTTTGCTTCTGTTGAATCAAAAGAAAGAGCCGTGCTTTTTTGTTTGTTTTCGCTTTCGGTTTTATCATCTGCTTTTAGTTTTTCTATCCTGGCATTGATATCGTCGTATGTTTTGTTTAAAGAGTCTATTTCGGAGTCAATAGACGGTATAAATATATTATCTATTGATTGCCAATCTTCGCTGGATGGCTGTTCGAATTGTTTACCGGTTTCATCGAGCGATACAAATTTAGGAGTCTCTCCACCCGAACTTTCGCCTTGAAGCGACGGGCGTTCGCCTTCAGATTTATTTGTCGTTAGGTTATAAAATCTTGTTAACGTATTGCAAAGTTCGGCTAATACTTTACCTAAATTTTCACTATATTCATTACGAAGCACACTGTTTCCTATAATTCGGATAGGGAGTATTGCTTCTTTTAAGCTTTTGGCCGCTTTTACACATTTTTCCTTTGGCCATGTGATTGGATCTGAAGCCCAAAGATTGCCAATCCCCCTAAATTGTTGTGGTAATTTTCCATTAGCCCATGTTTTAAATCCTGGAAATTCCGATAGCTTTGTGAATTCCTCGGATACTTTTGTTGCTATTTTACGTATGCTGGCACTATCAAGTTCAGCGTCAACAAATTTGTCATCATCGTCACCTTCTTCTGCTACTACCTCTGCTACTTCCCCTGTTTCGTCTTCTACTACTGCTTCTTCTTCATCTTCATCATCATCATCTTCTTGCTTTGGCTTTTCGGCGGTCGGCGCCGGCTTTTTAACTTCCAAAAAATCACCATTTACCACTCCGCCTTCTTCTTCCCAATCATCAGGTAGAGCAGGCGGTGCGGCTTCTTGTGTGGGCGTCTTAGCAGCCAGAAAGGCAATTGCATATGGATTATCGTAATCCACATCATAATATACTAATTCTTCCGTTTTTTTGGCGAGTGGAGCGGCATTTTTCTTGGAAACTATTGTGGATTCTGGCATGATTTTAAACCTCCTTAATGGCAAATTTGGTTTAGTTTAGCATTCTCAGTGCATCTGTTGCTAAGATTTTTGCTTTTTCTTTGAGTGTGACTTTTTCGGCTTCAACTTTACCTCGGCCAAGTAGTGAACTACATGTCAATGATAGCGGGTCAAGTTCTATTCCGTCACTGTCGTATCCCAGTGGCTGACGGTCTATGGTTACCTCGGCCGAAGCTCGTAAAGGCTCGCCCCAGCGAGAAAACGCATTGTAAGTTACGTCTAGTTTTTTAAAAAGACCAAATACGTGAATTTCACCCCATATGAACATTGCGTAGTATCTTTCGCGTCCGGCATATCTTCTTAGTTCTTCCAAACTTGTTATGCCTTTTCCGTCGCTGTGCAGAGAAATTTCGGTTCCCGGAACGTAACCATACATGGTTCTTGCGTTATATTCATCGAATATGTTGTAATCGAGCGTTATATCAACGTGACCGGCATCAAAACTGCGGTCCGTTTCTACCATAGGGACGGCAATACATCCGGCTGCCGGTAATGGTGCTTCGGCATCTCTTCTCTGCTGTTTTGAGGTTGCGTAGTAATCGAGACGAAGTGTATTGGGATTTATTTGTACGGGAAATTCCTTTTTATATTTAAATTGTCTGTTTAACATGTTATCTCCGGGATTCATCGTGGGAATGCCCTCGTCGTGGTATATTTGGAAAAAAGCTTTGCTTACAGCGCTAAAGTCGTTAAGTACGCTTGTTCTGTAGTCCATATTTGTACCATCCTTTACAGCAAGTGTTCAATCTATGCCTTTTTGTGTATAACATGACTATTTTAGGAAATTATACATCTGATATTATGGTATGTCAATAATTTGGAATAAATTATTATATGAAAATATTTAACGGAAAAAATTATGCACAATTTAAAACCATCTGAATATATGATATAATTTGATTGATTAGATATTTTATATTACGGAGGGTAATAATTGAAAAATAGATTTTTTAAGTTTTTATCGATATTTACGCTACTTTTGTTTGTTCCCGGATGCAGTTCGGAAAACTTTTTTAGCGTTAGTAATTCTGCGGATTCTCCTTCTAATTTATATGAACAAAAAGATATTATACGGTGTGTAAAAGATCATATTGGTGGCGATATAAAAAATAAGTATCCAATATATAGAGGCAAGTATAGGTCTTGCATATTGGCGAATTTTGAACAATCCGATTTGCAAGGTGAGGAACATGCGTTATTTGTTTGCGAAAAAGGTTCTGATTCCGGTGAAATACATATTTTATTTCTTAAAAAAGTTGAAAACAAGTGGGAAGTATTTAAAGATATAAAACGTACTGCCGCAGATTTAGAAAAGATATATATCCAAGACGTTGATAATGACGGAAACAACGAATTTGCATTTGTTTTTAAGAATTCAGATAAAAAACGTGGAAACGTTTATACTTATCGCTATAAAGATGGCGACGTAAGTAAAGTAACTATTCCAAATAAGTTTTTTAATAATTTTAAAGATAGTGATAATTGATTTTAGAGTTTGAAAACTATTTTAGGTATTCGATTTAATAAGTGGAGGAAAAATATGAAACGTGTATTAATTGCAGAAGATGAAGAAGCAATAAGAGAATTTGAAGTAATTAACCTGAAGCGTTCGGGTTATGAGGTTGTGGATACCGATAGCGGAGAAAAAGCGCTTGAGATGTTTGAACGCTATAATGGGGATTTCGATTTGGCCGTTCTTGATATAATGCTGCCGGGAATGGACGGAATGAAAGTTTGTAAAGAACTAAGAAGCCGTAGCGATTCGATCGGAATAATTTTACTTACTGCCAAAACCCAAGAAATGGATAAGGTAAGCGGGCTCATGCTTGGTGCAGATGACTATATAACAAAACCGTTTAGCCCTTCCGAACTTGTAGCGAGAGTTGATGCGCTTTATAGGAGAGTTGCGTTAAATGCCATGCGTTTAGAAAACAAATTCAATGATGAGATAAAATTTGGAGAGTTCGTTTTGAATCTTAAAAATCGAGCTTTGAAAAAACGTGGCCATATTATTGAGCTGACTCAGGTTGAATTCCAAATTATGGAGTATTTCTTTTCAAATCCCGGGACTGTGCTTAGCAGACTCCAGATTCTAAAGCACGTTTGGGGAGGTACGCCCAAGGGTGAAGAAAAAATTGTTGATGTTAACATAAGAAGGCTTAGAATGAAAATTGAAGATGATCCTTCCAAACCTGCACACCTTATAACCGTTTGGGGAATGGGGTATAAGTGGGAGAATTAGTGTGTAAACGAGGTATGATATAGGTGGATATAAAAGGAATTAGAAAACGCTGGTTAGTTAATGTTTTGGCTATAACCATTGTTGCTTTTTTATCTGTTATGGTTGGCTTTTCGCTTATTATAAGATCATATTTTTATAGCGGTATAAAGCAAATGGTTTTAAGTAAGGCCGGCGAAATAAGTAATGTTTATGCCAAAGTAGATGATGATTTTGGCAATAATTTTGAAACTATAGCAAAGAATTATGTTGAGGAGTTTTCCCAAAAAGATCTGATGGAGGTTATGATCTTTAACGAGAACAATGAGGTTATTATTAGCTCGTCAGGTTTTTTGCCGAACTATTCGGATATAACTCCTGATTACGAGATGGCAAGAAATTCAGAAGAAGAGATTGGGTTTTGGGAAGGGAAATCGGTATTTGGCGAAAGTACCATGGCAGCCACAAAGTGTATATATGACGGGAAAGGTAATTACGTTGGCGCCGTAAGATGTGTTGTTTCACTTGAAAAAGCAAATAAAAAGATTGCCACAGGAATAACAATTTTATTATTTATTAGTCTGTTTTGCGTGGTATTTATGGTTATTTCGGGTGCATATTTTATTAAATCTATTACCGACCCCATAAATGAAATTTGTTCAAAAGCAAAGCTTATTGCGCAAGGTGGTTTTCATGTAAAAATTTCTAAAAAATATGATGATGAAATCGGTGAGCTTTGCGATACCGTAAACTATATGGCAGAAGAGCTTGATAATTCCGAAAAAATAAAAAATGAGTTTATTTCGTCGGTTTCTCATGAACTTAGAACGCCGCTAACTGCAATAAAAGGTTGGGCGGAAACCATGCAGATATGCGACGTGGAATCGGATTTATCTACCATAAAAAAGGGACTTAACACAATAGTAAAGGAAGCTGCAAGGCTTTCTTGGATTGTTGATGAACTCCTTGATTTTTCGAGTATAAAAGAAAAACGGATAAATCTAATAAAGGAAAAAATAGATATTTTGGCAGAACTTGGCGAAGCCGTTTATATGTTTAAAGATAGAGCTCAAAATGAGAAAAAATCGCTTATGTATAATGAACCAAAAATATTGCCGCCTATTTTGGGAGATAAAAATAGGATACGTCAAGTATTTATAAACATAATAGATAATGCCCTAAAGTATACTTCGGAGGGCGGCGGCGTAAGTGTTATGGCCGGGGTTAACGGGGATATGGTATATGTTAGTGTTACGGATAATGGCTGCGGAATACCTGCTGAGCACTTGCCCAATGTTACCAAAAAATTTTACAAAGCAAATTATTTAAAAAGAGGCTCGGGAATAGGGCTTGCCGTAGTAGATGAAATAGTTACTTTGCACGGCGGAAACTTAGATATAATAAGCGAAGAAGATTTTGGAACAACTGTAACGGTAAGCTTTCCCATTCTTTCGGTGGAAGATGAAGAAAGCACGGAAAACAGTGTGGCAAAGGAATAATTTTATGACGTGGGCTGAAGTTTATAAAAAGGCAGAAAGCATTTTAAAGCGTGAGTATAAGGATACGTATAAATATGAGATTTATTCCATACTTAAGCATTGCTTTAATATAAGTAAAATAGATTTGATTATGAAAAAAGATGAGGCGGTAGAGCCTGAAGTTCAAAAAAAGCTGTTTGATATTATAAAGCTTCGCACGGAGCACGTACCTCTCCAATATATCTTGGGCTATTGGTATTTCATGGATTTAAAATTTAAAGTCGGTGAGGGTGTTTTGATTCCGCGTGAAGATACAGAGGTATTAGTGAAAAAGAGCTTGGATTATTTGCAAAACGTGGAGGGCCCTAAAATTATCGATTTATGCAGTGGCAGCGGCTGTGTTGCGATTTCAGTTAAGAAAAATTTAGGTGAAAAATCAGAAGTTTACGCGGCCGAGCTTTCGCAAATAGCGTTTTCATATTTGCAAGAAAACATTTTTTTAAATGAATGCAAAGTTACTGCTATAAATGGTGACGTTTTTAAAATATCAAGTGACTTTCAAGATGAGTTCTTCGATGCTGTTATTTCCAATCCGCCATATATAAAAACAGGCGATTTAAGCTGTTTGCAAGAAGAAGTAAAAAAAGAACCCCGCCTTGCGCTCGAGGGCGGGGAAGATGGTCTTTATTTTTATAAAAATATCTGTAAAACGTGGATTCCAAAATTAAAAAGCGGCGGAATGATTGCTTTTGAGGTAGGATTTGATCAGGCGCAAGATGTCAAAACTATTATGGAAAACTATGGAATTAAAGCTATAAGAATTTTTAAAGATATAAATAACATAGATCGCGCAGTTATTGGGCAGAAATAGCGGTTAAGTAAAATATAAAAAATTAAAAGGCACTGAATGGTTCAAATCAGCGCCTTTTTAATATAGTTTAAAATTTATTTTTTAGCTTTTTTATCTTCAATTTTCCATTTTTCACAAAGATACTCGCCGAATTTCCAGCCGCCTCCAAAGCCACTTATGGCGCCGATACTTGTTCCGACATATCGTCCGTAGCGCACGCCAACATCTATATTGTGCCACTCCAAATCATCACCCAAGTAATGATAAGAGGGTGAGATTTTATAACCTACCTTGCTACCTAAATAGTGTCCGGTTGCTGAAAACAGTGCTGCGCCTAAAATAGCGGATGAATATTTTATTGCATTGGCTTTAACGTTGCCACCTGAAACGTTTTCAAGATCCGCTTCTTTTAAAAGTTCTTTATCTTGCAAAGCAATTTCGAAATTTTTAATTATTTCCGAAATTTGCTCGTCTGTAATTTCTTTCCCGGTTTCCTTTTTTAAAGCTTCTTTGAGTTTGCTTTTAAATTCTTCGTCTTTTAATAATTCTTCCGAAACTTTGCCTTCTTTCGCCATTTCTTGCAAATCTTTTAAACTTGCCATATGGAACACCTCTTTTATTACTTTAAAGACTCTGGTGTATCGATTATATCATAAAATTGAATGTGACTAAATATAAAACTTAGCAATATTACAGCTTTTCAGAGCCGCAAAGCTTTTTAATTACATTAAAAATATTTTCCAGAGAATGTGAATTATCAAAGTTTTCGCAGTTATATTTTAGTGAATTTAAAATTTTAGGATTATCTAGTAGATGCTCTATCTTTTCTTTTACGCTTTCGCGGGTGTTTAATCTGATTGCCATGTTGTTGCTCACCAAAAATTCTTCGTTTTCTTCTTCTTGCCCCGGAATTGCATCGTAAAGAGCCATAGGAAGCCCCGAAGCGAGCGCCTCGCTAACAGTTAATCCGCCAGGTTTGGTGATTATTAAATCAGATATGGACATATATTTATTTACTTCGTTTGTGAAATAAATTATTTTTGTTTTCTTTGGATATTGCTTTTTTTTGCGAATTATCCTTTTAAATACGTGTGGTTTGCCAAATTTAAGGGTTAAATTTGAAAGTTTAGAGAGTATAAATTGCCGCTTCGAAAAATTTTTGCCTTCCAATATTCTTTGCATTCTATCGTATAGTTTTTGGTTTTTGCCCGTTATAATTATAACTTGGAATTTATTTTCTATTTCTCGCAGTTCGGAATAAATTTTTTCAATATTTGCAAGGCCGTAACTTCCTGCCATGATTAGTATGGTAGGAATATTTTTTTCAAAACCCAATTCTTCCATTACCTTATTCTTGTCTAATTTTGAAAAAAACGAGTCATCAACAGGAATACCAAATGGATAAATTTTTTCGGGGTCAACTCCCATTTTTGCCATAGGGTAGGCCATGTCCCTATTTGCAACTATGTAAGCGTCCACTTTTTCATTTATCCATGTTCTGTGCGGCGCATAATCGGTCATAATGCAAATAAGAGGCTTGGATATTTTTCCACAGCTTTTTAATTTTGAAATCATTTCTGTTGTAAAAGGGTGAGTGGTTACTATAACGTCCGGATTTTTTTCATTAATCAGCGGCATGAGCTTTTTGCCGATAAGGCTTGTTATAATATTTATCAACTTGTTTAAAGACTGTTTATTCGAAGAGTTATATATCATTTTCCAAAGCAAAGGATTTTTGGTTGCAATATATTCGTAAGTTTCGGTAACGGTTTTATTCAGTATGGGGCTTATATATTCCAAAGCGTCTACGACCTCTGAGGCACATTCGTTTTCTGTTAAATATTCTTTTATTGCCTTGGCTGCGCTCATGTGCCCGCCGCCGGTAGATGCAGATAAAATTATAATTTTCAAATTTTTACCTCTTTATTTTTTAATTTAATTTCCTTTAAACCAAGTATGGTCTTTTCGGTTAAACGGTAACCTCTTGAAAAATTTTCCGCCGTCATACGCTTTTTACCCTCAATTTGTACTTCTAAAAGCTCAAGCGAAGTGTTCCTGCCGCACCCTACAATTAAAGGATTTGTGAAAAGAATTTTTCCCGGAGTACTTGAATATTTATTTGAGATTTTGGATTTATATATTTTAAAATTTTTCCCTCGTAAAAGAGTGTGCGCTATGGGCCAAGGGTTTGCGCCACGAATTAAATTGTGTATTTCCTGGGCGCTTTTGTTCCAATCTATATCGCCGGTTATTTTGTCAAGCGGGGGAGAAAGAGTTGCTTCTTCGTCATTTTGTTTTATTCTTTCTAAGTTTCCGGCTTCTAACTCCTTTATGGTTTTTATAAGCAACTGTCCGCCTAAAACGGAAAGCCTTTCTTTAAGTTCACCCGATGTTTCATCGCCATTTATGAATATTTTATCTTGCAGAAGAATATCGCCTGTATCCAAGCCCTCGTCCATAAACATGGTGGTAATGCCGGCAGTGGGATCTCCGTTTATTATGCTCCATTGGATCGGTGCGGCGCCTCTGTGTTTGGGGAGCAGTGAACCGTGTACATTTATACAACCGTATTTTGGTAAGTTAATTATGTTTGAGGGCAAAATTTTTCCGTACGCCACAACCACTATTAAATTTGGATTTAACTCTTCAAAAAGTTTTGCTGTTTCTTCAGTTTTTAACTTTTCCGGCTGAAAAACTTTTATGTTATTATCTTGAGCGAAAACTTTTACAGGTGGGGGAGTAATTATTTGCTTTCTGCCTTGGGGTTTGTCCGGCTTTGTGAAAACAGCGCAAACGTCATAACCTTCGTTTATAAGCATTTCAAGCGAAGGAATTGCAAATTCGGGTGTCCCCATAAAAACAATTTTTAGTTTATCTTTAATACGTTCCAATTTTTTCATCCTAACAAATTATTATTTTGATTTTTCTTCGTAATATTCTTCCAAAGTTAGATTGTTCTCAAAAATGTATTTTGCAAGATTCTTACCGACATAGCGTATGTGCCAAGGTTCAAACTTCATTTCGGTTATTGCTTCTTTACCTTTTGGGTATCTTAAAATAAATCCAAATTTATGCAAAATTGTATGTAGCCATGCGGTTTCTTTGTTAATATTCCCGTCTTTATCGGGCGCAATGCCTGCCCAGCGTCCGTTTCTGAATATATCGCAGTCCATGGCAAGCCCCGTATTGTGCTCGGAGTATCCCGGTAAGCAAGCGCTTTTTTTCGTAAATTCTATTCCTTTTTTTTGGAGAAAATAATTATATTTTACCTCTTGCTGCTCAAAAGATAGGTACCCGCTTGTTATACCAAGTATTATTCCATTTTTTCCGGCATATTCTTTCATTTCTTTATAATGTTTTGCTGTTTCTTTTTCAAGATATGTTTTGCTTTCTTTTATTCCGAATGTTTTATAGACTATCTCATTATTTTTTGTTGGGTCGACTTCAACTATTGAAGGTTCAATTATTTCTTTAAAGTATTGGTCATCTATCTTGTGGGTTTTGTTTACCAAAATTTCGTAATTTGTGCTCTCCAATTTAAACGCCCTCTTTCTAAAAACATATTTTCATACAGCCGATTATACTCTGTTTTTAAAAGATTTTCAACTTTGCCATGGGTTATCTGTGGTTAGTTCTATTTGATATGTATGATGGATTTGTAGTATAATTTACATATAAGAAGTTATTGCGTCTTATGCACGGGAGGAATTATTAATGTTTGGAAAATTGGAAGCTACTGAAAAAAGATATGAAAGTATAAATAAGGATTTGTGTGACCCTGATATTATTTCGGACCAAAATAAATATAAAGAGCTTATGAAGGAATATAAAAATCTTTCTCCGATAGTTGAAAAATATAAAAGTTATAAAAAATGCGAAAAAGATTTGGAAGATGCAAAGGAGATACTCGCAGAGAGCGGGGGAGATAGAGATCTAAAAGAAATGGCAGAGCTTGAAATAGAATCCGCCAAAGAAAAATTGGAAAAAATTTCGGAAGAATTAAAAGTCCTTCTTTTGCCAAAAGATCCTAACGACGAAAGAAACGTAATTATAGAAATCCGAGGCGGTGCAGGGGGAGAAGAAGCAGCGCTTTTTGCGGGAGTCCTTTTTAGAATGTATAATATGTATGCTCAAGAACGTAGGTGGAAAGTTGAGGTCTTAAACGCCAACGAAACCCAGCTTGGTGGATTTAAAGAAGTAAGTTTTATGATTTCCGGTGAGGGCGCTTACTCAAGGTTTAAATACGAAAGTGGAGTGCATCGCGTTCAGCGTGTTCCCGATACCGAAACTCAAGGAAGAGTTCATACTTCTACCGTAACCGTTGCGGTTTTGCCGGAAGCTGAGGACGTGGAAATCGAAATTAACCCCACCGATTTGCAAATTGATACGTATAGAGCCGGCGGAGCGGGTGGACAGCATGTTAATAAGACCGAATCTGCCATAAGAATTACGCACTTGCCCACAGGTGTGGTGGTTGAATGTCAGGACGAAAGAAGCCAGTACAAGAATAAAGATAAGGCCATGAAAGTTTTAAAATCAAGACTTTTAGAGGCAAAACGTGCGGAACAAGAATCTGCGGTTGCGGAAGAACGCAGATCTCAAGTTGGTACGGGAGATAGGTCGGAAAGGATAAGAACATATAATTACCCTCAAAGCAGGGTTACGGATCATCGGATAGGGTTAACGCTTTATCGCCTGGAAGATGTTTTAAATGGAGACTTAGATGAAATAATAGATGCTCTTACCACTGCCGATAGGGCCGCCAAGCTTGCAAATAACGATTGATTGTTTATTTAAAATAGAGTTATTTTTTTAAATTTGTTGCTTTAAAAAATCTCCCCGGCTCTTAGCTGAGGAGATTTTAAGTATAAAACCATTATTTAAATTATAGTAATTTATTTAATAAGCGGTTAAAAGTGTTATTTGCTAAAGTGATTTTAAGTTATTGATGGTAAACGAATAAATTTTTTGATTCAGCCAGGTCTCTTAATGTGGTCTGTTCTTCTCCAGCGGCCACATTCAAGCTTACACCTTCGCTCGTTAATGTATTGATGAGGGTTTGGATGTGTCCCTCGGATATATAATTGCGGGGTTGGAGTGTTTGTATGCGGTTGCGCAAGTAGTTCATATCTCCTAGAGTTAATTGATATCCACTACGCAAAAAGCTGTGTAATATATTATATCGAGTGATATCTGCAACACGACTACCAGCCAAGTGAATATAAGCGATTAAACTTACTCCCCATTCTTGTGTATAACCGCAGCATACATTTACCCCGTGATTTTGTAAATCACGTAGTATATAGTGTAGTTCTACATGGACTGGTTGCTTTTTGTTTTGGAGCATACAGTCTAGTGTTGTTTGCGCCATCACGTTGATGCCATTGGGAGTAGTTTCTGCCAGTTGTTGCCGTATTTGGGGATCTTGTGCATGTTCTAGAATTTGATGTACGGCATCAGAATTAGCCAATATAATGGCTGCTTGAAGAGGATGTAGACCGCTATCTTTATATGTTGAGTTCCAGTCACTATTATTAATAGCTTTTCTAAGCCAAGCTGCCATCTGATGACGCTTGTATGCATTAGATATATCTTCACGATATATAAACCCTATTAAAGCTAAGAACCCCAACGTAACTGTGGCGTCTATTATTATGCGTTTTTTAGTTTCGCTGTTGCTTTTGGATGTTTTTTTATTTTTCGAAAAATTTTTTGAGTCCGAGTTTTGCTCTTTCACGATTGATCCGCTTTCGGTCGAAGCATTTTTAAATTTATTATTTGCGCTGATCGGTGGTACTAATAAACCTAAACTAAGCGCAGTTGCCAAAACTCTGGGAATGTGTTTTTTAAATTTTTTTATAAATGATAATCCTCACATAAAAATATCACGGCCTTATTATAACAAATTTATAACATTTTGTCAATAGTATTGTTTGTATGTAATGATATAAAACACCTCCCGATTTATTGGGAGGTGTTTTTACTAATTAATTTCTTTAAAGTAGATATTATACCAAACTATGAATATATAAATTGTCCAGATTTTTCTGCTGTTATCCCATTTCCCGTTATAGTGATCATCAAGTATTGAAATAAGCTCCTCGCAATTAAAGAATTTAGCTGCCGCATCTGAAAGGAATGCATCTTTTACTATGCCATAATACTTTTTATCACGCAGCCAAACCCTAGTTGGAACAGGGAATCCAAGCTTTTCTTTTTGTGCGGTATCAAAAGGCAGTCTTTTCATGGCGGCTTGTCTTAAAGCATATTTGGTATTTTCTTTCGGAGTCTTTAATTTTGTGGGTATTGTGGATGCAACCTTAAATACCTCTTTATCAAGGAACGGAACTCTGAGCTCCAGCGAATTTGCCATACTCATTCTGTCAGCTTTTAAAAGGATATCTCCTACCATCCACATGTTGATGTCAAGATACTGCATTTTTGTTACGTCATCGTAGTTTTTGGCTCTTTCATAAAGCGGCTTGCAAACATCTTGTGGGCGAGTGGCTAAAGCCGAATTTTTAAGAATTTTTTTCTTATCCTCTTCGGAAAACATGAACGCATTGCCGATGAATTTGTTTTCGACGGTATTTTCTCCTCTGATTATAAAACTTCTTCCTTTAAACCTAAAAGGAATTTTCTTGACCAAATTTGCAAGGAACGTACGAGCTTTTTGATTAAATATTTTTTGATAGAGCCTAAATACTCTTGGTTCGTTGTAAACCGTATATCCGCCAAAGAGTTCATCTGCGCCCTCGCCCGAAAGTACTACTTTAACATGCTCGCTTGCGAGTTTGGAAACAAAGTAAAGAGCTATGCATGAGGGGTCGGCAAGGGGCTGATCCATATGGTACTGAACTTTTTTTATCGAATTCCAAAATTCTTCCGATGAAATTATTTTATAGTGATGATTAATGCCTATTTTTTTAGATAGATTTTGCGCCCAAGTGACTTCGTTATACTTTTCACCGAAATCAAAACCCACGGTAAACGCTTTTTGACCTTCAAAGTATGAGGAAACGTAGCTTGAATCCACTCCGCTTGAAAGGAAACAGCCAACCTCAACATCGCTGATTCTGTGCGCTTCAACCGAGTTTTTAAATACATCTTCTATTTGCTTTGAAGCGGTTTCCAAATCCAAATCTTCATTAATATTAAATTTGGCTTCAAAGTATCTTTCTATTTTTGCTTTTCCGTCTTTGTAATACATGTAGTGCCCCGGCATTAGGCAATAGACGTTTTCAAAAAATGTTTCGGGCGGTACGGCATATTGGAAAGAAAGGTATTTATCAAGCATTTTTTGGTTGAACTTTTTTTCGAAATTCGGGAACGCCAAAATGCTCTTAATTTCCGAAGCATATACGAAATTTTCACCAATTTTTGACCAGTGAAGCGGCTTTATTCCAAAAGGATCTCTTGCCATAAAAAGCGTTTTGTTTTCACGATCCCAAATCGCAAAAGCAAACATACCTCTGAGTTTTGGGAGCAAATCTTTGCCCCATTCTTCGAAGCCGTGTACTAAAACTTCCGAATCCGTTTGAGTATAAAATTTATGATTTTTTTGGATTAATTCTTCTTTTAACTCTTTATAGTTATAAATTTCACCATTAAATGTGAGAACTAAATTGTTGGTTTCGTTGTAAATCGGCTGCTCGCCGCCATCAATATCTATTATGCTAAGGCGTCTAAAGCCCATGGATACATCTTTATCCACGAAAAATCCAGCACTATCCGGACCTCGGTGGGTTATTAAATCCGCCATGTTTTCTATAACTTTTGTTTTGTTTTGGATTTCTCCCGTAAATCCGCAAATTCCGCACATATTTTTTTGCCTCCAAAAGATTTTGTATATCGTATAGGAGCCTGTTTATCGGCGCTCCAAACTTGATTATATCATGTGTATATTTGGCATACAATATGATGGAAAAAATTATTTTTAAATAAAAAATATAAAATTTTCAAAAAACGCTTGACAATTATATATATATAATAACTACAAGAAGTGACCACTTCTTAAATTATAATTTATATTTTAAACTTGAAAGGTAGGTAATTAGAATGAAAAACATTAAAGGAAAGACTATGAAAGCTAATAGATTTGGAAGCGATTATTTGATTACGTTTTCTAGTGAGGACAATAGCGTGAGCATCGAGAGTCAATGTAAGGTAAAGAGACTTGATAAAGCTTTGAATCAGCATTTTAGCAAATTTTTTCAGAACTCCAAAGATGCGAATGTCAAGAAAGCTTATAGTACCGTGATGGAAGATGTAAGTGATATGCTTCCTAGGTTGGAAGAAAGTAAGAGGGGCAAGGATGAGCTTACTCTAAGAACAGATCTTTATGAAGATGGTACTATAGCTTTTTATCTAAATGATGCGATGTTATGTAAACTTAAATATAGCAAAGAACAAGTTTCTGAAATGATATTTTGGGTTCGGGCAATACTTTAGTTAATTACACTTATTTATGTTTACTAGGATTTAGTTAGAGTGAGAACGCTTAAAAATAGTGATTTGATAACTAATATGATATTAAGCTATAAATAACCCCCACACATTAAACGTGTGGGGGTATTATGGTGGGCCATCTAGGACTCGAACCTAGGACCGACCGGTTATGAGCCGGTTGCTCTAACCAACTGAGCTAATGGCCCGAATTTTATTCGGTTAAGCACTATCAATTCTACCAATATTTTTACGGAATGTCAAGAATTAAAATTTGAATTTATATATAGATTATTATTTTTTTTGTTTTTATAAAAAATGTGTGGCTTTTAAACAATATAAAATCGTTTTTGTCATTTTCAAAATATACATATAGAAGTTAAGAGCGTAATATACTATAATATATTTGAAAAGATATTTTAAAGAAAAATTTCTGTTAAGAGGTAAGTTATTCAATGGTGAACACGCTTCAAGAAGAAAAAAAATCAAAAAAAGTACATCAGTCATTCGCTCTTGGTGCGCTTATAATGGCTGTTGGTATGCTGATAGTAAAGCTTGCCGGAGCGGCTTTTAAAATACCGCTTGCTTATATTTTGGGAGGAGTGGGGCAAGGCTATTTTAACATTGCTTACAGCCTTTATAACCCTCTTTATGCACTTGCAACTGCAGGCCTTCCGATAGCGATTTCCCGAATGGTTGCCCAAAATATGACCGCCAAAAGATATAAAGATGTTCGCATGATTCATAAAGTATCTGTTCCGATATTTATTTTTATGGGTCTGATAGCAACAGTACTTATGATAGTAGGTTCGCCTTTGTGCGCTAAATTTACACATTCTCCCGGAGCCATTTATTCTTTGCTTGCATTATCTCCGACTGTTTTGTTTTCGTGTTTGATTTCTATTTACAAAGGCTATTACGAAGGCCTTAGAAATATGATTCCGACTGCTGTTTCCGAAATTGTAGAGGCAATCGGAAAAGTTATTTTCGGTGTGGGACTTTCTGCGTTTGTTGTGTGGTACGGAATGAACGAATATAGCTTATATGGTACCGTTTTTGGAAATTATTATGAAAGTGAAGCTTTGGCTTTTGATGCAACGCTGCCATTTGCATCGGCAGGAGCGGTGCTTGGTATTACTTTGGGGTCTATTTCGGGATTTATATATATTTTTCTAAAGTATAAACTTTCAGGTGATGGAATAACAAAAAAAGAAATTGAAGAATCTCCCGAAGCGCATGATAGAAAAAAAATAGTAAAAATGCTCTGGAGCATTGCAACCCCGATAGCGCTGGGAGCAATAATAATGAATTTGGCGGGTGCGATTGACGCGATGCTTGTTCAGCGTAGGCTCAGCGATATTATGAACAGTACGCCCGATATTTTGCTAAAAGTCTATGAAGGGCTTATTCCCGGCGAAGTAGTAGGAGAGGGAAAAACTCATAATTTTCTTGCCGGTTGTTTTGCGTATATGAGTACAATTACAATGCTTTTACCGACGATTACGCAAGGTTTTTCCATAAGTGCTCTTCCAAATGTTACAACCTCTTGGGTTAAAGGAGTTAAATCAAAAATCAAATCAAATATTGAAACGGTTATGAAACTAACGGCAATAATTTCTTTTCCTATGGGTATAGGAATGTCAGTCCTTTCTCATCCAATAATGGATTTGATTTATAATACCATGGGTACAAGTCGAAAGTGTGAGATATTTATTTCTGCAGAGATAATGCAGCTTTATGCACTGGCGACGATTTTAATTGCTATAAGTACTCCGATATGCGGTATGCTCCAAGCGATCGGGAGAGCCGATTTGCCACTTAAGATACTAACTATTGGTATGATTATGAAGGTGGTGCTTAATTATATTTTGGTTGGAATACCTGAAATAAACATTCAAGGCGCCGGAATAGGAACACTAGTTTGTTATTTATTTGTATGCGTTAGCGGAATAATACTTCTAAATAGAGAAGCGAGAATCAAGGTGGATTTGTTAGCTATAATCGGTAAACCATTGCTGTGTGGACTTGTGTGTGGAGCGGTTGCATATTTATCGCACGGATTATTTATAAGATTTATTAATCCGAAACTTTCAACACTAATAGCCATTTTATTGGCAGCTTTTGCCTACTTAATAGCGTTGTTTTTATTTAGAGCCATAACGTATTCGGATCTTAGTTCCATTCCAAAAAGCAAAAAAATTGTGAAAGTACTTGAAAAATATCACTTATTGGGGTAATATGGAAGCAAATGTAAAATTTTCCAATATTTTACATTTGCTATTATTTTTACGGAGAGTAGGATTTTTATGGAATTGGTTCGTAGTAAACGAAAATACTCATTAGGTGATTTTTTGGAAATCGTAAATACTTTAAGGGAGGCAAGCGGTGGCTCGTGGGATAGGGCGCAGTCCCATTCAAATATAAGGTCCGATTTGATTGAGGAAACATATGAAGTTATAGAAGCTATTGATTTAAACGATATTCAAATGCTCAAAGAATCGTTGGGAAATGTTTTGTTTCAAGTGGCGCTACACTGTAATATTGAGGAAAAAAGAGGCAATTTTTCTTTTGAAGATATAGTTGATAAAATTTGCAGGGAAATAATACTTCGCTACCCGCACATTTTTCCGGATGAGATGCTTGGTAATCATTTAAGATATGCAAGAGATGAGAAAACTTCAGACTATGGCGGCGCTTGTGGCGGGAGATTTTCTAATTTAAGAGCACGCAACGAGAGTGTTGTAGAAAGCGTAAAGAATATTTCTAAAATATTACCGGCCCTAATGCGTGCCGAAAAAGTTCAAATAAGAGCCGCAAGAGCAGGATATGGAATTTATTCGGTTGAAGATGCCTTAAATCAAACTTTTGAAAAATTAAATTATTTGGAACATTTAATTTTAAATGGGCATCAGGAAAATTATGGAAAAGAGCTTGGAGACCTACTGTTTTCTATAACTGAGGTGTCCAGATTAGTGAGCGTTGATGCCGAAAGTGCGCTTTATGATGCATGTGAAAGATATAAAAATGAATTTTTATATAAATTTTCGCTTGCAAATAAAAATAAAGTGTAGTAATATTGACATGCTGGTTTAAAATACATAAATTAAACTGCCAGCAAGGTAGTAGTGGTGCGTATTTTAGTGCACCGAAAAAATGGAGGTTATTTATTTATGAACAGATCAGAACTCGTAGCAAAAATTTCTGAGAAGAGCGAACTTACCAAAAAAGATTCGGAAAAAGCATTAGCTGCTTTTATCGAAGCTGTTACCGAAGAACTCGCTGCTCAAGGCAAAGTCCAATTGGTGGGATTTGGTACATTTGAAGTTCGTAAACGTGAAGCGCGTACGGGCCGTGATCCAAGAACCGGTAATCCGATTAAGATTCCTGCATCAAAAGCTCCGGCTTTCAAAGCAGGTAAAGCTCTTAAAGATGCGGTAAACAAATAGTAATTTTTTAAAAAGTTTATTTGTGTACAGGCAGTTGGCATTGTTTGCCAATTGCCTGTATTATTTATGTTATTCTTGATATAAGCTACTTAAAAATATATAATTATATTTAAGTATATTAAAGCGAAAAAATTAATTTTTTGGAGAAAAAAGTGGATTATATTATAAATATGGGAATTTGGCATTCTGTGTTTGCCGTTCCTTCCGAAATTGTTGATAAATATTTAAAAGAAGCAAACGAAACCGAAATGAAGGTTTTGCTTTGTTTGCTACGCAGTAGCGAAAAAAAGATTAGTTCGGAGGATCTTTCAAAGTTTTTGAATTTTTCTAAATCTGATATAGAGAATGCTTTGGATAAATGGCAGTGCATCGGGATTGTGAAAAATATAGATTATGGCGATAACCACGCTTTGCCGAAAAATACTGATAGTTTAGCTCAAAATATAAATTTGGAAGGTTATAAAAAGCCTCAAGCCAGATATCAAAGGCCGGATAATCTTTATATTGCCAATCGTGTTAAAACTTCAAGGGATATAAATTTTTTAATACAGGAAGCGCAAATAATTTTAGGTAGACCCCTTTCAAACGGAGATTTAAGTTCTTTGATAATCCTTCATGATAATGAAGGGCTTCCCGTAGATGTTATCACAATGCTCCTTCAGTATGCCGTAAGTATTGGAAAATCAGGCATGCGGTATATTGAAAAAATGGGTGCTTCTTGGGCTGAGCAAGGTATAGATAATTTGGAAAAAGCTGAAAAAAAGATAGCTCAGCTAAATAAAATAAGTCTTAACTGGAAAAAATTTGAATCAATAATAGGAATAGACCATCGAGCGCCGACGGCAAGAGAAGAGGAGGCCGTTATGCGCTGGATAAGCGACTGGAATTATTCGAGTGATCTTATAAAAGAAGCATATGATAGGTGCGTCAATGCAAACGGAAAATACATATTAAAATATATGGACAGTATAATAAAAAGGTGGCATACGCAAGGAATATTTACAATTGAGCAGGCGATTATGGAAAATAACAGGCGTAAGTTTAAAAACAGTGCATCAAAAAGCGAAAATAGACCCTCTTATAGCATTGAGGATTACGAAAATTACAGTATTTTCGATAGCGCTAAATAAGTAAAAAGGAGCAAAAAAGAAATTGGGATATAGCAGAGAAGTTTTTGAAGAAGTTCAAAACAAATTGTATAAAATAAGAAATAACGCGTGGGAAGATGTTGCAAAAAAGAAAGAAATTTTATATAAGCGATTTCCACTAGCCGAAGAAATAGAAAAGAAACTTGCTTCCACCGCAATTGAATCTGCAAGGGCTGTTCTTTCGGGCGGAGATTCCAGAAGCGAACTTATAAAATTAAGACTAAAAAACAAAGAGTTAAGAAGCGAGCTTAAGGAAATTTTGGCAAGTGTTAATTTGCCTGAGGATTATCTTGAAGTTGTACATAAATGTAAAAAATGTAGCGACGAAGGATTTGTGGACGGAATAATGTGCGAATGCATGAAAGAGATGCTAAAGAAAGAATCTTATAATCGTTTAAACAGTATGTCTCCTCTGGAGCTTTCGTCTTTTGAAAATTTTTCGCTTGATTATTATTCTGATGTTGTAAGTGACGGTAATTCCCAGTCACCGCGCAAGAGAATGTCTTTAATTTTGGAATTTTGCAAAAAATATGCTGATAATTTCAGTAAACGCTCGCCCGGACTTTTGCTTACCGGTGGCACGGGGCTTGGAAAAACGCATCTTTCTTTATCGATTGCAAGAGAAGTTATAAATAAAGGGTTTGGCGTAATTTATGGTTCGGCTCAGAATATAGTTTCTAAAATGGAAAATGAAAAATTTCGAAATTACCAAAGCAGTGATGAAAGCGAGCGGCACTATATAGATTGCGATTTGTTAATAGTTGATGATTTGGGCACGGAATACACAACTGCGTTTTCAAGCGCAGCCATATACAATATAATAAATTCACGTATCATGATGAGTAAACCGACTATTATAAGCACGAACTTAACTATGAAAGATATGGAAAAGAGCTATACTTATCGTATGGTTTCTCGTGTTATCGGAAATAATATCCGTTTGGAATTTTTAGGCTCTGATATACGCCAGAAAATGATGATGAAAAAATGATAAGTTAAGGCGCAAATGGTGTTCGCAAAATAAACAAAAAATATTTAATAATGGCTTTTAATTGTAATTCCATATTTTCTACTTGGCAAAATAAATGCTTGACATAATTTTTATGTGATGATATCATTTTATATGTTGGTGCAAGTGATAAGATTTTGACCTGGGTGTATTTATAAGGTGCTATGCTTATCATCATTAACGGATAGTGTAAGGAGCATTTTGTGTGCTTGTACATTTGGGAGCATAGCTCAGTTGGTTAGAGCACTTGCCTTACAAGCAAGGGGTCATAGGTTCGAGTCCTATTGTTCCCACCATTTGATGTGGCCCGGTAGTTCAGTTGGTTAGAACGCTAGCCTGTCACGCTAGAGGTCGACGGTTCGAGCCCGTTCCGGGTCGCCACTTATTTTTTGTAATAATGGTTTATTGCGTTTAGTATTATTAAAATAAGAGATGTAGTAAAGTTAAGAAGTTTAATTGCCTCTGTAGCTCAGTTGGTAGAGCAAAGGACTGAAAATCCTTGTGTCGGTGGTTCGATTCCACCCGGAGGCACCATGTGCGGATGTAGCTCATCTGGTAGAGCGCCACCTTGCCAAGGTGGAGGTAGCGGGTTCGAGCCCCGTCATCCGCTCCAATTTATATCTATAATTATGGCGCTATAGCCAAGTGGTAAGGCCGAGGTCTGCAAAACCTCTATCCCCAGTTCGAATCTGGGTGGCGCCTCCATATAGTGATTAGTTTCGAATTTTGCCGTGCGATATGCAGATTTAATTTGTGTATAGTAAGGCAAAATTTGACTATTATTACGTTTGTTGGGAGTTTTGAGTTTGGCTTTTTTGAATGTTGGTTTTGGAAATTTAGTCTCATCTTCGAGAATTATATCAATTCTCACACCGGATTCTTCTCCCATGAAAAGGCTTATTCGTTTAGGTAAAGAAAAAAATTGCCTTATTGATGCCTCTTGTGGACGTAAAACGCAATCGATTCTTGTTATGGATACGGGGCATATAGTTTTGTCGGCATTGTCATCTGAAACGCTACAAAATAAGCTTACAAAGAGCGAAGAATAGTTTGGAAGGTTTTGCTATGTCAAGAGAGAAAACAGGTATGCTAATAGTTCTTTCGGGTCCTTCCGGTGTGGGCAAGGATTCTGTTTTAAAATTGATTTTAAAAGAAAGAAAAGATTTAAGACTTTCGATTTCTTATACTACTCGCTTGCCGAGAAGTGGCGAGGTTGATGGCGTAGATTACCATTTTGTAAGCAAGCAAGAGTTTGAAAAACTGATAGATAATGGTGAGATGCTCGAATACGCTACCTACTGCGGCAATTATTATGGAACAAGAAGTTTTGAGATAGATAAAGAGCTAGAGAGTGGCAATAGCGTAATTTTGGAAATTGAAGTTCAGGGAGCACGACAGGTAATAAAAAAGCGTAAAGATGCGGTTAGTATATTTATCGTGCCTTCTTCTGTTGAGGAGCTTAAAAATCGTTTGATCGGTAGGGGGCTTGATAGCGAAGAAATAATAAAAAATCGAATTTTGGTTGCCGAAAAAGAGATTCTTTCCGCTACGGATTATAATTATATAGTTGTAAATGATAAGCTTTCGGTTTGTGCAGAAGATATTTCCAAAATTATAGATTCTGAATATATGAAATCTTCCCGTTCGGGTTATATTATTGATGAGGTGTTGAAAAAATGAAAAGAAAATTATCTGCAGAGGATATGCTAAATGGTGAATCAAGCAAGTACGCATTGGCTGTGGCGGTTGCAAAGCGTGCCCGTGAAATAACGGATGATATTATTCTTAAAGGAGAAATTGTTGAAGAAAAGCCTGTTAATATGGCCATAAAAGAGCTTAAAGAGTATAAGTATAATATTATGGCCCCGGATTGATTTTAAAGCTGATTTGCCCTGAATTTTTTAATTTTTTGACGATTTTATTTTGTATAAAACCAGACCACCTTGCGTTTGCAGGCGGTCTGTTGTTTTATTTTTTTATAAATTGTTTTGGTAATTAATAATAAAGTATTTTGTCAAGCTCATTTTTATTTGAATGAAAACGATAATAATTATTGACATTTTATATAATTGTGTTGCAATTACTGTGAATTGAAAATTTGAAGATACTTTATTCAAAGGAGTGTTTAAAAATGTCTGTAAAAGAAGAAAATAGTATTAGTCCTGAAACCAAAGAAGCTGTTAACGCTTTGCTTGAAAAGCTTCCTCCGGAAGACCTTGAAAAAGCAGTTGGTGGTTTAAGCGAAAAACAAAAGATAATCCTTAAAAGGGCAGGTATAACCGTGGGCGTGCTGGCTCTTTTGCTTATTGGCGGTAAGCTCGGAAAAATTGGAATGTTCTCTCCGCAAGAAGTGGCTGATTTAATGAATATTATAAATCAGTGTCATGATGGGGGAGAGACTGTGGAAATAGATACTGTGGGTGATTTAAAAGAGAGATTGAAAGGAAAAAATATTTCAGTTGCTCGTTTTAAGAAAGTTGCTGAAAAAGTTTTAGGCGATGATGAGATCGAGAATTATCCTGCGATTAACAATTTGATTCACCCTATAGTATAATATGGATTGAATTTCTATTTCTGACACTTACTATTGGAAAAATGAAACGTAAGAAAGAAATCACGCACCGAGTACGTGATTTTCTTGTTATTCTGATATTGTTTCGCGGCCGCCACTTTGCAACATCTGGCGAGCTTTTCTTATTTCAGCAAGATTTGTCGTTATGGTTTCATCTAAGCGCTTCATCATATTGCTTACGTATTCATTGGTCGAGCTTTTTATTTCTTGTGCTCGTGCATTCGCTTCGGATATTATATCGTTTGCGGTGTTTTGGGCACTTCTAACTATCTCACTTTTGCTTACCATGCTTTTTACTTTTTCTTCCGAAATTTTCATCATGGCGTCTATTTCGCTTTGGGCTTTATCTAATATCTTATTGCGTTCATCAACTATTTTTTTTGCCTGCACTACTTCCCTTGGCAAGGCAAGCCTTATATCTTCAAGAATTCTTTTTACTTCGCTCGTATCTACCATTGCTTTCCCGCCCGATAACGGTAAGCGCCAAGAAGCCTCCAAAATATCTTCGAGTTCGTCCATCAAATTATCTATATCCATAATGTTACCACCTATTTTCATGTTATTTAATGTGAATTTTCATTCGAGTAAACACGTAGAACTATTTTACCATATGGATATTGTTTTTTCAAAAAAAAATCTTTTATATTGTTTTGTACATTTTGCGAAGAAAGAGTTTCCGTAATTATTATTCCCGTTGGAGTCATGGAATTTAAAAGCAAGTTTAAAGAGTTTTCCAATAGATCGGATTGGGCATATGGGGGATCTAAAAAGGCAATATCTATGGGTGTTTTGTTGCTACTTAGGAATTTTAAAGCATCGCAATTTACGACTTCGATATTATGTGCAATTTTTATTTTGGAAATATTTTTTTTAATCATGTTAAAATGACTCTTTTTTGCTTCGACTATGATTGATTTTTTAGCCCCACAGCTAAAGGCTTCTATCCCTACCTGGCCTGTTCCGCCGAATAAATCCAAAAAAGTTTTGCCGTATATTCTTGCGCCTAAAATATCAAAAATTGATTTTTTAATTCTTTCCTTTGTAGGTCTTAAATCATCGCTTTTGTCGGAATCTAGTTTTAAGCCTTTTATAATTCCCGAAACAACGTTTATCGTGAGCACCTCACTTTGCTTGGTATCTATCGAATTTAATACTCTTTATTATCACCGGTTCAATTGGTTTATCGTTTTCATCGGTTTTAACTTTGGAGATTTTTTGAATAACGTCCATACCTTCAAATACTTGCGCAAATACGGTATGACCTTTGTGAGCAGTGTTGTAGTATCCGTCTAAATTCGGATTTCCACCGTGTTCTTGATATAGTTTTTTAACTTCATCGGTTACTTTGGACATATCAATGGTTCCGCCATACATTTTGTTAAATTTATCAGGGTTTCTTTTGTAAATGTTATAGTATTGCTCGAATTGTTCCCAACCCTTGAAATTTTCCGGATTCTGATTGTTTATAAAGAACTGGCTTCCGTTGGTATTTGGCCCTCTGTTTGCCATTGCAACCGCGCCGGTTATGTTAAGCAAGCTTTTGCTAAATTCATCTTCAAAATCTTGTTTCCAAAGGCTTTCGCCGCCGGCGCCGGTTCCTTCCGGGTCTCCGCATTGAACCATAAAATCATCTATAACTCTGTGGAATGTTACGTTATTATAATATCCTTTTTGCGCAAGACCTTTAAAATTTTCCACCGCTTTTGGAGCCTCTTGCGGGAAAAATCTCATTTTAAATGTACCCATATTTGTTTCAACTATTGCATATTCTTCATTACTTTCCGGGTTTTCGATTTGGTATCCGGTTTTGTAGTAAGAAGTTTCTTCTTCAGTGCTTGTTTTATTGGCGTTATAACATCCCGGTAGATTAGCGAGTAAAATTGCCATTGCTGTCACTCCTATGATTTTTTTTAATTTTTTCATTTTGAATACCTCTTTCAAAATTTTCGGCAACCTACCAAATTGTACTTCAAATATAATATTTTTTCAATGATTAAATTGTCGAAAGGTATATATAAAAACAAGTAATCATATGTAAAGGACCCACATTCACAAAAGCTTTAGTTTTTGAATAGTATGTTAATGAGATTTATTTTAAACAAATGTTTATAAAATAATGAATCTCTAAAATCAAGGACTGTTTTTCAAGGAGGAGTTTTAGAATGTCTTATAGTCACGAAAGTTCACAAAGAGAAGAAGTTTGCTCTGCGCTCGGATATCAAGACGTAAGCGTTGGCGTTCCGGTTGAGGTAAAGCCATTTGCAAGAATAGGAAAAATTAAAACGGAATGTATAAGTAAGCCAATTATTGAAAGAGGCGCCAAAATGCCGGAGGGTCACCCAAAAGAAGTTTGCAAATTTGTTATAATCCAAAAATTAAGAGTGGAAGTTCCCGTTGTGTTTGGAGCAAAGGTTGAAGTAGGGGACGCCAGAATTAACTGTAAACACGGGGGTTGCCCATGTGAAAAACAAAAAGGAAGTGTTACGGAAAATAAATATGTAATCGATAAAGAAGATTCTTTTAGGGGAATAATAGGTTAGTTACGTATGACTTTGGTTTTCTGAAATTATAAAATTCCCTTTCATAATAAATAGAGTAATTCAGCTGTTTTTAAGAGGTTACAAAAGCAGCTGGATTTTATTTTTGGGATATTTTGGCTTTTTCTGCACAACTTATTAATAGGCAAAAATATTATTATCGCAAAGGAGATGTAAAATGGGTATTTTGGGGCATTTTAAAGATGTATATTGTTCGCCTTCGAAGGGGCATAACGATAAATCAGGTAATAAATTTTTTTCAAAATCTCTTGTTCAAAACTTGGAATATTTTAAGCGTGAGTTTAGCGATAGCATAGATTTAACCATAAAATATATAGAAATTTCGGGAGTAAAAAGTGCGCTGATAACCATTGCGGGTATGGTTAGTAAAGATACTCTTACCCAAAGCGTAATGCTTCCGATAATAAAATCGGACGTAAAAGGCACGACCTCGCCGGAAAAATATAGATTTATAAGGGATAATATAGTGATTGCTTCGGATCAAGTGGAGGTTTATACGTTTAAAGATGCAATTTCGCTTATTACTTCGGGCTCTGCTGTTTTTGCTATGGACGGGTGCGACTGCATGCTTGGGCTCGGAGTGCAAGGGTTTCCGTTCAGAGCGGTTTCTGAGCCTTCTTCCGAGATTATGCAGCGTGGTTCAAGAGAGGGCTTTGTTGAGCCTATTATGATGAATTTGCCACTTATAAGGCGAAGAATAAGAAGCCCCAAACTTAAATTTGAGCTTATGCAAATAGGGGCGCAGAGTAATACTTCGGTTTGCCTTTGCTATCTTACCGACAAGGTGTCGAGTAGTATTTTAAACAGCATAAAAGAAAAACTAAAAGGTATAGATTTAGAAATGGTTATAGATGCGGGATATATCATTCCTTATTTAGATGATCAGGGAGATTTTTCGATTTTTAGCGGAGTTGGTATGACCGAGCGGCCGGATACCGTTTGCGGAAAAATTTCAGAAGGTAGGGTTGCGATTTTAGTTGATGGTACCCCTAACGCCTTGATAGTGCCTTATTTATTTGTTGAATACTTTCAGCACTTAGATGATTACACCGTTCACCCTTATTTTGCAACGTTTACAAGGTGGCTAAAATATATTGCTTTTCTTTTTTCTACGTTACTCCCGGGACTTTATGTTGGAATAAGTACTTTTAATCCCGAAATTTTGCCGCCGCCTATTTTTAATAAAATTGCTCTTGCGGTTGCGAATACTCCATTTTCGCTTATGTTTGAAACGGTACTTATTCACCTTATTTATGAGGTTATGCGCGAGGCGGGACTTCGCATTCCACGGCCGCTTAGCCATGCCGTAAGTATAGTTGGAGCTCTTGTGATAGGGGAAACGGCTGTAAGTTCCGGCCTTATTGGGGCGCCAACGCTTATGGTTGTGGCGCTTACAGCTATTTCTTCTTATGTTATTCCGAATCTATATGAACCGATTTCAATACTTAAATTTGTTTTTATAATTGCAGGCGGTGTTTTGGGAATATGGGGGATAATGATTGTCTTTACGACGGTTCTTGTTAATATTTGTTCGAAAAATAGTTATGGTATACCATTTACATCTCCGCTCTCACCGTTTAATATTTTCGCCATGAGAGACGTTTTAGTGCGTGGCGGCTGGAGCTTTTTATCTAAAAAAAGTATAAAAGTACAAGATTTACCGGGTTCGGAAGTAAAAAACGATTGATTTTAAAAGAGGTGAAAGATATTGTATGCAGGAAATAAAGTCTGTTTCCTCAGGGCAGCTTTTTGCCATGTTGTTTGTTAGCAGAATGGTGGTTAGCATGACGTATGGTACCCTTCTTATAGGCGATTCAGAACTTTGGGATCATCTTGTTTCTATACCAATTGCCTTTATTTTAACTTTTTTACTTATGGTTCCTATTTATAAACTTTTCAAAATGGATATGAAAATGAGCCTTATTGATAATTCGGAACAATATTTCGGAAAGTTTGGAATATTAGTTACTGCTTTATACGTAATTTATTATTTGATTATAAGCTTTCATACTCTTGCGATATTTAATAATTTTATTCTAAACGCAGTGAACCCCTCAATATCATTGCCGCTTCTTTCGGCTTTGCTATTATTTTCCGCATGTTATGGAGCATATAAAGGTCTGGAAGCTTTGGTACGAACTTCAGCGTTTATACTTTTGGCAACCATTTTGGCATTTTTATTTTTGGGAATATCCTTGTTTTCAAGTATAGAAAAAATTAATTTTACCCCGCTTTTATATAATGGATTTGAATCATGCGGCGAAGGAGTAATATATATGATTTCTCAAGCATCATGTATTCCGGCGCTTGCTGTTTTGCTACCGATGTCTAAAGGTAGCCACAGAAAAGGGATGGTATTTTGGAATACGGGTATATATTTTATATTTGCGCTGATTATTATTTTAATAACCGGCACAATGGGGGATTTTGGTAAAACTCAGCTTTTCCCCGTCTATACTGCGGCGGGGATAGGAAAATTTGGAGCTTTCAGGCATTTGGATTCTTTATATCTTGGAATATGGATGTCGGGAATTTTTCTAAAGCTTTCGCTATTTTTGTTTTTGGCAGGCGAGGGAGTAAAAAAAATAAAAGGCGATCGCGCAAGTAAAATTTCAATTGTTATGTTTGGCGTGGCTCTGGCGTTATTTCCGTTTTTTTATGGTGAATTCAAAGTTCTTTATAAAAGCTTTTTAACATATTTTCTGCTTGCGTATCTGCTGATAATAGCCGTGGCTATTCCTGCTATTCTTATAGTTTTTAAAAATAAAAAGCCGAAAAAGGAGAAAATAAAAATTGAAAATTAAAAGAATTGTTTATCTTATATTTTTGTTTTTTATTTTTATAAATATTAGCGGTTGTTCCGAAAGTGAGCAAATACATCAAAAGCTCGTAGTTCAAGGAATAGGTATAGATTTTGAGTCCAATAAATATATCGTTACCGTGCAAGCTTTGGATTTTAAAAATCCTATTGATGAGGATGAACCTAACACAAAAACTTTGCAGGTAACAGGTATAACTCTTATGGAAGCGCTCGAAAATATATCTAAACAAACAAGCCTGACTCCTGTTTATTCGCAAAATATGGTTGTGGTTTTGGGTCAGAAAGTGGCGGAGGTGGGAATAGATAATTTTATAGATTTTTTTATTCGTCATTGCGAGGCAAGACCTAAAGTAAAAATATGCATAACAAAGGATAAGGCTTTAGAAATTTTCAATATAAAAACAAATAATAAACCGCTCAAGGCAAAGGATATTTGTGATCTTATTCCCGATGAGCTCGGTTCTGATATTTTGCATTTTGTTTCGGATATTAAAAACGAAATATCTTCGCCTTATGTTGCTTGGATATCACCTAATAAGGAGCAGTCGGAAGGGAAAAACATTTGCCTTAAGGGTGTGGCTGTTTTTGCGGGCGATAAGCTTAGCAATTTTATAGATGAAGAAAATGCTTATGGGTTTATGATTTTAAAGGGCGTGCCAAATTTTGGGGCTTATACTATAAAGGTGGATAAGTTTGGAGATGTTACGTGCATTGTAAGCAAGGTTTCCGGCAATACAAAAGTTCAATTTAATGATGATATTCCATGCTTTGATATTAACCTAAATATGGATATTTCTGTGTTTGCAATGGACAAAAAATATGAGTTTTATTTTGATGAGGATACCAAAAATCTTATTGCGCAAAAGTTTTCTTACGAAATGCAAAATGTTTATCGTAGGGTAATAGATATGCTAAAAGGTAGGGGGGAAGATGTTTTCTTGTGGGGGAAAACATTAAAAAATTCCGATCCCGCATATTTTAAAAAAGTAGAGCGGGATTGGAAAGAATATATTAAAAAATGCGATTATAAAGTAACTCAAAATATCAATATTTCGGTAACAGGGAAAGAACCTGTTTAGAGCTTTATAATTTTGTTTAAATCAGGGTGTCTTCCTCGAAAAGTTTGCTGTGGATAATATTTACGGCATCACTCATATGTGTTGTTGGCAAAAGTATTGAAACACGTTTGTTGTCGCAAGCAACCATTTCTATATTTATTTTTGCTTCGGATAGAATTTCGAATATTATGGAAGCGATATTTATATTTATATTTTCAGATATATTTATTACCGAAATTTTAGATTTACCCTTTTCATAGAAAATTTGGGATTCATCGCTTTTGGCGCTAAAATTGTTTATAACTTCCATCGCTTCTTGAAGTCTGTTTTCAGGTATGGCAATGGTAAAGCTATCATTTTTGTTTTGCCCGACTGATTTTAATTGTTTATCTACATTTATTCCGCTTTCAGTTAATCTATCTATAAGTTCTTTATGGGATTGCGCATTGGTTAGAATTAATTTTGTTACGTTATTAATTATCGCAATACCCGAACAAGCATTCGTTTTTGCAGCATTTGCTTTTATTATGGTGCCTTTTGTTTTGTTTAGCATACTTGACATTACTTCCACCGCAACACCATATTTTTTGGCGGTTAGAATGGATTTATCATTCATAACCTGTGCTCCACGATATGAAAATTCATACATTTCATCGTAGGATATTTCTTTTATCTTTTTTGCGGATGGCACAATTTTTGGGTCGGAAGTGTAAACACCGTCAACATCGGTATAGATTTTGCATCTGTCTGCCTCAAGCGCTGCCGCAACGGCTATTGCGCTTGTATCGGAGCCGCCTCTGCCCAAAGTGGTTATATTGTTTTTTTCGTCAAAACCTTGGAATCCTGCCAATACTACAATATTTTTATTTTCTAATTCTTTTTTTATTCGAGTGGTTGTAATATTTTCAATTTGAGCATTACCATAATTGTCGTTTGTTTTAAATCCTGCTTGCCAACCGCTTAGCGATATAACCGGAAATCCTAAATTTTCTATTGCCATTGCCAAAAGAGATGAGGACATTTGTTCTCCTGCCGAAAGGAGAGCGTCCATTTCTCTTTTGGAAGGGTTTTTGTTTATTTCATAAGCTTTTTTCAAAAGGTTATCCGTAGTATCTCCTTGTGCCGATACAACCACTACTATGCTGTGACCTTCCGAGTATACGCTTGTTATTGTTTTTGCAACATTATATAAGTGATGCGCATCGGCAACGGAACTCCCACCAAATTTTTGAACTATAAGGCTCATTAAAAGATTCAGCTCCTAAAAATTGTGCTTTATTTTATAAATATTTAAAAATCATAATAATGTGACTTTTAGTTAATCATTTTTCTTTTTCTTTTCTTCAGAATTGCCTGATTCTTTCTTTTTTTCTTTATCGGAAGATTCAGATTTTTTCTTTGAATTTTCGGAAGAAGCGGGTTCTGGATCCGGAAGAGCTGATGTTTCGGTGGGGTCTTCAGATGGTGTTGAAACATTGCTTGAGGAAGCCGGAGCGGCTTCTTCTTTTGCAGATGGATCCGAATAACCATATACGGAATGCGATGAGCAAACCGGCGGTAAATTGCTGCTTACGTAATATCCTGTTGCGGTTGTACATCCGGGTTTTGCCAAGTTTCCTGAATTTTTGCAGTAAGTTTGCGCCACTACATCTTTATCATAGGTATAGTCGATATTCGGTTTGCCTTCAAGATATTTGGTCATTATATATTTCCAAATTCTTATGGCGGCGGTGGTTTCGCCAATTCTTTTTGGGTTGTCGTATCCTGTCCAAATTGCAGATACGGCATAAGGGCTCATACCTACAAACCAGCTATCGTGGTCATCGGTTGTTGTACCTGTTTTACCTACTATATTCCAATCGGGAATATTTGCAGAGCGTCCTGTACCTTCGGCTCCAACGATAACATTTCTTAAGAGCCTATTCATTATGGTTGCTGTGGATGAAGCCACGGATTGAGTTGGAATGTTATCCCTGTTATCTAAGATGACTTTATCGTTTCTGTCTGTTACGTAGAAATATGTGTAAGGTTTGTTATATTTACCGCCATTTCCGAAAATTTGAAACGCTCCGGCCATTTCTCTTGGCGTAACGCCATAGTGCGTACCTCCTGTTGCGAGCGCTGCAAGGGAGCTTGCATCGTGACTATCAAGACTTGTAATACCGAGCTTTTTGGTTAAAAATTCATAGCTTTTACGTGGTGTTAAAGTGTTAACCATTTGGGCGGCAGGGGCGTTAGCTGATTTTTCGATTGCCCATTGGAGAGTAACTCTACCTTTATAGCTGTGGTACCAGTTTTCAGGCCAGTTTTTAATTTTGTTGTTTCCATCGCTATCAATATGGAGGGGCTCATCAGGTATGAGCGAGGAATAATTATATATTCCCGCGTCAATAATCGGCGCATATGCAGCGATAGGTTTTATGGTAGAACCCGGCTGACGTTTGGCAACGTTTGCGCGGTCATAAAGTAAATTTCCTGTTTTTTCTTTTCTTGAGCCCAAAGTTGCGAGTATGCGTCCGTCAAATCCCATAAGAGTGTATCCGAGTTCCAAATTTTTATCTCTTGGCATTACGGAAGCTTCTTTTAAGGAATTTTCTGCTATTTCTTGCGCCTTTTTATCCATTGCGCAGTATATCTTAAGGCCTTGTGTATATATCATGTCTTCTGCTGCGGATTTGCCTATGTTATATTGTGAGCAAAGGTCTCCCACAACATCTCTTATAAGCGTTTCCATATACCAATTTCGGACGTTTGCGTTTTTACTTTCATCGTCTGAATCTGAAATATCATCAAAGGTCATATTTTCCGATTCCGCAAAGGCTTCCTCGCATTCTTGTTCGGAAACCATACCTTGCTCAAGCATTTCTTTTAAAACAAGTTCGCGTCTTTCTTTGTTGTTTTGTGGGTGATATATCGGGTTATAGGCGGTGGGGTTTTGCGTTATTCCCGCTATTGTTGCGCACTGCGCCAAAGAACATTCCTGAATGGGCTTTTTAAAATATAAGTTTGCAGCCGCTTGGACTCCACGGCTTCCGCCGCCAAAGTTAACAACATTTAGGTAAGATTCCAAAATTTCGTCTTTGGAATATCTTTCTTCGAGCTCCATGGCTCTGAATATTTCACGCAGTTTTCTTGTAAGGCTTACTTGATTGTCTTCCGTAATGTTTTTTATTAATTGTTGCGTGAGGGTAGAACCGCCATAGCTTTGATTTCCTTTCAGAAGGTTCATCATAGCTCCGCTTGTCCTAAAAATATCTATTCCTCTGTGATCATAAAATCTTTTATCTTCTATTGCTATTATTGCATTTTTCATGTTTTGCGGAATATCCTGAAAATCAATCCAAACACGATTTTCAAGGTTATACACTCTTTGGTATTCCTCAGGTTCGCCTTCGTCGTTGTTTACGTATACAAAACTCGTAAGAGCCATTTTTGAGGCATTAATATTTAGCGCTATATCGTTTTGAAGGATTGTAGATTTATAAAGCCTTAGCGACCCTAAAATAAAAAGACCGGTTGTTATAATAATTATTAGAATGCTTATAAGGAATTTGTATGTTATTTTCAGCAGCGAAGTTAAAAGGCGTCTGCTTTTATATATTTGCTTTTGTTTTAGCGATATTCTTGAATTTTTTGAAGAATTACTAAATTGACTAATATCAGTTTTCCTCATATTGAACTCCCTTATTTTGAATTGTTATTTCAAAAATGCATTACAACAAGAAAAGGATAGCATAAAAAACATTAGTTAGTCAATAAGTTTGGTAATATGAGTAAATTTTTTTAATGTATTTTTTTATATTTAGATTTAAAGCCACTTGTAATTTGTTTATAAATTTCAAATATTTAGTTTTTTAAATAATTAAAACGTTAAGCAAGTCTTTCAACTGCCGTATAGATTTTAGAAATTTCGTACCAAGTGGAATAATCGACTATTCCTGTTTGTGGAAGTCCAAATATTTCTTGAAATTTTTTTACGGAATCTGTTGTTTTTGGGCCGTAAATACCATCTACCGCAATCCTTTCTATTGCGGGGTAGTTCTTATTTATCGCATTTAATTGCCTTTGTATGGTCCGTACGCTTTCGCCTTGAGAGCCATTTTCTAGAACCTGACCCGGAAATGATGAAGGAATGCCCGTAACTTGATTGGTGGTTTCAAGATATATTTCAGAGCCGTAATAAAACCTAAGTATATCTATATAGTTAGTGCCGTTTTCGCCGAGCTCCTTTGAGCCCCACTGGGAAAGCCACTGGGGGCAAGTAACGTTTTTGCCGTCGCAATATTGCGTAAATAGAGGTTGCTTTATGTTTGGTTTTGTTATGTAAGTTGCAAAAAGTTCGTCTACTATTTGTGATATTTCCGAAAATATGTTTCTTTGGTATATAAATTTTTGGTCGTAAGCCGTAGTGGACGTTACGGTAAAGTTTTTGCCGCGGCTTCTGTACCATTCGGTATAAACTCGGTTTAAAGTAAAAGAAACAATTGCTAAAACATTTGCGCGTATTGTCGCTTCCGGCCAAGTGGCATATATTTCACTGCTGCAAACATTTTTGATGTAGTCTTTGTAAGGAATCCAGTAATTAGGCGCACTGTTGTCGTCAGGAACTCCGTCGTGAACCACTATATATTCAGGAACAACAACTTTATCCAAAACCACAAACCCGCTTGGGTTGGGGAGCTCTTTTACGGCGCTTTCGGCAATTTTTGGAGGATATTCTCCATATAGCGTGTGGGGGGCAATAGAGTAGTTTAAGTTTTGCAGATTGTCTTGAAGTGCAGGCTGCATAAAAACATCCTGTTCTGAAATGGTATCCGGCAATATTTGAATTTTTTGAATGGTAACATTATCAAAACCCGGATTAATTATTTTTACGTCGTATTCTCCGTAAGGCATGGGTGAATTTGGCGTAAGGGAATATTCAAGTGGGGGAGTTGTAAGATTTATAGTATCTGATTGCCCTGAGTCGTCAGTAATTAATTCTTCGATTATATTTTCGGGATTTTCCGAAGAAGATATTGAAATTTTTGCGTTTGGCAGTGGTTTTCCGATTGTTTCGTCAAAGACATTTAATATAAGTTTTCCTTCCGGCATAAAAAATCACTCCGTTTATAAAAAGAAAAGTAAGTATATAAATGTATATTATGAAGCTATCAATAATTTGCCAGCCGGATCGGTATTTTATTTTTTAAATTTAACCATACGTAATTTATTGTTTAGATAAAACGAATTCGCATTTTTGGGCAATAAAAATTCTCCCGCCCATATTAGGTGAGAGAATAGAAAGTTTTCAAATATTTTTAGCTACATGGTAAAATCAAACCCGGTGCACTCTTTGGCTCTTGCGGCGATGACGTCGGAAACCCATTGGCTAATTCTAAACTTGTCGCTTCGTGGTATTACTTTGTCAGTTTTTTGAGTATATAAAAAGTATTTTCTTCTGCCTTTTACATATCCGATCCCTAATTCCATTAGGTCTGATCTGTCTTCAAACTCAAATTTATTGCTTTCATCGCAAAATATAATTTTGTATTTACCTACCTCGCCCCTTATTGTTTTCACGAAAACCACCCCTATTTTGAATAATATGTTGATATTGTAACACTTATAGTTACAATATCAATAATTTTTTGGTTTTTTATCCACTTTTATTATTTTTTCATGACAAAAAATTATTGCTATATGAAAAACACCCCGCCCAAGCCGAGGTGTTTTATTATATAAATATCAGATTATTTTTTGCCTTTTGCTTCTTCTTCTTTTTGGTTTTTGCGAGCAAGCGCCAGCAACAGCCAGATAAGCAGTGCTCCTATAAGAAGTATTGAAACTACTGCGATAAGCTCATGCTCGAGTATCCAGTTATATGTTTCTTCCATTCCAGCATCGTCGAATACTTTTTTAAGCCCGAAAACATCCTCCATGGATCCTTCATTGGAAGTGAAATCATCTGTTACAGTGCCGATCTCTTCTTTTTTTGGTTCTTCATCGGTTTTATCAATCAGATTTCCAAGTTGTGAAACTAATCCTTCGCCCAAAAGTGATTTTAGTTCTTCTTCGTTTTCAACCAAGCTGTTTACGGATATTTTCATATTCGAAGGATCTTCCACATAATTTTCCAGTTTCTTGGCAGCTATTCCGAACTTACTAAACGATGACGTTTTGAATTGTGCTCTGTAATCCACCACATTAAGGTCAAGGTATTCCATACTTCCGCCGGAAGTTTCGTGTGCCACTACCGCATTTGAATATCCGGTTAGGTTAGGCGCCGGCAAAATTACGGAAACTTCTTGTCCGTAAGGAACTTCATAATTATTTCCGCTTAGAAGGTCGATCAAGTGGATTTCGTAAAGTGATATGAGCGAACGTCTATCTACTTTTTCTTCAAAACTTCTCATCTGTTCTTCATTATCCGTTAGAGGTGTTACCATCAATTTAATATTCCAATCAACACCGGCTATTTCGACATCTCCGGAGGAGTGATTTATTCTTCCGGCATTTTCTTGGGACTTTTTAAGATCATCAATATTTGTAACTTGTTCTTTGTCTTCATCGCTTAAGTTCATATAAGTTTTTGTTGCTTTTACGACTGCATCAACGTCATCAGTTGTGTTTACTTCTTTCGGAACATTTAGAATTTCCGAGATACTCACTTCTTCCGGATTTTTAACAACGTTCTTGACGGTTACAACAACATCATCATGTATGTTGGATATGCTGTAAACCCCGGAATTTTCGCTAAGCACTTTTTTGTCATCAAGCATTACCAGAGGAGTTGACTTATCGTAAGCATCCATCAGGGAAATTTTAAAGTACAAAGTTCCCTCATATTCAACCGGTTGTGTTCCTGTGAAAGGTTTGTTTTTGGCAGTCCGATATATAACACCTTCTGTATCTTTGAAGGTTGCGGTATATGTGTTTTTGGATACGTTTTCTATTTCTATTATCTTGTCTTCTTCAATACTGGAAACTTCATAATTTCCGTCCGAGCCTTTCTTTAAGAAATCGGTTGTGCCTTTTATTTTCACTTTAGGTTTGGATTTGTTATAAGCGGCATCAAGAGAAATTTTGAATTTATAATTTGAACCATAATCAACTTCTAGCGTATTACTAATAGTGCTTCCCGAAGGATCTGTGTAGGTTGCTCCCGGCAAAGTTCTAAATTCCAATTTGCATTTTGATTTTGGAGTGTTTTGAGCATTAACAATCTGGTTTTCAGAAATGCCGTTTATTGTATATACGTCGTGGGAGGGGAGAAGCTGTGTGGATTTGTTGCTGCTTTTTGGTTTGCTGTATACTTTTAAATTTGATATATCATATCCGGTTTTTGCAACAACTTTAAAGCTAAAGTTTTCTCCGTGATATGCTTCTGCTTTATAAACGGTTTTTCCGTTGTCTCCTGCTTTGGTAGCAAGTTTTTTAGTGCCATACTCATTCCAATATTCGATACCATCTGTGGGGTTTAAGGTAATTTCGTATTTGTTAAGTGCCATATTTTTTGCGTAAACACGAATATTTTCTTTAACGTGTTCTAAAGTGTAATGATATGTCGTTTTTTGATTGCCATTCTCATCTTGATCATATATTTTTGGAATTTCCACATTTTCACCGGATTTTGAATACTCTGCAAATATCTGTATATCGCCTACGGATCCGTCATATGCATTCGAAACGGATACTCTGAAAGAAACATCATCGTTATAATCAACCGAATGCTTTTCGGCAAACTGGTTATTATCTGAATCTTTAAAAAACACGTTATCATATCGTGTGAACGTAACATCATTAGTGATTTTTGAAACATTGTTTACTCGGATGTTCGTTTCTTCGGTGATGCTAGATACGGTATAACAGTCATTTTTGAGATCTACAGTGTTTCCGTTTGCGGTGACTTGTATATTGCTTATATCAAAGCCGTCATTTGGAACGACAATGAAATCCACTTTTCTGCCATATGTTATTTGTCTACCCGCATAGGTTTGATTGGCTCCCGGAAGTATACCGTCTTCCGAACCGACTAATGTGGTGGGAGCTATGATTTTATAATTGAAGTTACCGTCAGTATAAAATTTAACTGTTACCTTTTTTTTGTTATAACTGGCATCAATAGTAAAACCATACTTGATTTGTAATATGGTTACCTTGTATTGCCCGGCACGTTTTGTTTTTTCTATTTTTATTACAAGATTAGCTGTACTGTTATCACTTTCGATAGTCTTGCAAAGGTACCTGATTTCCGAAGCACCATTATCCAAATTGAGGTCGCTTATGTTAATATTTTCTGTTATGCCTCCACCAAATTTAAATGAAAGTTTTGGTTTGTCATTAACGTCGGCTATATTTCCGGGTTTGATGATGAAGGATTGCTCAGCTTCGCCATCATTTATACTACGATATTCAAATGATTTTTGCGAAGGTATCGAAACACCCTCACTGTCCGAATACGTGGCATTTGTGCCTGTAAATGAGCATGTATATTTTCTTCTTTCAAGTTTGCTATTATTAACACTCAGTTTTAGATTTACGGGATTTTCGGAGTTATTATTGATAATATTATCGATTTTGTAAGTTATATAAGAGCCATCGCTGCTATAATCGATAGCTACTAACCTATATGTTCTAGAAGGGTCGTTTTCCACAGAAATTGCATTTGTTGCATCGCTTAATTTATCTGCTGTGGACAGTCCCGCAAGGTTAAAGAGATGGCTTTCCTTGGCGTAAAGTTTAAAACGTAGTTCATTTTTGGCACCAATAGATGTACTATTGTTTTCTCCGAATGCCGTGCCACTGTTGGTTTTAAAATTCGCAAGCCCGCTGTTGGTAAAAGTGATATTTGCGGGAGCATATTTTGGTGCAGCGCAGTCATAGTTTAGCACTATATTGTCGCAGTAGTAGTTTAACCGTCTATCATCCCATGACCAACCCCAATAGCTATTATTAAGTCCGGCTGTGTTATTATATGAACCCGTAAAGTTTCCTCCCATAGTGAATACCTCCGGAGTCGTTTCTGAATTATCACTGCTCCAATTGATATAGTCTTGTGGTATATTTAAATACGGGCCTTCTCGGCTGTCAACGCTTGCGTCCGGATTATCTTCATCATTTATTACAAGCGGAACACATTTTCCCGAAAAACGACCAAAGGAAGAAACTCTATAATTCGCATTTCTCACAATATATTTAGTCGATTGATCTTTATAAAATTGAGGAGCTGTTCCGCCTTCTAATTTAACCATTAACGTGAAATCTGACTGGAATTTAAGTGAAGTATTGCCATTGATAGCATTTATGAAAGTTTGGAGCTTTTCACTATCCCAACCATCAGCTTTGTTCCAAATACCATCGAGCGATGTATCCGGGTTATCAAAATTAGGTTTAAAAGCCATTTTTAGATTGCATAGCTCATCAACCCCCTTTGTGGGCTTGCTTATATCGACATTACTTATTATTTTACTATTTTTTGGATTTATTTTATCGGTGTACGTAATTGTTGCATTGACACTTGCGGCATTATTGTGGCTGGGATTATTATAAAGCTGTAAAGTTCTAAATGGATGTATTTCCAAAGCGGGGCCTGAATAGCTTTCGGTTTGGCTGCCATCTAGGATTATTATACCATTTGAATTGTGTTGTGAGTTACCGGCGCCTAACAGTGGCGTTCCGGTGGCGTCAGAAGCAATGCCACGTGTAGCGGTATTTAAAGCGCTACCTGATGAATAAACAGGAGTTGCTGAAAGCGTGGTATTGGCTGTGGCACCTTTTAGCAAAAACTTATTTTGAGAAGCATCTATTGTTTCGATAGTTGCGTTTGAATCATTGCTTGTTACGGTATATGCCTGATTTGAGCCATCCCTCGAGGATACTGTAAATTCCAGATCATTCCCATAGGATATTTCGGTTTTCGAAGGTAGCTCTTCGTTACTTTGCGATTTGAATACCGGTTTGTCGACTCCGGTAGAATTAAGCGTTACCGCAACTGTCTCTTTTTCTACCCCTTTGACGGAAAGCGCTACGTTATCCGTAACATTTGAGATTTCAAATAAATTTTCTCCGCTTAGTGCGGTAAGGGATGCGCTACCTTGAGCAATGCTCAAGGATATGCCGTTTGTAGCTTTGTAACCTTCTTTTGTATCTACTTTAAATTTCGCAGAACCTTTGTAATTGGCTGTTAGTGTATTGCTTCCCAGCGCATGTCCGTTTTCATCCTTACAAATAATACCTTCACTGTTAAACGTAATATTGCATGTTCTGTTTTCAGCGCCGCCTATTACGATATCGGCATCATCTGTAATGTTTTCTATTGTGTATGTTCCGCCGTTTTTAGTAATTGTAGTGCCGGGTATGCTGATGCCTAAAGAGTGATCCGGCAAGAGTTTACCATCCGGAGCTGTTAAAGTAACAAAAACTTTCGAACCATGAACAACTGTAAATAAATTTGGTGATACTTCTTTAACTCCTTCGGAAGGTTCAACCCTATATGAAACCTCGCCCGGCTCCGTTGGGAAATTTAACCGATAAGTATTCTTAACAGCATTTTTGACTATTATAGACATGGGCTCCTTAACCTCAGAAACTGTAAATACGCCATCCGAGGTGGATTTGAGTAGATATCCGGATGTTTCTTCCGTATTTGCTTCCACATTATAATCATTATCTACAAGTTTTCCGGTTGGAACCGCATACGCAGAAACATTTTCTATGTTTCTATCATAGCCCTCGTTTGCTTTTAGTTTAAATTTAAAGCTTTCTCCAAATTTTACGTTTGCAAAATCGAGTGTTTCGTCAGATTCATTTGTTGCCGTAACACCTGAGTCTGTATTTGGTAAGCTTATTTTGTATGAAGATTCTTCTTTGGAATTTACGTTTATATTGGTATCTTCTTTTATATTTAAAAGGCTGTATACACCGTCTGATTCTTTAAGTGCTATGCCGTTTGCCGTTATTTCTTTGTTTTCCAAAGTGGATTCGTCTTCACAGTTGCATTTAAAATCAACGTTTTCGCCTGAAATAACGCTTAATGCTTCGCCGGAAACGGATTTAAAATCTTCTTCTCCTTGCTTGCGGTATTCAAACGAAATGTCCGAATAGCTTTTAAATGATAAATTATATTTGTTTTTACGAATGTTTTTAATTGTAAGATTTACATCCGATTTTATGGCGGGAATAGAAACGCTTCCGTTTTCGGAAATACCCAGTTTGTTTTCGCCATTAAAAATCTCGACTTCCGATTGTGAAAAGTCTTTATTTTTATTTATTGTTAAATAGATTGGAGAATTTACCGAAATATTATTTATTTCAAAACTATTTTCGCTTTCGTTATAAATAGGAGATAGCGTCTGATTTCCTTTACCGATTTGGCACGATATATCAAGCGCTTCAGATAGCGAATAATCTTTAGTGTCGGCCACTATGTGCGTGTTAAACGTATCTTTATTTAATTTGTTTAGATATATTGTATCATCGCAACAGATGTTGTAATCGGAAGTAATATAGGTTTGTTTAGAATCCAAAGGTTCGTTTTCGGGGATGGCTACCTTTATGAAGTTGCCGTCTATATCGTACATATATTTCATTAAATTCAACGTTTGGCCGGACTCGGACTGAATCTTAACATCTTTTGAGCAAAGCTTGCTGTATTCTTCGGATTCAATTTGAACCAAGAAACTAAGCTTGGTACCGGGCGCAGCATCTACCGAACTTGTGCCTGCAGTATTACCCATGTTTTCTTGGCCCATCATATATTCGAGCTTTTGTACTCCGTCCACTTTCTGCGGGAGGGTGACTTTATAAGTTTCGGGAATATCAATAGGAGACTCTGCACCCGCTCCGATGCCAAAAAATAAAGCGCAAACAACAAATAAGATCAGTTGTTTAAGATAAAAAGCCAATGATTTTTTTTGGCCTATTTGATTCAAATTAATCATACGCTATCTACTCCTTTTGTGCAAAATAAGGTATTTATAGTGATTATACTAATTATTTTATTTTTTTCAAGTGTTTTTATATTTTTTTTACACCAAATATGCAGTAAAAATATTTTTTTGAAAAATCGAATATAAATTTGCTAGTGGTAAATAATGCCTCTTATTATTTTTTAAGGAGAGAATATCTTGTGCAATACTTAAATTCAGTTAATGATATATTCGAAAGCGTTTCAAAGCTCCAACAAAAGTACGATTTTATAAAATCCGAAACTATAGGGAAAAGTTTGTGTGGAAGGAAAATAAAGGGATTACAAATCGGAAGTAAAGAAAAAATGGTTTTATTTGCGTGTGCTTTTCACGGTATGGAATGGCTTACGAGTTTGGTAGTTTTAAGATTTTTGGATACGCTGGGTGGTTTAATTTATAATAGGGAAGATATTTGCGGGATAAATATTTTTAAATGCCTTGAAGATAGGGGACTATACGTTATTCCGTGCGTAAATCCGGATGGTGTGGAGATTTCTTTAAAAGGAAGTACTGCCGCCAAAGACTTCCAACATGTTGTGGAAGGGGCAAGCGAGGGAAAAACTTTTGATTGGCAAGCAAATGCAAGGGGAGTGGATATAAATCACAATTTTGATGCAAATTGGGAAAAGCTGCATAAACTTGAAAAATCAAATAACATATCCGGTCCCGCAAAAACAAGGTACGGCGGAAAGTATCCCGAAAGCGAGCCGGAAACCAGGGCTGTAACTAAACTTTGCAGAAGTAAAAATTTTGATTATGCCATTGCTTTCCATAGTCAAGGCGAGGAAATATATTGGAAATATGGCGACAAAGTTCCAAATAATTCTGAAACTTTAGCACGAATTCTTGCGCTTACAAGTGATTATGTTTTAAGTAGTCCCGAGGGCTTGGCTCAAGGAGGCGGTTTTAAAGATTGGTTTATAACGGAATTTAATAAACCTGCTTTTACTATTGAAATCGGCAAAGGGAAAAATCCACTTTCAAGTTCATTTTTAAATGACATATATAACAGATTACTAAAAATGATGCTTTTGGCTGTTTTAATATAAATTTGCAACAAAAAATAAATTTATATATTTACAAATTTATAAATTAGTGTATAATATGCAATTATTACTTTAAAGGATGTGACGATTATGCCGGATGAAGATATTGCTGTTGACGATAGTCAAGTAAGCTATGGCCTATTTCACAAGAAAACCAAATTTGAAGAAAATTCTGAATTGTTTCCAAATGGTGGAAAACCGAGCCCGCTTGACATCAAGCAGGGCTACACGGACCTTGATTGTTATTTTTTGTCAGTTTTATCATCTTTGGCTTCCACAAGAGAAGGTCAGAGCCTCATATTTGATTGTTTCCCTGAGTATAAACTTGTAGTTGATGAACAAGATGTTTCAAAGCGTGTGGATTGGTTTAAAAATAAAGCTAAAATAAAGGTTAGTTTTTTTAAGTTTGACGGATCTAAGGAGAAATTAAATATTACGGTAGATAAATCCGCTCTTCGTAAAAAAGGAGTGCCTTGGGTAAGACTTTTGGAAAAGGCTTTTGCTGTTTATAAAACAAAATATATGCAAGGAGAGTATTTTGATAAACTAAGGGAGCAATATAAAAAGAATGGTAAAATAAAGTCCCGAGTTATTGATGGTTTGCAAGGTTCGGATTCGGCATTTTGCGCTGCGGCATTTACCGGAGAAAAATATGTGTTTACTGATTTATATCCATCTCACGGGTTAGATAGAGATCACTTGAAAAAATTTTCGAGCGGTCCATATTCAAGTGAAGTGAATAAAATTTACAAAAATATAAAGAACGCTACTGATTCCCATAAAGTTGTTGTAGCGGGCGCGAGTAGGGGTATTAAAATTTATAGCAAAGGTCTTTTTCTTATGCACGCTTATACTGTCTTGGATGTGGAAGAGAAGAGTGGTAAAAAGTATGTGATAGTAAGAAATCCTTATGCCGGAAGATCAAGAGTTTATGAAGAGAGAAAAGGCGGTAAAATGCACAGCTCGGTTGTAACTCACCATAACGAGGATGATAAGGGTGTTTCTGAATTGGAATTAAATGATTTTTGTAAATACTTTGATAGTTATACAATCGGAACACAACAACATATTATAGGCGGCTAAAGATTGGACTTATATGTATTTAACATCAAAATAACGGGCGGCTGTATGGCCGCCCGTGTGTCTTTACTCAATGTTTCAGTTTATGAAATAAATTGTTTTTATGAAAGTAATATTTTAAAAATTACTAGTATTAAAAAATTATAGATAAGGGTGAGTATTTCTAATCTTTGCGTGGAGAACCCCAAAAGAATAATGCCACAGTGCCTGTGCCCGTATGGCTTCCGATTGTTGTTCCTATATTACTTATAACAATGTTTCCTCTCAAATTTTTAAATTTTTCTTCTATTTTTTGTGCAAGCAACTTTGCATCTTGGAGACAATTTGAATGAGAAATAAAACACTTTTTATTGTATTCCAAGCCATTATCGGCATATTCAGCCATTTTTGCAATGACTTCATCGGCACATTTGGTTTTTGTGCGTACTTTTAATCTGGGTATCAACTTGCCGTTTACATCTACGTTCAAAACAGGGCATATTTTAAGTAAAGTTCCTATGAAGCCTGAAACTTTGGAAACTCTGCCGCCACGTATAAAGAAGGTTAAGTCATCCGTATAGAACCAATGGTGCATGCGAAGTTTATTATTTTCAATCCAATTATAAATTTCATCAATGTTTTTTCCGCTATCCCGCATATCCGCAAGAGTATCTACTATTAACCCTTGACCGGATGAGCCGGCAAGGGAATCGACTATATAGATTTTACGTTCGGGATACTTTATTTCCAAATCTTTTTTTGCCATAACCGCAGATGTATAAGCGCCGGATAGGCCCGAAGAGATACATATATGCAGGATATCTTTTCCTTGCTCGAGGAATGGAGTGAAATAATTTAAAAACTCGTCGTAATTTACTTGCGAAGTTTTTAGATCCGTATTTTTGTCCTTTATGGTTTCATAAAACTCGGAAAGTGACATAGTCTCGCCCAAATCATCGGGATATTGTTTGCCGTTCACGGAATAGTGAAAGCATGCATATTTTATATTTCTTTTTTTAAAATATTCTTTGCTCATATCGGCGGTAGAGCAGCAACTTAAAACAAAAGAATCCATTTGAAGCACTCCTAAGATCATATAAAAGTTATAAATAATTGTGATATAATTGTAATAAGAATTAATCTCAATTAGAATTACATATTAGAATGTGTGTAAGTTAATTATACAAAATCGGAGATGTGTAAGCAAATGAAAAAGGATAGGCGAGTTATAAAAACTAAAAAAAACTTAAAAAATACATTTATGAATCTACTTTTGAGTAAGCCGTTTGATAAAATAACCATAAAAGAGCTTTGTGAAAGTTCTGAAACGAGTCGGATTACTTTTTATGCCCACTATAAAGATAAGTATGATTTAATAGAAGATATCTCCAAAGATATGGTTAACAGTGCAAAAATTGAGTACCAACGGTTACAAAGCGAAAACAATTCGGAAAAAGATTCCATAAAGAGCTATTGCAATTTTTTGGATTGTGTTTTGAATGTTTATTATGATAATTTTGAGTTTTTTTCGCATATAAGTTCTTATGAAAATCCGTATCTTAATTTTTCACTTTATGAATATATCTTAAAATATTTAAAAATCCATACTCAAAGAAGAAGCGATCTTTTAAAACCTAAGTATAGTCTAAGGAGGATTGCGGGATTTTTGTGTTATGGGTGTTTAGGATTTATCAAGGAAAGCAACGATGAAAAAAGTTCTAAAGAAATCGTGCGAAAAGAATTAAGAGAGATTTTAAAGAAAATTCTTGAATGTGAAGTTTTAACCGAAAATTTTTCAAATGATTTGTTTTAACAATACTTAAATTTTTTAATTTTAACCAAAATAAAAAGTCCCGATATAACTCGGGACTTTTTGTAGAGCATCTTTTATTCAAATATTTCGTCAAATGTGTTTTCTTCTATATTTTTGCGGTCGCTTGAAATTAAATATATTTGCATATTAGATATTGCTTGTTCTAAGATTTTGCCATGTTCTTTTATTTTTTCTGTTGTTATATTTTTTATGGCATCAATATCTGAATTGATTTTTTTGCAGTAATCTAATTTTTCGCAAATTAGTTTTTCTACTTGATTTGAAAATAAATCCAATTTGTTTTTAGGGAAGAAATTTCCCAAAAGGCTTTTTGAAATATTTTCTATTTCAGTACTTTCAAGATTTAAATTCTTAATAAATTCAGGGATACCTTTAAAAATATCTATTGAAGATTTTAAGTTAGGATCGCAATAAGAATTTATAACAATTTTTCCGGTGCTCGGTATTCTTGAAATGCCTGCTCCGTACGCTCCGCCTTTTTCACGGATGTTTGGCGCTAAAAATTTATCGGTAATTATTCTGCAAGTAACGTCAAAATCTGCGCTATCAGATAATTCTTTACAATCCGCCAAACAAGCGATGTTGTTATTGGAGGTGGTTGGATCTATACAAGCAATATTTTTCTTGTTGCCGGGGACTAAATTTATTTCTGATTTTTGTTCGAAATCCTTTTTGCTCAAGCGTTCCAAAAGATCTTTTAAATTTTCTTCCGATAATTTTTCATTTTCTTCGGTTGAGCATATTCCGGCTCCTTGCAATGAATTAATGTTAAAAATTTTATCTCTCAAGTTTTCTAGTTTGCTTGCAAGCGAATCTACAAATTTTTCATCCGATAAATTAGATTGTATTTCTTTATAAAATTTTTCGGTATCATCATAGTTCTTGTCTTTATTTAAATAGCTATAAACAGGAGAAATTTCTCTGCTTAAGATATCATAAAACTTTGCAAGCGGCTTGGGGGTTGAAGCCATTAGAACAGTTGTAGATTCCACAAATTTCTTCAGTGAGTGAATATCTTTAAAATCAATGTCAAAGAGCTGCTCTTTTGATAGCTCAATTGCGGATTTGGATTTGTTTTTATCCATTACAATGTCAACTATCATAGATGCGCTTCTGCTGTTTTTATCATCTGTGGAAGTTGTTACTACGCTTACTAAACGGCAAGTATCTGATTTTAATTCGTTTAAATCTCCTCGGGAGTGTTTTTGAGTATTGTTGTTATTTAAGGCGTTGGCGAGCAACTCAACATATTTTAACTCTTCTTGTGTTAAATTACTTATATTGAATATCAATTTGTAAGAAATGAAATCCCCGATATCCTGAAAAGAGTGATAGCAACTTACATTTTCTATTTTTTTATCTTCTAATTCGCAAGCGAGTTTAGGCATGTTTATTTGCGATAGTTTTTTAAACATTTTTTTGATTTCACTTACAGTTTGGCTGTCGTTCGGAGATTCTGCCCAGGCTTTTTGCTCTTGATAATTTTTAGTAAGCTCATCTTTTTTATTTTGCAGAGAATCAATTTTTGCTTTTAATCTTTCTTTGCTGCTAAGTGATTTGTCGTCAGAAGGCTTAAACACAATAATGGTTTTATGCTGTTTATGCAGTAAATCTTTCGTCAATTCATTAAGATCAATTTTATCTGATGACTGGCAGCCGCACTTTTTGGAAATATAGCGCCATATTTTTTTCCACCATACACTCTTTGATTCTAACATACCAAAATACTTATCGTTGCAAGGATCGCCGAATTTTATGAAAGATTTTATGAAATGGCTTGAATCTAGACAGGAATCGTATAGATTTGTTTCACGGTTTAATTTTTTGCTGAAATCTTTTGCGCCGATTATAGCATCTATTTCAGATTGTCTTATCGGATATTTTTCAAAAAGCTCACCGAGCACTTTCTTTGTGTTTTCGGGTGAAACCAGATCTTCTTTTTCCGAATCTAATTCAATTACCATCGCCGGATCGTAGAAATGATCGTAAACAATGGATCTGATGGCTAAGTATCCTTTGCTTTTTAGAAATTTCGTTCTTTCGCTGTTGGCGTTATTTATAATTTGAGCTAAAATATCAAGACCATATTCATTTTTGATATAAAACTCATAATCTAAGAGCGAAACAACATTGGCGGAAATAATATTTTTATCGGTTGCTTGTTTGTAATAATAAACGGTTTTTTCTTCGGGCAATTTTGATTTATCCTGAGATTCGTACTTTATATGATCCACATTTATCTTATCATAGTTTTTAAGATATTCCTCATCGAGAAATTTCATGAATCTTTCGTAATTTATATCACCGGACATGTACACTACCATATTTGATGGGTGGTAGTACTTTTTATATGTGTTGCAAACTTCTTCATAGGAAAGATCCATTATTTTTTCAGGAATTCCGCCGGATACATTTTTACTTTGGGTATCCGGAAATATAGTCTTTAATACGGAGTTTAACATATCGGGGTTTTTCCCTTGCATCTCATTAAATACCGTACCGTTGGGAGATAATTTGTTTTCTGAGTCAAGCTCGAAGCGGATTCCTTCTTTTTTAAATATACGTTCATCTTTTAAAAACGCCGGGTGAAATACTCCGCTTGTGTAAATTTTTGCTAAGGAAAACAGCTCATCTTCATCTAAACTTGCCACAGGAAATGTCGTGTAGCAAGGAAATGTCATAGCATTTAAAAACGTGTTATATAATGTTTGGTGGAGTTCCCAAAGCATGTTTTTGCAAGGGTATTCTTCGCTTCCGTTTAACACGCAGTGTTCTATTATATGGTTTATTCCTTTATCGTTTTCGGGAGGGGTACGAACCATTATTTCAAATCTTTTATCAGCATTATTGTTTTTTTCAACAACCAGCCACATTCCGGATTTTTCGTGTCTGTACTCCAAAAGGTCATGCCATTGTACGGAAAATGACTTTTTAAGACTAAATCCATATTGAGATATATTTTCTTTTGACGATACGGCTACTTGCGCGGCTGTATCCGTAGTTTGTGCATAAGAAATCGGTGCAGCTATGGTAACTAAGTTTAAAGATGCAAGAAATAATGCCAGAATTTTGTTTTTAGCTTTTAATAAATTCATTAACATTGTGCTCCTTTTAAGTGCATTTGTATAAATTAAACTTATGTTAATTATACCACAAATTAATATTAAAATCAATTCTTGCAAATGTTTTTAACAATAATCTCCTTTTTGTATTATAAAGTAAAAAAATGGGGAAATGATATTAGTATTAATTTCTAAATGTTCTTTGAAAGTTGGAGGTATTATGAAAGGGAAAAATTCTGTTTTTGAAAATTTATTTAATATAAATGTTGGCGATCACATAGAAAAGAAAAATGGACTTAGCTATATTTCTTGGCCATATGCGTGGGCTGAGATAAAGAAAAAATACCCCGAAGCCTGTTATGAAGTTAAACTTTTTGGCGAAAATCAGCTTCCGTACGTATATGATAAAGATACCGGATACATGGTGTTTACGAGCGTAACCATAAATGGGCTTACACACGAAATGTGGCTCCCTGTTATGGATAACGCAAATAAAGCGATGAAGTCAAAGCCCTATACTTATGATTCAAAGTATAAGAAAAATATAGTGGTGGAAGCTGCCAGTATGTTTGATATAAATAAAGCAATTATGCGGTGTTTGGTTAAAAATATTTCTATGTTTGGATTGGGGCTTTATATATATGCGGGGGAAGATTTGCCGGAGGTGGAATCTGAAAAAATTTCGAATAGTGATGTAAAAAATTTAAATAAAGTGATAAATGGTTTCGAAAACTCCGAAAAACTTTTAAAAAATATTTTATCGAGTTACAAGGTGGATAAACTCGAAAGCTTGAATCCCCGACAATACTTGGAAATACTGCAGAAACTTAGTAATTGGGCAGGCCCAAAAACTAGTAGCTAAATATAGGATCGTTTTTTGCTTGTTTGTTGAATTAGCTATCGTTATGTGGTAAAATACGGGTTTGTGTGTTTTAAGATGATGTGTTTAGTTAAGGGAGAATTAAAAAAGATAATGACCGGTAAATTGGATATTAATGAGGAGTACGCAAAATGGGTAAGCCGTGCGGAGGATGATCAAATTAAAAATGAGCTTGAAAGTATAAAAAACAACGCCAGAGAAATAAAAGAGCGGTTTCATAAATCTATCGAATTTGGAACGGCGGGTCTGCGTGGCGTTATGGGAGCAGGCACCAATAGAATAAACATTTATACCGTGCGCCGTGCAACTCAAGGGTTGGCAAATTTTTTAACTGAAAAATATTTAAGCGATATTTCAGTTGCCATATCTTATGATTCACGTAATAATTCGGGGCTTTTTGTAAAGGAGACCGCAAAGGTTTTGGCGGGTAACGGAATAAAAAGTTATATTACCGATAAATTAATGCCAACCCCATTTCTTTCTTTTTGCGTTCGGAATTTAAAGGCTCAGGCGGGAGTTATGATTACGGCAAGCCACAATACCGCAGAGTATAACGGCTATAAATGCTATGGCGAAGACGGGGCTCAAATGTCTGAAGATATAGCTTCCAAAGTTTTTGAAAAAATTAACTCTTTGAATATATTTTCGGATACTAAAATCTTAGATTTTGAAGTTGCAAAAAGTTTGGGATTAATTGAATTTGTAGCCCCGAGTGTTTATGAAGAATATGAAAAACATGTAATGGATCAGCGTATATTTAATTTTCCGATTTCAAATCTAAATGTTGTTTATACACCACTAAACGGAGCCGGAAATATTCCTGTCAGTAAGGTTTTAAAAAAAGCTGGAGTTAAAGATTTATACGTTGTTTCTTCGCAAGAAAATCCCGATGGGAATTTTACGACTTGTACATATCCAAATCCCGAAAATATTGAAGCTTTTTCAGAGGCTTTAAAAGTTGCAAAAGAAAAAGATGCGGATATAATTCTTGCCACGGACCCTGATTGTGATCGTTTAGGCGTTTGCGTTAAGCACGGATCAGAGTATAAAATTTTAAGCGGTAACGAAATAGGCGTGCTGATTTTTAATTATATTTTAAGCAAGCGGAAAGAAGCAAAAACTCTTCCTAAAAAACCTGTTGCCATAAAGTCGATAGTCAGCACAATGATGGTGGACAGTATCGCTCGTAATTATGGCTGCGAGATGCGGGAGGTTCTTACGGGATTTAAGAATATAGCATCCGAAATTCTGAAACTCGAAAAAGAGGAACGTGAAAATGATTACGTTTTTGGGTTCGAAGAAAGTAACGGATATCTGACGGGTGCTTATGTTAGGGATAAAGATGCTGTTTCGGCGGCTTTAGTTGTTTCTGAAATGGCCGCTTGTTACAAAGATGAAGGAATGAATTTGTGCGAAGCTCTTGAAAAGCTTTACAATAGATATGGTTTCTTTGGCGAAAAAACCTTGGGCTTTGAAGTCAAGGGTGTTGATGGCGGAAAAATTATAGAAGATATTATGGGACGACTTAAAAACAATTTTTCGAATGAACTTAAGGGCTTGGATATCTTGAAAGTTTACGATTATTTAAATTCAACTGTTTTTGATAGTAGAAATGGGAAGGTTATAAATGAAGACCTGCCGCACTCTAATATAATAAGGTTTGATCTAAAAGATAACTGTAAAATTATAGTTCGTCCATCGGGCACAGAGCCTAAAATTAAATTTTATCTTATTATGCAAGCGAATAGCAGAGAAAATCTTGAAATTTATAAATCGACTGCCAAGAAAATAGTCGAAAGAATTATGGAAAAGTAAAAACAAAAATAAAATTATATTGACAAATGCTTTGAAAAATGTTAAAATAGTACCTGTACAGTAATTTGCGCAGATAGATTACTTTTTTAAAACTTAAATACATGGAGAATGATATTATGGCTCTTGATATGAAAACTATTGGTACGCTTGTCGGTTCAGCCATTGCTACGGCAATATGTAACATGTTGTTACAACCGGTCAGCTTGCTTTTGCAATCGTCCGGTTATATGGATCCGGATTCTTATTCGGTAATGTCGAGATACTGCGAAGACCTAACAGAGCAAGCAAAACTTGGAGAAGGACAAGAAGCGGTTGCCCGTGATAAAGAAATAGATAGTTTAATTGATATTCTTTCGCAGGAAGGAAAGGCTAACGCTTGCGTAACGGGTGATGCCGGAGTTGGAAAAACGGCTTTGGTTGAGGGCCTCGCATATAGAATCGCTACGGGCGATGTACCTGATGATTTTAAAGATAAAAGGGTAATAAAAGTTAATATGGTTAGCTTGATTGCCGGTAATGCATATAGCAAGTCCGATGGAGCGGTAACTCGTATGAGAGCCCTCTTTGATAAGGCAAAGCAAGATCCTAATATAATCTTGTTCATAGACGAGTTCCATCAAATTGTTCAGTGTGGTGCCGGAGAACTCTTCAAAACATACTTGGATCGTCCCGGTGTACACGTTGTTGCTGCAACTACGACTTCTGAATATTCATATATTTCAAAAGATCCTGCTTTGGAAAGAAGATTTAAAAAGTTGGTGTTAGAGGAACTTGATCCAAGCCAGACTTTGAGCGTACTTGAAAATCTCAGACCTAAGTTTGAGGAAAAATCAGGCGTTAAGATAAATGGTTCTGCTTTGATGTCGGCAGTAGATTTAACGGGAAAATATATGAGAAATCGTACATACCCCGATAAAGCAATAGATGTTTTAAGCCTAGCTTCCAAACTTGTGGAAAGGCGCGATAAAAAAGCGGGAAGCAATGTGATCCCCGAGGTTAAAGAAGAAGATATACAGAGCGTCATTACCGCTGAAACCGGTATTCCTTTGGGACCAATTACCGCAGTTGAGAGCAAGCGCCTCAGTAGCATAAAAGATCGCGTGGGGAGTAGCATAATCGGGCAAAAAGAAGCTGTTGATAAATTGTGCGGAGCGGTCCGTAACGCAAGAAACGGATTTGTAAATGCTTCCAAACCTAAATCTTCATTCTTGCTCACGGGTACGTCCGGTGTTGGAAAAACAGCGCTTGCCGAGCGTGCGGGTCATGAAATGGGTAACCTTGTTAAAATTAATACTGCTCATTCTTCCATTGATGATAAGTTCTTGGAGCAAATTTGGAAAAAGCCATATTCGTTGGTTGTACTTGATAATATAGATAGGGCCGATAGAATTACATTTAATCAAATTTTGGGAATACTCGAAGATGGATTTACTTACGATAGTCACAGAAGAAAAATAGATTTTACCAACTCTATTGTTGTAATGACCTCGAGCGTAGGCGATGATATTATATTAAACGATACCCAAAATGATACTAACACTCTAAAGCAAAAGGTGTTGTCTAAAGTTGAGGAACGTTTCGGAAGCAACTTTGTTAATAAGTTAGATGATGTGTTGGTATTTGATAAATTAAATCAATCCGATGCTAAGGAGATACTCAGAATTTTCGCCGATAGACTTGAAAATAAAATGAGTACAAAAAATATAAGTTTGAAAATTGGCGATGATGTGCTGGGCGATATGGCCAAGAAAGACATTAATCATAGAATTGGTGCGGTAGGACTCCAAAAGAAAGTAGCAGAAAAGCTTGAAAGTCCACTTATGGAAATGTTGCTTAGTGGGAAAATAAAAAAAGGTGATCATATTTCTTGTAGGTTAGAGGATCACGATATTAAATTCGAAACCGGTAAACTTAAACGTTAATTGTATTGTGTTTTAAATAAGTTTCCGAGCTAAATAGCTCGGAAACTTTTGCCTTGATAATTATAAATTTTAAATATTGCTTTTGGGAGCGAAGTAGGGATTTGAAATGTTTATGTGAAAATACTTTTTTGATATTTAATTTACTAAGAATGCCCCTATTTTAAAATAATCACATTTTTATGTCTTTTTATATTATAATATTACTTGTGAACTTAAAAAATAATTTAGAGTGGTATGGATTATGAACGTAAAAATATTGGCGCCGGCAAAAATTAATTTAGGATTAGAAATTTTGGATAAGCGTGCGGATGGATATCACAATGTGGATATGATTATGCAGAGTGTGAGTTTGTATGATGTTTTAAACATTTCTGTTTCCAAAAATAGTTTTTTTGAGATAAAAAGTAACGCAGATTTTAAGTGCCCCCTTGAAGATAATACTATGTATAAAGCCGCCAAGAGTTTTTTTGAATTTACAGGTGTAAAGCCTGCCGAAATAGCAATAGAAATACAAAAAAATATACCGAGTCTTGCAGGGCTTGCCGGAGGAAGTAGTGATGGAGCCGCTGTTATAGTTGCTCTTAATCATATATTTGAAACCGGCTTGCCGCTAAATGATTTAATGAAAATTGGTGAAAAGGTCGGTTCGGATGTGCCGTTTTGTATAAAAGGAGGCACCTCCGAGGCGGGCGGCCGAGGAACGATTTTACACCCTATAAACTCTGAACTTGAATATTATTTGGTTATAGTAAAGCCGGATATTAATATTTCTACGAGCACGGCCTATGCAAAAGCAGAGAGCATAGAAGAAAAAAATATTTTGGCAATAGAAAGGATTAATGCTGCGCTAAAAAGTGGTGATTTATCGGGAATGTGCAATAATCTTTTTAATCGCTTTGAAGATGTCGTAGAGGATCCTGAAGTTTTTTTATTAAAAGATAAGATGAGAAAGTTAGGCGCTAAAGGAACGCTTATGACCGGAAGCGGCTCGGCTGTTTTTGGAATTTTTGAAGATGCTGTTTCGGCGCAGCGGTGCCAAAAAATTATGAAGCAAGATTATGAAAAAGTTTTTTTATGTAAGCCCGTTTCTCACGGTGTGATTATAGATGATTAGATAAAATAATGCTTTCTTAAAGTTCGAGTGAAAATTAAGAAAGCATTGTTTAGGTTAATGACTATCTTGCGCAATTTTTAGAATTTTTTTCATTTTTGCTGTTTTTGTTTTGTTGATTTTGAGAATTGTTTCCGTTTGTGCCGTTGTTGCCGTTTGTACCATTTGTGTTGTTGTTATTATTGGTATAGTTTTTGTTATCAGCCATTTTTATCACCTCCACGAAAGTTATTATTTGCGTGCTGCTTTTGTTTATACTTTGAAATAATTGGAAATTATAAATTTTGCCGATAAAACAATTTTGTTTATATATAGATATTTTTAATATCTGCTGGTATAATGGTTTACATGTAATTTTAATAACAAGGAGTGCTTTATTACCATGAATGAAAATAAGAAAAGAGAAAAATGTTATATAACAACGCCGATATACTTTCCGTCGGGCATGCCGCATTTGGGTACGAGTTATAGTACCATAGTTGCCGATGTTTTTGCACGCTATAAACGTTTGCAGGGCCATGACGTTATGTTTACAACAGGTACAGATGAACATGGGCAGAAAATAGAGTTAAATGCTGCCAAAGTGGGTAAAGAACCGAAAGCTTATGTTGATGAGATAGTTAAAGATTTTAAAAAACTTTGGGAAATACTTGGTATTTCTTACGATAAATATATAAGGACAACTGATAAAAATCATGAATTAACGGTCCAAAAGATATTTAAAAAACTTTTTGATAACGGTGAAATTTATAAAGGCAAATATAAAGGTTGGTATTGCACTCCTTGCGAAAGCTTTTTTACCGATGCTCAGCTCGTGAATGGTAAGTGCCCTGATTGTGGCAGAGAAGTGGGTTTTACCGAAGAAGAAGCGTACTTTTTCAAGCTTTCCGAATATCAAGATAAACTTTTAAAGTATTACGAAACTCACCCTAGCTTTATAAAGCCTGAATCCAGAAAAAATGAAATGATTCAGTTTATAAAGAGCGGCCTTAATGATTTATGTGTAAGTAGAACCAGTTTTAAATGGGGAATTCCTGTTGATTTTGATAAAGACCATATTGTGTATGTTTGGCTTGATGCGCTTACAAACTATATAACTTCGCAGGGTTATCTTTCGGATAACGATGAGAATTTTAAAAAATATTGGCCGGCAGACGTTCATTTTGTGGGGAAAGAGATTCTCCGCTTCCACGTTATAATTTGGCCTGCAATTTTAATGGCGCTTGATTTGCCGCTTCCAAAACAAGTTTTTGGGCATGGTTGGATTTTATTTGGTGATGGCCAGAAGATGTCTAAATCCCGCGGAAATCTTGTTGACCCCGTTATGCTTTGTGATAGGTACGGAAAGGATGCTCTTAGGTACTTTTTAATAAGAGAGTTTTCTTTAAATGATGATGGCCTATTTACCAATGAAGCACTCATAAAAAGAATTAATTTTGATTTGGCCAACGACCTTGGCAATCTGCTTTCAAGGACCGTTGCCATGGTTAATAAATATTTTGGCGGAACACTTCCTTCTAAACAAAGACCGGGTAATTTAGATAATGAGCTTATTGGTTTTGCAATTAATCTAAAAAAAGATTATGAACTAAAAATGGATAACTTTAGATTTGCATCCGCTCTTTCTGACGTTTGGTTGCTCATCTCGAAGTGCAATAAGTATATCGATGAAACCATGCCTTGGAAGCTCGGCAAGGATGAGGCCTATTATGATAGATTGGCAACCGTTCTTTATAACCTTTGTGAGGTTCTTAGGATAATTTCTATTTTTATTTCTCCTGTGATGCCGGAAACTTCGCTTGAAATTCAAAAACAGATAGGGGCAAGCCCAAAGGTTTGTACTTTTGATATGGCTGATAGTTGGGGAATGCTGCCTGAAAATGTGAAAGTTACAAAATCTTCCGCGCTTTTCCCAAGAATAGATGTAGAAAAAGAAATTAAGGAATTAGAAAAAATTCTTGCGTCAAGTAGTTCCAAAAAGCCGGCAAAAGATGAGGATAAGGAGGCTGAAAAAGTAAATCTAGTTGGAATAGACGAGTTTGCAAAAATTAAGCTTAAAGTTGCAAAGGTTATCTCTTGTGAACCTGTTAAAAAATCCAAAAAACTATTAAAACTTATATTAGATGACGGCGAGGCCGAAAGAACTGTTGCTTCGGGGATTTCGCAGTATTATACTCCCGAGGACATGATTGGAAAGAGTATAATTTTGGTTTCTAATTTGAAACCCGCTAAACTTTGTGGTGTCGAAAGCCACGGAATGATTTTAGCCGCCACGTGTCCTGATGGAAAACCTAAAGTAATTTTTGTTGATGATGTTCCTGCCGGAAGTGATATTCATTAGGGGTGACTTAAGTGAATGAAATATTCGAGACGCACGCGCACTATGATGATGAGGCGTTTGACGAGGATAGAGATTTAATTTTACAAAGTCTTCAGGATAAAGGTGTTTGTGGTGTTGTTACCGCTGGAGCGGATCTTAAGTCTTCTTTAAAAGCAATCGAATTATCCCAAAAGTATGAATATATATATGCGGCAGTAGGTGTTCATCCGGAAAACGTTTCTGAAAATCTTGATGAAAACTATTTGGAAAAACTAAGCACCCTGATATCCGAAAACCAAAAAGTTGTTGCTGTGGGAGAAATAGGGCTTGATTACCACTTTAGAACTGATAATAAGGAACTGCAAAAAGAGGTATTTATAAACCAAATTAAACTTGCAAATAAACTCGGTTTGCCCGTTTTGGTTCACGATAGAGAAGCACATGCCGATACTATGGAAATACTAAAAAATCTTCGCCCTCGGGGGATTGTCCACTGTTTTTCCGGAAGTTTGGAAATGGCGAATGAAGTTGCACGGTTAGGAATGTTTTTGGGTATTGGCGGTGTTGTAACATTTAAAAACGCAAAAACTATTGTGGAGGTAGTTCGTGGAATGCCGCTTGATGTTATGGTACTGGAAACGGATGCTCCATATATGGCCCCAACCCCATTTAGAGGCAAGCGCTGCGATTCTTCAATGATAAAGTATACGGCACAAAGGGTAGCGGAAATTAAAGGCGCTAATGTTTCTGACGTTTTAGAGATTACAAAAAATAATGCCAAAAAACTTTTTGGCGTTTAACCGGGAGCGGGGAGTTTATTATGTTTATTAGGGTCGGACATGGATATGATGTTCATAAACTGGTAAAAGATAGACCTTTAATACTCGGCGGAGTGACGATTCCCTACGATTTAGGGTTGCTTGGGCACTCCGATGCAGATGTTTTGCTTCATGCGGTTATGGATTCCTTGCTTGGTGCTGCTGCTTTGGGTGATATAGGCAAGCTTTTTCCCGATACTGATGATAAGTATAGTGGGGCAGATAGCTGTAAGTTTTTAAAAAAAGTATGCAGTCTTTTGCAAAATGAGGATTATAAAATCGAAAACATAGATGCAACCATTATTGCTCAAAGTCCGAAGCTATCGCCGTTTTTAACTGATATGAGAAAAAATATAGCAAATTGTTGTGATATTAACATAAAGCAAGTAAGCGTTAAAGCCACAACCGAAGAAGGTCTTGGTTTTACCGGTGAATTGAAGGGTATTGTGGCACATGCGGTTTGCTTAATTTCCAAATAATTGAATATTTAGATTTTTAAAAGGTGGGTATGCTTGTTGCATACCTTTTTTGATAACAAAAAATAGTTAATAAATTTAATTAATATTTTTGTTTTAATATAACAAACAATTTTGTTTTTATAATATTACTTAATATTTGCTTTAACTTTGTGTATCTTTTAAACATAAAAGTTTATTTTATTAGTTTTAATTCAAAGGAGGTTTGTATAGTCTATTTATTACTGGTAGTAATAAATTCATTCAGATCAATATTTAGAAAAAAGGCAGGGTAAAAAATATGTTGAAAAAGATTTTTAAGCATAAGTTGGTTATGATCATAGCTTTTATGTTCACAATAGTGGCAAGTTTTGTTGTGCGTGCGGATGGGCCTGCTGGATTTACCGAAGTAACTACTTTTGATCAATTGAATACGGCCATAGCCGCCGGCGAAAATGTTAAATTAGGGGCGGACATTACTCTAACTGATTATTTAAAGACGTACCAAAATATAACATTGGATCTTAATGGTCATACCTTAAATACGGGTGCCTACATGTTTGTGGTTTTTTCCGATGTGACTTTGAAAGATACTTCTGGAAATGAAAGCGGAAAGATTACCGGAACCGGCACATCATATAGGGTTCAATTGGGGTCCAAGACTACTGAGGCAATCTTAACCGTTGAATCAGGTACCATAGAGGCGCCTGCTCAATATGGGGTGAATATACAGCCTAAAGGTACGCTTATTATGAACGGGGGAACGATTAGAGCTAAGATAGGGGCGGTCATTGATTATGGGAATTTTGTAATGAATGGTGCCATGTGGTTTCTGAAACTACATACCCGACTGTTTACATTGACAGACATAAAGACGATACCAGCACCGATATAAAACATAAGCTCACGGTTAATGGCGGGGTAATTGAAGCTCAGGGTAATGTAGCTGCTATAAATTTGGTAAAATATTGTTCCGCAACAATTAACGGGGGAAAAATAAAAGCGCTGTATTCGGATTTAGAGCAAAAAAAGGGCGGAGTAGGCATAGGTGCATTCCACGATACAGAAGTAACAATTACCGGCGGAACCATTTTAGCTTATAGTCATGCTTTGGCGGGTAATGGTACGCCTGCAGGTGGAGTAAACGAAGGGGAAAATGCTAAATTTACTATAACAGGTGGAACTTTGAGTTCGTCCGTTGCGGCCGGTATTTATGCACCGCAAGTTAACGGAGAGACTACTATTTTAGGTGAAACAACAGTTATTAAAGGCGGCCGAACAGGTGTTGAGGTAAGAGCCGGAACGCTGACTATTACCGGAGGAACCATTACAGGTAACCAAGAAGAATATGATTTTATAGTGAACAAAAATGGATTAACAACCAACGGAGCGGCAGTTTCCGTTTGTCAGCATACTACCTTACAGCCGATTACAGTAACTATAAGCGGTGGTACCTTTTATGGATACGTTCCGTTAGTTCAGCGGCATATGGAGGATGAAAGCGATCCGGAGCATGTTGTGGTTTATAACGAGCCGGATAAGATTAATTACGACGTTTCGGGTGGCGTGTTTCACTCAAGCGGAACAGAAACAGCAAAAATCAATGATTATGTAAATGGACCCTTTATTTCGGGTGGTAAATATACACACTATGTAACTGATTATGTTAAAGATGGTTATGGAGAAAAAATAGAAAACGATCCAATTAGGCCAGAATCCAATATGAAAGCTGTTTATAAATGGAGAGAGGTATCTTGGCGTCAAGATGTTGAAAATGGTACTACTAACGTAGTACGTCATAAAACTACTTTTGATGATGGAACAACTATAGAAACTGAGCCCGATGGTCAAGAACCTATTGTTGACCCTGAAGACTCCAATATTTTAAAACTGCGTACTTTAAAAAACGATAAGATTTATATAGAACCCAATCCGGATACTGATTGCGAAGTTTCAAGCATAACTGTTTTGGGTGAGAACGGAAATGGTATATCGGTTGATGAAAACAATGTGTTTCTTGCGCCGGATGCGGATTCAACAGTTACAGTTATTTATACAAAAACAGAGCACGGAGAAACGGATCACGGAGAGTCGGAAGGGGACGAAGATGAGCACGGAACTATCTATGGTGATTCAGAAGATGAGAATTCCGAAAATAATGAACAAGGCGAAAACTCATTTATGAATACCGGCGATCTTGAAAATCTTAGCACATTACTTGACTTGCTTCTTGCATCGACAATTATTATAATTGTGATTTAGTTGGTTGTGTGTTATATCTAATATTAGCTTGAAAATATTAATCCCGTGTGCTTTACGCATACGGGCATTTTAATGCTATAGGTTGAAAAATAATATTAATTTTAAATAAAATTTTTAAAAAAGCACTTGACAATATATATATAGGCATCGTGTAAAAGTTTTTACATAAAATTTATTTAGAAAGGGTGGTTTTTATGTTTGATTTAGTTAAGTTTTTTGGCTTTTTGAGTAAGCGTAACGGATTCCAGCAGTGCACACTTAATAGTGAGGGTGAAGCTAAACAGATAGCGAATATGAGTGGCCGTGCCCTAATTGGTGTTTTTGTTCCGGTTCCGTCTAGACCATTTGTGCAAGTTTACTTATATGCTGAGAGAAACAAGAAAAAAGAGGTGATTGATGCGTTTTTAAAAGAATTGGAAACTTTCTTGGGTAGTAGTGTGTCTGTTGAAAAATTGTAAAGATAGAAATATGGCGGTATAAGATTGATTCAAAAATTTATGCTTAAATGAAAAAGCCTCATCGAGATTAATCGATGGAGCTTTTTAATATATAAATTTAGGAGTAATTTTGATTTTTGCTATTTTATGAATTAATATGATATAACGTTTTATCAATTTTTCGCATTTTTTCATACTATGTATTGGAAGATAAATTTTTTGAAATGCCACTGAAAATTGTAGATAAAAATTTGCTTTTAAAAGATAGGAGGTAAAAATGTGATATATTTTGATAATTCTGCAACCACATATCCTAAGCCGTTTTCCGTTAATAAAGCGATTTTGGAAGCTATTAAAAAATATGGTGCAAATCCCGGAAGAAGCGGACACACCATGTCCCGAATTTCCGGCGGAGAGCTCGAAAGATGCCGAGAGGTTGCGGCCAATATGTTTGGTGCAGAAAGTTCCAAAAATGTTGTGTTTACTCTTAATTGCACCCACGCTTTAAATATGGTAATAAAAGGGATTTTGAAGGAAGGCGACCACGTGGTAACGTCTTGCGTTGAACATAATGCGGTTATGCGTCCGCTAAATAAATTAAAAAAAGACGGCTTAATTACTTATACGTCTGCGCAGGTGTATCCACTTAATCACGATATGACGGTTGATTCTTTCAGAAAAGCAATCAATTCCAAAACCAAGCTGATCGTTTGTACGCACGCCTCGAATGTTTGGGGAATAAAGTTGCCCATCGAGCGGATCGCTGCGCTTGCAAAAATTTATAAAATACCCATTTTAGTTGATGCTGCTCAGTCCGGTGGATTGGTTCCGATTAACCTGAAAAACTCCTATATAGATTTTTTATGTTTGGCGGGGCATAAAGGGCTTTACGGACCAATGGGAACGGGTATGTTGATAACCAAAAAAGCTGATATGCTTGATACAATTATTGAGGGCGGAACAGGAACTGATTCAATGATACTATGTCAGCCGAAAATCATGCCGCAAAAATTTGAAAGCGGTACTCCCAATATATGGGGAATATCAGGGCTTTGTGCGGGAATGGAATTTGTTATGTCCAGGGGAATAAATAATATTGCCATGCACGAAAACGAACTTATTTTGCGGCTTTATGATAATTTAAAAAAAATCAAGGGCGTTAAACTATATATGCCAAGGCCGGGTAGTCGTTATTTTGTGCCACTGCTTAGTTTTAACATAGCAGGGTATGTAAGCGATGAAGTAGGAAAAATTTTGGATAAAAACGGGATAGAGGTAAGAACTGGCCTTCAGTGTGCTCCAAAAGCGCATGAATTTGCAGGGAGCGCAAAGACCGGAGTGGTGAGAGTAAGCCCATCTGTTTTTAATAAAAAAGCCGAAATTGATAAATTGATTGAAGTTATAAAAACAATAAATCCCAAAATGTAGTATGGTTTATCCGTTTTACTTGCAACTAAAATTAAATATGGTAAAATTAAAGTATTAACTTTTATTTTTGTTGGTTTCTTTTGGTACTTATGAAAATAGGTTAATACTTGTTTTTATATTGATTTTGTGGGTGTAAAAATGGATTATTTTATGGGAACTTTTGATGCTTTTAAAAGTTTGATAAGAACGTTTAGTTTTTACGATGTTTTAGATATAGCGGTAGTCTCGTTTTTGATCTACCATTTGATAAAGCTTGTGCGTGAATCTCGTGCAGGGCAGCTCGTGAAGGGAATTTTAATTGTTCTTTTGGCGTATGCTTTTGCGTGCCAATTTAATTTAAGAATGCTAATTAATATTTTTAATAATTTCTTTCAGTTTAGTATTTTTGCGCTTCTTATAGTGTTTCAGCCTGAGCTCAGACGTGCTTTGGAGCAGCTTGGAAGAAACGGATTTGAAAATCGGTGGTATTTTAAGAAAAATAAAGATCCGTACGATGTGAAATGCAAGGAACTTATAAATGTTATTTCCGATTCTGTTCTTTCCTTAAGTGATGAAAAAATGGGAGCCTTGATAGTTTTTGAAAGAAAGACCAAGCTTGGCGACGTTATATCAACCGGAACTGTTTTAAAAGCTAAGCCGTCGGTTCCGCTGGTCTGTAACATATTTTTCAATAAATCACCTTTGCATGACGGTGCTTTAATTATAAGAGATGGTGTTTTGCATGCGGGTGGTTGTATACTTCCGCTTACAAAGAGCCAAAGACTTAGCAGAAGTTTAGGTACCAGACATCGCGCAGCGGTGGGAATAAGCGAAAATTCCGATGCGGTGGCAGTTGTTGTTTCAGAGGAAACAGGAAACATTTCCATTGCAGTAAATGGTGGACTTCAAGTTTATGAGGATTTGAGCGTTTTTCGTAAAACTTTGGAGGAGTTGCTACTAAATACTTCAAATAGGGAAGACCATAAAAATATATTATCTTCTTTCAGGAAGGTACTTAAACATGATTAAATTTGAATTTTTAAACAGGATAAGAAAAAGAATAAAAAATATAAAAATCGGTAAACTTTTTTATAGCAATAAATTTGTTGCCGTGTTTTCAGTTTTGCTTTCTTTTATAATTTGGGTTTGTGTTGCGTCCAATGGGAGCGAGAGTGTTCCGGTTGTGATTGGTGATATACCGGTTGATATTCAGCTTTCAGAAAATGCGGTTCAAGATGGCCTGCAAGTTTTCGGTGCACAAAATATTACTGCAAGGGTTGAGGTAAAAGGCAATCGATTTGTGGTTGGGCAAGTTACGAAAGATAATATACAGGTTTCGGCTACTCAGTCCGCTATGTCTATCATGTCTCCGGGAAATTATACGCTTGAACTGTCTGCCAAAAAAGTTGGAGTTTTGCAAGATTATGAAATAGTCGGTGGCGTTAAGCCCTCGGTTATAACTGTAATGGTGGATAGATATAGGGAAACCGAATTTAATGTTGAATCGGAGATTAATTTTAATCCCAAGGCAGGATATTTTGTGGGAGCCACAACGCTTTCTTCGCCAAAAGTAACTCTTTCCGGCCCTGAAACTGAAATTTCAAAAATTAAGAAAGTAAAAGTTGCAAGTAATATACCGGGAGAAGTCAGCACTCCCCTTAACTTTAAGCTCCCGATTGTTATGTATGATGCTTATGATAAAGTTATAACCAGCGAAACTATTAAGTGCAGCGCAAATGAAGTAGATGTAAATATACCTGTTTTGATGAAAAAAGAATTTTCGATAGTACCTAAATTTTCTAATCTGCCTTCGGAGATAGACTTTAACCATACGTATAAAGATGCGATTAAGATTACGCCTTCTAAGCTGGAAATTGCGGGACCTGAGGATGTAATATCGACCATGAAGAATATTACTTTGGAAGAAGTTGATTTTAGGTCGGTAAATATGCAAAGTTGTAGGTTTAAATTGCCAATTAATTTACCGCAAGGATGCAGAAGTTTAAATAATGTTTATGAAGCGGATCTTTTCATAAATATGTATCCGTTTAGGGAAAAAGTAATAACCATAAATCAGTTTGAATATAAAGGCGTGCCTGAAGGCAAGACGGCAAACGTTTATAACGGAAGTATAAATGTTACGGTTTTGGCTCCGGCAAGAGTTATAAATTATATCAAGCCTTCCGATATAGTTGCCGAAATAGATTTTAGTGATAAAAAAGATTTTAGTTCTTCGATGGAAACGCCTATTAATGTCTACGTAAAAGAATTAAAAGACGTATGGGTTTCCGGAGAGTATAGAGTCAACGTGAACCTTAGTTGATGTATAGTTAAATAATTTATGATTATAAACTTTTAGAATGGGGAATAAATTTTTTATGAATAGGCGAAAAGCTCGTGAGCAGGCGTTTATATTTTTGTTTGAAAGTTCTTTTGAGCTTCAGAGCGTGGAAGAGATAATAAAAGAGGCCGGAGATATCAGGGAAGATAAGCTTGATGATTTTTCAAAATCTTTGGTAGACGGGGTACTGAGCAATACCGAGAAAATAGATAAGTATTTGGTAAATAATTTAAACGGTTGGCAAAAGGAGAGGCTTTCACGCACGACTCTTACTTTGCTGAGGCTATGCATATACGAAATTCTTTATTGTGAGGAGATTCCGGAAAGTGTTTCGATAAATGAGGCTGTGGAACTTGCAAAAAAATATGGCAGTCCGGAAGAAGCTTCGTACATAAACGGCGTTTTGGGTTCTGTTGTAAAGCAGCTAGGTAGCTGTAAAAAAGGCGATAAATAAAGTTTTTGGGTGATTTGTGTATGGTTTCTTCAAAGGCGATTACGGTTTCGGAGCTTAATTCTTATATTAAATTTTTACTGGATTCGGATAGTAACTTGCAAAATATATTTGTTTGCGGCGAAATTTCAAATTTTAACCGCCACTATTCGGGTCATTTATATTTTTCTCTTAAAGATGAAAAAAGTGTTGTAAGAGCTGTTATGTTTGCGGGAAATGCAAAAAGTGTTGCTTTTGATATAGCCGACGGCATGAGCGTTATTGTTAAAGGAAGTATATCAAACTATACGGTTAGTGGTCAGTATCAGATATATGTAAGGGATATTCAGCCGCATGGCGAAGGTACGGTTTATTTGGCCTTTGAAAAACTAAAAGCTAAGCTTTTATCGGAAGGACTTTTTGATGAGAGTTTAAAAAAACCGATTCCAAAGTACCCAAATAGAATAGGGGTAGTTACTTCTCGTACGGGAGCGGTTATTCATGATATAAAAACAGTTATGGGAAGAAGATACCCTTTATGCGAAATAGTTCTTTACCCCGTGGAAGTGCAAGGAGATAAAGCGCCTGCTCAAATTGTAAAGGGAATAAATTATTTTAATAAACAATGTAGTGTTGATGCAATAATTATCGGGCGTGGCGGAGGTTCGCTGGAAGAACTTTTTGCATTTAATAACGAAAACGTGGCAAGAGCGGTGTTTGCTTCGTTGGTACCAACGATTTCCGCTGTAGGGCACGAAACTGATTTTACGATTTGTGATTTTGTAGCAGACAAACGAGCCGCAACGCCCTCGGCCGCGGCGGAAATAGCTGTTCCTAACAAGGATGTTATTTATAGCTATATAGAAATCGCAAGGGATAAAATTATTAAGATCGCAAAAAATAATCTAGATAGTTTGAGGTCTAGAGCTAAGCTTTTAGAGAATAACCTAAAAAGTATTTCGCCGAAGTTTAAAATAGAGTCCTATGAGCGAAAACTGGGCTACGCAAAAGAAAAACTTTTTATAAATTTTAAAAATCATCTGCTTAAAAATGAAAATAAATATAGTTTACTTAAAAAAAGCTTGAATATGTGTTCGCCCGAGGGTATTTTGAGGAAAGGTTATGCGGTAGTTTCAAAAAATGGTATTAGTATTAAAGATACCCGGCAAATTAAGGAAAACACAGAAGTGGAGATTACTTTTTTAAACGGGAAAGTACGTTGCAAGTTAACAGATGTGGAAGTTATTTAATATAAAAAACTAAATTAAAAGAGGAAAATAATATGCCAAAAAGTAAGGAACAATTTGAAGATTATTTAAAAAAACTTGAAGAAACGGTAGAAAGATTGGAAAGCGAAGACGTAACGCTGGAAGAATCCGTTAAGCTTTTTGAAGAAGGGCTTAAGATGAGCAAAAATTGCGAAAAGATGTTGGATAGCGCAAAGCAAAAGATTACGGTTCTTGAGCCTGAAGATTAATTTCATAAGGAGAAAAAATTGAATTATAGTGATAAATATAAAGAGTATTTAGATAGTTTTGAAACTTTTCTGAAAAAATATTTTGATAATTTATCGGGCATAGAACCCGGAATTTTAGAAGCTGTAAAATACAGTTTATTTTCGGGCGGAAAAAGAGTTCGCCCTGTTATAATGCTGGCTGTTTACGAGCTTTGCGGCGGGAAAGAAAAAGCAATATACAATTTTGCCGCAGCAATAGAAATGATACACACTTATTCACTCATACACGATGACCTACCTTGTATGGATAATGATTTTATTCGCCGCGGAAAGCCCTGTAACCACGTAGTTTACGGCGAAAATATAGCGCTTTTGGCGGGCGATGCGCTTTTAACGTGCGCTTTTGAGGTTGCAAGTGATACTTTATCAGGAACAATTAGTAGCAAAAAAGTTTTAAAAAGTATAAATATTTTATCAAAATATGCCGGAATGGCGGGTATGATTTCGGGTCAGTGTTTTGATTTGAAGTGGGACTGTAAATCAAAAAGTAAAGATGAGCTTTTAAAGATATATACATTAAAGACTGCAAAACTTATGGCGGCTTCAGCAAAAATTGGAGCTATTCTTAGTGGCGCAAGTGATGAAAAAGTAAATTTAGCAGAAAAATTTGGTGAAAATATAGGAATTTGTTTCCAGCTTGTAGATGATATAATAGATAAAGAAACCGGTAACTTATCTCTGTTTGAAAGTCCCGAAAAATTGGTTCATACCTTAACATGTAACGCTAAAAAGAATCTTGAATCAATTGGTGGGAATATAGGCTTTTTAAATGAATTTGTAGATAAATTAATGGTTAGAAAAAAATAAGTTGCTGCCAAAATTAAAACAACGTAGTTTAGAAAGAAGTTATATATAAATGGAAGATCATATTTTTAAAGAATATCCTTTGCTAAGTAAGATAAATTCGCCGTCAGATCTTAAAAACGTTGAAAATCTTAAAGATTTGTGCGCTGAAATAAGAAAAAAAATTATAAAAATAGTATCGCATAACGGCGGACATTTAGCTTCAAACTTAGGCGTTGTTGAACTCACAACCGCTATTTATAAAGTTTTTGGCGATCCGGAAGATAGAGTGGTTTGGGACGTAAGTCACCAATCCTACGCACACAAAATGCTTACGGGTAGATTTAAGTATATGGACACCATAAGAAAAGAAGGTGGCCTTTCGGGATACACAAATCGCAAGGAAAGTTCTTATGATTCTTTTACGAGCGGACATAGCAGTACTTCAATTTCGGCTGCGCTCGGAATAGCGGAATCTAAAAAGATCTTAAAAGAAAAAGGCCACGTTGTCGCGGTTATTGGTGATGGTTCTTTAACAGGGGGACTAGCTTATGAGGGGCTTAACAATGCGGGACGATTTAACAAAAATTTTGTAATTGTCTTAAACGATAATAAAATGTCTATTTCTAAAAATGTCGGAGCAGTTGCAAGGTACTTGTCAATTGCAAGAATACGGCCATCATATGTTAAAGCAAAAAACATAATGGAAAAGATATTAAACCAAACAAAACTTGGTTTACATATAAAAAATATAATGAAAAAATCTAAGTCAGCCGTGAAAAAAGTTATATGCACCGGCGGAATGTTTGAAGATATGGGCTTTACATATTATGGCCCTGTTGACGGACATAATTTAGATCAGCTGCAGGACGCCCTGAATATAGCAAAAGGTTTAAATAAACCATGTGTGGTGCATGTTGTTACGAATAAAGGGAAAGGTTATGGGTTTGCTGAAAAAAATCCCGGAATATATCATGGGGTTTCAGCGTTTGATCAAGAGCTCGGAATAGATAAAAACAGTAAATCAAATAATTTTTCTTCTGAGTTTGGAAAAGCTATGCTCAAAGCGGCAGAATACGATCCAAGAGTTTGTGCAATAACAGCGGCCATGGCATCAGGCACAGGGCTTAAAGAATTTAGTAGTAAATATAAAAATAGATTTTTTGATGTAGGAATCGCCGAAGAACATGCCACGACCTTTGCCGGTGGCTTGGCGGTTGGTGGTATGATACCAGTGTTTGCTGTATATTCAAGCTTTTTGCAGCGTGCGTATGACCAAATTATACACGATGTATCGCTTCAGGACGTAAAAGTGGTTTTTGCAATAGATAGAGCAGGGTTTGTCGGAGATGACGGTGAAACTCACCAAGGACTTTTTGATGTTGCTTTTTTAAATACGGTTCCGTCTATTACTGTTTATGCACCGAGCTTTTTTGAAGAATTGCAACCTATGCTCGATAGTGCTCTTTTTACTTGCCGAAAATCGGCTGCAGTTAGATATCCACGCGGCGGAGAGTTTGAAAAACCTAATAATTTTTCATATACAGGTAATACTTTTGATTTTTATGGTGATAAAAACGCAGATGTTTTGCTTGTAACCTACGGCAGAACTTTTTCAAACGCCTATTTTGCGGCGCAAAAGCTTTCTTTGCAGGGGATATCCGCTTGCGTACTTAAGCTAAACGTTATAAAACCCTTAGCGGAAGAAGCAGTTTGTGAGTCTTTAAAGTTTAAAAATATAGTTTTTTTTGAAGAAGGGATAGAACCCGGGGGAGTAGGACAAAAATTTGGATTTGAGCTTTCTTTGAACAACTACAAAGGCAATTATAAAGTTGTTGCCGTGCCTGATGAATTTGTGGAGCATAGCTCGGTAACTTCTCAGCTCTCGAAGTATCATTTGGATATAGACGGCATGGTCTCGGAAGTTTTAGAATTTTGCAAATAAAGAATTATTTTATAAAAGTCAACAGACTTATACTCATTAAAGGGATAAGTCTGTTGCTTTTGCAAAAAATGCCAAAAGTGTCTTGATAATATATAAAATATTGATATAATTAGTGCAATAGTATATTTTAAAACTATTTATTTTAACAAAAAGAGTGGCATTTGTGGGTAAGTTAGAAGATGTTCTTAAAGAATTAGGTTACGATGATTTTGAAAGGTTTATTAAACCTCATTTGACGATTACAGATATTGGTGGCGGAGTGGCCACATATAAGTTTGATAATAAGTTTGATAATAAGTTTGATAATAGGTTAGATAAACTTATTTCCGGTTTTTTAAAGTCAAATAAAGATTTATCAAATAGTTTCAAGAAAAATAAAGCAGTCGAAGAAGAATATCTAAAAAAATTGGAAGATGCAAAATCTGGGATATCTGGTAAGCTCCCGAAAGATGATGATCGCAGTAAGGTAATAGAAAAAAGGTTGGATAAAATTTATGCGTTATTCAAGAATGTATTTCGTCCAGAGCGTCTTATAACTTCGGTAGTAAAACAGTATGAAGCAAGGTAGCAACACCTTATAGAGAAGTATTATTTTCCCTTGAATTTAACTTTACCGATCATGCAAGGCCTGTTTTTAATGGTTGTTGTTTATGGAATTAGCAAGCAAGTGGTGGCAGAAGAACCTGAAGCAAAAGAAGAAACAAGTGAGAGCGCAAAGAAGATTAAGCCGGGGGATTATAAGTTAGAGGAGGTTTTAAATAATCCATCCTTTATTCGCCAGCCGTTTTGTTATGTGGGTGATGGTTGGACCGGTAAGGAATATGTGGACGACGATATACTTTCGAGAATGCTTTTTACTTGTTTTGTAGATGACATGGAAGAAACGGATAATATAACAGAGCCGCTTATAGCTAATTTTTCTGAGTGGATAGATGATAGGAAAAGAGAGATACAGGGGTACCCTCAATTTAGAAAAGAGGTTCAAGAAGACCCGCATGAAGTTATGCTTACAGGGGATAATTTTAACAACAAATTAGATCCTTTTGTTAGTTTTATGGCGGGCCATGATAGCCTCTCAAATAATAGCATATTGAAGTACCCATATTTTTTTAAAGGTTCGGTAAAAAAAGATTTATCGATAAAAGGTGTAAAAATCGGAGGATTTACAAGCTATACATATCCAAAAGGAGTGGATGTGTTTAGCGAACCCGGGGTAGACGATTTAGATAAGCAATTAAAACCGGTATGGTTTCGAGATGCCACAAAAAAGGATAAGAGTTATAAAAAAGTATCGATGAAATATTTACATGATATAACGGAGTTTTATAGAAATTTGTTGGGAGATAAAATAATAAAATATGTTTTAGTAACCTATCAGTGTGAAAAAGACCATATACTCGTTTCTTTTAAAACAGATAATTTTGATATTCCGCCTCAGGTTGATGAAGAGGAAGAATTTAAGCGTCGATTTAAAGCAAATCCCGGAAGAGCGCTATATAGAGGAATTAAGAATGGTAAACTTTTTGAAGATATGAAGAAAAAAGGGGTTGCAGGTCATGCAAGAAAGCATAATGAGCAATGGTTCGGACCGGGAGTGTACTGGACTAAGGATTACGAACAGGCTTTAGGGTTTGCATGTAATGGTGACGTTGGGGTGGTTGCAATGGCAATTGCTTGTGATGATTTTCCGGATATTATTAAGTATGCCGCTTCGGAGCAGTTGTATAAAGAAGTATTTTTAATGAGGGATAACCAGTGTGTGTTTATTAGAAAAACTGCTATGTGTGTTGTTAATAAAGGATACTCCGATTTGGTTGAAAAGAAGAAAAAATCTCCGGAATATAAAAATGTGGTTTTCTGTGAAACGGATAAAGAGGTTGAAGATTGGCTAAATTGTAAGTGATTTAATTGCTTAGTTAAAAAATTATTTATGGATTTAATTTTTGCACACTAAAGAGCATTATGAAAAGTTTAGCTTTATATCGTGTTTCTAAACTTTTTGCCGTGACGTTAAAAAATCCCACTTTTTAAGTGGGGTTTTTAATATGCAAAATTTTTAGTTGTTTGGGTAGATTATATAATCTTCGATAATATCCTTAAAGTGAGCAGTATCTACTGCGTTTTCGGATAGGTAATTGATTAAATTTATAACTACTTCTTTTTTATCTGAAATATCATTAAAAGTTTCATTCATAGTATTACCCTTATATGTTTCATAAATTCCTATTCCGTATTTGATATCATTGTTTTCTTTGCTTTCTAAAATACCATAACGTATGGTTTTGTTATTCATACTTTTTAAAACGATTTCCTTGATTATTTGCATTTTAAAGTGAAACTCCTTGTATAAAATTTTTACAATTATTATTTTAAATATTTAAGGGCTTTCACGCAACGAAATAAATTCGAAAGTATACCAATTTTTACCATATTTATTTTAAAAACAGCGGTTCGAACTTTAAGTTCAGACCGCCGGTTAAAAAGTTATAGTAGGTATTGAAAAGATTATATATTATTCTTAAAGTTATTTTGCTTCTGTGATTTTTATTTTATCAAAAGTAATTCCCGATTGGCCGGAAATGATATCTCTTATCACAATAGCTGAATTTTCATCTAAGTTTCCGGGGCTTACTATAACGCTACATTCGCCGCTTTGAATGGAAACTATGCATTCTTCGAATCCTTTGGCTTTGATTAGATTTTCTATGCTTGATTCCTGTTGGCTGTTTTTTGCGATTTCTTCAATTTGTTTGTTTATCTCGTTTTTTATTTCGGCATTTATATTTGGTTCTGAAATTAGATTTTTTAATTTTTCTTCGCTTTCCTCTTTGGCTTTTTGTCGGTTAGATTGAGCTGATGCAAAAAAATTTTTTGTGCTGCTTTCGGGCGTTGGGGTAGCGGGGGAGTTTTCAAGATTTGAATCTATATTTGTGGAATTAACATATCTTGCCTCACCGAGTTCTCGGGTTGATTCTATTATATCGGTTGCTCCTAGGTTTTTATTGCCTGAAAACTGCCAATTGATGTATACGGCCGCTCCAAGTGCCGCAACTAATGATGCTAAAATAAGTTGACGTTTGTGAAATTTCATTTTTGTTTCCTCCGATTTTTTATTTCAATTTTTTAATATATATGATTTTAAAACTAAAAAAATTACCCTGATTTTATTACGCATACACGTTTTGAAGTAATATTTAAAGCTGTGGTTATAGCCTCGGTTACTTTTTGCTTAACAACGGGATTATCGCCACCCTTGCATATTGCAACAACCCCTTTTACTTTTGGCTCTATTTCTGTAACGGCAAGTGCATGTTCGGTACCTTCTCCGTCTTTTATGGTTATGTATTTTTTTTCGCAATCATCAGTTTCTTTTTTTCTTGTGACTTCTCCTTCGGCCTTATCTTCTGAAGCTTCTTTGTTTTTCTTTTCTTCTGTGGCATAAACTGTTTCTACGGAGTTTTCGAATGTAACAAGTACTTTTGATTTTCCTGCACCGTCTATGGAAGAAATTATATTTTCTAGGTTTTGCTGCAAAGTTTCTCTGCGTGTTTCCATTGTTTGATTTTGCGCAGGGATATGCTCTTTTTTCGAATCTTTTTTGAAAATACTTGATGCGGATATTAAAATAAGTCCTACTAAACCAATGGCAACAATTATTTGGTTTTTATTTTTTGCTGATATCAAACCTAATATTTTGTTTTTAAATTCTGCAAAATCTTTGTTTTTGGACGGCATTTAAAACTCTCTCCTGTTTTTTTAATACTTTGATTTTTATTTTTTAAATTTCATCTTTATTAACCTCCGTTTTTATGTTTAATTTGTTTTCTATTTCGTTTTTGATTTTTTCTTTCAAATAGATATCATTTGAATTTACGGATATTTTGCATTCATTTATTACTATGCGTTCGTACTCATCTTTATCCATAATAACCTCAACTTTTTTAGGATATATATTAATATTTTTTAGGTTTTTTAAGATTATCAGTTTTATTTTTTCTTTTGTACTATCCATAATTTGATTGTTTAAACTTTCTGAGAGTTTATTTTTTTCGGCGTCTTTTTGTTTTGGAATATTTTCAAAAATATTGTTTTTAAAAACACTTTTGAGATTATGATATTTACTCGAAAACGGCATAAAAAATATAGTGATTACAAATAACCCCAAAACCATATTCATGGCTTTTCCGATTTTACCGGGCGGAATTAAAAACTCGGTGCACGTTGCTATAACCGAGGCCAAACATATCATAAAAGACCATTGTTTAACTATTTCCATATATAACGGCTTCCTTTTTATCTTCCTATTAAAATTAATATAAAACACGATACCGTGAGAACGCTCAGCGAGCATAATATAACGGCTAAATTTATCGAAATGATATTTTTAGTGGATTCGAAAATAGAATTTATTTTTTTTAGCCCAAACACATTTACTACGCTTGTGCTGATATTTAAAAATATAATCCACGCAAAGCACTCGGCTACTACGGGTAAAAATATTGCGGCGCAGGCTAATATCCCGAAAGCGCCGACTCCTGATTTTAATAACTTTATGCATGCGTGAACTGTGGAAAAAGAATCGCTAAGTGTTCCTCCCACAATGGGGACGCAACTGTCAATCGCAAATTTTAAGGCGTTTATTCCCAAGTTATCCGCAGAATGTGTTACTAAATTTTGGAGCGCAAGAATGCTTGTAAAAATGTATGATATAAACTTTAAGAGCGTTTTTAAAAATTTGCAGATGGTTTTGCAAAGGCTATCTAAATTCAGGTTTGATGAGATCGAAGAAATGATTGATATCCCGAAAAGTGCGTTTATAAAGGGCACTAAAAAGAATTTAGATACGTACGATATTGCTTGCCCCGCAATCATGACTAAAGTTTGGTATGATGTGGCGGATAGAGCGTGTCCCGAAGCCACCATTATTACGCTTATTATAGGAACGGAATAGATGGTAAATTCAGCGGCGTTTTGTATTGCAACAGATGAATTATTTATACATTTGGTAACAGGGTATATGATCAGGCTGCTAAGACAAATTGTACTGACAATTCCCATAATTTTGGAAATTTCTTTGCTTCCGAATGAATTTTTTAGATTAGAAATTATTGCATATAGTAAAATTACAAAAATTACAGAAACAAACGAGGCAAAAGGAGAGTAAAATTTTTCTTTTGTTACATCTGATATTTTTTTAAATATTTTTTCAATGGAAAGATTTTCAAAATTTTTCCATTCAGGCGATTTTATGCCGATGTCTTCCAGTATTTTTGCGCTTTCTTTTGGCAGTTTATCGGGTAGAGCCTCTGCTTTACTTATTTTATATTGTTCTTTATATATATTTCCAAAGTCGGTGCTTTCGTTTGCATATACTATGGTGTTTAAGAATAGGGCTATCAAAAAATAAATTAATATTTTTAAGATTTTCTTCATTGTTTTTCAGCGTCCTATAAATTTTAAAGCCGTTTGAGTTATTTGTTTAAATAAGGGTAGGGAACAGGTGAATATCCCGAGTTTACAAGCGAGCTCTATTTTTGAAGCCAGCGATTTTTCGCCGGCATCAATGCATGAGTCATATAAAAACTGCGATACAAAACAAATTCCCAAGGATTTAAAAAGTATTGCCATATATTCTCCGGGGACTTTTGTTTGTGAAAACAAATTTTTTATATATTCAACCGGTGGAGTGGCCATAGAAATAATAAAATAGGTAATTATTACCCCCGAAATTATGTTTATAATTATTGCATATTCCGATAAATACTTTTTAAGCGTTACAGATAATATCAAAGAAATAAGTACAAGCCCAGATAAATTTATAAATTCCATTGGTATAACTCACCTCTATAGGTTGAAAACGGATTTTATTGTTTTAAAAAGCGTGTCTATTTGTTCAATAATCATCATAAGCACCACTATTAATCCGGCTAAGGTGGTCATCATAGCTTGTTCTTCTCGCCCCGAACGAATTAAAACTTGATTTAAAACCGCAACAATAATTCCCACAGCCGCTATTTTGAAAATTAAATCCACATTCATTTTTAAGGTTTCCCCCAAGTTTATAAAAAGATTATGGCGATAAATAGTCCTATGCCAAGGCCTAATACTATTGGAAGTTTGCCTTTAGATTTTTGTACTTTTGCTGCGTCACTTAAGCATGCTTTAAGAGTTTCAATATGATGCTTAAGGATATTTATCTGAATTTCCGAATCACCGATTCCTAAGTTTTTTCCTATTTCAGTTATTATAGTTTGTTCTGATGGCGAAACACCGTGCTCTTTGGTAAGGTTTTTAAAGATTTCGAACCAAGAATGCTCCAACGAATTTGATTTGAGGTTTTCTGATAGCTTTAATGCATAATCTTTTAAACATGTTTGGCCATTATAATTTTTAAATATTTTGTGTATAGGATTTTTTGTATAGTTTATTTCGTTTTTTATATAAATTACGAAGTTTATATAGTTTTGTAAAAAAGCCGTCCGGCGATAGTATTGTTCGTATATCGAAACCCCGATTAAAAAGCAAGAAATTATAATTGCAAATAGTCCCAAAGCTTTGATAATCATAGATTTATTTCGCTCATTTCATAAATGTTTTTTATTTTTCCGAAAGGGTAGCTACTATCTAAAAATATAATTTTTTCAAACGCACCGGACTTTAATATTTTTTTGGCGGAAGGACGCTTTTTTAGTTCTTCTAAATTGTTTGCGTGAATGGTTGCTATGACTTGTACTCCGGCATTCATGCTTTGGTTTACCGCATCTGCATCTTCATATGCGCCTATCTCATCGCAAATTATAACGTCGGGAGATTGGCATCTTATGGCTATTTCAAATGCTTCTTTTTTTGGAAATCCATTTAAAACATCGCTAAAGCCAATGTCAAAAAATGGATGTTCGTAAAGGCTTGCCGCTATTTCGGAGCGCTCATCCGCGATAATTACTTTTTTAAATTTATTGTTTATCGGCGTGGAGGAAATTTTTTTTGCAAGGTCTCTTAAAATGGTAGTTTTTCCGCACCCCGGAGGGCCGACAATTAAAACGCCGCCATTTATTGACCTTATTTTTTCAAAAATTTCCGATGAACATTCGGGAAATTCTTTTGCTATACGCAGATTAAGTGAAGTTATGTTTTTTATATTTGTGATTAAACCGTTTTTTATTACCGCAGTCCCGCAAATTCCAATTCTGTTTCCGCTTTTGGTGGTTATAAAGCCGTTTTTTATTTGTTCCTGGAAACTATAAACAGAGTAACCACAAACAGAATATAAATAATTTTCGATTTCAGAGCATGTCGGGTATAGTTTTGGGAAATTTTCATTTGGGGAACTGTGGATATTTCCTGAAGTATCTATAAAATAAGTTTTTTGCTTGCATATAAGAGCTATGTTTTTGCCGAGCCTTAACCTTATTTCTTGCGTTTCGGATTTTATTTTTTCGGGTACGTTTTGTAGAGGAGCTTTTAGTTTGCCTTCAAAAAAACTTACTATTTCATCAAATTTTTTAATTTTTATTTTTTCGTCCATCATTTATTTCTTGTCCTTTTACTAATTTCTTTTATTAAATTGATATGCAAAAAAAAATATAATATGACTCAAAGTTAAAAAATTAATTTAAACTATTGAATTACATAAAAAAATGATATATTATCTACTAATCAAATTCGCTTTTTATAAACATTCTCTTTAATATTATTTTTGGAGATGATTTTTTGAAAAAATTTTTTAAACAAGTATCAAAAATTTTGTCTTGGGGACTTTCTGTTAGCTTGGTTTTGACGATGTCGGGGTGTAAAAAGAATGAAGATTCTGATAGCAGCCTTGGAAATGCTACCAAAAAGGATTATGACATTTTTATTTATAATTCAAATGCAAACATAGGTTCTGCTTTCAGAAAGATGTGCGATGAGTATACGGCAAAAACAGGCGTTATCATAAGGACTGTTACGCCATCTGACGATGAAAATACTTTCGATAATTTAAAAGAGTATCTTGGCGGCGAGTATCCTCCTGATATTTTTACCGTCAGCAATATGCAGGATTTAGAGGTTCTTAAAGAAAATTCCCAAGTTTGGGATTTTAATAACGCAACGGAAGGCTCTTTCAAGGAAGCCATTAAAAATATTCCGGAAAACTTAAGGCTAAGTTCCAATACTACCGATAACTTTGGCGTTCCATATAATATAGAGGGTTTTGGAATGCTTGTGGACCCCAAAATGCTGGCTTCTCTTGTTGGTGGCGATAAATATAGGTTACTGCTCAACGATTTAAAAGAATGCAGTTATGAAGAATTTTCCGAATTTGTAAATGCTCTTAATTTATATATTGATTCGGAGTCGCTTTCGGAGGTTACTTTAAACAATAATTCCTATACTTTTGTTTCCGAAAAGCGTGAGATGAGCAAAAATTTAGATGGCGTGTTTACTTTTTCGGCAGGTATCCCTAAGTATACGGGAAGCTATTTGATGAACATTCCGCTTGCGGCGATATTTGCTTCTGCAGCTGATGCGAACATTTCCAATGAATTGCAAATTAACAATTTTAAAGATATTTTTATGAAGTTTAGTGAGGCCCTCGAGAACATTACCCTGAGCATGGCAGGGGGAAGCGGACCGCTGGCAAGGGGCACGGAGCTTGTAAGCAATACCCAGAATAGTGTTAGCCAGTCTATGAAGAATTTTGTTAACGGAAAAGCGCTGTTCTTGCTCGCAAGTACTGAGGATTACAACAATTTATCCATGTTTGATTTATCGGTTGCAAAAAGAAGCGTGTTTATTCCGATTAAGATGCCGATTTTGGCCGAAAATGTTTCATCATCGGATTATATTGCAAGAAATTTAAATCGGTCGATTACTACTTATGTGCCCAATTATTTTTGTATAAACGCAAACTCCGCAGGCAAAGAAAAAAGAGCGGCGCAGGAGTTTCTTGCTTGGTTCCAGACTTCCGAAATAGCAAAAAAATATATAGTTTCTGAATTTGAACTTACGCCTTACGACGCCAAAGAAAGTGGCATAATTGATAATGCGTTTTCCCGTTCTTTAATTGAATATATGGCAGAAGGCAGAGTTTTGCCTCCTGTTTATCAGGGTACGCCCGGTGGATGGTGTGATTTAGTAGGTAAATACTTTATAGAGCAATTCTATACAAAAGCAAGTTGGAGTTACGAAGACCGCGAAAAAATAGCGGCATATCTTATGATGAAGTGGAAAGAGCTTCAATAAGGGTGTGTTAAACTATTTTAAGAAAGGGAGATTTTCTATGAACAATAGTGTTAGGGAAGCGCTTGATACTTCCTTTATAAAGCGAAGTTCACGCGTTTGGGATAAAAGATTTCTGGAAGGAATTATAAATCTTTTAAAAGAATATCAGAGTTCCGGAAAGGAAGCATCGCAGGAGCGTTGCTTTACGGAACTGGTTTTGGAGGTTGAGCAAGCTTACAGGGTGTTTTTAAGAAAGATAAATGACCTCCCCATGATGATGAAATGTAGAGTAAAAGGTGACGATAAGGCTCATTTTGGCGGTCAAGAATGCGGGGAACTCGTTAGAGCCGTTCGAACTTCAACGGAAAAATATTTAAGGTCCACTAACTTCCAAGACGAGGCAAAAAATGCAAACGGCGCAAGAAATGGCGAATTGGATAGAGAACCTGTTTTTGACAGCATCTATGAATTGATTTTAAAAGTGCGAGAGATGGCAAGGGCTGATGAAAAAGTAGCCAAAGAGATAGAAGCGAAAGTATATCAAGAGTACGTATCCTTGGGAAAGGATCACACTTTGGATGCATTAAAAGCGGCGGGATATAATTTTGATAATGTTTCATTATAGGTTATATTTTTATATTTATATTTTTGATAAAAAGCCTCCGAAAATTTCGAAGGCTTTATTTATGTCTAAAGATATAAAGAAACAACATGCGATATAAAATTACTTTTGGGTATAAAATCAGTATCAGAAACAGGTTAGTAGAGAAAAGTGACTTATTATATATCAGAAACTATATATTTTTTGCAATTTCGGAAGTTTGAAACCAAGCGAGGAGCTTCCTGAGCCGCCGTTTTTTTACCTGCCGAAAATGCGTTTATACAGAAGCAATCGGGCATGCAACAATGATCGACCGATTTAAATTAAAGTTTTTAGATATACAATATCATTATTTTATTGCAGTGGTGCGGTGTTTACCATTAAAAGATAAAATAAATGCGATCTATATTTGGAACCCCAATTTTTGCAATCTGTTTTTTATCATTTTCAATCTGTGTTTATAATATTTGTGTATGGGTTAGAATACGTCAGTGAATATCTAAATTTATTGTAAAAATTCAAACATGAAAAACCACCACCCAAAATAAATGGATGGTGGAATACTTTGTTAATTTCAAATATAAAGCTTTTAATAGTATATACTATGAGTTAACTATCGTTCTGAGATAGAATGTAAATAGGTACTAATATATTATTAGTTACCTGCTGTTAGTGCTACTGCTGCTCCGGTGCTGCTGGTGTTGCTGCTCTGGTGCTGCTCTGGTGCTGCTCTGATGTTTGAGATACCGGAGCTAAGTTGTTGATTCTATTTACTAACTCAGCACGTTGGTCTGCGTTGGCAAGCACGCCGTTAACTGCGATTTGCGCTGTAAGTTTAGCAATTTGCGCATTGTGTTCGTCAAGCGCTTTTTGTGCAGCTTCAAGCGCTGCTGTTTGCTCGGCGGTGGCGCCGCCTTCGCCTGCGTCATTTACGATACGCTGAGCATCGTCTCGAGCCTGAGTTAATCTGCCAGTCTGTCCATTTAATGTATCTAACTCTTCTCGTAGCTCTCCTACGGGTCTACCTTGGGCGGCGGAAAGTATATCGTCGGTAACTGCAATTGCAGGTACTTTGGGATGACGCCAATTGTTAATGCCTTGACCTGCTAGCAAAATTAAAGCTCCAACGGCTGCGCTGGTAATAGCGATTCCGGCATAGGTGAGGTATGTTTTGACATTTTCTGTTAAATTAATTGCCATAAAATTTTTCTCCTTTGTAATTAATAAAATAATATTAATTTGAAATTAACATCGATTTTTATTGTAGCACATTTTTTATCAAAAATCTAGTTTTGCAAGCGGAAATAAATAATAGTTTGTAAATTGGATTTTCATACAATTTAAACAATTTCTTGCCTGCCGATTAGTGCACGGGAGAGGGTTACTTCGTCTGCAAATTCAAGTGAGGCACCCACAGGTACGCCATAAGCAAGCCTTGTTGTTTTAACTTCGCTTATCTTTAAAAGCTTTGAAATATACATGGAAGTTGCTTCGCCCTCCACGGTCGGGTTGGTTGCAAGTATTATTTCTTTGGTTTTTTCTTTTTGAATTCTGGTTATTAATTCTTTTATAAAAATGTCATCGGGCCCTATGCCGTTTAAGGGTGATATGGTTCCGTGGAGAACATGATATAAACCATCGAATTCCTGAGTGCGTTCTATGGCCGATATATCTTTTGGATCTTCCACAACGCATATTATAGATTGATTGCGCGCCTTATCGCTGCAAATATCGCAATATTCTTTATCGGTAAAATTATAGCAGCGTTTGCAGTAGTGTATGCTTTTTTTTGCTTCCATGATGCTTTTTGCGAAATTTTCCGCTTTTTCACTGGGCATTTTCAAAACGGCATAAGCAAGCCTTTGAGCGGATTTTCTTCCAATGCTCGGCAAGCTTTCGAAGCATTCGCTGAGTTTTTCGAGCGATGGTAAATAATATTTATCCATAATTAAAGCAGTCCCGGTAAATTCATTTGCCCTGAAATTTGGTTCATTACTTCTTCTTTTTCGTCATTTGCCTTTTTAATTGCTTCGTTTACCGCCGCAATTATTAAATCAGAGAGCATATCAACTTCTTCGGGGTCTACAACTTCCGGTTTTAATTCAATGCTTTGAACTTCCAGTTTTCCGTTAATTTTAACCTTTACCGCTTCTCCGCCCGATGTTGCAAAATATTCTTTGCTTTCAAGCTCTGAGGAAGCTTGCTCCATTTTAGCTTGAGCTTCTTGTGCTTGTTTGGCGAGTTGCTGTAGGTTTCCTATTCCTCCGCTGCTTTTTGGTAATCTTACTTTCATTTTATTTTTCCTCCAAATTTATATTTATTCCGCCTTTTTTGGCGTTATCTATTAGGTTTTGCAAAGGGTCGCTTTTTTCTTCTTTTGGCATTTGCGGTTTATAAGGACCAAGATTATATTGTTTTCCCGTTGTTTCTTTTATTATTTTTTTAAGAGCGTTTCTTGTTTCGGGTTTTCTTAGAAGTTCGAACGCCAGATCGTTTTTCGAATCAATCAGTATATAGTTTTTATTTTCGTGAGCTTTGGAACCCATCAGAGAAATATATAGCGATTTTAAAGACGCATCTTGCTTAAGTTTTTCTAATATATTATCCCACATTTCAAAACAAGGTTCAGGGGTATCTGAGTTTTTAGCTTCTATTATGGTGTTTTTTATTATGGGAGGGGGAGCAGACTTTTCTTTTTTGGGCTCAGGATTATTTTGAGCTTTTGTTTCGGGTTTTGGTGCTATATTTTTATTTGGTGATTTTGTTTCGCGCGAAAATCTTTTGCAAAGTTTTACCAGTGCGATTTCAAGCTCAATTTTTTTGTTTGTACCGAGCGCCATATTTTTATAAGCTTCTTGCAATATATCCAAACAATATAGTATGTCCTCGGTGCTTACATTTTGATTATCGCTTGGCTTAGTTTGATTTTTTGTTACTTTTTCTATCATAAGTAAGCGGAAATATTCGGTTACTTCTTCGCATAGTTTTGCCATGTTTTTGGATTCGCTGTACATATCTGAGATTAAGTCTAAACAGAATTTATAATTTGAATTAAATATATTTTCTGCAATTTCTTTAATATATTCCGTTCCTGCAATTCCCAAAATATTTCTGACGGAAGCAGCATCTATTTTGTTTTTGCATGAGTTTGCGCACTGGTCAAGAATAGAAAGCGCATCTCTCATAGCTCCGTCTGCTGAATTTGCAATGATTTTTGCTGCCTCTTCTTCGATTTCTATGGATTCTTGCTTGCATACATAAAGCATTCTTTTTAGGATCTGTTCGGGAGTTATTCTTTTAAAATCAAACCTTTGGCAACGGGAAAGTATTGTTGCGGGGATTTTATGAACTTCGGTTGTTGCCAAAATAAATACAACGTGAGAAGGGGGCTCTTCCAGAATTTTTAAAAAAGCATTGAAAGCGCCTGTTGAAAGCATGTGAACTTCGTCTACTATATAAACACGATATTTACATTTTGTAGGCGAAAACATTACTTCTTCACGCATGTTTCTTATGTTTTCAACGCCGTTGTTACTTGCAGCGTCAATTTCCGAGATATCGAGGATGCTATCTGCTTCTATACTTTTGCATATTTCGCATTTGCCACAAGGATTGCCGTTTAAAGGTTCTGCGCAGTTGATTGCTTTTGCCAAAATTTTGGCGCAAGAGGTTTTTCCGGTTCCTCTGGAACCCGTAAAAAGATAAGCGTGAGATATTTTTCCTGTTGAAACTTCATTTTTCAAAGTTTTGGTAACTTGATCTTGCCCGATTACGTCATCAAATGTTTTTGGTCGCCATTTGCGATATAGTGCTTGATACAAAGTCATAACCTCACTTAAGTATTTTTACGTTATGCGTAATTCAACATGCAACCGAATGAATTAACTACATCGCACGGAACATATCGCTTAATGCTGCTCGGTTCCCCGCCTGACATGGTTCACGATCATCCGCCGTATAGCACCCACTCGGTTGCATGTTGAATTACATGCACTTGATTATAAATTATAATAGCTTTAAAATTAGTATACAATATCGGTTTCAAAAAATCAATTGTAATATTTTGAAAAATCAAATTAATTTAAAAGGTGTGATTTAATGCAAGTAAAAATAGCTCATATTGCCGATATCCATTTGGGGGTTAAATGCTGTGGCATAGGTAATAGGTGTGAGCAAAGAAGCAGCGAGATTACGAGTACTTTTTATAAAATAGTTAAGATTTGCGAATATGAAAATATTGATTTTTTGCTTATTGCCGGAGATTTATTTGATGATGTTGGTGTTTCTGAACTTTACTTAAAGGAACTCAAAAAAGTTTTTTCAAAAGTAAATTTTAAAATAATAATTTCGCCGGGTAACCATGACCCACATACACCCGACTCTCCTTATAATACTAAGTGGCCAAAAAATGTTTTTATATTTAAAAGTTTGAATATGGATAAGTTTAGTTTTCCGGAATATGGTTTAGACATTTGGGGCTCGGCGTTTCAGGGGCCGTATAAAAATAAAAACATACTAAGCTATGCCGAGGTGGATGAAAGTAAAATAAATTTGTGTGTAATTCACGGGAACCTGTCTAGCTTGGAAAATGATGATTATTGCCCCATAAGTGCCGGAGATATAGGAAAAAGCAAAATGGACTATATAGCGCTGGGGCATATTCATAAGCGCAGTAACATTGGGTGTGTGGGAAAAACGCATTTTGCATATCCGGGGTGCCCTGAAGGAAGTGGATTTGATGAAACGGGAAAGAAAGGTTTTTATATCGGTACCATTGCAAAAGGAATTTGTAACCTGGAATTTAGAAATGTGTGCAGAAGAATTTATGAAAATTTAGAAGTAAATATTTCAGGTTTAAATTCAGAACATGATATAATAGATAAAATACTAGGTGAAATACAAAATATAGCCGGTGAGGATTGCTTCGATAACCTATACCAGATAAAGCTTATAGGTTATACCGCTGAAGATTTTTTTGTGGATATAAACAGCATAGAAGCTCAAATTAATGATAAAATATTTTTTGTAAAGCTTATTGATCAAACAGAAACCGAGATAGATACCGAAAAACTTAAATTTAGAAATGATTTTAAAAGTATATTTATCAAAAAGATGCTAACTAAAATAGAATCTTCAATTACCGATGAGGAAAAAGATGCGAATAAATTGGCGCTAAAATTAGGTTTAAAAGCATTTGAAAGAGATGTGAAATATAATTGATAATTAAAAACATTGAAATTTCGGGATTTGGTAAATTAGAAAAGTTTGATATGAATTTGGAAAAAGGGCTTCAGGTTATATATGGTCCAAATGAGTTTGGAAAGTCCACGTTAATGAGATTTTTAAAAATGATGTTTTATAGCCGTATAGGAAACGGACGAGGCGTTACCGCAAAAGATAAGCAATTTAGGCAAAGGTGCACGCCTTGGTCGGGTGCGGGTATGCGTGGGTCCATTGAGTTTTTGCACAATGGGGATCTTTATAAAGTTCAAAAAGATATTAGCCCCGAATCGCCTTCAAAGGATATTGTTGTTTTTAGAAATCTTTCCACAGGGGAAAATGTGGAACTGGGCAAAAAGGAAGAAGTGGGCGAAAGATTATTCGGAATAGATATAAAAAGTTTCGAACGCAGCAGTTATATAGGTAGCTTAGGAAGAGATGATTTTCAAAACGATAAAAGTTCAAAAGATAGCTTAGCGGATAAAATAATCTCCAATTTATCCGATACGGGCGAGGAAGATGTTTCCAAAAGCGATGTAATGAAAAAAATTTCCGATGCCATAAAAGCGCTTAGGCCCTCTAAAGGTAGTGGTGGGATAATACGCGAGACACAGGCTAAAATAAACGATATAAATAAAAAGATATATTGCTGTAAGGAAACAGAAGAAGCAAATAAAAAGTTTTCTGAAGAACTTTTAAAAATTCAAGCTTTAAGGAAAGAAAAAAATCATCTTTGCGAGATAATTGAAAGTGTTTCCAACTCAAAAAAGCTTGAGCAAATTGATGAAACGGTTTGTTTGATTGAAAATAAGCAAAAGCTTGTTGATGAGCTTGGCATACCTTGCGGAAAGATTTATGATTATGTAAATGGTCTTAATGAAGGGTATCAAGTTGTTAAATCGGGGGCTTCCAAATTAAAAGAGCTTGAAAATGTTTTAAACTCGGTCGATAAAAAAGAACCTGTTATTTCCGAAAAAGAAATGAATGGGTTTAACTGCGAACTAAAAAGCAAAAAAGAAGCGGAAACAAATCTTAAAAGAATGAACGGCGTTCTTAAAGAGGTTATTTTAAATCCGAAAAAATATTTTTTAAGCAATGATTTTGCAGTTAAAGAAATTCTAAAACCCAGCGAATATAATAACTTAATAAACAGTTTTAAAGAATGCGAAAAGACGGATAAAAGCATTGAAGACTTAAGAAACTTTAAAGCAGAAACCGATAAAAAGGCAACAGAAGCGGCGGAAGGTGTTGGAATACAAAAGGAAAAAACCAAGAAAGAAATAAGAAATTTAGAAAAAAAGAATAATACGGGGGTATTGCTTCAAAGTTTAAATATAGCAGTTTTCATTTTGCTATTGGTACTTTCTTTTGTGATGCGAGTATATATTCCGCTATATATTTATTTTCCAATATTCATTACCGGCGGTATTTGGGGTATTGTGTCATCAAAAAGAAGAAACGATGATATTTCCGAATTAAACGAGCAGTTAAAAGATGCCTACGAAAATTATAGCGAATCTTATGATGCAAAAATAAAAAATATTGATTTTGATATTTTGGCAAAGTCTGAAAACCTTAGCAATCTTAGAAAAAATTTAAAGAATATTTTGGAAAACTCCATAAAGGAATTGGAGCAAAAAATTTATAGAAAAGAAAAAGCTATAAATGATATGATGATTTCCAAAGAATGTAAGTCTATGCAGGGCTTTTATGAGCTGTATGCCAAAAATCAAAGCATAAATAAGATAAAAAAATCTTACGATGCTTTCCTCAAAGAATTTAAAGCTAATGAACTTAAGTTTATAAAAAAAGTTTCGCTATATAATAAGGTTTCAAACTTAGAAGATGCACTGAGCGTTATGAACAGAGTGTTGAATTTATCTGCAAAAATTCAATCTCTTGATGAGCAGATAAGCGTTAAGCTTGCAGTGCTCGGTTTTAGAAATGCTGATTTGGATTTTCTTAAGGGTTGCCGAAAAGAATTGGAGCGCTGTGATAATAATGCGGAATATACAGAAGAAGAGATTAAACAAATTGAGGAAAGGTGCAGTTATTTAAAAAATCTTGATTTGGAAGAAAAGTATATAGAAACACAAAAGAGCATAAAGACGCCTGACGAAAACATCGAAAATTTAGAAAAAAAGTTATCTATACAAAAAGATGAGCTTGCAAGTGCAGAAAACTATCATGAAGGTTTGCAAATTGCTCTCAAAACCATGGAGGAAGCTGCGGACGAGCTGAGGCGTGATTTTAATCCAAAGCTTGATTTAAGAGCTTCGGAAATATTTGGTTTATTAACTGACGGCGCATACCATAAGATACATATAGGAAAAGATTATGGTATAGTAGTTAATAAAAATTCCGGTTTTTATGATTGCGAAAATTTTAGCAGCGGCACCATAGATCAGGCATATTTGGCGCTTAGGATAGCAATATCTGAGTTTATTTCTTCCGATAATTATGTGCCGCTCATTCTTGATGATGCGTTTATTCAATATGATGATAAACGTTTGGAAAGGGTAATAAAATTTTTTGATGAATATGCAAATTCTCAAAAAGAAAGACAGGTAATTCTTTTTACCTGCCATAAGAGTATATCGGAATTAGCGAGGAAAAACGGAGCAACTGTTATATGCTAATCTCTTTTTAGGTTTTTGATTTTTACTTTGTTTATTGTTCCGTTTTCCAGCGTGAACGCATTTGAGTGTGAAGCAAGGATTATCTTTTTTGCGTTGTTTGGAAAATCTAAATATCCTTCATAGTTTCCATAAGAGTTATAGGACATTATCTTATCTTTGGTAATTCCTATAATTCTATTTTTATGTTTAGAAATACCCGAAAAGCTTTCGGTGGTTTTTATTTTGCAAAGTTCTTTGCCGTAATTATCAAGCGCTATAATTTCATCTTCACCGGTTTCGTTTACGGAAGAAGATAAGCAAAGGCATAAGCTGTCTTGCGGATAAATACTGTAAAATTTAAGAAGTTTGTTTTCATAATCAAATTTGATGGTAGTATTTGAGTTCGTATTTAAAAACGCAGCATATTTATCCCCGATTGCAACTATATTTCCGTTAGATAGGTACTCCACCTTCATTACCATGTTATCTTCGAGTAAAAACTGGTGTTTTGGAGTTTCGGAATTAAAACTAATTATATAAACGTTGGAATTAATGTTTCCGTTGTTGCTGCAAATTCCGCAAGCGGCACTTTCTGTTCCAAAAGAATTGAGGGTAATATCGGATATATAGTAGTCCGAAAAGTAGTATTTATATTTTTCCTTCCCATTTTTGTTGTAAACAATCATTTCGGCCAAATGACTGATTGACTGTTTGGCAACCGCAAACACTCCGTTTTCGGAGATGTCGCAGGATATTATATTTTTATCGGCAGAACCTTCAAAAATGGTATCAGATGAACTTTCAATTTTAAAATTTGTTCCGCCGCGGTCATATATTATTTCACGCAGGCCGCTTGATTTAAGGCAAGGATTGCTGAAACTATGTTTTTCTGATTTTAGTATTTTGCCATTTTTGGACATTATATCAAAACTTGTGTTGCCAAGTGCAACGATATTATTTTCACAAAGCTGGAAATTTTCGGCTGATATTGTGTTGCCATCTGTATTATACGGAAATTTGCAGTTACATATTCCCGGGTTAAAAATGCTTTTTATGTAAAGCATGATGTTATCCGGATAAAATTTAGCTCTATTTACCCAAACGATAATAAACAAGAAATTGCAAAGTAAAACAATTGATATGTTTTTTATATCTCTAAATAATTTTTGATTTTTTTCGTTTTTATTTTTTAAGCTCTTTAACTTCCTGTAAGGGGAAGAAAGAAAATGAAAATATTTTTTTATTTTATATATATGTTTTTTTATGTTCATATTTTTCAGCAAAAAGCTTTAGTCACCCACTTTTAATAAAATACTTTGTTTAAATATAGTCCTTCTGCAGGTGCGGTAGGGCCCGCTTTAGAGCGATTTTTTGAATCAATTATTTTTGGAATATCTTCTTTTTTGAATTTTCCTTGTGCCACACGCAAAAGAGTTCCTACCATTATCCTGACCATATTATATAAAAAGCCGTTCGCCTTTACTTTGAATTCAACAACGTTTTCATCATCTGGAGATTTATATACTTCAAAACTCTCTATTGTTCTTACCATATTTTTGGGCTCACGCTTGTCCAAGGTTGAAAAAGAGGTAAAATCATGTGAGCCCAAAAAACATTTTGCGGCTTCATTTAATTTTTTAATATCCAGAGGGTACCAATAGTGAAATGCTTTATTTTTTAAAAATGGATTTTTTATTCTGCTGTGCCAGATTTTATATACGTACTCTTTAGATTTGCAAGAATATCTTGCGTGAAATTCACTATCTGCTTCTTTGCAGTCTATGGCAGCAATATCATTTGGCAAAAATTTATTTAGTGCTAAAATTAGGTTTTTACATTCTATTTTGCAAGTGGTTTTAAAATTTATAACATACATGCTTGCATGTACGCCCGTGTCCGTGCGGCTGCAACCTTTAATATCCGTTTTTTGTTTTATTATTTTAAAAAGTGCGTTTTGAAAAATTTCTTGAATTGTCAATGCATTTTTTTGAATTTGCCAGCCATGGTAAGCGCTGCCGTCATAGGATATTGTGACCATTATATTTCTGGCAAGTGCTTTTTTGTTATTTAAAAATTTATCAGATTGTTGCATAAGATTACCCCTGCAAAGAAGATTACGGAAAGTACTAAAAATATAATATCATATTTTTTTATTTTTAAAGTTTTAAGTTTGGTTCTTTTTTTTGAGCTGTCATAGCATCGGCAATCCATGGAAATTGCCAAATCTTCGGATTTTTTGAAAGCAGATACAAGAATAGGGATAAAAACAGATGAATAAGCCTTAATTTGTTTAAATATATTTTTATTTTTAAAGTTTACCCCTCGTGCTTTTTGCGCCACCATTATTTTATTTGTTTCATCAAATAAAATGGGTATAAATTTAAGGGCGATGGATATCGTAAGAGATATTTCATGAGGATTTATTTTTAGATATCTAAGGGGAGATAGTATGCTTTCAAGAGCAAATGCAAAATTCTGAGAAGATGTTGTAAACATAAGAACTGCGCTTATATTAACCATTATAAACAAGCGAAAAAAAATTAATAAGCTATTTTTTATTATAATTGGTCTTACCAAAAAATGGCCTGTTGATATAAAAGAGGTTTCCAATTCAAAAAATAGATTTAAACATGCGGTAAACACAACTACGATAAGTATACTTTTGGTGGAGCGTAAGTATTTCTTAAAAGAAATTCCCGATTTGTAGGCTAAAAACATTACGTATGATAAAATTAAAAAAACAGAAAGGTATGTATAAGAAAAAAATATGATAAAGAATATCATAATAGAGGCAATTATTTTTATTCGTGGGTCAAATTTATGTATGAACGAGTTTCCGGGAGTGTATTTGCCTAGCGGTACGTTCTTTACCAATTTTTGTTCACATCCTTTTGTTTTATATTTTAATTTTTAGAATTAGAACTGCGAGAAATAAAATTAAGAATCTCGCCTTTTGCTTTTTCGGGCGTTATTATGTTTTTATTCAAAACGCCATATGCTTTATTTATCTGGTAAATTACTTTTTGCGTTAAAGGGGCGTCGAGCCCCAACCCCTTTAGTTTTTCGTAATTTCCAAAAACTTCGTGTGTGTTTCCAAAAAGTTCTTGTCTGCCATTATCGATAACCAAAACTTTATTGCACAAAAAAGCAATTTCTTCCATTACATGAGATATAATAATTATCGTCGTATTTTGACTTTGATGATATTTTTTAAGGTTCAAAAGTAGCTCCATGCGGCTTTTGGGGTCAAGAGCTGATGTGGGCTCATCGAGTATTAAAACACTGGGACTCATTGCTATTATTCCTGATATTGCACACTTTCTTTTTTCTCCGCCGGAGAGTTCCAAGGGGGATCTATGAAGCAATTTTAAATCTAATCCCGTAAAGTCGGCGGCATCGCTTACACATTTTTTAATATTTTCTTCTTTTATTCCTTTATTTCTTGCTCCGAACGCAATATCATCAAAAACGGTTTTACAAAACAATTGATTTTCCGGATATTGTAACACAAGCCCTATTTCAAAACATATTGGTTTGGAATATTTTTGTATATCAACTCCATTTAAAAATATTTTGCCTGAAGTAGGGGGGAAAAGGCCGCATAAAAGCTGCGCCAAAGTCGATTTTCCCGAACCTGTTTTTCCGGTTATTCCAAGTATATCGCCTTGGTTTAACGATAAATTTATGTTATCGATGGCTTTTTTGGAGCCTTTTAAGGTTTTATCATATTCATAACAAAGATTATTGGTATTAAGCATAGCAATTTTCCTAATTTAGTTGATCATAATTTACTAACTTTATTATCTCGTTTGCGCAAGATTGGGGCTCAAAAGCTTTGAGCGAAACGTCATAACCTTTTGATTTAAGAAAAAATAATATGTCTGTTGTATCTAAAGGTATAAATTTATTTGTTTTTATATTTTCATAATCTGAAAAAATATCTTTTGGGTTTGCAAAATTTGATATTTGATTATTTTCTATTATGATAGTTTTATCCGATGTAAGAGCTTCTTCTATATAGTGAGTTATAAGAATTATGGTTATATTTTGGAGTTTATTTAATTCTTTTAATAGATTAAGTACCTCTTTTTTCCCTTCGGGGTCAAGCATGGAAGTTGGCTCATCTAAAACGATAATTTCGGGGTTCATTGCAATAACGGCGGCGATTGCCAAACGCTGCTTTTGCCCACCGGAAAGGGAATATACAGGCTTTTCTTCGAACCCTTCCATTCCTACTTTTTTTAAAGTTTCTTTTATTATTTTATGCATTTGTTCAGGGGCAAAACATAAATTTCCCAGTCCGAAAGCGATTTCTTCTTCAACAGTTGAAGCAACCATTTGATTATCCGGATTTTGAAACACCATTCCAACCATTTTTTTAAGCTCAGTGGAATAGCGCTCATCTTTGGTGTTAATTTTGTTTATGTAAATATCGCCTGTTGTTGGCGTCAAAAGACCGTTAATATGTTTTGCAAGAGTGCTTTTACCGGAGCCGTTTGGGCCCATTAAAGTTATAAATTCGCCTTTATTTATATTAAGATTTATATTTTTAAGAGCGGTTATTTTTGTGTTGTTCCACTTATCAAAGTATTCATATGATACGTTTTTAAATTCTATTATTTTATTTATTTTTTGTTCACCTTCTTAAAATAATTTTTCTTTGCTCCAAATGGCAGTGGCGCCTGAGGGAATAACAAGGCCTGAGTGTTTGGCAGGTATTCCAATTTCATCCGAATACACAAATCCGCCACGTTTTTTCTTTAAAATTGTTGCAAGCAAATATTCCATAACCGATGGGGAGAGTCCCGTGGAGTATGAATTTATCACGAAAAATTGTGCATTATCCGAAAGAGCGGACTCGCAAAGAATAATAAAATCAAATATGTTATCTTCAATTTTCCATATTTCACCTTTAGGTCCTCGGCCGTACGATGGAGGGTCCATTATAATACCCTCATATTTACTTTGGCGTTTTATTTCTCTTGTAACAAATTTTTCGCAGTCATCTACTATCCAGCGTATGGGTGTGTAGTCGAGCTTTGAAAGTTTAGCATTTTCACGCGCCCAAGAAACCATACCTTTTGAAGCGTCAACGTGGCAAACTTTCGCTCCCGCACTTGCGCACGCAAGCGTTGCTCCGCCTGTATATGCAAATAAGTTTAAAATGTTCATTTTTTGTTTTTGGGAAGATATGATTCTTTTAAATAGATCCCAATTTACCGCTTGTTCCGGAAAGACTCCAGTGTGTTTAAAGTTCATCATTTTAATTCCGAACTTTAAATCGCCGTAGGATATTGTCCAAGAATCAGGTATGTTCTTATTTATTTTTTCCCAGTATCCGCCGCCTTTGTTTGAGCGGTGATAAATTGCATCGCTTTCATTCCATTTTGGATTTTCTTTTTTAGTTTTCCATATTATTTGTGGGTCCGGGCGTATTAATATTTGATTTCCCCATTTTTCAAGGCGCTCTCCGCAAGAAGCATCTAAAAGAGTGTATTCTTTCCAATCAGAAGTATATCTCATGTTAAATTAGTTTTTTAAAATCCTTTCAGTATGTGGTTACTTAGATATCATAAAAGCCTTTTATATATTCTCAGAAATTAACTTTTTGGCTTCGTTTAATAGCTGCTCGAGTTTGCTTTCATCGCCGAGTTCTGCCATTATTCTTATTTTCGGTTCTGTACCTGATTCTCTTATTACTAATCTTCCGGAGCTTCCGAGCTCTTTGTTTTTGTTGTTTATAAAATTCATTATTACGTCATTTTTTAATAAAAGCCCCTTTTGGCTTCTTTGTATGTTGACGGTTGTGGATTTTTGCGGGTACTTTTTAACTAAGCTGTTAAGTTCGGAAGCTCTTTTGTGGCTCTTTGAAAGAACATTTAGAAACTGCACTGCCGTAAGCTCGCCGTCTCCGGTGGTTGAGTAATCAAGAAATATAACGTGCCCTGATTGTTCGCCGCCTATAATGTATCCTTCCTGCTTCATGCGTTCTAAAACATAGCGGTCTCCAACTTTGGTTTCTGAAAAATTAATATCATTTTGCTTACAAAACTTTTTGAGCCCCAAATTGGACATTATAGTCCCAACCAAAGTGTTATTTTTTAGTTTTTTCTCAGACTTCATGCTTTGTGCGCATATTGCGATTATGGCATCGCCATCTATTATATTTCCTAAATCATCAACCATTAAACAACGGTCGGCATCTCCGTCAAAAGCTATCCCTAAATCACACTTGTTTTCTTTTACGTATTTTATTAAATTTTCGAGCGTCGTTGAACCGCAATTATCGTTAATATTTATTCCGTTGGGGTTACTAAATAGAATGCTTGGATTTAAATCCAGTTTTTTAAATAGCTTTTCAGCCGTTGCAGAGGCTGAACCATTTGAGCAATCAATGGCTATTTTTAGGTTTTTATCTATTTGTTTTGAGGTAGATGCAATATATTCGATATAATCATCTTTTGCGTTTTTATTTTTAACGATTTTACCTATTTTGGAGTAATCTTCCGGCAATTTGATTTTTTCGGGGTGTAATATTAATTCTTCGATTTGATTTTCTATATCATCCGGTAGCTTATAGCCATTTTTATCAAAAAGCTTTATTCCATTAAATTCAAACGAATTGTGTGAAGCAGAAATCATAATTCCCGCATCAGCTTTATATTTTTTGACTAGATATGCAACTGCCGGGGTTGGTATGACTCCAATAGAAATACCCACGGCTCCAACCGAACAAATGCCTGATAAAAGGGCAGATTCAAGCATATCAGAAGAAAGTCTTGTATCTTTACCTATTAATATTTTTGCCTGATGTCCGCAATCCCCGGTTAGCACCTGTGCGGCGGATTTACCTATCTTTATGGCAAGTTCGCAAGAAAGCTCCTGATTTGCGATTCCTCTTACGCCATCTGTTCCAAAAAAGTTTCCCATTTATATTGCACCTTTCTCTTGCTGTTTATTTATTCAAAAGTTAGTTGAGCAGTATTTACCGCAGAATCATTTTGCGCAGGGATAGGTATACCCAAATGATTATAGGCAAGAGGGGTTACGCATCTTCCGCGCGGAGTTCTGCTTAAAAAACCTATTTGTATCAAAAATGGTTCATATACATCTTCGATAGTTACGGATTCTTCGCCGATTGCGGCCGCCAAAGTTTCAAGGCCTACCGGACCGCCACCATAATATTTTATCATGGTTCCAAGCAAACGTCTATCGTTTGCATCTAAACCAAGTTTATCAATATCTAATTTTTTGAGAGCTTCTTTCGCTATCTCACAATTTATATTTGAGCCATTTACTTGCGCAAAATCTCTGACACGTTTAAGGAGTCTGTTTGCAATTCTCGGGGTGCCCCTTGAGCGAGAAGCTATTTCCAAAGCGCCATCATCCGTGATATCTGATTTTAAAATAGATGCGCTTCGTTTTACGATTTTTGCAAGTTCTTTTGGGGTATACATTTCGAGCCTTAAAAGTACCCCAAATCTATCGCGCAGAGGAGCGGTTAATTGCCCCGCTCTTGTGGTTGCACCGATTAATGTGAATTTTGGCAAGGGTAAATGGTAAGAAGTTGCCATCTGCCCTTTTCCTGTTACGATATCTATTGCGAAATCCTCCATGGCGGGATATAAAATTTCTTCAACGTTACGAGAAAGCCTGTGAATTTCGTCTATGAAAAGCACATCACCTTCCGAAAGGTTCGAAAGGAGCGCTGCTAAATCTCCCGGTTTTTCTATCGCTGGGCCGGAAGTTATTCTTATATTCACTCCGAGTTCTTTGGCAATTATCATGGAAAGTGTGGTTTTACCAAGACCCGGAGGACCGTAAAGAAGAACGTGGTCGAGGGGTTCTTTTCGTATTTTTGCAGCATCTATAAATATCTTTAAATTTTCTTTTACTTTTTCTTGCCCTATATATTCATCTAACGTTTGCGGTCTTAGCGGATTATCATTATCTTCTGAAATTTCGCTTGGCTCAATTAATCTTTCGTCTTGCTCCAAAATCACTTAAATCACTTCCTTTTTTACTTTTTACCCAAAGTTTTTAATGTTTTTTGTATCATTTCTTCAACTCGCATATCTGCATCCATTTCCGAAAGAATCGGTAAAACGTCTGCTCTTGAATATCCAAGCACACCAAGAGCATTCATCGCTTCCGTAATTTTTGTGTTATCCGGTGATACGGTGGTTTCCGAAGGTGAAAAAGAGCTTTTATAAAATTTATTATTTAATTTATCTTTTAATTCCAAAACTATTCTTTGTGCAGTTTTTGCTCCTATGCCGGGGACGCTTGTTAGGCTTTTGCTGTCACTTGCTGAAATAATCATGGATATTTTCTCGGGGGTAAACTGCGAAAGAACAGAAAGTGCCGCTTTGGGGCCTACTCCCGAAACTGACGTTAAAAGTTTAAAGCATGCAAGTTCTTGTGAGCTTTCAAAGCCAAATAAATCGACCGCATCTTGCCTTATATTTAAATGAGTATACACAAAAACCTCTTTATTTAATTTATTAAAAAAGCGATTTTGGGTATTGTAGGAGGTCAGGCACTTATATCCAACTCCCATACATTCTACCACTATATAATTGCTTTCGCTTGCAATCAGAACCCCTTTAAGACTGTAAATCATGATGTCTCCTTAAAACTATATGTACTATATTTATATATTCTATCCGGTTATCTTTTGAATATAAGAATTTATATTTTGAAATCCCAGAGAATTTGCATGGCAAACAGCAATTGCCAAAGCGTCTGCAGCGTCATCGGGTTTTGGAATTTCTTTTAATTTTAGCAGCCGCTGCGTTGCAAGCATTACCTGTTTTTTTTGCGCCTTTCCGTAGCCTGTTATCGTTGTTTTTACTTGGAGCGGAGTATATTCAAATATTGGTATGTCATTTTGTTTTAGAGCAAGTATGGTAACGCCCCTTGCCTGAGCCACGTCTATTGCGGTTTTATGATTGTTTTGAAAATAAAGCTTTTCCACTGCGCTTGCGTTTGGCGCATATTTTTTTATAATTTCCGATATTTCGCTATGTATTATTTTAAGACGATTGCAAAAATTATCATTTGCTTTTGTAAGTATAGCGCCATAATTTATGGGGCTAAAAATTCCGTTTTTAAATTCTATTACCCCGTATCCCACAATAGCATATCCGGGATCTATTCCAAGTATTATCATATATTCACCTCGCCTCTCAATTATACCACGTATAAGAAACATATAACAGCGCACAAAAATTATTAGAAATTATTATAAAAAGATTGACGTAAAACATTTGTTAGTGTATTATTTACAAAACAAGTATATGAATGTTTTAGGGAGGTAATTTTATGACGCGTTCACTTAATAGTGTTGTAGAAGAGATTGCACAAAATGATGAGATGGCCAAGGAGTTTGCCACTATGGACGAGATAGATGAGATTTATCAGTACTGTAAAGATGCAGGGCTTGATTACAGCGAGGAAGAATTTGATGAGGAAATCTCGTCGGTTATTAATAGCCTGGAGTACGGTGATGATGAGATACCGGATGACGAGCTTAGATACATTGCCGGAGGTAGAAACGGCGGATCGGATAAATGGGTTAAGATCAGTAAATCGCTCGGTAGTGCTGACTCAAAACACGAAAAGACTGCCGGAAATCTAATCCTTTCTGCATTTTTGGAACATAGAAAGTTATAAAATAGTAAATATTTATAGTATTAGGTGTTTAGTATGGCACCTGCAAATTTAGGTGAGAGGAAGAACACGGTAAATAAATATATCGTATGGATATTTTGAAAATAAGAGAAGACTGCTTGAAGGTAAAAAACACTTAATTTAAGTTTAGCTCGACCTTGAAAGCAGATAGCTTTATCTTTTTTGAATAAAGTTATTTATATTTTATTTGAAATTTATGTGGCGGTAGTGTTGGCTTGTTGGTGGGTTACGCAATGCAAGAGAGATGTAAAAACTTCTTTTGATATGAAATGTAAACCACTTAGGAGGTGGTTGCTTTTTGCTAACTATAAAACATAAATTGTAATTATATAATATACTGATCATAATTTTATAAATTATATTGACAATATTTTATATAATATATTTAATATGGTTGAGCTGTTGATGTGAGGCTTAAGAAATTTTTTGGGAGGGATTATTTATGATTAATTTTATAGTGGAAGGTTTTGAAAGGTACAAGCCTGAAAGGCAGTATTCGGATGGTCATGGAAATATTTGTCCTTAAAACACGAAGGAAATGGCGGCGAGATTATTTGAGGAGGGCCTTTTGGGGCTTGACGTGTGGCTCACTAGAGACTTGAAGGTTAAAAATATCGTTTTTAAATATAACGAGCATGTACCTACAACTGGAAGAAATATATTTAAATGTACAGATGACTTATCCGAACCGCCTTATGATTTTAACGTAAGGGTTACGCTAAGCAGGGTTGGTCCGCGCGAAAATCAAATATTAATAGAGAGTCCGGAAATTCCGGTTGGTATAAAAACTTTACATCTTTTTGGAGTGCATAAGTTGGTAAAACGTTATTTAAACGAGCAAGTGGAAGCGTTATAATTCGTCTTTATATTTAAAATTTTATAAAAAGCGATATATTTTAATTTTAAGGTTGAGGCTTTAATGCCTCAATTTTTTATGCAAAAAAATATGCTGTAATTGTGTGTGTTAGTGGTATGTCTGTGTAATAAGTAGAAACATAATATACTGAACCAAAAAAGCAGTACGTTACATGAAGTTGGGAAATAACAATGCACTGTTATATAAGTGAAGTTGTAAATATTTATATGGTGTATTGCCATTTTCAAGGACGGCTGGTGAAAAATAGGGTTCTAATCTGTTTTATCTATTAAATAAACACCCCTCGGCCAAGGCGAGAGGGGTGTGTTATGCTTTCACTATTTTATTTCCATAAGGTTGTATCTGTTATGCCGCACTTGGGCGCATTAAATGTAAGTTCTTCTTTGGATTTTCTTTGTTTTAGATAGTCGCTGAAGCAAAGGGAAAATTTTTTGCTTAGCATTGTGATAGAAACTAAGTTTACCACGGCAAGCAGTGCCATTGCGATGTCTGCCAAATTCCAAACAACTTTTGGGTCGAGTATGCAGCCGCCGCAAACGCCCAGTATACATATAACTTTCAAAGTATTTAAAACTTTTTTGCTATCCTTTATAAATAGTACATTTGGCTCGGAAATTCCAAAGTTTCCGATAACAGCCGAAAAAGCAAAACATATGATAGAAACAGTAACAAAGTATCTTCCCCAAACGCCAACCTGTGAGCTTATAGCTGCCTGCATCAGCGGTATTCCTTCCATTTTTGGGTCCATAGGAGTTTTAGAGAGTAAAATTATAAACGCAGAGGTTGAACATATTAAAATAGTATCTATTCCAACCGATAGTATTTGCATAACGCCTTGCTTTGCAGGGTGTGAAGTGTCCGCCGTTGCCGCTGAGTTCGGTGCACTTCCCATACCGGCTTCGTTTGAAAGCAATCCTCTTTTTATTCCCAAAAGTACCACACTTCCGGCAAATCCTCCGGTTATGGATTGGAAATCAAAAGCATCTTTAAATATTATTCCCAATATTCTGGGCATTTCCGTTATGTTCGTAATTATTATGTAAAGTCCAACCAGTAAGTAAACAGATGCCATTGTTGGAACTAAGTAGGAAGATACAAAACTTATTCTATATATTCCTCCAAAAACCACGCACGCCACCAATCCTGAAAATACTATACCAATTACCCAAGGCCATATGCCGGAGCGGTAATTTGGTATGAAATATTCAAATGCTGTGGACATATTATTAGCTTGCAACATATTAAAAGCAAGCATGTAACAAAATGTAAGCAGTGAAGCAAACAAAATGCCGAGTTTCTTTTTGCCAAGGGCATCTCTTATGTAGTAAGCAGGTCCGCCGATAAATAAACCGCTATTTTTTTCTTTTACCTTATACATTTGAGCAAGCGTTGCTTCAACGATGGAAGAAGCCGAGCCGATAAGCGCCATAAGCCACATCCAAAATATTGCGCCGGGTCCTCCGACAACAACTGCCGTGGCAACTCCTGCTATATTCGCTGTTCCGACCTTTGAAGCTGTGCACGTCATGATAGCTTGAAACGATGAAACACTGCCTTTATGGGATTTTTCCTTCAAATATTTGACTGAATCCGGTAAGAGCCAGACTTGCGCGAATTTTAATTTAAACGAAAAATATAAACCGCAAAATCCGAGCACCCACATGGTAACATAAACGTATATATTCGTGCTTATGTTGTCTAAAATTAAACTTAAACTTTCCAAAATACATCCCTCCATAAAATCACTTAGATAGTCTACCATTTATAAAGCGTTAAATCAAATAAAAAATTTTAAATTAATTATTATTTTTTAAAATAAGTTTTGTTATTAGCTCGGAAAGTACTAAACTGGGGTTTAACGACGTGGTTTTTAGTTTGGTATCTGCTTCCAATATATAACTAAGTGATGCTTTAATATCGTCAGTGCTCATATATCTGCATTTCTTTTCTGCATTTTTGAGCCTAAACTCTTTACCTTTGTAGTCGTAAATTTTTGTAAGTTCGGAAGGGTTTTTGCCGCTATCTAAAAAGCATTTTACTCTATGTAGGTCAATGTATTCATTTGCTATGATCGTAAGTATTGCTATGGGTTCTTCTTTTTGACCCAATAAATCTTCAAGTATCTTAAAAGCTTTTTCCGAATTTTTTTCGAGTATTGCTTTTGGTAAACTGAATATGTTTGTTTTAAGTTTCGAGGAAACCAAAATTTCGAGTGATTCTTTTGTAATGTTTTCGGAATGTTCGAATTCGCATATTTTTTTAAGTTCGTTTTTAAGCGCTCCTATGCTGTGCTCGGGACACATTTTTTTGATATATGCCGCATCTTCGTTTGATAATATTTTGCCAAACTCTTTTTTTGCCCAAAGTACCAGTTGCTTTTCGATATGTATATCGGTTTTTGAAAAATTCGAAAAAACACCATTTTGTATAATGAATTTTTTGATTTTTGAAAAATTTTTTGCCGATGATAAACTTTCGTACTGTGATATTATCAGATATGAAAATTCGGGAATATCGGAAATAATATCCACAAATTTATTAATATCTTCGGTATTCCAAGAAGTAAGTGGAAGATTTTTAATAACCACACATTTTTTTGGGGCTCCTATGGGAAAGGTTTCAAGCGCTACGGAAAGTTTATCTAAATTTAAGTTTTCGCTATTAAAAGAAACGATATCAAAATCGCTGTGTTTGTTTCCTAAAATTTGCTTTTTTAAAAGATTTTCAAAATATTTCACAAGGTAGGGCTCCCCTTGTAAAAAGTAGACGTGACTGAGTGTGTTTTCAGAGATGCTTTTTTTGAGCTCCTTGTAATTTAGTTCTGCCATTTTAGGCAAACCTCCTTAGTTTATAGTTTCCTTTTTGATTTGCTTTTATGTGTATTTCACCTTGATCATAAAGCGAAAAAGCGGTTTTTCCATTTTTTAGTAGCTTTGTGATATTTGCCGAAGAATCCTTTGAGTTTGATGATATAATGGCTCTTTCAAAATTTATGCACGAATAGTTAATAGGCAAACCGTTTGCAACTAAAATTTTACATGATTTCCAATTTTCAGGTAGCTTTTCTGCATTACCGCCGTCTGGAAATATTATAAAGTTTATGTTTGGCGTGTCTATTTTTATATATGTGTGGTTTCCGATTTTTAAATTCGTGACGGATATATCTCCCCAAAAAGTTGTTTTTGCATTTGATTTATAGAAAGTTATATTGTGTTTTTTGCTGTTTTTAAATTTTATGGAATGGCCTGAATTTAGTACTGTATTTGAAACCGGATATTTATAAACCAAATCTTGTATCTTTTTTGCGTTTGCGTCTGTGTTTTTTTCTATATATAAATTTAAGTAGTCTATATCTTTGGTGCAGGAATCCGATATGGTGTCAGAGATGTTTTCAATTTTCGAATTATCCGAAACGCACGAAATAACTGCCAAGTGATTATTCTTGGAAAGTATGGCGCAAATACCGTCTTTGCAAGGAACAAACGAAACATCAAGTTTGTTATCATTAAAAATTTGATGCAAGAATATGCATATTAAAGCAGCATTTACAGATATAAGAGAGGCTACGGTGAATGCTTTCTTAGTTGGCTTTATTATTATGGTTAACGCAATCAGTATCATTGTAAAAAGAAGCCAAACATAAGCTTCTTGGTAGTTAAGTGAAATACAAGCGTAGGGGATACTTGCAAGCAATTCAGAAGTTTTTATCAGTGAATTTGTTATATGTCCGCAAACCATAACTATTGGTTCTAACGCAAAATTTGGTACGCTTACGATTTTTAAAGTGTTTATGATAGCCGATAAGTTAATTATTATATTTATTCCCGGGATAAATATCAGATTTGATATGAGGGAGAGTAGGGATATTTTTTTAAATTGCAATATAGCTATCGGAATTGTAAATATAAAAGCGCATAAAGTTACCGAAAGTGTTGAAATAACGTAATCCAAAGAGGCACTTTTCGGGGGCTTGATTTTTGCAGATATATAATTTTTTATGGGACTATAGCAAAGTATAATTCCAAGTGTCGCAAGAAAACTTAGCCATAGGCTTACATCGCAAGAAGCAAAGGGTTTCACGGCGCATATTATTAAAGTGGCTGTTCCGAGTGAGTTCAGCGGATCCGACTTTTTGGATATGCATATTCCCAAAAAATATATTATTGCCATTATGCAAGCCCTTGTAACAGAAGGAGTAAAGCCTACTACGGCCATAAATACAACCATTACTAAAGAAGAAAGTAGCGCGGAATTTTTTTCTTTTATTTTTAATTTTTTAAATATGTAGAATATAAACTGAGAAATTATTGCAACGTGCATTCCCGAGGTTGCGAGTAAATGATAAACGCCTATTTTTTGAAAATCCTTTTTTATATTTTCGGGCATATCGTTTTTTTCGCCTATTAGCACTGCATTTATTACGCTGCAAATGTCGGGATTTAAAAATTCTTTAGGTATGGATATTATTTTTTGTCTTAGTTTTAAAATATGATAGCGCCAGTCTTTATCGTATGTATCTGTGGTTTTATGATTTTGGTTTTCGCTGAGTTTACCGAGGATAAATATATTTTTGGAATAATAATACATTTTTAAATTAGGAAAGATAGGTTCAAATTTTATTTTTTCTGTAAATTCCGAGTATATATCCCCGTCGATAGCGGAATTGGTTTTTAAATCTACAAAAAATGGTTTGACCTCGGTTTTATCTATTGATTGTATTTGTACTGTATATTCATATAAGTTTCCCGATTTATAAGGAACATCGTATATCTTACCGCTTACGATATGTTTTTCCCCGTTTAATTTTTGAATCTCATTTACTTTTGATATGTTGGCAGTTTGTATTATCGTGGATATAAAGCACGTTGCAAAACATGTAGGCAGTACCCAAGATTTGCGAAGTTTTTTAAAAATTAGCGAGATGAAAAACAGCACGGCAAACACATATACCGAATATTTTATAAAACTATCCGGTACAAGATTTAAAAAAGTTAAAGATATAAGATACGTTATGCCGATTAAAGCAAGAGGTCTTTTCATACTCACCAACATATAGCCTATAAAGATTGTTTCTATATTTTCAAAAATATAAATCCCAAGCATTAATTATACACTATGCTTGGGAATAATGTCTATTTTTGTGTTTGTTTTATTCTATGGGGAAAACGGGTAGCTTTTCTAAAAATATTATATCATTTCTTCGGCAAGCATCCCCTTCGGCGAGTACGCACGCTTTACCTACAATTTTTCCATTTGCTTTGGTCACTAATTCTTCGAGTGCGGCTATGGATTTTCCTGTGCTTATAACGTCATCAACAAGCAAAATTCTTTTGTTTTTTATTTTTTTAATTTCTTCTTCTGCAAGATATAGTTTTTGTATATTTGCTGTTGTTATGGATTTAACATCTACGGAAATGGGGCTTTTCATGTATAGTTTTGCGGATTTTCTTGCAACTATATAATTTTTTCCACTTTGTCTTGCCATTTCGTAGCAAAGGGGGATACCTTTGCTTTCGGCCGTTACCAAAATATCAAAATCCGGACATATTTTAAGGAGTTCACAAGCGGATTTTTCTGTTATTTCAACGTCCCCAAACATTATGAAAGCCGCGATTTTTAGTTTGTCACTTACCGAACATAGCGGGAGGGTTCGTTCGCAGCCTGCTATTTTGATGTTAAAAAAATTTTGATTGTTCATGTTGTTGTCACCTTATATATTAGTAATTTAGTAGGTTTAATAAATTAGCACGGAGGCCAACCAAGTTTTTTGCCGCCGATTAAGTGAAAATGAATGTGATTTACGGTTTGTCCGCCATCAGCGCCGCAATTGTTGATAATCCGAAATCCGTTTTTCAAATCAAGCATGCTTGCTATTTTTGGAATACATTTAAAAATATGGGATATTATTTCCGAGTTTCCTTCATTTATATTATTTGCGGAATCGATGTGTTTTTTTGGTATTATTAAAACATGTTTTGGAGCTACCGGTTCCAAATCCTTAAAAGCTAAAATTTTATCGTCTTCGTATACCACACTGGCGGGTATTTCTTTATTTGCAATTTTACAAAAAATACAATCCATATTTGTAAGTCCCCCAACTTATATAATTGAATAGTATGTAACACAAAGAGATATTTTATATTTTGAAAGTTTTTTTGTCAATATTATAATTTTAAATATGTTAATAAAAGTTAAAAAAATAAATTTTTTTATTTGATTATTGATTTTTAGAACCAAACATAATATAATGAGTACTCTCGGTATCTATATCTATTTATATCTATATTTTCAAAAGGTGTGATGCAATTGGAACAGGTTAAAAATCAAACGTCTAAACCTATGGGGTACATGAAAGGATTTAAAGATGGTATTCCGATAGGTCTTGGTTATATACCGGCCTCTATGGCATGTGGATTTGCGGCGGTGCAGTCCGGAATAGGTGCATGGATGGCGCAGTTTATGAGTATGGCAATTTATACCGCTTCGGGCCAGTTGGCGGCCATCAACCTTTTTAGCGGCGGAGAAACGGCGGCTATTATGTATGCTCTTACGCTGCTCGTGATGAATTGTAGATATATATTGTTTTCCATAACCATAGCTCAAAAGTTTGATAAAAGCATGGGCACGCTTCAAAGGCTTGGATTTGGACTTTTAAACACTGACGAAATTTTTGGTTTTGCCATGCAGCAAAAAGGAAAGCTTGGTGCTTCTTATTTATTTGGTTTGGCAACAGTTCCGTATCTTGGATTTGTGATAGGAAATGCGCTTGGATGCTTTACCACGGGTCTTTTGCCCAAATCAGTTTTGGCAGCGCTTGGAATAGTCGTTTACGCTATGTTTATTTCTGTAATTGTTCCTCCGGCGAAAAAATCGAAACCGGTTTTGGTGGTAGTTTTGATGGCTTTGGCACTCAGTGCTGTTTTAGAGTGCATACCCGTAATCAAAAATGCTCTCGGTTCGGCATGGATTATCATTATCTGCGCTGTTGCAACTTCACTTATCGGTGCGGTTTTATTTCCGGTTGAGGATAAGGAGGAAGAAGAATAATGAGTACACAGCAACTTATATACGCAATACTTGCAATGGCAGTGGCTATGTTTATTTGTAGGGTAGTTCCACTGTTTGTGTTTAAAAATAAAATAAAGAATAAATTTTTAAATTCTGTTTTTGCATATATACCTTATGCGGTTTTAACTTCTTTGACTTTTCCGGAAGTTTTCAAATCAACCGGTAGTCCGCTTTCGGCAATAATCGGGGTTATAACGGCTGTTATTCTTTCGTACTTTGAAAAAGGGCTTGTAACGGTTTTGGTTTCCTCAACTGTGGCGGTTTTTATCGCAAACTACGTTATAAGTTTAATTGCATAAATAAAAAATCCTTGCTCAGAGAGTAAGGATTTTTTGTGTAAATGGGTTTTTGTAAGGGTATTATATCTGTTGACAAACAGCTCAAAAATTTGACCCAAAATGCTGTTTGATATATAATTAAAGTCTTGGGAACAGTTTACAAATATTTTTGGTTGTGTAAGGAGATATAAATTTGACTAAAAACAGATATGATAACGAAAGTATATCTTCTTTAAAAGGAGCGGATAGGGTTCGCAAACGCCCGGGAGTTATTTTTGGCTCGGATGGGCTTGAGGGCTGCGAGCATTCTATTTTTGAGATACTTTCGAATTCCATTGACGAGGCTAGGGAAGGCCACGGAAATATAATAAAAGTTACAAGATTTATCGATAATTCCATTGAAATTGAAGATCAGGGCAGAGGAATTCCCGTTGATTATAACAGTAAGGAAGAAAAATTCAACTGGGAGCTTTTGTTTTGTGAACTTTATGCGGGCGGCAAGTACAACACCCTAAATCAGCAAAGTTATGAGTATTCACTGGGACTTAACGGCCTTGGACTTTGTTCGACTCAGTATGCTTCCGAGTATATGGACGTTGAAATTAAGCGTGATGGTTTTCTTTATAAACTTCATTTTGAAAAAGGTAAGAATATAGGCGGACTACAAAAAGAAGAATATAAACGTAAAAATACGGGTTCTAAGATAAAATGGAAACCTGATTTGGAGGTTTTTACGGATATCACGGTTCCTTATGAATACTTTGCCGATGTTTTAAAACGTCAAGCTGTTGTAAATTCCGGCATAAAATTTATTTTAAAATATCAAGATATAGACGGAACCAAAGAACAAGAATTTTTCTATCAAAATGGTGTTTCCGATTATGCAAATGAAATTTTGGGCGAGGATTATTTAACGCCTGTTCAAAATTGGGAACTTGAAACTAAAGTCAAAGATCGGGAAGATAAGCCTTTTTATAAACTTAAAGCTCAGGTTGCGGTCGCGTTTTCAAACAAGATAAATTTGCTCGAGTATTACCATAACTCAAGCTATTTAGAGCATGGCGGAGCGCCTGAAAAGGCCGTTAAAAGCGCTTTTGTTTCGCAGATTGATTCATATCTTAAACAAAATGGTAAGTATAATAAAAACGAAAGTAAAATTAGTTTTTCGGATATAGAAGATTCCTTGGTTGTTATTATATCTTCTTTTTCAACCGTTACCTCTTACGAAAATCAAACCAAAAAATCAATAACAAACAAAGGTATTCAAGAAGCTCTTACCCAGATGATAAAGCGTCATTTGGAGGTTTACTTTATAGAAAACCCCGACGATGCGGAAAAAATAGCAAATCAAGTTTTAATAAATAAACGTAGCCGTGAAGATGCCGAAAAAACGCGTCTTAATCTAAAGAAAAAACTAACCGGCAGTATGGATATGGCGAGCAGAGTTGCCAAATTCGTGGATTGCAGAAGCAAAGACGTTGACGAAAGAGAGCTATTTATTGTTGAGGGCGATTCGGCTTTGGGTGCCTGTAAACAAGCAAGAGACCCAAATTTCCAAGCGATAATTCCAATAAGAGGTAAAATTCTTAATTGCTTAAAATCCGATTATGGTAGGATTTTTAAAAGTGAAATTATAACGGATTTGGTAAGAGTTTTAGGTTGCGGAGTGGAAGTTAAGACCGGTAAGGCTTCCAAGGATTTATCTTCTTTTAATCTTGACTCTTTAAAATGGAATAAAGTGATACTTTGCACCGATGCGGACGTAGATGGATTTCAAATTCGTACACTCTTACTTACGATGCTCTATAGGCTTGTTCCTAAATTAATTGAGGTTGGTAAGGTTTTTATTGCGGAATCTCCTCTTTATGAAATTAATACCAAAAGCGAGACTTATTTTGCTTATAATGAGTCTGAAAAAGAAGATTTTATTAAAAAAATAGGTAATGAAAAGTATACCATTCAGCGCTCTAAAGGACTTGGCGAAAACGAGCCCGATATGATGAATTTTACCACCATGAACCCTAAAACACGTAGGCTTATTAAAGTTGTGCCTGAAGATGCCGAGGAAACTTCTCGTGTTTTTGATATTTTACTCGGTGATGACTTGGCGGGAAGAAAAGAACATATTATTGAAACAGGTCATCTTTATGTTGATAATTTGGATATAAGTTAATTTTGGAGGTGAAGTTAAGTTGGCAATCAAACGAAAAAAATCTAAAGAAAGTACGGCAAATTCATCCGGTGTTAACGGATTTATATATAATGCAGGTAAAGTCGTGGAGGAAGGCATAACCGATACACTTGAAAAAAACTACATGCCCTATGCCATGAGCGTTATTACTTCGCGCGCAATACCTGAAATAGACGGCTTTAAGCCTTCACATAGAAAATTGCTTTTTACCATGTATAAAATGGGACTGCTTGGCAGCACTCGCACTAAATCTGCAAATATAGTAGGCCAAACCATGAAGCTAAACCCGCATGGTGATAGCGCCATTTACGATACCATGGTTCGTATGAGCAGGGGATATGAAGCGCTTTTGCACCCTTATGTTGATTCAAAAGGTAATTTTGGTAAGTTTTATTCAAGAGATATGGCGTGTGCGGCATCAAGATATACGGAGGCAAAGCTCGAGAATATTTGCAAAGAGCTTTTTAAGGATATAGATAAAGATACCGTTGATTTTGTTCCGAACTATGATAACACTTTGGAAGAGCCGTCGCTGCTTCCGTGTACGTTTCCGTCTGTTTTAGTTAATTCGAATACGGGAATAGCGGTCGGAATGGCAAGTTCCATTTGTCCTTTTAATTTAAAAGAAGTGTGCGATACGGCTATTGCATACATTAAAAATAATGAGCATGATGTATCTTCGACTCTTATTGCGCCCGACTTTCCCGGCGGAGGAGAAATAATTTATGATAAAGATAAAATTAACGAAATTTACAAAACCGGACGGGGCGGCATAAAGGTACGTGCAAAATATATTTACGATAAAAAATATAATTGTATAGATATATTAAATATTCCTCCTACCACCACGAGTGAATTGATAATTGAAAAAGTGGTTGAGCTTTCAAAACTCGGAAAAGTTCGTGAAATTTCGGATATTCGTGACGAAACGGGGCTCGATGGACTTAAAATCACGATCGATTTAAAAAGAGGTACCGACCCTGATAAACTCATGGCAAAGCTATTTAGGCTGACATCGCTTGAGGATACGTTTTCTTGCAATTTTAATATTTTAGTCGGCGGAACTCCCAAGGTTATGGGTATTAAAGAGATACTTGATGAATGGCTTGCTTTTAGGTCTGAGTGCATAAGAAGAAGAACGGCATTTGATTTAGCTAAAAAGAAGGATAAACTTCATCTTCTTGAGGGCCTTGAAAAAATACTTGTTGATATTGATAAAGCTATAGCAATAATTCGTAAAACCGAAGAAGAATGTATGGTTGTTCCAAATTTAATGAGCGGTTTTGAAATTAATGAAACTCAAGCTGAATTTGTGGCCGAAATAAAGTTAAGACATTTAAACAGGGAATATATATTAAAGCGCACGAGTGAAATTGAAAGTTTAAAATCTGACATAAAAGAACTTGAAAATATACTTTCTGAAAAAAAAAAGATTTACGATATAATCGTTGCAGAGCTAAAGGAAGTTTCTAAAAATTATTCCGAATCACGTAAAAGCGATATAGTAAAAGCGGAAAATATAGATGTTTACGAGGAAAAAGAGATAGTTTCGGATTATGCTGTAACGTTTTTTCTAACAAAAGAAGGATATTTCAAAAAAATAACATCTCAATCGCTTAAGATGAATTCTGAGCAAAAACTAAAAAGTGATGATGAGATAATAGCCGAAATACAAGGTTCAAATCGCTCTGAGCTTTTGTTTTTTACCGATAAGTGCCAAGTATATAAATCAAGAGGGTATTCATTTGGTGATACGAAATCCAGTAATATCGGGGAGTATTTACCTGCGTTTTTGGAACTTGAAAAAGGCGAAAAAGTTATATGTATGGTTGTTACCAATGATTACAGCGGATTTGCAATGTTTTTTTATAAGAGCGGAAAAGTTGCGAAAGTTGATATGAAAGCGTATTATACAAAAACAAACCGCAAAAAGCTTATAAATGCATATAGCGCCAATGATGAATTAATTTGTGTTTTGTATGAGCATGCAGATAAGGATTTTATTTTAACTTCCTCATCAGGTAAAATTTTGATTTTTGATAGCGCACTTGTTAATATTAAGCAATCTAAAAGTACGCAAGGCGTTGCGGTTATGAGGCAAAAGAAAGGTCATAGGGTGATTTCGGCGGAGGAATATAAAGATGGCATGTTTGTAAATTATTCCGTCTACCGTGCAAAAAATATTCCGTCTGCAGGAAAACTTCCTTCCTCAAGCGATGAAAATTGTGAACAACTCAAGCTTTAACAATATAAAATATTGCGAGGTATGTTTATGAAAAGAGTTTTTTTAATAGTTCTCGATAGTGTTGGAATTGGCGAAATGCCGGATGCCGATAAGTATGGTGATGCCGGCAGTAACACGATGAAAGCGTGTTTTAATAACAAAAACTTTAATATGCCAAATATGGAAAAAATGGGACTTTTTAATATTGACGGTATGGATTATGCAAAAAGTTACGAAAATCCAACGGCTTCTTTTGCCAAAATGAAAGAGGTATCTAACGGAAAAGATACGATTATCGGCCATTGGGAGATTGCGGGAATAGAATCGGGGAGGCCTCTTCCGACTTATCCTAACGGATTTCCAAAATCAGTAATCGAAGAATTTGAGCAAAAAACCGGTAGAAAAACACTTTGTAACAGACCATATTCGGGGACGGAAGTTATAAAAGATTTTGGAAAAGAAAGCGTTGAAACCGGTAAACTTATCGTGTATACTTCCGCAGATAGTGTTTTTCAAATTGCGGCGCACGAAGATGTTGTAAGTGTTGAGGAGCTTTATAAATATTGCGAGATTGCACGTGCAATGCTGGTTGGCGAGCATGCTGTCGGCAGAGTTATTGCTCGTCCGTTCAAAGGTGAGTACCCAAATTACGTAAGAACTACCAACCGCCACGATTTTGCCCTTGCACCGCCCGAAAAGACCATGCTTGATTTTATTAAAGATAGCGGTAAATCGGTTATAGCAATAGGAAAAATAAGCGATATATTTGCAGGCAGAGGCGTTACGGAGAAAATACTTACAAAGGGTAACGAAGATGGAATCAATAAAACTTTGGAAGTCATGGAGAGGAATTTTGAAGGTCTTTGTTTTGTGAATTTGGTTGATTTTGATATGCTTTATGGGCATAGAAATAATGTTGATGGCTATGCGGAGGCTCTTTCGTTTTTCGATAAGAAACTTTCAGAAATTTGTGCAAAACTACGTCCCGATGATGTTCTCATTATAACGGCAGATCACGGGTGTGATCCCACAACAGCGTCAACGGATCATTCAAGAGAATATACTCCGATGGTAATTTTTGGAAACAATATAAAACAGGGCGTAAATCTTGGTGTGCGTAGCGGCTTTGCCGATACCGGTGCAACAGTACTTGAATATTTGGGAGTTAAAGAAAAAAATAAAGGTAGTTCCTTTTTAAAGGATGTCATTAAATGAAAAAATTTAAAATTAGAGAAATAATTAAGCAAAATGCGGCAAGGTCATGGGGAATAAAAGTAATACTGTGCACTTTGAGTCTTATGCTTTTGGGGCTCGGCTGCGGAATAAATGTAGTTACGGCGCAAGGTGCGGATCCCATAACGGTTTTCTACGAAGGGCTCAGTAAAGTTACAGGCATTAGCGTTGGAATGGTAGCAAGTATACTAAACGCAAGTTTAGTTGCCGCAGTATTTTTTATCAGTAAAAAGTATGTACATATAGGTACGGTTATTTATATCTTTATTTTGGGAACATTTATAAATTTAGGAATTTGGATTTATAAGTCTTTCCAAATTCCGGAAGTATTTGTTTGGCAAATTTTGTTTTCGCTTTTGGGGTGCCTATTTTGTTTTATAGGTTTGGGTGGCTTTATGGCGGTAGATATAGGTGTTGATCCATGGACGGCAATGGCGGTTATTATTAGCAAGAAAATGAAAAAATCTTTTAGAATAGTAAAAATTGTTTTAGATGCTCTCACACTCCTTTTTGGGTGGCTCATGGGAGGAAGAGTAGGGATCATTACATTATTTTGTGTTTTTGTTGGTGGCCCAATTATTCAAAAATCTTACGAACTTCTTGACAAAGCATTTGACAAAGTGATAAAATCGGATTGTAAAAATCAAATTAAGAATGAGTAAAAACATTTAAATTTTACATTTATGATTGTTTTATGTATTTCAAAGTGCAAAAAATGTCGATTCTAATTTGGCGTAGCATATTAGATCAAAAAAATTTTAAAGGTGGTGAAGGCGAGATAAATATTATTGGCAAGTTTTTGCCGGCAATATTTATTGTGCCTGTTTTTATGTCCAGTATTCCTACTCCTCATATAGGTGCTCGAAAAGGGGAAGTTGCCGATGTTGTCCTTACGCCCGGAGACCCTCTCAGAGCTAAGTTTATAGCTGAAAATTTTTTGGAAGAAGTAAAGTGTTTTAATACAGTTCGCAATATGTTTGGCTTTACCGGAAAATACAAAGGAAAAAGAGTCTCAATTATGGGGGGCGGTATGGGTATGCCCTCAATTGGAATATATTCTTATGAGCTTTATAATTTTTACGATGTAACAAAAATAATAAGAATTGGTAGTGCCGGAGCTATTGATTCAAGTATTAATTTAAATGATATAGTATTGGCAATGGGAGCTTGTACAGATTCAAATTATGGAAGTCAATATGGTTTGAATGGTACTTTTGCGCCTATTGCTAATTTTAATCTTTTGAAAAAAGCAGAAGCTTGCGCACAAAAGCTTGATGCCAAATATTTTGTTGGTAATGTACTTTCAAGCGATGTGTTTTACAGTGAGAGGAGTTACCTCGAAAAATGGGGTACAATGGGGGTTTTGGCAGTTGAAATGGAAGCAGCTGCTCTTTATATGAATGCTGCAAAAGCAAACAAAGACGCGCTGTGCATATTAACAATTTCCGATTGCCCACTTAAAGGATGTGCATTGCCGTCAAGCGAACGTGAAACCGGATTTTGCAAAATGGCGGAGATTGCTTTGGAATCGGTTCTGTAAACTGCCGGTTGTAACTATTTACATTAATTTTTTAATTATAATTTCGATTTGGAGGAAATTATGAAAAAAATCAATTCCCAAAAGATACGTAAGATTGTATGGGCAAGTACTTTTGGCCTTTTAACTGTTGGACTTATGGCGTTTTTGGCAAAAATTAGCTATAAAGTTATATCCGGTGAAGAAAATGACGGAAGATTTTTTACTGCTATGGTAACAGATGGCGGCGGAATTAATGACCAATCTTTTCAGCAATCTGCTTGGGAAGGTATGAAAACTTTTGAAAAAGAAACCGGTTCACGCGTAAGTTATGTTGAATGCTCGCAAAATTCAGATTTTCCCATTAATATGGATAAACTTGCAGATGAGCATACCGATCTTATCTGGGGAATAGGGTTTAAATTAGCTGATACCATCGATATGGCTGCTAAGACTAACCCCGAGCTTAATTACGCAATAGCTGACTATTCTTTTGGTGATAAAACTCAGGATAATGTAACTGGAGTTGTGTTTAGGTCTGAAGAATCTTCCTTTTTGGCAGGATATGTGGCTGCCATGACAACAAAAAGAAATTGTGTGGGATTTGTCGGCGGTATAAAAGGAATGGTTATAGATCAATTTGAGTATGGTTATAGAGCGGGCGTTGTTTATGGTGCCAAGAAACTCGGAAAGAATATAGATGTTAAAGTTCAATATGCCGAAAGCTTTACGGATTCTGCGAAAGGTAAAGCAATTGCAATAAAAATGTTTGATGATTGTGATATTATATTTCATGCTGCAGGAGGCGCTGGAGTTGGTATAATAGAAGCGGCAAAAGAAACTGAAAAACTTGCAATCGGAGCGGATTTGGACCAAGCATACCTTGCGCCGAAAAATGTTCTTACTTCCGCACTTAAAAACGTAGGTAAAGCAATAAATATAATATCAAATAAAGCTAAAAACGGTGAGCAAATCGGCGGAAAGACATTCTCGTTTGGTCTTAAAGAAGAGTGCGTTGGTATTTCGGAAGATTTTTCGAATATGGATAAAGCTGTTTATGATTCGGCTTTGATTTTGAAAAATAAGATTTCCGAAGGAAAAATTACTCCTCCGGGTACGCCGGAAGCTTATAATGAGTTTATGAAACTTCTTCCAAAAATGAAGATATAGATTTAGTTCGCATTATATAAGACATTTTGGTTACATAAAAGGAGGATAACATTGGAAATCAGCAAAGAATATGCAGTACAGATGAGAGGTATTGTTAAGTATTTTGGAACTCACAGAGTTTTAGATTCCGTTGATTTAGATGTAAAAAAAGGTGAAACACACGCTATACTTGGCGAAAACGGCGCCGGAAAAAGCACGCTTATGAACATACTTTATGGTATGTACGGAGCAGATTTTGGTGATATATATTTAAACGGTGAACTTGTGAATATAAAAAATCCAAGCGTAGCCATCTCGCACGGTATAGGCATGGTTCATCAACATTTTATGTTGATTGATAAATTTACCGTTTTGCAAAATATTATTTTGGGAAACGAACCAACCGGAAAATTTGGTGTTATAAATGCTCGCAAGGCAAAACATAAAGTGATAGATATAATAAAAAAGTATGGTATGAAGGTTGAACTTAAAAAGAGAGTCCGAAATATTTCGGTTGGTATGCAACAAAAAGTGGAAATATTAAAGGCACTCTATAGGGGCGCTGAAATACTGATTTTAGATGAACCTACTGCGGTTTTAACTCCTCAAGAAATTGACGAACTTATGGAAGTTATAGAAAATCTAAAGAAAGACGGAAAAACCGTTATCATAATTACTCACAAACTAAAAGAAATTAAGACTTCTGCCAAAGAATGCACCATTATCAGAAAAGGAAAGTTAATGGGCTGTGTTGACGTCAGTTCTGAAAGTGAACAGAGTCTTGCCGAAAAGATGGTCGGAAGAAAGGTTAAGTTGCTTGTTGATAAACAAAAAGCCACTCCCGGTGAAGTTGTTTTTGAAATTAATGATCTTAACGTAAAGTGTGAACGGGGTGTAGATAGAGTTAAGAATCTTTCTATGTCGATTCATAAGGGCGAAATATATGGTTTAGCAGGCGTTGACGGGAACGGACAAAAGGAACTTTTAGAGTGTATACTCGGAAAGCGCCATGCCGAATCGGGTAAGATAATTATAAACGGCAAAGAAATACAAAACACCGGAATTCGCAATGTGCTTGATAATAAAATCTCGTTTATTCATGAAGATAGGCACAGGTTTGGGTCTGTTTTGGATATGTCTGTTGCTGATAATTTGATACTGGAAAAATATCGTGATGAACAATTTAATGTAAATGGATTTTTAAATTATGAAGAACGTGATAATTTTGCAGATCAGATTATAAAAGATTATGACGTAAGACCTGCTGATTGCAAATATCTTCCCATAAGGGGGCTTTCGGGCGGAAATCAGCAAAAGCTCATTATAGGAAGAGAAGTTGCCAACGATCCGGATCTATTGGTGGCCGTGCAGCCTACGCGTGGCTTGGACGTTGGAGCTATTGAGTACGTACATAAAACGCTTATTAATTTACGTGATAAAGGCAAAGCTATACTTTTGATTTCTCTTGAGCTGGATGAAATATTGGATGTTGCCGATAAGATAGCCGTAATATATAACGGAACAATAGTAGGGGAGTTTGATCAAGACGAAACAGACGAACGTCAGATAGGACTACTTATGGCAGGAGGCAAAGGCAATGAATAAAAAAGTTGCTAATTTTTTGAAAAATCCTTTCGTTGGAACGTGTATTGCCGTAGTTTTGGGATTTTTGGTGGCAAGTTTAATATTATTTATAACCGGATATAGTCCTGTTCGTTCGCTTGCGGTTATGATAAATGCAGTTTTTTCGAGACCAAAATTTATAATAAATGTTATACTAAAAAGCACCCCTATTATACTTACCGGTCTTAGTGTTGCATTTGCGTTTAAGATGGGACTTTTTAACATCGGCGCTGAGGGACAGTACATATCTTCAACAATAGCTGCAACCATAGTTGGAATTATATTTGATTTTCACCCAATAATACAAATTCCTTTGGTTATATTGTCGGGCGTTTTGGCCGGCGCTTTGGTTGGCGGAATTGTAGGATTTTTAAAAGCCAAATTTGGTATTCACGAAGTTATAACAAGCATAATGTTTAACTGGATTTCTCTTTATCTTTGCAATTATGTTTCAAATTCTGAAATGTTCCACAAACCCGAGAGTGACGGAACTTTCCCCATAAACCATTCCGGTTTTACAATGTTTTTATATGACTGGAAATTTTCTGATGAGGGAAGAAGATTTTTGAAAGAAAATCCGCTTTTAAATGATATAATTTTAAAAACCGATTTTAATTTCAATTTTTTGATTGCCGTGGCAGCTGCAATACTTATTTGGGTTATAATTTATAAAACAAGAAAAGGTTTTGAGTTCCGTGCGTCAGGGCTTAATACCGAAGCGGCAGAAAATGCGGGAATGAATGTTAACAGAAATATAATTTACACAATGCTGATTGCCGGAGCGCTTTCGGGACTGGCAGGAGCTTTAAACATAACGGGTACGTCAACTCATGGCGTCCAAGTGCTTTCGATGTTTGAAAATTATGGTTTTAATGGTTTATCTGTTGCGCTTATTGCGGGTAGTTCGCCGATTGGCTGTATATTTGCCGGCCTTATGTTCAGTTCGCTGATTTATGCGGGTCAGACTTTGCAGTTTAAAACGGGCGCTCCGTCCGAAATAGTAAATATTATGATTGGTACCATAGTATTCTTCGTGGCTTTGGTTAGAATTATTCCGTCTCTTGTAAATAAGTTTTTGGAAAAGGAGGCTAAATAGCGATGCTTGGCAGTATTTTGATAGCGATATCTATTACTCTTATGTATTCTGCGCCGCTTGCTTTGGCAGCCATTGGCGGTGTTATTTCGGAACGTTCCGGAATAGTAAATATTGGTCTTGAAGGCATGATGAGCATAGGTGCTCTTACGGGCGCCGCTGTTGGATATTTTACGCACAACCCTTGGATAGGTTTGCTTTGCGCGGGACTGTCTGGAGCTCTTTTGGCGCTGCTGCATGCTATTGCGTCAATAACTTTTCGCGCTGACCAGACGGTATCCGGTTTGGCTATAAATTTAATAGGGCCCGGTGTTGCAATGTTTTTATCTCGTTATTTTTTTGGTGGCGCAACAACCACTCAGCCTGTCCCACATAAATTGCCTAAAATTATAGATAAACAGTATTTGCAGGGCACTCCTTTTAGTAATTTAAGCATTGATGCCACCGTTATTCTTGCGCTTGCTGTGGTGTTTATTGCATGGTTTGTTCTTTACCAAACAAAATGGGGGCTTAGAATTAGAGCTATGGGAGAGCACCCTGCTGCTGTGGATACATTGGGAGTCTCAGTTTATAAGTCTCGCTATACTTGCGTAATTATGTCCGGATTTTTAGCAGGAATTGGCGGAGGTACGGTTACTCTTGCCATAATTTCTCAGTTTACTCCAACCGCTATAAGTGGGCAAGGATTTATTGCTTTGGCGGCGGTAATATTTGGTAAATGGCGCCCGTTTAGTACGTACTTTGCTTGTTTGCTTTTTGGATTTTCTCAAGCATTGGTTATTATGTTAGGTGGAGGCAATGTTCAGGTTCCTTCAACGATTTTAGCCATGATACCATATGTTTTAACCATAGTAATGCTTATAATCTTTGTCGGGCGTTCATCTGCTCCAAAGGCTTCCGGTGTTCCGTATGAAAAGGGTGCAAGATAGAATTTAAGGGGGCTCATTATGAATATAGAAGAGATTTTGTCGAAGGTTGACCATACTTTGCTATCGCCTGTGGCTACATGGGACGAAATTAGAGAAATTTGTGACGATGGCATGAAGTATAAAGTGGCGTCTGTATGCATTCCGCCGTGCTTTGTTAAAGATAGCAAAAATTATGTTGGTGATAAACTGAAGATTTGTACGGTTATAGGGTTTCCAAATGGCTATAATATGTCAGGCGTTAAGATGTTTGAAACACAAAGTGCTATTGATAATGGCGCCGATGAGATAGACATGGTTATAAATATAGGCAAATTAAAAGAGAAAAATTTCAGTTACGTTGAATCTGAAATAAGGCGCATAAAACTTATGTGTAAAGATAAGATTTTAAAAGTTATAGTTGAAACCTGTCTTTTAACAGATGAGGAAAAGATTACCATGTGCAAAATAGTGACCGATGCAGGCGCTGATTTTATAAAAACTTCAACAGGATTTTCAAAGTCAGGCGCTAAGCTTGAGGATATAGTTTTGTTTAAGAAACATGTTGGACCTAACGTTCAAATCAAAGCTGCGGGTGGAATAAGCAGCCTTGAAGATGCGGAAAAATTTATAGAAGCAGGGGCAAATCGTTTGGGAACAAGCAGAATTGTAAAGATAGTAAAATCTTTAAACAATTAGATTTAATGGGGGCTTTTTAAAGTGCGCGCGTACGACATAATAGCTAAAAAGAGAGATAAAAAAGAACTAAACGAAGAAGAAATTAAATTTTTAATTAATGGATATATCAATAATGAAATTGCCGATTATCAAATGTCGGCATTTTTAATGGCAGTATATTTTAGCGGAATGACAAGCAGAGAATGTAAAATTTTTACGGAATGTATGCTTCACTCCGGTGATGTTATGGATTTATCCAAGATAAACGGGATAAAGGTTGATAAGCACAGTACCGGCGGTGTTGGCGATAAAACAACGCTTATAATTACTCCGATAGTTGCCGCGTGTGGTGTTAAAGTTGCAAAGATGTCCGGTAGGGGGCTTGGGCATACCGGCGGAACGGTTGATAAATTGGAATCTATCCCCGGTATGAATGTTGCTCTTCCGCTTGAAGATTTTTTTGATGTTGTAAATAAAGTTGGTTGCTGCGTTGTAAGTCAAAGCGGGAATTTAGTTCCTGCGGATAAAAAGATATACGCACTTCGTGATGTTACCGCAACGGTGGAAAGTATGCCGCTTATTGCATCGAGTATTATGAGCAAAAAGATTGCCTCGGGTGCCGATTGTATTTTACTTGACGTGAAAGTTGGAAGCGGCGCTTTCATGAAAACAAAAGAAGATGCCGTAGAGCTTTCAAAAATTATGGTAAATATCGGCGAAGATTTTAAGAGAAAAGTCGTCGCTGTAATAACGGATATGGATTCACCGCTCGGAAACGCAATAGGAAATTCTTTGGAAGTGTGGGAAGCATGTGAAGTTTTAAAAGGTAATGGCCCAAAGGATTTAAAAGAAGTTTGTTTGTATCTTGCTTCAAATATGCTTTTTATGGCAGGCAAGGGCAGTATAGAAGAATGCAAAAATATGGTAACCGAAAGCATAAAAAGCGGCCGTGCCATGAAAAAACTTGAAGAAATGGTTAGCGCTCAAGGCGGAGATCTTTCGAGGTTTGAGAAAGACTACGTAAATAGCTCAAAAGTTAAGTATGAAGTTGTTTCCAATTTTGAAGGCTACATAGAGGCAGTGGATACCGAAGCTTTAGGAAGAGCCGCTATGATTTTAGGGGCAGGCCGTAAACGCAAGGAAGATAAAATTGATTACGAAGCCGGTATAATACTTTGCAAAAAGACAAATGATAAGGTTATGAAAGGCGATGTTTTGGCTGCGCTATATTCTTCGGATTTAAAAAAATGCAAAGAAGCAGAAATGATTTTTAACGGCTCTTTGAAAGTAGGAACTCGAAAGCCGATACAGACGCCAATAATTAAAGCAAAAGTTACGAGTGACGGAATTCAAATTTTTAAAAAGACGGTGCTGTTATGACGCTGAGCGAAGCTAAAACGCTTGCTGAAAAGTATAGAAAAGAAATAGAATATCATAATAAAAAATATTATGAAGAAGATGCTCCCGAAATAGATGATTACGAATATGATATGCTCGTCAAAAATTTGGAGGAGCTAGAAAAAGAATTTCCTAATCTGTTAAGTGATATTTCGCCTACGCAAAATGTTGGTGGAAAGGCTTCTTTAAAATTTTCTCCTGTTGTGCATGAAGTAAAAATGGAGAGCCTTCATGATTCTTTTTCGATTGATGAAATAATATCTTTTGATAAAAGAGTGCGAAATACTGTAAAAAAACCTTCCTATGTTGTTGAGCCGAAAATAGATGGCTTATCGGTTTCTATTGAGTATGTAAACGGTAAACTTTATCGCGCTTCAACCAGAGGCGACGGAAGTATAGGCGAAGACGTAACGGAAAATATTTTAACAATTAAATCTTTACCAAAGGCTCTAAATGAAAACATACCTTATTTGGAAGTACGCGGCGAAGTTTATATGTCCAAAGAAAATTTTTTAAAGCTTACCAAAGAGCAAGAACTCGAAGGAGTTAAAACTTTTAAAAATCCGAGAAATGCTGCGGCGGGTTCGCTTAGGCAAAAAGATTCTTTGATAACCGCAAAAAGGAATTTGGAAATATTTATATTTAATATTCAAAAAATAGAAGGTAAGACTTTTACTTCGCACAAGGAAACACTGGATTTTCTAAAAGATATAGGTTTGCCCGTCTTGCCGTTTTACAGTAAATTTGAAAACATAGAAGATGTGGTTTCAGAGATAAGCAGAATAGGCAATATTAAACTTGATTTGCCTTATCAAACCGATGGGGCCGTAATTAAGCTTGATTCGCTGGAAGATCGGAAAATTTTGGGTAGCACTTCAAAGTTTCCTCGCTGGGCAGAGGCATTTAAATATCCGCCCGAGGAGAGGACTACAAAGCTTCTTGATATAGAAATAAATGTTGGAAGAACAGGGGTTCTTACTCCTACCGGAATTTTAGAGCCTGTTTTTATTTCCGGCAGTACGGTTTCAAGGGTTGTTCTTCATAATTCTGATTTTATTAAAGAGAAGGATATAAGAATTGGCGATGATGTGATTATACGTAAAGCCGGGGAGATTATACCCGAAGTTGTAAAAGTGGAATCTCATGTAGAAAATGCTGAAGAATTTAAATTTCCAAAGTTTTGCCCCTCGTGTGGCTCTGAGGTTGTTCGTGTTGATGATGAAGTTGCTCTTAGATGTTTAAATACCGACTGCCCTGCTCAGCTTATAAGAAATTTGATTCATTTTGTTTCTAAAGGTGCTATGGATATAGAGGGTTTGGGTAAGACTTTAATATATAAATTGGTTGAAAATAATTTTATAAACTCTCCCGCTGATATTTATGACTTACAAAAAGAACAGCTTATGAATATGGAAAGAATGGGAGAAAAATCTTCCGAAAATATTTTAAAGGCGATAGAGAAGTCAAAAGCTGCCGGGTTTGATAGGTTGCTGTTTGGTCTTGGTATACGGCATGTGGGTCAGAAAGCGGCAAAGCTCATTGCAGCTAGATTTGAAAAAATAGATAATCTGGTAAAGGCGGCCAAGGACGAAATAAATTCCATTGATGGTCTGGGCGAAATAATTGCCGAAAGTGTTTTTATGTATTTTAATACCCCGCAAAATATGGAACTTATTGGTCATTTAAAAAAACACGGCGTTAAAATGGCTTTTGAAAGTAAAATTAAAAGCCGGAAATTGAGCGGCAAAACTTTTGTATTAACAGGAACTTTGGAAAATTATACAAGGAGTGAAGCCTCCGAAATTATCGAAAGTATGGGCGGAAAAGTTACATCCAGCGTTTCTAAAAATACAAATTTTGTATTGGTCGGGGCGGATCCCGGAAGCAAAATAGATAAAGCAAATAAATTGGGCGTAAAGGTAATTTCGGAAGATGAGTTTGCGGAAATGATAAAATAATTCTTATATAAAGATAATTGCCGATATGAATGTTTTAAAATTCATATCAGCAATTTTTTATTTATATCAAGCTGTTTTTAAATTAATATGTATGGTTGCAGATTTCTAAAATTTTGTTTTTTAAATTTTGGAAATCTTCTTCCACAAGTGGCTTTTGGTTTGGATTTCTGAGTATTGCGGCAGGGTGAATGGTTGGCATCATCAATGTTTTTTTCTTTTTATAAAATTTGCCATGATCTTTTGTTATTTTAATATTTGGGTCTATTATCTTCATGGCTGCAATTCTTCCCACTGCAACTATAATTTTAGGTTTTAAAATTAGAACCTGGTTACGAAGCCAATTTATGCAGCATTCTTGCTCCTCCGGTAAAGGGTCTCTGTTTTTAGGGGGCCTACATTTAACTATGTTTCCTATGTATATATTTTTTTCTCGGCTGAGCCCAACATCGTTTAGCATGGCATCGAGTAGTTTTCCTGACCGCCCTACGAACGGTTTTCCTTGCAAATCTTCTTGTTCGCCAGGGCCCTCTCCCACAAACATTACCTCTGCTTTTGGATTGCCATATCCAAACACAACATTCGTGCGGGTTTCGCACAGTTTGCATTTAGTGCATTGTGTGCATTCATTTTTCAAAGTTTCCCAAGAGTCATACATCATAATTATTTTTTACCTTTACATTTAAGATTGAATTTTTTGTGTTTTTAATCATACTTTTAAACTATTTGTCTACTAAAACTTTTTCCATATGGTTTTGAAAAGATTTATTTTTTTAAACATTGAATCTAAATAGTACTACGTCCCCATCTTGCATAACGTAATCTTTTCCTTCGGATTTTACCAGCCCTTTTTCTTTAGCTGCGTTTAGAGAACCACATTCGATTAATTTTTCATATGGTATTACTTCGGCTCTTATAAAACCTCTTTCAAAATCGCTGTGGATTTTCCCCGCTGCTTGAGGCGCTTTGGTGCCTTTTTTTATTGTCCAAGCTCTAACTTCGGGCTTGCCGGCGGTTAAATAAGAGATTAACCCCAATAGGTCGTAGCAAGCCGAGATTAGCCTATCGAGCCCGGATTGTTTAAGGCCAATGTCTTTTAAAAATTCCAATTTTTCGTTTTGATCCATTTCTGAAATTTGAGCTTCCAGCTCTGCACATATAGGTAATACTTTTGAATTTTCAGAATTGGCTATTTTTTTAACTTCTTCATATTTTTTATTTTTTTCAATACCATTTGAAAAATCGTTTTCCGAAACGTTTGCCGCATATATTACCGGCTTTGTTGTAAGCAAGCCAAGGGAGCCGATATATTCTTTTTCTTCTTCGGTATAATCTGCCGATTTGGCCATTTTTTCGTTTTGTAATGTGCTTAAAACTTTTTTGCAAATTTCTAATTCCTCTATATATTTCTTATCAGCCTTTATTAATTTTTCCGTTTTTTGAATTCTTTTTTCGATTGTTTCAATATCTGCAAAAATAAGTTCCAAGTTTATTATTTCTATATCTTTGGCTGGGTTTACTTCTCCGTTTACGTGAATTATATTATCGTTTTCAAAACACCTTACAACATGCACTATAGCATCTACTTCTCTGATGTTTGCCAAAAACTTATTTCCGAGGCCTTCACCTTTGGAGGCTCCTTTTACAAGCCCCGCAATATCTACAAACTCTATAGTTGCAGGCGTTACCTTTTCCGGGTCATAAAGCTCCGCAAGCTTTTGCAAGCGTGCATCAGGGACTGATACAATTCCAACGTTTGGCTCTACCGTGCAAAACGGATAGTTTGCTGACATTGCGCCGGCATTGGTAATAGCATTAAACAATGTGCTTTTTCCAACATTTGGGAGACCAACTATTCCTATTTTCATATTTTTACCTCTTTAGATTAATTTTTATTCTTTAAATTAATGATAAATGTTTGAAAAGTTTTTATCAATGATAATAGCCAAATTTTTGTTTTTAGGCATAAATAACCAATTTATTTATAAAAAACGTATAATTTATACAACAAAACTATCAATTTTTCACAAAAGCATTTACATAGTAATTTTTTGTGCTATAATGGCATAAATAATAATTTACTTATTATTTATTTATAATTTTTAATAAAACTTATAAAAAGGAAGGAATGGTGAAAAATGAGAAAAAAATTTATAGCATTGTTGGGAGTTATTGTCAGTCTTGCATTTACCTTTCCCTGGGCGAAAGCTTTTAATGGCGATACTCACAGATATGTTACCGAGCGAGGGCTTGCGCTTGTTTCAGAAATAAGTGAGCACAAAAATAATATAAGTTCGGATGATAAAAAGTATTTTAATATCATTGGCGATTATAGTTTAAAGCCTGATGAAGATGAAATAGAGGGTGCATACAAGCTCCACTTTTATAACCCCTCAACAGAAACAAATTTTATGGGAGAAAAGAATTCAGCGCTCTTAAAATGCACAACGCATTATAATAATGCGCTGGATTACTACAAAAAAAATAATAAATCTATGGCGTTTCAGGAGCTCGGGCGCGCAATTCACTTTATGGAGGATATGAATACGCCTGTGCACGTGGGATATAATTTGCCAACCGATGCGGTGTTTAAACTTCCTTTGCATGTAAAATTTGAAAAAGTTTGTGATAGTGTAAACAGTAATTGCAAAGCGGAAATAAATAACGAATCACTTAAGTATTTTGAGGCAAATTCCGTTTCCACCATTGCAAAATCGAGCGCTATTTTAGCTTCGGGTGGTTACTATAGACTTGATAACGATATGAGTAAAAAAAGTGATGAAGAACTTGCCAAAAATGCGGTTTTAAATGCGCAGTATAAGGTTACGGGATTGCTATATAAATTTTTTAGTCAAGTAAGCAGTTTTTGAGTAAATAACAGTTTTTTTGTTATCAGAAAGGAATGATGTTGTTGTGAATTATACTAATAGGGTGTTACATAGAGTGTTTTTTGGTTTATTCCTTATTTTTGGATCTTGCTTTGGCGGATTGACCAGCACTTATGCTGATTTTGAAAATAATTCCAAAATTATATCCGAAAGTTCGGAAACGGTCAGGGAATTTCGTAAAGGCCGAATATCGGGAGATATTTTGTGTGGAGAAAGAGTAAAAATTTTTTCGGAAGAGGAGTTTGTAGGTGAAGATGGGCAGACATTGTTTTCAAGAACAGTTGAGATAGTGAAAGAGTTTAAAAAGCGTAGCAAAAAAATGACCAAAGAAGTTGCTTCGCATACGTCGAAAATAAAATTTACATATGACAAAAAAACATTTGTTAAGATCGCCAATCCTGATTGCGATATAGAGGAAAGAGAAACGGGAGATATTTGGAGCGTTATGGATGTTAAGGAAATCTTTCCGCAAGAAAAAAATTGTTTGGTTTCAACCAGGTGTGCTTTATATAAAGAAAATAAATTGCGTATTAAAGAGTATGTTTTAAGTTCTCACTATGATATTACGTGTTCAATTGATGGACAAATCGGAGTAAATACTGAATTACATTAGTTATAAATTATAGAAAGAAGGCGTGGTTATGAAAAAAAAGAATATAGTGGCATTTGTTTTTGTGCTTTTATTGTTGATTGCAAATGCGTTTAATATAAATACAAAAGCTTTGAGTGTGGATGAAGATTGTTTTGGAAAAGTAGATATGGTTTCGGATTATGTAAAGCATTATACTCTTGGAGATGGAATAATAAAAAAAGAAGTTGTTTCAACTTATAAATTTATTTATTCAAAGGAACTTAGCAACTCTAATGAAAAATATATAACTTTGCAGACAAACGTTTCGCATATCGAGGAGTCATCAAATAAAGTTCTTGCAATAGCAAGCGCAGAGGCAAACTTTAGGTATAACTCAAGCACCAAGGAGGCAGTTTGCTTGAGTGCAACCAAAGGTAATGTGCTAAATGTTGAAGGGTGTGAGCTTAGCATATATTCAGTTCCTGCAAATTTGACGGTGCAGAAAGGTAGCGCTATTGTGAGCCTAAAGTTTAAGTATAACGGAAAAGTTTATGATGATATTATTCATGAGATAACTTGTGATTACTTAGGAAATATAGATTATGATTAGTTGATGATTATTTGTGCGATTATTTTGAAAATCAATAAATTAAAATTTGTGTATCTTTTAGATCAAAATTTTTAAAAACTCCCGATTGTTATTTCTACAATCGGGGTTGATTTTTTTGGTGTCATATGATAACATACATTTGTAAGGACGTTTAGCTCAGCTGGTAGAGCATTCGCTTGACGTGCGAAGGGTCAGCGGTTCGAGTCCGTTAACGTCCACCATATATTTTAATTTAGCTCCTTGCTTGTTGGGAGCTTTTATTTTACTTAAAATTAGGTGTTTATTATGACTTTTAATATTATTACGTTCGGTTGCAAAGTAAATCAATGCGAATCGGAAAATATTCTTGAAAACATGGTAAGGAACGAATTTGAGTTTGTAAGTTCTTTTGAGGTGGCCGATATAGTTATAATTAATTCGTGTACCGTAACGGCTGAAAGCGACAGAAAAATGAGGCAAATGATTCATAAAGTAAAAAGAAAAAATCCGCATGCCATTATTGTTTTGGCGGGCTGTATGCCTCAAGCGGAGCCAGAGCTTGCAAAAAATCTTGAAAATGTTGATATAATTGTCGGAAACTCAAATAAAGCCTTGATAGTTGATATTATAAAAAATTACATTGCAAATCACAAAAAAGTATTTGATGTTCTGCCAATTAAAAATATAGCTGAATTTGAAAAAACAGAGGTTAACTATAATCCCAATCGTTCACGAGCATTTTTAAAAATTGAAGATGGTTGCAATAGATTTTGCAGTTATTGTATTATTCCTTATGCAAGGGGAAAAGTTCGTTCAAAACCGCTTGAAGATATTAAAAAAGATGCTTATAATTTAGCGGAAAACGGATATAAAGAAATAGTTTTGGTAGGGATTAATCTTTCTTCCTATGGAATGGATTTAAATTGCGATTTGGCGGATGCAGTAAAAGCAGTTGCCGAATGCAAAAAAATAAAAAGGGTTCGGCTAAGTTCTTTGGAACCTGATTTAATGACAGATGAGCTTATAGATAAATTATCAAAAGTTCCAAAACTATGTTCGCAATTTCATTTGGCATTGCAAAGCGGCTCGGATAAGGTGCTTGAGAGCATGAGAAGAAGATACACGCAAGCGGAATTTATATCAGTTACGGAAAAGTTAAGAAAAGTGTTTCCAAATGTGACTTTTACAACCGATATAATGGTTGGATTTCCCGGAGAAACGCAGGCCGATTTTCAAGATACTTTAGATTTAATAAAAGAGGTAGGATTTTTAAAAGTTCACGCTTTTCCTTATTCTATACGCCCCGGAACTTTGGCTGCAAATATGGAAAATCAAATAGATAAAAGCACCAAATCTCTAAGAGTTCGTAAAGTTATTGAAATATCCGAAAAAAGTGCTAAACTGGTTTTTGAAAACTTTTTTGGGAAAACCCTGGAAGTTCTTTACGAAACAAAAGATAGCAAAGGCTATTTTGAGGGTTATACATCAAATTACATTCCCGTGAAAACGAAATGCGACTGCGACATACGAGGCAAAATTATAAACACAAAATTGATCAAAGCAGAGGATAACTTTTGCATCGGTGAATTGGTGTGACATTTCGTAGCATAATATTTATTAATAAAATTAGAGGAGAGGTTAATTATGGAAAAAGTTTTAACAACCGAAGAGTTTAAAAGTATGATCGAAAACGCAGAAAAGCCAATTTTGGTTGATTTTTTTGCCTCATGGTGTGGCCCTTGCAAGATGCTTGCGCCTGTGCTTGAAGATATCGAAAAAGAGTTTGGTGAATCGTTTGACATTGTAAAAATTGATATTGATAAGTGTGCTGACCTTGCAAGAGAATATGATGTGATGTCAGTTCCAACAATGATGCTTTTTGTCGGTGGAGAGCAAAAGTGCCGTGAAACCGGATTTATGCCAAAAGATATGGTGCTCGAGATGATTAGCTCCAACTCTAATGTTTCTTTATCAAAATAGAATTAGGATGTATGTTTATGAATACTCAAGTTGCTGTAATAGGTGGAGGCCCTGCGGGTATAACGGCGGGAATTTACGCGGCTCGTGCGGGCCTTAAGGTTGCTATTTGTGAAAAAAACATATATGGGGGTCAAACCTCCATAATCGATAATATCGAAAACTATCCCGGTATTGCTAAAATTTCCGGGGTCGATTTTAGTAATGCGCTTTATGAACAATGCACTCGCTTCGGGGTGGAATTTGTTTTTGGCGATGTTATAAAAGCGGAACTTAAAAATGATAAAAAAGTATTATATCTATCGGACGGAAAAAGTATAGAAGCCAAAGCGGTTATAATAGCAAACGGACTTCAAAGGAGAACACTCGGCTGCAAAGGCGAAAAAGAGTTTTCCGGCAAAGGTGTTTCGTATTGCGCAACGTGCGACGGCGCATTTTTTAAAGGTAAAAAAGTTGCGGTTGTGGGCGGAGGAAACACGGCGCTGGAAGATGCGCTTTATCTTGCCAACATTTGCGAAAAAGTTACCCTTATAGTAAGAAAAAATTATTTTAGGGGCGAAAAATATTTGGTAGAGGCAGTAAATAAAACTCCAAATATAGGCGTCATGTTCGAAAGCAATATTAAAGAAATCAAGGGTACAAAATCGGTTGAATCTGCATTGCTTTCCGTTTTGGGTAAAGAAGATGTATGTTTAGCGGTTGACGGTGTTTTTATTGCTATTGGATATAAGCCTGAAAATGAGATTTATGCAACTGATATAGACGTTGATGAAAGTGGTTATTTTGTTTCCGGAGAAGATTGCAAAACAAAAGTGGATGGCGTTTTTGTTGCGGGCGATTGCAGAAAAAAGCCGCTCAGGCAGATAGCTACGGCGGTTTCTGATGGAGCAGTTTGTGGAAATAGTGCAGCGAAATTTGTTTTTGGCAGTGAGTTTTAATTATTTTTAGTTTTGTAATTTGTGAAAGTGGGCTACGCAAGGAAGAAATTCTTGTGTGGCTTAATTTTTTGCGTATTTTTGAGAAAAATAAGTTGTTATTATTTATAATTATTTTTAAAATATAATTTTTTTAATACAGAATGCTTGAAAAAGATAAAATTAAGTGGTATAATCATGGGAAGTGGGAATATACACAAAACAGAAAGAATATATTTTTATTTTATATATATTAACAAAACTGTTTAACGGAGTGGTGATGTTATGAAAAAGCTATTCGAAATGCTACAAAGACTGTTTAAGAACAAGATTTTTAAAAAAGTTACAATGAGTATAGTTTTTGTGGTTATGTGCTCGGTTGCGTGTTTTTTAAACTGGAAAGCTGTTGTAGGTGCGGAAGATGGCGATGAACCGTATATTCCAAACAATACATTTGTGTTTCACTTTAATGAGAACGAGCATTGGAAAAATGGGTACGACTATCCGTGCGGAAATATAACCAGACTTAGGTGTGAATGGCGTCCGGATTGGTACAGTTCTGTGAGCGGCTCTACGAGCATTTGGGAATATAGCGAGGATTACTATGATACGAAGTTTAGTACTACGTGCCCTGATTGGGGTTTTGAGGATCGTAAAAAAATTTTCCTAGAAGTTCAAGTATCCTTTTCCGATTCAAATTATCGTCCGGTGTTGTGTGATGTGCTCGGTCGCCCTATACCATCGAGTGATTTATCCTATGATACTGTGGAAGGTGATGGTTTTACAAGATACTACATTAAGCATGGTGATTGGGGCGGAATGACTGAAGACTTTTATTTTAGACCGCCGACTTGTACTTTAAATTATGATGAGAATACATGTGGATGGCCAGGCGGTGGTAATAATGAGGGCCCATTCGGTAAGATAGAAAAAGTTGAAACTAAGGTTGGTTCGGAAGATTATAGCGAAGTTACGTGGGGAAGCGCAACCCAAAAGATTATTCCTGTTCCCGAGAGCAATTTTTCACTGAAAGTTACTTTTACTAATGGCGATTTTGTTCCATTTCTTGTTGGCGAAGATAATAACGTTATTAACGGAACTGTTGCCAACAAAACTGTCACATATGCACTTGGCTCATCATACTTGAGAAAATCGCTGCGGTTAAAGCCGGGTGGACTTAGCAGTTTTACAATTCAATGGAATGCAAAAGATTTTTTGTATTGGGGGGGTTATTGGGGGGGTTATATTAAAAAAGCAAGTGTAACACGTGGTGGTGATACATTGGTAATTGGCGATAATTTGGCAAGTAGTGGATACTACAAATGTACTTTTAAAAATTTTTCAATTTCAAAATCGGTTATGATTAAACTAGATAGTCTTGATGCTCCATCAAGTGATGGCGATTCGTGGGCCCATAGATTCCGAGATGCCATGCGAGTTAAGGTGGGAAACGAGTTTTTAGATGTTGACTATGTTGGTGATACTTATTTGACGGTTTCAATACCTCCCGAGATATTGGTAAATAGTGGAGGTACTTGCATAATAGGATATGATAACTTTGTATCAACTTCGCCACCAAGTGATAATTGCTGCACCATTAAATGGAATGAGCCGGAACATTGGAACAGTGGTACCGCCGGTTACGTTTCAGAGGTTAAATATAATAATACTGAATGGAGTCGTGAAATTAAGGTAGGGGATACCTTTAGCTCCGCAGTATCGTACACATACCAATTTGATTTTTCTAATAGTCGTACGTTAACAGTTACGGCTGTAAATGCCAACAGCAGTGGAAAAGTGAGGTTGTATAATGAAGATAGAAATTCACCTCAGGATACAATTGAAGACGGGAACTATGGTTATTTTAAGCTTGGGTTTAACGCAAACAGACTGCCGTCAAACGCTAATTTGAAGCTTGTTCCTGCACTTTATTCGATTGGTATAGGCAGCGAAAATAATTTAGTTTCACCACCGAGTGGTGCCAACAAAACTTTTGATAATCCTTACGATAAACTGGATATCAAGTATAAAGATGTGGGTAGTACCGGCGAATTCCAAGATTTTCCGTTCGTCCCTAAAGCCGATGGGTTTAATGAAGCCAATTCAACTATAGATGGTGATAAAGTATATACGCAGCTTTGCTTTTTTGAACCGAAGCAAATAGAACTGAAAATTACAGCTAGGGATGGAGTTAATACCGAATATTTGCAATATAATATAGCATCAGGTCAATATACGGATCGTGCGATTGATGGTTGGAACAACTGGGACAATGAAAATCACAATTTTGGCCCAAATAGTAGTGGTTCTTCGGAAGCTTCTTATATAAAATTTAGGGGATGTTTTGGAGATATATTTAAAACAAGTTATGTAGAATCCGATAGCAGTGGAACGGCAGAGCAGGAACAGTTATGTCGCATAGTTGCGCTTTCGTATACTCAGAAAGATTTAGGGAGTGGAGATATTGCGCAAGCAGATTTCCCGACCATTACGAATACTAATGGTAAGAATGTATATAGTTGTATATACGTTAAAAAAGGAGATAAAGTTTCCATAAATGTCGCTCGTCGTGAAGAGGCGCGTGGCTATTCGATAGATTCGCTTAAGTATAAGTTTGGAGGAGCGGAAACGGCGGTGCCCAGTGGCGGAATTATTGAAAATCTTACGATTACTAATGAAAACCCGGTACTTGAGCTAAAGAATATCACTATAAAAAACACCACAATTAAATTTGCTTCGAGTGTATCAAATGAGGGTAATGTGGAAAATTTAGATTCGGATTTGGCAAAAGTGGTTTTTGGAGGAGGAACAAACGCTAACAATTCATTTGTAGTGTCCGCAGTTTCTTCAGGTACTGCTTTTTATATAGAGTTGCAAGATGGTTGCCGAAACGCAGGGCTGTGTATAGGAACGCCTACCACTTCCGGTTTTGCGGAAGTAAAACTTTGGAATGGAAATAATCCGGTGGGTGTTTTATTTACAAGTGACTCTAGCTGGGATGACGGAACAAGAACTTTTACGCTGTATGTCGATTGTGCAACAGATGCAGATACAGTATACATTTATATGGATGGTCTGGAATTTAAAGACCTGATGTTTAATTTTAAGATGGAAACAATTGGCGCAAACCCTAATGAAAATCAAAAATTTGAATTTCCTCTATATGTAAATTGTGATGGTGCGCAGGATGATAACGGCAATTCGCTTAGCGGTTTTGCTTCATGTGCAGGTAATGGCGTAACGATGAAAAAAGGCCGGTACGGGGAAGATATCAGTTTCGAAATAAAAGCAGAAGATTTTGCTTATTGGAACTTCTCCGGTGGTTTTGACGGTTTGCTTTCGTGTAGTGCCAGCAATGGTGCCAGCATTGGTTATCAGGGTAGTATTAGTTTAGATGATTCAACTCAACATTATAAAATCACACTTAGTAAATTGAAAGTTAACGGGGGCGTCGGAGCGGTTAATGTTAATATAACATTAAAATATGTGACGGCTACGCATAATATAAAGATAAATTTTAAAGATATTAACTTGCTTGTGGATGATGGCAACAAAATTGAAGTTAAGCAAGATTCGGTTTCCGTTAATGCAAATGCGCCGCGCGGTGTGACCACCGGGTACACTGCGGTGGCTTATTGGTCGCCTAAAAATCCACAGGGAAAAGTAACAATTACATTATCGGAAACCAACAATTTTAGTTTTTTGCCTCAGGCTGAAGATTTTAAATTTGCAGTATCCGGAAACTCATCACAAACGATACACGGAATGAACTTTGATGCAGATAAAGTTGAATTCGATTTAACTGATAGTGGGTGGAAAGCTGATGCATGGAAAGTTTTAAGAGCGCGTGACCTCAGTATTGATTGTCATTGTTTAAAGCCTCATAACAAACAGGTAGGATTTAAGATGCATAACGGTGCTTTAGCGACTATTTACAATGATGATATGAATAATCAAGTAGTTGGTGATTGTACAAATATAGAAGATAGTAAAGACAAGGAATATACGGTAAAAGAAGTGCCATATGGTATGAAAATGGCGATCGAATTTAAGCTCAAAGAGGGATATTCATTAGATGGTATAGATGATGCTTTTGTATCTAAAGTGGTTGGTGGCTTTGATTCAAATGGTGAACCGACGGGAACACAAAGCTCGATTAGTGAATTAGATTGGAAATTTGAGCAATATGAGGGTGAACAAACATACACCGCAACTTATGATTTTCTTTTAACAGATAATATGAGTATAGAGCTGATATGTGATAAGAACAGCATACCTGTAACTTTTAAAAGCGGAGAAGGCTTTGACTATTATTACGTGAAAAAAACCAAGGACGGCCAGATAATAGATTTAAGCAGTGGCACACCGCAAATAGAGGATGCTGAAAACGGCGAAAAACCCACCATTGACATAAGTGATGGCACTCCTTTTAATATGGAAAATGGTACGAAGAAAGAGTTAAGGGGCATTATTACCGTCAGTGACGGGGACGACTATTACTTTGCTGTTGGTGTTCAGGCGGGGTATGATGCGGAAAAACTGACCGTAACCCAAAATGGTTCGGCGCTTAATGAATATGATGATGCTATTTTGCAATGGGCAAAGAATAACGAAAAAACAGAAGGATGTAAATTTTATAAATTAGACAGCGTAAAATCGAGCGTTACGGTTGTGGCTTCCGTAGTTAAACGAAAGGTTGCTGTTGAGTTTGATAGTAATGCTGCGGTTAAAAACAAAGAAGGTCGAACCGCTAATATTACCTATAAACGTGATAACTCTGTAATTGAGGGTTCGCTGGATGTTACGTACGGTAATTCGGTAACGTTTACGGTAACTTTACCTGAGGAATATAATCAATCTGATTTTAAAGTTATGGTTCGTGGGGAAAATGAAACAGAAGATCAAGCTAAAGAAGTTACGAAGTATCAAAATGAATATAAGATTTTAGATATTACAGAAAATAAAAAAGTATATGTGGAAAATATTACCGTCAATGTCTATACCATAAACTTTGTTGGTAGCGATAGGGCGGAATACCTGGTTGATAACAACATTTTTAAAGGAACTAAAGATGTAGAACATGGATCGAAGATTGAATTTAAAGTTAAACCTAAAACCGGATATAAACTAGATGAGAACTTCGTTGTTAATTGCCAAAAAGAAAGCGGAGATGAAAAGTTGACGACGGAAAAAGACTCGGGTTCGGGAGATAATACCATATATAAGTGCAGTATATCCAATATAAAAGAAAACTGTACCATAGTTCTTGAGGATATTGCAAATATAACTTATAAGGTTACGCTACAAGATGTTCCGGGAATAACTTACCTAAATGATAGAGGTTCGGTTGTTTCGGGCAGTATGAGAGTTAAATATGGAAGCAATTTTGAATTTAGCGTAAATGTGGATGATGCTTATGATGATTCCGCTGCGGGTATGTTTATAGTATTAAATAATGGAAAAAGCAAGCTTGGAGCTCAGAAGTTATCCGCAGGAAGATATTTGATTTCCAATATTACCGAAGATCTTAATATTAAGGTAGGTAATATACGCAAAAATACGTATACCGTAACCCTTAGAAACGAGGAAGGAATAGATTATTATAATTCAAATAATAAAGTGATTACAGGTGACAATACAGTAGATCATGGTAGTTCATTTTCTTTCAAAGTTTCGCTGTACCCGGCATATTCGGATTCTTCTATAGCCGTTATGCTTGGTAACGATAAATTAACTGCAGATGATTCCGGATTCTATACAATTCCCGGTATAATTGAAGATAAAATTATAACGGTTACCGGTATTCACCCAAATACCGAGGTGGGGCTTATAAACTCCATAAACAATTTGCCTTCTTCGGTAAATGATTTAAATGATGTTAATCCGGTCATAGAGGCCACAAGATGGTATAATTCTTTGAGCGATGATAAAAAGGCCAATGTTACGAATGCGGATGTTCTTATGAACCTACAACAACAAGCGGCGGCTGTTCATCATACCAGCAATGATGTTACGATTGAAGGAGCGGATTGGCATATAAAATTAGTAGTTGTTCCGATCTCTTCTGATATGGATGCATGTACCAGAATCTATAAGAAGTTGACCTCAGAATATATATTGTCCTTATATGATGTTTATCTTTGGGATACTTTAAGTGATACAAGGTATGTTCCTTCGGGTGAGGAGACGTATACTGTTACAATTCCCTCCCCGAGACTTACAAATTTCAGAAATCCTACCGGCGTTCATGAAGATTCCAATAGCGGAAAAGTAACCTTTATGGATTTGTCGTTTTACGGTGACAAGGTTTCGTTTGAAACAAACTCATTTAGCGCAATGGGTGTTGTAGCGAGCCGCGCATCTGATGGAATATCTTCATTACTTGATACCCCGAATACAAATATACCATGGATTATGGATTATGCGCCCGGAGGAGCAAGAAGCGGCGGCTCCGGAAAGGATTCATCGGGAAATACGCTTATTAACGATGATAATGCTTTCGATAATGTTGAGATTGAGGATGGCGGAAATATAAGCGAGAAATTTAAGAGTGCAAATAATAGGGTTACTCCGCAAGGAAGTGCGCTGCGGCTTATTTTGGTCTTGCTAATCTTGGCGCTTTTGGCATTGGCGTTATGGGTTATTTACAAAAAGCGCAAGGAGCAAAAAGAGTAAATAGTTTTTAAGCTTGATAAAAAGTTTAAACCATGATATAATTTACCAAAGTTATATTGTGGAAGAGGCAATTAAGATTATTTCGGAAGTTATAAAAAAATTACGAACAAAATTGGGATATACTCAAAAACAAGTGGCCGATCTTCTTGGTGTGGATCGGTCCACTTATTCTTATTATGAGCTTGGAAGAATTAAACCTGATGTAAAAACCATAAAGAAGCTGTCTGAAATTTTTAAAGTTCATTATACTAAAATTTTGGAATCGGAAATGGCTTACAGGTTTTCGGATGTCGGTAACTCTTCAAATCAACGGGATGATAGTTGTACCAAAAACATGATTGAAAATCTTAGCCCCGAGGAGCACAGCGCTTTAATGGCATTTAAAATTTTGCCGGAAGATTCTAAAAACGAGGTTATTGACCTAATAAATAAAAAATTTAAAGATTTTGGAGATGCAAAACGTATAGAAAAATTTAGCAATTTATTTGAGTAAATATATTTTTGGAATTAAACAGCTGCCTCGTGTGGCTGTTTATTTTTTTAGATTATTAAAAATTATATCAGAATACTGATTATATTTTTTGAAAAATCCAATAATATTATAGAACTCTATTTTTGAAAGGAAGAGTTGTTATGAATAATGAAGATAGCATAAAATTACTGCGGAAGTGTAGCGAGGGGGTAGAAATGGGGATATCTACAATTGATGAAGTGTTGCCGCATGTTAAAAGTGAAAAATTCCAAGATGTTTTACGTTCGAGCAAAACTACGCATGAAAAACTTTGTGATGATATATCAATGTTTTTAAAAGAATATGATGCTCCAAAAAAAGAGCCATCAATTATGGCTAAAGGTATGGTATGGATGAAAACAAACATGCAAGAAATAATGCATAAATCTGATAGTGCAATAGCAGATTTAATTACAGACGGTTGCAATATGGGAGTTAAATCCTTAACAAAATATCTTAATGATTATAAAATGGCAGAGGATAAGATAAGAGATATTGCCAAGAGGTTGATTGATTCCGAGGAAAAGCTGATAGAAAGTATGAAAGAATATTTGTAAGAATTAACGAATTAATAAAACCGTAAGAACAAGCCCGACTGAGTCGGGCCTATTTTTATGTATTACCTATTTTTATGTATTATATGTATTTTTCAAAAACGGTAAATATAGAATGTATCATCAAAAAATATGCATTTTATTTCCAAAACTCGTTTCGGTGAAGAGTCAAGTGAGGCGATTACGTTCTTTACATTCCCATATCTAATATTACGACTTGTTTTTGGATTTAATTGTGTTTCAAGTTTCTTTCCTTCTTCTAAGAGTTCGTAAATTTTTTTAAATACTTCCAATTTTTGTTTTGAATCCGGCAAACGTCTTGAGTTGATGGTGTTGAGTAGCCGTGCTTTCGTGCCAAAATATGGGGCGGCAAATGGGCTTATATCTTCAGGATCCTTTTTGGTTGTTGTTATGCGCTCAGTAAAACTTGCGGAGCGTTCACTGTTATAGCTTTGCTTTATTGATTCCAATTCGTTCCATATGTATTGTGGAATACTAACAGGTTCGTAAGTTTTGCGTTGGCATGTGCAGCTATTACCGGCCGATATCGTGTTTAAGGGGTATAATAGATAAGCCGCCACAAAAATCATACAACAAGATAAAAGTTTGGCTAATTTTTTCAATTGATACCCCTCCATTCTGCAGTGTTAAATATAAACAATAGTATATTTGTGCTTTATCACGATAGCCTTGGATTTGCGTTTTACTTAATTGTTTTATTATTCTTCCGGTATCGTAAAATCTTTAAATGCGAGCATTGTTATATCATCGGCTTGTTCTGTGCCTTCTGAAAATTTGGATATTTCATTTTTTAAGCTTTCTATCATTTCTTTTATGCTGAGTTTTTTTGAATTTTTGCAGTTTAAAATATCTTTTAGTTGTTTTTCTCCGAATAATTTTCCGTTTGTGTCCATTGATTCGGTTACTCCGTCAGTGTACAAGAAAATTGTATCTTTGGGGCGAATGTACATTTCTTTACCGGTATATTTTTGATTTGGCATGCCGCCTAAAACAAACCCTTTTGGTTGATCTATAAAATCGTACTTATCTTTGAGTTTATCATAAATAAGCGGAGGATTGTGGCCGGCATTTGAGTAAGAAAATTTACCGGTTTTTATATTTATAACTCCGACAAATGATGTAACAAACATATCTGCTTCGTTATTTTCGCAAAGTTGATTGTTAACTTTTTCAAGTGCTTTTTCAGGAGAAAATCCCGACTGAAGCGCATTTTTGAGTAGTATTTTCGCAATAACCATAAACAGCGCAGCCGAAACACCTTTTCCCGAAACATCTGAGATCACCAGCGCAAGGTGTTCTTTGTCGGTAAAGAAAAAGTCGTAAAAATCGCCGCCGATTTCTTTTGCGGGATCCATTGTTGCGTATATGTCAAAGTCGGTTCTGTTAGGAAATGCGGGGAAAATTGATGGGATCATGCTGTGCTGTATTTTTTTTGCAACCATAAGTTCGCTGTGAATTTTTTCTTTTTCTCTGGTGGTTTTTTCAAGGTTATCCATATATATTTTTAAGTTTTCCACCATTTTATTAAACGATTTTGAAAGATCTCCGAGCTCATCATTTGAATCTACATCCACAAGGTGTGAGAAATCTCCATTTCCGATGGAATGTGCTTGGTCTCTTAGTTTTTTTATTGGCTTTAATATTTCTTTTGAAAGCCGTATGCCTAAAACATATACAACTACCGAACAAATTATAAAAATTAGTAAGAACGTTAAAAATGTTTTTATTAATTGACCTTTTATAGATTGATTTGTTTCTTCTGTGCTTTTTTCTATAAATGCGATTGTTTCTTGTGAGGGCTTTAAAACCTCGCTCGCTTTGGACGCAGCGCCTAAGCACCATTTGACCGTACTAAGTGGGGAATAGGAAATATAAAAATCTTCTCCGTTTATGGTTACGGATTCAATTCCTGAGTTACCTGCGCTCATGTTTTTTATAAGAGCTTTGTATGATTCTGAAGCAGATTTAGATTTTAGCGGCTCTGATTCGAAGTTTTTAGGATAATTGCCGTTTTCGTCAATTACATAATCAGGGTGTGCCAATATTTTTCCTTGGTCGTCAACTATAAATGCATATCCTGTGTTTCCTATATTTGTTCCGAGAATATATTTATTTATATTGTCGATGTATACGTCAATGGCAATTACTCCCAAAACTTTTCCTTGCTTATCGGTAAACGCTTTTGAACAAGTTATACATGGAATATTGTTGCTTTTGCTTATATATATGCTTTGCCAAACAGGTAAGCTGTTTCCCGTATTTAACGAACTGACCGCATCAACGTACCACGGACGTGTGCGAGGGTCATACCTTACGGGGGAGTTATCTAATGAATAGCGATATAAAATTCCGCTTTCGGTTCCTATATATATTGAGGAAATGGCACTATCGCCACTGCACATTCCTTTGGCGTCATGTAAGATATTACTTAGTTTATAAACTTCATTTTTAATGGTTTGAGGTAATTTGTTTTCTGAAACTACGATTTTATTTTTTTGGATATCTTGTCTTTCTTCTTCGCTTAAATTTTGCCATTTGTTTATGTTTGTTTGATATTTGTTATTTTTATACTTGGGGTCGGGTTGAGCAAAATCATAGGCAAGTACTAAACCTTTGTTTTCGGAAATATTTGAGCTGTCCACCGCATAGAATTTTTCGGTTTTATCATTGGAATTCAAAATACCGGAGATTTCAGGTGCTGTTATTTCATGTTCGTGAGTACCGACGCTGTTTTGATATATGTCCTCGATGTTTGACTTTAGGTCTAAAGCGTTGTTGTTTATTTCTCTTAGAATATTTTCAGATGAATTTGCCATAGAAAAAGAAATTTCTTTAAGATATGATTCTGCTTGCGTTTTAAGGCTTTCCTCGCTGCGTCTGGCAGTGCTTTGACCGAGCAAATCAGCTTTTTCTTGGGAAAAATTTGATAAATTTACCACACTTATGCCCGTTATTATAAGCGAAGAGAACTGAACTATGGCTGAGAAAAATAGTATTATTAGCAAAATTTTCTGCCCAATTTTCAGTTTTTTAAAGGCATTTCTATACATAAAACAGTCACCCCAAATTCCATAAAGATATTTGAGGAAATTATATCATAAAATGAAGCAAGTTAGTATAATTTTGTTAAATAATTTAAATCATATTCTTTTTTTTAAGAAAAGCCCATGTTACAAACATAGAAACAGCCATTAATACAAACGGTACCCACCAATATTCCATGGTTGGTATGTTGGTGTTGTTCATACCGTATATTCCCGAAATAATAGTCGGCATAGAAAGAATAAGTGTTATTGAGGCAAGTATTTTCATCACGGAGTTAAGATTATTTGAAATTATGGATGAAAAAGCATCCATTGATCCGGATAAAATGTTAAGGTATATTTCAGACATTTCCAAAGCCTGTTTGAACTCAATCATAACGTCTTCAAGAAGCTCCGACTCTTCTTCGTTTAGTTTTATCATTTTGCTTCTCGAAATTTTTCCAAGCATTATGGTTATGGATTTAAGTGAAGCTGAAAAGTAAACTAATGATTTTTCAATTTCCAAAAATTGTATAAGTTCCTTATTTTGCATAGATTTTTTGAGTTCATCTTCGACGTGCTGTGTTATCTTATTGATTTGATTCAAATATTTAAGATATTTTCCAGCCATTCGGAGCATTATTTGAAGTGCCAAATGGTGCTGTTGCTGAGTGTATGAATGTTTTAAAAGGCCTTCTGCGAATTCCTCCATAACCGAATTTTCTTTAACTGATATGGTTATAAGGTTATCCGGCGTTAATATCATACTTAAAGGGTTTGTGTAGTAAGTAAGATTTTTTCCGGACCTGTTAACTATCGGACTATCAATTACTATTAGTGTTGTATCTTCTTCGTGGTCAATGTGTGAAGATTCTTCTTCGTCTAGTGAAGATCGCACAAATTCGGGCTGTATTTTGTAGTTTGATATAAGGTAACTTATCTCATCTTCAGTAGGAGCAACGCACCTAATCCAACAATTTTTTTCATAATTGTTTATTCTAGTTATTTTTCCATCTATTGTTTTATAATAATTTATCATGCGATCATCTCCTTGACTGTATATAAATCATTTAATAATAATTGTAACACATTATTTTTGTTTTTTACAGTCAAATTTAAAAAATCATATTGTTTTTTTGCGGATTATGTGGTAATATCTATTCGGTTAAGTATTAAAATAGGAGGGATTTGATGTGAGTGACCAAAAATTAAGCGGTTTTCAAACGAAACAAGTCGCCGGTGGCGCTGAGGTCGATAGTGAGTTTTATAATACTTGTACCAAGTGCGGTAAAAAGTGGGATATGCGTGAGTATGGTTATGGTGAGCAAGCTATGCCGAATTGGGTTACCGGACCTTTGTGCCCTGAGTGCCTCAAAAAACAACAAGAGGAATTTTTTAAAAAATCTAAACATGAAGATGATGTCAAAACTTAGTTTAGCTGCATGTTTTTGTTATGCATATTGTCTTAATTGCTTATATTGCTTTATAAATATTTGAAGCGGATGTGAATATTTATTAAAATTTTATGCGGGTGTGGCGGAATTGGTAGACGCGCTAGGTTTAGGTCCTAGTAGTAAAAGCTGTGCAGGTTCGAGTCCTGTCACCCGTACCATACCAAAAGCCTAATTTAGATACAATGTAACTTTTTGTGTAACGATTACTCTTAAATTTCACGGAGTAATCGTTACACTTTTTACTTTTAATTTGCACCCTTTGTAACAGGGGGTGCAAATTCTTATGTTTTAGGTATAAGATATGACTTGAATCGACAAAAGCAGTATTTAAGTATAAAACCCAATTTCTAAATTTATTATCAAATCCCATATTTTTTACGAATATATTCGAAAAAACGCTCAAGTTCGTACGTGGCATCATTTGGAAGGTTTCATGTACTTACAAAAATATAGTTTTGTTTAACGTAGCGGTTTGATGGCCGCTATTTCCCGTTTTAGAGGTAAATATTGAAAATGTTAAGAATATATGATATAATGTTAACATATAATTAATAATACTTTTTGCGAGGAAAAATTATGAAACGATTTTTGCAGTCCGTTTTGAGGTTGAAAGATGATCATAGATTGTCTCGGATAAATACATTGTTTGGTACGTCAGGACCTATAGGTAGCGCACAGAGTGTATTATTAGTAGATGACAGGGTGGCTCATGGAGTATTTCCCAGTGTAAACTACGCAAATTATTCACCTGTGGTATATGATCATTATCTTAGTGATAGCAACCGCTGGGTTGTATCGTACGAGTTGCCCGGTAGTAATGTTTTAGGTGGCGGAGGGCCTGAAATACACATAAGAAAGTCTGATGGCAAGTTATTGTTTGTAGGTTTGCAAAGATAGTTTAAATGATAAGGTTGTAGGATAAAAAATGAATTTTAAAAGTTTAAAAAAGATAATGATTTTAGCAGTAGTGCCTTTAATGTTGACAAGTGGTGGCAATAAGGTCCTAGCAGGCGGAGGAGCTTCCACGATGCGAAATGGTGGCACGGGTAAGCAATGTTCATACTCTGTGAGTAGCAGCGAAAAGCGTTATGCCACTCATGATATGTCCAGAATAGTCTATAAAACGTTTAATTATACTAAGTGTGGTAAATATGACGATAATTTGTTTGGCCCTTGGCGTTTTATGGCATACAAAAAAGTAGAACATGATCCAAAGTTTGAAAACTTAATTCCGCAAGAAACAGAGCGTCAGTTAGATGTACATAATATGTTAAGAGAGTTAGCAAATATAAGGACTCCAGAGCAGTTTATACCCATGACTGCAGATGACCCTGATTTTAAATATTGTTATAGTTGGCCGACAGATAATGAGGAATTTGAAAAAATAGTTGAAGAATGCCGCAAAGAGTGGAATTTTGCACATGGTTATAAAGAGCCGATTTGTAACCCCGAAGAAGCTTTGGAAAAAGCTTTGAGAATTTTGAAATCTGCGTTCGAAGATAAAGACCCGTTTTGCAATAAACCCGTTACGGTCTCATACGACCCTATTAAAATAGTTTATCAAATTGAACCTATATCAAAATATGCTATAAGTGAAGCTCATGCCGAGAGAATATTGCTGGGGGCAAACGGAGATGTGATTTCAGTGGATTTGAGAGGCAATGAGGATTTATCACGCAGATTAGTATAGTTTACAAAGGAGAGAGTGGTTATGAAAATTGTTTTGGCATTAATTTGTTTAGTAACATTGGTTCACTTTTTTGGAGGCGGAATTCATCTGCTACCTAAAATCGGCAAGGACTTATATTATAGGGTAGAACAAGGTCAAGTGGTTGATGCCGATTACATAGAAAAGGTTTTAGATTATGAAGACAGAGGCTTAATCAGAGAATTTTATCAACATGAATCGGAGATGCATGGAGTTGATATCGAGGACGAGGTAGCGAAAGGCGATGTGTTTGGGTTATATAGAGCTCATGTCAAAGAACTTATTGATTTTATGCGGAAAAACAATTTAAAAATAGCACCGGGTCAGTATATGTTTAAACAAACGTGGGGATTTAGAGACGGAAAATTTGTAATGAATAAATTTATAGGTCAAAAAGAGATTGAAGTTTTTAAGTTTGAGAAAAAATAAGAGGAGAAAACGTTTATGTTAGAGTGGTTACTCAGTTTGTTTTGTCAGCCTTTAAAGCCTGTTAATACTCGTGATGAAGCTTTGAATGTAGCACAAACCGCAATATATAAAAAATGGGGACATTACGATTATAGTTCATATGAGAAACGGATTTCATACGATTCGCAATCTGATGTTTGGCATTTCAGATATTTAAGGAGAGGTTGTTCCAATATGTTTGGAGGAATGATAATGTTTAAATGCGCTAAATTACCATATCTATTTAAATTCTTCCACCATGTTTGCACAAGTACTTTGTAATTGCTAAATTCTTACCTTCTATAGTAATCCGTGGCGATATCTCGCTACGGTATTTGGTTTTTTCGCTAACAAAAACTTTTTGTTTTTTGTAATTTATTCGACTTTTTAATTAAAATATGTTAGTATACAATAAAAATGTGCAGAGGAGGTATTTCAATGGATCCTATAAAAAACATGTTATTAAAAATTTGCAATGATAAAAAACTTATTGAAAAATTTAAAAAAATAAAAAATTTAGAAGAGTTTTATGAATTTTGCAGGAAGATTGATCCCAGTATGAATATAAGCGAAGTAGATAAAAGCATTAAAGATTTTATTTTAAAAGAAAACAAACAACAAAATTGCGAAATGGACGATAAAGAACTTGAAATGGTGGCCGGCGGGGTATTAAATTTTGATAAATTTAAAGCTTCGGCAATTATGGCCCTTGTAGCCCTTGGCGCATTGGGGGGAAATAGTCTGTTTTTTAATTCATCGGCAAGTGCCGTAAGTCCGGTTACCGGCGCAACCGCTCAAGTTAAGGAAGGTAACCGAGAACTACTTAACAAAAAGCTTGCCAAGGCCATCGCCGATAAAGATTTTGAAACTTGCAAGAAACTTTTAAACGAGGGTGCTGATATAAACACCAAAGATGCAAGAGGTAACACGGCTCTTATAGCGGCATGTTCGGTCAGTAATTCAGAAAGTTTTGTGGATTTTCTTCTGGAAAAAGGTGCAAATCCCAATGCCATCAATTACGAAAATTTTTATAGAACACCGCTGATTTTGGCCGCCAAAAATCGTTCGGAAACCAATATCAAAAAACTTATAGAAAAGGGTGCGGATATAAATAAAAAAGATAGAATCGGAACAGCTCTTATAGAAGTTTGCAAAGAACCAAAAATGAAAAACTCTTTTGATTTGCTCATAGAAAAAGGCGCCGATGTAAACATTACAGGAGAAGCGGGCAATTATTCTGCGCTAACAATGGCAGTTGAAAGCAAAAACCAATATGCCGTAAAAATACTTATTCAAAAAGGCGCAGACGTAAACGTGCGGGGTACGGCATCCAGAACTCCTATTATGTTTGCGGCCACGGATCCAAACGGTAAAGATATGATTAAGTTTTTAGCACAAAATGGTGCAAATGTGAATTATAAAAATTCGAATCAAGAAACAGCTTTAAGTTTAGCATTAAAAAATGATCTTATAGAAAATATAAAGGCTTTGGTGGAATGTTCCGCAGATATTAACGAAAAAGACGCACTTGGGGAAACTTTGCTCAGTAGAGTAGCTTCTCAAAGAGGCGGAGAAGATATCTTTGAATTTCTGGTAAAAAATGGTGCAGATGTACACGCGGAATCCAAATACGGAGGTTCCCCCATTCGTAATGCCATGTCCAATTCACTTGAAAAGGTGGTGATTCTTCTTGAAAACGGATTGGGAATTAATGAAAGATATGCAGGTGGAAAAAATCTTTTATACTACCTTAATACCCCAAAAATAAAAAATCATAAGCAAGTCTTAGATTACCTAATTGAAAAAGGTATAGATGTAAACTGCGTTTCTTCGGATGAAAATGAATCAACCCCAATAGAAGCAGCGGTCAATGTAGGAGATGATTATGCGGTTAAAAAGCTTTTGGAAAACGGCGCGGACGTAAATCTATTAAAAAATAATATTCTCTTTAAATGTATTGATAATTATAAAAACAGTATATCTCATCCCAATTTTCACGATCTTGATGCCAAAAACAGGCACCTAAATATTTTTAAAATTTTGGCAGAAAAAAATATTTGTGTTAACACCTTGAATAAAGATGGTGATAATCCTTTAATTTATGCCATAAATAATCATGTTCCCGAACTCGCCGAAATACTTTGTGAAAAAACAAAAGATTTGAATTTGAAAAATAATAAAGGGCAAACAGCTGTTTTGAGTGCCGTTGCCAACAGCGATTTAGGAACTTTGAGAAAACTGGTTGAATTAAAAGCAGATATTAATGAAACGGATAATGAAGGTAAAAACGCAGCCATAATTGCCACTTGTAAATATAATTATGAAACTCCCGATACCGTTGAAGTATTCAAATTGGTTTTGGATAGCGGAGCCGACGTCAATATGAAAGACAAAAAAGGAAATACACCGCTTGACTATACAATTATGACTCAAAATACAACAAATCGACGTATTATGGATCCTATAAGACTTTTGGTAAAAAAAGGCGCAAACGACAGCGTTATCAATAATGCATTATTAAACTTAAAAGATCATCCAAAAGTATATAACCCGCTTACTACACATTTATTAAACAACATTAAAAAATTTATGTTTTTGAATATTAAAGATGATTCAATTAAAAAAGAAAAAATTTGGAGCGATGATATTGAATTAGTAAAATTTGCAATAAGATCGGGTGCGGACGTCAACGTAAAAAACGAGGATGGTTGCACACCTCTAATGATGGCTATCACAAAAGGTAATGAACATGCAGATAAAATTATAAGATTGCTTTTAGCTTTTGGTGCCGATGTCAACAAAAAAGATAATAAAGGCGAAACCGCTCTTATGAAAACTAATAGTTCTGAAAAATTAATTAAATTACTAATTTCAAGCGGAGCGGATATAAATGCAAAAGATAATCATGGTTATACTGCACTCATGAAAGCCACAAAGGAATGCAAAACAGAAAAATTGGAATACCTTTTAAAGCATAATCCAAACTTGGAGATTAAAGATAACGAAGGAAACACAGCTCTGCTCCTTGCGATGGATAAGGGATATACAAATCCTGCTCGCGCGCTACTTAGTGCGGGAGCAAACGTGGAAATAAGAGATGGCAAAAATAATACCGCCCTTATCAGAGCGGTGAGGGCAAATGCAGGCCATTCAGCAGACATGGTAAGATTACTCGCATATTATAACGCAAATGCAGAAGCAACAAATGACGAGGGTAAAAAAGCAATTGATTATGCAAAACATGATGACGTCATAAATGCTTTAAAATATTATAAAAAGAAAACATGTTAAATTTTATTTTCGGCCAAGGTAAAAAAAACGAATGTCCGTACCGAAACTTTTTTATTTCCTTCCATCTTATAAGCGTCGATGATATACTGTGCATCACTGTCAAGGTTTTTAAAAGTACCGTTATTTTGAGATTTTATTGCACAATATCTATTAGTACCTCTGAAAAGATCGTATTTGTAACCGGGTACAGTTTTAACAACAGCCATATTATGGTTATAGGCTAACAATGCCGGAGTTTCTTTAAGATCATCACCTATCGGAACCCTAAATGCGTTAACTATCACCCCTGTTTTTTTGTTTCTGACTTCGACTTTATAATTTTTTGTAACATTCCCTTTAAAAGGAGGATCTTTCTTTCCGTTAATTTCAAAAACTCCCGAATCTTGCCACTTGGAATCGTAATTATTGTCAATTTTCGTACCGTCTCCGCAGAAATGTTTTGTGTTTTCGGAAATTCTATATTCGTAACCCGAAACAGTTTCCAAAATAATATTATTATAAGTTCTGAGAAGTAACATTGGCATCTTATTCTCTTTTTTCTGCTTTTGATTTGGATCATCTTTGGTTTTTATCAAAATTGGTCCCGCACATACCACTTTTTCACCCCAAAGTTTTTTGTTACTTGGAATAATACTCAAAACGTATTCTCCGGAACTTTTCAGATTTTTAAATGTACCCGAAGACTGCGTGATCTCATTAAATTCAAAATCTTCAAGTCTATACTTATATTCAGCCGGCAAATCTTCCAAAACTATCTCATTACTTTTAACGGACTTTATATTTATTATTTGAGGATTTGTGTTTTCAAATTTTTCAAAGCTCTTTTTTTGTTTCTCGCTTAGGGCGGAACGTGTTTTTATGGTTTTTATAGGGTCATAATGTATTTGTATACCGTACCCCCCTACATCGGTTGCGTAATTTGCGACCAAAACATAACTTTTGTTGCTTTTAAGACCACTGAAAACACCATCTTTTGCGTAAATATCATATCCACGCCTTGCGTTTAAAATTACTTTATCCTCTTCCACCAATATATAACGATATCCGTTAAGTGGCTTTATTTTGATTGAGTTACTTCCCACCGAAAGAATTTCTGTTTTAGACGGATGCTTTGGTGTTTTAATGGTTATGGGATCAAATACATCTTGACCAAGTTCTGCATCTTGCACTGTGATTTTATATTCCGTATCATCTTCAAGGTTGTCAAAAAAATTGCAATCTGGTCCGGATTTAGATAGAGTTCTTTTAGATTTATCGGTCGGAATTAAATTGCACTTTAAATCTTGAGTTTTTGGCATTTTGAAAGATAAATATTTGTATGCAACCGTAGTTACTTTTATACTTTCTTTTCTCATTTTTGTTTTTAATAAAATTGGCTCTTTAGTAATTATTTCAGATGTTTTTTTGTTTCTTACGGTTATTTTGTAGGTTGAAAAATCTTCCAAATTTTCAAATGTACCGCTATCTTGAAAAGACCTTTGACAAGGTACCGAAAAATCCGTTTTGTCTTCCTTTTGGATACTATATTCCAGACCGGGAATTGTTTCCAATTTTATTTTATTGTAAGTGATTTCAAGCGTTTTTGGAATAGTTGCAGTTTTATTTGCTTTCGTATTTACCTTTGAAGCTTTAGATGAAACAGTTGGACTTTGTAAAGAATTATTTGATTTCAAGGCAAAAGATTGATTATTGTTTATTCCCAATAAAAGGCCCCCACAAAGTGTTAAAACAGCCATCGACTTAGTTACGAAAGCATCGCTTACTCCTCCCGCAACGTTTTCAAGTTTGATATCGTCCAACTCATAAGAAGAACGCAGGTGGGATTCATAATCTATAAAATCCTGAATACTTATGTTAAATCCATTTTCCTTGGCAATCGGAATCACTTTTTCCTTGAAAAATGTTTTATTGGGTTCTCCATATTTTTTCATTTCTGATTTTAACGATAAAGCAATTTTTGGATTTTCTTTTAAGAAGGAATAAAAAGACTTAATGTTCCCCAAATTGCCCATATATTATACCTCCTATACATGTTTTTATAAATTTATAAAATTCTTATATATATCATATAACACTTAATATTAAAAATCAAATTTATAATAGTTATAGCTAATAATTTTAAACAAGTAGGCAGAAGCAAGTAAAAAGTCTGGCGAAAAAGTAGATATGGTAATTGATAATCTACGAAAAAGGTATGGATTTAATGTGATAAAACGTGGCGGAGTTATGAAACTTGAATTGGAAATCGGCGGTAAACTTAAGGGCAATATCGGTGCTGATACAAATAATAAAATTTAAAAGTATACCCTGTGGAGATGAACCGCAAAGGGTGTACTTATTTTTTAGTCTTAGTATAAATGCTTATGTTAAGAGATATGGCAAATTTTTATATTACTTTGCTTTTTTGCATATGACAGTGTTCTATATGCCCCACCCCAGTTATGCTCTACATAAGCAATTAAAAAATCGGCCTTATCAATCATCCATTCGTTTCGCTTTATAATTGCAAACTTGGGTGGAGTTTTTTCTATTTCGGGGTATAAAGTATCATCAAATTTCTTATAAAGATCTATATTAAATTGATTTTTCTTTCCGGGCATATAAGCCAAAATCAAATATGATTTTATAAACGGATAATCATTTTTAAGTTCGCTGACGCATTCCGCACAAAGCCAATCAAAACCGCCTTTACCACCATTATAAAAAGTATTAACATCGTACTGTTCTATTAGATTTATAATCTCTTTTTTTAGCTTTTCTTGCAAGGTGCTGGTGCCATAAATTTCTTTGTGCCCTGCAAATGTACATATTTTTTGTTGCATATTTCCTCCTTAAGTGAATGATAATAAAACAAAAATACTCTTTAAGAATACCAAATGGCCTAAAAATAAGCCAGTAGAGAACATATTAATAATAAAATTTTCTGTGAGAGGTGATTAATATGTTTGATTTTGGCTTAAGACTAAGAGAACTTAGAAAAAATAAGAATTTATCTCAAGATGAACTGGCTAAAAAAATCAATAAAAGTAAATCTGTTATAAGTGGATATGAGAATAATATCAAAACGCCACCCATAGACGTTTTAACAAGTTTAGCGTTAATATATGGTGTGTCTCTAGATTATTTACTGGGAGTAGAGAAAAAAGAAATGATATCCGTTGATAAACTCAATGAGTCTCAGAAAAAATTAATTAATCTTTTAATTGAAGAATTTAAAGCTCCAAAAACTGAGACACCATATAAAAGTTTTTCTCCGAGGCAACAGAAAATAATGAATGATTTAGTAGCCGAGTTTTTTTCTAAGTAGTATCGTTAATTCAGAACGATAGTGGTATATATTTTACAACATAAGTTCACATAAATCAAGAACGGTCGCTCGTGTTTAAACTGTTCGATAGTTGGTAACCTCTAAATTGAGGTGATAACTGTGAATGATTTTAATAAAAAGCTTGGCTTAAAGATAAAGAAACTAAGAGAACGAAGGAAATTAACTCGTGAAAAACTAGGTGAGATGGCTGAAATAAGTGATAGATTTATTTATGATGTTGAAACCGGGCAAAAGGGTATATCCGCAGAAACTTTATATAAATTATCACGAGCATTAAACGTAACATCTGATTACTTGCTCTTTGAAGCAGAAGAAAATAAAAACGAGTTATCATATGTAACGGAAATTCTTAAAAAGCTGGATAAGGATAACCTCGAATCAGTAGAGAAAATAATAATAGAAATTTCCAAAATGATATATAAAAAATAAAAAATAGCCATTCAAATTTGTTATATACATTTTTGAGTGGCTTTTGTTTTATGAGTTTTAATTCTGTATATTTAGAAGATGTTTCGTGAAAAATGAATGTTTTGTATCAGATTTGATTTCATTTTCGGGATATTTATATTTATATTTTTGTGTTAAGTATAGTAAAAATTCTTTTGCGCTAGGGCAACCGCTTTCCAGAGAAATAGCTTTTTTATAATTCTTTTTTATTTTTTCAAGTGTTTCCGCACTACACGAAGTCCAATGAATTTTTATTGCATTGCTGATGTTAGATTCTACAGTTTTTGCTTGCCTATCGAGTATATCACCCACGATAGGGTAAATAACGCTGATCATATTAGTGCTTTGAGGATTCTCTTCATGATTAAGCAAAACGGCACAATAGGCAATTTGTTTGGATTTTTTGTCGTCCGCGTCCATACCAAATTCACAGAGTATATCTAAAAAGCGGTTCGCTTCAGAATTTAATTTTTCAGAGGTGAATCTAAGCCCGACAAGGCCTTTGCGCTTCTGTAATTTAGCTTCTTCGATAGCTGAGTTTATTTTCTTTTTACTTAACTGCTCAATTTGGTTAATAAAAGTTTTTGATGAGAGCATAAATACAAGCGATAACACAATAAAACCTGCGAACACAACCGATAAAATAAAATGGAGCATATTTGACTTAGTATATTTAATGCAGTATTTAAGGCCAACTACTATGCATAAAGTTATGCTTAAAATTATGGAAAACATTTTGTAACGTGAAAGTTTTATAATTAAGTCAATATCTACTTTTTTAAATATATAAATGAGTGAAATGGCAATAAAGTACAGTATAAATACAATTACTCTGCCAAATAAAAGCCTTTCGGGTTCAGAGGCTGTTACTTCGGCGATACCCAGAAAGTTTCTATTAATTGAAAATAATCCAAAAAATAAAAAATGAATATATTCTGTTAAACAACTTATAAAAAGAGAATAAGCAATATGTGCTTTTAAATTATTTAATTTATTCGTCAGGATTAAGGAAATGAAAATGGTTATGGCTGATACAATTGTAATTATAGGGTTGTCTAGAACAAATAACTTGAAAGAAATCAAAAAAGCTGTATACACAATCGAGAACAACAGTGATTTTGCAAAAACAATTTTTTTAGACTTATTTGAATTGAAAAAACTAAATAACCCACTAGCTAAATACCTTAATATATCGACTAATACAAGAGACAAAAGTTGACCACTGCCTTAATTTTAATTGAATGTACTAATGATATTATAAAGGTATATAGAACAAAAAGATACATAAATCGACAAATTCGGATTTATGTATCTTTTTTCGTTTAGCAAAAAATAAATTTTGTCTTTAATTTGACCATACATCTCCATCATGGTCACAACAAGCACATGAACACACTTTGGAAGCGCTTGAAGCGATCTTTGATGCTTGAGGGGCTAAGCTGAATATGAATGCCACTGCCATAACTACACCAAATGCTTTTTTTAACATAATTTTTTACCTCCTTGTAGTTGATGTTTTCAATTTACCATTTATTTCCAATTTGTTCGTGAGAAATTTGTCGACTAAAGTAGGTTCTGTGATTTTAATATTTTTTAGTTGCAGTTTTTTATATTTACGGACATGTTAACGATAAAAAAATTTAGGGTCGCCAACCCTAAAAATTAGGGAGGTCGACCTCAAGCCTTATTCGAGGCGTTTTATAAGAATGAAAGACACATTACAGATTTTTTAAAATCATCGGAGTGATAGATCTGATAGCAGGTGTCTTTTTTTATTTTATATGCGGCCCACCGCAGCCTTTTTGTTTTTTGAAAGAAATCAAAATTCGAAAGGACAGCGGAATATGGAAATAAAATATACATTTGTTAACGGCGAGGAAACCTCGATAGAAATACATGGTGACTTTGAAGAAATTATGATTGAGCTTGACAGAAACTTATATAACAACAATCAAACAGAAACCAGACGTCATATAAGTTTAAATGCATTTGATGAAGATAGGCATAAATTTGCGGATTCTGATATGGATTTGGAAAAGCAAATATTGAATCGTTTAGACAGAGATGCATTATATAAAGCGATTTCAAAATTAAAACCTGATGAGCAGGAATTAATACATAAGCTGTATCTAAATGATAAACCTATGACGCAAAAACAATGTGCAGAAATTTTAGGAGTTACCGAAAATGCTGTTCAACTAAGATTAGCAAAAATAAAAAAGAAATTGAAACATATCGTATCCTCAAAATATATATAAAATTTAAACGTCAACCTTAGACTTTTGTTTAAAAAATAGAAACTAAAAAAACTTAGACGGGTTTTGCCTCTCCCGTGACCTATATATAGGAGCACTTTTAAGGGATTAAAAAATAAAGCTTCCAGGGAGAGGTGTAAGAGATGATAAAGCATCAAATCAAAATAACCGTCAGACAAAAAGGAGAAAAGCCAATCAGCATCGCAGAGTTTAACAAACTCACATGGATTAAAAAGTTGGCGCTTAGGTGGTTTGGCGGCGTAGAGAAAGTCATGGTTATCGTACCTGAAAAAAACGTAAAAACAATAGAGATAAAGAAGGAAGAGAGCGATGCAAGATTTGAAAATGCCGGTCAAAACAAGACCATTTGAGCATCAAAAGAGGGCATGGGAGTTTGTTTGCAAACTCTTTGAAATTGAGGAGATAGAAGGTGATTTAAATAGTAAAGATGGTCAAATCAAAATGCACTCTATGCGGGAAGACGTTTTTGAAAAAAGAAGTAGAAATTAATAAACACAATTTTTGTAACTTTAGTCATTTTAAGATTTGGAATTCAAAGAGGATATCTGAATACAACAAAAATGTCAATCCTATGAACAAACCCGGAGGAGTTTTAAGTGCAAGAATAAAATCCGGGAATAAACAACGTGGCAGAGGACTTGGGAAAACGTATATCAAATTTTTAGGAAGACATCTACATAGAGTCCTTGCTGAAAAAAAGATAGGTAGGCCATTAAAATTAGGCGAAGTAGTCCATCACATAGATGGTAATAAAAGAAATAATTGTCCCTCAAATTTAATGGTACTTGAGTCTCAAGCACAGCACGCAAAAATACATTTTTCAAAGAAAATAGGAGGTGGTGCCAATGAACATTTCTAGGAGTAACGCAGCCGCATTGCTTATGGAAATGGGCTAGCTAGGCACAGGTAAAACAATAGTTTCAATTGCGGTGGCAGGTACGCTGTTTGAAACAGGAAAAATCAAAAAACTCTTAATAGTTTGCCCTCTTTCGATTTGCGGAGTTTGGGAAGAAGAGTTTTCGAAGTTTGCAGATTTTGATTACAATCTGAAAGTTTTAAAAGGCACATCAGAGAAAAAATCTGAAATTTTATCTTCACTAAGCGGACAAGCTTTGCAAGTGGCAGTTGTTAATTATGAATCGGTGTGGAGGTTAGAGTCACAAGTTAAGAAGTGGTATCCCGATATGATTATTTGTGATGAATCCCACAAGATAAAAAGCCATAATATCGCAGCATCAAGGTCGCTACATAAACTTGGTGAAAAATCTAAGTATAGGCTCATATTAACGGGTACCGCAATAACAAACAAAGCAATTGATATTTTTTCGCAGTATAAGTTCTTGGAATCAAGTATTTTTGGGAAGAGTTTTTACACGTTTCGTAACCACTACTTCGACATGGTTGGATACGGCAACCATACCCCGGTACTTAAGGAATCAATGCGAGATGAGCTAAAAAACAAGATACACAGTATTGCATTTGTAGCAAAAAAATCCGAGTGTTTGGATTTACCCGAAACGACCGACATCGTAAGATATGTGGAACTTGAACCTTACGCAATGAACACCTACAAACACCTCGTCAGAGATAGTTTTGCAAAATTGCAAAATAGCGAGGTTACTGTAACAAACGTGCTTACTAAGATTTTGAGATTGTCTCAGCTTACGGGTGGCTTTCTCGGTGATGACGATGGCAAAAACGTACATCAAATCAGCAAAGCGAAGTTAAATGCACTCGAGGGCATTATCGATGAAGTGACCGCAAGTGGTAAAAAACTGGTGGTTATGGCTCGGTTTATTCCTGAGATTGAAGCAATTAAAAAGTTACTCGTTGATAAAGGCCTACGATTTTCTATAATAACTGGCGAAATCAAAAACAGAGCCGATGAGATAGCTAAGTTTCAAAATGATACAGATGTGCTGGTGTTTATCGGTCAAATTGCGACTGCCGGACTTGGGATAACGCTCACGGCGGCAAGTACAATGGTGTTTTATTCTCTTGATTACTCAATGAGTAATTTTGAGCAAGCCAAAGCTAGGATTCATCGCACGGGACAAAAAGAAAACTGTACTTACATTTACTTGATTGCATCGAACACAGTAGACGAAAAGATACTAAAAGCTCTAAAAAACAAGGTAAACTTAGCGAAAAACCTAATTGACGATTACAAAAACGGACTTAATCCGTATGAAAATGGAGGATTTTAAATGGACAATAACGTAATGTTTGAACTTGCGGAGAGGCTCAAAACTCTGAAACAGAAGAAAAAACAAAAAGAGATTGAACTGCGAGATATCAGCGATGAGCTTTCTCAAACCGAAGAGGTGCTAGCTGAGTTTATGACTATGAACGAAACGCCGAATTTCACACACGGAGATACGAGCTTTTCGCTTAGGACAAGTCTCAAGGCATCAGCGGTTTCGGGCAAAAAAGAGGAGCTTTACATTTCACTTAAGAATGCCGGATATGGCGATTTGGTGGTCGAAACTGTAAATCCGAGCTCGTTCTCGGCATTTGTCAAAGAGCAAATTGCAGAGAACGAAAATGAACTTCCCGAATGGCTAAATGGTCTTATAAACATATTTGAAAAAAACACAGTCAGCACAAGAAAATATACGAAATAAGGAGTAAATTAAAATGTCGAAAAATGAATTAACAGTAAACACAAATCAAAGTTATATGAACCTCGCTAACGGGGGCATAAACGGCGATTTTTTGGAAGAACTCAGCGGACTTGATAACGAGTTCGAAAGGATAAAAATACCCGCAGGAGGCAGCGTTATGTTCGAATCGCCAAGCGGTAATCCCGATGAGCCCGATATGATTAAAGAGTTCTCTGCGGTAATTCTTTACCACCACCCTATGTACGTCTTTTATAATTCAAAGTTCAATGGTTCGAATAATCCTCCCGATTGTCTAAGTATTGACGGAATAACTGGTGTCGGCGTACCCGGAGGCAAGTGTATAAATTGTCCCAAGAATAAGTTCGGAAGTGGCGAAAACGGATCAAAAGCGTGCAAGAACAAACACCAAATGTATCTTTTAAGGGAAGGCGAGATATTTCCTGTGATTCTTTCACTTCTGACAAGCTCGAACAAAGAGTTTTCAAGGTACATTAAAAGGTTACTTTCAAAGGGCAAAAAGTCTGATAGCGTAGTAACAAAGTTCTCACTTAAAAAGGCTGTAAACAAGGCGGGCATTTCATATTCTCAGGTTCAATTTAGCGTTGCAAGAGAACTGGATACAAAAGAAATCGAGCTAATAAAAAACTATTCTGAACAAGTAAAATCCTACGCTCAGAGCAAAGCAAATCTTCAGACAGTTGACATAACAACAGGTGAAATCATAGATGCGGAGGAATCTGTATGAGTTACAAATCGGCTTTAAATAGCCAAGGAATACACGAGTATATCGGAAATCATAAACTTTTAGCTTTGGATATTGAAACCTCCCCACTTCCATCGTTTCGTGATGATGACAAAGCCTCGCTCGATGCCCACAAATCGAGTATCACGGGGATAAGTTTTTCGGTTGTGAAAGGTACGGGGATTTATGTTCCGTTTAATCACAAGGTCGGCAGAAATGCTGACTTTGTGGGGACATTTGAGTGGATAAAGAACAACATTTTATTAAACGAAAATAAGACCGTGGTAATTCATAACGCTGCGTTTGAAACGATGTTTTTCTACGCTTTGGGATTTATTCCAAAATGCAAGATTTATGATACTCTGTCCGCTGCACAAATGACACTTAAAACACACACGGAATTCAGGAAACTAAATGACTGCGGACTTAAAAAATTGGTACCCGAACTTTTAAAGGTCGAACTGCCGACTTTTAGCGAAGTGGTGTCGCAGGCGAAAAGTGTAAACAAAGGGAATGATATAGCGTGCGGTTCGGGTGCAGGCTCCGCCTGCTTCGATGAGCTGGATTCTGAAGACTCTGAAACTATCAGATACGCTTGTGCGGATTCAGACTATGCTTTGAGGCTTTATCACCTGTTTAATAATTGGTTTGATAAAAATCTTCCAAAACATAGATACATCGTGGAAAATATCGAATCTCTCACAGCGGTGTATGTTGGTTTGATGAAATATAACGGAATACCGCTTGACGTGGAACTTATGCAGTCGAAAGGCGAAGAGGCTCAAGACCAAATAAATCAGCTTAAAGAAGATATACATCTTACAATCGGAAATATCGACATCGGTGCAAATGCCGGGACTAAAGCATTCAAGGATTATTTGTATAAAACTTTAGGACTGCCCGTTCTTAAAACCACTGAAAAACTAGGTGAAGCCGCAGATGATGAGGCTATGATTCTGCTCTCTGAGTGGTGTAAAAAGAATAGACCTGAGCTCGCCCCCCTATTTGATATGATTAAGGACTATCGCAAATGGAATAAGTTAAAATCCACGTACATTGACGGGTACTTGAAGTTTTTAAACAGTAGCACAAACCGTATACACCCGGATTTAATGCCGCTTGCAACACAGACAGGTCGCTTTGCAAGCCGTAACGCAAATCTTCAAAATTGTCCCCGGAAAGACAATGATCCGATTGGTGTTAGAAATTTTATTCGTGCGGATGACGGAAAAGTGTTATTGTCACTTGATTTTTCTCAAATAGAACTTAGAGTTGGTGCTTTTTATTGCCGTGATGAGAAAATGCTAGAAACGTATAGAAGTGGCGGAGATATACACGCACAGACAACTTCGGTTATATTCAATATTCCGTTTAATCAAGCTGTTGATAAAAACACTCCGCATTACAAAGAACGAAGAACAATCGCAAAAAACTGTAATTTTGGTGTGTTTTATGGTTTGTTTCCAAGGGGTTTGCAGCGAACTTTGAAGTTTAAAGCAGGGCTCGACAAGAGCTTGGAAGATTGCACCGAGATAATCGGGAACTTAAAAGCCGGATACAAGGAGCTTGAAACGTGGCAAAGAAAAGTCAAAACAAATGCCTCTATTCGTGGGTATTCGGAAACGTATCTAGGAAGAAGGCGGTATTTACCGAGCATCAATTCGGCTGATTGGGGTAAAAAGAGCTTTGCACAGCGTTGTGCCTTAAATACACTAATTCAAGGTACTGCCGCAGATATTTTAAAAATCGCAATTACTAAAATTTTGAAGGGACTTAACGAACGAATGTGGCTAAGACCCATACTGCAGGTTCACGATGAACTGGTCTTCGAACTCCCGGAAGGCAAATTGAACGAGGCAGTCAATTTTATTAAAAAATGTATGGAAGAAAAGCCATTCCTCGATTTTGATGTGCCTTTGGTGGCAGAAGGAGCGGTTGGAAAAACATTCGGAACACTTAAAGATTTGGAGGATTAATTCATGGATTTAGGATTAAAAAATGCCGAAGGATACTACGATTTGACGGCATATCAAGCAATTAAAAATATAACTGACGAGGAAAACCGCAAGAAAGAAATGTATATTCTTTCGGTAATTGAAAAAATTAAGAGAAGCCCGGCAACCACGAGGAGGGGAAAATATGAATACTCAGAATTTTTTAAGAGAAATATATAAAGGTTGTAGCGGTGGATACATCACAATCACAACTCTTCCCGACCGAAAAACACGTTGGTTTAAATGCACGGAAATAGAAAAAATATCGAAAACGGCGGAGAATTTGGGAAAGAAAACGAATGTATTTTTTGGGGTTGGGCTTAGAAATAAAGTTCTTCCAAATGGTCAAAGAGGTAGCGAAAAAGACATCTTGGGCATTACTGCCCTCTACGCTGATATTGATGTTAAGGGCGATGCTCATGCACAAACATTTCTGCCGTCAAGTGTCATTGAGGCGACAGACTTTTTGCATAGTTTAAAGATTAAACCAAGTATTATCGTAAATTCGGGCAACGGAATACATAGTTATTGGCTTCTTGATAAGCCATCCATAATTAAAAATGAGAGCGACAGAAAAAATATATCGTCCATATTTAAGGGCTTTGGGAAGTACGTAAATGGCGAAGCGAAAAAGCATGGCTGGAAACTTGACAATGTATATGATTTGGCAAGAATTCTGAGAGTTCCGGGTACGATTAATCATAAACTTAAAAATGGCATGAACTGTGAGATTATTGAAAGTGATTTAAATCGATACGCACTAACCGATTTTAGCGAAAATGTACATTGTAACGATTTACTTGCACCATTTGCTAAAGATGCACAAGGTATCAAAAAAGTTGTAAATAATTGTGGGTTTATAAAATATTGTGTCGACAATTCCAAGCAACTTCCCGAACCTCTGTGGCACGCTATGACAACGAATTTAGCACCTCTTAAGAACTCATCGAATGCGATTCATGAGTTTAGCAGAAGTTACCCGAAATACAGTTTTGATGAAACCGAACGTAAGATTCAGCGTGCAATTCAGGAAAACAAGCCTCATACTTGTGAGTTTATTCGTGAAAATCTTAATTTTGATTGTGGCAAGAACCGCCCTGTTAAAGCCCCGATTGTTTACGGACTTCCGAGTTTTGAGGAGCGAATATCGGAGATAATTTCGAGTGATAAAATCAGTGCTGATGAGATTTTGTCAAAAGAAAACCTAAAACTATGTGCTTGGGCAAAGCTGAATCTACCGTCAGAGTACGCAAGACTTAAGTCAAAACTCAAAGGCAAAGTAAATCTCAGAGATTTTGAAAAAGCTGTTCGTTTTGAGAGCAAGAAAAAAGATGATAGTGCTAATCAGGAAAGTTTGCCAAAAATAGAATTGAAAGGCATAAATTTAAGCGGTGCGGTTGTTCCGTTGGGTTGGAAAGTGTCTATGAAACAAGGCATTCAAAAGATTGTTCGTGGTACGAATTCCGATGAGTTGCTTGGTGTGTGCATCTGTCCGATCGTGATTACTAAAAGACTGGAAAACTTTGATGACGGAATCGAAAAAATAGAACTTAGTTTCTTTAGAGACGGACATTGGAAAAAGCTTATAGCACCTCGCTCGAGTGTGTTTAATCGAACTTCGATAATTAAGTACGCAGACTCGGGACTGCCCGTATCTTCGAAAAATGCTGCGGATATAGTGGCTTATCTTAGCGATTATGAGAATGCAAATTTGAATGTTATCCCTCTCATAAAGTCAATATCAAGAGTCGGTTGGCTTAATAGTTCTTCATTTTTTCCGTACAAAGTGAATGGAAATATTGTGTTTGAGTCCGAGATGAGCGAAGTTGATGCAATATCTCAAGGTACTGTACCCCGTGGTGACTTGGAGCTTTGGAAAAAGTATGCTGCAAAGATCAGAAAAAATCCATTTGCGAGGTTCATAATAAGTGCTTCGTTTGCCTCGCCACTTTTGAAGTTGCTTGAAAACAGAGTATTTTTCATACACATTTGGCACGACTCTCAAAGCGGAAAAACTGCGGTTATAAAGTTCGCTGTGAGCGTTTGGGGAGATCCCGCAAAACTTATGGGCAGTTTTAATGCCACGAGTGTGGGTTTGGAACGTATGGCGGGAACTCTTAAGCATTTGCCCTTTGCGATTGATGAACTTCAAGTTTTAAATGAACACAAAATTTCTGTTGAGAAGATTGTGTATGGTTTAGCGAACGGATTCGGTCGGCTTCGTGGCAGTAAAACAGGCGGTATGCAGAGTGTGCTTTCGTGGCAAAGCATTATGTTGACTTCAGGTGAGCAGCCGATGAGCAATGAATCCAGTAACGATGGGGCTATAACGAGGGTTTTGGAGCTTTACGGAAAGCCTGTTGAGAAAGTTAGCTTTGCACATGATGTACACACCATAAGCGGCGGTAATTACGCACTTGCCGGGAAGGAATTCATAGAGTTTATAATCAACAATATAAGTGAGAAGATTGCTAAGGAGGATTATAAAAAACTACTTAAAGAAATAGATTTCAAGTGTGATTTTGAAGTACCGAGAGCACAGCTTGATAACGTGTCTGCGGTGTGTTTGGGTGACTATTATGCGGAAATTTCGGTATTTAACACTCCAAAAAATGAAGCATGGAGTGAAAGAGTAGAACTTGGTACTCAGATTCTGAAAAACTGCAAGGAACTTCAAAAAGCGGACACGGTAAATAGAGCGTGGGACTTTGTTATGGGCTGGATAGCGAGCAATAAAAACAGGTTTTCTCCCGATAGCACACCTTGTTACGGCAAATTTGAAAAAGGACGAGTGTATATTATACCAAATGTGTTGAGACAAGCGCTCAAAGAAAATGGATTTGATTATTCGAAAGTGACTCGCGGATTTAAAGATAGAGGGTTTATTGAATGTAAAAAAGATAATCGTGGAATCGATAGAACACAAGTACAAAAAAAGATAAACGGAATAAATCAGAGATGTTTTTGTATAAAAGAGGCTACCGATGAAGAAATCGAAAGTGATACAAATCCCTTAGTTTAGCCATTTTTAGCATGGTAGCCACGTAGCCACGTTTTTTTTACACACCCCCTATATATTATAGAGTTTTATATTAAGTAGTAATTTTTGGTTTTGAATATAAAAAGTCCTATAAATATGTATATAACTATAATTATGGTTACTATGGTTACCAATGTAATCAACATTGGCATTATTACTGGGTTTTAAAGGGTAGCCATTTTTCAAAAAATCGTGGTTACTCGTGGCTACTGGTGGTTACCACAAGTGCATGAGGTGAAAAAATGAAAGAAAAAGCAATAACAAATAAAATATTAAAACATTTAAAAAGCCTGCCCGGATGCTTTGCATTCAAGGAACATGGCGGTTTGTACGGAACATCTGGTATTCCCGATATTATCGTTTGCTACAAAGGAAAATTTGTGGCTTTTGAAGTTAAAACTGAAAAAGGAAAACTCTCAAAACTTCAAGAAATCACTATCGAGAAGATACGAAATGCAAAAGGCATGGCATTTAAAGTGACAAACCTTGAAGAAGTCGAAGAAATCTTGAAAGGAGTGATGCCGGAATAAAAACACCTCAAAGTACAAAGAACAAAACACAAAGTTACACAGTACAAATTACAAAGCTGAAGAATTCAAATATATTTTAAATTTTGTAATTTTACGGAGGATAACTTTATGACCATAAAGGAATATTTATCACAAGCATACCGAATCGACCAAAGGATAAACAGTAAACTTGAACAGGTGCAAAGCCTGAGAGAACTGGCAGAAAAAGCCACATCAACTCTTAGTGATACACCTTATTCAGGTAACAGCAACAAACAAAAAATGGAGGGTGTTATCGTTAAGATAATCGATTTAGAAAATGAAATTGATGAAGAAATCGATAGACTTGTTGATTTAAAGAAGGATATTGTGCCGCTGATAAAACAAGTTAAAAACCCTGAATATCAAACTTTACTTGAGCTAAGATACCTGTGTTTTAGAACTTGGGAGCAGATTGCTGTGGCGATGAGTTATGATTTAAGTTGGGTTCATCGTTTACACAATAAAGCTCTTGGTAAAATTAAAACAAGCCACTAAAAACCATAGAAAACCATGTTTGCATTCTGATAGCATTATAATTAGAGAAATTGTAATAAAGACCTTCACAGAGCATTGTGGAGGTCTAACTTATGTGGAGGTAAATGATTATGCCAAAGAAACCAAAAAGTCCGTGTAGATTCAGCGGATGTGCTAAGCTTACAGAAAATCGATACTGCGAAAAACACAGCAAAATTGTTATGAAGCACTACAACAAGTATCAACGAGATCCGAATACCTACAAAAGATACAGCAACAGATGGCGAAGGATACGTCAGCTATACATCAAAGAACACCCGGTGTGTGAACTCTGTGAGCGAAAGAATATTTTAAAAGCTGTGGAGGAAGTACATCACATCATTCCTCTATCAAAAGGCGGAACACATAACGAGGAAAATTTAATGAGTTTATGTAAGAGTTGTCACTCAAAGATTACAGCTACCGAAGGTGGTCGTTGGGGATGAATCCAAAACCAAGTAGCAACTAATGGAAAAATTTTCAATTTAATCAATAAAATGGCATGCAAATTCCCTCTCTCCTTTCTTGTGTACTAATGCCTTAAAACGCAGTAAACATGCGGTTTTATTCTACCCCAAAAAGTACAATATTAACTTGATGGTGTGGTTTGGTAGAGGTAATATATGACTACCGCAAAGGTACAAAATCAAACAAAGGAGTTTTAATATGTTAGGATTTTTTTCAAGAAAGGCTGCAAATAGAGCTGCGCTTTTGGAGGACGAGAGAAGACACTTCGCAGCAAAACTAAACTTTAAAGTTGTCGGGATGCGTGTATTACACCACGAGGACTACGAACATCTGATTGAACACCTCCTCGAAGACAATGACCTGATAAAAGAAATAACAGATTGGTGTGGCACAGAGGAAGATGGAACAGTGAGGTGTTTTCTTTTCAAGGACGAAACAAGAAAAGACGAGGCGCTGTTGGTAAACTCCGAAGGCTACAACTACGCAAGGTACACGTCATTAGTAAAATTTTAAAGAAAAAAATAAAACCCCTAAGTTTTATAGCTTAGGAGTTTAATTTTTGGCGGGGGAATCAAAATCTCTACGGCAGACGAAAAAAACAACGGGCGTGGGGCGACACGCAAAAAAAGTCCGATTCAAACAGGGTATTAACCAAATTATAGATAAAGGAGTGGTAAAAATGGCAAAAGACGGGACATACAGAGGCGGACGCAGGGTTAGAGCCGGAGATAAGCCTGACCCATTGGTAGACAAAATTTCCTCGGGTGTGGCTGCACGAATTTTAAATGCAGATGATTTCGATACAGATTTTGAAGCAGATGATTTTTCGGACGGAGTAGAACTTCAAGGCGAGGAAATTCCAAAACCAAGCGAATACTTGAGCTCATTACAAAAAAGCGGTGAAACCCTCGGTGCAGATAAAATTTTCGAGGAAACTTGGGTCTGGCTTCAAAAGCGAAAATGCGATAAATTCGTAAACCCAAGGCTTGTGGAATCCTACGCTCAGGCGTTTGCAAGATACATTCAATGTGAAGAAGCAATCAGCAAATTCGGGTTTTTGGGCAAGCATCCGACAACAGGTGCGGCAATAGCGAATCCGTTTGTACAAATGAGCATATCATTCCAAAAACAAGCAAACTTGCTGTGGTATGAAATTTTTGATATCGTCAAGCAAAACTGTACCACCGACTTTTCAGATACACCGCAAGACAATACTATGGAGTTACTTCTTACAGCACGGAGGAAAAAATGACAGACAACGTAATATGGGCTTTAACGGCGGTTTCGCTAACAGGTACAGTCCTAAACATACGGAAAAATATATGGTGTTTCTATATTTGGCTCATCGGAGATATTTTATGGTGCACTCTCGACTTCACATCAGGCACTTATGGCAGAGCACTTCTTGATTTTGTACAAGTGATTCTCGCCGTTTGCGGAATAATTTCTTGGAAAAAAGGAGATAAGAGCTTGCATAAAAAGACGTGCAAAGCTAATATGGTAACAAGATTCAAATTTAAGGAGAACAGAAATTCATGGAGCAAAAAACAGAATTAGTAATTTTCAAAGCACAAGACGGAAACGTAAAATTGGACGTTAAATTGGAAGACGAAACAGTATGGCTGACGCAAAATCAGATGTCAGAACTTTTCGCACGAGATAGATCTGTTATAACGAAACACATAAAAAATATTTTTAAAGAAAATGAAGTTGATGAATAAGCATCCCCCAGCCTAGCTGGGGGTATTTCTTTAACGGGCGAAGCCCTGTACTACTAGCCGCCTCTAAAGGAG